>NZ_JAIQXT010000004.1 GCF_020177055.1 Sphingomonas sp. R647
CCGGCCACCCATAGAATACACTGTCGTTGGGTGGCCGGGTGGGGGAGCGGGCCGGTGCCGCGTTCAGCGCAGCTGAACACAAAACCGGCGCACCAACCACTTCTTTACTCCCACTCAGTAGAAACACCCTGTTTTGCAGGGGGAGCAACACCGCGTGATGAGTGAAGACATGGGCGGCCAGCGATTCGACCGTATCCGTCCGGCCTCCGAAGCCAGCGACCAGTCCGGCGCCGCAACGGCGCACGGCATCGGCGCGGTGTCGGCGATCGGCGGCGCGTCGAGTGAGGTCGTGTTCGACATGGCGGCGCTTGAAACGCTGGCCACCAGCGCCGATCCGGCGGTTGCGGGGGCGGGCACGGTGGGCAGCCAGATCAAGCTGCGCGCGGGCAGCAGCTGGCTGATCGCCAATGTCCGCGCGCTGCGCCTCGACACGCGCAGCGACACGGTGATCGCGCAGGTCGATTTCCTCGGCGAGGGCGACGAGGAAAAGCTCACCGGCAAGCTCTACAGCTTCCGCCGCGGCGTCACCCGCTATCCGGTGCCCGGCACCCCGGTGTTCCCGGTCTCGACCGCAGACCTCAAGCAGATCTACGCCGCCGACGACCGCGCACATATCGAGGTCGGCAATGTCTATCCGACCAAGGACATCCGCGCCGCGCTCTATATCGATGCGATGCTGGGCAAGCATTTCGCGCTGCTCGGATCGACCGGTACCGGCAAGTCGACCGCCGCCGCGCTGATCCTCCACCGCATCTGTGAGCTCGCGCCGCAGGGCCATGTCGTGATGATCGACCCGCACGGCGAATATTCCGCCGCGTTCAAGACCAATGGCGCGCTGTTCGACGTGTCCAACCTCGCCATGCCCTACTGGCTGATGAACTTCGAGGAACATTGTGAGGTGTTCCTAACCACCCAGGGGTCGGACCGACAGATTGACGGCGACATCCTCGCGCGCTGCATCCTGATGGCCAAGCAGAAGAACCGGCTCGCCGCCGAGTTCGGCAAGCTGACCGTCGATGCGCCGATCCCGTATCTGCTGTCGGACCTGACCCAGATCCTTCAGCTCGAGATGGGCAAGATGGACAAGGCGACCGACACCGCCCCCTATCTGCGCCTCAAGGGCAAGATCGACGAGATCAAGGCAGACCCGCGCTACACCTTCATGTTCAGCGGCATGCTGGTGTCGGACACGATGGCGAGCTTCATTTCGCGCATCTTCCGCCTGCCCGGCGACGGCAAGCCGATCTCGATCATCGACGTGTCGGGCGTGCCGAGCGAGATCACCAGCGTCGTCGTCGCGGTGCTCAGCCGCATGGTGTTCGACTATGCGATCTGGTCGCGCGGCGAGGCGCAGCGCCCGATCCTGCTGGTGTGCGAAGAGGCGCACCGCTACGTGCCCAACGAGCGCAACGCTGACGGATCGTCAGTCGGCCGCATCCTCAGCCGCATCGCCAAGGAAGGTCGTAAGTACGGCGTGTCGCTCGGCCTGATTACCCAGCGGCCGTCGGATCTGGCCGAAGGCGTGCTGTCGCAATGCGGTACGATCATCTCGATGCGCCTCAACAACGACCGTGACCAGGCGTTCGTGCGTGCGGCGATGCCCGAAGGCGCACGCGGCTTCCTCGACGCGATTCCCGCGCTGCGCAACCGCGAATGCATCATGGTCGGCGAAGGCGTCGCCACCCCGGTCCGCGTCGCATTCGACGCGCTCGAGGAAAACAAGCGCCCGGCTTCGGGCGACCCGCTCTTCTCCGAACTGTGGCGGCACATCGGCGGGGAGGACCAAATCCTCGACCGCACCATCCGCCGCTGGCGCGCGCAGGGGCGGTAGAAAAGCCCCGTCCTCACCCCCGCGAAAGCGGGGGCCCATCTCCCGGACCATCCCCCTAACGCACCGGGGCGTTGTGCCGATCATGTTGGAGATGGGCCCCCGCTTTCGCGGAGGTGACGCTTTGGGTCAGCGCGGAACCTGCAGCACGTACCGCTCAGGCTCCAGTGCCACCCCACGCGTAAACGCCGCGCTGCGCACCGCGCCGTTGAACGGGTTCACCGCATTCATCCGCATCCCCACCGACGCCACACCCGGCGCCTGCGATACAAAAGCCAGCTCGGCCCGCGCCTGCTCAACCCCGTTGACGAACGCGCGATAGACCCGCCCGTCATAGCTTTGCGCGACATGGTGCCAGCGCCCGACCGGCCAGCGCTTGGCGGCATCGATCAGCGGCGCGCGATAGCCGGGGCCGAGCAGGAAGGTGTCGAGCCACCACTCACTCCCCTCGGTGCGGATTTCGAATAGCATCCGCTGCCCGTCCTTCGCGGTCGATGCGGAACCGTCGCCGCTTTCAAGGTGGAACCAGCGCTGCTCGAACGCCCCGCCATCGGGCCGGAACAGCGCCTCGAACGTAAAGCGCGGCGTGCCCGCGAGCGGGTGGCGCGGGATCAGCAGCCGGTCGCGTACCCCGTCGAACAACACCGCCTTGCCCAGCGGGCTGTCGATCAGCTTGGGCGCACCCTCAATGCGCGGCGTCAGCCCGCCGATGCGCTTGAGCGAGTCGAATTTCCAGATCTCGGCACGGGGTTTCGCAAGTGCAGGCGCAACCCCGGCGATGGCCGCCGCCGCGATCAGCGTCCGGCGCGCAATCACTCCGCGTCGTCGGTCTTGGCTGGCTTGCCCCGCGTCCCGCCGACCGGCACCGCCAGCAACTGCGCCAGCTTCGACTTGAACGCGCGCAGGTCATTGCCGCCCAGTTGCTGGACGACCGAGAAGGACACCGAACGCGGGTTGATCGCAACGCCGTTGCGATAGAGTTCGTAGTGCAGATGCGGCCCGGTCGAAATGCCGGTCGATCCGACATAGCCGATCACCTGACCCCGGCTGACCCGCTGGCCGCCGCGCACCGCGATCCGGCTCATATGGCCATAGCCGGTGCCCATCCCGCCGCTATGGTTCAGCCGCACGAAATTGCCATAGCCGCCATTGCGCCCGGCGAACGCGACCACGCCATCATTGGCGGCGCGGATCGGCGCGCCATGGCCCGCCGCGATGTCGAGCCCCTTGTGCATCCGGGTAAAGCGCAGCACCGGATGGCGGCGCAGGCCAAAGCCCGAGCTGATCCGGCCCGATGCCGGCATCGCCATCGTGCCCTTGCGCTCGCCCTTGCCGGCGCCGTCATACCAGCTGACCTTGCCGTCCTCTTCCCAGCGCAGCAGCTGGACCTTGCCCGACCCGCCGCCATTAAGGCCCGCGTACAGCAAATTGCCCAGCTGCACTTCACCGGTCGCGGCGCGTGCCTGTTCGACGATGATATCGAACTCCGCATCCGACCCGACCCGGCCGATCGGCATGCGGGTGGCGATCGAACGGATATAGGCCTCAACCGCGCGCGACGGCGCACCGGCGGCACGTGCCGAACGGTACAGGCTCTCCCCCACCCGCCCGCGAATGCGCAGTGGGGTATGATCGACCGCGATCGGAATTTCGTTGAGCGCAAGGCCGGTGGGCGTGCGCACCAGCTCGAGGCTGAGGTCGAAGCGCGCACGGAACGCCAGCTTCTCCAGCGGGCGCGGCGCTGATTTGTCGACCCGGCGACCAAGCGTCAGGTCAAGCTGGGTGCCCGACTTCAGATCGCCCAGCGCCATCGCGCCACCGATCAGGTCGGCGGCGGTTGCGGCCTCGCCATTGGCGACGCCCGCACGCGCCAGCGCAGCCTGCAGCCCGCTGCCCGAACCCAGCGTCACGCTGTGCTGAATGATCGGGCGTTCGGGCGTATCGGAGAGGCTGGACACCAGCCGGTTGGCGGCCAGCCGCGTGCCGGTGACGCCACCCTTGTCGAGCGGAGCGATCGACTGGGCGCGCATCAGATCGGCGCTCGCCGCCTGCGCTGATGGGACACTACCGAAAATCGGACGCTCGAACCCCGGCGACAACAAATAGACAAAGGCGCACAGCCCGGCGCAGGTCGCTGCACCACGGAACCATTCACGGCTGCCGATGCGCGACCCCAGATCCGGGATCAGCTCGAAATCGGGATAGCGTTCGCGGAAACGCTCGATCATGCCCGGCGTGCGCACATCGACGCCGCGCCCGAACGACAGCGCCGCCGCGCCGCCCGATTGTTCCAATCCATGATCGCTGCGCAGAAACAAGGCGCGCTGCCCCCACTCACAATCGTTTGAACGAATTGCCGTTCCCCCGGCCTCGGCCCGAACGGTTGTGGATAGTATATGCTAAAGTCAAATTAAGCAGGTCGGAGTCGCGCTGGTCTTGCGGCGAATCGTGCCGGTGCGGGGACGGGGCGTGTTATTAACCGAAAACGCCAGCGAAACCCGCGCGCTGTGCCTTGCGCAGCGGTCGAGTCGGGGCAATCTTGTCAGGCGATGATGCGTTCCCCGAACAGCCCGGTCACTGCGGTGCTCGGCCCCACCAACACCGGCAAGACGCATCTCGCGATCGAGCGGATGGCGGCGCATTCGAGCGGCATCATCGGCTTCCCGCTGCGGCTGCTGGCACGCGAAGTCTATGACCGCCTCGTCGCGATCAAGGGGCCGAAGGAAGTGGCTCTGGTCACTGGCGAGGAGCGCATCGTTCCCCCCGGCGCACGCTGGTTCCTGTGCACAGCGGAATCGATGCCGCTCGACCGCGAGGTGTCGTTCGTCGCGCTCGACGAGGGGCAGCTCGGTGCCGATCCCGAACGCGGCCATGTCTTCACCGACCGCATCCTGCGCGCGCGCGGCCGCGACGAAACGATGATCCTGGGATCCGACAGCCTGCGCCCGGTGCTGCGCAAGCTCGTCCCCGAAGCCGAGATCGTCACCCGCCCACGCTTTTCGACGCTCAGCTATGCCGGCGCGAAGAAGCTCTCGCGCCTGCCCAAACGCTCCGCCATCGTGGCGTTCAGCGCGGAGGAGGTTTACGCCGTCGCCGAAGCGCTGCGGCGATTGCGCGGTGGTGCGGCGGTGGTGATGGGCGCGCTGTCCCCCCGCACCCGCAACGCCCAGGTCGCGATGTTTCAGGCGGGCGAGGTCGATTATCTCGTCGCCACCGATGCGATCGGCATGGGCCTCAACCTCGACGTGCATCACGTCGCCTTTGCCAGCCTCAACAAGTTCGACGGCCGCCGCCAGCGCCGCCTGACCGTCGCCGAAATGGCGCAGATCGCCGGACGCGCCGGTCGCCACCAGCGCGACGGCACCTTCGGCGCATTGGTCGAGGAAGGCCCCGGCGCGTTCACGCCGGAAGAGATCGCGGCGATCGAGGGGCATCGCGTCCCCCCGCTCGAGCATCTCTATTGGCGCGAGGGCGAGCCCGAGCTCACCAGCATCGACGCACTGATCGCCAGCCTTGAGCGCAAGCCGGACCATATGATGCTCCGCGCCGCGCCCGAGGCGACCGACCTGATGGTGCTCAAGCGCCTCGCCGCCGAGGATTGGGTGCGCGACCGCGTGCGCTCGCCCCGCGCGGTCGCGCGGCTCTGGGCGGCGTGCGGCCTGCCCGATTTCCGCAAGCTCGGCCTCGATCCGCACACCCGCTTCGTGTCGCGCGTGTTCCGGCACTTGAGCGAAGCGCGCGGCCACATCCCGCACACCTGGTTCGCCGACGAGATCGCGCGGCTCGACCGCGTCGATGGCGATGTCGAAAGCATCGCCGGGCGCATCGCCGCCGCACGCAGCTGGGCCTATATCGCGCACCGCGCCGACTGGCTCGACGACCCCGCGCACTGGGCCGACCGCACCCGCGCGCTGGAAGAAAAGCTGTCCGACGCGCTCCACGCCAGCCTCACCCAGCGTTTCGTCGACAAGCGCACCACCGTGCTGCTGCGCCAGATCGGCGCCGATGCCTCGCACCTACCCGTCGTGATCGGGGCCGAGGGCGAGGTGACGGTCGAGGACCACCCGCTCGGCCAGCTGCGCGGCTTCCATTTCGAAGTCTCGCCCGATGCGCGCGCCGTCGACAAGCGCATGCTGCTCGCCGCCGCCGAAAAGGGCCTCGCCCCCGAACTGCGCCGCCGCGCCGCCGCACTCGCCGACGCACCCGACGACGCGCTGTCGCGGGTCGGCGCGGAGGTGCATTGGCAGGGGTCGCGCGTCGCGCATCTCGATGCGACCGCCAATCCGCTGCGCCCCGCGATCCGGCTGTGCCGCACGCTCGACGTGCTGAACCCGCGTGAGCGCAATGCGGCGCTGGCACGCATCGCCGCCTGGCTCGACGCGCGCATCGTCGCCGACCTGCCCGACCTCGCCACACTCGACGCGCTCAGCCGCGATGCTGCTGCGGGCAGCCGCGTCCGCGCACTCGCCGGGCTGCTCGTCCAGGCCGGCGGACTGATGCCGCGCCGCGCCGCCGGGGCGCTGGTCGAGGCACTGGACCCGGACGACCGCAAGCGGCTGCGCAAGGCCGGCATCGTCATCGGCACGCTCGACCTGTTCATGCCGGGCCTGCTCAAGCCCCGCGCCGCCGCTGCGCGTCGCGCGCTGCTGAACCTTGGCGATGGCGCGACTGAGGGCGCGAGCGTCCTCCACCGCACCGCGCCCGGAGCATCGCTCGACCATGGCTATCGCCCGCTGGGGCAACAGGCGGTGCGCATCGACCTTGCCGAGCGCATCGCTCGCGCCGCGCATGACGCGCGCAAGGGGCGCACCCCCTTCACCCCCGATCCCGCACTCGCCACCTCGATGGGCCTCACCCCCGACACGCTCGCCCGGCTGATGGCGCAGCTCGGCTTTCAGGGGCTGCGCGGGCGTGAGGGCCAGCCGCAGCGCTGGGTGTGGAAGGGGCTGACCCCACTCGCCAAGCCCAAGCCGCCGCCGCGCGATACCTCGATGGGCCATGCCTTTGCCAAGCTGGTCGCGCTGACCGATGACTGACCCCGCCGCCATGCGGCTCGACCGCTTCCTGTGGTGGTCGCGCCTGTCCGCGTCGCGCAACTTCGCGCGCGCGCTCGCCGAATCCGGACATTTGCGGATCGATGGCCGCCGGGTCGAGCGCGCGCATCTGCCGGTGCGGCCCGGCAACATCCTCGCCTTTGTGGCGCATGGCGGGCGGGTGCGCGTGGTGCGGGTCGATGCGCTGCCGCATCGTCGCGGCCCACCGGCCGAGGCTCAGGGCTGCTACACCGAACTGACCCCCGGCACCCCGTCCGACAAAGATTGAGAATGTCTCGCAGAAAGCGCGTCTAGATTGACGTTGTGGAGAGGCTTGCATAGCAGATGGTGAAAGAACACCGCCCGCCTGGGGCGCATGAGGGGCCGAACCTGCCATGACCTATGTCGTCACCGACGCCTGCATCCGCTGCAAATATATGGACTGCGTCGAGGTGTGCCCGGTCGACTGCTTCTATGAGGGCGAGAATATGCTCGTCATCAACCCGAGCGAATGCATCGATTGCGGCGTGTGCGAGCCCGAATGCCCGGCCGAGGCGATCCTGCCCGACACCGAGAGCGGGCTGGAGCATTGGCTCGAACTGAACAACACCTTCTCCGCGCAATGGCCCAACGTCACACGCAACGCCGGGCAGACCCCCGAAGACGCCGACGCGCACAAGGGCGAAGAGGGCAAGTACGAGAAGTATTTCTCGCCCGAGCCCGGCGCGGGGGATTGAGGATTTCAGGTCCGGCCGGTTGCCTCACCGGCTGAGACGCCAGCGTTTCATTCCACGCGACACGCCGTCGCGCGCCCACTCCGGGCGCGCGCGATTCCGGTGTGGTAATTTTATTGCATCTGTGTTAAACACCGCGTCGGACGCGAGGAATCGCGTTTCGGTACTGGAGACCGTGTTTGATTTGCCCCGACCCGGCTTCACCCGCCCGGTAACTGCACCGGGCCTGTGACGCAATCCCTTAGGGGCGCGAGTTCATAAGAAAGGCTTCCCGCACATGGCTGCCAAGGCGCTGTCCTTCGATGTCGGCGATTATGTCGTATACCCCAAGCACGGCGTGGGCCGTGTGATTGAGCTCCAGAAACAGGAAATCGCGGGCATGCAGCTTGAGCTGTACGTGCTCCGCTTCGAAAAAGAGAAAATGACCCTGCGCGTTCCGACCAACAAGGCGGAAAGCGTCGGCATGCGCAAGCTGTCGAGCGACAAGACGCTGCGTGAGGCGCTCGACACGCTCAAGGGCAAGCCCAAGGTCAAGCGCACCATGTGGTCGCGCCGCGCCCAGGAATATGAAGCGAAGATCAATTCGGGCGACCTGGTGTCGATCGCCGAAGTGGTCCGCGACCTGTTCCGCGCCGACGACCAGCCCGAGCAGAGCTATTCCGAACGCCAGATCTTCGAAGCCGCCGCCTCGCGCCTCGCGCGTGAGCTCGCCGCGATGGAGCAGATCGACGAAAAGGCTGCGCTGGAAAAGCTGCTTGAGATCCTGCGCGCCTCGGCCGCGATCTACAACAAGGAGAAGGCGAGCGCCTAATCGCGCGACGCCGATCCGATAACGACAAGGGCGGTCCTGCGGGGCCGCCTTTTTCATTTGCATGCGATATGTCGGGCGTGTATTATTAAACCAATACACATGGGAGAGACCCGATGAACTGCTTCCGCATCGCCCTTGTCGCCACCGCCGCGCTTTCACTGGCCGGCTGCAACTTCGCCGGCGGCATGAGCGGCGATGTCGTCCAGCCGAGCGGTCAGGGCGCCACGCTCAGCTTCCAGGTCGCAGACTTCACCGGCGTGTCGCTGCGCGGTGCCGACGATGTCGAGGTTCGCACCGGCGCCTTCTCGGTCACGGCGGAGGGTGACAGCGCGCTGCTCGACCGGCTCGAAATCCGCAAGGATGGCAACACGCTGCGCATCGGGCGCAAGGATGGTGAGTGGAGCTGGGGCGGCGACAAGGGTGCGAAGATCATCGTCACCCTCCCCGCGCTCGCCAGCGCCGATATCGCCGGATCGGGCGATATGGCGATCGACGCGGCCAAGGGCGATTTCGCGGGCGCGATTGCGGGCTCGGGCAACATGACGCTCGCCAGCATCGCCGGCGGCAAGGCCGATCTGTCGATCGCCGGATCGGGCGACATCAACATCGGCGGCGGCACCGCGAGCATGCTCGACGTGTCGATCGCCGGATCGGGCAATGTCGGCGCCGCGGGCCTCAAGGCGGGCACCGCCGACATCTCTATCGCGGGCTCGGGCAATGTCCGCGCACAGGTCAGCGGCGCGGCCGACATCTCGCTGGTCGGATCGGGCGATGTCGAGCTGACCGGCGGCGCGAAATGCTCGGTCAGCAAGATGGGCTCGGGCGACGCGCGCTGTAGCTAAAGCTTGCTTGGCGCGGGTCATCGGTGCGATGCCCGCGTGATGCGCAGCCTTCTGATCCTCGCCCCGCTTTTCGCTGTCGGCGCGGCACCCGTTCCGCAGGCGGCAGAGAGCAACACCGTCATGCTCACCGGCTTTGAACGGCTGCGCGTCGATGGCCCGTTCCTCGTCAAGGTGATCGACGGCCAGCCGCCCAAGGCCGTGATCACCGGCGACCGCCGCGCGCTCGACCGGGTCAGCGTCCGCAACATGGGCGGCCAGCTGGTGATCGGCCCGCGCAACCAGACGTTCGAGGGCTGGAGCGAGGCGAGCGGCCCGCTGACGATCACCGTCGGCGCACGCGGCCTGCGCGGCATCAACATCAATGGCGGCGGATCGGTGGAGGTCGACCGGATCGCGGGGCAGCGGATCGATCTGGGCGTCAATGGCGCCGGATCGCTCAACATCGCCCGGCTCGAAACCGACCAGCTCGCGGTCACGCTGACCGGTACCGGCGCGGTTCGCATCAAGGGCGGCACCGCCCGCACCGCGCGCTTCGGCAGCTATGGCGCCGGGTCGATCGATGCTACCGGAATGACCGTCAACGACCTCGTTGTTCAGGCACAGAGCGCCGGGGACAGCCGCTTCATCGCCCGCTACACCGCGCAGATCGCGTCGCTGGGCACCGGAACGGTGCGCGTGACCGGCAACGCGGCTTGCCTGATTAGCGGCCCCGGCCCGGCGAGTTGCACCGGCAAGACCGAACGGCGGAAGTAAAACTCTCCCCTCCCTGAAAGGGAGGGGTCGGGGGTGGGTGCGCGCGTCTGCGCGCTCCAAAGACTCTCACCCATCTCGCAAAACAGCGGCAATCGAGGCATCGAGCCTCGCTTGCGCTAAACCCACCCCTAGCCCCTCCCTTTCAGGGAGGGGAACCAATGGGCTTCACGCCGCAATCGGAAAGCGCAACAACCGGTCCTCCAGCGCCACCAGCGCCTGCGCACCACGCCCGACCGCGCGCACAATCTCCGGATGATCGACATCTAGCCCGCCGGTCAGCGCGCCGAACGCCGGCAGGATC
The DNA here is from genome assembly GCF_020177055.1 of Sphingomonas sp. R647. GTDB lineage: Bacteria > Pseudomonadota > Alphaproteobacteria > Sphingomonadales > Sphingomonadaceae > Sphingomonas. Next base: position 10,303 of record NZ_JAIQXT010000004.1, read on the forward strand.
AGCTTGGTCTGCGTCGCGACGAAGCAGCGCCGCGCCACCTGTCGCCCGCGCGTCCGCACCCGCAATTTGGGGTGGAAATGCCCCGATAGTTCGGGCCGCTGCTCGTCCGGCTCGGCCTCATGCCGCAGCAACAGCCCGTCGACCTCGGCCTCGACCATGACGCGCCCGCCGCAATGATCGATCGCCGCCTGCTCGGCCAATGCCGCGTCATGGTTGCCGGTGATCCAATTCCACTCCAGCGCCCCGGTCAGCGCCCGCAACCGCACCCGCGCCGCCTCGGGCAAGCGCTCGCATCCCGCCGAGTCATGGAAGCTGTCACCCAGGCACCACAGCTCCCGCGCCTGCGTGCGCGCCACCAACGCCGCCAGCGCATCCAGCGTCGCCAGGCTGTCATAGGGCGGCAGCAGCTGCCCCCAGCGCGCAAACCAGCTCGCTTTCTCGAAATGCAGGTCGGCGACGATCAGCGCGCGCCGCGCCGGCCAGTACAGCGCCGCCTCGGGCAGCGCGCACAGATCATGACAGGCGAACGAAAAGGGAACCATACCCCGCTATCGCGCCCCCGACGCGGCGCGTCAACCGATCCGCGATCCGGTCGGCGGCGTGCTGCTGCGCGTCATCATGAAGCGCACCCGGCGCGCCGGAAAATCGATCTCGACCCGGCGAAAGGCGCGCAGCGCGTCCATCCCCAGCATCAGCGCCGGTTCCTTCGACAGCCCGAAATGGTCGAACGGCGGCACATCGGCAAAGGCGACGGGCAAGCCGCGCATCACCACGCCGCCAATCTGAACCTGCCCGGCAATGTGATAATTGACCGTCAGCTTCTCGCCGGTGACGCTGGTCAGCTCGATCGGCCCCTTCAGCGCGATCCGCTTGAGCCGCCGTTGCAGCGCCAGATTGCCCATGCTGATCTGCGACCCGGTATCGAGCACCACGGTCACGCGATGCCCTTCGAACTGCGCTTCGGTGACGATCAGCTGGCCCATGCGGTTGCGCGCGATGACCACGATCTCTTCCGCGTCGCGACCGAATGTCGCTGGCCGAGCGGCGCCCCGCGACGGACGCACCGCCATCTCCCGCCGGACAAAGTCGATCGCGACCATATGGCCGCGCAACTGCTCGATCCCCAACAGCCCGTGTCCACCCAGATGCGCCGCCTCCAGCGCCGGGGCGTTGAACGCGCGCGCGTCGCGCACCGGGCCGACCGACAGCGACGGGACCACCACGGTCTGCACTTGGGAGCTTCCGGTCATCGTCGTCAGCCGCACCTGCGGTCCGGCCGCCAGCCCCAACTGCCCCGCCAGCTGGCGCGACACGACCGATCGCTCGGCGCCGGTATCGATGATGAATGGCTGTGGCGCCGCACCGCCGATCGACACCGGAACCGTCATCCGCGTCTCAATCGCGCCCAGCGCCACCGTCTCGCTGCCCGCCTCGGCTGCGGGGCGCGGCGGCAGCGTCTCTTCGGGCGCGGGTTGGGCGCCGAACGCTGCAAAGAGCGGTATGAGCAGGAGCGACCGCATCGCGCGATCCTATACCTGTCGATGCTGCGCAGCAATTGTACTTGAGGGAAGCGCGCCCCCCTCAATCCACCCGCATCGCCTCGACCGCCAGCGCCTCGGCCTCAATCAGCATCGCATCCTCCGCCGCACCCTGCGCCACCGTCTCGCGCCCGATCATGATCAGCACTGGCACCGCCATCGGACTGACGCGATCGAGATCAACATGCACCATCTGCTCCGCCGCGGTATCAAGCAGATGCGCGAGCCGCCCGACATCGGTCATCCGCGCCCGCGCATCGGCCCATGCCGCCTTGAGCAGCAGATGATCGGGCTCATATTTGCGCAGCACGTCATAGATCAGGTCGGTCGAAAACGTGACCTGCCGCCCGGTCTTCTTCTTCCCCGGCTGCTGCCGCTCGACCAGCCCGCCGATGATCGCCACCTCGCGGAACGCACGCTTGAGCAACGCCGATCCCTGCACCCAATCGACGAACTCATCCTCCAGAATATCGGGCGAGAACAGCGCCGCCGGATCGGCGATCGGCTCCAGCCCGTACACCGCCAGCGCATAGTCGTTCGCGACGAACCCAATCGGCTTCAGCCCCATCGCCTCCATCCGCCGCGTCACCAGCATGCCGAGCGACTGGTGCGCGTTCCACCCTTCAAAGCTGTACACCACCATGTGGTGCCGCCCCTCATGCGGGAAGGTTTCGACCAGCAACCGCCCCGACGCGGGTAGTTGCGAGCGGCGCTGCTGCACCTCGAGCCATTCGCGCACATCGTCGGGAAAGCGCGCCCATTCGGTCGGATCGGCCAGAAACCGCCGCACCCGCTCCGCCAGCGTCGAGCTGATCGACAGGCGCAGGCCCATATAGGACACGATCCGCGCCGGTTTCGCGGTCGCGCGCACGATCACGTCGGTCAGCTCGACCCGCTCGACCTCGACCGCCATCCCCGCGAAGAAGAAACTGTCACCGGGAGAAAGCTGGCTTCCGAAATTCTCCTCGACCTTGCCCAGCCGTCGCCCATTCTTGAACCGCACGTCGAGCATCGGCGACTCAACGATGATCCCGGCGTTCAACCGATGCTGCGCAACAAAAGCCGGCTTGGTCACCCGCCACAGCCCATCGGGCGTGCGCGTCAGCCGCTTGAACTTGTCGTACGCCCGCAGCGCATAGCCGCCATCGGCGATGAAGTTCAGCACCCGATCGAACGTCTCGGCATCCAGCGCCGAATAGGGCAGCGCCCCCTGCACCTCGCGCAGCAATGCCCCGGCATCGAACGGCGCCGCGCACGCCACGCCCATCACATGCTGCGCCAGCACGTCGAGCGCGCCGGCGCGGAACACGTCATTGTCCAGCTCGCCCGCCTCGACCGCATCGAGCGCCGCGCGCGCCTCAAGATATTCGAAGCGATTGCCCGGCACGAGCACCGCCTCGCTCGATTCGTCCAACCGGTGATTGGCGCGCCCGATCCGCTGCAACAGCCGCGAAGACCCCTTCGGCGCGCCCATCTGGATCACGCAATCGACATCGCCCCAATCGACGCCGAGGTCGAGGCTGGCGGTCGCGACCAACGCGCGCAATTTGCCGTCCGCCATCGCCTGCTCGGCCTTGCGCCGCGCCTCCAGGCTCAAGCTGCCGTGATGCACCCCGATCGGCAGCTGCAGGTCGTTGGCCTTCCACAGATTCTGGAACACCAGCTCGCACAGCCCGCGCGTGTTGCAGAACACGATCGTCGTCTTGTGCGTCTCGATCTCCGCCATCACCTGCGGGATCGCATACAGGCCGCTATGCCCCGACCATGGCACGCGCCCCTCGGGCAACAGGATCGCGATATCGGGGTCCGCCCCCTTCTCACCCACCACCAACTCGACGTTGTCGATGTCGCCATGCGGCGCGAGCCAGGCGCGATAGCCATCGGGGTCCGCCACCGTCGCCGACAGCGCCACGCGCCGCATGTCCGGCGCAATCGTCTGCAACCGCGCCAGCGCCAGCGCCAGCAGGTCGCCGCGCTTGCCGGTGGCGAAGGCATGAACCTCATCCACCACCAGCGTCTTGAGCCCCGCGAACATCACGAAACTGTCCTCATAGGACAGCAACAGGCTGAGCGATTCGGGCGTGGTCAGCAGGATCTGCGGCGGCCGCGCGCGCTGGCGCACCTTCTTCTCATGCGAAGTGTCACCGGTGCGCGTCTCGACGCGGATGTTCAGCCCCATCTCGTCGATCGGGGTCAGCAGATTGCGCTGCACATCCACCGCCAGCGCCTTCAACGGCGAGATATAGAGCGTGTGCAGCCCCTCGCCCGGCGCCTCGATCAATTCGGTCAGCGTCGGCAGAAACCCCGCCAACGTCTTCCCCGCCCCGGTCGCAGCGACCAGCAGTGCGTGCTTCCCCGCCCGCCCGGCCTCCAGCATCTCCAACTGATGCCGCCGCGGCGCCCACCCACGCGCGGCGAACCAGTCGGACAGGACGGGGGGGAGGCTCAAACCCAGCCCTCACCGTGAGAACAACTGGGCGCCAAACAGAAGTGGGAACAATGCCGCATCCCACCCATATAGGCATGATGGCAAAGCTCGGCGACTGGCTCGAACCGCACCCGGAGGGGATTTACGTCCCCGCCGCCGATCTCTGGATCGACCCCTCCCAGCCCAAGCCGCGCGCCTTCGTGACGCACGGCCATGCCGACCACGCGCGCGGCGGGCATGGCGCGGTATGGGCGACCCCCGAAACGCTCGCGATCATGGACGCGCGCTACGGCCCCCAGACCGCCCACCCGGTCGCCTATGGCGAGACGGTGAAGGCCGGGGACGTCGAGATCGGCTTCGTCCCCGCCGGCCATGTCCTCGGCTCTGCGCAGATCGTGCTCGACCATCGTGGCGAGCGCATCGTCGTCTCGGGCGATTACAAACGCCGCCCCGACCCGACCTGCGAACCTTTCCGCCCGGTCAAATGCGACGTGTTCGTGACCGAAGCGACCTTCGGCCTCCCGGTCTTCCGCCATCCCGAGACGACCGACGAGATCGACAAGCTCCTCGCCGCATTGCGCGCCGAGCCCGAACGCTGCGTGCTGGTCGGCGCCTATGCGCTGGGCAAGGCACAGCGGGTGATCGCCGAACTGCGCGGCATGGGCTTCGACGATCCGATCTACATCCATGGCGCGCTGCAACGCCTGTGCGACCTCTATATCGACCATGGCGTCGCGCTCGGCGAACTGCGCCCCGCCACCGGCGTCGCAAAGAAGGAGCTGCAGGGCCGCATCATCCTCGCCCCGCCCGGCGCGCTCAACGACCGCTGGTCCCGCCGCCTGCCCGACCCCGTCACCGCGATGGCCAGCGGCTGGATGACCGTCCGCCAGCGCGCGCGCCAACGCAATGTCGAACTCCCGCTGATCCTCTCCGACCATGCCGACTGGGACGAACTGACCACGACGCTACGCGAAATCGCGCCGAAGGAAGTCTGGGTCACCCATGGCCGCGAAGACGCACTGGTCCACTGGTGCCGCCAGCACCAGATCAAGGCGCGCGCGCTGGAACTGGCGGGCTATGAGGATGAGGATGACTGAGCACTCGCCAGTGCGGTGATCGCTGCCATCCTGTCCAACCTGTCGACCTAACTTGCCAGCGCTGGACACGATGGTTGCTCCGCGCACAGTTCGACGGCACTCTGCGGCTGTGCAACGCTCATCCCTGATTCTCGCTGCTTCGATCCTGATCGGAGCGCTGCTCATCCTGTCGGCCGTGCAGCAATGGCAGTATCTCGATCGTGGTTACACGCTCGCCGTTTCGATCGGGGAGGGACCGGCCTCGATCTCGCACATCAACTTTCCGACATGGCGCAAGCTCGCATCCCTGCCGATCATCGGGTTCGCCCTGCTCGCAATCGCGCTATTTGCTGCGAAACATCGCAGAGCATTGCTGCTGGCATGGACCGCATTTGGCGGAGCGCTGATCCTGGGAATTTACGACCTGCGAGAGTTCGGCCTGATCGGCTCTCCGACATCGCTCTGGACGCTCTTGCCGCTCCTTGGACCGGCTCTCGCCATTCGTGTCGGCACTCGACGCGATCGGACAGCGCGTAGTGGCTAAAGTCCGCACCATCGTCATCCTCACCGGCGCGGGCATCTCCGCCGAGTCCGGCGTCGCCACCTTTCGCGGTCCCGGCGGGCTGTGGGAGGGGCATCGCGTCGAGGATGTGTGCACGCCGCAAGCGCTCGCGCACGATCCCGACCTCGTTCACCGCTTCTACGACGAACGTCGCGCGAATCTGGCGAACGTCGAACCCAACGCCGCGCACCACGCGCTCGCCCGGCTCGATGCGCAATGGCCCGGCGAATTGTTGCTGGTCACCCAGAATGTCGATGATCTGCACGAGCGCGCCGGATCGAAACGCATGCTGCACATGCATGGCGAGCTGAAGTCCGCCCTCTGCGCGCTGTGCGGCATCCAGAGCGAATGGGCCGACCCGCTCCCGCCCGGCACGTCCTGCCCGTCATGCGACGCGCCCGCGCTGCGCCCCGACATCGTGTTCTTCGGGGAGATGCCCTATCATATGGAGGCGATCGACGCCGCGATCGCCCGCGCCGACCTGTTCGTCTCGATCGGCACCTCCGGCGCGGTCTATCCCGCCGCCGGCTTCGTCCGCACCGCGCGCTACCACGGCGCCGACACGCTCGAACTCAACCTTGAGCAATCGGAGGGCAGCGCGTGGTTCGCGAAAACCCGCCTTGGTCCGGCAGGAACGCTGGTGCCGGAATGGGTGGAGTCGCTACTCGCCTAGTCGACCCAGTCCAGCCCAATCTCGCGATACAGGCTGCGATCCTCTTCCCAGCCCGGCCGCACCTTCACATGCAGGAACAGCTGGACCTTCACCCCCAGCAACTCCATCAGCTCGGCCCGCGCGCGCGACCCAATTTCCTTGATCTTGGACCCGCCCTGCCCCAGCACGATCGCGCGCTGCGTCGGCCGCTCAACCAGGATCTGCTGGTAGATCTCGACCGACCCGTCGGGCTTTTCGGTATAGCGCTCGGTCTCGATTGCCGTCGCATAGGGCAATTCGGCGTGGAGCAAATGATAGAGCTGCTCGCGCGTGATCTCCGACGCCAGCATGCGGTCGGTCGCGTCCGACACCTGATCCGCCGGGAAGTGCCACGGCCCCTCGGGCATGCGCTTGGCCAGTTCCGCCTTCAGCTCAGCCACGCCGTCCCCGGTGGTCGCCGACACAAAGAACGTATCCTCAAACTCCGCCAGCTCATTGAGGCTCGCGGCATGGCCCAGCAGGCGCGGCTTGTCGGCGATATCGACCTTGTTGAGGATCAGGATCTTGCGCTCGCGTCGGTCCTTCAGCCCCGCGACGACGCTGCGCACCTTCGGCCCGATCCCGCCCTTGCCGTCGACCACCAGCGCGATCAGGTCCGCGCCCTGCGACCCTTCCCAGGCGGCGGCGACCATCGCCCGGTCCAGCCGCCGCGCCGGATCGAAAATCCCCGGCGTATCGACCAGCAACAGCTGGGTATCATCGGCAATCGCAATGCCCATCAGCCGCGCGCGCGTCGTCTGCGCCTTGGGGCTGACGATCGCCACCTTCTGCCCGACCAGTGCGTTCACCAGCGTCGACTTGCCCGCATTGGGCGCGCCGACCACGGCGATCAGGCCGCATTTCTGTGCTTCGATATCCAAAACCACTCCGTCCAAAAACCATCGTCACCCCGGCCTTGTGCCGGGGTCCACCCATCCGCGGGCGCATCCATTGACGTTATAGCACAGGCGGCGGACCCCGGAACCAGTCCGCGGTGACCACCCCTATTTCTGGCCTATTTCTGCAGCACCGCCAGCAACGCCGCCGCCGCTGCGGTCTCGGCTTCCTGCTTGCTCGACCCCTCGCCGTGCGCCTCCGCCAGCTTGCCGATCTCCGCCTTCACGCGAAAGCGCGGCGCATGGCCCGGCCCCGATCGGTCGACCAGCACATAGTCCGGCGCGCGGCGGTTGTTCGCCGCCGCCCATTCCTGCAGCGCCGATTTGGGATGCTTGGGCGCCGATTCCTGCGCGTCGATCCGGCTGTCCCACAGTCGCCGCACCAGCGCGCGCGCCGCGTCGAAGCCCTGATCGAGGAAGGTCGCGCCGATCAGCGCCTCCATCACATCGCCCAGCACATTGTCGCTGTCCGACGCGCCATCGTCGCGCGCCTGCTTGCCCAGCTTCAGATGCTGCGACACGCCGATCTCGCGCGCCACCTGCGCGCACATCTGCCCCGTCACCAGCGCGTTGAAACGCCGCGACAGCTTGCCCTCCGGCTCGCCCGGAAACCGCTCATACAGCCACTCGGCCAGCGTCAGCCCCAGCACCCGGTCGCCCAGAAACTCCAGCCGCTCGTAATTGACCGCACCCTGGCTGCCATGCGTCAGCGCGCGGGTGTACAGCGCCATGTCGCCCGGAGCCGCGGCGAGAACCCCGGCCAGCCAGCCGGCCAATCCCTCAACCGCGCGCCTGTCACTCAAAAGCCGTCCCCGATCCGCTCGAACCGCGCCGCGCTGAACCAGGTCCACGGCAGAACCCAGCTGGCGCTGCCATCGGTCGACCAGAAGCTGACCACCGCCTTGCCCTGAATATTCTCGATCGGGACAAAGCGGATGCCGCCCCGGTTCACGCCGCTCGTATCCAGCGCCGGTTCGAACCGGCTGTCGCTCGAATTGTCGCGATTGTCCCCCATCAGGAACACATGCCCCGCCGGGACGGTGAACAGCTCGGTATCGTCGCCCGGGCTCATCCCAGCGTCGAGCACGTCATAGCTCTTGCCCCCGGGCAGCGTCTCGCGATAGCGCGCGATCCGGCACACCGGCGTGCCCTCCGCGGTCGCCTCGATCGCCGCATCGCAATCGGCATTGGGCGTCATCGGCAGCACGAAATCGGCGACGCGCTCCTTGGGGATCGCCTTGCCGTTCAGGATCAGCTGCCCGCCGCGCATCTGCACCGTGTCGCCGGGAACGCCGATCACGCGCTTGATCCAGTCGGTCTTCGCGTCCGGCGGCGCCTTGAACACCACCACATCGCCGCGCGCCGGATCCTTGGCGAACACGCGCCCCGGAATCAGCGGCAGGCTCCACGGCAGCGAATGCTTCGAATACCCGTAATTCCATTTGGTGATGAACAGATAGTCGCCGACCAGCAGCCGCGGCAGCATCGACCCCGACGGGATGCTGAACGGCGCGAAGACGAAACTGCGCACGATGAACACCAGGATCGCGAGCTTCAAAAGGAAGCTCAGCGTATCCCGCAGCTCGGAGCGCGGCTTGAGGGTCTCGGCGGGGGCGGCGGTCTGCGCCGTGGCGGAATCGTCCATGGCGCTGCTGTGAATTGGGTGTGTGGCATCGTCAAGGCAGTCTGTTCCCCATTCCTCCCCTGAGCTTGCTCAGGGGAGGGGGACCGCCCGCGCAGCGGGTGGTGGAGGGGCTGCCCCGAAGAGGGCAGAATTTTGCCGAGCTGCCCACGGCCGTCTACGCGGCCGCCCCTCCGTCAGCGCTGCGCGCTGCCACCTCCCCTGCGGGGCAGGGGAGGAATTGCGCGCCGCCCGCTTTCACTCCCCCACCCATCACGCTACACGCGCCGCGACCCAAAAGGAGACAGGCACATGGCGACCCCCGACTGGAGCGCGATCGAATCGCTGCCGCGCACCCCGCTGAACGACCTGTTCGCCGCCGACGCGAACCGGCTGGCATCGCTCACCACCGATGTCGCGGGCATCCATTTCGATTTCTCCAAGACGCATCTCGACGCCGCCGCGCTCGACGCCTTCGCCGCGCTCGCCAAGGCAGCCGACTTCACCGCCAAGCGCGACGCGCTGTTCGCGGGCGAGCCAGTCAACGTGACCGAGGGCCGCGCCGCCGAGCACACCGCCGAACGCGGTGAGGGCAGCGAAGACAGCGTCGCCCGCGCCGCCGCCTATCACGCCCGCATGCGCGGCCTGATCGACGCGATCGAGGCTGAAGCGCTGGGTCCGATCCGCCACGTCCTGCACATCGGCATCGGCGGCTCCGCGCTCGGCCCGGAGCTGCTGATCGACGCGCTCGGCCGCGACATGGACCGCTATGACGTCGCCATCGTCTCGAACATCGACGGCTGCGCGCTGGAGGAAGCGATCGACAGCTTCGACCCGCACGCCACGCTGATCGCGGTCGCTTCAAAGACCTTCACCACCACCGAAACCCTGCTCAACGCCACCAGCGCGCTCGACTGGATGCGCGAACATGGGGTCGAGGATCCCTATGGCCGCGTGATCGCGCTCACCGCCGCGCCGGACAAGGCGGTCGAATGGGGCGTCGACGAAACCCGCATCCTCCCGTTCGGCGAGAGTGTCGGCGGGCGTTACTCGCTCTGGTCGTCGATCGGCTTCCCCACCGCAATCGCCTTGGGCTGGGACGCGTTCGAGGAGCTGCTCGACGGCGCGGCGGAGATGGACCGCCATTTCCGCCTGACCGATCTGCGCAGCAACGCACCCGTGCTCGCCGCCTTCGCCGACCTCTATTACACCCAGAATCGCGGCGCCCAGACGCGCGGCGTGTTCGCCTATGACGAGCGCCTGCGCCTCCTCCCCAGCTATCTCCAGCAGCTTGAGATGGAATCGAACGGCAAGTCGGTCACCGCCGACGGCCAGCCGGTCGGCCGTGCCACCGCGCCGATCACCTGGGGCGGCGTCGGCACCGACGCACAGCATGCGGTGTTCCAGCTGCTGCATCAGGGCACGCACCTGATCCCGCTCGAATTTCTGGCGGTGATCGAGGGCGGCGACACGCTGGCCGAGGATCATCACCGCGCCCTCCTGCTCAACTGCTTTGCGCAGGGTGCCGCGCTGATGGCCGGCCGCGCCAATGACGACCCCGCCCGCGCCTATGCCGGCGACCGCCCGTCGATGACGCTCCTGCTCGACGAACTCGACCCACGCACGCTCGGCGCGCTGATCGCCTTCTACGAACACCGCACCTTCGTCAGCGCCGCGCTGCTCGGCATCAACCCGTTCGACCAGTTCGGCGTCGAGCTCGGCAAGGAAATGGCCAAGGCCGCCGAGCGCGGCGGCCAGGATTTCGACCCCTCCACCGACGACCTGATCCGGAGAGCCTTCGCATGAGCGACGACGAATACGTCTATGACGAGGCGAGCGGCGAATGGGTCCCCGCCTCACAAGTGGCTGCGGCTCCGGCAGAGGATGCGGTCGAAGTCCGCGACTCGGTCGGCAACCTGCTCGCCGACGGCGATCAGGTCACGTTGATCAAGGACCTGACCGTCAAAGGCGCAGGGCAAACCCTCAAGCGCGGCACCCTGATCAAATCGATCCGCCTCACCGGCGACCCGCAGGAAATCGACTGCAAGTTCGACGGCATCAAGGGCCTGGTGCTGAGGGCGGAGTTTGTGCGGAAACGGTAATAGATAGCCCAACAAGATTTGTGAGGGCGACACAGGTCGGCTCGCCACCACTCAAGGAAACGACCATGAATTTCTCGACTTACGACGAAGTTATCTATGTCGGACCGGCGGATTTGATCGAAAAGGTCAATCCCGGCGATATGGGTTACATCATCGAAGATTACGGCAGCGGAAACTACGAAGTGGAGTTTTCCGACCCGGACGGAACAACGAGAGCGATGGCAGTTATCTCTTCCGGTCAGTTGGAATTATCAAAAACCTAGTCGCGGAAAGCAGGGCATCCCGGGGGGTAGGGCCGTTCCCCACCACCCCCTCCGTTGGCAATCCCACCCCAGCCCCCTATCTCCCGCTCCGACGACCCAACAGGAGCCCGACATGGCCGATTACGACTACGACCTCTTCGTCATCGGCGCAGGCTCCGGCGGCGTCCGCGCCTCCCGCGTTGCCGCCGCGCACGGCGCGAAGGTCGCGATTGCCGAGGAATATCGTGTCGGCGGCACCTGCGTCATCCGCGGCTGCGTGCCCAAGAAGCTGCTCGTCTATGGCGCGCATTTCGCCGAGGATCTGCACGACGCGCGCCGCTTCGGCTGGAACGTGCCCGAATGCGACTTCGACTGGGCAGTGCTGCGCGACAATGTCCTGTCCGAAGTCGACCGGCTCAACGGCGCCTACACCAACACGCTCGACAGCCACGGGGTCGAGATCGTCCACGAACGCGCCACTGTCTCCGGCCCGAACGAAGTCACGCTGGCGAGCGGTCGCACGATCAGCGCCGGCAAGATCCTGATCGCGGTCGGCGCGCGCCCGCTGGTCCCGGCCTGCCCCGGCCACGAACATGGCATCACCTCGAACGAAGTGTTCCACCTCGACGCGCTGCCCAAGCGGGTGCTGATCGCGGGCGCGGGCTATATCGCCAATGAATTTGCCGGCATCTTCAACGAATTCGGCAGCAAGGTGACGCTGATCAACCGCAGCGACGTGATCCTGCGCGGCTATGACGAACAGATTCGCGACCGGCTGCTCCAGATTTCGATGACCAAGGGCATCGATTTCCGTTTCCACGCCGAATTCCGCGGGATCGAGAAGCAGGCCGATGGCAGCCTCAAGGTCAGCATGACCAACCATGACGATATGGAGGTCGACTGCGTCCTCTTCGCCACCGGTCGCGTCCCCAACACCGACGGCCTGGGCCTGGCGCAAGCCGGGGTCGAGCTGGACGCCAAGGGCGCGGTCGTGGTCGGCGCCGACAACAAGTCGTCGGTCGATTCGATCTACGCCGTCGGCGACGTCACCAACCGCGTCCAGCTCACCCCCGTCGCGATCCGCGAGGGCCAGGCATTCGCCGACACCGTCTTCGGCAACAAGCCGACAACCGTGGACTATGGCTGCATCCCCTCGGCCGTGTTCAGCCACCCGCCCATCGCCGGCGTCGGCATGACCGAGAGCGAGGCCAAGCAGAAATTCGGCGCGGTAAAGGTCTACACCTCGGACTTCCGCGCGATGAAAAATGTGCTGGCGAACCGCAACGAACGCGCGCTCTACAAGATGATCTGCGAGCCGAACTCGGGGAAGGTATTGGGCCTCCACATGATCGGCCCCGACGCCCCCGAAATCCTTCAGGCGGCGGCAGTGGCGGTCAAGGCCGGCCTGACGAAGGACGATTTCGACCAGACCGTGGCGCTGCACCCGAGCATGGCGGAAGAGCTTGTCTTGATGAAGTAAACAACGCTGGTCACCCCGGCCTTGTGCCGGGGTCCACCGGGAGGCAGGCGCGAAGCTTCAGGCTCCATCGCCGCGCATGAAGCGGAGTGGACCCCGGCCCAAGGCCGGGGTGACGAGCACGTGTTACGCCCCCTCGCGCAACAACGCATCCGCCTCGCTATCCGCCTCACCCTCACCGGCAATCGCCCGCGTCGCGCCGACATCCATCGCGACATTGCCCAGCGTGCGGAAGATGTCGGGGATCGTCTCCACCGCCACCAGCAGCCCCAGCGGCGCGATCGGCACGCCCATCGCGATCGCGATCGGTGCGATTGACGACACAAAGCTGATCGTCCCGGGCAGCCCCACCGCGCCCATCGTCGTGATCGCCGCCGCCGCCCAGCCCGCGGCGATCTGCCCCGCGGTCAGCTCGATCCCGAACCAGTGCGCGACATAGATCGCGACGGCAAAGTTCATCGCCGGCCCGGTCCAGCGGAACAGCGCAACAGCGAGCGGCAGCACCACCCCCGCACGCGCCACCGGCACGCCCAGCGCCTCGGTCGAGCGCAGCATCGCGGGCAGGCTGGCGAGCGAGCTTTGCGTCGACGCCGCGACCACCTGGCTCGGCACGATCGCGCGGATGAACCGCCCCGGCGCCACCTTCGCCACGCCCCACGCGAACGGTACGGCGAGCAGCCACAGCACCACGCCGACGGTGCACAGGATCGCGACATAATGGAGCAGCGCCCCGAACGCCGCCGTCCCCGCCCGCGCGCCGACGACATAGGCGAGCGCGCCGACGCCGATCGGCCCCAGCCACAGCACCCAGTTGATCACGACCAGCATCGCATTGCCGATCGCCTGGAAAAACCCGGTCAGCCGCTCGCGCTCCTCGACCGGCAACCGCGTGATCGCAAAGGCGAACACGGTGGTGAACAGGATCATCGGCAGGAACGCGTCATTGACCGCCGAGGCGATCGGGTTCGACGGCACAAGCGCGACGAGGAAGGCGGAGAAGGGCGGAATCTCGCCGGTCGGCGGCGCAGCGCCCAACGCCGCGCTCAACGCCGTGCCGAGATCGGCCCCCAGCGGAAACGCCGACAACAGCCCCAGCGCGATCGCTCCGCCCAGCGCGGACGAAATCCACAACAGCACGATGAAGGTAATGAAGGCCCGCGTCGCCAGCGTGCTCGCCCGCGCCGCCTCCGCCGTCGCCGCGATGCCGGTGATCAGCAGCGACACGACCAAAGGCACGATCGTCATCTGCAACGCGTGCAGCCACATCGTACCGATCGGCTGGACCCACTCGGCGGCGACCAGCGCGCGCTCGGGCGCCAGCGCGGCAGCGATAACCCCGATGGCCAGCGCCAGAATGAGTGCAACGAAGATACGGGTTGCTTGCGACATGCTCGCCCTTGCGAAAAAGCGGCGCTATGACCGCGCCACGGGAATTGGCTTGTATCGAGATTCAGTTCAGGCTGAGCCGAAAGTGGTGGTTCTGTACGACCCGGAGCGCAGCGTACTCAAGGTACGTGAGCACCGGAAGCGTGCAGAGCCGCCACTTGCAGGCCAGCATGGACTGAAGGTCGATGCAAGCCGGGGCAACGTCGCAAAGCGGGCAGATATGGCAAGAAAATATTTCGGAACGGACGGAATCCGCGGCGCGACCAATGCGGGCCACATGACGGCGGCGATGGCGATGAAGGTCGGCATGGCGGCCGGCAAGCATTTCGTGCGCGGCGATCACCGCCACCGCGTGGTGATCGGCAAGGACACCCGCCTGTCGGGTTACATGATCGAAAGCGCGCTGGTCGCGGGCTTCACCAGCGTCGGCATGGACGTAACCCTGGTCGGCCCGATGCCGACGCCCGCCGTCGCGATGCTCACCCATTCGATGCGCGCCGACCTCGGCGTGATGATCTCGGCCAGCCATAACCCGTACGCCGACAATGGCATCAAGCTGTTCGGCCCCGATGGCTTCAAGCTGTCGGACGAGGATGAAGCCGCGATCGAGGCGCTGATCGACGCCGACATCCCGCTCGCCCCCTCCTCCGACATCGGCCGCGCCCGCCGCGTCGATGACGTCAAGGGCCGCTACATCCACTTCGCCAAGGCAACCTTCCCTGCCGATCTCAGCCTCGACGGGCTCAAGATCGTGGTCGATTGCGCCAATGGTGCCGCCTATCAGGTCGCGCCTTCCGCCTTGTGGGAGCTGGGCGCCGAAGTCGTCGCGATCGGCGTCTCGCCCAATGGCAAGAATATCAACGATCAGGTCGGCTCGACCGCGCCGCTCACTTTGTGCGAGACGGTGGTCGCATCGGGCGCGCATATCGGTATCGCGCTCGACGGCGACGCCGACCGGCTGATCGTCGCGGACGAACAGGGTCAGGTGGTCGATGGTGATCAGCTGATGGCGGCGATCGCCGGCGGCTGGGCGCGCCAGGGGCGGCTCGCGGGCGGCGGCCTCGTCGCCACGGTGATGTCCAATCTCGGCCTCGAACGCCATCTCGCGGCACAGGGCCTTGGCCTCGTCCGCACCAAGGTCGGCGACCGCCATGTCCTCGAAAAGATGCGCGCCTCGGGCTATAATGTCGGCGGCGAACAGTCCGGCCACATCATCCTGTCCGACTATGCCACCACCGGCGACGGCCTGATCGCCGCGCTGCAGATCCTCGCCGAAATCGTCCGCGCCGGCGCCCCGGCCAGCGAAGTGCTGCACCGCTTCGACCCGCTGCCGCAATTGCTCAAAAATGTCCGCTTCTCCGGCGGCAAACCGCTCGAACACGGCGCGGTGCAGGACGTGATCGCCGCCGCCGAAGCCGAACTACAGGGCGTCGGCCGCCTCGTCATCCGCCCCTCCGGCACCGAACCGGTGATCCGCGTGATGGCAGAGGGCGAAGACATGGCGCAGGTCGAGGCGGTGGTGAACCGCATCTGCGACGCGGTGCGCAAGGCGGCGGCGTAAGCGTGGAGCCGGACTGGCGACCGTTCCACACGCTCGACCTCGCGGCACAGGGCCTGCTGCCCGATGGCTGGGCGGATCAGGTCGCGGCGCTCGCCGATGCGCCCGAACGCATCGCGATCATCGACACGCCCGGCTGGAGCTTCGCCATCGTCGAGGGTGATGTAGTGCGCGCCCGGCTCGACTGGTTCTGGCGCCTCTATCATGGCGTGCTGCGCGACTTTGCCAGCACCAGCCTTGGCCAGCCGGTGTTCGCCAGCAACCGGCTGAGTTCGGCGACCACGCTCAACATCCTGCGCGGCGGCGGCGCAACCAATGACTGGCACCGCGACGCCAACATCGTCACCGGCGTCTTCTACGCTGCGATCCCCGCAGGCGCGGGAACGCTGTCCTTCCGCGACGGCGAAGACCGCAGCGCGCGCCTCACCCCCCGCCCCGGCCTGTTCACCTGCTTCCCCGGCGCAATCGAACATCGCGTCGATCCGCTACCCGAAGGCGGCGAGCGCCTCGCCATCGCCATGGTCTATCACGCCAGCCCCACCGACCAGCCGCCAGCCTTTGGGCGGGACGTCTATGTATTCGAGGGCTAGGCTTAGTCTGCGAACTCCCCAACTCCGTTTGCCCTGAGCTTGTCGAAGGGCCAGTCCTGAGCCCGTCGAAGGGCCTGTCCTGAGCCCGTCGAAGGGCGATCTCCCGTCCTCGCTGAATTCAGCTATCGTGCTTCGACAAGCTCAGCACAAACGGGGTAGAGCCAAGCCGACAACCAAGCCAAGGACGTCAAATGCTCGAAATGCGCCCCGACTGCGAACGCTGCGGCACCGATCTTCCCGCCGATCAGGGCGGGGCGTTCATCTGCTCGTTCGAATGCAGCTTCTGCGCCGACTGCGCCGATCAGCTCGACGAGACCTGCCCCAATTGCGGCGGCGAACTGCTCGACCGCCCGGCCCGCGTCGGCGATGCGCTCAAGAAATATCCGGCCAGCACTGCGCGGCGCTTCAGCGGGAACGACAATTGACCCGCATCGCCGTCGTCGGCACCGGCGCGGTCGGCGCCAGCATCGCCGCCTGGCTGATCGCCGCGCCCGGCCATGACGTCACCCTCTGCGCGCGCACCCCGTTCACCACGCTGCGGGTCGAAACCCCCGACGGCGTGCTCGAAAGCACCCCGCACCTTCTCACCGACCCCGCCACCGCCCAGCCCGCCGACTGGGTGCTGGTGGTGACCAAGACCTATGACGCGCCGGGCGCGCAGCTCTGGCTCGACCGGCTGGTCGGCCCCGAAACCCATGTCGCAATCCTGCAGAACGGGGTCGAGCATTACAGCCGCTTCCCCACCCTCGACCCGGCGCGCATCGCGCCCGTCATCGTCGACATCCCCGCCGAACGCCGCGCCCCCGGCAATGTCGTTCAGCGCCGCAACGGCAGCCTCACCGTCCCCGACGACGACGCCGGACGCGCCTTCGCCGCGCTCTTCGCGCACAGCCCGATCGACACGATCCTGACCGACGACTGGCTGACCGCCGCCTGGCGCAAGCTCGCGGTCAATTGCGCCGGAGCCGTCAACGCCCTCACCCTCCAGCCCGCCGGCATCGCCCACGACGATGAAGCCGCCGAGCTAATGCGCGCGCTGATCCGAGAATGTGTCGCCGTCGGCCGGGCCGAGGGCGCAACGCTCCCCGACGACCTGCCCGACCAAGTGGTGGACGGCTATCGCAGCGGCCCGGCGGACTCGATCAACTCAATCCACGCCGACCGCCTCGCCAACCGCCCGACCGAAGCCGACGCCCGCAATGGCGTGATTGCCCGGCTGGGCGCGAAACATGGCATCGACACCCCGCTCAACCGCATGGCGGATGTGGTGCTGAGGAAGGGCACGACACGCGACTGACCTTCTTGTTCCCCTCCCTGAAAGGGAGGGGCTAGGGGTGGGTTTGCGGCCAGCGCGGCTCGACGCCGTGCTGGCCGCTCGCATCTCGGGATGCGCCTGTTGGAGCGCGCAGACGCGCGCACCCACCCCCAACCCCTCCCTTTCAGGGAGGGGAGTTTCAGCCACCCACCCTTTCCTACAGCCCCCCGCCTGTGTCATGGCTTGACCACAATGTCCGCGACCATCCAACCTCGACCCCATCGGCCTGACGCCCGCGTCGCGCTTCGGTCGCGCTACTGCCCAACAACTGTCGTGTCCCCGGCGCGAACCGGTTGTCCGCGCGTTGTCAGCCTGTCGCGTCGCCGTTGCGCATCTGTCGCCCGGATGTCGCCCCGGTGTCGCGTCAGTGTCGCGTCGCGGTCCGGAACCCGGCGCGAACCCGTCCTGTCGCCCCGACACACGCCCTTTTTCGTCAGCATCGTCCGGACAGTCGCGCCATGAGCATCCCCCGCATCCTCATCATCGCCGGCTCCGACTCCGGCGGCGGAGCCGGAATCCAGGCCGATATCCGCACCGTCACCATGCTCGGCGGCCATGCGACCACCGCGATCACCGCGATCACCGCGCAGAACACGCTCGGCGTCACCGCCATCCACCCGGTGCCGGTCGACATCGTGCTGGCGCAGATCGACGCCGTGACCTCCGACATCGGCTGTGACGCGGTGAAGATCGGCATGATCGGCTCGGCGGAGATCGCCCATGCCGTCGCCGACCGGCTCGAGGCGCTCGACTGTCCAATCGTGTTCGATCCCGTCATGATCGCCACCAGCGGATCGGTGCTCGCCGACCCCGAAACCATCGCCGCGTTCGAACGGCTGATGACGATCGCGTCGGTCGTCACCCCCAACCTGCCCGAACTCGCCGCGCTCGGTGGGCGCCAGGCGGTGCTCGCCTATGGCTGCCACCTCGCCGAAAAGGGCGGGCATAAGGAGGGGCCGACGATCCTCGATCAGCTCTATGCGCCGAAGGACCGGCTGGTGATGGAGATCGAGGCGGAGCGGATCGACACCCCCGACACGCACGGCACCGGCTGCACCTTCGCCGCCGCGCTCGCCACTGGCCTCGGCTCGGGCCTGTCGATCGGCGACGCGTTCATTCAGGCCGTGCGCTTTGTCCGCCTCGCGATCCTCAATGCGCCGGGACTTGGCGAAGGCCATGGCCCGGTCGGCCATGCGCTCGGCATGGTGCCGTTCGACGTGGTCGATGGCGCGGACGATGACGATGCCTGACCTGACCTTCGAGTTGCGCCACGCCGTCCGCGGCCCGGTCGCCGGCGTGGATGAGGCCGGCCGCGGCCCGCTCGCCGGACCGGTCGTCGCCGCCGCCGTGATCCTCGACCCGGCCTGCATCCCCGACGGCATCGACGATTCCAAGGCACTGACCGCCGCCAAGCGCGCCGCATTGTGCGAAGCGATCCTGCGCTGTGCCCGCGTCGGCATCGGCATCGCCAGTGTCGAGGAGATCGACCGGCTCAACATCCTGTGGGCAACGATGCTGGCAATGACCCGCGCCGTCGCCGCGCTCGACCTGCCGCCAGCCTATGTCCTGGTCGACGGCAACCGCTGCCCCGACTGGCCCCATGCCAGCGAGCCCGTGATCGGCGGCGACGCCCGCTGCCTGTCGATCGCCGCCGCCTCGATTGTCGCCAAGCACCGCCGCGACTGCATCATGGCCGAATTGGACGCCCTCCACCCCGGCTATGGCTGGGCCAGCAACAAGGGCTACGCCGCCCGCGTCCACCAAGAGGCGCTGCGCAATCTAGGCCCCACCCCCCACCACCGCCGCAGCTTCGCACCGGTGGCACAGGCGGAACTGAATTTTGGGGTTCCGGCATGATCGCGAACTATCTCAAATCTCCGTCTCAGCGTGAGGTTGAGGCCCGACTCGATAAGCTTGAATGTCAAAGAAGCAGTTTTGGCCGCGAGCCGCTTTTCGTGATCGACTGCCGGGGCAAGGCCGACGCATTTCGAGAAGTCCTGAGCGAGCGGCAACTCGATGCGATTAGCGAATGGCACTCGACCGGGAAGCTAAAATGGGTCGCAGATCTCGCCCGCCCCGCGCACGATTTCGCGCTCGGTGCGCTGCAAACGCGATTTGCCGCACTCGATGAGCCGACCCGCACGAAGCTTCACACAGCCTATTCAGACTGGATGGCCGCGCAGCAAATACATGGCGGCGATGCCAGCCTCGCCCCCATCTATATTATTCTGCCGATTAGCGGCATCCGCCTACCCTATGCCGCCAGCGACCTGATCAGCTTTGCCTGACCACGCTCTTTGAAATGAGGGAAAAGGCCCGCCGCCACACCACAGCGTGACGACGGGCCTCCTTTCCTCCCCAGGAAATGGTGACGGCGTTTACGCCGCGAACTGATTCATCGTGTTATGCGCCCCGCCGGCCTTCAGCGCGGCTTCACCAGCGAAATACTCCTTGTGATCATCGCCAATGTCGCTGCCCGACATGTTCTGGTGCTTCACACAGGCAATGCCCTGCCGGATCTCCTGCCGCTGCACGCCCTTGACGTAGCCGAGCATCCCCATCTCGCCGAAATACTCTCTGGCGAGATTGTCGGTCGACAGCGCCGCCGTGTGATAGGTCGGCAAAGTGATCAGGTGGTGGAAGATGCCGGCCCGCGCCGCCGCATCCTTCTGGAAGGTGCGGATCTTCTCATCCGCCTCGTCCGCCAGCTCGGTGCCGTCATAGTCGACGCTCATCAGCTTGGCGCGGTCATAGGCTGACACGTCCCGGCCCGCTTCCGTCCAGGCGTCGAACACCTGCTGACGGAAATTCAGCGTCCAGTTGAAGCTCGGCGAATTGTTATAGACCAGCTTGGCGTTCGGAACGACCTCGCGGATCCGGTCCACCATCGACGCGATCTGCTCGATATGGGGCTTTTCGGTCTCGATCCACAGCAGGTCGGCGCCATGTTGAAGGCTGGTGATGCAATCGAGCACGCAGCGATCCGCCCCGGTCCCCTCGCGGAACTGGAACAGGTTCGATGGCAGCCGCTTGGGCTTCATCAGCTTGCCGCCACGGTTGATGACGACATCGCCATTGACGCCCGACAGATCGGTGACCTCCTCGCAATCGAGAAAGGCGTTGTACTGATCGCCCAGATCGCCCGGCTCCTTGGAGTAAGCGATCTGCTTGGTCAGCCCGGCGCCGAGCGAATCGGTCCGCGTGACGATGATCCCGTCATCGACGCCCAGCTCCATGAAGGCATAGCGACAGGCGCGGACCTTCGCGAGGAAGTCCTCATGCGGCACCGTGACCTTGCCGTCCTGATGCCCGCACTGCTTCTCGTCGCTGACCTGATTCTCGATCTGGAGCGCGCAGGCCCCGGCCTCGATCATCTTCTTGGCGAGCAGATAGGTCGCCTCGGCATTGCCGAAGCCCGCATCAATATCGGCGATGATCGGCACGACATGCGTCTCGTAATGGTCGATCGCATTCTGGATCCGCGCCGCCTCGACCGCATTGCCGGCATCCCGCGCCGCATCGAGATCGCGGAACATCATCCCCAGTTCCCGAGCATCGGCCTGCTTGAGGAAGGTATAGAGTTCCTCGATCAGCGCGGGGACGCTGGTCTTTTCGTGCATCGACTGATCGGGCAGCGGCCCGAAATCGCTGCGCAGCGCCGCGACCATCCAGCCGGAAAGATAGAGGTAGCGCCGCTTGGTGCTGCCGAAATGCTTCTTGATCGCGATCATCTTCTGCTGCGCGATGAAGCCATGCCAGCAGCCGAGCGACTGGGTGTAGGCCGCCGGATCGGCGTCATAGGCCGCCATGTCGCGGCGCATGATCCCGGCGGTGTACTTCGCAATGTCGAGCCCGGTGCGGAACCGGTTCTGCAACCGCATCCGCGCAACCGATTCGGCATCGATGCCGTCCCAGCGGCCCTGCTGTGCGTCGATGGGCTTGGCGGCCCGGGCGATCTCGTCGTGGTAGGTCATTGCGGCACCTCGCTTGGATTGCGAGTGTGACTATTCACTTGGCCCGCCAATTACCGATGAAATCACCACCCAACCCGGTCGCTTGGTCGTCAGCCAGCGTTCAACGGTGTGTCGTTTTGTAAATTTGTGACTGCCTTCAGCTCACCGGAATCGGCCCCGGCGAGTCTTTTTCGCCACACCCCAAACCTAGTGCCTGTGGATAACTTCCGGACTCAACATGTGGATAAGTGCCGAAATGTTCCACCAAGTTAACGGAATCCCAAGCCTTTTCGTTAACCAATGTTCGCTTGACGGAGTCCTGAGTTCGTGGCGTTTCACCGGTTCAACGGGGTTTGGAGTGGTTAATGGGGGTCATCGAAAAGGTCGCTGAGGCGACGCAGGCAGCGGTCGAGGTGCGCACCCGCAGCTGGGTCGACGTGCTCCCGCTCGATTCGATCATCCAGCAGGATTGTATCGAAGCGATGCGCGCCCTTCCGGCCGCGTCGGTCGACATGATCTTCGCCGACCCGCCCTACAACCTCCAGCTCGGCGGCGACCTCAACCGCCCCGACGGCAGCCATGTCGACGCCGTCACCGACGATTGGGACAAGTTCGATTCGCTGTCCGCCTACGACGCCTTCACCCGCGCCTGGCTGGCCGAGGCACGCCGCGTGCTCAAGCCCAACGGCACGATCTGGGTGATCGGCAGCTATCACAACATCTTCAAGGTCGGCTCGGCGATCCAGGACCTCGGCTTCTGGATCCTCAACGACATCATCTGGCGCAAGGCCAACCCGATGCCCAATTTCAAGGGCACGCGCTTCACCAACGCGCACGAAACGCTGATCTGGGCGTCGATGGGCGAGAAGTCGAAATATACCTTCAATTACCGCAGCATGAAGACGCTCAACGACGAGCTTCAGATGCGCAGCGACTGGGAATTCCCGATCTGCGGCGGGCAGGAGCGGCTGAAGAAGAACGGCACCAAGGTCCACCCGACCCAGAAGCCCGAGGCGTTGCTCTACCGCGTCATGCTCGCCTGTACCAAGCCGGGCGACATCATCCTCGACCCGTTCTTCGGCACCGGCACCACCGGCGCGGTGGCCAAGCGCCTGCGCCGCCACTGGATCGGGATCGAACGCGAAGGCAATTATGTCGAGGCGGCACTGGAGCGCATCGCCGCGGCGCTGCCGCTCGACGAGAGCGCCGTCACCACGATGATGGCGCCGCGTCAGGCACCGCGCGTCGCGTTCGGCACGCTGATCGAAACCGGCTATCTCAAGCCCGGCACGGTGCTGAGCGATGCCAAGCGCCGCTGGCGTGCGGTGGTGAAGGCCGACGGATCGCTGCTCACCGATTGCGGCGTTGCCGGGTCGATCCACAAGGTCGGCGCGACGCTGCAGGGCGCACCGTCCTGCAATGGCTGGACCTTCTGGCACCATGAGGGTGCCGAGCGGCTCCAGCCGATCGACAGCCTGCGCCAGACCTATCTGCTCGCGACGCAGCCGTAACCGACCATCCGTTTGTGCTGAGCTTGTCGAAGCACGGTAGGCGTCACTAAAGGTGGCACCAAGCCCTTCGACAGGCTCAGGGCAAACGGAGTGATGGTGACCAACTTCCCCCCCGCCGCCCGCCTCTATCTCCGCCCCGTCGCGCCGGTCGATAGCCCGATCGGCTATGACGGACAGGTGGCACGGCTGGCCGGAGGACTTGGCTGGTTCGCCGCCTATGAGCTGATCGCGGTCGAGGGCGGCCGCCGTGTCGCGCAACGGCTCCTCCCCGTCGAACAGCTTCCCGGCCTGCTCACCCAGCTGCCCGACGCGCAAGCCGAACGGCTTCGCACCCTCGCCGCTGCCATCTCCGCCCCGCGCCCGGTGATCCGCGCGGGCGAGCGCGCGCTGCGTCTCGACCAGCCGCTCGTCGCGGGCATCCTCAACGTGACCCCCGACAGCTTCTCCGATGGCGGCAAACATGGCGCCGACCCAGCGGCAGTGGCGCAGTCCGGGTTCGACATGGGCGTTGCGGGCGCGTCGCTGGTCGATGTCGGTGGCGAATCGACGCGACCGGGTGCCGAAGCCGTGTGGGAAGGCGACGAGATTCAGCGCGTCGTCCCGGTCATCGAGCGGCTGGCAAAATCCGGCGTCCCGGTGTCGATCGACACGCGCAAGGCATCGGTGATGGAGGCCGCGCTCGCCGCTGGCGCGCATATCGTCAACGACGTCGCCGCGCTTGCCTATGATCCGCGCGCGATCGAGGTCGTGGCCCGCGCCGGATGCCCGGTGATCCTGATGCACTCGCCCGACCCGGCCCAGTCGCCGCATGGCGGCAGCGGCTATCGCGATCCGCTGATCGAGATTTTCGACTGGCTGGAGGCGAGGATCGCGGCGGTGGTTGCAGGCGGCGTCCAGCGCAGCAACATCCTGCTCGATCCCGGCATCGGCTTTGGCAAGTCGCTCGCCGACAATCTCGCGCTGATGAACGGCCTCACCCTGTTCCACGGGCTTGGCCTGCCAATCATGCTGGGCGCGAGCCGCAAGCGCATGATCGGCGCGCTGGATCATGAGGCACCGGTCGAGCGGCGGCTCGGCGGCTCAGTCACGCTCGCGATCAAAGGCGCTGAAGCAGGTTGTCAGTTACTGCGCGTCCATGACGTAGCCGAAACCGTACAGGCGGTGCGGGTCTGGCGGGGCATGAAGGACCACGGGCTGGTCGGCCAGCCGGGCTGAAGCGGATCAGATCCAGCCTGCCTCTCGCAGTGCTGCCACCCGCTCGCGCGAGACCGGCGCGCGCAGACCGTTGGCCAGCTCCAGCCTGACATTGCGCCCGTCGCGCTCGACCGCGGCGACCGCCGCCTGCGCGACCCACCAGCTGCGATGCACCTGCATCCCCGGCACCCCGGCAAGCTCGGCGATCGCATCGCGTATCCGCATCAGGATCAAGTCGCTGCCCAGCATGGTATGCGCGCGGACATAATGATCCTCCATCTCGAGCGCGATCAGCGTCGTCCCCAGATGCGGCGGAAGCCGATCCAGGAACGGCGAACCCGGCATTACGGCGGCGGGGGCCGGTTCGGGAAGGGATTCCGGCGAACGCTCATCCACCTGCGACCGCAAGACCGCACCGCGTGGGCTGCGCAGGTACAGGAGCAGCGTCACCGCTCCGCCGATCACAAGCACCTGCCCGTACCAGATCAACGCGCGGTCGATACTGTCAGGAGGCCTGCACATACCGGAGCAGCTCGCCGCCCAGACCAGCACCGTCATAGGCACCGTCGCGACCAGCGTCGCCACCACCCACATCGGCCCGATCGGAAGCTGTAGGCGCAGTCCGAGCCAAGTCGCCGCCGCACCGATCGGGCGATAGATCAGATAGCCGGCGACAATTAGCGGCACCCAGTAAAGCAGGCGCCATCCGAAACTCGCGGCGAAACTGCCGAACGGGCCGATCAGCGCCAGCACGATGCCGATCGCGACCATCGCCGCAAGCTCGATCAGGATCTGGCGCACCGTCGACATCTTTTCCCCTTGGCTAGCCCCACGCCTCTTATCGCCCGTTCGCGATGCGTGAACAGGCATTTGCGTCACCGTCCACGAAAGGCGCGCCCCGCTCACGCAACCGCGATTGCGATGCCAGCCCGGTCGGGCGAGGCCCTGTCCCGACAACCACACGGAGCCTTTCATGCACGCCGCCATGACCAATGCCACCATCCATCGCCGCCCCCCGCATGCCGGAGGATTCGACCTGTCCCCGATCTGGCGTGCGCTGGTGGCGATCAGCGGGGGCGCGATGACGCTGGCGATAGCCATCGCGCTGGCGCGGTGGGCGCTGGGCATGACCATCGACCATAGCTCGACCCGCCACCTCGCGGTCATCGTCCACGTCGCGACGGTGATCCCGGCCGTTCCGCTGGGCCTGTATCTGATGCTGACCCGCAAGGGTGGCGCACGGCACAAGTTGCTTGGCCGGATCTGGATCGCGCTGATGGTAACGACCGCGCTGGCCGCGATCTTCATCCGTCACATCAATGACGGGCAGTTCAGCTTCATCCACCTGTTCGTGCCGCTGACGCTGATCGGAGCATGGCAGACGGTCGCCAGTGCGCGCCGTGGCCAGCTGCGCAAACACCGCAACCACCTGCTCGGCCTCTATCTGGGCGCGCTGATCATTCCGGGCATCTTCGCCTTTGCCGGCAACCGCCTGATGGGGGCGTGGCTGTTCAGCTAGTTCAGCGGTCCGGGGCGCGTGCGCTGATCGACATAGGTGCGCTGGACCGTGAACGGGCTCACCCGCCCGTCGCGAAAGCGGTCGCGGCGACGCTCAGCTTCGGCCCCGATCTTTTCGAGGCTGTCGATCAGGTCGTCGAGGTTGCGGCGGCGCTCGATCGGGGTCGCGTCGCGGCTCTCATCCATGCACGCGGCAACGAGATCTGGAACGCGGCGGCGGATGACGTTCGCCCAGTCGACCGCGTCGGTCGCCAGCGGATCGGCATCGGCGATCGCGAGCAGCCGCGAACAGCTCGTCCGCGCCGCTGCGACCCGGCTCACCGCCCAATCGGCTTCAACGGCGGCCAGCGTCCACGCCGCCTCCAGCGGATCGCCCGGATCCGCCGCCTGCCCGCGCCGCAGCCGATAGCGGTCGAGCTTCGTGCGCAACCGACGGATGCCGAACCATGCACCGAGCGCTGCGGCACCTGCGGTGACAAGCAACACGGCGGTCGCCGCGAGGGCGAGAAAGGCGGCGACGAAGGCGATAAAGCGCAGCATGCCCGATTATATGGGATGCACTGCCCGCTTCGCCAGCCTCACAGCGTGTAACCACCGTCAGCGAGCAACGTCGTACCGGTGATCAGCGCTGACTGGTCGCTCAGCAGAAACGCGATCTGCTCCGCCACTTCCTCCGCCTTGGCATAGCGACCCAGCGGCGTCGCCATTGCGGCGAGTTCGGCGAAGGCGGCATCGCGCCCGATTTCCGCCACGCGCTCCGCAAACATCGGCACTGCGTCCCACACCGGTGTCTCGACCCCCGCCGGGGCAATCGCGTTGACGCGGATGCCGTCGCCCGCCCCCTCCTTCGCCGCGACCTTGGCAAGGTGGATCAGCGCCGCCTTGGAACAGCCATAGGCGGCGACGCCCGGCTCGGCCTTGATCCCCGCCGCCGACGCGGTCAGCACGATGCTGCCCCCACGCCCCGCCATCGCCCGCATCGCCGCGCGCAGCGTCAGGAAGGCGCCATCGAGATTGACCGACAGGATGCGCCGCCACTCGGCAAAGTCGAGCGTCGCGATGGCGCCGGCGCCCGCGATCCCGGCATTGACCACCGCATGATCGAGCCCGGACAGGTCGACGCCGTCCCACAGCCGCTCATCCGCGACATCGCCCACGACGCGTTGCGTCTCTACCCCAAGATCCAGTGCCCCCAGCGCCGCCGCATCACGATCAACCAGGATGAGCCGCCCGGCACCCTCCGCCGCCAGCAACCGCGCCACGGCCAGACCAATGCCGGACGCGGCGCCGGTGATGAGGATATTACGCGCTTCAAACCGGTGTGCCATCACGGTAGCATAACGATGTTGGGCCCCGACGCGAAGCGGGCGCGACCTGGAGGACTTTATGCGCGAACCCGCTGATCGATACGCGTCCGTCGCAATCCTGCTCCACTGGCTGATCGCCGGATTGCTGACCGGCAACATCGTCATCGCCCTGACGATGGACAGCGCCGCCCTGTTTCAAACGCACAAGTCGATCGGCATCCTCGTCCTGCTGCTGACCGGGGTGCGCCTCGTCTGGCGGCTGACCCATCGCTGGCCGGCGCTCGCGGCGAGCCTTGGCGCATGGGAGCGCATGGCGGCCCGCACCACCCACTTCGCCTTCTACGTGCTGTTGCTGGCAGTACCGCTGCTCGGCTGGGCGGCGGCGTCGACCGGACGGCGCGGGACTGGCGACCTGTTCGGCGTCATCCCGTGGTTCGACCTGCCGCTCGGCAAATCGGGCGAACTCCACGATTTGACCGGTGAGGCGCATGAGCTGGCCGTCTATCTGACGATCGCACTCATCGTCCTGCACGTCGCGGGCGCGCTCAAGCACCAGTTCGTCGATCGCGACGGCACGCTCCGCCGGATGCTTCCGGGACGCTGAAACCCTACGCCGCGTTCTGGTCGATCCCCAGTTCGCCGAGCTTGCGGTAGAGCGTCGAGCGGCCGATGCCGAGCCGGCGGGCGACCTCGGTCATCCGCCCGCGATAATGGCCGATCGCGAGGCGAATGACATCGGCTTCGATCTCTTCGAGCGCACGCAAGTTTCCGTCGGGCTTGAACAGCGTCACCCCCGCCCCTTGCGCGGCCCCGCCATGCGACTGCGCGCTGCCCGCCGGACGTCCGCCGGCAAGCTGCGCGATCTGCGGGAAATCGGCACGGGTCAGCGCGTCGCCGTCGCAAAGCACCGCGGCGCGGAACAGCGCGTTCTGCAGCTGGCGGACATTGCCCGGCCAGTCATAGCCGCCAAGCAGCGCCAGCGCGTCGTCGGTAATACCAAGCGGCCGCAGTCCCGGCTGTTCCGCGATCCGGGCAAGCAGGTGGCGCGCAAGCGGAGGAACATCACCGGCGCGGTCGCGCAGCGGCGGGATCGTCACCTGGACGACGTTGAGGCGGTAATAAAGGTCCTCGCGAAAACGCCCTTCCTCAACCTCGGTCAGCAGCGTCTTGTTGGTCGCCGCAATCACGCGGACGTCGACCTGCGATGCGTGGCGCGCGCCGATCGGCTGAACCTCGCCCGACTGGACCACCCGCAGCAGCTTGACCTGCGCCTCGAGCGGCATCTCGCCGATCTCGTCGAGGAAGATGGTGCCACCATCGGCCTCTTGAAAGCGGCCGATCTTGCGTTCGAACGCGCCGGTGAACGCGCCCTTTTCATGCCCGAACAGCTCGGATTCGACGAGGTTGGCGGGGATTGCGCCGCAATTGACGCGCACCACCGCCTTGTTGTGACGCGGCGACGCGGCATGGATCGCCTCAGCCACCACTTCCTTGCCGACGCCGCTCTCACCTTCGATCAGCACCGGCACGCGCGCCCGCGCCGCCTTCGCCGCGATCGCCAGCGCGGCGCGGAATTGCGGTGCGGACCCGACGATCTCGTCGAAGGCGAGGTGCGCGGACATTTTCTCGGTCAGCGGGCGCAACTCGCCTGCGACCTTCGCCCCCACCGCGCAGTCGAGTGCGGCGAGCAGGCGTTCGGCGGCGAGCGGCTTGACCAGGAAGTCGGTCGCCCCCGCGCGCATCGCACTCACCGCCGCCGCAACCGACCCATTTGCGGTCAGCAGCAAGATTGGCAACATCGGCCGGTTCGCGCGCAACTCGGCGATCAGCGATGCCGCGTCGAAATCGGGCGCCCAGTGATCGATGATGATCGCGTCGAGCGCCATCCCGTCAGGCGTGCCCAACGTCGCCACCGCCGTTTCATGGTCGCTGGCAAAGATCGTGCGCCATCCACGCCGCGCGGCAATCGCGGCGATCAACCGGCGCTGCGCCGGTTCCTCGTCGATCAGCATCAGCTGGCGCTGTCCGTTGCGCGTCATCTCAAAGTCCCCCAACCTGTCTCGGTTGTCCCTAATTCGGTCACTTGCATAAGACGGTCGGGTAAAGACGGGCTTAAGCCTGACTAAAGCGCAGAGGGGTTGAGGGGCGCGCGACCGCTGGCTAAGACAGGGACAATTACAGCGTTATTAGGGGAAGACGCATGGCCCAGAGCGGCGACATGAAGGCACATGAAGCGACCTATGGCGGATTCATGCGCCTGTTGAAGGTCGGGACAATCGCGAGTGTGATCGTCACCGCGTTCGTCATCTGGCTGATCGCAGCCTGACGTGAAGATCGCGGTCCTCAAGGAGACCGCCGCTGGAGAGCGGCGCGTCTCCGCGACGCCGGAAACCGTCAAGAAGTTCGTTTCGCTAGGCGCTGTTGTCGCCGTCGAAAGCGGAGCGGGTGACACCGGTTTCCTAAACGATGCCTCCTTTGAAACGGCGGGTGCGAGCATCGGCTCGCGCGCCGACGTGCTGGCCGATGCCGACATCGTGCTGGGGGTGCAGGGTGCCGATCCCGCGACGCTCGCCGGGATCAAGCCGGGTGCGTGGCTGGTCGCCGGGCTGAACCCGTTCGGCGAGCGCGCGCGCGTCGATGCCTATGCCGCGCTCGGGATCGAGGCGCTGGCGATGGAGTTCATGCCGCGCATCACCCGTGCGCAGTCGATGGACATCCTCTCGTCCCAGTCGAACCTGGCGGGGTACAAGGCAGTGCTGGACGCCGCGTCCGAATATGGCCGCGTCTTCCCGATGATGATGACCGCCGCGGGCACAGTGTCCGCCGCCAAGGTGTTCGTCATGGGCGTCGGCGTCGCCGGGCTTCAGGCGATCGCCACCGCCCGCCGCCTCGGCGCGCAGGTCTCGGCGACCGACGTGCGCAGCGCGACCAAGGAGCAGATCCAGTCGCTCGGCGCCAAGCCGATCTTCGTCGAGAATGTCGCCGGGATCGAAGGCGAAGGCTCGGGCGGCTATGCCACCGAAATGAGCGACGAGTATAAGGCCGCTCAGGCCGAACTCGTGTCGTCGCACATCGCCAAGCAGGACATCGTCATCACCACCGCACTGATCCCGGGCCGCCCCGCGCCCCGGCTGATCAGCGACGCACAGATCGCGTCGATGCGTCCGGGCAGCGTCATCGTCGACCTCGCGGTCGAAGCCGGCGGCAACGTCGAAGGCGCGGTCGCGGGTGAGGTCGTGGAGAAGCACGGCGTCAAGATCGTCGGCCACCGCAACGTCTCGTCCCGACTGGCGAGCGACGCCTCCGCGCTGTTCGCGCGCAACCTGTATAACTTCCTCTCGGCCTTCTGGGACAAGGAAGCGGGCAAGCCGATGCTGGATGAAGAGATCGGCGACGCGATCCGGCTGACGCAGGGCGGCAAGGTGGTGAATCCGAGGTTGCTAGGTTGAGCGTGAGCGCTCCGCTTGCGTTCGTGGCCGCGTCGATCTCTTTCGGTGGCGTGACCGAACTGCCCGTCGATCCGCTATCGAAAGCCTATTGGCAACTCTTGGACGAACGCCGCTGCGCGATCCTTCAATTTTCCAAAGAGCACCTCGCGGTTCTCGGCGAGCTGGATCGCACCGACACGATCCTGCTCAAAGCTGGTGAAAGCGGATTAACGAAGCACCTGACCGATGCCGCAGCGAAATGGCGCAAGGATGATGCAGTGGCGGACAAGATCTGCGATTTTCAGGCTCCTGGCTGGCGCGGCCGGGCCGTCGACTCGCTCAAAGAGGCAAATGACGCGCTGGAAAGCGCTGTACGCAGCAGTGCGAAGGGGTAATCATGGACTTCATCTCTATCCTGTCGATCTTCGTGCTGGCGTGTTTCGTCGGCTATTATGTCGTGTGGTCGGTGACCCCGGCGCTGCACACGCCGCTGATGGCGGTCACCAATGCGATTTCGTCGGTGATCATCGTCGGCGCGCTGATCGCGTCGGCCGCTGCCGGCAGCCCGACCGCGAAATGGCTCGGGCTGATCGCGGTGGCGCTGGCCAGCGTCAACATCTTTGGCGGGTTCGCCGTGACCGAGCGGATGCTCGCCATGTACAAGAAGAAGGGCTGAGCCGATGCACGAGGCCACACCGCTCAACCCCTGGGTTGCGCTCGCCTATCTGATCGCGGGCGTGTGTTTCATCGTCGCACTGCGCGGCCTGTCGTCGCCGGCGACCAGCCGTCGCGGCAACCGTTTCGGCATGGCCGGCATGCTGATCGCAGTGGTGACGACGCTCGTCACGCACGAGATCGCGTCACTGCCCGAGATCATCGGCGCAATCGCCATTGGCGGCGGGTTCGGCTGGGTCGTCGCGCGCAAGATCAAGATGACCGACATGCCGCAGCTGGTGGCGGGCTTCCACTCACTCGTCGGCCTTGCCGCAGTGCTGGTCGGCGTCGCTGCTTATCTCAACCCCGAGGCGTTCGGCATCGTCTTTCCCGCTGGGTCACCCGACGCCGGCCTGATCCTGCCGGTCAGCCGGATCGAGCTGGGCCTGGGCGTCGCGATCGGCGCGATCACCTTCTCCGGCTCGGTCATCGCCTTCCTCAAGCTCAACGGCAACATGGGCGGCGCGCCGATCATGCTGCCTGGGCGCCACATCATCAACCTTGGCACGCTGGCCGCGATCCTTGGCCTGATCGCGTTCATGACGGTCGAGCTGCGCGCGCCTGACTGGGTGTTCTGGACCGTGCTCGTCCTGTCCTTCGTCATCGGGTTCCTGCTGATCATCCCGATCGGCGGCGCGGACATGCCGGTGGTTGTGTCGATGCTCAACAGCTATTCGGGCTGGGCAGCGGCGGCGATGGGCTTCACGCTCGGCAACACCGCGATGATCATCACCGGCGCACTGGTCGGCAGTTCGGGCGCGATCCTGAGCTACATCATGTGCAAGGCGATGAACCGCAGCTTCATCAGCGTGATCGCGGGCGGCTTTGGCGGCGACAGCGGCGGTCCGACGGGCGCGGCAGCGACCGATCGCCCGTGGAAGCGCGGCTCCGCCGAGGACGCCGCCTTCCTGATGAGCCAGGCCGAACAGATCATCATCGTCCCCGGCTACGGCATGGCGGTCGCGCAGGCGCAGCACGCGCTGCGCGAAATGGGCGACAAGCTCAAGGAGCATGGCGTCCGCGTGAAGTACGCGATCCACCCGGTCGCGGGGCGTATGCCCGGCCATATGAACGTGCTGCTCGCCGAAGCGAACGTCCCCTATGACGAGGTATTCGAGCTGGAGGACATCAACAGCGAGTTCGCCCAGACCGACGTCGCCTTCATCATCGGCGCGAACGACGTGGTGAACCCGGCGGCGAAGACCGACAAGAGCTCGCCCATCTATGGCATGCCGGTGTTCGACGTGAACAAGGCCAAGACGGTGTTGTTCATCAAGCGCAGCATGGGCGGTGTCGGCTATGCCGGCGTCGACAATGACGTGTTCTACCAGGACAACACCATGATGCTGCTCGCTGATGCCAAGAAGATGGTCGAGGAAATCGTCAAGTCGCTCGACTGAGCCCGTTCCGTCCCGGTCGCTGATAATCGCTTGATATCGCGACGCGACCGGGACAGCATCGCCCCTGCAATCTTGGGGGGATGAGCAATGCTGAGTGTCGGGCGGATTTTGGAGGGCGCATTCGGGCTGCTGCGCGAACGCTATGTGGCGGTCGCGGTGTGGACCGGTATCTATCTCGCCGGCAACATCGCGCTGATGCTGTCATTCGGCTCGATGTTCGGGGCCGCGATGAATCCCGCCGTCGCCACCGATCCGAGCGCGGTAATCGGCGCGATGATCCCGGTCTATCTGATCAGCTTCGTCATGGGTCTGGTGGGCATCATACTCTACGCCGCCGCGATGCGCGCCGTACTGCGGCCAGACGCGGGCGGCCTCGCCTATCTGCGGCTGGGGATGGACGAGTTGCGGTTGCTGGGCCTGGTGATCCTGTTCGGCATCGTCGGCTTCGTGCTCATGGTCGCCTTCATGATCCTCATCAGCCTGCTCGGCGTCGGTGCGGCAATGGGCAGCCAGTCGAGCGGCGGCACGGTCATCGTGATGATCGTCGGCATGATCGCGCTGTTCGCGGTGATGCTCTACTTCATCGTCCGCTTCTCCCTCGCCTTCCCCCTAACGCTCCACCGCGGCCGGATCACGCTGGGCGAAGCGTGGCGGCTGAGCCGCGGGCGGTTCTGGACGCTGTTCGGCGCTGCATTCGTGATCACGGTGCTGGTGTCCGTGCTCAATATGGCGGTCTCGCTCGTTACCATGGGTAGCTATATGTTCGACATGATGGCCGCCGCCGGCAATCCGGAAGCCGCCGCCCGGGCCATGGAGTCGCAGACGCGGTCCTTCGGACAGCTCGGGCCGATGATGATCCTGTCTTCGCTGGGGGGCGCAATCGTCGCTGGGCTATGGGTAGCACTGAGCGGCGGGAGCATCGCCACTGCGGCGAAGCTGTTGCTCGACGACGAAATGGACGATGCCGAGGACGTATTCGGCTAACGCGCTTGCTTTATCGCATCCGTTCTGGAGATAACGGGCGGCAGACCGGTTGAAATCGGAGCTGCCTTGTGCTGACGCGCCGCCCCATCCCGCGATTACATCCGCATTGCAGCGCAAAGCGGAGGGATTGCGATGAGTGACGCCATGCCGGTTGCAGAGCTTGCCGCCGACGCCGCCCGCGTTCTGGTCGTGGCAGCGGCAGCGGTGCAGGAGCGGCATGGGGCAGCCGTTGCCGCGAGCGGCGCGCGCTTGCTGGGCGCGGTGGCCCCGGATGCGGTCGCGGCGGCGCTCGACAGCCTGATCGCCGCCGAGCTTATCGTGATCGACGGCACCGGCATCGATCCGGATCGGGTGGCGGCAAGCGCCGGGCGGGTTTCCGACTGGACCCGCGGCGGCGACTGCCGGATCGTAGCCTTGCTCGACGCCGACGCGCTCGACCTAGCCGCACCGATGCTGATGGACGCTGGCGCGACCCTGCTCTGCAATCCGAGCGCGTCCGACTACGCCGCAGCATTGGCCCAGGCTACGGCCCCGCCCGGTGCGCGGCTGCACGATGCGACGCGCGAGCGGGAGAGCGAACGTCTGCGGCTGCTCAACGAAGAGGTCGCGCGGCTCGCGGCCGTCCTGTCCGATTTCGCCGCCGATCCGGTGCGGCGCGAGCTGCGCGAACCCGGCCGTGGCTATCGTCCCGAACCGAGCGGCGAGCCCGATCCTACGCCGCGCACCGTCCGTGCCACGATCCGCGCCCGACGGCTGCGGGACCAGCATTTTCACCCCGAGCTGTTTGCCGACCCCGCCTGGGACATGCTGCTCGACCTGTACGCCGCCAAGCTCGAGCGTGCCCGGGTTTCAGTCTCCAGCCTGTGTATCGCAGCCTCCGTCCCGCCGACCACTGCGCTGCGCTGGATCGGGACGATGCACGATGCGGGACTGTTCGAGCGCGAGGCCGATCCCGGCGACCGGCGGCGGGCGCATATCACGCTGTCGGAGCGGGCGGCGGAAGCGATGCGGGGGTATTTCACGGCGGTCGCGCGGCTGGGGCTGATGCCGGCCTGAGGTGGTGAGCCCTGATGGATTCGAACCATCGACCTACTGATTAAAAGTCAGTTGCTCTACCGACTGAGCTAAGGGCCCCCATGCTGGGTCAGGCGCTGCACCTAGGCGGCGATCCGCTGCGGGTCAACCGGGCAGGCAGGCCGCGAGTTGACGGATTGTCCGTCCAGTCAGCGGATCGCGCCAGTCCGGGACGATGGCCAGCAGCGGGCGCAGGACGAAGTCGCGCTGGCGGAACAGCGGATGGGGCACGGTGAGGCCCGGGCTGCTCCATGGGCCGCCGGACCAGAGGATCAGGTCGAGATCGATCACCCGCGCGTCCCAGCGGCGACCACGACGACGGCCGAAATCGCGCTCGATCTGTTTGAGACGGGCGAGCAGTTCGGGCGGGGTTTCGGCGCTTTCGATCAGAATCGCGGCATTGGCGAAGCGGCGGCGCGAGGGGCCCAGCGGGGCGGTTTCGATTCCCCGCGATTGCGCGACGACACCGCCGATCGCCGCGACCGCCGCCGCCAGCTCGTGTCGCGGCGAGCCATGGCGACCGCGCCGGTTCGATCCCAGCGCGATAACGTAATGGTGGGTTGAGGCGTTCACCCGCCCCGCCTATCCCGGCTGCATGATCCCGCCAAGTCCGTTGCCCGATACCGAGCCACCCCGCGATTGCCCGCGCTGTCCCCGGCTGGTCGCGCTGCGGCAGGAGTTGCGCGCCGAGTATCCCGACTGGTGGAACGCGCCGGTGCCGGCGTTCGGCGACCCGGATGGCTGGCTGGGCATCATCGGGCTGGCACCGGGGAAGCATGGGGCGAACCGGACCGGGCGGCCATTTACCGGCGATTTCGCCGGCGATCTGATGTTCGCGACGCTGGCCAAGTTCGGCTGCACGCAGGGGCAGTATGAGAGCCGCGCCGATGACGGGTTGCAGCTGAGCGGCGCGATCATCGTCAATTCGGTCAAATGCCTGCCGCCGGAGAACAAGCCGACGCCGGAAGAGGCGCGGACCTGTCGCCCGTTCGCCGAAGCACAGGTCGATGCGCTGCCCAATGCCCGCATCTTCATCGCCTTGGGCCAGATCGCGCATCAGAGCGCGGTCAAGATTTTGGGCGGCAAGCTGCCCAAATGCCGCTTTGCCCATCTGGCGGAGCATCGCATGCCGGACGGGCGGGTGCTGATCGATAGCTATCACTGCTCGCGCTACAACCAGAATACCGGGCGACTGACGGCGGAGATGTTCGAGGCGGTGTTTGAGCGGGCGCTGGAGCTGCGCGGGACGGTGTGAGCGTCCGACGAACCTGACGTTTTTGAGTGGATTTTCGGCTGAGGCGACCGCGAGGCGACCGGTTTGCGCCTGCGACGCGACACCGACGCGACAGATGCGCGACGCCGGATGGCGGGGTGTCAGGCTGTTCGCGAAGGGGATGAGGACAGTCCCCGAGTTGTCGAAGGGACAATCGAGATATGCCTGATCGGGGTCTGTAGGAAAGCGGTTTTCGGGGGCGGTCGATCCTCCCCCGCCAGGGGGAGGTGTCAGCGTAGCTGACGGAGGGGGAGGAAGCACGGCCCTTGAGCCTTGAGGACGCAGCCGTCCTCCCCCTCCGTCGCCTTCGGCGCCACCTCCCCCTGGCGGGGGAGGATTGTTTGGTCAGACGTCCTCTACCATGCGCCGGTACAGCTCTGGCCTGCGGTCGCGGAAGAAGCCCATGCCGGCGCGGTGCTTGCGGGCGCGGTCGAGGTCGAGCGTCGCGGTGAGGACGCCGGTTTCCTCGGCGCCGAATTCGGCGATGATGTCGCCCCATTCGTCGCAGATGAAGCTGTGGCCGTAGAAGCGCTGGTCGCCCTCGGTCCCGATGCGGTTGCTGGCGACGACGGGGACGACATTGGACACGGCATGGCCGATCATCGCGCGGCGCCACATGCGGCTGGTATCGAGATCGGCGTCATAGGGCTCCGACCCGATCGCGGTGGGGTAGAACAGCAGCTGCGCGCCCATCAGCATCATCGTGCGCGCGGTTTCGGGGTACCATTGGTCCCAGCAGATGCCGACGCCGAGCGCGGCGTCTTCGGCCGGACCGTCCCACACCTTGAACCCGGTATTGCCGGGGCGGAAATAATATTTCTCTTCATAGCCCGGGCCGTCGGGGATGTGGCTCTTGCGATAGACGCCCGCGACCTTGCCGTCGGGGCCAATCATCGCGAGGCTGTTGTAGAAATGCGGGCCGTCGGCCTCGAAAAAGCTGGTTGGGATGTGAATCTGCAGCTCTGCCGCGAGCTTCTGCATCGCGGTGACGGCGGGATGGCTGGCGAGTGGCCGCGCAGTCGCGAACAGCGCCTCATCCTCGACCCGGCAAAAATATTCGCCTTCGAACAATTCGGGGGGCAGGACGACCTGCGCGCCCTTCCCCGCCGCCTCGCGGACGAGGTCGGTGACGTTGGCGATGTTCTGCGCCGTGTCGGTGGTGAAGGCGAGCTGCAGCGCGGCGACGGTGATCTGGGTCATGTGGGAGTATTTAGGGGCGCGGTGGGGAAAGCGCACGTGATTCGCGCGGGAAAGCTAGTCCAGATCGATTACGGCACGATAGCGCTCGCCATAGACCTCTTTGAACACAAGCGCATAAGGGTCAGCCGCATTTGGCTCCTCATCATCCCAGCCCATTTCTGTATATGCTGCGGCTATAGCGGCTTGCACGTCGGGATTTCCCGCCACCTCTGGGTCAGGACCATAGCCGAGAAACGCCAACGGCCAGCCGTCCAGCACCGGCCATTCAAAGGGATTGAAGCATGCCACACCGGGCGTGCGTTGCAGCAGTTCTGTTTCGAGGGAGGCTTCAGCTCCGTTAAGGACGATGTCGTGCAGGGTGTATTGCGCATCAGCCATGAACCTCGCCAGCGCGCCGCTAGCGATGCATCGCGCGCAAACCGTCGGCGTCGTCGTGGCATAGATTACGCCAGTGTACTTCCATCCGCATGTCGTGGTGCAAACGTCGCAACGGTCATCTGACGCCTCGAGATAGTTCCCCTCCCGATAGGCGTTCGGGTTGAATCGAAAATACGGCTGATCCGCGTCCATAGTGCTTGGTTACTTCGGAATCTGCTGGCTGATGCAGTGGAAGCTGCCGCCGCCGGTCAGGATATGGTCCGCGCGCAGGCCAACTGCCTCGCGGCCCGGGAACAGGGCGCCGATCGTCTCCACGGCCTTGCGGTCATTGGGCTGGCCGTACACCGGCACCACCACGGCGGCGTTGCCGATGTAGAAGTTCATATAGCTCGCCGGCACGACCACATCGCCATGGATGACGCGGCCGGGTGAGGGAATGGGGACGACCTCGACCCCGAACGCCTCAGCGCGGCGTTTGGCGTCGGCGTAGACCAGCCAGTTGGGGTCGTTTTCCTCCGGCACCGGGATCGCCAGCCGGTTTTCGCCGACGAAGCGGGCGAGGTTGTCGACATGGCCGTCGGTGTGATCATGCGCCAGGCCGTTACCGAGCCACAGCACGCGGTCGAAGCCGAGATCCGCGCGCAGTCGCCGCTCCGCCTCACCCTGTGACAGGCCGGGGTTGCGGTTGCGGTTGAGCAGGCATTGTTCGGTGGTGACGACCAGGCCGGTGCCGTCCCAGTCGATCGATCCGCCCTCAAGCACCCAGTCATGCTCGACCGTATCCATCCGCTTCTTCGCGGCGAGGCGGCGGCCGATATCCTCGTCGCCATCATACTCATATTTCCCGCCCCAGCCGTTGAAGCCGAACGCGTGGCCGATCCCGGCGCTGTCGACGATCACGCCGGTGTCGCGCAGCCAGATGTCGCCGAACGGGGCGACCACCACCTTCGCCGTATCGCCGACCAGCAGCGATGCGGCGGCGGCGGCTTCGTCATCGGCGGCGACCAGCAGCACCTGTTCGCCCGCGCCCCCGGCATGGACTGCGCGGGCGAAGGCGGCGACCTCGGCCCGGGCGGCGCCAAGCGAGTCCCACAGATCGGGATGGCTGGGGAAACCGATCCAGACGGCCTTGTGCGGCGCCCATTCGGGGGGAAGGTGCGGGGTCGTCACGGTGTTACTTGGCTCCTGCGCGGGATTTGTCGCGGGCGGCGCGGAATTCGTCGCCCTCGACCCAATTGGGCCAGTCGGTGGTCATCGCGAGCATGCGACCGACGGCGTAATAGACCTGAAGATCCTTTTCCGCGCCCGCCCAGTTCCAGTTGGGATCGAACTCGTCCTTCGGGCCGTGATATTTGTTCTTCTCATAGTCCGCAGCGGCGACGCGGCCGGCATCGCGGCCACCCTCGACCAGATCGTCGCCGGCATCGAAATAGAGCATCGGCACGCCATGCTTCGCCAGCATGAAATGGTCGGAGCGGTAGTAGAAGCCCTTTTCCGGGGTCGGTTCGGCATTGGCCATGCGGTTCTGCTTGGCGAGCGCGGCCTTGAGATAGGTGTCGAGCGCCGACTTGCCCATGCCCATGACGACGACGTTCTTGGCCGGCGGCGTCAGGTTCATCGCGTCGATGTTCACGCCGCCCACCGTCTTGGCGAGCGGGTAGACCGGGTTGTCGCCATAATATTTGGAGCCGAGCAGGCCCGATTCCTCGGCGGTGACGGCGAGGAAGACGAGGCTGCGGTCGGGTGCGCCGGCGTCCTTATTCGCCTTGGCGATCGCGATCAGCGCGGCGGTGCCGGTGGCGTTGTCGACCGCGCCGTTGCAGATGTCGTCGCCATCGGGCGCGGCTTCGCAGCGGCCGAGATGGTCCCAGTGCGCGGTGTAGAGGACGACCTCGTCAGGGCGCTTGGTGCCGGGGAGGATGCCGATGACGTTCTTGGACGCGTGCTTGCGTATGCTGTTGTCGAAGCTGAGCGATGCCTTGACGTCACCCAGCGGCACGGCCTTGAAGCCTTTCACCTTGGCGGCGGCGGAGAGCTTGTCGAAATCCTGTCCGGCGCTGGCGAACAAAGCCTTGGCCTTATCGAGCTGGATCCAGCCATTGGCGGCGGTCTGGTCGGAATGGCCGTTGGCGGAGTCGGCGACCTGTTGCTCGCCGGTCCAGCTCGACTGGACGACGTTCCAACCATAGGCGGCGGGCTGGGTATCGTGGACGATCAGCGCGGCGGCGGCACCCTGACGCGCGGCCTCCTCGTACTTGTAGGTCCAGCGGCCGTAATAGGTTATCGCCTGACCGCCGAACTCGCCCTGCAGCCCGGCGGTTTCCCAATCGGGGTCGTTGACGAGGATGACGACGGTCTTCCCCCTTACGTCCACGCCGGCATAGTCGTTCCAGCCCTTTTCAGGCGCGTTGATGCCATAGCCGACGAACACGACCGGGCTGTCCTTGACCGCGATGTTCGGGGTCACGCGATAGGTGCTGGCGACGAATTCGGGGCCGTAGTTGAGGCGCATCGCCTGCGTGCCGCCGGTGAAGGTCAGCGGGGAGACATTCTGCGCGGTGATTGCGACCAGCGGGACGTCTTGGAACCAGCTGCCGTTGTTGCCGGGCTGAAGCCCCGCCTTCTGGAACTGTTCGACGAGGTAGGCGAGCGTCTTGGCCTCACCCGGGGTGCCCGGCGCGCGGCCCTCGAATGCGTCGGAGGAGAGCGTTTGCGTCGCTTCCTTCATCACGTCCATCGGCATGGCGGGGAGCGCGACGTCCGGCACCGCGGCGGTGTCGGAAGCGGTCGAGCAGGCGGCAAGGCCCAGCAGGGCGAGCAGCGCAAGGCGCATGGGGCATCGTCTCCACGGATACGAGTGATGGGGAGACTATTGGCAGGGGGGCGGGGGCGGGGCAAGCGGCGGGTGCGGCGTGCCCTCCACCGCTCTGCCCACCTTGGTCGGTTTTTGAAACAACGTGGCTTGCCCGATACTCGAACCGATAATAGCCTTTGTCGACAAGGGGGTATTATGCGATTTTCGATCATGTGGGCCGCGCTCGCCGTGGCTGCGGCACCGGCGGCCGCACAGGGTTTCGACGCCGCGAAGGC
The DNA here is from genome assembly GCF_020177055.1 of Sphingomonas sp. R647. Classification (GTDB taxonomy): domain Bacteria; phylum Pseudomonadota; class Alphaproteobacteria; order Sphingomonadales; family Sphingomonadaceae; genus Sphingomonas. The sequence goes on from NZ_JAIQXT010000004.1 coordinate 50,809, forward strand.
GTTTGGCGCGCGCGAATCGATCGCGCAGGTGAGCCTGTCGCCCGACGGGACACGCATCGTCTATGTCTCGCCCCATGCGGGCCGGGGATCGGCGATCTATGTCGCCAAGCTCGATGGATCCGCCCCGCCGGTCCGCGTGGGGGTGACCGACGGCAAGCCCGATCGTGTGGGCTATTGCCGCTGGGCCAGTAACACGCGGCTGTTGTGCAGCACCTGGGGGATCATCACCAACCCGCTGCTGATGACCGTCTCGCGCCTTGTCGCGATGGACGCGGACGGAAAGAATGTCCAGGTGATCGAGCAGCCGGGCACCGGGCGCGAACTGCTGGGCAGTACCGGCTTTGGCGGCGCGGTGATCGACTGGAACCCGGGGACCGATGGCAGCGTACTGATGATGCGCGGCTATGTTCCGGAATATGATACCGGCACGCGGCTGGCGCAGACCAAGCGCGGCGTGGGCGTCGATCTGATCGATGTCACCACGATGAAGGTGCGCAATGTCGAACGCCCGGCGGAAGACGCGGCGCGCTACATCACCGACGGCCGGGGCAATGTCCGCATCATCGCGCGGATCGTCGAGCGCGACGGCTATTCGATCGGGCCACGGCTTTATTCCTTCCGCCGCAAGGACAAGCAGCAATGGGAGGCGCTGAGCCGCATCGACACGACCAACCAGACCGATCCGGCGTTCACGCCCCAGGCGGTCGATCCGACGCTGGACATCGCCTATGGCTTCAAGCGCCATCAGGGGCGGCTCGCCGTGTTCAGCAAGGCGCTGGACGGCAGCGGGACCGAAACGCTCGTCTATGCGCACCCGAACGTCGATGTCGACGGTCTGGTGCGGATCGGCCGCAACAACCGCGTCGTCGGCGTGAGCTATTCCACCGACAAGACGCATGTCCATTATTTCGACAAGGACGTGGCGACGCTGCGCACGATGCTGGGTCGGGCGCTGCCCAAGCTGCCCATGCTGGACATCGTCGATTCGAGCGAGGATGAGAAGCGGATGCTGGTGTGGGCCGGCAGCGACACCGATCCCGGGCGCTATTTCCTGTTCGACCGCACGACCAAACAGCTATCCGAGCTGATGCTGACCCGGCCCGAACTGGAGGCTGTCGCATTGGGGACCATGCGGTCGGTCAGCTACCCCGCCGCCGACGGTACGATGATCCCCGCCTATCTGACGATGCCGGCGGGAAGCAGCGGAAAGAACATTCCCGCGATCGTCCTGCCGCATGGCGGCCCGGGCGCGCGCGATTATTGGGGGTTTGACTGGCTGTCGCAATATTTTGCCAGCCAGGGCTTTGCCGTGCTGCAGCCCAATTTCCGCGGATCGGCTGGCTATGGCGACGCGTGGTTCCAGCGCAACGGGTTCCAGGACTGGCGGGTCGCAATCGGCGATGTCGCCGATGCCGGGCGCTGGCTGGTCAAACAGGGCATCGCCGATCCGGCCGAACTCAATATCCTGGGCTGGTCCTATGGCGGCTATGCGGCGTTGCAATCGGCGGTGGTCGATCCCGACCTGTTCAAGCGCGTGGTTGCGATCGCGCCGGTGACGGACCTGGAAAAGCTCAAGTCGGACAATGAAGGCTATTCCAGCTTTGTCGTCGTCTCGCGCTTCGTGGGATCGGGGCCGCATGTCGTCGAAGGCTCGCCAGCCCGCCACGCGGCGAAGATCAAGGCACCCGTGCTGATGTTCCATGGCGACATGGATCAGAATGTCGCGATCGGCCAGGCACGGCTGATGCAGGACAAGATGAAGTCTGCCGGTGGCCGAAGCGAACTGGTCGAGTATCCCGGCCTCGACCATTATCTGGAGGACAGCGGCGCGCGCGAAGAGATGCTGCGCAAGACCGCCGCGTTCCTGAAAGCGCCGGTGAAGTAGTCGATGGAGGGCGGGGCGGCTTTGACGGGTCGCCCCTCCCCTTTGGCTACCCGGTCGCGGCATCCGGCACGGGATCGGTTCGGGTACCTGCCGCCGACAGCAGTGCGGTCGACACGCTGGCGATGAACAGGTGTAACCCGAGCAGCGGGACCATCACGATCCCGCCCTCCATCAAGCCCCAACATTCGCCAGTGCAGCGCTGCGCAGGAAGCCCCGTACCCCAGATCACCAGCAGCCATGGCAGCATCAGCATGAGTCGCACCAGCGGCGGCGCGAGTGAGAGCCGGACACGCCACAGCCATGCGGCAATGCGGGCGGGCGCGAGCGACGCCGTCAGTCCCGCCCACAGGATCGTGATCCACGGAAGCCCGCGATCGAGGCCGGGTGCGACCCGAATCGAAAGGACATAGGCGCCAAGCGCCACGGCGATGACGACCGCCAGCACCACTCCTCCCCGCACGCCCAGCCACAACGCGCTACGCCAGCGACGCGCCCGCGCCGTACCCAGACCGTAACCGGTGAGCACCATCACGAAGAATGCGTGCAGATAGATGAAGAGCGCGACGGCGCTCCACAGACCGATTGTCCCCGCCTCCCCCGGCAGATGAGGCAAGAGGGTCATTGGCACGAGGAGCTGAAATCCCAGGCAGACCAGCGCAAGGAGAAAGCCCGTGAGAATCATGGTCGGCAACAGCGCAAGGCTTCGTGACATCGCCGACGAGAGGGTGATGGTGGCCATGTACCAGACTAAGCCCGCGCAGATCGTTCGAGCAACCTCAACGAAAAAGGGCGGCCCCGCAGGACCGCCCTTTTCTGTCTCGTCGCGAAGACTGGATCAGCGCGAGTAGAACTCGACGACCAGATTCGGTTCCATCTTCACCGGATAGGGCACCTCGTCGAGCGACGGGACGCGGGTGAAGGTGATCTTCGATGCGCCATCGGGTGCGATGTAATCGGGGATGTCGCGCTCGGCCAGGCTCTGCGCTTCCATCACCAGCGCCATCTCGCGGGCCTTGCTGCCCAGCTCGACGGTCTCACCGACCTTGATGCGGCGCGAACCGATGTTGCACTTCTCGCCATTCACCTTGACGTGGCCATGGTTGACCAGCTGGCGCGCGGCGAAGATCGTGGGCGCGAACTTGGCGCGATAGACGATCATGTCGAGGCGCATTTCGAGCAGGCCGATCAGGTTCTGACCGGTATCGCCCTTCATCTTCGACGCGTCTTCATAGGCGCGCTTGAACTGTTTCTCGGTCACGTCGCCGTAGTAGCCCTTGAGCTTCTGCTTGGCGCGCAGCTGGATGCCGAAGTCCGACATCTTGCCCTTGCGGCGCTGACCGTGCTGACCGGGGCCATATTCACGCTTGTTGACGGGCGACTTGGGGCGACCCCAAATATTCTCGCCCATCCGGCGATCGAGCTTGTACTTGGCGCTGGAGCGCTTCGACATGTAAAATTCCTACCAATTGCTACGACGTTGACCCGGCCAAAGCTGACCTGATCGCATTTCCGGTATCGCCTGTGCATGCGCACAGGGCCGCTGCTTCACCGGAGTGCAGGGCCGATTGCGAAGGCGGGCGCTTAGCTGCAGCGCCGTACTGAGTCAATCCGGGTCTGGCCGGCGGCGCTCGCGGCGTTCCTCGACGATGCCGGTCGGATCTTCCAGCGCACGCCACTGCGCGGCGGTCTTGCAGATCTTGCGCACGCCCATGCGGCTGCCGGTTTCCTCGTCGATCCGGCAGATTTTGGGCTCTTTGGTCGGCTTGGGCGCTGGCGCCTTCACCTCTTGGATCGGGCTGGCAGCAAACAGCGCGAGAACAACAGTGCCAAGCATGGCAAACTCCTGGTACAGATCAACGCCTTGTACCTCGCCACGCGGCGCCTGCAACCCTTCAGCTGCGGCTGCGCTTCTTGCCCTCAAGCGCCGAGAGCACACCGCGCATCGTCCGCAGTTCCTGCTCGGTCCAGCCCGGTTTGGTCAGCAGGTTGCGCAGCGTCAGGCGCGTCACCCCGACGCGCTCGGGCGGATAGTAATAACCGCTATCGCCGAGCAGCCGCTCGAAATGGCCGATCAGCCCCTCAAGCTCAGCCTGCGGTGCCGGCACGTCCAGCTCAGTGCGCGGCGGCTGGACGAGGCCCTGCGCCTTTGACCATTCATACGCGACGAGGATCACCGCCTGAGCAAGATTGAGCGAGCCGAATTGCGGGTTGATCGGCACGGTCAGGATGGTGCGCGCAAGGTTGACGTCTTCGGTTGCGAGGCCCGAGCGCTCGGCACCGAACAGGATCGCGCACCGGCCCGGAGCCGCATGGATTTCCGCCGCAGCCTCGGCCGGGTTGACGACCGGCTTGGTCACGCCACGCTTGCGCACCGTGGTCGCATAGACGTGCGGACAATCGGCGACGGCCTCCGCCACGCTCTCGAACACCTGTGCGCGTTCGAGCACCACGTCGGCGCCGCTCGCCGCCGGCCCCGCCGACGGGTTGGGCCAGCCGTCGCGCGGCGTCACCAGCCGCATTTCGGTGAGCCCGAAATTGAGCATCGCGCGCGCCGCCTTGCCGATATTCTCGCCAAGCTGCGGGCGGACCAGAACGATGACCGGGTTCACTGCTTCCCGACCTCGCTCACATTGCTGGCGAATGCCTCGAAATCGCGCGCTTCGCGGAAGTCGCGATAGACGCTGGCGAAGCGGATATAGGCGACCGAATCGAGGTGCTTGAGCCCCTCCATCACCATCTCGCCGATCCGCTGCGACGGGATTTCGGGGTCGCCCAGCGTTTCGAGCTGGCGCTGAATGCCCGAGACGAGCTTTTCGACCTGATTGGCGTCGATCGGGCGCTTGCGGCAGGCGAGCGAGACCGAGCGGATCAGCTTGTCGCGGTCGAACGGCTCGCGCTTGTCCTCACTCTTGAGCACGGTCAGCTCGCGCAGCTGGATGCGTTCGAACGTGGTGAAGCGCGCGGCGCAGGCCTCGCACTGGCGACGGCGACGAATCGCGGCGCCGTCTTCGGTGGGGCGGCTATCCTTTACCTGACTCGCCTCGTGGCCGCAGAACGGGCAGCGCATTACTCGGCGCCCTCACGGGCGCACGGCACCAGCCCGCTCCCCCACCCGGCCACCCATAGAATACCCTCCCGGTGGGTGGCCGGGCGGGGGAGCGGGCTGGTGCCGTTCAACCTTATGCCTCCGGGTAGATCGGGAAGCGTTCGCACAGCGCGCGGACGCGCAGCTTGACCGCGGCTTCGACTGCGGGGTCGCCCGCTTCGCCCTTGGTGCGCAGCCCTTCGAGCACATCGGCGATCATGTTGCCGATCTCACGGAACTCGGCGACGCCAAAGCCGCGCGTCGTGCCGGCGGGCGAGCCGACGCGGATGCCGCTGGTCTTGGTCGGAGGCAGCGGATCGTTGGGGATGCCGTTCTTGTTGCAGGTGATGCCCGCGCGCTCCAGCGCCTCGTCGGCATCCTTGCCGGTGACGCCGAGCGGGGTCAGGTCGATCAGCGCGAGGTGGGTGTCGGTGCCGCCCGAGACGACCGCCGCGCCGCGCTCCTTGAGCGTGGCGGCAAGCACCTTCGCATTCTCGACCACTGCCGAGATATAGCCCTTATAATCCGGGCGCAGCGCTTCGCCGAACGCAACCGCCTTGGCCGCGATCACGTGCATCAGCGGGCCGCCCTGCATGCCGGGGAACACCGCCGAGTTGAACTTCTTGGCCAGCGCCTCGTCATTGGTGAGGATCATGCCGCCGCGCGGGCCGCGCAGCGTCTTGTGCGTGGTGGTCGTCGCGACATGCGCGTGCGGGAAGGGCGAGGGATGCTGGCCAGCGGCGACGATGCCGCTGAAATGCGCCATGTCGACCATGAACAGCGCGTCGACCTTGTCCGCGATCGCGCGGAAGCGGGCGAAGTCGATCACGCGCGGATAGGCCGAGCCGCCCGCGATGATCAGGCGCGGCTTATGCTCCAGTGCCAGCGCCTCGACCGCGTCATAGTCGATTAGGTGCGTGACCGGATCGACGCCATACTGGATCGCGTTGAACCACTTGCCGCTCATCGCCGCCTTGGCACCATGCGTCAGGTGGCCGCCGGCATCGAGGCTCATGCCCAGGATCGTGTCACCCGGCTTGACCAGCGCAAGCATCACCGCGCCATTGGCCTGCGCGCCCGAGTGCGGCTGGACGTTGGCGAAGCCACAGCCGAACAGCTGCTTGGCGCGCTCGATCGCCAGCGTCTCGACCGCGTCGGACGGGTGGCAGCCCTGATAGTAACGTTTGCCGGGATAACCCTCAGCGTACTTGTTGGTGAACACGCTGCCCTGCGCTTCGAGCACCGCCTTCGACACGATGTTTTCCGAGGCGATCAGTTCGATCTGATACTGCTCGCGCTCCAGCTCTTCGGCGACGCCGGCGAAGACTGCCGGGTCAGCATCGGCGAGATTGCGGGTGAAAAAGCCGTCTGGCTGAACCTGAGCGAGCGTCTGGGGATTGGTGCTCATCGCGCGGATCCTTTGTCTGGTGGCCGCCGACGGGCAGGTGCGGGCGACCTGTCGCGCACGCCCTTATGCGCTTGGCCGCGATTAGGCCAGATGCGATTGTTGCATGCTGCCCCAAGAAGCTGTTGAAAGCGGTCATGCCCGATCCCGACTCCTCCGCCCGACCGCCCGCCGCCCGTCTTTTGGGGCTGGCCGGACTGCTGCCGCAGCTTGCCGCGCTGGGCGCAGCGCTGGTCGGGCCGGAGGCGTGGTTCTTTCCGGCGCTGGCCACCGCCTATCTCTACGCGGTGCTGATCTTCAGCTTTCTCGGTGGCACCTGGTGGGGGCTGGCGGCGCGGAGCGCGCAGCCGCCGGGCTGGTGCTATGTCGTGGCGGTGCTGCCCTCGCTGATCGCGCTGGCGAGCGCGGTGCCGTGGATGACCGGCGATCCGTGGCCGCAGCCGTCACTGATGCTGATCGGCACGCTGATCCTGCTCTCGCCGCTGGTCGACCGTGCGCTGACGCGGGCGGGGATGGCGCCGGAGTGGTGGCTGGGGCTGCGCGTTCAGCTGTCGGTCGGGCTGGGCCTGACGACGCTGGTGCTCGGCCTTATTCCTTCGCCTTATTAAACCTGCGGTGCCGTGAGCTTGTCTACGCGGCGCTGGTGGCGGTCGCCGCCGAATTGCGTCGCGAGGAAGGCGGTGACGCACGCCTTGGCCATTTCGATCCCGATCAGGCGGGCGCCCATCGCGATGACATTGGCGTCATTATGCTCGCGTGCGAGCGTCGCGGAGAGCGGTTCGGAGACCAAGGCACAGCGCGCGGCGGGGTTGCGGTTGACCGCGATCGAGATGCCGATGCCGCTGCCGCACAGCGCGATGCCGCGCTCCGCGCTGCCATCGGCGATCGCGGCGGCGAGCTTGTAGCCATAATCGGGATAATCGACGCTGGCGCCGCTGTCGGGTCCCAGATCGGCGACATCATGGCCCGCGTCGCGCAGCCAGTCGGCGAGCGCCGCCTTGAGGTCGATCGCGGCGTGATCCGAGGCGATGGCAATGCGCATGAGGAGCGGTTCCGGCGTTGAGGCGAAGTGATGGCGCTCCCTATTGCAGCCACCGCGTAATGGCTACACCATAGATCGAGCGTGGCTGGTGTGGAGTAAAAGCGTGCGATTGATGCTGTGGGTTGGGGCGGCGGCAATGCTGTCCGGGTGCGGCGCGGAGTTGGACAATGCGCAGGAAGCGGCGCTGGTCGAAAACGCGATCGCCAATGCCGAGGCGGTGGCCGAAAATGTGACGCGCGAGGCGCGACGCGACCGGCTGGCTGAGCGCGCGCCGGTGCGTGACGCATGGGTCGGCAAATGGATCGGGGTCGAGGGCATGGTGCTGGAGATCGCCAAGGGCGATGCGCCGGGACGCTATCGCGTCACCAACACCTGGAGCGTCGACGCGGGCGACAGCGGCACGTTCGACGGCCGCGCGAGCGAGGACGGCATCGTGTTTCGCCGCGGCGAGTCTCGGGTCGAACTGGTTGCAGGCGATGGCGATGCGACGGGCCTCAAATGGCTGGCGGGCAAGAAGGATTGCCTGATCGCCACGCCGGGCGAGGGATATTGCCGCGACTGATCGATGACGGTTGCGTGACGCTCATGGTCACGCAGGTGACACGCATCCGCCATAAGCGCGCCCGAAGGGAAGCACCTTTCCCCGGGGAGCCAGTCCGATGGGTTCGAACGCCAGCCAGCCGCGCAACGGGGCCGTGCGCAATGCCGTCCACCGCCATGAGCATCTGAGCAAGGAGGGGCTGCTCGAACGCGCCTTTACCTTCGCGTTCCGGGGGCTGGTCTATGCCCAGATCTGGGAAGACCCCGAGGTCGATATGGAGGCGCTGGCGATCACGCCCGATTGCCATATCGTGACGATCGCGAGCGGTGGCTGCAACGTGCTGTCGTACCTGACCGCCAACCCGGCGAAGATCACCGCGGTCGACCTCAACACCGCGCATATCGCGCTGAACAAATTGAAGCGCGCGGCGGCGGTGCATCTGCCCGACCATGCGGCGTTCCACCGGTTTTTCGCGCAGGCCAATCGGCCGGAGAATGTCGCTGCCTACGAGCAATGGCTGCGCCCGCATCTGGATGACGCGACGCGGCGCTACTGGGAAGGGCGCGATCTGGCCGGGCGGCGGCGGATCAAGGGCTTTGCCGGGGGCTTCTACAAGCGCGGCCTGCTCGGCGGGTTCATCGGCGCAGCGCATCTGCTGGCCAAGTTGTATCGCATCGATCCGCGCGAACTGCTCGCCGCGAAGAGCGTGGAGGAGCAGCGCGCGATCTTTGAGACCCGCCTTGCACCGGTGTTCGACAAGAAATTCGTGCGCTGGCTGATCGACCAGCCGGCGTCGTTGTTCGGCCTCGGCATCCCGCCCGCGCAATATGAGGCGCTGGCGGGCGATGATCCGCGCGGGATCGGCGCGGTTCTGCGTGGGCGGCTGGAGAAGCTCGCCTGCGATTTCGACCTGTCGGACAATTATTTCGCATGGCAGGCATTCGGGCGCGGCTATGGCGAGGGGGCCGACGCGCCGCTGCCGCCGTACCTGCGTGCCGCGAACTACGCGCTGGTCCGCGACCGTGCCGAGCGGGTCGAGGTACGGCACCAGAATTTCGTCGAGTATCTCGATTCGATGCCCGACGGGTCGCTCGACCGCTATATCCTGCTCGACGCGCAGGACTGGATGACCGATGCGCAGCTGACCCGGTTGTGGACCGCGATCACCCGGACCGCCAAGCCAGGTGCACGGGTGCTGTTCCGTACCGCCGCAGCGCCGACGCTGTTGCCGGGGCGGGTGCCCGACGCGATTCTCGATCGCTGGGACTATGCCGAGGCCGAGTCGCTTGGCTTTACCGCACGCGACCGTTCGGCCATTTATGGCGGCGTGCACCTTTACCGCCTTAAGCCGTGACAGCGGAATCCGGTCATGCCGGGCGCATGGACGCCGTCTATGCGATGCAGCGGCACATCTATGACGCGACGCGCAAATATTATCTCTTGGGGCGCGACCGGCTGATCGACCATCTGGCACCACCGCCGGGCGGCACGGTGCTGGAGGTCGGCTGCGGCACCGCGCGCAACCTGATCCTCGCTGCGCGCCGCTGGCCGCAGGCGCGTTTCTATGGCGTCGATATTTCCGAAGCGATGCTGGAGACGGCGCGGGCCAAGGTCGCCAAGGCCGGGCTGTCGGACCGGATCGTGCTGGCACAGGGCGATGCCACGGCGTTCGACCCGCAGGCGCTGTTCGGGGCCGCCGCATTCGACCGGGTGTTTGCGAGCTATACGCTGTCGATGATCCCCGACTGGGTCGGCGCGATCGCACAGGGTGCGCGGGTGCTAGCGCCGGGCGGGGTGCTGCACATCGTCGATTTTGGGCAGCAGGAGCGGATGCCGCACTGGTGGCGGCGGATGCTGTTTGGCTGGCTCGCCCGGTTCCACGTGGCCCCGCGCCGCGAGCTTCCGGTCGCGGTCAAGCATGTCGCGCGCAATCATGGCTATGATTTCGGGTTCGAGACGCTGCTGCGCGGCTATGCCTGGGCAGCGATGGTGCGCGCCTGACATAGTCTGACGCGTCTTGTCCGGATCGCGCGGCGCTGTACCATCGGCGCGACGAACGGCGGGAGCAGGATATGGACCGGCGAACGATGTTGAGCGTGCCGCTGGCGCTGGCGGCAAGCGGCGTGGCCCCGGCGCGCGGGCAGAGCGCGCCGCTCAAGTCCAACCAGACGCCTGAAGCCAACCGCGCGATCGATGCCGCGCTGGCCGGCTGGCCGATGGTGCTGCACGGGCCGGGCAAGCGGCCCGACATCGTCATCCTGACCTTGAAAAGCTGCGGCTTTTGCCGCGCGCTCCATCGCGACTTCCCCCAGCCGTCGCGCGGGCGCACCTATGGCTATCTAATCGGTACCTTTGTCACCGACAAAAAGGCGGTGGCGCTGTCGCTCTTCAAGAACCCGACCGTCGCCAATTTTCAGGCCTATATGGCCGGGACGCTGGAGCCCCAGGCGGGCACGCCGACCGCGGCGGACAATGCGCTGTATCTGGGCGTGCGCGACAAGCTGCTGGCGTTGCACGCGCTGGGATTGCGCGGAACCCCGTTGGTGATGATCCGGCGGCCCGATGGATGGCATGCCGCGACCGGCTTTGGCGCTGCGGCAAGGGAGCGGATGACGCGCTACGGCTAATCTGCCCAACCCCAAGGTAACGGCGGAGTAGCGATCGGCTTGGTCAGGTCGAACTCCACCCGGAAATGGCGGCCGGGGCGGCGCAGTTCATAGGCGAAGCGCGTCGGCGTCACCTCCATCGCCCAGACATTGGTGACCGATACGGCGCGATCATTGGCGCGGAACAGCGCGATCGAGTCGGCGTCGACCGGGAAGTCCTGCCGCTCCGCCGTCCCGGGCGTGGCGGTGTCGCCGCCATACATCGTCAGCACGTCGCTGGTGCCGTCCTGATGCCTGTGGTCGTGCTTGAGCCGAACGCCGGTCGCGGTGCGGGTCAGCACCCAGGTGCGCGAGCGATCCTCGCCGACATGGAAGGGGACGCGGACGCGGTCGGACTCGCACGCCGCGACGTGCATCACCAACGGCTTCCCCGCGAAGTCCGCGTCGGCGGGGTCGGTGGTGACGACGCGCCCGGCATAGGCCTTGCCGCAATGCGCGGCGAGCGCGCGCATGAACCCGTCCTGCGGATCGGGCGCACGTCCCTGCCCCGTGCAGCCGGTCAGCGCGAGCGCGGCGGTGGCGAAGAGAGCGGCCCTCATTTCCCACCCCGCGCCTGCTTGCGCATCGACCCGCGCATGAAGCGCGCCGCGAACCACATGCGGCGCGCGGTCTTGCCGACCAACGTATGCAGCTGGTCGCCATGCACGGCTTCCCAGGCGAGGCGCGCCGCCTCTTCGACCGGGGTGAATTCCAGCCGCGCCGCCTTGACCCGTTCGCGCATCGTCGAATTGCTGCCTACGGGCAGGCCGTCGAGGATCGCGGTGTCGATGAAGCTGGGCATCAGCGCGCGGACGCGGATGCCGTCGGCGACCCATTCACCGTCGAGCGATTCGGTGAAGCCTCGCACCGCGAACTTGGTCGCCGAATAGATCGCGACCCCGCCGGTGCCATAGATGCCCGCCGCCGACGCGGTGTTAAGCAGGCAGCCGCCGCTGGCTTTCAGATATTTGTGCCCGGCATGCGCGCCCCACACCACGCCCATCAGGTTGATGCCGACGCAGCGCTGCAGCTCCTCCACCGGCGTCGCGGCGAACACCCCGCCGACGCCGATCCCGGCATTGTTGAACAGCACGTCGAGCCGCCCGCCGCTTGACGCAGTGAACTCCGCCAGCGCGCCATCCCACGCCGCGCGGTCGCGCACGTCGAGCGTGTGGCAGGTCACCGGCGCATCGCCGAGCAGCGCGGCGGTTTCCGCCATCCCCGCCTCGCTGATATCGGCAAGCCCGACGCGCCAGCCGCGCGCGGAAAAGTAGCGGGCGACCGCGCGTCCGATTCCGGAACCGCCCCCGGTGATGAAAATCGCCTGCAGGGCGCCCTCCCCTATGTTTTTGACCTTGGGTGGATCATTCCCCATCATGCGCCCCGATGCCAGCGCAAACCGGCCCGTCGATCGCCCTGCAGGGCGTGTCCAAGTCGTTCGGGGCCGTCCGCGCGCTCGATTCGGTGTCGCTGGCCATCGCGGCGGGCAGCTTTGTCGCGCTGGTCGGCCAGTCCGGATCGGGAAAATCGACGCTTCTCAAGACGATCAACCGGCTGGTCGAGCCGCATAGCGGCGCGGTGACGATCAATGGCGCGGATGTGCGGACGCGGCCGACGCATCTGGTGCGTCGCCATATCGGATATGTCTTTCAGTCGATCGGGCTGTTTCCGCACATGACGGTTGGTGAAAATATCGCGATCGGGCTGCGTATCGCCGGCGCGCGTGACAATGGCGCGCGGGTGGCGGAGTTGCTGGCGCTGGTCGATCTGCCGGGCGATGTCGCGGCGCGGATGCCGGATCAGCTGTCGGGCGGGCAGCGGCAGCGCGTCGGCGTGGCGCGCGCGCTGGCAACGCAGCCGGGGTGCCTGTTGATGGACGAGCCGTTCGGTGCGCTTGATCCAGTGACGCGCGACGAACTGGGCCGGGCGGTGCGCGCGCTGCACGACCGGCTGGGGCTGACCACGCTGATGGTCACGCATGACATGGCCGAGGCGCTGTTGATCGCCGACCGGGTGCTGGTGATGCAGGACGGGCGGATCGTCGCCGATGCGACTCCCGTGGAGCTGGCACGTGGCGGGGGTGGCGCGGAGGCACAGGCGTTGATCGCCGTGCCGATGCGCCAAGCCGATGCGCTCGAGGCGCTGAAGGCATGAGCATCGCCTTTGCCCGCGTGCCCGAATTGATGGCGAGCCATTTGCTGCTGGCGATGGCGGCGCTCGCGCTCGGGATCGCGATCAGCCTGCCGCTGGCGGTCGCGGCGGCGCGGCATCCGCGACTGGGGCGCGTGGTGCTGGGCGCGGCGAGCCTGATCCAGACGATCCCGTCGCTGGCGCTGCTCGCCTTGTTCTACCCGGTGTTGCTGGCCTTGCGCGGCGTGGTGGGCGATTGGGTGCCTGCACTTGGCTTTTTGCCCGCCCTGCTCGCGCTGACGCTCTATGCGATCCTGCCGGTGCTGCGGAATGCGACGACGGCGCTGGTGACACTCGATCCGGCGCTGCGTGAGGCGGCAGATGGCGTGGGGATGACCGCGCGGCAGAAGCTATGGCTGGTCGAGGCGCCGATCGCCGCGCCGGTGGTGATGGCGGGCATCCGCACGGCGGCGGTGTGGACGATCGGCGCGGCGACCTTATCCACCACGGTCGGGCAGCCGAGCCTGGGCGACCTGATCTTTGCGGGATTGCAGACGCAGAATTGGGCGCTGGTGCTGGCCGGGTGCATCGGCGCGGCGGCGCTGGCGCTGGGGGTCGATTTGATCCTGAGCGTGGCCGAGGGCGGCATCCGCAACCGCATGCCGATGCTGGTGCGGATGAGCGCGGGGACGCTGCTCGCCGCGATCTGCGCCGCCGCATTTGCGCTCGCCCCGGTGGCGGGCGGGCAGACGGTGGTGGTCGGCGCGAAGGGCTTTTCGGAGCAATTCATCCTCGCCCGCCTGATCGGCCAGCGGATGGAGGCGGCGGGCTATCGCGTCGAATATCGCGAGGGGCTGGGGTCGGCGGTGGCGTTCGGGGCGCTCGCCGGGGGCGATGTCGATGTCTATGTCGATTATTCGGGGACGATCTGGACCAACCAGATGCAGCGCAGCGATGTGCCGCCGCGTGAGGCGATCGTCACCGGCGTGGGCGACTGGGCGCGGGCCGAACATGGCGTCGGCATGTTGGGATCGCTGGGGTTCGAAAATGCCTATGCATTTGCGATGCGCGGCGAGGATGCGCGGCGGCGCGGGATTGTGACGTTGGCCGATCTGGCGGCGCAGGCACCGGGGCTGAACCTGGCCACCGATGTCGAGTTTCTGGAGCGGCCCGAATGGCGGGCGGTGCGCGATGCCTATGGCCTGCGCTTCAAATCGGCGCGGCCGTATCAGCCGACCTTCATGTACCGTGCGCTGGCGAGCGGGACGGCGGATGTGATTCCGGCCTTTTCCTCCGACGGGCGGATCGCGGCGGATAAACTGGTGGTGCTGGACGATCCCAAGCGGGCGATTCCCGGCTATGACGCGATCCTGCTGGTCGCGCCGGAGCGGGCGGAGGATGCGCGGTTCCAGGCGGCGCTGCGTCCGCTGGTCGGCAAGATCCCGGTCGCCGCGATGCGCGAGGCGAATTTGATGGTGGACCGGGACGTGGACAAGCGGACGCCGGACGACGCGGCGCGGTGGCTGGCGGCGAAGCTGGGTCTTTAGTCCACCAGCGCGTCGATCGCGCGGGCCATGTCGATGTCGCGGCCCGACAGGCCGCCGGCGTCGTGGGTGGTCAGGAGGATGTCGACCCGGTTCCATACGTTCGACCATTCGGGGTGATGGTCGGCCTTTTCCGCGAGCAGCGCGACCTGGGTCATGAACGCGAAGGCCTGGCTGAAATCGTCGAAGGTGAAGCTGCGCGTGATCGCGTCGCGGCCCGTGTCGTGATCCCATTCGGGCAGGCCTTCGAGCGCGTCGTCGCGTTCCGCCTGGCTCAGTTGTTCGACCATTCTTCCCCTCCGTTGCTGGGTGCGGCATAGCGCGGGTTGATGGCAGACAAAACCGAGACTTTCGCGCCGAGTGCGGAACAGATGGAAACGCTCGCGCGCGCGGCGCTGGCGCGGATTCCCGAGCCGTTTGCGAGCCATTTGCCCGACATCGTGCTGATCGTGGAAGATTTTGCCGATGAGGACACGCTGCGCGAGATGGGGATGGAGGATCCGTTCGAACTGACCGGCCTCTATTCCGGGCGGCCGGTGGGTGAGAAGGAGGGGTTCGCGATCGGCGAGATTCCGCAGCCCGACACGATCCACCTCTACCGCGTCCCGCTGCTCGCCGAATGGGTCGAGACCGGGGTGAGCCTGGAGGCGCTGGTTACGCATGTCGTGGTGCATGAGGTCGGGCATCATTTCGGGCTGTCCGACGAGGATATGCACGCGCTGGAAGACAGCGTCGCGTGAGCGATGCGGCAATTCGGCTGGAGGGCGTGGCGTGTGCGCGCGGCGGGCGGATGCTGTTCGAGGGGCTTGATCTGGCGCTGGAGCCGGGTGGTGGGGTGCTGGTGACCGGGCCAAATGGCGCGGGGAAGTCGAGTTTGATCCGTATCGTTGCGGGGCTGTTGCGGGCGAGTGCGGGGCGGGTTTCGGTTCGCGGTGAACGCGCCTTGCTGGCCGAGGCGGCGGGGCTGGATCCGGAATTGCCGGTGGGCGAGGCGTTGCGGTTCTGGGCCGGGCTGGACCGGCGGCGCGATGCGGTCGCGGGGGCGCTGGAGGCGGTCGGGTTGATGCATTTGTATCCGGTGCCGGTGCGGATGTTGTCGACCGGGCAGCGGCGGCGCGTCGGGATTGCGCGGGTGGTGGCGAGCGGGGCGCCGATCTGGTTGCTCGACGAGCCGGCCAATGGGCTGGACCATGGTGCGATCGGCGTGCTGGGCGGACTGGTCGCGGCGCACCGCGCCGCGGGCGGGATTGCGGTGGTGGCGACGCATCTGCCGATCCGGATGCAGGGCGCGGGCGAGATCGTGATCGGGGGCAGCGTATGAGCGGTTCTCAACCCCAAGCTCTGAAGAGCGGCATGTTCTCCTGCGAAAGCAGGAGTCCAGAGTTTATGAGGGCGATCGCTTTTTGGCTCTGGACCCCTGCTTTCGCAGGGGAACATCAGGGCTGTCTCACATGAGCGGCTTTACCTCCCTCGTTGCCCGCGAACTGCGGCGGGCATGGGCGGCGGGCGGGCTGACGCTGCCCATCGCCTTCTTCCTGCTGGTGGCCGTGTTGTTCCCGTTTGCGGTGGGGCCGGAGCCGAAATTGCTGGCGCGGATCGGCGGCGGGGTGATCTGGGCGGCGGCGTTGCTCGCCGCGCTGCTGCCGGTCGAGCGGCTGGTTGCGCCCGATCTGGAGAGCGGGGTGCTCGATCAGCTGGCAGTGCGCGGCTGGAACGATGCGAGCGTCGCGGCGGCGAAGATCGTCGGGCATTGGCTGGGCTTTGCGCCCGCCTTGCTGCTGGCGTGCGTGGTGGCGAGCGGGTTGCTGAACCTGTCGCTGGAACAGGCGCTGGCGGCGGGGTTGAGCCTGTTGATCGGCACTCCGGGGCTGGCCGCACTCGGCGTCGCGACCGCCGCGCTGACGGCAGGGCTGCGCGGCGCGGGCGCGGTGGCGGGGCTGGTGATGCTCCCCTTCGCGGTGCCGCTGCTGATCTTTGGCGCGGGGGCGATGGGGAATGATCCGAGCGCGGTGAAGCTGCTGGGCGCGGTAAGCTTGCTGCTGGTGGCCGGGTGCCCGTTTGTGGCGGGGGCGGCTATGCGGATGGGCCGGGGGTAAGCGGCTCCACACAACTTTGGCTGATGACGCACTAACTAGGAGTAATCTGTTTCCGCCTCAGCCCCGTCCGCGAGAAACATTGTGTCCTCGTCGGTGTAGATCGTAAGTTGAGGATCGCCCTGGTCAGTCTCATATTCGATACGAAGCGGCGCACCAGCACCATCAGCTTCGGAGCTATCTTCGTAATAGAGTGTGACTTCCTGACCGGGAGCAAGACGATACCTGGCGGTCGAAAGCTCCAAAAAGAGGATCAACGATCGTTCACCGTTGTTCTTGAACACCTGTTTCAAACGGGTCATCTGCCTCTCCTAACGACTCCACCGCGCAAAGATCGCGGTCGGCAGCACCAGTCCCCTGGCCTCCTCCCGCACGCCGAGTTCGCCGCATTCGACCTTGCCGCCCAAGTCGGCGAAATGCTGGTTGAGCAACTCGCCGATCGCCAGCGCGGACATGCGGATCGCGTAGACGGTGAGGAAGAGGAAGCGCGAGTCGGCGTCGAGCAGCTGGCGGCAATCGGCGATCAGGCCGGGAAGGTCGCGTTCGAGTTGCCAGACTTCGCCGGTCGGGCCGCGGCCATATTTGGGCGGGTCGAGCAGGATGCCGTCATAGCGGCGGCCGCGACGCACCTCGCGCGCGACGAACTTGGCGGCGTCGTCGATGATCCAGCGGACCGGCTTGTCGTTCATCCCCGACAGCGCGGCGTTGCCCTTGGCCGCCTCGACCGATTTCTTGGACGCATCGACATGGACGAGTTTGGCGCCCGTTGCCGCCATCGCCAGCGTGCCGACGCCGGTATAGCCGAACAGGTTCATGACCTCGGGCGCATCGACCCCGGCGGTCTGCTCGCGCATCCAGCTCCACACCGGCGCCATGTCGGGGAAGAAGCCGAGATGGCGGAAGGGGGTGGTTTGGGCGGTGAACTTCGCCTCGTTCCACGCCAGCGGCCAGCCTTCACGCGGCACGGGTTTGGTGAACACCCAGCGGCCGCCGCCTTCGTCATCGGGGGCGGGCATGAATTCGCCATGCGCGTCCCAGTCGGGCGACGCGGGCGCCCACATCGCCTGCGGCTCGGGGCGGATGAAGCGGTAGTCGCCATAGCGTTCGAGCTTGCGGCCATGGCCGGAGTCGACGAGGCCGTAGTCGGCCCAGGGCTCGCCGGTGAGGGTGATGAGGTTCATGAGGGTCCCATAACCCGTTTGCCCTGAGCTTGTCGAAGGGCGGTCTGCGGCCCTTCGATAGGCTCAGGGCGAACGGGGGTTAGTCGCGTTTGGGCGTCGCCCGCTCCGCCACATAGCTGGTGATTGCCTCGAACGTCGCGGGCAGCACGTCGTAGCGCTCTTCTCGGTCGAACAGGTCGCCGACTCGTGCGGGCAAAGTCGGGCGGATGCCGGTGGCGCGCTCGACCGCGTCGTCGAACTTGGCCGGGTGCGCGGTGGCGAGGGTCACGATCGGCACGTGCGGCGGGAGCGCGACGCGCTGCGCGGCGGCGAGGCCGATGGCGGTGTGGGGGTCGAGGACCTCATCGGCGCGGGCATGCGCCCAGGCCATGGCGCGCGACATGTCGTCCGCCTCGATCCGGTCGCTCGCGAACAAGGATGCCGCGCCCTGTTGCTGGGCGTTGGTCAGGCGCATCGCCTTGCTCGATTCGAATCCGGCCATTTGCGCCGCGAGCGCGGGGCCGTCGCGCCCGGCAAGGTCGAACAACAGGCGTTCAAAGTTCGAGCTGACCTGAATGTCCATGCTCGGCGCGGCGGTCGGGGTGACCGTGCCGGCGGAATAGTCGCCGCTCGACAATGCGCGGTGGAGGATGTCGTTGACGTTGGTCGCGACGATCAGCTTGGCGACCGGCAGTCCCATCTTGGCCGCGACGTACCCTGCGAACACATCGCCGAAATTGCCGGTGGGGACGCTGAACGCCACTTCGCGTTGCGGGGCACCGAGGCGGACGGCGGCGTAGAAATAATAGACCACCTGCGCCATCAGCCGCGCCCAGTTGATCGAATTGACCGCGGTGACGTGGAAGCGGCCCGAGAAACCGGGATCGTTGAACATCGCCTTCACGAGGCGCTGGCCGTCGTCGAAGCTGCCCTCGATCGCGATATTGTGCACGTTCGGCGCAAGCACCGTGGTCATCTGGCGGCGCTGAACGTCGCTCACCCGCCCCTTGGGGTGGAGCATGAAGATGTCGATGCCCTCACGCCCGGCCACCGCGTCGATCGCCGCGGAGCCGGTGTCGCCGCTGGTCGCGCCGACGATGGTCAGGTGCCGGGTGGTGCCGGTCAGGAACTTTTCGAACAACAGCCCGAGCAGCTGGAGCGCGACATCCTTGAACGCGAGCGTGGGCCCGTGGAAGAGTTCGAGCAGGAAATGGCGGTGGTCGAGCTGGACCAGCGGGGTCACGGCGTCATGGCTGAACCGGCCATAGGCGCGGGTGCACAGGTCGCGCAGCTCGTCTTGCGTCAGACTACCCGCGACGAACGGGGCCATGACGCGCACGGCGGTTTCGACATAGGACAGGCCGGCCATATCGGCGATCTGGTCGGTGGTGAAGCGCGGCCATTCGACCGGGATGTACAGCCCGCCGTCGCTCGCCAGTCCGGCGAGGGTGACTTCACGGAAATCGAGTTCGGGCGCGGTGCCGCGCGTGCTCTGGTAGCGCATGGGAGGGGGAACTAGCCCCCGCATCGGCAGGCGGCAAGAAAGACTAGCTTTGCGGGGGCGACAATCCCAGCAGCGCGCGCGCGGTTGATCGCCACCGCCTCTTTTCCACGCCCCTCACATTTTCGCAGTCTTTCAGCGTGTCCAGATAGGCCGCAAGCAGTGGCAGCTCGACATCGGCTGGATCACCTTCGAACGGGTGGGCGTAGATCGCATTGCCGTAGTTGCGCACGCACTTTTCCGGCGTGTCATCAACGATCAGGATTCGGTCGAGCGGCCATCCGAGCTTCTTGGCCTTGGCCAGCGGCTTGACATAGTGCCGGTGGTCCGTCGGCCAATAGAGATAGTCGTCAGAGTGGATGATGCGGGGGAGTGTCGCCCGCGAACGGCCCCAAACGAAGTGCAGGGCGTCAGAGCCGAAAATCTCGCCGACGATCAGCTCGACATAATCGTCAGATGCTGAGGACCAAACTGCCAGGTCGTAGGACTGAGCGACAGACGCCAGAAACGCGTCCAGATGCGGACGCCGGTAGACATGATAGCCGCACACCGTGAAATCTGCCGGCCGGTCCAGCGGTGCCTCGCTCGCGTGAACCAAGGTCTCGTCCAGATCCAGAACAAGCAGGATCCGGTCACGTTCGCGACTCACGTCAGTCCTTCTTCCGGCCCCGCCGCCGCAGCGCGAGAAGGTAGATCACCACCGCAATCCCCGCGAACAGGAACCACTGCACCGCATAGGCAAGGTGGTTGTTCGGCACACTCGACGGGTCGGGCGGGGCGCTGGCCGAAAGGCCCGCAGCGGGGGTGTCGGCGACGAGCATCAGGTTGCGGGGTGGGCGCTTGCCGAACAGCGAGGCGAGCAGCGGCGTCGAATCGGGGGCGTGGGTGATGGTGCCGGTGACCGGGCCGCCCTTCCACGCCGGGGTGATTCCGGGCGCGCTGCTGACGCCCATGTCGACCTTGACGCTCATCCCCTCCGCTCCGGTGCGGCAGTCGGCGAGGTGGCGCCAGCCGCTCGTGCCGCTGGCGTCGCGCCCCGCCTGTTCGCTCCAGCCGGCGACTTCGAGGCACATCAGCCCGGCGCGGCGGAAGAGGTATTCGTCGCCGACCGGCGGACTGGGGAAGGTCATCGCGCCGAGCGTGCGGTTGGTGGCGAGGCGGGCGATCAGCGCCTCCTTCTCGCCGCGCCGGTCGAGCTGCCAGATGCCGAGGCCGATCATCGCCGCGACGGCGAGGCCGACCAATATCGTAGGGAACAGGGGGAGCTTCACGCCTCAGGGTCCTTCAGCCGCCCCTCACGTGCGGCGTTGCGATATTCGAGCGCGAGCAGCGCGCCCTTGGCCCAGCGCAGGCTGAAGATCACCAGCAGCAATGTGAGCGGGGGCCAGATCAGCAGGTGCAGCCAGAGCGGCGGCGACGCTGCGAGTTCGAGCCAGACCGACAGGACGACGATGATCGTTCCGACGATCAGGGTCAGGAACGCCGCCGGGCCATCGCCTACGTTGAACGCGGCATAATCGAGCCCGCACTTCGGGCAGCGATCGGCAAACTTGATCCAGCCCGCAAACAGAGAGGGCGCGCCGCATTGCGGACACGCCCCCTTGAATGCCGACTCCGTGACCGGAGGTGCGGTGTGGTCCATGGTCAGCCGTGGACCGGCGCGCCCCAGCCGCCCCACACATAGACGGTGACGAAGAGGAACAGCCACACCACGTCGACGAAGTGCCAGTACCATGCCGCCGCTTCGAAGCCGAAATGCTGACGCGGGGTGAAATCGCCCTGATAGGTGCGCAGCAGGCAGACCATCAGGAAGATGGTGCCGACGATCACGTGGAAGCCGTGGAACCCGGTCGCCATGTAGAAGGCCGAGGAATAGTTCGACTTGCCGAACACGAACGGCGCGTGGGCATATTCGTAATACTGAATGTAGCTGAAGATCAGGCCAAGGATGATGGTCAGCCACAGGCCCTTCTTGACCACGTCATTCTCGCCCACGCCGATCGCGCCCCACAGGCCGCGCATCGCACCGCCACGCTGGTTGTAGATCAGGCCGTGATGCGCCCAGGTGATGGTGGTGCCGGAGAGCAGCAGAATGAAGGTATTCAGCAACGGCAGCTGGAACGCGTCGAGCACTTCCATGCCGACGGGCGGGAATTGTGCGGCGATGTTCTGCGCAACCTCGACCACGCTGGCATTTTCGCCGCTGACCGCGATCGCGGCGGGGAACAGCGCATAGTTGAACCATGCCCAGAACCAGCCGACGAAGAACATGACTTCCGACGCGATGAACAGGATCATGCCATAGCGCAGGTGGAGCTGGACGACGGGGGTATGGTCGCCGGCCTTCGCCTCGCGAACCACTTCGACCCACCACGACGCCATGCAGAACAGGACAGCGGCGAGGCCCGAAAGCATCACCCAACCGCCATGCGCGGCTTCCTTCATGTACATCAGCCCGCCAACGGCCAGCCACAGGGCGGCGAGCGACGTGAGCATCGGCCACGGGCTGGGCGGGAGAATGTGGAAATCGTGGTTCTTGGCGCCTGCCATCGTCCGTCCCTGTTCGTTTCTGGCGTTGTTCGTCGGCTTCCCTAGCCCTTGGGCTTGGCGGAATCCACTGGGTAAAATGTGTAGGAGAGCGTGATCTTCGCAATGTCCTTCGTATCCGGATCGGTCATGATCTTCGGATCGACGAAATAGATCACCGGCATGCGCACCGTCTCACCCGGCTGAAGCGTCTGTTCGGTGAAGCAGAAGCACTGGATCTTGCTGAAATACTTCCCCGCCGCCTCGGGCGTGACGTTGTAGGTCGCGGTGCCGGTGATCGGCACGGTGCCGGTGTTCGTCGCGGTGTAAAAGGCCATGTCGCGCGCACCGATGGAGATTTTGTCCGATGCGAGTTCGGGCTTGAACTTCCAGGTAAGCGCGGGGCTGACATTGCTGTCGAACGCCACGGTGATCTTGCCATCGACCGCGCCGGGAGCCGCCTCCGCGCGCATCGTCGTGCCACCAAAGCCGGTGACCTGACAGAACAGGCGGTAGAGCGGCACGCTGGCAAAGGCGATGCCGGTCATGACGAGCACGCCAAGCACGGCGAGCATCGCGGTGCGCAGCTTGCGGTCCTGCGGCAGCGCGGCGATCATGCCGCCCTCAGCGGCATGCCGGCCTGGATCTTCACGATGCTGATCGCGAAGACGAGGATCACGAAGGCGAACAACAGGATCGCGAGGATGCGCGCGCGCGATTTCTGGCGGGCTTGGATCAGTTCTTGGTCTTCGGGGGTCATGCCATCATCCTATCGGCGGCAACCGCGCCGAACAATATGAACAGATAGGAGATCGAATAGGCGAAGAGGCGCTTTTCAGGCTTCATTGCGTCGTTCTCGACAGCCATCCGGGTCGCGACGTGCAGGGCGAGCAGGGCGAACAGCGCGGTCGTGGCGACCGAGATGATGCCATAGAGGCTGCCGGTCAGGCCGAGCGGCCAGGGCGCGATCGCCGCGACCGCCATCGGGATGGTGTACAGCCCGATCTGAATCCGCGTTGCTTTCTCTCCCGCCACCACGGGCAGCATCGGCACGCCGGCATTGGCATAATCGGTCTTCACGAACAGCGCGAGCGCCCAGAAATGCGGCGGAGTCCACAGGAACACGAGGCCGAACAGCAGCACGGGCAACAGCGCGACATCGCCGGTCGCCGCGGCCCAGCCGATCAGCGGCGGGAACGCCCCGGCCGCGCCGCCGATCACGATATTCTGCGGCGTGCGGCGCTTGAGCCAGACGGTATAGACCAGCACGTAGAACAGGATCGACAGCAGCAGGATGCCCGCCGCGACATAATTGACCGCTAGGCCCATCAGGATGACCGACAGCGCCGCGACGCCGACGCCGAAATGCAGCGCCGACTGGCGATCCATGCGTCCGGCGGGGAGCGGGCGGCCCTGCGTCCGCTTCATCTTGCCGTCGAGGTCCGCCTCATACCATTGGTTGAGCGCACCGGCCGCGCCTGCCCCGAGTGCAATGCACAGAATCGCGGTGAAGCCGATCACCGGATGGATCGACTCGGTTGCCGCGAGCATGCCGCACAGGCCGGTGAACACGACGAGGCTCATCACGCGCGGCTTGGTCAGCGCAAGGAAATCGCGCCAGTCGGCGGGGATGGTCAGGGCGTGGTTGGCGACGGACATTTGTGGGGGGCTATAGGCGTGGTTGGGGCTGGGGGGAAGGGTGTGGTGGATCAGCCAGCCCGGCTGGGGCGTTGATGCCTGAGTCTGTCGATCGCTGCGGGCAGTGGCTTGAGCGGCTCTCGCGCCAGAGCCGGGTCGTTCCACCTCACGCGCCACTCATCGAGGCGTTCGAATGCGGCCTTCAGCGCTTCGACCAATCCGCTCACTGCCGGTCCCCTACCATCAAGGTCAAACGCCGTGGGATCGCTTGTGAGATAACGCTCAAACAACTCATGGCGCATGCAGAGAAATGCATCATCAGTATGCCAGGTCAGTAGTGCGAAACCGAACTTGTCATCGACCAACATCGTAGGTTCGTAGGGGATATGGTCGTCGGCCAACCAATTGGCCACCTCGTCCGCGAGCGCGAACGCGAGCACCTCGGTTTCAGGTTTGATCGGCTGATAGAGCGGAACAGCCCAACCTGAAGCCGCCCCCGCCGTGCGCGAGAGAAGGAACATCCGCGCGATGTCGGCGCCATCGAAGCGCCATTCGACATATGGGATGCAGAAGAGCTCGTACCGGCGGAGTAGCGGACCCACGTCGAGATCGGCCCACCGCGTGAAGTGAAAACCGTCGACGAAGCGAAGCAGCGCCGGCTCATCCGCTAACGAACGGCGCGCGACGCAGGTTGGCGGCGTTTGAAGCACTGTAATAGCTTAGATTGATGATCCAATTTGGCAACCGACCCACAGCAAAACGCCCCGGAAGTCTCCTCCCGGGGCGTTTCGCATTTCAGTTGTTGCCGACCTTAGTGATGCTTGTCGTCATCGATGATCGGCAGGGTTTCGAACTGGTGGAACGGCGGCGGGCTGGACAGGGTCCATTCCAGCGTCGTTGCGCCTTCGCCCCAGGGATTGTCGGGCGCCTTCTTACCGGCGGCGAGCGACCAGAACAGGTTGACGAAGAAGATCGCCATACCCGCCAGCATGATCACATAGCCCCAGCTCGAAATCTCGTTCCAATATGCATAGGCGTCCGGATAGTCCGGATAGCGGCGCGGCATGCCCTGAAGGCCCAGGAAGTGCTGCGGGAAGAACAGCACGTTCACGCCAACGAAGAACACCCAGAAGTGCAGCTGGCCGAGGAACTCGCTGTACATCTTCCCGAACATCTTCGGGAACCAGTAGTAGAAGCCCGCGAACAGGCCGAACACTGCGCCCAGCGAGAGCACATAGTGGAAGTGCGCGACCACATAATAGGTGTCGTGCATGTAATCGTCGACGCCGCCATTCGCCAGCACGACGCCGGTGACGCCGCCCACGGTGAACAGGAAGATGAAGCCGATCGCCCAGACCATCGGGGTCTTGAAGCTCATCGACCCGCCCCACATCGTCGCGATCCAGGAGAAGATCTTGATGCCGGTCGGCACCGCGATGATCATGGTCGCGGCGGTGAAGTACATCTTCACGTTCACGCTCATGCCGGTCGTGAACATGTGGTGTGCCCACACGACGAAGCCGACCACGCCGATCGCGACCATGGCATAGGCCATGCCGAGATAGCCGAACACTGGCTTGCGGCTGAAGGTCGAGACAATCTGGCTGACGATGCCGAAGCCCGGCAGGATCATGATGTACACTTCGGGGTGGCCGAAGAACCAGAACAGATGCTGGTACAGCACCGGATCGCCGCCACCGGCGGGATCGTAGAAGGTGGTGCCGAAGTTACGGTCGGTCAGCAGCATGGTGATCGCCGCAGCCAGAACTGGCAGCGCGAGCAGCAGCAGGAAGGCGGTGATCAGCACCGACCATACGAACAGCGGCATCTTGTGCAGGGTCATGCCCGGCGCGCGCATGTTGAAGATGGTTGTGATGAAGTTGATCGCGCCCAGGATCGAGCTGGCACCGGCAAGGTGCAGCGACAGGATCGCCATGTCGACCGCCGGCCCCGGCTCGCCATAGGTCGAGAGCGGGGCATAGACGGTCCAGCCCGTGCCTGCGCCACCGCCGAAGAACGGCGAGGCGAGCAGCAGCACAAACGCCGGGACGAGCAGCCAGAACGACAGGTTGTTCATGCGCGGGAACGCCATGTCCGGCGCACCGATCATGATCGGAACAAACCAGTTGCCGAACCCGCCGATCATCGCCGGCATGACCATGAAGAACACCATGATCAGGCCGTGCGCGGTGATCAGCACGTTCCAGAAGTGGAGCGACTGGTCAAAGGTCTGCGGGCCGCCATGGACGATTTCCGCGATCCAGCCGAGATGCTGGATGCCCGGCTCGGCCAGTTCGAGGCGCATCACGCCCGAAATGGCGCCGCCGATGATCCCAGCGATGATCGCGAAGATCAGGTACAGCGTGCCGATGTCCTTGTGGTTGGTCGACAGGAACCAGCGCGCAAAGAAGCCGATCTTGTGATCGGCATCATGGGCATGGTCGTCATGGCCCATAAAGGCGTGGGCGTCGCGTGCTGCGTCGGTCATGGCTTACTGGTCCGTGTTGCCGGTGGCGGCTTGATTGGTGGTCGCGCCCGCTGCGGTCGCGTCGACGGTGTCGTTGCCAGCGGGGACGGTGCCGTTCGCCGGAGTCGCGGTGTCGTCGGCGGCGTCGCTGCCCGGCTGGGCCGGAGCGGCGGAGGACGGCTTGTTCGCCGCCGGCATGGTGCCGCCCTTGGCCGCGATCCACTGCGCGAACACGGCAGGCTCAACCGCCTCAACCACGATCGGCATGTAGGCGTGACGCGCGCCGCACAGTTCGCTGCACTGGCCGAAATAGACGCCGGGCTTTTCGACGGTGAAGCTGGTTTCGTTGAGGCGACCCGGGATCGCATCCATCTTGATCCAGAACGCCGGGACCGCCCAGCTGTGAATCACGTCATTGGCGGTGGCGATCAGGCGGACCGGCACGCCAACCGGCACGACAATGCGGTTGTCGACCGCGAGCAGGCGGGGACCATCGGCGTCGGTGCGGAAGCGCTGTCCGGCCTGAACCTCGCTCTTTTCCTTGAGCATGTTGGCGGTGATCGAAATGCCGCCATGGTCGGGATATTCGTACGACCAGTACCACTGGTTGCCGATCGCCTTGATCGTGATGGCATTGTCGGGCGCGGGCTTGAACTGCTTGGCGAGCAGCGCGATCGACGGCCAGGCGATGAAGGCGAGGATCAGCACCGGGACCGCGGTCCACACGATTTCGATCATCGTGTTGTGGCTGGTCTTCGACGGCACCGGGTTCGCCTTGCGGCGATAGCGGACGATCGTCCAGCCCAGCAGGATCAGCACGAAGATCGAGATCGCGGTGATGATCGGCAGCAGGATGTAGTCGTGGAAGCGCGCGGCGCTGGCGCCGAGTGCCGTCACCTGCGGCTGAACGCCCATCTTCTTGTCCACCGGCATGCCGATGCCTGGAACCGGCGCGGTCTTGGGCGTGCCGTCGGCGTTGAGCGTCGGATCGGCGGGCGTCGCCGCAGCCGGAGCAGCGGCAGGCGCCGCCGCATCGGCGGGCGCCGTTGCAGCGGGTGCATCCGCGGGAGTCGCGGCCACGGCCTCTGGCGCGGCGGGCGCGGTCTGTGCTTGGGCCATGCCCCCGGCGAGCACGAGGCCCGCAGCCAGCACGATCGCCTTCAATCCATGCATGCGCATCGTCTCAATCAACCCCTGTCCTTCTTGCCCCTGTCCGGGGGCGCCGGCTGTTCCGGTCGCGCGGACGCAATCCGCCCTTCGAGGCTGGCCTATAGCACCTCGCGCGTCGGCCTCAAGCGTGTCGACTGCTCTTTTTACCCGTAGTGTTGCGGGGGGACCGCCCGAACCCTAGATGCTCGGCCAACGACAAGAGCGGGGTGGACGCGTGACAGAAGACGAGGTGCTGGGCGAATTCCGGGCGGCAGAGGCGTTGCTGGAGGGGCATTTCATCCTGTCATCGGGGCTGCGCAGCTCTCGTTACTTGCAATGCGCGCGCGTGTTGATGAGCCCGGCACGCGCCGCGCGGCTGGCACAGGCAGTGGCGGCGAACATCCCGGCCGAGCTGCGCGCGCGGATCACCGCCGTCGTTTCCCCCGCAATGGGCGGGGTGATCGCCGGGCAGGAGGTCGCCCGCGCGCTGAACGTCGATGCGATGTTCGTCGAGCGGCCCACCGGCACCTTCGAACTGCGTCGCGGCTTCCGGCTGGAACCGGGACAACAGGTGCTGATGATGGAAGATGTCGTCACTACCGGCTTGTCGAGCCGCGAGGCGATGAAGGCGATTGCGGAGGCCGGCGGCGAGGTGATCGCCGCCGCGTCGCTGGTCGACCGGTCGAACGGCACCGCCGACCTCGGCGTCCCGTTCTTCCCGCTGATCCGACTCGACGTGCCAAGCTATGCCGCCGACGCACTCCCGCCCGAACTGGCGGCGATCCCCGCGATCAAGCCCGGCAGCCGGGCAGCGGCGTGAACGCTGCGCTCGCAGCTCTGCTGATGCAGGCGACGGCGGCGCAGGCCGCACCGCCGATCGACGCGCGCGCCCTTGGCACATTAATCGAGGAATCGCAGTTCAGCGGCGACATCCGGATCGCCGATGCCAAAGGCGGCGGCTGGGGCTGGGTCGGCTTGCTCCCCCAGCCCTATCGCGGCGGCGACGATGGTGCGACCTGGCGCTGGGCGTCGGTGACGAAGCAGGTCGTCGCCGTGCTGGTAATGCAGGAAGTGGCGAGCGGACGAGTCGATCTCGACCGCCCGGTCGCGACCTATCTGCCGAAGTTTCGCAGCGCGAATGCGGGTGTGGTGACGGTGCGCCAACTGCTCCAGCACCGCTCCGGCCTGCCCAATCCCGATGACAGTCCGGGGGGCAAAGGCGGTTTCCCGTCTTATTATCAGTCCGGCTACACCGGCAGTCGTGATCCGCTGACCGGTTATTGCGCGGGGCCGGTCAAGGGGGCGCCAGGCGGCGACTGGGCCTATAACAATTGCGACTATCTCGTGCTGGGCGCATTGCTTGAGGCGGTGAGCGGCAAGTCCTGGGCGACGCTGGTGGATGAGCGGATCGCCAAGCCACTGGAGCTGAACTTTCTCGGCGCCTATCCGGGCGAGGACTTCACCCGGATGGGGATGATCGATGGCAAACCTGAGGCGGAGATCGATCTGGCCAGCTATGGCGCCGCCGCCGGGCTGTATGGCTCGACCGACGCGCTGGTGAAGTTCGATATCGCGCTGATGACCGGAAAATTGCTGCCCGCAGATGCACTCGCGACCATGTGGAAGGGCGATCCGGCGCTTGGCTATATGGCGCTCGGCCAATGGGTATTCGAGGCGCCGCTCAAGGGCTGTGCCAATCCGGTGCGCATTGTCGAGCGTCGCGGCAGCGTGGGCGGGGTCGAGGTGCGCAACTTCATCCTGCCCGCGATTGGCCGGGCGGTGATCGCCTTTTCGGACCGCGCGCCCTTTGCCTTTGGCGAGGTGTGGCAGGGCTCCGGATTCGCGCACGACCTGTTGAGCGCCGCCGCGTGCGGCAAGGGGACCAAGCAATGACCGGCCATCTGCGCCTAGGCGTGAATATCGACCATGTCGCGACCGTGCGGAATGCGCGCGGGAGCGGCTATCCCGATCCGGTGCGCGCAGCGCTGGTCGCGGCGGAGGCCGGGGCGGACGGGATCACCGCGCATCTGCGCGAGGACCGGCGGCACATCACAGATGACGATATCGCCAGGCTCGCGGCAGAGCTGACCATCCCGCTCAATCTGGAGATGGCGGCGACCGACGAGATGCTCGCCATCGCGCTGCGCCACCGCCCGCACGCCGCGTGCATCGTGCCCGAGCGGCGCGAGGAACGGACCACCGAGGGCGGGCTGGACGCGGCGGGGCTGCATAACCTGCTCGCGCCGATGGTCAGCGACCTCAAGGGCGCGAATATCCGCGTGTCGTTGTTCGTCGAGCCCGATCCGGCGCAGATCGAAGCGGCGATCCGGCTGGGCGCACCGGTGATCGAGCTGCACACCGGGCGCTATTGCGAGCTGGAGGGCGAGGCACAGACCGCCGAGCTGCGCCGCATCGCCGACGCGGCGGCGCTGGCGGCGAAGAACGGGATTGAGGTGCATGCAGGTCACGGCCTGACCTTCGACAATGTCGTGCCGATTGCCGCCATTCCGCAGCTGGCCGAGCTGAATATCGGGCATTTCCTGATCGGCGAGGCGATTTTCGAGGGACTCGCGCCGGTGGTGAAGCGGATGCGCGCACTGATGGACGCGGCGCGGTGAGTGGGTCGTTCATCGCGGCGACGATATCGTGATCATCGGCATCGGATCCGACCTGTGCAACATCGAACGGATTCAGTCGTCGCTCGACCGGTTCGGCATGCGGTTCGAGCAGCGCGTGTTCACCGATGTCGAGCTGCGCAAGGCGGCGCGGCGGCCGATGGGCTATGCCGCAACGCTCGCGAAACGTTTTGCTGCCAAAGAGGCTTTTTCGAAGGCGGTCGGGACCGGTTTCAAAGCTGGCGTGTTCATGCGCGATATCGGCGTGGTCAACGCGCCGTCGGGTGCGCCGACGCTGGCGCTGACTGGGGGTGCCAAGGCGCGGCTTGACGCGATGACGCCTGCCGGTCACGTCGCGAAAGTGCACCTGACGCTGACCGACGACCATCCCTGGGCACAGGCGCTGGTGGTGATCGAGGCGCTGCCCGTGGCGGGCGAGTAAGAGAGACGGGATGGCCAAGGCGTTGACGGGCGAGCAGGAGCAGGAGCGCAGCGGCACCGATTGGTGGGGCGAGGCGCGCGGCATCTTCTGGCTGGTGCTCGCGGTGCTCGGCTTTCACAGCCTGATCGCCAAACCATTCTACATTCCGTCCGAGTCGATGATGCCGACCTTGCTGGTCGGCGACCGGCTGGTGGTGACCAAATATCCCTACGGATACAGCTATGTTACCCCGACCTTCCACATGCTGCCGTTCATCGAGGGGCGGTTGTTCGGCAGCCTGCCCGAGCGTGGCGACATCGTCATCGTCACCCCGACCGATCAGCGCACCGATTACATCAAGCGGGTGATCGGCCTGCCCGGCGAGACGATCGAGATGCATGGCGGCATCGTCTATCTGAATGGCCGCGCGGTGCAGCGCGAGCGGCTGGGCAATCGCGCGCTGAAGGTCGATGGCAATCTGACCTGTGACAAAAACCATTATCCCGGCGCGCTGGGGCGCAACGCGGCGGGTGAGCTGGTCTGCAACGTCCAGATCATCCGCGAGACCCTGCCCAATGGCAAAAGCTATGACACGATCGATATCGGGTCGATGCGTGCCGACAATTTCCCGCCGCTGCGTATTCCGGCCGGCCATGTCTTCCTGATGGGCGACAATCGCGACAACAGCGCCGACAGCCGCATGACGCAGGAACAGCAGGGGCTGGGCGGGCCGGTGCCGATCGAGAATATCGGTGGGCGCGCGGAGTTCATCACCTTCAGCCTCGACGGCAGCGCAAGCTGGAACCCGCTGAGCTGGGCGGGCTCGTTCCGGTCGGGCCGCGCGGGCGATTCGCTGCATCCCGACCGCGCCGGCGAATAGGCGATGGCCAGCCCCGCCGACGAATCCGTCTCGGTCACCCAGGCCCCCGGCCCAAATGAGATGCGCGATCCGGTGATGCGCGCCGAATTGCGCCGGGCATCGGTCTGGTTCGGCCTCGCTGCCGCCGCGGCCTTGGTCGTGCTGCTGATCCAGCCGCTGCTGCTGATCTTTGCCGGGCTGGTCGTCGCATCGATGCTGGATGGCGGGGTGCGGCTGATCCGGCGTGCCGTCCCGATCCCGCGCGGGCTGGCGCTGACCATCGTGGTGATCGGCGTGGTCGCGTTCATCGGCGGGGTCATCTACCTGACCGGGGTCGAGATTGCCGCGCAGGCCGAACAGCTGCGCGCCACGCTTGAGGCACAGGCGGTGCGGATTAGCGCGTGGCTGAGCGAGCTCGGAGTAGTTCCCGCCGCGTCCGACCTGACCGGCCTTGCCCAGCAGGCACTCGGATCGGTCGGGCGGCTGACCTCGTTCATTGGCGGCGCGATCGGCGCGATTGCCAGCTTCGTCCTGGTCCTCGTCATCGGGCTGTTCGTGGCGATGGAGCCGCGGCTCTATGAGCGCGGGTTGCAATGGATGGTGCCGATGGCGTCGCGCGACCAGTTCGCGATCACGCTGGCGCGGATGGCGCGGACGATGCGAATCCTGCTCGCCGGGCGACTGCTCGGCATGGTGTTTGAGGGGGTCGTCACCTGGATCCTGCTGTCGATCGCGGGCGTGCCGATGGCATTGCTGCTCGGCATCCTGACCGGAATGCTCGCCTTCATCCCCAATGTCGGCGCGTTCATCTCGGGCGTGTTGATGGTCGCCGTGGGGTTCAGCGCCGGGCCCAGCGAGGGGCTGTGGGCGATTGCGATCTATTTCGGGGTGCAGACCTTCGATGGCTATGTGCTGTTGCCGCTGGTGGCCAAGCGGACGGTGGACATGCCGCCGGCGCTGACCGTGTCGTCGCAGATCCTGATGAGCACCCTGTTCGGCTTTCTCGGGCTTGCGCTCGCCGATCCGATCGTGGCGATGATCAAGGTGGCGCTGGAGCGGCGCTCGGAACAGGCAATCGAAGCGGGCTATAGTGCGGACGATGCGACCGGGACTCAGGGTGAATTGACGTGATTCTGTATGATTATTTTCGGTCCAGCGCCGCCTATCGCGTGCGCATCGCGCTCAACCTGAAAGCGGTGCCGCATGAGCGGCGCGAGGTGCATCTGGTCGAAGGGGCGCAGCGCAGCGACGCGCATCTCGCGCGCAACCCGCAGGGATTCGTGCCCGCGCTCGATATCGGCGACGGGCGGATCCTCACGCAGAGCCTGGCGATCATCGACTGGCTCGATGCGACCTATCCCGAGCCGAAGCTGATCCCGACCGATCCGATCGCGCGCGCCGACGCGATGGCGCAGGCGCTAGTGATCGCCGCCGACATCCATCCGCTCAACAATCTGCGCGTGCTGTGCGCGCTCGAGTCGCGCTTCGGTGTGGATGAGGCGGTGAAGGGCGACTGGTATCGTCACTGGATCGTCGAGGGGTTCACCGCGCTGGAGGCGATGGCGGTGGCAAAGGCGGGCGCCGGACCGTTCCTCGGTGGGGCCGCGCCGGGGATCGCCGACGTGATGCTGGTACCGCAAATGTACAATGCGCGGCGGTTTGACACGCCGCTCGATGCCTTTCCGACGCTGCTCGCCGCCGATGCTGCCGCGTCCGCGCTCGACGCATTTGCGGCCGCGAGCCCCGAGCGGGCGAAGCCGGTATGAGGGGCGTGGCCCCGCTGCTCCTCCTTGCCCTGCCCTTCCCGGCCGCCGCGCAGGAGATCGTGATCACCGGCACCGGACTCGATTCGCCGCCGGGTGAGGCGGCGCTGGCGACGGTCGAGATCGACCGCGACCGGCTGACCGACAGTGCGAGCGGTCGCCTTGAGGATGTGCTGCGCGATGTCGCCGGGGTAGCGCAGTTTCGCCGCGCCGATTCGCGATCGTCGCACCCCACGGCGCAGGGGATTAGCCTGCGTGGCCTCGGCGGCAATGCGTCGAGCCGTGCGCTGCTGCTACTCGACGGCGTGCCGCAGGCGGATCCGTTCGGCGGCTGGGTTCCCTTCCCCGCCACGCTGCCGCAGCGGCTGGCGCGGGTGCGCGTAACGCGTGGCGGCGGGAGCGGCTACCATGGCGCGGGCGCACTCGCCGGAACGGTCGAGCTGTTCAGCGCCGATGCGCGCACGCTCGGGCCGGTGGCGCTCACCGGCTTTTACGGCAGCCGCGAGTCGGTCGATCTGGTTGCGACCGGCGGTGCGACGGTGGGCGCGGGCGAGGTGACAGCAGCGGTGCAGTTCGCGCGGGGCGACGGGTTCGTGCCGATCGTCGAAGGCCAGCGCGGCGCGGCGGATCGCGCCGCCCCCTATGAACAAGCAGGGATCGCCCTGCGCGGAGTCGCACCACTGGCGGCGGGGATCGAGTTGCAGGCGAACCTGTCGGCCTTTTCCGACCAGCGCGATCGTGGAACGGATTTCACCCCGGTGAACAGCCGCGGGGCGGACGCCAGCCTGCGCCTTGTCGGCACGGGTACGTTGCGCTGGGCGGCGACCGGCTGGCTCCAGCATCGCGATTTCGCCAGCGGTTTCGCCAGCGTCAATGCGACACGCAGCGCGGCCAGCCCGACGCTCGACCAGCACGTGCCGGCCACCGGGAGCGGGCTGCGGATCGAGATCGAGCCGCCGCTGGGCAGCGGATGGACCCTGCGCACGGGCGGCGACCTGCGCATGGTCAGCGGACGCACCAATGAACTGTACAGCTTCGTCGCGGGCACCCCGACGCGCCGCCGCATCGCGGGTGGCGAGAGCAGCACCGCCGGGCTGTTCGCGGATTTGAGCCTTGAGCGCGGCACCCTCACCCTCACCGCTGGCGGACGTGCCGATCGCTGGACGATCCGCAATGGCGCGCTGTTCGAGGTGCCACTGGCAGGCGGCGTGCCGCTCAGCGATGTGCGCTACGCCGACCGTTCGGGCTGGGAGGGCAGTGCCCGGATCGGCGCAGCGGCGCGCGCGATCGACGGCGTCACGCTGCGTGCCGCAGCCTATAGCGGGTTGCGGCTGCCGACGCTGAACGAGCTTTACCGTCCGTTCCGCGCGGGCGCCGATGCGACAGCGGCCAACCCGCTGCTGTCGCCCGAACGGCTGCGCGGCGCGGAGATCGGGGTCGATCTGACCCCCGCGTCCGGCTTCAGCCTGCGCGCGACCGGGTTTCTCAATCGACTCGACGATGCGATTGGCAATGTCACGTTGGGCAGCGGGCCGGGCACGTTCCCCGGCGTGGGCTTCGTCGCGGCGGGCGGCGCCTATCGCGCGCGGCAGAATTTCGACGCGATCGACTCGCGCGGGGTGGAAGTGGACCTTGGTTGGCAGAGCGGACCGTGGCGCGCCGGAGCCTCCTGGGCCTATACCGACGCCCGGGTGAAGGCGTCGGGCGCCGCCGCGCCGCTGAACGGACTGCGCCCGGCACAGACCGCGCCGCACCAGGTGTCCGCGCATCTTGGCTATAGCGGCGAGCGGCTGAGCCTTGCAGGGACCGTGCGCTACGTCGCGGCGCAGTTCGAGGATGACCTCAACGCGCGTGCGCTGGCCGACGCGCTAACCTTCGATGCGGTGCTGCGCGTGCCGGTGACGAAGGGGTTCGCGATCGAGGCGCGCGGCGAGAATCTGACCGATGCGCGCATCGAAACGGGAGTGAGCGGCACCGGCGTGGTCGAGCGCGCCAGCCCCCGCACCCTGTGGATCGGCTTCAGCTACCGTCCGGGTTAGCTTTGTTCAGCTGCGCTGAAGCGGCACCGGCCCGCTCCCCCACCCGGCCACCCACAAGGTATCGTCTATGGGTGGCCGGGTGGGGGAGCGGGCCGGTGCCGCAGCTATTTCAATGCTGAGCGACGAGACGATCGAACAGCTCGAGATACGCCCCGATCGGCTCCGGCCCGTCCTCGACCAGCGGCTCGGGCCTTACGCGACCGGGCATCAGCCAGTGGTTGAGCGCGCCGACCAGCCGCGCGCGATCACCCGGCGGGACCACCGATCCGCGCGACGCACAGTCGATCAGCTCATGGATCGCGACACTCGAATCAGTCGCCACCACCGGTGTTCCGGCGGCCAGCGCCTCCCGCACCACGCCCGGCACGCCTTCGAATTCGGACGTCAGCGCGACGACATCGGCACGCGCGATCACCGGTAGCGGGTCGGGGGCATGGCCGGGCATCGACACGCGATCCGACAGGCCGAGCCGTTCGACCAGCCGTTCGAGCTGTCCCCGCTCCTCCCCTTCACCCAGGATCAGCAGCTTCACGTCCGGGTCGGACAGGCGTGGCATCGCGGCGATCAGCCGTTCCCACTTTTTCTGCGGGGCAAGCCGCCCGACGCCAAGGATGAAACGCCCCTCAGGCAGTGGCGGCAGCGGTGCGCCGGGGATCGGCACGGCCGGCGGGTTGGGGATGACGACGACGCGCTTGGGGTCGATCCGCATCTCACGCACCGCCTCTGCCCCCGTCGCCGGAGTCATTGCGACCACCGCGTCGAGGAAGGACGGGTGCATCCGCAGCCACAGCGCATAGCCAACGCCCACCGCACGCGGCAGATCGGGACGGATCAGCGTATTGGACACCTGCGCCGCCATCGGCGGGCACGCCTTGCCCAATCGCCGCTTCAGCCAATAGGCCGCCGCCGTATAGTGATTGCCGGGGCAGAAGATCGCGTCGGGCTGCACCTTGCGCACGATATCGGCGATCCCGAACATCGCCCGGTAGCGCGGGTCGCCCAGTTCGCGCACCTCGACATTGGGCGGGATCTCATGCGCCAGCGCCCCGCGCGCATCGCCGATCACCAGCGTGACGCGCCGCCCTGCATCGGCCCAGCCATGCGCCATGCGCATCAGCGCACGCTCCACACCCCCCCCCTTGAGGGTCTGGGCAAAACTCAGGATATGGGCTGCGGATCGCTGGGGGTCTGGCATGGGCTTGTAGCTTGCCTTGTTAAAGCCCAAATCACCCCCCGTTGAAACCATAATCTGTGGCCATCGCGCCCGGACTTGTATCGTGGCCGCCTTTTCGAAATCATGTGCGTGCTGGTACTGGCTGCTGATAGGGGTTGCCTGATTGGCTGATGTCGAACCGCCGGGAGCGCAATCCTTGAGTACCAACACGCTGGCGGGTGCGGCCCCCAAACCGGGGATCGCCGAGCTTTCCGAACTGGAACCGATCGCAAAGATCCGGCGTCGCTGGCCGACCTGGCTGGGCGCGATCCTGTCGATCCTGATGGTCGCCGGGATCGGGCATGAGCTGCTGGGTGAAGGGCTGGCGGGGCTGAGCCGCACGGCCCCGGCGAGCTGGATTTTCTATCTGGTGTTCGTCCTCAAATATATGGTCGGGCCGACCTTCGACTTCATCATCTATCGCCGGCTGTGGAACATCCCCTGGTCCGGCATGATCGCGCTACACCGCAAGCGGATCGCGAACGACGTGATCCTCGGCTATTCGGGCGAAGCCTATTTCTATGCCTGGGCACGCCAGCGGACCAAGATGATCGCGGCCCCGTTCGGCGCGATCAAGGATGTATCGATCCTGTCCGCGCTGGCGGGCAACGCGATCACCTTGCTGCTGCTCGCCATGGCGCTGCCGCTCGCGAGCGAGATGCTGACGCCGGCGCAGTTCAAGACCGGGCTGATCTCCGCCGCAGTCATCCTGGGCATGTCGCTCCCCTTCCTGCTGCTGTCGCGCCGCGTCTTTTCGTTGAGCCGCAAGGAGCTGTGGGCGGTGTTCGGCATCCATATCGGTCGCCTGTTCTCCGATTCGCTGCTGGTCGCCTTTGCCTGGGCGTTCGCGCTGCCGGGCGTCGGGTTCGGCACCTGGATCCTGCTCGCCGCCGCGCGCATGCTGGTGTCACGCCTGCCGTTCGTGCCGAGCAAGGACCTGTTGTTCGCCGGCTTCGCGATCATCCTGATCGGTCAGGGCGAGGCGCTGAGCGAGATGCTGTCGTTCATGGCAGCGCTCACTTTGTTGCTCCATGCTATCCTGATCGCGGGCTTCAGCCTGCTTGGCATCTTTAGGAAGGACCTATGACGATTCCAGCCATCGCCCGTATCGCCGCGCCGGTCGCGCTCGCCCTTCTGGCAGTGCCCGCGTCCGCATCGGCGCAGGCCGCCATCGGCGACGATGCGGCGGCCTGCGCGGCCGGCAACGTCCCCGCGCTGCGCGTCAATGTCGCGGGGATCAAGGATCGCATCGGGCGGCTCAAGCTCGAACTTTACCCAGCTGTCGAGGGCGATTTCCTGCGCGACGACCATGCTCTGGTGAAGGAAGGCAAGCTGTTCCATCGCAGCTTTGCCCCAACGCCGCGGTCGGGAAACATCGTGCTGTGCATCAAGGCGCCCCGCCCGGGCCGCTATGCGCTGTTCCTGACCCATGACCGCGACGGTGCGAACAAGTTCAATTTCTGGAAGGACGGCGCGGGCGTCCCGAGCAATCGCAAGCTCGGGCGCAGCCGGCCGAAGCTGAGTGACGGGATCGTCACGGTCGGGCCAAACGCCACGACGATCACCATCCAGATGCAGTATCTGCGCGGTCTGTCCGGCTTTTCGCCACAGGGTCGCTGACCCGCCATGCGCATCGTCGACGTCAACGAGTATTACTCGCCGACCGGCGGTGGCGTGCGCACCTATCTGGACCGCAAGATGCGGATCATGGCGGAACTCGGCCATGAGCTGATCGTCATCGCCCCGTTCCATGAGGATCGGGTTGAGGACCGGCCCGATGGCGGGCGGGTGCATTGGGTCAAGTCGCCGCCGCTGATCCTCGATCGCAATTACTGGCTGTTCAACGATCCCGGCGCGGTCACGCGGCTGCTCGACGAGATCAGGCCCGATGTGGTCGAGAACAGCTCGCCCTGGCGGCCGGCCTGGTTCATCGGCGACTGGCAGGGCGACGCGCTCAAGGTGTTCTTCGCGCATAACGACAATATGGGCGCCTATCCGCATCGCTGGCTGGAGGGCGTCGCCAGCCCCGCGCGGATCGAGCGGATCTTCGGCTGGTACACCCGCTATATGGACAAGTTCCTGGGCAAGTACGACGCGTTCGTGACCAACGGGCCGGCGCTGGCCAAGCGGTACCGCGCGCGCGGGCTGCGCGTCGATGCGGCGATGCCGCTGGGGATCGACCGCAACCATTTCTCGCCCGATCTGCGCGACGAAGAGCTGCGCGCGTCGATGCTGGCGCAGCTCGACTTGCCGCCCGAGGGGCATTTGCTGATCGGGCTGGGCCGCCATCACAAGGAAAAGCGCTGGCCGCTGGTGATCGACGCGGTGCAGGCGGCGGGCGCGGACGTTCCGGTCGGGCTGATGCTGCTGGGTCAGGGGCCACAGAGCGAAGCGCTCGAGCGGCAGATCGCCGGCAACACGCATATCCGCCTGTTCAAGCCGGTTTATGACCGCGAGCGGTTCAGCCGCATCCTCGCCAGCGCCGATGCGCTGATCCACGGATCGGATCAGGAGCCGTTCGGGCTGGTCGCGTGCGAGGCGCTGGCGAGCGGCCTGCCGCTGATCGTGCCGGACGAGGGCGGATGCGCCGAGGTGGCCGACCCGCTCTATGCCGAGACCTATGCCGCGCGCGACACCCGGTCCTGTGCCGATGCGATCCGGCGGATGTTTGCACGTGATTCGGTGGCGCTGCGTGCCGCCGCGCGACGGGCGGCGGGCGAGGTTCTGTCCGACCGCGACCATGCGATCGCGCTGGTCGAACTCTATTCCCGCTGGCTGACGGATGCGCCGCGCGCCGTCATGGCCTGACCGGCGCGAACACCTCGGGACGACATGCGCTCAGATCGACGGGCCAGGGTTCGCGCTTCAGGCGATAGATCACGCGCGTCCGATCGCGCGTCGCCACGCACAGGACCGGGCGATAGCGCTCCGCCACGACGCGATGCAGCAGGGCGCGGGTTTCACGATTGCCGAGCGAATAGGGTGGGAAGGTGTCGATGATCGCGTCGGGGCTGGCGTCAAGAATCCGCTGCGTTTCGGCAAGCGGATCGACACCCAACGCGCGCGGATTATTCTCATCCTGCGCGTTGAAATGCCCCGGAAACGGCCAGCGCGACGGCATCGGCGATCCGGCCATCATATAGAGGCCGGGATAGCCGTTATAGACGAAGATGAAGCTGTCCTTAGGCTTGGCCGCCGCAGCGACCGCACGCATCGCGTCGTTGCCGCCCTTGATCGCGATCAGGTGGAGCTGAACAATCTGTCCGGCGAGCAACACCATCACCGCAATCGCGGCGCCCAGCCGGCGGCGCGCGTCAAGCGCCGGAGCGAGCAGCAGGCAGAAGGGCAGCAGTAGCGGAAGCGCGTAATGCGGGCTGTTGAAGCGCCAGTAGATCAGGACGCCGAACGCCGCGGTCACCACCCATAGCCGGAGCATCCGCGAATCCGCCCGGCGCATGTCTGCCCGCAACGCCGCCCGCCCGAACCAGGCAATCACGCCGAGCGGCAGGAACAGCGCGCTGACCTCTGCCAGCTTGGGCAACTGCACCGCCATCGACCCCTTGCCCTGGCCGAAAATCGACAGGAAATTGGCGAAGATAAACGCCTCGGCCTCCCCCACCGCCCAGAAATAGAGGAGGACGAGCGCCGTCGGGAACAGCGCCAGCGCGACCATGGCGGCGGCAAAGGCGACGAGCCGGCTCCACGCCATGCGCTGCTGCCAAGCAAGCCACAGAAAGGCGAGGCCGAAGAACATCCCTTCGAACACGACGGTATATTTGATCTGGAGCGCCATGCCGATCAGCAGCAGCGCGAGCGCACCGCGCGGGACCAGCCGATCGGGCGCGCGCATCGCCGCGAACAGCTGCCACGCCGCGCCGACCACCAGCAGATTGTAGAAGACCGGGGTCTGCCCGCCCTCACCCTCCATCAGGTTGAGCCAGAGGATGTAAAGCGCGGCGGCAAGCCCGGCGCCCCAGCGCTCGGCGCGCTGGCGCCCGAGCAGATAGATCAGCCACGCCGTCGCGATCACGAACAGCGTCGCGACCAGCTTGTACTGAACGAATCCTTCCCCGCCGAGCAGGCGGGCGCCGGCATAGATCAGGAAGATTCCGATCGGCTTGCGGTCGAAAATGTCGACATAGGGCAGCTCGCCTTGGAGCATGCGGTCGCCGACCAGCAGGTAGAATTGCTCGTCAAAGCCCAGCGCGGGATTGCCATAGGTGACGAAGCGCACCGCGACCGCAAGGATCGCGAGCAACGCCAGCACCATCCGGTCCGATGCCAAGAATCCCTGAAACCCACCTGGCGCGGTCGCCGCGCGCGAAACCTGGCTGACCGCCACTGAACCCCTTTCCAGACTATGCCATGCGGCAAGCGCGCCGCCCTGCCCCCATTGGCCCCCGCCTGGCAAGCGCAGCGCGGCTCCGCGTTACACCCTGTCCGGATAGACCGGGCGGATGTCGACCGGGATTGCGGACATCGACGCGATCACGCGCTTCGCCGGATCATCGAGCACGGCCCATTCGGCCATGAACGCCTTGGTCCCGGCATAATCGCCATTATGCTGAAGCACGATCATCTCGCGCAACAGGTCGCGCAGCGCCGCTTCGAACCTGGCATTGTCGATGCGGTAGCGGCCGGCGCTCTCGTCCCAGACGAACGCGCCCTTCGCTTTCATATAGCCATATTGCATCGCCGCGCCGCGCCCGTGTGCCTCCTCGACCCCGAAGCGCATCGAGCGGAAGGTGCCGGCGAGATAGGTGGCGAACAGCTGCGACTTCTCGGCGGCCGGAATCTCGCCCTTGTCCATCATGAACAGGATGTTCCACGCGCCCATGACATCGGCCTTGGCCTCTTCGATCGCCGATGCCTGATCCTTCAGCGCTTCGCTCACCGTCGTCTTCTTGCCCGCCACGGTGATCGTCCCCGGCCCCAGGCTGTGCGACAGTTCGTGGAACAGCGTGCCGAGCTGCATATACTTCTTCACCACCAGCTTCGACTGGTCGGGGACCAGCACCAGTGGCGCCATCGGCGCAAGGATGCGGTCATATTTCGCGCCGAGCACGTTCGACAGGATCACCTTCTTCGCGCCCTTCGCCTCACGCACCCGCTCATCATTGGGCAGATTGAAGGCGATCGTCTGGACGCCGGGGACATTGTCGCCGCCGCCGCGGATCTGCTCCGCCACCGCGATCGGCGATTCAAAGCCGCGCTGGAAGTTCTTCAGCCCCTCTTCGACCGGAAGGTTCGCCTCCATGTCGCGCAGATAGCGCTTGTACTTGTCGAGCGCGGCGGACTCCCTGGGGTCCTTGAGCGTCACGAAGCTCTCGAATGCGGTCTTCTGGCCGTGGAGGCGATCGGTATAGACCTCATACGGCCCGATCGCGACCTCGATCGGGGTATCCTTGAGGTCCATCCACGCCAGTTCCGACTCGTAATAATCGTCGGTCAGGAACGCCTTGGCGCGCAGCGACAGGAATTTCTTGAGGCTGGGATTGGTGGTGATCGCCGCCGCTTCGTTGAGCAGTCTTGCCGCCTTGGTCAGCTCGGGCTTGTAGGCGACCGAATAGGGGACCGCCTTCAGCTTCGCGCCGTCGCGCACCACAACCGTGTAGGGGCTGGTCAGCGCCGCCTTCTCCCCCGGATTGGCGGCGAGATAGGCGTCGAACGCCTCGCGCGTCAGATCGGTGGGGTAGAAGCCTGCCCCCTCGGGCATCGATCCGCTGCCCCAGAAGGCGCGCTTGTCGGCGAGTTCGTCCCACGGCCCGAAGTAACGGTCGACCATCTCGAGCTTCAGCGCATCGCCCTCCTTGGCGACCGCAGCGCGGGTTTCGCGCCAGTTCACTTCGCGCTGGGCGCGGTAGATGTCGGACATGACGTTCGACGCCCGGATCAGCAGATTGACCACCTGCCGCTCCTCGGCGGTGAGAAAGCTGGTATCGGTCTGCATCTGGATGACCGCGAGCTTGGCCTTTTGCGCGGCGAGGTCATAGCCTTCGCCCTGTGCAACACTCTGATTGCCCTCGGGCGTGCCGCCACAAGCGGTGGTGGCGAGAAGCAGGGCGGCAAGCGCGAGTGTGCGCATAGGGTCACTCCAGATGCGATCGGGTGGGTCAGGTCTAGCCCGGCGAAGATGAACTGTCACGAACCGGACATGCGCGCGCGCCAAGGGGCGAACATCCAAGGGAGACCGCCATGACGTTTCGCATCGACCGCCGCTCGCTCATCCTCACCGGCACTTTGGGCCTCGGCGCCTATGCGATCCCCGGCTTCGCCGCGCAGGGGCCGAACTGGATCGTCGATGGCTTCACCCACAATGTCGCGAGCGGGGAGCCGTCGGCGACGTCGATGCTGCTGTGGACGCGCTATGTCGCCAAGGGCGACTCCGCAAAGCTGCGGGTCGAGGTGTCGGCCAGCGCGGACTTCGCCAAGGTGATCGCGGGCGGTGAGGCGATCAC
The DNA here is from genome assembly GCF_020177055.1 of Sphingomonas sp. R647. GTDB lineage: Bacteria > Pseudomonadota > Alphaproteobacteria > Sphingomonadales > Sphingomonadaceae > Sphingomonas. The sequence continues at coordinate 92,988 of NZ_JAIQXT010000004.1, forward strand.
CGGCCCGTGGCGCGACTGGACCAGCAAGATCACGGTGACCGGCCTGACCCCCGGCACGCGCTATTTCTACCGCTTCGTTGCTCCGGACGGGAGCTTCTCACCAGTCGGACGGACCAAGACGCTGCCGCTGGGCAACGCCGCGCGCTTCGGCATCGCGGTCTTCTCATGCTCCAACCTGCCCTATGGCTATTTCAACGCCTATGGCCATGCCGCGGCGCGCGAGGACATCGATCTCGCCGTCCATCTCGGCGACTATATCTATGAATATCAGAAGGGCGGTTATGCCCCCGCCACCGGTGCAGTCGATGGGCGCTGGCCGCTGCCCGATGGCGAGATCATCCACCTCGCCGATTATCGCCTGCGCTATGCCAGCTATCGCGCCGACCCGGACCTTGCGGCGCTGCATGCCAGCAAGCCGATGATCGTCCAGTGGGATGACCATGAATCGACCAACGACAGCTGGGAAGGCGGCGCGCAGAACCACCAGCCGAACGAGGGCGAGTGGAGCATCCGCAAGGCAGCGGCCTTCCAGGCATGGCGCGAATGGATGCCGGTCTCCGACGAGCCGTGGAAAGCCTATGCGATCGGTTCGCTCGCCACCCTGTTCCGCACCGAAACCCGGGTGATCGGGCGCACCAAGCCGTATGAAGCCGCCGCGCTGATCGCCGCCCCCGATTCCGCCGCCGCCATCGCCGCGTTCCGCGACGGGCCGTGGCAAGACAAGGCAATGACGATGATGGGCTGGGAACAGGAAGCCTGGCTCGCCGCCGAAATGGCGCGATCGGTCAAGGCGGGGACGCGCTGGCAGATGGTCGGATTTGGCACGATTATGGGCAAGACCGTGACGCCGCGTCAGGCGACCGAGTGGATCTCCCCCGATGCGCCGGAGCGGGCGCAGCGTTACGTCAAGGCGGGGGTCGCGATGGCCGCCGCCGGGCTACCGATGAATTTCGACAATTGGGGCGGCTATCCCGCCGCCCGCGCGCGGTTTCTGTCATCGGCACAGGCGATGGACGCCAACCTCGTCGTGCTCGCCGGGGACAGCCACAATGCCTGGGCCTATGATCTGGCACAGGACGGCAAGCCCGCCGGCGTCGAGTTCGCCGGCCATTCGGTCAGCTCACCCGGCTATGAAGGGTCGATCAAGGTCGATCCCAAGCTGGTCGCGCGGTCGCTGGTCGAGACCAATCCTGAGCTCAAATGGTGCGACACGTCGAACCGTGGTTACATGGCGGTGACCGTCACGCCCGACAGCGTTCGCAACGACTGGTTGTTCGTCGATACGGTGCTCAAGCCCAGCAAGACCGCACGGATCGGGCACAGTGCGACGGTGGCACGGGGACGGAATGTGATGGCGTAGTGTCGTAGTGGCGGCACCGGCCCGCTCCCCCACCCGGCCACCCAACGCCAGTGTATTCTATGGGTGGCCGGGTGGGGGAGCGGGCCGGTGCCGCGTTCAGCGTAGCTGAACACAAATCAAATCAGCCCCCTACCCCTCCAGGCTCTTGCTCACCTGTTCGGTCATGTCCTTGCTCAGCCCCGGCTGGGCGAGGATGCGTTCCAGCTCGGCGCGCATCTTTGCCGCACGCACCGCGTCGAACCGGCGCCAGCGGCCGAGCGGGGGGACGAGCTTCGCCGCAGTTTGCGGGTTGAGCTTGTCGAGCGCGATCAACTGGTCGGCGACGAAGCGATAGCCGCCGCCATCGGCGCCATGGAACGCGCGCTGGTTGACCGCGAAGGCGCCTACCAAAGCGCGCGCGCGATTGGGGTTGGCGAGGCTGAAATCGGGGTGCCGCGCCAGTTCCTGCACCGCCGCCAGCGTGTCCGGGCGGCTCGACAGCGCCTGGGTCTGGAACCATTTGTCGAGGACGAGCGCATTGTCGCTGTAGCGGTGGTAGAAGATGTCGAGCGCCGCGACGCGCCGCGCATCGGCGGTGTCCGACGCGATGTTGGCGAGCGCCATCAGCCCGCCCTGACGGTCAGTCATGTTATCGGCGCTCTCGAACTGCGCGAACGCCAGCTCCGGCCCGTCCGCCGCGCCGCTGGCGTTGATATAGCCGAGCGCGACCGACTTGATCCGTCGCGCGCCCTTGCCCGCCGGGGAATATTCGAAGCGGTTGGCGCGGACGCCTTCATAGAGCGTGCGCCATTGCTGTTCGAGCGCGCGGCCAAGGTCGCGGCGCAGCGCCTCGCGCTTCTGGAAGATCAGCTCGGGATCGACCACCGCCAGCTGGTCGCCGATGAAGCTGTCCGAGGGCAGCAGCACCGCTTCGGCGACGAAGGCAGGGTCGAGCGCGGGATCGGCGAGCGTATTCGCCACCGCCGCGATCACCGGGGCATGGTCGACATGGCCCTTGGTCACCGCGCCGACCAGCGTGTCGAGCATCAGCTGCTGCATCGCCTCATAGCGGGCGAAGGGATCGTCATCATGTGCCGACAGGAAGGCGAGATCGGCGGCGCTGCGGTTGGTGTCTACGATGACGGGGGCGGAGAAGCCGCGATTGACCGACAGGACCGGGCGTTCGGTGACGCCGTCGAATACGATCCTCGCCTCGGGATCGCCGAGCATCACCAGCCGCTCATCGGCGATTGGCGCGGCGGTCTCGCTGCCGAACAGCTTGATCCGCAGCGGGAGCAGCATCGCGTCCTTGCGCGACTGGCCCGGGGTGGGCGGCACGGTCTGGCGCAGCGTCAGCGTGGCGCGCGCGCCGTCCGCTTCATGCTCCAGCGTTGCCGAGATGCGCGGGGTGCCGGCCTGCGAATACCACAGGCGGAACTGGGTCAGGTCGACGCCGCTCGCCTCCTCCATGCACGCGACGAAATCCTCGCAGGTCGCGGCGGTGCCATCGAACCGCTCGAAATACAGGTCGCTGCCGGCGCGAAACTTCTGCGGCCCGAGGATCGTGGCGATCATGCGGATCACCTCCGCGCCCTTGTTGTAGATGGTCGCGGTGTAGAAGTTGCTGATCTCGATATAGTCATCCGGGCGGACGGGGTGCGCGAGCGGCCCGGCATCCTCCGGGAATTGCGCGGCGCGCAGGCCGCGGACATCCTCGATCCGCTTGACCGCAGCCGAGCCCTGATCGGCCGAGAAACACTGGTCGCGATAGACGGTGAAGCCTTCCTTGAGGCTCAGCTGAAACCAGTCGCGACAGGTGACGCGGTTGCCCGACCAGTTGTGGAAATATTCGTGCGCGACCACCGCGGCGACCGCGTCATAGTCGTAATCGGTCGCGGTATCGGGGTCGGCGAGGATGTAGCGGCTGTTGAAGATGTTCAGCCCCTTATTCTCCATCGCGCCGAAGTTGAAATCATCGACCGCGACGATGTTGAAAACGTCGAGGTCATATTCGCGGCCATATACGCGCTCGTCCCATGCCATGCTGAGCTTGAGCGCGTGGAGCGCGTGATCGGTCTTCGCCAGATCCTTCTCGCGGACCCAGATGCCAAGCTGAACGTCGCGTCCGCTGGCGGTGGTAAAAGTCGCGCGGTTGGCGGCGAGGTCGCCGGCGACCAAAGCGAAGAGGTAGCTCGGCTTGGGGAAGGGATCGTGCCATTCGGCCCAATGCTTGCCGCCTTCGCCCTCGCCCGAAGCAACCGGATCGCCATTGGCGAGCAGCACGGGGTAGCGCGCCTTGTCGGCGGTCATCTTCACCCGGTAGCGCGACAGCACATCGGGCCGGTCGGGGAAGAAGGTGATGCGGCGGAAGCCCTCCGCCTCGCACTGGGTGCAGAGATTGCCGCCCGAGGCGTAGAGCCCCATCAGCTGGCTGTTGCGATCGGGGACGATCTCGACCTCGGTCTCGATCACATGCGCGTCGCCGGACAGGTCGATCACCAGCGCGGAGCCATCCATCCGCCAAACGGCTTCACCGCCATCGACCCGCACGGCCAGTACGGTCAGCGCATCACCGTCGAGCCGCAACGGGCGATCATGCGCGCCGTTGCGCGTGACCGACAGGGTTGCGCGAACGCGAGTACCGCCCGGTGCCAGGTCGAAATCGAGCGCGATATCGGGCACCAGCCAGTCGGGCTGGGCATAGTCCGCACGGCGGATCACGCGGGGTTGCAGGGCGGGCGTGGCGTCGAGAGCGTCGATCATGTCAGAGCCTTTACGCGCGAGCGCGCGATGCGGCACGCGAAGAAATTCGATTGCGGTGTATCGCCGGAATGCTACGCCTCACCCCATCTTTGGTTCAACCGGAAGTTCTCAGCCTTGTTCAAATCCCGCTTGCTGCGCTCGACGATCGCCTTCTCGCTGATCTCTTTGTCCCCCGCCGTATTCGCGCAGGACGCCAAGGCACCCGCCGACACCACGGCTGAGGATAATGCCCGCGTCAACGCGCCACTCCCGCCCGCCGAGGCGGCGATGAAGGCGCATGTCATGTTCCTCGCCTCCAACGCGATGAAGGGCCGCGACGCGGGTTCGCCCGAATATGACATCGCCGCAGAGTATGTCGCGTCGCAATATTATGCGGCGGGGCTGCGTCCGGCTGGCGACAAGGGCAGCTACCTCCAGGCCGTCCCGCTGCTGAGCTATCGCCCGGCGGACAAGGGCACGCTGACCGTGACGCGCGGTGGCACGCCGGTGACGCTGGAGTTCGGCAAGGATTACATCCCCGGCGGCGATCCCGAAAAGTTGAGCACGCTGATCGATGCGGGCGTGGTGTTCGCCGGGTACGGCATCGTCGCGCCGCAGTATAAGCGCGACGATTACAAGGGCGTCGATGTGAAGGGGAAGATCGTCGCGATCTTTGGCGGCGCCCCCGGCACCTTCGACGGCGAGGAACGCGCGCATTTCGGCAGCAACGCCAACAAGGCGGCGATCGCGGCGAGCAAGGGTGCGGCGGGCGTGATCCTGATCGAAACGCCGGGTTCGCGTCGCCCGTTCGCGCAGATGGTCGATTTCTGGAACGAGTGGCGGATGACTTGGGCCGATGCGCAGGGCAATGGCCATCTCCCCGCCAAGGGGACGCCGACGCTGGCATCGCTGAGCACGGCGGGCGCGGCCAAGCTGTTTGGCAATGACAAGGGCTGGGCCGCAGCGACCAAGGCGGTTGCCGACGGCAAGCCCGTGCTCAAGTCCTTCGCGACGCGCGCAACGCTCGCCGCAGCGCTCAAGACCGAGCGCAAGATGGTGATGAGCTCCAACGTCGCCGGGATCATCCCGGGCAGCGACCCCGCGCTGAAGGACGAGGTGGTCGTGCTGACCGCGCATCTCGACCATGTCGGCGTCGGCCGCCCCGATGCGAAGGGCGACACCATCTATAACGGCGCGATGGACAATGCGATGGGCATCGCCTCGCTGATCGAGGAAGCCAAGCGCTTCCGCGATTCGGGCAAGGCGCCGCGCCGCTCGGTGATGTTCCTCGCGGTGACGGCGGAGGAAAAGGGGCTGATCGGAGCAGATTACTTTGCGCACAACCCGACCGTGCCGAAGGACAAGATTGTCGCCAACGTCAATCTCGACATGCCGGTCATCACCTACAAGTTCGAGGATATGATTGCGTTCGGCGCGGCGCGTTCGACGCTGGGTGACATCGTCGCCCGCGCGACCGCCACGGTCGGCGTCGGCGTCGGTACCGACCCGATGCCGGAGCAGGGCTTCTTCGTCCGCTCCGACCATTATCGCTTCGTCCAGCAGGGCGTGCCGTCGGTGTTCCTGTGGCCGGGCATGGCAGGCGTGGGCCGTGAGGCGTTCGACCGTTTCCTGACGACCCGCTACCACCGCGCATCGGACGAAATCACCAACCCCGAAATCCTGTGGGATCAGGGCGTCCGCTTCATCGAGGCGAATTACGTGATCGCACGCGAAATCGCCGATGCAGATGCGCGTCCGGCTTGGAAGAAGGGCGATTTCTTCGGAACATTGTACAACGGATATGGCGCGAAGTGAGCTGAACCGGATCGGGGAGGCGCGATGCGCCTCCTGATCTTTGGCCTCGGTTACAGCGCGCGGCATGTCGCCGCGGCGCTGCCCGCCGCGCGCGTCATGGCGACGGGAAGCGCAGGCAACCTCGCCTTTGACGAGTCCGACCGGGTGCGGTTCGAGATCGCACAGGCGACGCATATCCTCTCCTCGGTGCCGCCGGGTGAGGCCGATCCCGTGCTGGCGACCTATGGCGCAGCGCTGGCGGATAGCGGAGCGTGGCTCGGCTATCTGTCCTCGACCGGGGTCTATGGCGACGCGCAGGGTGGCTGGGTGGATGAGAGCGCGCCGACAGGGACCGGGCGACGCACTGCGCGCACGGCGGCGGATGCAGCGTGGCTGGACCTGGGCGCGCGGCTGTTCCGCCTGCCCGGCATCTACGGCCCGGGCCGCTCGCCGCTCGACCGCATCCGCGCAGGCGAGGCGCGGCGGATCGACGTGCCGGGACAGGTGTTCAGCCGCATCCATGTCACCGACCTCGCCGCCGGGGTCATCGCGGCGTTCGACGCGCCGCCGGGGGCCTATAACCTGTCGGATGACGCGCCCGCGCCGCAGTCGGACGTGATCGCGTTCGGATGCCGCGTGCTGGGACTACCCGTCCCGCCGCTCGTTCCGCTGGCTGAGGCGCAGCTGTCCCCGCAGGCGCGCGCATTTTATGCCGAGAACCGCCGGGTCGCGAACGGCAAGGCGAAGCGCGTGCTGAACTGGTCGCCGCGCTTTCCCGATTATCGTGCCGGCCTGCGCGCCTTGAGCGCCATGACCAGCCCGACCCCCGCCAGCGCCGCCCCCGCCCCTGCGAGGAGCGACCAGCGATAGCCTTCGAACAGCGTCGAGAGCAGCATCGCGATCACCGGGATCAACACGCTGGAATAGGCCGCCTTGGCCGGGCCGATGACGCGGATGATGCCGAAATAGAGCGGGAAGGCCACGGCCGACGCGACGATGCCGAGATACAGGACTCCGGCGATATAGGTTGCGGTCCATTCGAACACCGGCGGGCCGGTGGTGACCCAGGCGAAGGCGCCGTCCATCGTGGCGCCCGCCAGCATCGCCCACGCGATCATCGTCGCCATCGGATAGCGCTTCGACGTCTCCGTCGCCTGCATGACATTGGCGACCGACGCGCAGATCACGCCGAGCAGGGTGATGCCGATGCCGTAATAGACTTCGTCCGCAGCCGACGGATCGCGGCGGATCTCATGGGTGAACAACAGCGCCACGCCCGTCATCGCCACGGCAGAGCCCACCAGCAGCTGCCGCCCCATGCGCTGGCCAAGGAAGAGGCGCGACAGAATTGCGTTGGGCACCAGCAGTAGCGCAAACACCACCGCGACCAGCCCCGACGTGACGTGCATCTCCGCGCGGTAGACGAAGTTGAAATTAAGCACGAACTGCATCAGCCCGAGCAACACCGCGAACGCCATGCCGCGCGCGTCGAGCCACAGCGGCTGGCGCGACCATGCTGCCCAGGCGAGCATCGCGATCCCGCCCACGAGGAAGCGATAGGTGACCGACCAGGTCGGCGGCACGACGCCAAGCTGGCCGGTGATTACCAGCCAGGTCGATCCCCAGATCAGCGTGACGATGCCGAACGGGATCAGCACCGCGAGCTTGGTCGAATTGGGCCGTGGACCCGTTGGCGCGGGATCGCTCACAGCGCGGCGAGCGCTGCGGCGAGCGGGGCAACCGCCGCCGCGTCCTGATCCCAGGCGACGACGAAGCGCGCCTCGCCCTCGTTCCAGTCGTAAAAGTCGAAGCCTTGCGCGCGCAGCGATGCCGCTTCGGCGGGGGTCAGGCGCACGAACACGGCGTTGGATTCGACGGGATGGACGAGCCGGTGCGGCGCGGCCTGACCCAGCAGTGCGGCACCCGTGTTGGCGGCGCGAGCGTTGCGCAGCCAGACATCGTCATCGAGCATCGCAATCAACTGCGCGGCGAGATAGCGGCCCTTGGACTGAAGATGCCCCGCGCGCTTGCGGCGCATCTTGCACGTCTCGGCAAGATCGGGGCGGAAGAACACCAGCGCCTCCGCGCCCATGCCGCCATTCTTGATGAAGCCAAAGCTCAGCGCATCGACCCCGGCGCGCCAGGTCACATCCGCCGGATCGCAGCCATGATGCACCAGCGCATTGGCAAAGCGCGCGCCGTCCATATGCAGGGCCAGATTGCGGCTGCGCGCCAGGTCGCCGATCGCCGCGACCTCAGCCGGGCTGTAGGCCAGCCCATATTCGGTGGCGTTGGTAATCGAAATCGCGTGCGGCTGCACCCAGTGCACACCGGACTTTACTGAGTCGAGGACGGCGCGGATCGCATCGGGGATCAGCTTCGCGCCCGGCCCCTCGGCCAGCATGAGCTTGGCGCCATGGGTGTAGAATTCGGGCGCCCCGCCCTCATCCATCTGGATATGCGCCTCGCGGTGGCACACCACGCCGCCATAGGGCGGGCAGAGCGACGCGAGCGCGAGGCAGTTGGCCGCCGTGCCGGTCGGCACCCACAGCACCACGACCTCAGTCCCGAACAACTCCGAAAAGCGCGCATCGAGCGCGGCGCTCCAGCGGTCGCCGTCATAGGCGGCGTCCTGCACATTGGCGTCGGACAACGCCGCCAGGACTTCGGAACAGGCGGGGGCGGCGTTGTCGGAGAAGAAGCGCATGGCGGCCCAGATGCGCCGCCATGCGATCCCGGTCAATCAGCCCCGTGTGTCATCCGTTGACGATGATCCCGCCATTGGGGTGGAGGACTTGTCCCGACATGTAGCTCGCATCGGCGCAGGCGAGGAACAGGAAGGCGGGGGCGACCTCGTTGGGCTGGCCCGGACGGCCCATCGGGGTATCCTCGCCAAAGGTTTCGAGCTTCTCGGGCGATGCGCCGCCACACGGGTTGAGCGGGGTCCAGATCGGCCCGGGCGCGACCGCGTTGACGCGGATACCCTTCCCGACCAGATTTTCCGACAGCGACCGGGTGAATGCGGTGATCGCGCCCTTGGTGCTCGAATAGTCGAGCAGCTCCGCCGACCCCTGGTACATGGTGACCGAGGTACAGTTCACGATCGCGGCGCCCTTGTTCAGATGCGGGAGCGCGGCCTGGACCATGTAGAACATGCCGAAGATGTTGGTCTGGAACGTGCGGAGCAATTGCTCCTCGGTAATGTCGCGAATGTCCTTGTCGGGATGCTGTTCGCCGGCATTGTTGATCAGGATGTCGAGCCGACCAAAAGCGTCGATCACCTGCGCCACCGCGCGGTCGCACATCTTCTTTGATCCGACATCGGCCTTGATCAGGATCGCGCGCCGCCCTTCGGCCTCGACGATCCGCTTGGTTTCCTCGGCATCGGCGTCCTCGAGCAAATAGAGGATGCCGATATCGGCGCCTTCGCGTGCGAACAGCGCGGCGACGGCGCGGCCGATGCCGCTGTCGGCGCCGGTTATCAGCGCGACCTTGCCATCGAGGCGACCCGAACCGGGATAGCGCGGCTGCCATTGCGGTTGGGGGTCGAGCGTCCGCTCCTCCCCGGGCAGCGCGTCTTCGTGGATCATCGCGGCGGTGTCGGTCATATTCTGCTCCAGTTGCGCCCCCGCTGCGACAAGAACAGGACGCGCGCGTTGCGGTTCCGGCGCAACCAGTGGCCATGCCGCTCGTTTCACCGCCGCGATGACCGGATCTCCTTCCACCCCCTTCCCCGACGGGATCGATCCGGCCCATGTCGCGCCGCGCAGCGGGCAGTGGCGACGCTGGATCGCGATCATGCTGCTCGCGACGGTGATGCTCGCCGCGCTGCTCGGGGTATTCGGTGGCGGCAAGGTGCGGCCGATCGTGGCTGACGCGCCCGCAGCGCGGCTGGAGGTTGCGACGCCGCGGGTGATCCGCAACGGCATGTTTTTCGAAACGCGCGTGCAGATCACGGCCCGCGAGCCGATCGACAAGGCGGTGGTCAGCGTCAGCCGCTCGCTGTGGCGCGACATGACGATCAACACGATGATCCCGGCCGCCAGCGAGGAGGCGGTCAAGGATGACGCCTTTACCTTCGACTATGGCCCGCTCGCCACCGGCGAGACGCTCGCGATCAAGATCGACGGCCAGATCAATCCGCCCCTGTTCGCGGCGACCAAGGGTCGGATCGCCCTGCTGGACGGGGAGCGCGAGCTGGTCGCGGCGCCGATCAGCATCACGGTGCTGCCCTGATGGATATCGTGATCCGCGCGAGCGTGATGTTCGCCTTGCTGTTCGGGCTGCTGCGCCTGATGGGCAAGCGGGAGCTGGGGCAGATGACCCCGTTCGAACTGGTGATGCTGGTGGTGCTGGGCGACCTGATCCAGCAGGGCATCACCCATAATGATTTCAGCCTGACCGGGGCGACGCTGGCGATCGCGACTTTTGCGTTCTGGGCGACCGTGCTCGGCTGGGTCAGCTATCGCTGGCCGCGGGCCGAGCGGGCGATTGAGGGTGAGCCACGCGTGCTGATCCGCGATGGAGCGTGGATCGAGGCCAATATGAAACGCGACCGGCTGACGCGGCGCGAACTGGAATCGGAAATGCGGCTGGCGGGGATTGCGTGTGTCCGCGATGTCGCCTGGGCGATCCTGGAGCCCGAGGGGCGGATCAGCTTCATCAAGCGCGGGGACGGTGAGCCCGCAAAAGCAGAGGATGCGCGGCCCGCATAAGGCGGGGGCGCACCCCGCCGGTCAGGCGATGAAGCCTGCCGACTGGGGTGCGATGGTGCTGGCGACCATGGCGGCGGTGAGGCCGAGCGACACGAGCGCGACGAAAAGCTGACGGATCATCATCTATCTCCCTGTTGGATGCGGCTGGATCAGGCGATCGGGCCGAGGCTGACGGTGTTGGCGACCATCATCAGGGTGAAAGCAGCAGCGCCGACCAGCGCGACGGCGGAACGGGCGAGCGATTCGAAACGGATAGCCATGGAAATTCTCCCTCTTTGACCTCCCGTCGGACCGTTCCGCCGGGATGCCAAATAGATTGCAGGGAGCGTGCCAACTTCACTAAATCATTGATTTAGCAGCATTTGTAATTTTGTTGTGTGGGATTGTGGGAAAATACACCAGGCAATCTGGGATATTTTACCAACGTTCAGCCGCCGATAACCCGATTGCGGCCCGCATTCTTCGCCTCATAGAGCTTCGTATCCGCACGGTCGAAGCTGTCGACGAGCGATTCGCCGATATGGACGCGGGTCAGGCCAGCGGAGAAGGTGATCTCACCGATCGGCATATCGGATTCCCGCAGCCGGTAGCGTTTCGACGCGACCATCGACCGCGCATTTTCCATGATGTCGCGCGCCTTGGCGATGCCGATGCCGGAAAACAGGATCGCGAACTCCTCGCCGCCATGGCGGGCGACGAGATGGCCGACACAGACTTCGCTCAGCGCCTGCGCGATGGTGCGCAACACGCGATCGCCAACGGCATGGCCGAAGCGATCATTGACCGATTTGAAGTGGTCGACATCGCATACCGCGATGCACAGCCGCGCGCCCGATGCCTGTTGCGCGCTGAACGCTTCCTCGAACGCACGCCGGTTGGGCAATTGGGTCAGCGCGTCGCGCCGGGCATTGTCACGCGCTTCCTCAAGCGCGCTGCGCAATTCGGTCGCCTCACGCGTCGCGCTTTCAAGCTGCGACTCGGCGCGATGGACGCGCTCGAGCATCGCGCCGGTAATCCGCGACACCTCTTCGAGCACGCCGCCATGCGGCCCTTCGCTCGACCGGCGGATCGCATCGGCGCTGGCGGCAAGGTCGCGGCCGAAGCCGGCGGTCTCGGCGCGCATCGCCTGGACCATGTCCTGGAAGCCTTCGACCTGCATCTGCGTCTTGGCGACGAGGCCATCGACCTTTTCGCGCGCCTTGGCAGCGTTGGCCGGCGGTTCGCAGCCGAGCGATTCGATGTCGCGCTGAGTCAGCCGGACGCCGCCCTCGGTCAGGTTTTCCACCGCCTGGGCAAGCGGACCCTCGGGATCGTGCAGCAAATGCCAGGCAAAGGCGAAGTTGGCGGGGCTCGGGTCAAGCCGCTGGTCGAACAGGAATGTGCCGATGCGTTCGTACAGCTGGCGCGCCGGATCAGCGGCCTCGTCCGTACGTGACGCCCTCGCCAGCCTCACCAATTCGTCCTCCGATTCTCAAGGTGCACGCCCGATGCGCGCCGACCCGTTCGTGACCGGACCTAAACCCGAAACTGCTAATATCCGGTGAAACGGGTTACGCCCGTAACGAGTCAGCGCTTCTTGGCGGCATGCCAGCTGCGCACGGCGGCGAGCGTGTTCCGCACATGATCGGCCGGGCTGAGATTGCTGTGCGCGTAGATGATCTTGCCATCCGGCGCGATCACATAGCTGGTGCGGTTGGTGACCTCACGGCCCTGCACCTGACGGCCCAGCGCGACGTCATAGCCGCGCACCACTTCGGGGCTGGCGCTCGCCACCGCGAACTTGCCGGCGCAATCCTTCGCCGAAAAATCGCGCAGCTTGTCCACCGGGTCCGCCGACATGCCGATCACCGTCGCGCCCGCCGCCTTGAAATCATCGACCGCCGCAGCGAATGCCGCCGCCTCGGCGCTGCACCCGGGGGTGAAGGCCGCCGGGAAGAAATAGAGCACGACCGGCCCCTTCTTGAGCTGAGTGGCGAGGTTCACGGTGAAGTCGCGCCCGGCGATCGCACCCTTTGCCGTGAAATTGGGTGCCTTGGCCCCCGGCGCAAGCGCGGCGGTGGCCGGCATGGTCAGCGGCAGTATCAGGGCGGCAAGAGCGAGTTTCAGGCGCATGGGTCTCTCCTCGGCATCGTTTAGCGGGTCAGGGCGATCCCGATCCGCGCATGGGTATCGCGGCGGCGATGATCGTCGAGTGCTTCGCCATAGCCTGTAAAGCCTTGGGCGAAGAGATAGAAGCCGAGATCGTCGTCGATCCGCGCGAGTGGGTAGGATGCGAACAACTCGGCCGCGCCGCGCCCGCTGTCGGGACTGCCGCGCAGCGTGACCGCTAGCTTGAGGCTGTCGGGCTTGACCAGTGCGAGGCCGAGTGAGCCATTGCCCCAATAGCGGTCGAGATCGGGCGCGACCCCCTGCTTGCCGACATAGACCCACGCCTGCGGCGTCACCTCCGCGCGCCAGCCGTCGCCAAGGTCGAATGCCTTGGTCGCGCGCATGAAGATGCGGTTCGAATCGATCGAGGTCGCCTCCCCCTCACCATTCGAATCATGCCGCCAGCCGATGCCGATCGTCGCGCTCGGATCGATCGCGCGCTCGACATAAACTTCAGGCGAATAGGTGGTGTGGGTGAACGGGCCGGACGGCAGGTCGAGCCGCCAGAACATCGTCTGGGTATAGGCAAAGCGCAAATGGCTGAACGCGCCCTCCCCGCCGATTGGCTGGAACGCGAAGCTGACCTGTAGCTTGCCGCCCGAGTCGCCCAGGCCAAATGCGCCATAGACTGGCTCGTGCGGGGTGAAGCGGTCGAGGAAGCCCGATGCGGTGCCGGATGCGGTCGGTGTTTCGCGCTCGCCCGTATCGGGGGTGCGCGGCGCGGTGGCGGGTGAGTCGCCAGTCCACGCTGTTCCCACGCCCTCGGGCAGCGGCGCTCCGGGCAGCGGCTTGTACGCGGGGCGCGCGGCATAGCCTGTCGGGACGTAGCGCGCCTTGGCAAAGCTCCCCGGCTGAATCGTCGCAGCGGGAGCAGGCAGGCGCTCGAGGATCAGGCGCGTCCCGTCGGCGGCGGTCACCTCGATCGTGCGCGGACCTTCTGCGGCGACTGCAGTGGAACCCTCATTGATCAGGATCACTTCGACCCCGCGTAGCGCGCCAGCTTCCGAGTCGGGCTGGGTCGGCACGGCGCGGACCTGCGCCGCAGCGGGAAGCGCCAGCGTGGCGGCGGCGACAAGGATCAGGCTTCGCATGGTTTCGGGATGCCAGCGCACGATGACGTTTGCGAGTCGGAATTCCCGACTCTGCCCTCACATCGCGCCTGGCGATTTTGATGACACCCATGCAACCGGCGACGATCCGCAACCGGATCATTCGCTCCGGAACGATCTTTGGGACCGAACGAGTCAGTCCAGCCCGAGGGCGTCGCGGATGATATAATGGAGGTCGGTCTGGTCGAGCAGGCCGCTGACATTCACCGCGCGCGGGCCATAGGCGGCGACGCGCAGCTGGCCTCCGGTGTGGCCCTGCGACCCTTCCTCCGCCGTCCCGTAATGCACCGTCATCACGCCGCCTTCGCGGGTGTTGAGCGCAGCGGTCAGGCCGGGCGCGCGGGTGCCGTTGCCGACGATCAGGCTGGTGTGGGCATGATCGGCGGTGACGATCACCAGCGTGTTGCCATCGGCGCGCGCGAATTCCAGCGCGGCCTGGACCGCCTCGTCAAGATCGACCGTCTCGCCGATCTGGCCGCACGGATTGGCGGCATGATCCTGCTTGTCGATCGACGCGCCCTCGACCTGGAGGAAAAAGCCCTTGCGGTTGCCCTTGAGTAACCCGATCGCCTTGCGCGTCATCGCCGCGAGTGTCGGAAATTCGGCGGTCCGCTGGGGGTTGGGCTGGCAGGTGATAGCGGGCTTGTCGATATTGCCACGAGCGCTCGCGCGCGGGCCGATCCAGCGCACCGGCATGTTGCCCGGCGCGAACACGCCGATCAGCGGCTGGCGGGTATCGGCCTGCGTCACTGCGTCGAGCTCCGCAGCATCGCGCACGATGTGGAAGCCGCGTGCCTGTGCCTGATCCATCAGCGTGCGCCCGGCGTACGGCCCTGCCTTGGCACTCTCGGCAAAGCTCGCCGCGCCGCCGCCCAGGATCAGGTCGGGCCGCGTGTCGAGCAGCTGTTCGGTGATCGATCCCAGCCCGCCATTTTCAAGCGCATTGGTCGGGCAGGTCTTGCTGGTCGCTTCCGGCCCATAGCATTTGCGCTGGGTAACATGCGCCACCAACGCCGCGGGGGTCGCGTCCTGAATTTCGGCGGTCGAGACATTGCCGGTGGCGAGTCCGGCAGCCTTGGCAATCTGGATCAGCGTGCGGTGCGGCTTGCCGTGGATGTCGACGCCGATTGCGCCGTTATAGCTTTTGACGCCCGACGCCCAGGCAGTCGCGGTCGCGGCGCTGTCGGCGACGTAGTTGGGTTTCCCCGTTTCACGGTCGAGCGAATAATGGGTCATCTGGCCGGTAAAGGGCAGCGCGTCGATGCCCTTGAAATAGCCCCCTGCCCCTTGCGCATAGTTGCGCGCGATGGTGATTTCGGAATCGCCCATGCCATCGCCGATCAGCAGGATAACGTTGCGCACCTCACCCTTGGCGAGAAGCTTGCGATAGGCGTCGCTCCTGTCTTCCTCCACGCGGCGCGCGCCACCTGGCGCGCGCGCATCTGCCTGCGCGCCCTGTGCCGGAACGGGTGCAGCGTCCTGCGCCAGCGCGGTCGGCGCGGTGAGGGCGAGCAGGGCGACAAGGGCAAGGCGTGAGATCATCGATTGAAGCTCCGGTACTGTCGGTCAGCGGTTAGCAGGTTCGGTAATCGTGCGGCACCCCAGTGGTCGGCGCACTGGGTTGCACAATGCGACGGCGCGATCGGGCAGGGCCACGCGATAGTCGCCGGCAAAGCGGGGGTCGGGCCAGAGATAGTCGGTCGAGATGTACTGCGCCCCGCTGCGCAGGGCAGCGTCACGCGGGCGGGTATCGTTGGTGCGCGCTTCGCGGGTGGCGACATCCGCGCGGGTGCGCACGATGAAGTTCGCCTTCACCGCGGCGGCGATGCGATCGGCCTGCCCGATGGGATCGTTGAGCGTCAGATAGGCGGCTGCGGGCGATTGCTCGTCGGTATTGACGAAGAACACCCGCCCTTCGAGCGAGCGGCGCGCGCCGCGATAGAGCGCGACCTTGGCCGGACCTTCGTCGAGCGCGAACATGAACTTGCCGCGCGACGCGGCAAGCGTCGGCCAGTTATTCGCCAGCACCGCATCGCGCAGCGTCGGATGATCGCCCTGCACATCATCCGGCACGATCAGCTTGTCGGGCGACAGCACCGAGCGCACTTCGGCATCAAGCGCGTCATAGGCGGTTTCGCTGTAAGGCTCGCCCTTCACGAACCGGCCATTGTCGTTGGTATTGAACATCAGCAGGATCGGCACATGACCCGAATTGGCGTCCGACCAGTTCCGAATGATCGTCAGGCAGGCGACCAGCGTAAGACAGTTCGAGCGATTGTCGAACCCGGCCATATGCTGAACCTTGAACCCCGGCTGCTGCATCGCCGGATCGTCCGACCCGTCGGCATAGAGGCCACCGCGCGGATCGTACCAGATGTCCAGCTCAAGCTGGCGCGCACCCGCGTTCAGCTGCTCCAGGATCGGGCGATGGGCATAGTCGAGCGCATCGGCGCTCGCCGGATCGACCGCACGCACTTGCGCCATCCGCTCGGCCGGCATCGCCAGCTTGTAGCTGTTGTGCGTGCCGACCATCGTCAGGTCGTTCATGCGAAGCGGCACTTCGGTCGCGACGATCATCGGCAGGGCGAACAGCCAGAACATGGCGGACTCCGGAAAGCAGGCGGACCGGCGTGCCGAAAAGGCCGCCAGTCCGCGCGCTATCAGTGGAATATGACAGTCTTGCGCCAAGGCGGCCCCGCCGCCGAAGCGACGGGGCCCAATAGCGATCAGAACTGGGCGCGCACGCCCAGGCTGATCCGGCTGCCCGAAAACTCATAGGTGGTCGGGAAGGACGGATCCATCGTGTAGCCGGTAGTCTTGGCATTGCCGATGTTGATGCCCTGAAGCTCGACGCGGAAGTTGCGCGTCAGCTGATAGCTGGCGGCGACGTCGAACTGGCCATAGGCGTCGCGATAGACCGGATACATGTTCCGCTCGATCCGCTCCACATAGGCGCCCTTGCGGTTGTACGAGACGCGGACCGAGAGCGGCCCCTTGTCGTAGAAGACGGTCGCATTGTAGCTCTTGTCGGCCAGGCCGATCGGTGCGGTCGGGATGCCAAGCGACGACTGGCCGGTCAGCGAGCTGTCGAGGAAGGTCGCGTTGGCGTTGACTCCGAAGCCATCGGCCCAGTCGGCGAACATGCCGAACGGAACGACCGCGTTCAGCTCAAATCCGCTGACCTTGTACGAACCCTCGGCATTGACCGGCTGGTAGACGTCGAAGTCATAGATGCCGTTGACCGTGCCATTGGCGTTGTAGACGGTCACGCCCTTGACCTCGCCGGTCAGCTGGTTCTGCACCACGCCCTTGATCTTCTTCCAGAAGTAGGACGCCGACAGGATGCCGCCACCGCCGAGATACTTCTCGACGCCCACTTCCCACTGATCGGCATAGGTCGGCTTGAGGCCGGGGTTGCCGTCGGTGAAGCGGAAATTATTGTAGCTGGCGGTGCGCTTATAGGCGAGATCGCCAAGCGCCGGGCGGATCAGCGTTTGCGATGCGGCGGCGCGCAGGATCAGGCTGTCGGTCAGTTCGGCATGGATGTTGAACGACGGCAGGAACTTCTCATAGCTCCCCTCGCTCGCCACCGGTGCCGAAGTCAGGCCGGTCGTTCCGTTCGGATTCTGGATCTGATGGAACCCTTCCGAATGGATGTCGGTGCGCAGATAGCGGCCGCCGAGGTTGACGAACACCGGCACACCAAGCTCGAATTCAAGATCGACCATCGCATAGCCAGCGAACGTCGCTTCCTTCACCTTGGCGTAGTTCGCATTGGCGAACGGCGTGACGAACCCGTCCGGGCGGAAGAAGCTGCGCGCATAGTCGTTGGAAACCTGCGACCAGCTGAGGTTCCGCGCCTGATATTCGCTGCCGCCGACCAGATCGATGACGTTGGTCAGCGGGCTGTCGCCAAGGCGGCGGACGTTGACATAGGCGGTGCTGCCGCGCGTCGGGCCCTGGATCTTCTCCTCGCCATATTGACGCTGATTGGTCTTGTTCGTGTAGCGACCGCCGACATTGATGCGCTTGATGAACAGGTCGTCAAAGCCGTAGCTCACATCGAGCTGAGCGGCATATTTGTCGTCCTTGACCTCTTCGCGGGTCGTTTCATACGCCTCGAACAGGTAGCGCGTGGGCGCGTTATACATGTCGATCGTGTTGGGATTGGCGCTGGGGATCGTCTCGCCGCCGGTCTCGGTAAAGCGCGTGCGAGACGGCGCGTAGGCGACATGTTTGAGGTTGGCGTAATCGAGCGTCCGCGTGGCCCCCGAATAGCCGCCGAGCGCGGTGATCTTCCAGTTCCCGGCTTCCCAGTTCATCTCGCCGCCGAACTGGCGGTAATCGGTCTCGGTGAGATATTCCTTGCTCAGGAACTCATGCTGGGTGTTGGTGTAGGACACGTCGCGCAGCACGACGATGCCGCTGTCGCTGAGCGTGGTGGCGTCGAACGCATGGATCGTTTCGAGCGTCGAATTGCTCGACGCCGAATAGCCCGCAGCGTCATATTCGTCCTCGACCGTGTCGTAGGAGCCGATGAACGCGTCGAGCGCGAGGCTGAACGTCTCGCTCGGCTTGTACTGGACCGACCCGGAGATGCCGAGGCGGTCCTGGTCATTCTGGTACACGCGATCGCCGACCTTATCGAGGAAGACGATCTTGTTCTTCATCGCGTCGGTGAAGGTGATGCCGGCGTCGCGCTGCAGCACCGAAATCGCCTGGTTCCGATAAACGGTGCCCGAACGGTCGGTCCAGCGCGCGATCGGACGGAAGTTGATGCCCGAGTTCGAATCGGTGCGGTTGGTGCGCTGCTGCTTGGCGACCGAGACCAGCACGCCGAAATCGCCAAACGTGTTGCTGGCGAGGAACGAGAAGTTCGGGTCGATCTTCTGCGAGATCGAGTTGAACGCGCCCTCGACACCGCCGACGAGGCGCAGGCCCGGGTTATCGAATGGCCGCGCCGTGCGGATCAAAACCGAACCGGCGATGCCGCCTTCTTCATCGGCGGCGGTCGGCGACTTTTGCACGGTGACCGACTGGATCAGTTCGGACGCGAAAATGTCGAATTCAACGTCGCGCCCGCCCGAGCCGGATGCGGTCGCCAGCTTGTTAATCGATACAAAGGTAAACTCGGTCGGCAGGCCGCGCACATTGACGCGGGTACCTAGGCCCTTTTCGCGCTCGATCGTCACACCCGGCACGCGCTGCAGCGCTTCGGACAGATTCTGCTCCGGGAAATCGGCGATGTCGGTGGCGACGATCGAGTCGGAGAAACCGACCGTCTCACGCTTGATGTCGATCGCTTCTTCCAGGCTGCGGCGATAGCCGGAAACGACGATCTCCTCATCGACAACGGTGTCATCGCCCGCCGCCGGAGCGGTCTGGGCACTGGCGGGAACGGCTGTCAGCGCAGCGAGCGCGACGCCGAGAAGAAGCTGGCTCGTACGATCGAGCCGGTTGAAACTACGCATCATTAAACCCCCTTTTTTCAATGCTCGGAACCCGCCCGCCGTTTCTCGGGCGCGCGACTACGCCCCCCGGCCGACCCAACGACCGGGACTGTGCAATTTGGTCCTGTGTTTGCCTTGTTGTTCTGGCGCTCGGCAGCCTGTCGGCCTCAACGCGCCAGCCTCTCCCGGCCGAATGAACGTATCGCTGCGTAACCAGCGGCAATGATTGGCGAATTGCCAGTTAGACGATCACTGCCTCCCCCTTCGGCTCGGGACGCAGGTGAAGAAAACTTGTTACGCGCTTGTGACGGGCGGACCATTATATTGCCAATTTAGGTTTTGTTGGCGGTCGGCCGCGCTGATGTCGGGAGCTCCTGGCAATGGGCTGCCACTGCCTTCTATCTGCCGATCGCTGCCGCTATTGGCGTTCGATGGAACTTTACGCGCCGCATCAGGAACGAAAGTCAGTCACACCTCATGGCGCCCTCGTGCTGCGCTAGGTTTCCAGATAGCCCTTGCGCACCTTTTCCGCGATCAGTTTGGTCGCCTCTCGTTTTGCGCGTTCGGGCGTATCGAACACCTTGAATACCGTGCTCCCCTTCGCCCCGATGCGGCCGAAAATCACGGTCATCTCGCAGCCGGAAACGGCGATCTTCCAAAACTTGTCTGAACTTCCTTGCTGGAAACGGAATTCGCTGAAGGCTGGCGCGGTGGATTGCAAATCGGGTTGTTCGGTCGGCGCGGCGTCGTCCGCTTCACGCTTCGGCGAAGTCGCGACCGGCAGCGGCATCGTGGATCCGTCAAATGGATCATCGTCGCCATCTGCGACCTCGCGGCGTAGCGCCGCTTCGATCTGGGCGACGACTGCGCCAGGGTCGCGCAGCCAGCTATGCGAAGGCACATCGATCACCTTCCAGCCAAACGCGCGCAGGATCGCGGGTTGAAAGACATACCGGTCTTCGACCGATCCGTGGCCGTTGCCGTCGATCAGAATGCCCAGCTGGTAGCGACCACCTTCTGCTCCACATATGGCCAGGTCGCAGCGAAAGCTGGCGCTGCCGACATGGACGTGGACATCATGGCCGCGGGCGGTCAGCGCCTCTGCCAGAGCATCCCGCAACGCGTCGGCGGGCGCACTGCGCGCGAATACGCGCTGCGCCTCAGGATTGAGTGTTGCGAGCACATTCTGTCCATGGCTCGTATCGCCCCGCGACTGGGCCTCGGCAAAGGCGAGAAAGGTACGCAGCGCCCGCGCGCCATCATTATGGGTGTTGGTGATCGCCTCCGCGCGGATCGTCGAGACCACGGCCATGTGGTGGCGCGCACGGCTGAAGATGACGTTGAGGCGCTTTTCGCCGCCACGCTGATTGATCGGGCCGAAGTTCATCGCCATGCGTCCATTGGCATCGGGCGCGTAGCAGATACTGAGCAGGATCACGTCGCGCTCGTCGCCCTGAACATTTTCCAGATTCTTGATGAAAAGGCCGTTGATCTGGCCATCGTCCTCGCGGGCATACTCCGCTTCGAGCCGCGCCGCGAACGCCTTATCCTCGCCCGCCAGCGTCTCGAGCTCATCTTCGATCTCGGCCTGCTGCGCTTCCGAAAAGGCGACGATCCCGATGCTGAGGCCGGTTTCGCGGAACAACAGGTCGCGGACCATCGCTGCGATCAGCCGCGCCTCGGGGTCATTGACCCGCTTTTCGTAGAGCCCATCCGCGACCGGGTGGAAGCTGACCGCGCGGGCGAGCATCCGGCTGACCGCGACGGGCGCAGAAGCGGGATCGTCCGAACGCAGCGGCTCGGGGGCGGCGGACGGGTCGGCGATGACGCGGTCGGGGATGGTGATCAGGCGGCCATCGTAGAAGGCGGCGTTCGAGAAGCTGATCAATGCCTCGGACCGGCTGCGATAATGCCAGGCGAGCAGCGTCGCGGGCAGGCTGCGCGCGGACTGGTTGAGCAGGCTATCGGCGTCGAGAATGATCGCGACGGCCCGGCCATCCTCCTCGGCGGTGACCTGCATCTCATCGTCATCGCGTGCGGCAGCGAAGAAGCTGGTAGGCGGCAACTGCATCTCGTCGCCGACCACGATCACCTGCGGCGCGCGCGACAGGGCGGGCACGGCCTCTTCGGTCGGGATCTGGCTGGCCTCGTCGAAGATCACGACATCGAACAGCTCGGGATGCAAGGGTAGCGTGTCGGACACCGATAGCGGGCTCATCAGCCAGATCGGTTTCAGGTCGATCACCACCGGTCCGGTCTCGTCGTCCGACAGGTCGCGGATCGAGCGGTAGCGCATCGACTTGCCGAACTCGTGCTCAAGCTCGCGGCGGCCAGTCGAATAGATGCGCTTGAACTCGCGGCCGGCGGCGTCGAGCTGAGTCACCGACAGCATCGACCGCTTCACATGATCGCGGAAGCGACGATGATTGGTCGCAAGGATGGTCGCCGAATTGTCGGTCTGGAGCAACGCGCGAGCCTTCGCAGCGCGCCGGGCGCTGGACCCTAGCTCAGCCGCATCGAAGCGTTGGAGGGCAGGCTCATCGCGCAAGGCGCGCGCAAACGCCTCTTCGATCACATGCGCCTCGATCGTCGGCGGGGCGAGCCGCAACGCGCGCATCGCGAACGCCATGCGCGGCCCGGCGGCATCGGCGGCGGCGAGCAGCGGGAGCAGGTCGGGCAATTCCTCCAGCCCCTCGCGCATGTCACGCATCGCTTCGGATAGTGCGCCGATCGTCATGTCCCCCGCATCAGCAAGGAAGCGCTGGCACAGCGCGGCAAGGGCTTCGATATGAACCGCGGATGCAGCTTCGCGCGCGATCAGCTCAGCCGGATCGGTCGCCGCGCGGACATGGCCAATCAGCGTGCGCAGCATTGGCGCGGTCGCGGTTGCCCAGGCATCCCTTGCGACGGCCAGCGCATCGGCATCAGTGGTGGCAAAGCGGCTCGCAAGAACCCCGCGCGCTTCGGCAGCGGCAGCGGCAGTCGCGTGACGCGCAGCCAATCGTTCGAGCACCGCAGTGACACTGGGTTCGACCGCATGCGCCGAAAAATCGTACCGCGCGCGAACGGTGCGGTTGAGACGTCGCCAGGTGCCGCTCAGGAACTTGAAGAAGGACGGCTCCTGCTGCCGCGCCTGATCAAGTGCTGCGGCCGTATCCTCGGGCGTCAACGGGTCGCGCCAGTTGGCAGCGGCTTCGGCGGCGGCCACAGCCTCGCCTTGCGCGCGATCCAGCGTGGCGCGTCCGGCAGCGAACTCGGCGGACAGGGCTGAAGCCGGATCGAGCAGCGTCAGGTTGCCTGCGAGGTTCGTCTCGATGGCCTGTCGCGCCGCGCGGACCAGCACCAGCGCATCGGCAAGCCGCGTGTCCGGGGAAAGCAGAAGTGCATCATCCTCCAGCGCGGCGTCGAGTGCATCTAGCACGCGCTCACCTTCCGCGATCGCCGCTTCGGCTTCGGCATAGGCGCGGTCGCCCGCCACCATATTGGGGGAGATGCGCGCAAAAGGGTGTTCGGCGAGACTGACCAGACCGAAGCTCTCGCGCATCGTGCGGTGGATTCGCTCGGCCAAACCGCGATGGCGATCCCATTCGGCGAGAAGCGGTAGTCGTTCACGGTCGGCGGGGCCAAGCGGCTCGGTCTCGGGAAGCGCGGCGCGACGGCGAACCATCGTTCGGATGCTGGCGCCCGTCGCCTCGGGCACGCGACCTGCCGCCGCTTCGAACGCCGCGATGCGATCGAGATGGCGTGACAGCGCGTCGAGCGTCCGGGCGCGCGATGCCTGCAGCGCGTCGAGCCCATCGTCCTGCTTGGTCCAGCGCTCGTAGCTGTCCTTCAAATCCATCACGAAGGACTTCTTGTCCTCCTGCGAATCGTGGATCAGGCAGGAAAGCCGGTCGAGGCCCACCGATTTGAGCCGGTTGAACACCACGTCGAGCGCGGCGCGCTTTTCGCAGACGAACAACACCCGCTTTCCGCGTGCGGCGTAATCGGCGATCAGATTGGTAATCGTCTGCGACTTGCCGGTGCCGGGCGGGCCTTGAATGATGAAACTGCGGCCCGATCGCGCCATCGCGACCGCGGCATCCTGCGTCGCATCGGCGGGGACCACGGAATACAGCTCGACCAGTGGCAAAGCGGGCGGGGCTTCCGCCTCCAGCTCGCGCGGTTCGATCGAGAAGATCCGGTCGAACGCAGGCGGCGGCACGGCATCGTCGATCAACTGGTTATAGTCGCGAACCAGCGACATCTTCTTGTAGTTGAAGTTCGCCAGCGTCACCTGGGTAAGGTCGATCTCCCATTTGTAGCGATGCCCGTCGCCGCCCGCGAGCGCATAGGTCAGTGCCTCCGCTTCACCGCTGGCAACCATCCGATCCGGCCGGGCCGGCATCCTGCCACCAACCGCAAGCCGCTGAGGCAGGGGAGCAGGTCGCACATATTTCTCGAACAACGCGAGGCCGAGCGGGCGATAATCGTCCCGTTCGTAGCTGAAGTCTGGCCGCGATACGCCGCTCGCGCGCGCTGTCCGCTGCTTGCGGCGCTGGAACAGCTTGAGCCGCTGGACAGCCTTTTGATGGATCAGCTCGATCTGCGGCTTGTCGGTGACCGACAGCGTCACCCCCGGCTCGCTGCGGTGGATCTGCGCGGCAATGTCGGCATGGACCTGCTCGATCGAAGTCTGGGCGAGGTCGACCCGTTCGGGCAGCTCGATGTCGTAGAGCTGGCGTAGATAGTGGCGCAGCGCTGGGTTGAATTCAGCCTCGGTGCCGGGGCAGCGCAGCAGATACTGGTCACGCACGCCCTTCTTCTTGGCCACCTCGACCGGCAGCCACAGCAGGGGCGACTGAATGCGCTCGTTCGGCGCGTCCTTGAGGTTGTGCCAGTGGAGGAACGCGACGACGAGTCGGAGATGGCTGAAGCCATATTCGGCCCGGTCGCGCCGCGTCTCCTGAATGATCCGGTCGAATGCCGAGGGGAGATAGGGCTGGTCCTCGAATCTCAGCCATTTGGCCAGCGCGATCTGCCCCCCGCCGAGCACGTCCTTCGCAAACTTGCTGTCCCAGGTGCACAATTGCTCGGCACGGATCGACTCAAGACGCATCACGACGGGCACGCTGGCCACGGTGAGGTTCACGCTTGCTTGCGTCGGCCGAAAATGGATCAGCCGGTTGCGCCGCGAGAGATCGAACAGGCGATCGCGCAAATGGGTGAGTACCGCAGCCCGGCGCCCCCTCGCCCCCGTCGCACCGGCCAGCGCGCGTTCCACATCGAGGCCCGCAGGCTGGTCACGATAGCCTTCCAGCCGTTGTGTCAGCGCATCGAGATCGGTGGCGCGCTCATGGCGGTTGAGCGCAGTCATCTCCGCAATCAGCGCGGCGATCACCGGATGGAGCGCGCCGTTGAGCCGGAACAGATTGGCCTGTGCGCCGGAGAATCTCGCAACATCCTCCTCGTCGTTCAGATCGAGACCGCAAGCGAGACTGGCAAGGATGAGACCGATGACGAAGATGTCGGCCAGTTCGTCATGATGGCCAATCGCCTGCTCCCAGGCGCGATAGCCGGTGAGATAGGCCGGTTTGACATCCGTCTCCGCATCATCGCCACGCGCGCGCAGATCCTCGACCCTGCTGCCGCTGTCGACATCGGTTGCCACGCGATATTCCCCGACAACGCGCAGTGCCGATCCGGCATGGGGCTGAACATCGCGCAGCCGGGCTGCGTTGTATCGGGGAGCGCGGCCATCGGGATGCGCCAGTGCGAGAACCCCATCGCCGGGATCGGTCACGGCTTCGCCGCCGAGATCGGCAACGCGCTCGATCGCATGCAGCGCCGCGACCGCGCGCATCAGCGGCAACATTGCGTGCAGCAGATCCTCAGTCGGCAGTGCGCCGCCCTCGGCCACACGCTGCCTCAGGGTGAGTACGATCCCCTCGCTCATGCCTTCGCCCTCTTCAGCTTCGCAAAGATGCGATCAATCGCGGGCCTGGTAAATTTGAGGTCTCGCTTGAGCGCCGCCTTGAACGCGTCGACGCCGCCATACAGGCTGGAGATCTCCGCGCCGACCGTCAGCATCATGTTGCGGCCCTCCGGGTCGGGATCGGCCATCGCGACATCCAGGCTGAGCGAAACGAGAAAATCGCGGAACGAGCCGTCAAGGCGGTCGGGCGAGATCAACGCATCGCTCACCGCTTCCTCGCCCGGCTGCCAGTCCGGGAAATAGCGCCGAAGCAGGGTCGACGCCGCGTCATCGGCGGCGGGATGCGTCGCCAGCCGGGTCAGGAAACCGCGGGTAATCGCGGTGGCTTCGTGCTGGCGTGGCAGATCGAGCGCGGCGAGCGACAAAGGCCCCCGAAGACGCCGGTCGATCCACGTCTCCGTGTCGGGATCGTTGCGCCACCATTTATCGAGCGCTTGTGCACGCAGGAAAATCTCGGGATGCGTCTCCCCCTGCGATGCCTTTGCATCGCGCTCGGCCTCGCCAGCCTGTCGGAGATAGGCCTCTGGGTCCACCGATGCGAGGCCGGTCATGGTCTTGACCAGCGTGGCGATCGCCGGGCCTGACGCATTCGCTGCTACAGCGCCGCCGCGATCGGCATAAAGCTCGGTATGCAGGCGATAAAGCCGGGCAGTTTCGATATGGCTTGGCGAAGCGCCGGGATAGGCAAGCGCATGGTCGAGAATGGTGGTCGCCGTGTAATAGGCGCCGTCTTCGATCGACCAGAGCCGATAATGCGCCAGCTCATGCCCGAGCAGCGCAACCCGTTCTTCGCGTGAGAGCTTTTCGAGCACCGGCCCGTGGAACAGCAGATGGATCTCGCCGGGCACGTAGCACAGTGCCGCGTTCATCGCGCCGTCCGCCGCCTGATACAGCGTAACCGGAGCGTCAATCTCCAGCTTGGCCAGCACCGCGGCAATATCCTCATGCACTTCAGGATGCGCCGCCGCATCGATCCGATAGGTTTCGCGCAGCAGGTAGGAGCGCATCTCCTGCACCTGCTCCTCGCGCGCTTGCAGTGAACCGCCCCATGCCCAGATTTCGGGTTCGTTCTCGCGCAAATGCCCAACGATCTGGCAATGATAGGCGAGCGGCTCAAGCCCCGGTGCGGATTGCGATTCGTCCCCCATCGCGCCGATCCTAGCGGGGGTTTGGAACCCGTCCAGCCTCGCGAATACCCTAATCGCTCACGCGTCAGGCCTTGGGGAGAACGCGCTCGGCCTCTAATCAGCCAATCAGCCGGCGTAAGCAGCGACCAGATAATCGCCATCGGACGGCCTAGATAAACGTCCGGCCGGGCGACCTCGAGCGAGACCCGTTCACGGAGCCGAGCCCAATACTCTGCCGCTTTCCGCCGATTACCTGGGCCGAACCCAGCTAGCCGCGCCTTGTCCACTGATTCGAGAATAGCCGTCTGCGTCGGAATAGGGGGCGGTTGAGAGGGGCGGCGCGTTGTCGTCGCAGCGCGCTTTCCCATGACATCTCATCCCACTTTTCCCACATTTGGCTTGGAATGGTGTCGAATTGAGTGGAACGCAGCGGAACGCAAAACCGCTGATTTCCGGGCTTTCCATCGATTTCCAGAGCAGGCGGCGACCTAAACAGGTCAAAATGGCGGAGACGGAGGGATTCGAACCCTCGGTACGGTTCCCCGTACGACGCTTTAGCAAAGCGTTGGTTTCAGCCACTCACCCACGTCTCCGGATGCCTGCGGCGAGGGGGCGCTATAGCGAGCGTCTCGCTGGCGATCAATGGGCGGATTTGCGGCGGCTGGGCGCGAAATCGACTCGGGTCATCGCCGGTTCATTGCCGCCGGCCCATCGCCGCGCATAAATGCGATGCTGCGGGAGGCTTTACTATGCGACGGTTGATGCTCTGGATCGGGATGGCGCTCGCGCTGCCGTCGCTGGCGGCTGCGCCCGCGCTGGCGCAGAGTATCCAGAAGGTCGATCCCGATACCGCGATCGATGCCGATCTCGATCGGCCCCAGACCGCGATTCCCGCTCAACCCGCGCCGCAGGACGAGCCGGTCGATCCCGGCGCCCCTTATGAAGCGCCGCCCGTTGATGGACAGCAGCCAGCGCCTCCCGCTGGCCCGGCTCCGACCCAAGGCGCCGCGCAGGCGGGTGGCCTGATCAAGCCGGAAGCACCGACGACTTTCGATCAGGTGCGGCTGGTCTCGGCGGCAGAGGGCGTGTTCGGCAAAGGCGCGACGGGCCTTGCCGCGCTGATCGAGGACATCCTCAAGGATCAGGGCGAGCCCAACGCCTATATCGCCGGATCGGAAGGGTCCGGCGCGGTGGTCGTTGGCCTGCGCTATGGCTCGGGCACGATGATTCATGCGGTCGAGGGCGAGCGCGACGTGTACTGGACCGGCCCGTCGGTCGGATTCGACATCGGCGGGGACGCCAACAAGGTGTTCGTGCTAGTGTACAACCTCTATGACAGCCAGGAGCTCTACAAGCGTTTCCCGGCGGGCGAGGGGCGGCTCTATTTCGTCGGCGGCTTCTCGGCCAGCTATCTGCGTCGCGGCGATGTGGTGCTGATCCCGGTACGGCTTGGCGTCGGCTGGCGCGCAGGGGCCAATGTCGGCTATATGAAGTTCAGCGAAAAGCGCCGCTGGCTGCCGTTCTGAACCGGCTTCTAATCCGGGCGCAGCACCGCTAGGCGGAGCAAATGCCAGTCAGCCAAGCCGATATCGATCTCGCCCAGCGCCTCGCCGATGCGGCGGGCGCGGCGATCCGCCCCTATTTCCGTGGCAAGTTCGGGCTGGAGTCCAAGGACGACGCGTCCCCCGTCACGCTCGCCGACAAGGCCGCCGAAGCAGCGATGCGCCGTCTGATCATCGCCGAACGGCCAATGGACGCGATCATCGGCGAGGAAGAAGAGGATCGTGCGGGCAGCAGCGGTCGAACCTGGGTGCTCGACCCGATCGACGGGACGCGCAGCTTCATCGTCGGGCGGCCGATCTTTGGCACGTTGATCGCGTTGCTCGAGGATGGCTGGCCGGTACTGGGCATCATCGACCAGCCGATCATCGCCGAACGCTGGCTGGGCGTCACTGGACGCACCACCCTGTTCAACGGCCAGCCCGCGCAGGCGCGGACGTGCCGCGAGCTGTCCAAAGCGCTGCTCGCCACCACCTCCCCCGCTTTGTTCACTGACGACCAGCTCCATGCGTTCGAGCATGTCGATGCCGCAGTCCTGAGCACGGTGCTGGGCGGCGATTGCTATAATTACGGGCTGGTCGCGTCGGGCCATCTCGATCTGGTGATCGAGGCGGGGCTGAAGCTGCACGATTTCGCCGCTTTGGTGCCGGTGGTCGAGGGCGCGGGCGGGCGCATGTGCGACTGGCAGGGCGATCCGCTCCACGCGGGCAGCAATGGCGAGGTGATCGCGGCGGGCGATCCCGCGCGCATCGAGGAACTGGTCGAGGCGCTGGCCTGTCGCGGGCATTGACGTGATTCGCCTGCACCGTGGATATGCGCTCGCCGCGCTGGCGCTGTTCGCGATTGAGGTGGTGATCGCACTCTATGTCCGCGATCGATTCGTGCGCCCCTATCTGGGCGACACGCTTGCGGTGCTGCTGGTCTATTGCGGGTTGCGAGCCGTCACGCGGCTGGAGGTCGTGCCCGCAGCGCTGGCGGCATTCGGGGTCGCGGCGCTGGTCGAGTTGGGGCAGCTGATCGGGATACTGGACCTGCTCGGCTGGCGTGACAACGCGCTCGCGCGAACCGTGCTCGGCACCGGGTTCGATTGGAAGGACGTCCTCGCCTATGCAGCCGGTGCGTGCATCGCGGTGCTGGCCGAGCGTTTCAAGCCCCGCTGAACGCTTAGAAAATTCCCAGGAACTTCTTGCGCTGCTCCTTGCGCTCGCCCTTTGAGCGGCTGCCATCCTCTGACTTGGCGGTCGTACCCTTGCCGACATCGTCGCGCTGCTCGCCCGTGTTGGTGCGCTGGCCTTTGGCAGACGCCGCGCTGAGCACCGGGCCGCAGTCCGCCGCCTTGGCGTCACCAACATCGACAAAGGCAAGCACACCGGCGAGCGGCGTCGCCACTAGCGCGAGGCCCAGTCCGGCGCCGGCGCGCGCCAGCAACTGGTCGCTGACCACGTCATACCCCGGGCTCGCGAACGTCCCGTTGATCCCAACTGGCGACTGGCCGGCAAACACGCTGAACTTCTTCGAATCCGCGCGGAAGGCCATGTCGAGCGTTTCATTACGGAAGGAGAAGCCACCGCGCCCGATCATCACGCTCTTTTGCGTATCAATCAGGATCGGGTCGGCTGCGGCGATCCCGCGACGCACGCTGAACGCGACCAACCCGCAATTGATCTGGACCGGCTCCTTCAGCTTCCCCTCAAACATCTTCTGCGCGAACGTACCGATATCGAGTTCGGCGAGCTGGATATTACGCGTCCAGAAGCTGCCCTTGGGCAGCACGAACGCGATTCGCCCGCCCGAATTGGCCAGCGAATCGTGCAGCGTGTCGCCGCGCCCCTTCAACTCGATCCGACCCCTGATCGTGCCGGTGGTGCCCGATTCGACGACGCCCCACCCTTTCAGCAAGGTGCCGAGCGGTGTCGGCGCGAGGCGCACGTCATAGGATACAGCGCTGGGCCGCTGGCGCGTGTCGAAGATCAGGTCGGACGCGACATTGCCGCGCGCCATTGCGAAGGTGAAGGGCGACAGCGCGAGTCGGCCGCGATCGAGATCGACCGTGACCGCGACGTTCGAGATCGGCACGCTTCGTGACCGCACCGTGGCGATTCGCCATTTCGCCTTGGCATCGAACGGCTGCATCGATTCAACCGGGAAACGCGCATCGGGCAACAAGCGGGCAGGTCCCGCGCCGGTCGCCGCCGCCGCAGCCATCGCGCCGCGCGCCGCGACGATATCGGGGTTGAAGCCGATGAACGGGGCGGCATCGACGATATCGAGCGACTTCGTGGCCAGGTCGGCGGTCATCAGCAGCCGCTCGCCACGGCCATCCGCAGCGAACTGGCCCGAAAGATCGCTGTTGCCGAATCGGCCCCGCAACCCGGTGAAGCTGTAGAGATCGCCCGATTTCACCAGCGTCGCGTGCGCGCGATAGGTGCGCGTGTCGGGCAGCACGACGCCGATGATGCCCAGCAGGCTGGCAAGGTTGCCACCCCGCGCGCTGGTGCGCAGCGGGACATTCTCGATATCGGCGAGGCTCGGCAATGTGCCGGTAACGGTAATATCGTTGCCGGCCGCGCGCGCCTGCAATTCCAGCTGGTTCTTGCCGCGCCCGGCGGTCTCGTTCGGGCTGAGCAGCGCGCCGCTGACGGTGAACGGCGTCTTGCGCGCGACCCCATCACCCGAAAAGCGCACCGAATCACCGATCCGCGTACCGGTCGAGCGGACGGTTTCGAACTTGAGGTCGGTGAGCAATTGCAGCCGGGGATCGCGATAACGCAGCGTGGTGCCCGCCAGCGTCGCGCGGTCGATCGTTGGAAACTCGACCGGATCGCCCTCGCCATCGCCAAAGGTCCAGGTGTTGGCGCGCGCCGCGTTCCATTCCAGGTCGATCGCGGCGTTACGCAGGTCGAGGAAGCGCGCGTGATAGCGCCCAAAGATCAGCGACAGCGGCGCGACTCGCGTGTGGATCGAATCGGCGGCGAACAGATGCGGCTTCGACGCCCAGTCCGGGTTGGCGATCGTCATCTTCTGCGCGACGAATTTGAGGTCGAACGGATCGAAATAGAGCTGGAAGTCGCCGCGGACCGCGACCGCGCGCCCGGTCGAACTGCTGGCGACCCGCTCGAACGTGCCTTTGAGGAACCGCCCCTTGGTGATGTAGAGAATCGCCCAGGCGAGGAAGATCGCCAGCAGCACGCCACCGACGATGCGCAGCGCGATGACGAGCGGACGCGGCAACCGCTTGCGCTCGCCGTCGGCGTGAACTTCGGTCACCGGCGGATCGACTGACGTCCCATCCTGCGTGACAATCGCGGAATCCCGGTCGGTCATCACGGCATAAGACTTGGCGGGCGATACAAGTTCCGGCGAACCCGCCCTTCGCGGTTGCAAAATCGGAGTTCACCCGGTACAGGCCCGCCTTTCCGCGATTCAGGAACCGCCCGGCTAACAAGGGCTGCCGGGGCTGTTCGAGAATTCGTCGCGCGTAAAAGGAGACGAAAATGCCCAAGATGAAGACCAAGAGCGGTGTGAAGAAGCGCTTCAAATTCACCGCAACGGGCAAGGTGAAGCACGGCGTCGCCGGCAAGCGTCACCGCCTGAGCAGCCATAACGCGAAGTATATTCGCACCAACCGCGGCACGTCGGTCCTGTCCGAAGCTGATGCCGGTCACGTGCGCCTCTGGGCGCCGTACGGCCTGTAAGGAGAGATAGACCATGGCACGTGTCAAACGTGGTGTAACCACCAAGGCGAAGCATAAGCGGATTTTGGATCAGGCGAAGGGCTATTATGGCCGTCGCAAAAACACCATCCGCATCGCGCGTCAGGCCGTCGAAAAGGCCGGCCAGTACGCCTATCGCGACCGCAAGGTTAAGAAGCGCAGCTTCCGCGCCCTGTGGATTCAGCGCATCAACGCCGGCGTCCGCGCCGAAGGCCTGACCTATTCGCAGTTCATGCACGGGCTGAAGCTCGCCGGCATCGAACTGGACCGGAAGGTCCTGGCCGACATCGCAATGCACGAAGGTGATGCGTTTACCGCCATCATCGCGCAGGCGAAGGCGGCGCTGCCCCAGGCCGCCTGAGGCGACCTGTAGCGACCGAAATTGGGGCGCCGGTGGACCATCCACCGGCGCCCTTTTTCTTGGCCGGTATCGATTTTCGCGGGCATGAGGTGAGTCATGTGGGACACGCTTGGAATAGAGCCGACCGATGACGTGCGGCTGATCCGCACAGCCTATGCCCAGCGGTTGCGGGGCATCGATATTGAAGCTGATCCAAAGGCGTTTATCGCCCTGAGAGCGGCCTATGACGATGCGATGGGAAGCGCGCACGCGACAACCCCCGCCGCGGTCATGCGGCACGCCACGACCGCAATCCCGGTCGAGCAGCAGGATCATGTGGTTGAGGCCCCGTTGTCGGCATCTAGCGAGATGGCGGACATCCAGCGGCTTTTGGAGCGCGAAGCGATTGGGGTCGACATCGATGCAGCGCTGACCGAGTTGACCGGGCACTTGGTGGAACGAAGTCGCGCATCCCCGATCGGCCAGTCGGAGCAAATCGAGATCTGGCTCGCCACCGCTATCATGGACCACGCGCCGCGCTCAGAAGGAATGCTCGCACCTGCAATCAGCGGATTCGACTGGACGAAGCGGCTGGCGGATTATGACTGCCCGGATATTGTGCGCGACATCTGTCAGTTCGCCGACGACTACGCCTATCTAAGGCAGTTGCAGCGCTACAATCCCGACTACAAGACCGCTTGGGCGGCGCTGACCGGAGAAGATGTGCCACTGGAAAGCGTGCACCCCGGTTGCATGACCACCTTGCTGGGCACAGTCAAACATTCACGCCCGTTTTTGGCGAACTTCATCGATTTGGATCGATTCGAATTGCTCCTCAGCTATGTCGAGGAGGCCCGTCAGCGGGAGCGCCGGGCATCGATTGACATGGCAGCGCCGCCGCCCATGAAAAAATCTCTGTTGAGCATCGTCGCAAATACCATCTTCAACTTCGCGTTGATGGCGTCGGCGATCGCCCTCGCCTTGCGTGCCCTCTATATCGCCACGTTCTCGTTCGAGAGCGTACCGGAAATAATCGTCAATTTCCTAATCGTTAGCGTCCCTGCAATGATCATGTTCGCGCTCGGGCGCGAGCGTCAGGCGCATCTCATGCGGCAACTTGACCGGAGCGCATATCGTGACTGATCGACTCCCCTCCTATCCAGGCTTCGCGCAATGACGCTCCAGACCTGGTGGCTCTATGTCACCGCCGTGTTCCTGATCTCCGCGACGCCGGGGCCGAATATGCTCCACGTCATGGTGCAGAGCATCCATCATGGCGCGCGCCGGTCGGTCGCGTCGATGCTGGGGCTGATGACCGCGAATCTGGTCTGTCTGCTTGCGTCGGCGGCGGGCCTTGGGGCGTTGCTCAAGGCCTCGCCGATGCTGTTCGATGCGCTACGCTACGCCGGGGTCGGCTATCTGGTCTGGCTGGGGGTCAAGGCGTGGCGGGCGCCGGTCGCGAGCAGCGATCCGGACGCAGAGAAGCCCGCCCCGCCCTCGCTGGTCGCGATGTTCGGCGCGGGGCTTGGCACTGGCTTCTCCAATCCCAAGCTGATCATCTTCGCCGCCGCGCTGTTCCCGCAGTTCATCAATACCAGCGCGCCGTTCGCGCCCCAGCTCACCATCCTGATCGCCAGCTTCGCGGTGATCGAGGCGTTCTGGTTCAGCATGTACGCGCTGGGCGGACGTTCGCTGGCCGCGTGGCTCGCGCCGGCCAACCGCCAGCGGGTGTTCAACCGCGTGACCGGCGGCGTGTTCATCGCGTTCGGCGTCGCTTTGCTGGGCAGCCGGGCTTGACCTTCGCGCCTGACTGCGGTTCGGGCCACTAGACCAATGAACGGGAATTCCATGACCGATCTCGACCAACTCAAGGCCGACCTTCTCGCCGCGATCGACGCGGCCACCGGCGTCGATGCGCTGGAGGCGGTGCGCGTCCAGGCGCTGGGCAAGCAGGGCAGCGTCACCGGCCTGCTCAAGACGCTCGGCGGGATGAGCCCCGAGGAGCGGCAGGAGACCGGCCCGCGCATTCACGGCCTGCGCGAGGCGGTGACCGAAGCGATTGCGGCGCGCAAGGCGGCGCTGGAAGGCGCGGCGCTGGAGGCGAAGCTCGCCAGCGAGACGCTCGACATGACCCTGCCGGTGGATGGCGTGCCCACTGGCACGGTCCACCCGATCAGCCAGGTGATGGACGAGCTCGCCGAGATCTTCGCCGACATGGGCTTTGCCGTGGCCACGGGTCCGGAGATCGAGGACGACTGGCACAATTTCACCGCGCTCAACATCCCCGAGACGCATCCGGCGCGCGCGATGCACGACACCTTCTACTTGGCCGGCGAGCATGAGCGGCCGATGGTGCTGCGCACGCACACAAGCCCCGTGCAGATCCGCACGATGACGTCGACGCCCCCGCCGATCCGCATCATCGCGCCCGGCCGCGTCTATCGCAGCGACAGCGACGCGACCCACACGCCGATGTTCCACCAGATCGAAGGGCTGGTGATCGACAAGGGCATCACGCTGGGCCACCTCAAATGGACGCTGGAGACCTTCCTCAAGGCCTATTTCGAGCGCGACGACATCGTGCTGCGGCTGCGCCCGAGCTATTTCCCGTTCACCGAGCCGAGCGCCGAGGTCGATGTTGGTTTCACGTGGATCAATGGCAAGCGCGTGATCGGTGGCAGCGGCGATGCCGAGGGCGGCGGCTGGATGGAGGTGCTGGGCAGCGGCATGGTCCATCGCCGGGTGATCGAGGCATGCGGGTTGGACCCCGACGAATGGCAGGGCTTTGCCTTTGGCACCGGGGTCGATCGCCTCGCGATGCTCAAATATGGGATGGATGATTTGCGCGCATTCTTCGACGGCGATCTACGCTGGCTGAAGCATTACGGCTTCTCGGCGCTCGACGTGCCCACGCTATCGGGGGGAGTCGGGGCATGAAGTTCACGCTGAACTGGCTCAAGGAGCATCTCGATACCGATGCCGACCTGACCGCGATCCTCGATGCCCTGAACCGCATCGGGCATGAGGTTGAGGGCGTGGAGAATCCCGGTGCCGCGCTCGCCGCGTTCAAGGTCGCGCGCGTGCTGACCGCCGAGCGCCATCCGCAGGCGGACAAGCTGCAGGTGCTGACCGTCGATGCCGGAGACGGCGAGCCGCTGCAGATCGTGTGCGGCGCGCCCAATGCCCGTGCGGGGCTGGTCGGCGTGCTCGGCCTGCCCGGCGCGACCGTGCCCGCCAACGGGATGGTGCTGAAGGTCGCCGCCGTGCGCGGCGTCGAATCGAACGGCATGATGTGCTCCAGCCGCGAGCTGGAGCTGGGCGATGATCATGACGGCATCATCGAGCTGCCCGAGGACGCGCCGGTCGGCACGCCCTTCCCCGATTATGCCGGCCTCGACGATCCGGTCATCGACGTGTCGATCACCCCGAACCGTCAGGATTGCATGGGCGTGCGCGGCATCGCCCGCGATCTTGCCGCTGCGGGGCTTGGCACGCTCAAGCCGCTCGACGCGGTGGTGTCGGGGCTTCCCGCAATCGTGGCGGAGGGTGCCGGGCCGAACGTGCGGACCGACGACACCGAGGGCTGCCCGGCCTTTTACGGCCAGATCGTGCGCGGCGTGAAGAACGGGCCGTCGCCCGAGTGGTTGCAGCGTCGCCTGAAGGCAGTGGGGCAGAAGCCAATCTCGGCGCTGGTCGACATCACCAACTTCGTGATGTTCGGGCTGGGGCGTCCGCTCCATGTCTATGATCTCGCGACGCTCAACGGCGGCCTGGTCGCGCGCAAGGCGCAGGCGGGCGAACAGGTGCTCGCGCTCAACGGCAAGAGCTACACGCTCGACACGACGATGACGGTGATCGCCGATGATGCGGCGGTGCACGACATCGGCGGCATCATGGGCGGCGAACATTCGGGGTGCAGCGACACCACGACCGACGTGTTGATCGAATGCGCCTATTTCGATCCCGAACATATCGCCCGGACCGGGCAGAAGCTGCTGCTGACCAGCGACGCGCGCACCCGTTTCGAGCGCGGGGTGGATCCCGAGTTTCTCGATGAGGGGCTGGCGATCGCCACCCGGCTGGTGCTGGCGCTGTGCGGCGGGACCCCGAGCGAGGTGACCCGCGCGGGCAGCATTCCGCGCGTCGGCATCACCACCGGCTATGACCCGACGCTCGCCGAGACGCTGGGCGGCCTGGCGATCCCGGCCGCGCGCCAGCGCGACATCCTCGAATCGCTCGGCTTCACCGTTCAGCCGCTCGACGCCAATGGCGACCCGTGCGAGCTGGACGATGCGTGCGACGGCTTCCGCGTCACCGCGCCGAGCTGGCGGCGTGACGTCGATGGCCCCGCCGATCTGGTCGAGGAAGTGATCCGGATCGAGGGGATCGACAAGGTCCCCTCCACCCCCCTGCCCCGCGCGCCCGGCGTCGCCAAACCGACCGCAACGCCCGAACAGAAGCTCGAGCGCCGCATCCGCCGCACCGCCGCCGCGCGCGGCCTGAACGAAGCGGTGACATGGAGCTTCATCTCCGAGAGCGAGGCCGCAGCGGTCGGCGGCGGCGCATGGACGCTCGCCAACCCGATCAGCGAAGACCTCAAGGTCATGCGCCCCTCGCTGCTGCCCGGCCTGATGATGGCGGCGGCGCGCAATGTGAAGCGCGGCGCGACGAGCGTGCGGCTGTTCGAACTCGGCCGCCGCTATCTGGCCGATGGCGAGAAGCTGACCCTCACCGTCCTGCTCGCGGGCGACCGCAGCCCGCGCGGCTGGGCGAACGGCAAGGCGCAGCCCTTCGGCGCGTTCGACGCCAAGGGTGAAGCGCTGGCGCTGCTCGAAGCCGCCGGTGCGCCGGTGGCGAACCTGCAGGTCATGGGTGAAGCGGGCGCGGCCTGGCATCCCGGCCAGTCGGCAACGCTCCGGCTGGGGCCAAAGACCGTGCTTGCGGCGTTCGGCATGCTCCACCCGAGCCTGACCAAGACATTCGACCTCGACGGCCCGGTCGCCGCAGTCGAATTGTTCCTCGACGCGATTCCCGCCAAGCGCGCGACCGGCTTTGCGCGCGCTCCCTACACGCCCCCGGCGCTGCAGGCAGTGACGCGCGACTTCGCGTTCATCGTTCCGGCGAGCCTAGCGGCGGACGATCTCGTCCGCGCGGTCAAGGGCGCGGACAAGGCCACGATCACCGACGCGCGGCTGTTCGACCTGTTCACCGGCGCAGGCGTCGAGGAGGGCAAAAAGAGCCTCGCGATCGAAGTGACGCTGCAACCCGGCGACAAGAGCTTCACCGACGCCGAGATCAAGGTAGTAGCGGACAAGGTGATCGCGGCGGCGGCCAAGCTGGGCGCGAACCTGCGGGGCTGAGCCGGATGATCGAACGGTTCCTCATCGGCATGGATGCGATGCTGGGGGAGCCGGACAATACCGAATATGTCGCGGTCGTCTTTCCGGGCGACCTCGACCCGTTCGAGCGTCACTATCGATTCGGCATCCATCTCGATGCCGAATTGCGGCTGGTCGGGCTTGGCACGTGCGGCGGTGGCAGTTCGGTGTCGGAACTGGACGATGATGACGCGTGGCGGACCGCCTATTCGATCATCGACATGGATCTGGTCGATATGGATCGCGGTCGGGCGCTGGTCCGCGAGCAACTGGTCGAGCTCGATTGTCCCGTCGACACGATGATCCAATATCGCGATCTGCAAGACCGATGGGACGGGGAGCGCTGGCAGCTCGGCGAAGACCGTTCGTTTGACGAAGACAAGCTGGAAGGATTCTGACGATGCCCACCGTACTCATCACCGGCGCGACTGCAGGGATCGGCGAAGCGGCGGTCCATGCCTTTGCCGATTCGGGCTGGCATGTCGTGGCCACCGGGCGCCGCGCCGACCGGCTGGCGGCTCTGAAAAGCGACACCGTCCACACGCTCGAATTCGACATTCGCGATGAGGCTGCGCGCGATGCGGCGCTTGCTTCGTTGCCCGAGCCCTTCGCCAACGTCGACCTGCTGATCAACAATGCCGGGCTCGCGCGCGGGCTGGAGAAGGCGCAGGACGCCGATCTCGATAGCTGGAAGACGATGGTCGACACCAACGTCACCGCGATGATGTCGATCACCCACAAGCTGCTGCCGATGCTAGTCGAACGGAAGGGCGCGATCATCAACCTCGGCTCGGTCGCGGGCAGCTACGTCTACCCCGCAGGCAATGTCTATGCGGGCACCAAGGCGTTCGTGAATCACTTCAGCCTCGCGCTGCGCGCCGATCTGCACGGCACCGGCGTGCGCGTCACCTCGATCGAGCCGGGGATGGTCGAGACCGAGTTCATGACCGTGCGCACTGGCGGCGACAAGCAAGCGTCCGACCGGCTCTATGCCGGGGTGAACCCGATGACGCCGGAGGACATTGCGGAAACGCTGCTATGGGTCGCGACGCTGCCGCCGCATCTCAACATCAACCGGTTGGAGCTGATGCCGGTGAACCAGGATTTTGCCGGTTTCGCCGTCCACCGCGAGCGCTGAGATGATCGCGATCGGCAACGGCACGCTCACCGCGCGGATCGACCCGCTCGGGGCCGAGCTGGTCAGCCTGTGCGATCCGCATGGCCGTGAGCTGATGACCGATGCAGATCCGGCCCATTGGACCGGGCACGCGCCGCTGCTGTTCCCGATCGTCGGGCGGTTGAATGGAGATGTCTTGCGGGTCGATGGGCGCGACTATGCGATGAAGCAGCATGGCTTTGCGCGGCGGCGCATGTTCGCGGTCACCGACTCGGGCAAGACCCACGCGACCTTCACGCTGTGCGACGATGCGGAGACCCGCACGGCCTATCCCTTCGCGTTCGAACTGCGCGCGACCTATCGCCTCGACGGCGCGACGCTGGTTACCGAGATCGAGGTCACCAACCCCGACACCGCAACCGTGCTTCCGACGAGCTTCGGCTTTCACCCCGCCTTTGCCTGGCCACTGCCCGGCGGCGGCGCGCGGGAGGATCATCGGATCGTCTTCGCGCAGGCCGAGCCGGGTCCGCTGGCGGCACTCGACGGCGGGCTGATCGGCGCCGGCGAACGCGCAAGCCCGCTTGACGGGCGCACACTGCACCTCGCCGACGATCTGTTCGCGGACGACGCGCTGATCTGGATGGCCCCTGCAAGCCGCTCGGTCCGCTATGGCGGCACGACCGGACCACAGCTCGACATCGCGTTCGAGGGCCTGCCGACACTCGCCATCTGGACCAAGCCGGGCGCAGCGTTCGTGTGCGTCGAACCATGGCAGGGGCATGCCGACCCCGCCGGCTTCACCGGCGACTTGCGCGACAAGCCCGGCGTCGTCGCGATCCCGCCCGGCGAATCGCGTCGCTTTGCCATACGCGTCAGCTGGATCGCGGGGTAGAGTTGGATTCGCCGCGCACTTGCCGCTAGAGGGCCGCGATGCCCGAAAATTCGACTCCTGATCGCCGCACCTTCGCGATCATCTCTCACCCTGACGCCGGCAAGACCACGCTGACCGAAAAGCTGCTGCTGTTCGGCGGCGCGATCCATCTTGCCGGAGAGGTGAAAGCGCGTGGCCAGGCGCGGCGCGCGCGGTCGGACTGGATGAAGATCGAGCAGCAGCGCGGCATCTCCGTCACCAGCTCGGTGATGACGTTCGAGCGCGACGGCATCACCTTCAACCTGCTCGACACGCCGGGGCATGAGGATTTCAGTGAGGATACCTATCGCACGCTGACCGCGGTCGATTCGGCGGTGATGGTGATCGACGCCGCCAAGGGCATCGAAAGCCAGACGCGCAAGCTGTTCGAAGTGTGCCGGTTGCGCAACGTGCCGATCATCACCTTCGTCAACAAGGTCGATCGCGAAGGCCGCGAGATGTTCGAGATTCTCGATGAGATCGCCGACCTGCTCGCGCTTGATGTCGCGCCGATGACGTGGCCGGTCGGGATGGGCGGACAGTTTGAGGGGATTTACGACCTGGTCGACCATCGCCTGCTGCTGCCCGAGGGTGACAGCCGCGAGTTCCAGGGCAAGGTCGTGCAGACCAGCGGCCTCGATGATCCGCAGCTCGATTCGCTGATCTCGGCGCAGACGCTGGCGAAGGTCCGCGAAGAGGCGGAACTCGGCCTCGCCGGCTATGCGACGTTCGACGGCGACGCCTATCGCAATGGCGACCTGACCCCGGTCTATTTCGGGTCGGCGCTGAAGGAATTCGGGGTCGACTCGCTGATCGACGCGCTCGCCCTGCACGCGCCGCCGCCGCACGCCCTGCCCGCCGAACCCGCGCCGGTGTCGCCCGACTATCCTGAAGTCACCGGCTTCGTGTTCAAGGTTCAGGCGAACATGGACCCCAACCATCGCGATCGCATCGCGTTCATGCGGCTGGTGTCCGGCACGTTCAAACGCGGCATGAAGCTGACCCCGAGCGGGCATGGCAAGCCGATCGCGATCCACTCACCGATCATGTTCTTCGCCCAGCAGCGCGAACTGGCGGACGAGGCGTTTCCGGGCGACATCATCGGCATCCCTAACCACGGCACGCTGCGAGTCGGCGACACGCTGAGCGAAAAAGCCGGGGTTCGCTTTACCGGCCTGCCCAACTTCGCGCCGGAGATCCTGCGTCGCGTAGTGCTCAAGGATCCGACCAAGACCAAGCAGCTGCGCAAGGCGCTGGACGATCTGTCCGAAGAGGGCGTGATCCAGGTGTTTTACCCCGAAATCGGGTCGAACTGGATCATCGGCGTGGTCGGGCAGCTTCAGCTCGAAGTGCTGCTCAGCCGCCTCGATGCCGAATACAAGGTCGGCGCGGTGCTCGAGCCCGCACCGTTCGACACCGCACGCTGGGTCGGCGGCGAAGCAGGCGACGTGAAGGAATTCATGGACCTCAACCGCACCGCCATGGCCAAGGACCGCGACGGCAACCCCGTCTTCCTCGCCAAGTCGGCATGGGAAGTCAGCTATATCGCCGACCGCTATTCCAAGGTGAAATTCATGGCGACGCGCGAGCGTTGATCTGTTGGAAAGACCGCACCAGCCCGCTCCCCCACCCGGCCACCCATATCATGCTACCGCTGGGTAGCCGGGTGGAGGAGCGGGCTGGTGCCGCCTAACTGAATCGAATCGAGTTACTCCGGGCGCGCGCGCGCCTGGGGGTAGGTGCCGAGTACCCGCATCGATTTGGTGTGGAACTTGAGTTCCTCGAGCGCGCGGTCGACCGCCGCATCGCCCGGGCGACCGACGATGTCGCAATAAAATTCGGTCGCCGCGAAGCTGCCGCCACGCTGGTAGCTTTCGAGCTTGGTCATGTTGACGCCATTGGTCGCGAAGCCGCCCAGCGCCTTGTACAGTGCCGCAGGAATATTCTTCACCTCGAACACGAAGGTGGTCATGTATGGCCCATGGTCGCGCAGCGGCGGCGCGCTGCGCGCCAGCATGACGAATCGGGTCATGTTATGGTCCGCGTCGGCGACGTCGCTGTCGAACACCGTCAGGCCATAGAGCGGCGCGGCACCCGGAGGGGCCAGTGCGGCGACCTGCGGATCGCCGGCCTCCGCCACGACTGCCGCAGCACCGGCGGTGTCGGGGTATGAGAGTGGCGCGATCCCCTGCGCCTTCAGCCAGTGGCGGCACTGACCCAGCGCCTGCGGATGGCTCATCGCCTGACGCACCCCGGCGCGGCTGCCAAGGCCCATCAGCGCATACCGGATCGGCAGGAAATGCTCGCCGATGATCACCAGCCCCGATTCGGGCAGCAGGAAATGAATGTCGGCGACGCGCCCGTGCAGCGAATTTTCGATCGGGATCATCGCGCAATCGGCACGCCCGTCGCGCACCGCGTCGATCGCATCCTCA
This sequence comes from Sphingomonas sp. R647, assembly GCF_020177055.1. Lineage (GTDB taxonomy): Bacteria > Pseudomonadota > Alphaproteobacteria > Sphingomonadales > Sphingomonadaceae > Sphingomonas. Next base: position 134,839 of record NZ_JAIQXT010000004.1, read on the forward strand.
AAGCTGAAACAGGGCAAGGGCAGCCCGGTCGGGAAGGCTTCGAGCGCCGCCATATGCGAATTTGCGCCCGGCGCGCCCTGAAACGCGACCGCACGCTTGGGCTCCGCCAGAGCGGCCTGCGTCATCCGTTCGACGATCGGGCGGGCGGGGGCTGCAAAATTGTCCATCGGCGCGTGCGCGTAACCGGCGGAGCAACTTGCGGCAAGCCCGGGTTGCGGCAAACAAAAGGCCCGACTAAAGAACCCGGCCAAGATCAACACGGGGCAGAACGGGCGCACATGGACAATCGCATGAACACGATCGCAGGCTGGGTCCTGTTCGGCTGTGCCTCGGCGCTCGGCCTGTCGATCGCCAGCGGCATGATCTATCATGGCGGAAAGCCCGAAAAGGAAGGCTATCCGGTCGAGAGCGCCGACGGCGCCGAGGGTGACGGCGGTCCCGCAGCGGTCGAGCCGATCGCCAACCGCCTGGCCAAGGCCGATGTCGCCAAGGGGCAGGCATCGTTCGCCAAATGCTCGGCATGCCACTCGATCACTCAGGGCGGCGCAAACGGCGTCGGCCCGAATCTGTGGGATTCGCTGGGCAAGCCGCACGGCCATGTCGCCGGATTCGCCTATTCGGATGCGCTCAAGGCGGTTCCGGGCAATTGGGACTTCGCAGCGATGGACGCATGGCTTGCCAGCCCGCGTAAATATGCCGCTGGCACCAAGATGACCTTTGCCGGTCTGTCGGACCCGCAGGAGCGCGCCAACGTCATCGCCTATATGAATGCGCAGGGTTCGAACCTCCCGCTCCCGGCACCCGAAGCGGCTCCGGCCGAGGGTGAGGAAGCGACGATCGAGAATGCGATTACGCCCACCGAAATGGGCAATGCCGGTACCCCGGCATCGGGCGCGCCTTCGGTCGATCCGGCTGCTGCCGAGGAAGCCGCGAAGAAGGAATAACTCCGGTTGTGCAATCGCAGGTCGGAATGCAAAAAGGGCGGCCTCGACGGGCCGCCCTTTTCGTTTCGCGGATTATCCCTTCCGCTCTTCCCAGAATTTCTGGACGATCGCCCAGCCCTCTTCGGCCGTTTCGCAGAAGTGGAACAGGCCAAGGTCGCGCGGGCTGATCACGCCCTCCTCCACCAGCGCCTCGAAATTGACCACGCGGGTCCAGAAGTCCTTGCCGTAGAACAGCACCGGGATCGGCGCGATCTTGCCGGTCTGGATCAGCGTCAGCAGCTCGAACGATTCGTCGAACGTGCCGAACCCGCCCGGGAACACCGCCACGGCGCGGGCACGGAGCAGGAAGTGCATCTTGCGCAGCGCGAAATAGTGGAACTGGAAGCTGAGCGACGGGGTGACATATTCGTTGGGCGCCTGCTCATGCGGCAGCACGATGTTGAGCCCGACCGATTCGCAGCCCTTTTCGGTCGCGCCGCGATTCGCCGCTTCCATGATCGACGGCCCACCGCCCGAAGTGACGACGAAATGGCGGTCGCCATTCTCGTCAACCGGGTAGCAGCTGGCGAGCCCCGCCAGCTCCCGCGCAACGTCGTAATATTTCGACTTCTCGATCAGCCGCTCGGCAATGCGGCGCGACTGGTCGTCGGTGGCAAGGTCGAGCAACGCCTGCGCCTTGACCGGTTCGGGAATCCGCGCCGAGCCATAGATGACGAACAGCGACGCGATCTTCGCCTCGTCCATCAACACGCTGGGCTTGAGCAGCTCCAGCTGGAAACGCACCGGGCGCAGATCCTCACGCAACAGGAACTCCATGTCCTGAAAGGCGAGGCGGTAGGCCGGGTGTTCGGTCTGGGGGGTGGAGACGGCGGTCCGAGCGGTCTCCGCATCCTGGCTCGCGCGGGCAAAGACGCGCGACGGCACTTTCTTGTCTGTCATTGGCGCGGGATTAGCGGGTTTCGGTGCCGAGGCAAAGTGTCGAGCGTCACCGACAGAACGACTTGCCGCCCATGTCGAAATGGAAGTGGTTGGCGTGCGCGCTGTTGTACTCCGGCCCCAGCACCGTGGTGAAGCGGCGACAGGCCGATTTGTGGACCACCCGCAGGAATTCGCGCTCCTCCGCCGTCCCGCCGCTCCAGTCGCCCAGCACGCTGATCTTACGGCCGTCGCGCAGGACAAAGGCCGCGACATCCACCGCATTGCCCAGCCCATGTTCGGAGACCCGCCCCGCCGAAGCCGCGCTGCCGCCGACAATGCCACGACAGGCATAGGTGCCATAGGTCTCCACCCGCACCAGTTCACCGCCCAGGATTTCGCGTGCGGCGGGGACCGCGGCGTGACGCATCCACGCGATGAAATTGCGCGCGAGCGGACAGCGCATTGCCTTCAGCCCAGACACGGGAATGCCGACATCGATCAGCTGCACCGCGCCGATGACCTGGCATCCGCCGCCATAATCGCGGTCCGGCAGCGGGCTGAACCGCACCTGCGCACGCGACAAATCGGCATAGCATTGTTGTGTCTCGCGGCTGGTCGGCAGGTCGAGCGTCACCGGCCCGCGCGGATCGGGCCGCACGGGTGCGCGCGGCGGCGCACGGTCATTGCCCCCGCCGAACAGACATCCGGCGAGGAGAAGCGGCAGGGACAGGGTCAGAAGAACACGCGTGACCATGCCCCCCTCTAACCCATTATGGTTAACCGCTGCTTATCCGGCGCTTCCCGATTCGACGAACCGACGCGGTCGCGCGTCCGCCGTTATGTTTCTACCGGGGTCACGCGGACGATTCGCAGCGTGCGCGGCTGGCCCTCACGATCCGGCCACAGGATTGCGCCCCCCTCGGACATGCCGATCAATCCCGCGCCGACCGGCGTCAGGATCGAAACCTTGCCCGCCGCCACATCTGCCTCGGCAGGGAGCACCAGCCGCACCGACCGGCGTGATCCGCTGCCTTCGTCGACGAAATCGACCTGTGCGTTCAGTGTGACCACTCCCGGGGGCAAATCGCCCGCAGCATGCACGTCGGCGCGATCGAGTTCGTCCATCAGGCGTTGGGCAAGCATCGGCTCGGATGCGCTGACACGCATCGCCAGATCTGCGATTCGGTCATATTCGGTGTCGATGACATGGAGGGGGGGCTGTGCGGTTGCGACGAGGGGGGAATCGGGACTCATGTCGGGCCTTTCGGTCTCGGAACAGGGTCGCGCGCAGTCGAAACGCTGCACGCGCCGTTGAATTGAACTGAGTGGAGATCCCGGACCTGACAGGCGTTCGCCGTATGAAAGGCCCGGGCTAGACGCGCGCCGCCGATTGGCCCGCGTGAACGCGGCATCGCTGAAAGAGGACCGGCCTGATCATCCGGCGATGATGGATCCCTCGCCCTTTCGTGTCAAACGCTCCGGCCGGCATGCGCCGCAGATCGATTGACAGCGCCCGCCAAATCGTTAGGGCCGCCGACGGGCCACGCGGTCCCAACGCCGCGCGTGCTCTCTGCGAGGAGAGACTGACATGACTGAGTTTGTTGCCGCCGACGCCGGAACTGCGTCCATTGCCAAGCCCGCCACCCGGCCGGCTCGCCCCCATTTCTCTTCGGGTCCCTGCGCCAAGCCTCCGGGCTGGGATGCATCGAAGCTCGCGACCGAGGTCCTTGGACGCTCGCACCGCTCGAAGCTCGGCAAGACCCGCCTCCAATATTGCATCGACCTGATGCGTGAGATGCTGCGCCTGCCCGACACGCACCGTATCGGCATCGTCCCCGGTTCCGACACCGGTGCGTTCGAAATGGCGATGTGGACGATGCTCGGCGCGCGCGGCGTAACCACGCTCGCCTGGGAAAGCTTCGGTGAAGGTTGGGTCACCGATGCCGTCAAGCAGCTCAAGCTCGATCCGACGATCGTCCGCGCCGATTATGGCCAGCTGCCCGACCTGACCGCGATCGACTGGTCGACCGACGTGCTGTTCACCTGGAATGGCACCACCAGCGGCGTGCGCGTGCCCAATGGCGACTGGATCCCCGACGACCGCGAAGGTCTGACCTTCGCCGATTCGACCAGCGCGGTGTTCGCGTACGACCTGCCGTGGGACAAGATCGATGTCGCGACGTTCAGCTGGCAGAAGGTGCTCGGCGGTGAAGGCGGCCATGGCGTCCTGATCCTCGGCCCGCGCGCCGTCGAGCGGCTCGAAAACTACACCCCCGCCTGGCCGCTGCCCAAAGTGTTCCGCCTGATGGCGAAGGGCAAGCTGGCCGAAGGCGTGTTCAAGGGCGAGACGATCAACACCCCGTCGATGCTGGCGGTCGAGGATGCGATCTTCGCGCTCGAATGGGCCAAGGGTCTGGGCGGGCTCGAGGGCCTGATCGCACGCAGCGACGCCAATGCGGCCGCGCTCGACCAGCTCGTCGCCGAGCGCGACTGGCTCGGCCATCTCGCCGCCGATCCCGCGTCGCGCTCGAAGACCAGCGTGTGCCTGACCGTCGAGGGCGCCGACGAAGCCTTCATCAAGAAGTTCGCGTCGCTGCTCGAGGCAGAACACGCCGCCTATGACATCGCCGGCTATCGCGATGCCCCGGCGGGCCTGCGCATCTGGTGCGGTGCGACGGTCGACACCGCCGATGTCGCGGCGCTCGGCCCGTGGCTCGACTGGGCCTACGCGACCGCGAAGACCGCGTAATCCTCGCCCCGGCGCAGGCTGGGGCCGCCATCTAGCATTCCCAAACTTATCGGCCCCGGCCTTCGCCGGGGCGACGGAGACGATCCATGCCCAAGGTACTCATCAGCGACAAAATGGACCCCAAGGCCGCCCAGATTTTCCGCGAGCGCGGGGTCGAGGTGGACGAAATCACCGGCAAGACGCCGGAAGAGCTGAAGGCGATCATCGGCCAGTATGACGGCCTGGCCATCCGCAGCTCGACCAAGGCGACCAAGGAAATCATCGACGCCGCGACCAACCTCAAGGTCATCGGCCGCGCCGGCATCGGCGTCGACAATGTCGACATCCCCTATGCCTCCTCGAAGGGCGTGGTGGTGATGAACACCCCGTTCGGCAATTCGATCACCACCGCCGAGCATGCCATCGCCCTGATGTTCGCGCTCGCGCGCCAGCTGCCCGAGGCGAACGCCCAGACCCAGGCGGGCCTGTGGCCGAAGAACGGCTTCATGGGCGTCGAAGTGACTGGCAAGACCCTCGGCCTGATCGGCGCGGGCAATATCGGGTCGATCGTCGCCGACCGCGCGCTTGGCCTGAAGATGAAGGTGATCGCGTTCGACCCGTTCCTGTCGCCCGAACGCGCCGTCGAGCTGGGCGTCGAGAAGGTCGAGCTGGATGGCTTGCTCGCCCGCGCCGACTTCATCACGCTGCACACGCCGCTGACCGACCAGACGCGCAACATCCTGAGTCGCGACAATCTGCTCAAGACCAAGAAGGGCGTGCGCATCATCAACTGCGCGCGCGGCGGGCTGGTCGATGAGGCGGCGGTCAAGGAGCTGCTCGACAGCGGGCATATCGCCGGCGCAGCGCTCGACGTGTTCGTTACCGAACCGGCCAAGGAACATGACCTGTTCGGCACCCCGAACTTCGTCGCCACCCCGCATCTGGGTGCATCGACCAGCGAAGCGCAGGTCAATGTCGCGATCCAGGTTGCCGAGCAGATGGCCGATTACCTCGTCAATGGTGGCGTCACCAACGCGCTCAACGTCCCTAGCCTGACTGCCGAGGAAGCGCCGCGCGTGAAGCCGTACATGGCGCTCGCCGAAAAGCTGGGCAGCCTGGTCGGTCAGCTCACCACCGGCACTATCCCGCGCGTCTCGGTGCACAGCGAGGGCGCGGCGACCGAGGTCAACCAGAAGCCGATCGTCAGCGCAGTGCTGGCCGGGTTCCTGCGCACCCAGACCGACACGGTCAACATGGTCAACGCCCCCTTCCTCGCCAAGGAGCGCGGGATCGAGGTGCGTGAGGTCAAGACCGAGAAGGAAGGCGATTACCACACGCTGATCCGCGTCGCGGTCAAGACCGACTCGGGCGAGCGCTCTGTCGCCGGCACGCTGTTCAACAACCGCGAGCCGCGGCTGGTCGAACTGTTCGGGATCAAGATCGAGGCCGATCTCGCCGGTAACATGCTCTACGTCGTCAACGAGGACGCGCCGGGCTTTATCGGCCGCATCGGTACCGCGCTGGGCGATGCCGGCGTCAACATCGGCACCTTCCACCTTGGCCGCCGCGATGCCGGTGGCGAAGCGGTGCTGCTGCTGTCGGTCGACGAAGCGGTGACGCCGGAGCTGATCGGTCGCGTCCGCGCGCTGCCGGGCGTCAAGACTGCCATGGCGCTCAAGTTCTGAGGCGCTTATGGGGGCGGGCATGAACGGACTACTTCCCGAAGGATTCCACGACCGCCTGCCCCCGCTTGCCGATGCAGCGGCCACCCTCGAATCGCGCGTGCTCGATGTCGCGCGGTTGCATGGCTATGAGCGCGTCGATCCCCCGCTTGCCGAGTTCGAGGAGTCGCTGGGCCAGCGGCTCAAGGCGGCGAGCGGCAAGGATGCGGTGCGCTTCACCGATCCTGTGTCACGCCGCACGCTGGCGATTCGTCCCGACATTACCGCGCAGGTCGGTCGCATTGCCGCGACACGCATGGCGCACCACCCGCGCCCCGTGCGCCTGTCTTATGCCGGCCAGGTGCTCAAGCTGCGCGCCAGCGAGCTGCGGCCCGAGCGCGCGATGCGCCAGATTGGCTGCGAACTGATCGGGCGCGACAGTATCGAAGCGGCGCGCGAGATCGTGACCGTGGCGGTGGCGGCGCTGGAAGCGGCGGGCGTCCCTGGCCTCGCGATCGACTTCACCTTGCCCGATCTGGTCGAGCAGCTTGCTCCTGATATGGCGGCCGAGCAGCTGACCGCGCTGCGCGCGGCGCTCGACGCCAAGGATGCCGCCGCCGTCGCCGCGATGGACCCTGCATTCCTCCCGCTGATCGAGGCGGCGGGACCGTTCGATACGGCGATCGCCCGGCTGCGCGCACACGATACCGGCGGCGCGCTGACCAGCCGTCTCGACGGGCTCGAGGCGGTCGCGCAGGCGGTGGCAGGCAAGGCTGCGCTGACGCTCGACCCGACCGAACGCCATGGCTTTGAATATCAAAGCTGGATCGGCTTCTCGCTGTTCGCGCGCGGCGTGCGCGGTGAGATCGGGCGGGGCGGCAGCTATTCGGTGCTCGGCGCGCAGGGTGAGGAACCGGCCGTGGGCTTTTCACTCTATGCCGATCCGCTGCTCGACGCGGGACTGGCCCCGGCGGAGCGGCGGCGGCTGTTCCTGCCATTCGGCACCGACGCGAACACGGCGGCGCATTGGCGCAGCGAGGGCTGGGTCGCGGTCGCCGCGCTTGATGCGGATGACAGCGCGCAGGCGCAGCTCTGTACGCACGTTCTGAACAACGGCGAGCCCTGCCCGGTTTAAGCGTGTTTTCAGCTGCGCTGAACCGGCACCGGCCCGCTCCCCCACCCGGCCACCCAGCGACAGCGTATTCTATGGGTGGCCGGGTGGGGGAGCGGGCCGGTGCCGCCAGACAGAAAAGGCGCTAATCCAGCGGTTCGACCAGCAGGTCCGCCCACTCGGGATGCTTGCGGATATAGGCGGCGACGAACGGGCATTGCGGCACAACGCTCAGGCCCCGCGCCCGTGCTTCGGACAGGCCGTGGCGGATCAGCCGGCTGGCAATCCCCCGTCCCTCCAGCGCGGGCGGAACGATCGTGTGGGTGAAGGTGATGACGTCACCCGTGATCACATATTCGGCGCGCGCCAGATCGCCATCCACGGTCAGTTCGAACTGGTGCCGCTCCACATTGTCGTGAATCGCGTCAGAATCCATCACCCGCCTCCTGATTGCCGTGCATCCGGGTGAATGGTAGCGATCCGGGGACGGAGGACAATCGCTTGAAGCTACGCCTGTTCAGCCTGATCGCGGCGGCCCTGATGCTCGGTGCTGCCGCCTCTCCCGGAAAGCCGGTGCGCGATGGCCAGCGCATCGAATGGACGATGGGTGAGGGTCGCAAGGTCTATCGCCTGGGCGACCTCACCGCAGTGTTCGACCGCGTCCAGTGCGCGCCGCTGGGCGAGGAGTGCGAAGACGGCGATGTCGACCCGGTGCTGACGATCACCCGCGCCGACGGATCAAGCGTCAAGCTCGACGGGTCGCCGATGCAGAATATCCTGATGCTCGGTCGCCTCAGCAAGGATGGACCGGTCGTCGCCTTCTTCCAGGACTATACCGGGGGGATGCACTGCTGCCAGCGGATGCGTGTCGTCACCCCGGCGGGCGATGCACTCAAGGTTGCCGAGTTGGGCGGCTATGACGGCGCCGAGATCGGCTGGCCACGCGACGTGGACGGTGACGGGATTCGCGATTTCGTGGTGAGCGATGATCGCTTTCTCTACGCCTTTGAGAGCTATGCCGCGAGCGTCGCGCCGCCCAAGGTACTGAACGTCGTCGACGGCACCGTCCGCGATGTGTCAGCAAACCCCGGCTACGCGAAAATCTTCGAAAAGGCCGCCGCAAGCGCGCGCAAGGCGTGCATCGGGGAGGAGTATCCCAACGGTTCCTGCGCCGCCTGGGCCGCCGCCGCCGCACGGCTCGGCACGCTCGACGCGGTCTGGCCGGTGATCCTTGTCGAATATCGCAAGGACCCTGCCGCCTGGCCTGACCGCTGCAAGGTCGATCGCAGCGAGGACGGCATCTGCCCCGAGGGCCAGTTGATCGAATATCCCGATTATCCCGCCGGACTGCGCGCATTCCTTGTGGAGACTGGCTATATCCCCGCCGCATGAGTGACCCGCGCGACGTTTTACACACGACCTTCGGCTTTCCAGACTTTCGCGGCGTCCAGCGCCAGGTGGTCGACCGCGTGCTCGCGGGACAGCGCACGCTTGCGGTGATGCCGACCGGTGCGGGCAAGTCGCTGACCTATCAGCTGCCCGCGACAATGATGGACGGCACCTGCGTCGTGATCTCGCCGCTGATCGCGCTGATGCATGACCAGCTGCGCGCCGCCGAGGCGGTGGGCATCCGCGCGGCGACGCTGACCAGCGTTGACGAGAACCGCGCCGAAACGATCGAGCGCTTCCGCAACGGCGATCTCGACCTGCTCTATGTCGCGCCCGAGCGCGCGTCGAACGGCAGCTTCCGCGATCTGCTGCGCTCCGCCCCGCTCGCTCTGTTCGCGATCGACGAAGCGCATTGCGTCAGCGAATGGGGCCACGATTTCCGTCCCGATTACCGCCTGCTGCGCCCGCTGATGGACGCGTTTCCGGACGTCCCCCGGCTCGCGCTGACTGCGACCGCAGACGAACATACGCGCGCGGACATCCTCAACCAGCTCGGCATCGCCGAGGACGGGCTGATCGTCGCCGGGTTCGACCGGCCCAATATCCGTTACCAGATCGCCCCGCGCGACAATGTGCCGCGCCAGGTCGCCGACTTCATCGCCGCTCAGTCCGGCCCCGGCATCGTCTATGCCCAGACGCGCAAGGCGGTGGAGCAGCTGGCGGAAAAGCTCGCCGCGACCGGACGCCCGACCCTGCCCTATCACGCCGGGCTCGACCCCGCGGTGCGCCGCCGCAACCAGGCCGCGTTCGTGTCGAGCGAGGACATGGTGATCGTCGCCACGGTCGCGTTCGGCATGGGGATCGACAAGCCCGATGTCCGCTTCGTCGTCCATGCCGGCCTGCCCAAGTCGATCGAGGCCTATTATCAGGAAACCGGGCGCGCTGGCCGCGACGGCGACCCCGCGCTTGCCCAGTTGTATTGGGGTGCCGATGATTTCGCCCGCGCGCGCCAGCGCATGGCCGAGGTCGAGCCCGAGCGGCAGCCGGGCGAGCGCGCGCGGCTCAACGCATTGGGCGCGCTGGTCGAGACCGCCGGATGCCGTCGCGCGATCCTGCTGCGCCATTTCGGCGAGGAACCGCCCGCGACCTGCGGCAATTGCGACAATTGCCTTGAGGCGCCCAAGGCGATCGACGCCAGCGTGACCGCCCAGAAATACCTCTCCGCCGTGTTCCGCACCGGCCAAAGCTTCGGCGCGACCTATATCGAGCAGGTGCTGACCGGCCAATCGAGCGAACGCAGCCTGATGAACGGGCATGAGGCGCTGTCGGTCTGGGGGATCATCGAGGGGGATGAGGCGGCGCTGATCAAGCCGGTCGGCCGCGCGCTGCAGCTGCGCGACGCGCTGCGCACCAATCCGCATGGCGGGCTGGAATTCGGTCCCGGCGCACGCCCGATCCTGAAGGGTGAGGCCACGCTCGACCTTGTCCTTCAGCCCAAGCGCGAACGGCGGCGCAAGGGCGCAAGCAGCGGCGGCGTGCCCAATCCGGTCGGCGATCCGCTGTTCGAAGCGCTGCGCGACAAGCGCCGCACGCTGGCGCAGGCTGGCGCGGTGCCGCCCTATGTCATCTTCCACGATTCGGTGCTGCGCGAGATGGCGGCGACGCGTCCCGCCACCCTCGCCGATCTGTCGCGCATTCCGGGCATTGGCGCGCGCAAGCTGGCGGATTATGGCGATGCCTTCCTGAACGTGATCCGCGAGGCCGACTGAATGCGCACGATCGACGAGACTATCTCCGTCTCCGCCCAGATTACGCCGGCCGACGTGACCGAACTGGCGCGCGCGGGCTTCAAGGCAATCGTCAACAACCGCCCGGACGAGGAAGAGCCCGGCCAGCCCGAGGGCGATGCGATCCGCGCGGTCGCGCAGACGCTGGGCCTGTCCTATCACGCTATCCCCGTCACCCATGCCGGCTTCTCGATGCCGCAGGTTGAGGCGATGCGCGCCGCGATCGAGGGGGCTGGCGGCCCGGTCTTCGCCTATTGCCGGTCGGGCACGCGCTCGACCAATTTGTGGGCACTGGCCGAGGCAAGCCGGGGCGGCGATCCCGAAACGCTGATCGGCAAGGCGGCACAGGCGGGGTACGATATCAGCGGCCTGCGCCCGATGCTCGACGCCTTATCGGGCAAGGCGTGACGACATGAACTGGTGGCTCGCCGCCGGGTCGCTCGCCGCAGTGCTGGCGCTGGGCGGTATCGCGCGGCTGCTCGGCCTGGGTGGCGCACAGCGACTTGAGACCGGCGACGACGCGATCAAGCTCGCCGAAGCGCTGGTGTCCGGGTTCGAGGGCAAGGTCGGCATCGTCGCCACCGATGGCCAACGCGCCGCGGTTGTGGGTGGGCCAAGCGATCTGGTGGTGATCGAACCGCTCGGCGCGCGTCACCGGGCGACCCGGTACAAGCACGCGCGCGTCGTCATGGCGCACCCCGCAGCAGACGGCACCAAAATCACGCTGGAGCTTCAGCCCGCGATGATGTTCCGCATTACCGTTGCCGATGCTGACGCCGCGCGGGCCTTTACCGAAACGCTAGGCTGACCATTGCCAAGGGCTCTTCGACGCGCTTATTTACACGCGTGTAAGGAGAGTAGATGCCCAACCTGCCGGACCCGGTCGATCTCGCCGTCCCGGCCTTCGTCGTGCTGGTGCTGGCGGAGATGGTCGCCGCGCGGCTCAAGGACCGCAGCCGTTATTGCCCGCGCGACACGCTGACCTCGCTGATGCTCGGCTTTGGCAGCACGATTGCGGGCGTGCTGGCGGCAGGCTTCGTGTTCGGCATGGCGGTGTGGGTGCACCAGTTCCGCCTCTTCGACATTTCCTATGCCTGGTATTGGTTCGTCCTCGCCTTCGTGCTGGACGATCTGGCCTATTATGTCTTCCACCGCTCGGCGCACCGCGTCCGCTGGTTCTGGGCGAGCCACGTCATCCACCACAGCAGCCAGCATTATAACCTGTCGACCGCGCTGCGGCAGACCTGGACCGGGTTCTTCAGCCTGGGCTTCCTGTTCCGCCTGCCGCTGTTCCTGATCGGCTTTCCGCCGGCGATGATCTTCTTCGTCGCGGGGCTGAACCTCGTCTACCAATTCTGGATCCATACCGAAGTGATCGGGCGGATGCCGCGCTGGTTCGAGGCGGTGATGAACACGCCGTCGCATCACCGCGTCCACCACGCGACCAACCCGCGTTATCTTGATACGAACTATGCCGGGGTGTTCATCATCTGGGACCGCATGTTCGGCACGTTCGAGGCGGAGCGCGATGACGATCGCCCGCGCTATGGCATCGTCAAGAACCTGCCCGACTATAATCTGGTCCGCGCCGCCTTCCACGAATGGTGGGGGATCGCGCAGGACGTGTGGACTGCCCCGAACTGGCACGCGCGCCTCATGTACATGATCGCGCCGCCCGGCTGGAGCCATGACGGCAGTCGCGATACATCCGAGACGATCAAGGCGCGCTGGGAGGCGCGGGAAAAGGCGGGGAAAGCGTGGACGAAGCAGATATCGTCGTCATCGGAGCCGGATCCGGGGGAAGCGCCGCAGCAGGTCGGCTGAGCGAGGACGGCAAGTACAGCGTCGCCGTGCTCGAGGCGGGCGGGCGTAACACCAGCTTCCGCACATTGATGCCCGGCGGCATCGCGATGCAGACGCCCGCGACCAACTATGCCTATGAAACGGTGCCGCAGCCGGGTCTTGACGGCCGCCGCGGATACCAGCCGCGCGGGCGCGGCCTCGGCGGATCGAGCGCGATCAACGCGATGCTCTACATTCGCGGGGTGCCGTGGGACTATGACAATTGGGCGCGGCTCGGCTGTCCCGGTTGGGGCTGGGACGATGTCCTGCCCGTGTTCAAGCGCAGCGAGACCAACGAACACGGCGCAGACGATTTCCGCGGCGGCGAAGGGCCGCTGCATGTCAGCGACCAGAGCTTCGTCCACCCCGGCACCCGCGCCTTCGTCGAGGCGGGGGCAGCGCTGCAGATCCCGCGCAACGCCGATTTCAACGGCGCGCGGCAGGAGGGTATCGGCGTCTATCAGGTGACGCAGAAGGATGGCGAGCGCTGGACCGCCGCGCGCGGCTATCTGAAGGAACGCGCCAACCTCAACATCATCTGCGACGCGACGGTCGAACGCGTGCTGTTCGAGGATGGCCGCGTCTGGGGCGTCGCCTATTCGCGTGGCGGCCAGACCAAAATGATCCGCGCACGTCGCGCCGTCGTGATGGCGGGCGGCGTATTCGGCACGCCACAGACGCTGATGCTGTCGGGCATCGGCCCGGCGGCGCACCTTAAGGAAATGGGGCTTCAAGTCCGCATCGACCGACCGGAAGTGGGCGGCAATCTTCAGGACCATCTCGATTATGTCGCGGCATTCGAGGCGCCGGGGACGCAGTTCCTTGGCCGCTCGCTGCGCGGGTCGCTGGCCGGGCTTGGTGGCATGTGGCGCTGGTTCCGCAGCCGGACGGGCATGATGACCTCTCCCTATGCGGAAGGGGGTGCGTTCCTGAAGAGCGATCCCGCGCTGGAGGTGCCTGACATTCAGCTCCATTTCCTGATCGCGATCGTCGAGGATCATGGCAGGGCGAAGGTGAAGGCGCATGGCTTTAGCTGCCATGCCTGCGTCCTGCGTCCCGAAAGCCGGGGGACGGTGCGGCTGAAGTCCGTCGATCCGCGCGCGGCGCCGCTGATCGATCCGCAATTCCTGTCCGACCCGCGCGACCTGGCCGGGCTGATGAAGGGGACGCGGATGATGTACCGGATCCTTGAGCAAGAGCCGCTCGCCGCGTTCGGCGGCAAGGACCGCTACCCGTTCGACGACGATGCGACGCTGGAGCGGCTGATCCGCGCGCGGGCCGACACGATCTACCACCCGGTCGGCACCGCACGGATGGGATCGGACGCGGACGCGGTGTGCGACCCGCAGTTGCGCGTGCGTGGGGTGGATGGGCTGTACATCGCCGATGCCTCGATCATGCCGCGCCTGATCGGGGGTAACACCAATGCGCCGAGCATCATGATCGGCGAACGCTGCGCCGACTTCGTAAAGGCGGACCTCGCATAAAAAAAGGGCCGGTGCTTTCGCACCAGCCCAGTCGTCCGCAGGAGGAACATCGTGAGGGGCCGCACCGCATGGGCGCGGCCCCAATTTCGTCAGTAGTTGTAGGCGCGCTCGCCATGCTCGTTGAGATCGAGACCCTCGACCTCGACTTCCGCCTTCGGGCGCAGGCCGATCGTGTACTTGAGCGCGAGGAACAGCACCGCGCTGACCACGCCGCTCCATGCGATCGTCCAGCCAACTGCCTTGAGCTGCGTGATGACCTGGGCAACCATGTCATACGCACCTGCAGTGGCGACCGGAGCGCTATAGTCGATCCAGCCCTGACCACCGAGCGCCGGGTCGGCGACGATGCCGGTGCCGATCGCGCCGATGATGCCACCGACCGCGTGGATGCCGAACACGTCGAGCGTGTCGTCATACTTCAGCGCATTCTTCACCGTGGTGACGAAGAAGAAGCAGACCAGCGAAGCAACCGCGCCAAGGATGATCGCGGTACCCGGGTGGGCAAAGCCCGCCGCCGGAGTGATCGCGACGAGACCCGCGACGACACCCGATGCGGCACCCAGCAGCGACGGCTTCTTGTGCACGATCTGCTCGATCACTGCCCAGGCCACGCCTGCCGCCGCGGTGGCGACGAAGGTGTTGACGAAGGCAAGCGCACCGAACGCGTTGGCTTCGAGACCCGATCCGGCGTTGAACCCGAACCAGCCGATCCACAGCAGCGACGCACCGATCATGGTCATCACCAGATTGTGCGGAGGCATCGGCTCGCTCTTGTAGCCGATACGCGGACCGATCACGAGGCAGCCGACCAGGCCAGCGATACCCGCATTGATGTGAACCACGGTGCCGCCCGCGAAGTCGAGCGCGCCCCAGCTCCACAGCAGACCGGTGTCATCCGGCGCAGCGTGCAGGAAGTCCGGGCCAGCCCAGTACCAGACCTGATGTGCGATCGGGAAATATGCGAGCGTCAGCCACGCGACCACGAAGAGGATCAGCGGGGTGAACTTCACGCGCTCCGCGAACGCACCGACGATCAGCGCCGGCGTGATGCATGCAAAGGTCATCTGGAACATGACGAACACGAGTTCGGGGAGGTAGACCCCGTTCGAGAAGGTCGCGGCGAACGTCGTCGGATCGACGCCCGCAAGGAACACCTTCGAGAAGCCGCCGACATATTTGTTGAGGTCGCCGCCGTTGGTGAAGGCCATCGAATAGCCCCAGGCGAACCAGACGAGCGCTGCGACGCAGACGATCGTCAGCACCTGCATCAGCACCGACAACATGTTCTTGGTGCGAACCAGACCGCCATAGAACAGTGCGAGTGCCGGGACGGACATCATCAGCACCAGTGCCGTCGCGACGATCATCCACGCGACGTCGCCCTTGTTGACCATCTCGGCCGTGGGCGTGAAGGGTGCGGCGGGCGCAGCGGCAGCCGCGTCCTGTGCCCAGGCGGGCAGAGCCGCGAACAGCGCGGCTCCCGCGCCTGCGGCCAGTTTGAGTGCAGTTTTCATCGTAACCCCCTTCATCAGAGCGCGGTCTGGTCGGTTTCGCCGGTGCGGATGCGCACGGCCTGACCGACGTCGAGCACGAAGATCTTGCCATCACCGATCGCGCCGGTGTTCGCCGCGGCCTGAACCGCCTCGACCACCCGGCCCGCCAGATCGCTGGCACAGACCACTTCGATTTTGAGCTTGGGCACCATGTTGGTGCTGTATTCCGCGCCGCGGTAGATTTCGGTCTGGCCCTTTTGCCGCCCGAACCCCTTAACCTCGGTCACGGTCATCCCGGCAACACCCAACTCGGTGAGCGCCTCCCGGACGTCATCGAGCTTGAACGGCTTGATGATAGCGATGACGAGTTTCATTCCGCCCCCTTTCGCGTTTGTCCCGGGGAGGCATTCAGCAAAGGGCGTGCCAGAGTCGGAAAAGGCAGGATTCCGGGGATTCCGCGCGATCGAAACGTTACCGAAAGGTAAAAAATTGTGCAGGCGCGAACAACTGCCTAATTTTTAGGCGGCACATTGCGCTGCTCGCACAATAAGCAGATTGCCCAAAACGTCGTTTGACGGAGGCGCGATGACGGGCCTCCCGACCATCGCGGGAACGGTGCTTCGACACGCTCATCATAGACGGCGGTCAGCGCTAAAGCTGGTGCCCGGTGCGGTCGCGCTTGGTCGCGAGATAGGCGGCGTTGTGCGGGTTGGCGGGCAGCTGGTGCGCCACTCGCTCCGCCACCGCGACCCCGGCGGCCTCCAGCCCGGCAACCTTGGCGGGGTTGTTGGTCAGCAGCCGCACATTTCTCTGCCCCAATTGGGTCAGCATCCGCGCGGCTACCCCGAAATCGCGCGCATCGACCGCGAAGCCCAGCCGGGTGTTTGCATCGACCGTATCGAACCCCTGAGCCTGCAGCGCATAGGCGCGCAGCTTGTTGATCAGGCCAATCCCGCGCCCCTCCTGCCGCAGATACAGCAGGATGCCCCAGCCATTGGCGGCGATCGCGCGGATCGCGGCGTGGAGCTGGGGTCCGCAATCGCACTTCAGGCTGCCGAGCACATCACCGGTCAGGCATTCGCTGTGCAGCCGCACCAGCGGCGGATTGCCATCGGGCTGGCCGATCAGCAGCGCGATATGCTCATCCGGCGATTCGGGCGTGCGGAAGGCGACGATCTCGGCATCCTCGGCCCCGACGACGGGCAGCCGCGCGCGAGTAACCAGCCGCAAGCGCGCGGGATCCTCATGCGCCTGAATGTCGGCCGGAGTGATCGCATCGTCGATCCGGTGCCCCGGCCCCTCACCGCGCACGAAGAATGCGGGGAGCAGCCCGGCGATTCGCGCGAGCCGCAGCGCCGCCGCTGCCGCATCGGGCGCCATCGCCGGCACCGCGCGATACGGGCCCTTGAGCGGAACCCGCAGATCAAGCTGGGGATCGGACAGCGCGACCGCCGCGTCAAAATCCAGCCACGGGCGGCGCGCGATCATCACTGGCGAATCCGGAACGGCGGCGGCAGCCTGATTGGCGAGCTTGAGCGTCACCGCGCGGCCCGATGTGATCAGCAACGGCGCTGCGATCCCCGGATCGAACTCGGCGAGCCGACCGGCATCCGCCGTTTCGACCGCCAGCAGCGACAAGGCGCCGGTGCTTCCGCGGATCGCAAGCGGCCAGCCGCGCCGCATCGCGTCGATCGCGCGCGCGGCGGCGCGGGGATCGGGAGCAGTGCCGCTCAAAAGTCGAACTCGGTGACGATCGGGACATGATCCGACGGCTTGAGCCAGCCGCGGCACGGTTCACACACGCGGTGCGCCGTCGCCTGCGCCGCGACGTCGCTACTCGCCCACATATGGTCGAGCCGCCGCCCGCGATCCGACGCCGCCCAGTCCTTTGCGCGATAGCTCCACCAGGTGAAGCAGCGCTCGGGCGCTGGAATGAAGCGGCGGCCAAGATCGACCCAGTCGTTCGCCGCCTGCATCCGCCCCAGCGCCGCGACCTCGATCGGCGTGTGGCTGACCACGTCGAGCAACTGCTTGTGGCTCCAGACATCGCATTCGAGCGGGGCGATGTTGAAATCGCCGGTGACGATCACGGGCAAGCTGCCCAACCCTTCCGACCAGCGCGTCATGCGCTCGACGAAATCGAGCTTCTGGCCGAATTTGGGGTTCTTCTCACGGTCGGGAATATCGCCGCCCGCCGGAACATAGACATTCTCGAGCCGCACGCCATTGGGCAGCCGTACGCCCACGTGCCGCGCCTCGCCATTCGCCTGCCAGTCGAGCCGATCGTCCTCGACCAACGGCACCTTGCTGATGATCGCGACGCCGTGATGCATCCGCTGGCCGTGGATGACGATATGGTCGTACCCCAGCGCGCGCAGCGGCGCGTGCGGGAAATCGCCGTCGATCACCTTGGTTTCCTGAAGACACAGCACATCCGGCGCCTCTTCGCGCAAAAACTGCTCAACGATCTCCATGCGAAAGCGAACGGAGTTGATGTTCCAGGAGGCGATCTTCATCGCGCGTGATCTAGGGGCGATCCCTCGCCGATGCCAGCCCAAGGTTGAGCGGGCTGGCACCGCACCGCCGCGCGAGCGCCGCACATAAACGCCAAAAGGCCCCCGCTCCGGGGGCATGGAGCGAGGGCCGACCTGGCGTTCGTCACGCAGGCGGGACGGGATGTGCCTCAGGCAACAGGGGGAAAAATCCCAAGGCCCCGTCCGCAAAATCCGGTTTAGCGACTCAAAGCTGTCACCAACATGAACGCGAATGTCAGCGACGACCGCCGGTTTTCCGCGGGTCGTTCCAGCGGAACGCTCCGTCGCTGACCGGCGCGTTGAATCGCTGGTTCGACAGGCGGACGGTGGTGCGGTTGTTCTGCGAATCCAGCGCGACCCAGCCTTGGAGCATCAGCCCGCCGGGGGCCGAGGCATTACGCGCGAACACCATCGTGATCCGGCCATATTCGGGCCGCTTGGGGTCATGCGCCTCGACGCTCACGACGTTCGGATTGCCGGTCGGAACCACCTTGGCATAGCGGGCCACATTGCCGTCCGGGTTCATCAGGATGCCGAGCGGCGAATCCTTGACCGGCCAGCGCTGCACCTGCCGCACCGAATAATCGATGAACCACAAGGCGCTGCCATCGGCGACGATCAGCAGCGGGACGCCCTTTTCATACTGAAACCGGATCTTGCCCGGCTTCTTGAGCGTCATCGTGCCATTGAGCGTCTTGCCGACCCGGTCGGTCTGGCTGAACGCGGCGGTCATCGTCTGGGTGGCGCGCAGATGCTGTTGCACCTGCGCGAGGGTGCCCTGCTGCGCGGCGGCAGGCACTGCGAGCGGGAGGGTGATTGCGGCTACGGCCGCGAAGGGGCGAAACATCATGTTAGTGCCAAACATGTCCCGCCCCTGCCGGTTCCGCGTTGAACTTGGTCTGAACGCGTAGGTTGCGGTGCCGGCCCGCTCCCCCACCCGGCCACCCATAGAATACACTGTCGTTGGGTGGCCGGGTGGGGGAGCGGGCCAGCACCGTCACGGCGAAGCTGTCAGATCACGCTTCGCTGCGCGCCTTGACGATCTTGCCCGGCTCACGCGGCGGCTCGCCCTTGGGCAGTGCGTCGACATGCTCCATGCCTTCGGTCACCATGCCCCACACGGTGTACTGGCCGTCGAGGAAGGTCGCGTCGTCGAGGCAGATGAAGAACTGCGAATTGGCGCTGTTCGGATCGTTGGTGCGCGCCATCGAGCACGCGCCACGGACATGCGCTTCGCGGCTAAACTCGGCGGGCAGGTTCGGCTCCTTCGACCCGCTCATGCCGGTGCCGGTCGGATCGCCGCCCTGCGCCATGAACCCGTCGATCACGCGGTGGAACACGACGCCGTCATAGAAGCCGCTGTCGGCCAGCTTGACGATCCGCTCGACATGCTTGGGCGCGAGGTCGGGGCGCAGCTGGATATGAACGTCGCCGGCGTCGAGCGTCATGATGAGGCGCGTCGGAAGATCGGACATCGAAAGGGATACTCCAGAAGGGAAACACTCTGGCACCCCCACTAGGGCGCAGCGGGGCGGGTTGCAAATCGCATCGCGGCTGCGGCGGATTGGCAGCACGATTCGAGCGCGTTAGAGGGGGGCGAGGCAGCGCAGTCGGAGGAGGCTCGATGAACGACGAGACCGAAACCGCGACCGGCACCGCCGAGTCGGCGTCGCACGATGCGCAGGACAGCCTGTCGCCCGACTTTGTTCGCACCATCCTCGAGCTGGTCGAGGCGGGCGATACCGAGGCTGTGCGCGAGCGGGTCGAACCGCTGCACCCCGCCGACATCGCCGATCTGGTCGAACTGACGCCGACCGACCAGCGTCAGGCACTCGCTGCGGCGATCGCCGGCCTGATCGACGGCGACGTGCTCGCCGAGATGAACGATTGGGTGCGCGAGGCGCTGATCGAGGCGCTTGAGCCACACGAAGTCGCCGACATCGCCGCTGAGCTCGATACCGACGACGCCGTCGCGATCATCGAGGACATGGAGGAAGAGGACCAGCGCGCCGTCCTCCGCGCGCTCGACCCCGATGATCGCGCGGCGATCGAAGAGGCGCTGTCCTATCCCGAGGAGTCCGCCGGCCGCCTGATGCAGCGCGAGCTGATCGCGGTGCCCGAACATTGGACTGTTGGAGACGTGCTCGATTATCTGCGCGGCGAAGAGGAGCTGGCGACCGATTTCTGGGAAATATTCGTCGTCGATCCCGCGCATCACCCGGTCGGTACCTGTGCCTTGTCATGGGTGCTGCGCACCCCGCGATCGGTATCGATGGCCGATGTGATGAAGCGCGAACAGACGCTGATCCCGGTCGACATGGACCAGGAGGAAGTCGCGCTGATCTTCCAAAAATACGCGCTGATCTCCGCCGCTGTGACCGACGATTCCGGGCGACTGGTCGGCGTGATCACCGTGGACGACATCGTCCACATCATCTCCGAAGAAGCCGGCGAGGACGCGCTGCTGCTGTCGGGCGCGGGCGATGGCGACATCAACGAGCCGATCCGCGACACCTATATCGCGCGCGTTCGCTGGCTGATCGCCAATCTGTTCACGGCGCTAGTGGCGTCGTCGATCATCGCAATCTTTGGCGGCGCGATCGAGCAGATGGTGGCGCTCGCGGTGCTGATGCCGATCGTCGCCTCGATCGGTGGCAATGCGGGAACGCAGACGATGGCGGTCATCGTGCGCGCGATCGCCACCAATCAGCTGACCCAATCGAACACGATGCGGATGGTCAAGCGCGAGATCAAGGTCGCGTTGCTCAACGGCGGGACGATCGCGGTGCTGCTGGGGCTGGGTGCCGGGCTGGTCTTCTCCAACCCCGCGCTGGGGGGAGTGATTGCGGCGGCGATCGTCATCAACATCCTTGTCGCGGGCCTCGCCGGAGTGCTGGTCCCGGTCGCATTCGACCGCATGGATCAGGATCCGGCGGTCGCGTCATCGGTGTTCGTGACGATGGTGACCGATTCGATGGGGTTCCTCGCCTTTCTCGGCCTTGCCGTCGCGTCGGGACTGGTCGGCTGGTAGCTTGACCGGCAGGCGCGCGGCCCCCAGATCGCCGCGATGGCCCTCCATCTGACCAAAGTCGCATTCGGCGCCGCAAGTTTTGAGCATCTGCGCGAACGCCTCACACTGCGCGGCGTGACCGGCCCGGTTGCGCTGACCACCCGCTATCTGCCCAAGCGGCATGAGGAGATTACGGGAGAGGGATCGCTGTTCTGGATCCTCAAGCACCAGCTCATCGCCCGCTCGCCGATCCTGGGCTTTGCCGAGGCCGAGGGCGGGCGCTGCGCGATCCTGCTCGATCCGACATTGGTGCAGGTCGTGCCGCAGCCCAAGCGCGCGCATCAGGGCTGGCGCTATCTGGAGGGCAGCGACGCCCCGGTTGATCTCGGCAGCGGCGACATCGCGTCACTCCCGCCCGAATTGGCGGGGAAGCTGGCGGAGTTGGGGTTTTGAGCGCGCAGCGGTTCTGATTTTCTCGCACAAAGACACGAAGCCACGAAGAGCGTGCACCTTCTTTGTGGCTTCGTGTCTTTGTGCGATTCAAAGATCCTGCGGCTCCGCCGCAGACCTATCGCGCCAGACTCGGAAACGCCGCCCGGAAAGCCGCCACCTTGGGCTTGTCCCAGCGGACGATATAGCCGTGGTTCGGGTTGCGGCGGGCAAAGTCCTGATGCTCGGCCTCCGCCTCGAAGAACGCACCGCTTTCGATCTTCGTCACGATCGGCCCGCGATATGCACCGCTTTTGCCAAGCTGGTCGATATAGGCACGCGCGACGCGGGCCTGTCCCGGATTTTGCGGAAAGATCGCCGAGCGATAGCTGGGGCCGGTATCGGGACCCTGACGGTTGAGCTGGGTCGGATCGTGCGCGACCGAAAAATAGATGCGCAGCAGCGTCGCATAGCTGACCACGCGCGGGTCATAGACGATGCGGATCACCTCGGCATGGCCGGTGCGCTCGGTCGAGACCTGAGCATAGGTTGCCGTCGCGCGCGTGCCGCCGGCATAGCCGCTGGCCACCGACTTGACGCCCTTCACCCCCTCAAACACCGCCTCCATGCCCCAGAAGCAGCCTCCCGCGAGCACTGCGACCTGATCGCCCTGTTCAGGCGCGACATCGGTGGCAGAAGCGGGAATCGCGACCGCCTTCTCCCCGCCGCCCGCGAGTACCGGCGGCACCAGCCCCGCGAGGTTGGCAAAGGCGACTGCGCCAAGGCCTGCGAGGCCAAGAGCGGCCGCGCGCAGCATCAGAACAACGGCGCCGCGATCACCTGCTCCGCATGGAGCGCGATCATTCCGATCGCGCCGAGCGAAAAGCCGGTGAGGAAACGGCGGAGGAACGGCGATTTGAGAGCCGCGATCATGAGTCTGGTCCTTGTTGATTGGCGCGGAGATGGGGATGCCAGCTCCGATTCCAAGCAAAGAGTAACTTGGCCACGCTGAACCTGCGCTGGCCTTCCCGTTCATATTCGGGAAGGCCGCGCAAAAGGTTTCAGCAATGGTCGAAAAAAGTGGCGGCTTAGATTAGGCCGCACCGGCCCGCTCCCCCACCCGGCCACCCAACGCGAGTGTATTCTATGGGTGGCCGGGTGGGGGAGCGGGCCGGCGCCGCTTCAGCGCAGCTGAACTCTAACGCAACGCGGCGCACGCTTCCTGGATTCGCGTGCATGCCTGCGTCAGCAGCGCCTCGCTGGTGGCATAGCTGATGCGCAGCGCCGGGGAGAGGCCGAACGCGCCGCCATGCACTGCCGCAACGCGCGCATCGTCAAGCAGATAGCCGACCATCGTCTCGTCAGTGTCGATTACCAGACCCTTTGGCGTCGTCTTGCCGATCAGCGCGCTGAATTCGGGATAGACGTAGAAGGCGCCTTCGGGCGACGGGCAGGTCATGCCATCGATCTGGTTGAGCATCGACACCACCAGATCGCGGCGCGTCTGGAACGCCGCGTTACGTTCGGTCAGGAACGACTGGTCGCCGTTGAGCGCCGCCACCGACGCGGCCTGGCTGATGCTGCATGGGTTGCTGGTCGACTGCGACTGCAGCTTGCCCATCGCCTTGATCAGCCATTGCGGTCCACCGGCATAGCCGATGCGCCAGCCGGTCATCGCATAGGCCTTCGACACGCCGTTGGCGGTCAGGGTGCGGTCGAACAGCGCCGGACACACCTGCGCGATCGTCGCGAATTCGAAGCCGTCATAGAGGATATGCTCGTACATATCGTCGGCGTAGATCAGGACATGCGGGTGCCGCTCCAGCACTTCGCCCAGTGCGCGCAGCTCGGCCGCGCTGTATGCCGCGCCGGTCGGGTTGGACGGGGAGTTAAGCACGACCCATTTGGTCTTGGCGGTGATCGCCGCATCGAGCTGTGCCGGGGTGATCTTGTAATTCTGGTCGGCACCGGCAGCGACGAACACCGGCTTGCCGCCCGCGAACTCGACTACATCGGGATAGCTGACCCAATAGGGCGCGGGGATCACCACCTCGTCGCCCGCGTCGATGGTCGCGCAGAATGCGTTGAACAGCGTGTGCTTTCCGCCCGAATTCACGCTGATCTGGTTTTCGGCATAGGTCAGGCCGTTGTCGCGCGCATATTTGGCGACAATCGCGGCCTTCAGCTCGGGCGTGCCGTCGACATTGGTGTACTTCGTCGCACCGCGGCGGATCGCCTCGATCGCGGCTTCTTTGACGAAATCGGGCGTGTCGAAATCGGGCTCGCCCGCGCCAAGGCCAATGACATCGACCCCGGCGCGCTTCAGCTCGAACACGCGGCTCGTCATCGCGAGCGTCGCGGAGGGCTGGATGCGGTTGAGCGCGGCGGAGGTCTGCATGGAAAACGCCTCTCTGAATGGAAACCGCGCGCCCTATAGGGTCGTGATGCCCCCATCCGCAACCGTAACAGCCGAAACCAGCCCGCGCAGGGCGTTGCCGAGGAAAAATCCGTCAGAAAGGTCCTCAGTGCGCAGGTCGGCCTCGACCGCGCGGCCACTCGCGATCAGCTCGGCGCGGAGCACGCCGGGCAGGATGCCACGGGTGAGCGGCGGCGTCAGCAACATGCCGTCGCGCGCCACGAAAAGCGATGTGAAGCTGCCCTCGGTCAGATAGCCATCGGCATCGACATATATCGTCTCCCACGCCCCGGCGACACGCGGCCAGGGGCGACGGTCGGTCGTCTTGTGCGCCAGCCGAAAGTCGCGCGGCGCGACTTTGCGGGTGGCAAGCGCGACCGTCTCCGGATCGACCGGAACCTCAGGCATCGGTGCGGTGCCGATCGCGATGCGCCCCTCCGGCGACAGCAGCAGACGCACCTTGGCCGGATGGCGCAGGCGGAAGGTCGCCGCCTGCAGCTCGTTGCGCACGCCGTGGCGGTCGAAGCGGATGCCGAACGCCTCGGCACTCGCGCGCATGCGTTCAAGATGGCGCTCCAGCAGCGCAATCCCGCCGACCGGATCGAACGCCATCGTCTCGATCAGGTCGAACCGCCGCTGGCCGCGCGTGAGGAACGCGCCCTTGGCCAGACACTCGTCCCATTCCTCGCCGGCGCGCGAATCGGCGACCACGCCCGAGCCCAGCCCGATGCTCGCCTCGCTGGCCCCGTCGCGCAGATGGAGCGTGCGAATCGCGACGTTGAACGCGGCATCGCCATCCGGGTCAATCCGCCCGATCGAGCCGGTATAGGCGCCGCGCGCATCGGGCTCGACCGCAGCGATCACCTCCATCGCCCGGATTTTGGGCGCGCCCGTCACCGATCCGCACGGGAAGATCGCCGCCAGCGCCTGTCCCGGCCCGATTTCGGGCGCAAGCTTCGCGGCGATGGTCGACACCATCGTGTGCAGCGTCGGATAGGTTTCGACCTTGAACAGCTCGGGCACCGATACGCTGCCCGGCGCGGCGATGCGGGTGAGGTCGTTACGCATCAGATCGACGATCATCAGATTCTCGGCGCGCTGCTTTTCGTCCTGCGCGAGTTCCACGCGCGCCGCCTCATCCGCTTCCGGGGTCGCGCCGCGCGGGGTCGTCCCCTTCATCGGCCGCGCGATCAGTTCGCCCTGGCGGAGCGCGAAGAATAGCTCGGGCGAGAAGGACAGCAGCCAGTCGCTGCCAGTCCACACGATTCCGCCATAGCCCGCCGCCGCGCGCGAGCGGATCGCGGCATAGATCGCAAGCGGATCGCCCGCGACGCGCACTGCCGCGCGAAAGGTTAGGTTGGCCTGATATATGTCCCCCGCCTCGATCCAGTCATGCACGCGCGCGAAGGCGGCGTCATAGTCGCTGCGGGAGATCTGCGGCGTTGGCCGGCCGACCCATGCGCCCGCCGGATCGGGTAATCGTGCGGCGATCGCGTCGGGGGCGAGGTGCTCGACCGTCTCGAACAAGCCGAACCACAACAGCGGCGTGCCGCCTTCCCGACTCAGCCCGCCTAAGCGCGGCTCCAGCGCATGGCCGGCCTCATAGGCGATATACCCCGCCGCATGCAGCCCCTCCGCCTGCGCTGCGTCGAGCGCGGCCAGCGCCGGCGCGACCTCCTCCGGTCGATGCGCAGCGATCACCCGCACCGGCGCGGTGTAGAGGCGCGCTTCCGCACCACCCGGCCGGGCATCGTCGAGCAGCACAAACGGTGTCTGGACAAGCATCGCACTGGCCATGAAGCGCTAAACGTCCGCCCGCAAGCCTCTGTTGCCGCTTGGCCGCGCGCCGCCTATCTCCCCGGACATGTCCACGCCCCCGCTGCGCGCCGCCATCGTGCCTGTCACCCCGCTTCAGCAGAATTCGACCCTGCTGTGGTGTACCCGCACCATGCGCGGCGTCTTCACCGATCCCGGCGGAGACCTCCACTTGCTGAAGGCCGCAGCACAGCAGCATGGCGTCACCATCGAAAAACTGCTGATTACCCACGGCCATATCGACCATTGCGGTCAGGCCGGGAAACTCGCCGCCGAACTCGGCGTGCCGATTGAGGGTCCGCATGAGGCCGACCGCTTCTGGATCAGCCGGCTCGACGATGATGGTCGCAACTACGGCATCGACGGCAAGCCGTTCGAGCCCGATCGCTGGCTGGTCGATGGCGATACCGTGACGGTCGGCGAGCTGACGCTCGACGTCTATCACTGCCCCGGCCACACGCCGGGCCATGTCGTATTCCACCACGCGCCGTCAAAGCTCGCCATCGTCGGCGACGTGATCTTTCAGGGCTCGATCGGCCGCACCGATTTCCCAATGGGCAATCATCAGGATTTGCTCGACGCGATCACCAGCAAGCTGTGGCCGCTCGGCGACGACACCGTATTCGTCCCCGGCCATGGCCAGCCGAGTAGCTTCGGACAGGAACGCAAGACAAATCCGTTCGTCTCGGATCGCGCGCTCGCCGGAAATTAAACCGATCGGTTGACAGTTATCGGGGCGGCGGATAATTCAACCAAATGGTTGAACGACTCGACATGACTTTCCACGCGCTCGCCGATCCCACCCGACGCGCGATGCTCGCCACCCTCTCCAGCGGGGAGAAGAGCATCGGCGAGTTGGCCCAGCCCTATGCGATGACCCTCGCCGGCGCATCCAAGCACGTCCAGGTGCTCGAACGCGCCGGCCTCGTCACCCGCCGCCGCGACGGGCGCACCCATCGCTGCGCGCTCAACCCCGCCGCGCTCGCCGAGGCGAACCAGTGGCTCGAACAATGGGCGAAGTTCTGGACCGCGCGGCTCGACACTCTCGACACCCTGCTCGCCGACCTTCCCAAGGGAGACACGCCATGACCGACACGATTGCCGATCTCGCCATCCTCGCCCCCGGCACGCTGCGCATTGTCCGCGTCCTCGACGCGCCACCTGCAATGGTGTGGCGCTATCTGGTCGAAGCCGATCTGCGTCGGAAATGGTTCGCGGGCGGCACCGATGCTCACGCGGATGCGCCGGTCGAACTGCTGTTCGACCACGACAATCTGTCGGCGGACGCGGTCCCCTATCCCGAGAAATACGCCAAATGGAAAGGCGCGGCCGGGCGCGAGCGGGTGGTGGAATATGATCCGCCCCACGTCTTCGCGATCAGCTGGGACGATGGCAAGGAAGGCACCGCCCGGTTCGAGCTGTTCGCCGAAGGGAGCGACAAGACCCGCCTCGTCCTCACGCACAGCGGCATTACCGGCCCCGCGCCGATGGCCAATTTCGGCGGCGGCTGGCATTCGCATTTTGCGGTACTTCAGGGGCTGCTGGCCGGCGAGCCGGTCCGCAATTTCTGGGCGCTGCATGCGGAATCGGAGGCGAAGGTCGCAGCCACGCTCGCAGAGACTTCGACAAGCACGCGATGACTCCCTAGATCGGCGCGATGCTGATCCTCGGCCTCGAATCAAGTTGTGATGAAACCGCCGCCGCGCTGGTGACGGGTGACCGCCGCATCCTGTCCCACCGCCTCGCGCGACAGGATGAGGCGCATCGCCCGTTTGGCGGCGTCGTCCCCGAGATCGCCGCGCGCGCGCACGTCGAGGCGCTGGAGCCGCTGATCGCCGCCGCGTTCGAGGAAGCGGGCGTCACCCTCGCCGATGTCGATGCGGTCGCCGCCACCGCCGGGCCGGGACTGATCGGCGGGGTGATGGTCGGCCTCGTCACCGGCAAGGCGCTGGCGCACGCCGCGGGCAAGCCGCTGGTGGCGGTCAACCATCTGGAGGGACACGCGCTGTCCCCGCGCCTCTCCGACCCCGACCTTGCCTTCCCCTACCTCCTCCTCCTCGTCTCGGGCGGGCATTGCCAGCTGCTGCTGGTCGAGGGGGTTGGCGCCTATCGCCGCCTCGCCACCACGATCGACGATGCGGCGGGTGAGGCGTTCGACAAGACCGCCAAGCTGCTCGGCCTCGGCTTTCCCGGCGGCCCGGCGGTCGAAGAAGCGGCCAAGCGCGGCGACCCGCGCGCAGTCCCGCTGCCGCGCCCGCTGGTCGGATCGGGCGAGCCGCATTTCTCCTTCGCGGGCCTCAAGAGCGACGTCGCGCGCAAGGTCGGCAAGTTCGCGCCCGAAGATCTCGCCGCCTCGTTCCAGCAAGCGGTGGTCGACTGCCTGGTCGATCGCACCCGCATTGCGCTGGCCAAGGCACCTGAGGCTACCGCTCTCGTCGTTGCGGGCGGGGTCGCTGCCAACACCGCCGTCCGTGGGGCGCTCACCTTGCTCGCCGCAGAACATGGCCTGCGCTTCGTCGCGCCGCCGCTCTGGCTCTGCACCGACAATGCCGCCATGATCGCCTGGGCCGGGGTCGAGCGGTTTGCGCTCGGCCTGACCGATCCGCTCGACATGCCCGCGCGCCCGCGCTGGCCGCTCGACCCGGATGCGGAAAAGGTGCGTGGCGCGGGGGTGAAGGCATGAAGATCGGAGTTCTCGGTGGCGGAGCATGGGGCACGGCGCTCGCTCAGGTCGCGGCGCGTAACGACCAGCCAGTGACGCTGTGGGCGCGCGAGGATGACGTCGTGGCGTCGATCAACGCGGCGCATGAGAATGCGCTGTTCCTGCCCGGCATCCCGCTCGCGCCGTCGATCCGAGCGACCAGCGACCTCGCGGCGCTGTCGGACTGCGACGCGCTGCTCGTCGTCGTCCCCGCGCAGTTCCTCCGCTCGGTCCTCGCGCAACTGCCAACCGACAACCGCCTGCTGGTGCTGTGCGCCAAAGGGATCGAGGCGGGGACGCAGAAACTCGTCGCCGAAATTGCCCGCGAGTTGCATCCCGACGCGCCGGTCGCGGTCCTGTCCGGCCCGACCTTCGCGCATGAAGTTGCCAAGGGGCTGCCTACCGCCGTCACGCTGGCGTGCGAGGACGATGCCCTGCGCGATGCACTGGCTGAGCGACTCGGCGGCGCGACGTTCCGCACCTATGGCTCGTCCGACGTCACCGGCGCGGAGATTGGCGGCGCGGTCAAGAATGTCCTCGCGATCGCGTGCGGCGTGGTCGAGGGCGCGGGGCTCGGCCTCAACGCCCGCGCCGCGCTGATCGCGCGCGGCTTTGCCGAGATGAAGCGCTTTGGCGTCGCGCGCGGCGGGCGGCCGGAGACGCTGGCGGGGCTGTCGGGTCTGGGCGACCTCGTCCTGACCTGCTCCTCGACCAATTCGCGCAACTTCTCGCTCGGCGTTGGCCTCGGTCAGGGCAAAGCCGCCGCCGAGCTGCTTGCCGACCGCCGCACCGTGGCGGAGGGTGCCGCGACCGCGCCGGTGCTGCGCGAGGCCGCGCGCGCCGCCGGGGTCGAAATGCCGGTGACC
This sequence comes from Sphingomonas sp. R647, assembly GCF_020177055.1. Taxonomy (GTDB): domain Bacteria; phylum Pseudomonadota; class Alphaproteobacteria; order Sphingomonadales; family Sphingomonadaceae; genus Sphingomonas. The sequence goes on from NZ_JAIQXT010000004.1 coordinate 163,970, forward strand.
GAAGCCGTCTGTGCACTGCTCGAAGGAACGCCGGTCCGCACCGTGGTCGACGCACTGCTCGCCCGCCCGCCGCGCGGCGAAGCCGCATGAGATGGGCGGCGATGCTGCGGGGGATCAACCTCGGCAAGCGTCAGCTCAAATCGGCGGAACTCAAGGCGGTGATCGAGGGATTGGGCTTTACCGACGTCAGGACCCTGCTCGCCTCAGGCAATGTCATGTTCACCGCGCCCGGCGCGATCCGCGACGTGCTCGAAACGCAGATCCACGCCGCGCTGGCAGAGGCGACCGGGCTCAAGTCCGAAATCTTCGTCCGCACGCCCGAGGAGATGGCGGCGGTCGTGTCAGCCAACCCGTTCCCCGATGCGGCCGCGGATCGGCCCAGCTTTCTCGTCGTCACCTTCCATCGCAAGCCAGTGGATGCCGCTGCCGTCGACGCGCTGATGGCCAGCCATGATGGCCCCGAACGCGCGCAGGCGATCGGCCGGGAGCTGTATATCGACTTTCCGGAAGGTCAGGCGCGGTCGATCCTGCATGCTCCGCTGGGCAAGGCGACGCGCGATCCCGTCAACACCGCGCGCAACTGGAACACCGTCCTGAAGATCCGCGACGCACTCTAGCGCAGCGCTGCCGCCGCCAGCGCGCTGCAATTGGCATCCTGCGCAAGCGGCGGACGATCGCCGGCAATCGCATCGCCCAGCAGCTTCAGCACCCCGCCGACATTGGGCTTCGCGCCTTCGGGCAGGCGCATCACCGGCGACTTGATCGTGCCGGACACCGGCACCGGTTTGGTCAGCCGCAACAGGCTTTCCTTCTTCGGCGATCCGGTCATCGCCAGCGACAGCCGCTCGTTCGACAGGTCCACCGTGCCGGCAAAACGCGACTGGCTGCGCGACGTGTCGATCAGGAACGGCGCCAGCGTCCCGGTGCCGCCCTTCACGTCGAGCCGCAGGATCATACAGCGCAACGCCGCCACCTTGTCGCCATCGACCAGCGCGCCACGCCCGACATCCAGGCCCAGATACGATGCGATGTTCGCCGGAATCTGCCCCGCGCCACCGACCAGCGCGACGCTGCCGCTCGACCGACCGACGGCAGCGCGGATCGTGCGCCCCTCTCCGGTCAGACGGACATGCCCCTGCAGCGGCGCATCGAGCACCCCGTCCCCGGCCAGCGCGGCGATGCGGCTGCCACGCAGCGACAGATCGAGCGTCAAGGTCGGTGCGGGCTTCCCGCCACGCTGGTCGATCACCACGCGCCCGCTCATCCGCCCGGGCGTCATCCCCATCGCGAACGGAGCGACGGTCAGCCGCGCATCGTCGAGCGTCAGCGTCGCCTCGACCGAACCGAAGCCCATCGTGCCGAGAATCCGGTCCACCCGCACGCGCAGCACGCCATCGACATCGCTCACGCTCTTGAGGTCGATCTGCGTCGCCGGGACCAGCCGGTCGCCCAGCCGTGCGCGGCGCGCGGCAGCGATGGCCAGCCCGCGATCACTGGCGAGATCGTCAAAGGCGAGCGTGGCGAGCTCGACATCGCCCTCGATCCGCGTCCGTCCGGGCTGGCTTTTGTCCACGGTTGCGTTCGCGTTCGACAGGCGCGATTGCCCGATCGTACCGGCGAGCCGCTCGATCCGCCACTGGTCACCCTTGCGCGACACCTGTCCGGTCAGCGCCACCGGCTGGGTACCGAACAGTCCCGCCTCGATCACCCGGTCGATATCGAGCAGGTCGTTACCCTGCGCCTTGAGTGCAAAGGCCATGTCGCGGGTATTGAACGGTGCCGCCATCGCGCCGTCGGCCTCGATCCGGGTGCGCGGTCCCGCCACGGTCGCGCGAAAGCCCCAGCGCTTGCGCCCCGCCACCGGGTCGCCAGCGATCCGGATTCGCACCGGTTCATCGCCCAGCGCGCCATCGCCACCCGCACGAAAGGCCGATCCATCCGAATCGATCCGCAGCGTCGCGCGTCGGTCCTTCTTTGCATCGCGATAATCGAGGATCAGGTTGCGCACCGCCAGCCGGTCGAGCCCGCTGCCCCCGCCGCTGCTGCGCTCGCGTTCGCGCTCCCAACTCTTGCGGCCATCTTTCGCGCGAATCAGCACGATGCGTCCATTCTCCGCCTCGACCGGCTCGGGCGCAAAGCGTCCGGTCAGAATCGGCAACACCGGCAGCCGCACGGTCACCCGCTCGACCCGCACCATTTCGCCTGCACCGGCCCAGTCGGGCTGGGCAATGCGCAGATCGCGAATGTCGAGCAGCGGCGAGAAGGAAAAGAACCCGCGCCGCTCGATCGCCCCGATCGTAACCGGCGCACCGATCTGCGCCGACAACGCGCGTTCCGCCCGCCCCTTGAACGCCCCCCAAGGCATCATCGCGAGCACGAGCAGCAGCAGAAGGAGCGCCGCGGCAATGCCGATAGCGATCCGGATCATCAGGGTGCGGGAAGGCGCAGTCATCGCCGCAGGACGCGCCGTCCCCGATTTCGTTCCGGGGCCGGTTCAGAAATCGATCGCGATGCCCTTCAGCTCCCAGTCGCCATAGCGCGTGGGATCGTTGCCGAGCGGGTCGGTTTCCGCCTTCTTGCCCGCCTCCGGTCGCGGCAGCGGCGGGCTCTTGGACAGGTATGCGGGCGGCTTCACATGTGGGGGACGCTTGCCCATGATGGTTCCTCGATTGAAGCGGGACGTGGCATTTCCCACATTGGGGAGTGAAAGGATCGAATCCAAGTGAACGGCTTCAAGACGACGATGTTGCTGGCAGCGCTGACCGCGCTGTTCATGGCTTTGGGCTTCACCATCGGCGGGCGCGGGGGCATGATCATCGCGCTGCTGGTCGCGGTGGGGATGAACCTGTTCACCTACTGGAACGCCGACAAGATTGTGCTGAAAATGCATGGCGCGCGACAGGTCGACGCGACTTCGGCTCCCGAATTCTACAACCTTGTAGCCGGGCTGGCCCAGCGCGCGCAGCTGCCGATGCCCAAGGTCTATGTCATCGACTCGCCCCACCCCAACGCCTTCGCTACTGGCCGCAATCCCGAGAATGCGGCGGTCGCCGCGACAACCGGCCTGCTCAACATCCTCAACCGCGAAGAGATTGCCGGCGTGATGGCGCATGAACTCGCACATGTGCGCAACCGCGACACGCTAATCATGACGATGGTCGCGACGATTGCGGGTGCGATCTCGATGCTCGCCAATTTCGGCCTGTTCTTTCGCGGCGGCGGCGGGGACAATCGCGGCGCGATGCTGGCGACGATCCTCGCGGTGATCGTCGCGCCGTTCGCCGCGATGATCGTGCAGATGGCGATCAGCCGCACCCGCGAATATGGCGCGGACAAGGGTGGCGCGGAGATTTCCGGCAACCCCCGCGCGCTCGCCTCAGCGCTCGCCAAGCTCGCGCAGGGCGCGGCAGCGGTGCCCAACCCGGTTGCAGAGCGCAATCCGGCTGCGTCGCAGTTGTACATCGTCCCCGGCCTCGCACGCGGCGGCGACAGCCTGTTTTCGACCCACCCCGATACCGGCAACCGCATCGCGGCGCTGGAGGAACTGGCGGTCACGATGGGCCAGAGTGCGCCGCTCGACGTGTTCGCTGCCCCCGCGCCTGCCAACCGTCCGTCCGCGCTCGGTGTACGCGCGACGCCCCGTCGCGGCAGCGCGCTCGACCCCAACCGGCGCGGATGACGCTTTGGGGGTGAACGCGCAGCCGTTTCGGCGTAGGGGGCGGTGATGCCCCGCCCTACCGGTCATCGCCCCCCGCCCCGCCCCGCCAATCCTCCCGGCGTTCCCGCACGCCTCGCCGCCTTGCGCCTGCTCGACGCAGTCCTGCGTCGCGGCCTCGCGATCGAACAAGCGCTCGACGCCTCGACCCAAGGGCTCGCCCCGTCCGATCGCGGGCTCGCGCACGCGATCGCGGCTGAGGCACTGCGCCGGCTCGTCGATCTCGACGACCTGATCGACAGCGCAACGCGTAACCGCCTGCCCGATGACGCCAAGGCGCGCTTTGTCCTGCGCATCGCGCTGGTTCAGGCATTGCGGCTCGGTACCCCGCCGCATGCGGCGATCTCGACCGCGCTACCGTTGGTCGATGGCGGCCCGCGCAAGCTCGTCCATGGCGTGTTCGGCACGCTGATGCGCCAGAATGCCGTGCTCACCGATCCGCCCGCGCTGCCGGGCGACGTCTATGCCCGGATCGCCGGCAATTGGGGCGAGCGCGTCGCCGACGCCGCGTGCGCCGCGATCGCCGCCCCGCCGCCGCTTGACCTGACCCTGCGCGGCGGAGCCTCCGCCGAGGGCGAAAGCCTGCTCCCCGGCCATGTCCGGGTCGCGGCGGGCACCAGCATTCCGGAGCATGAAGGCTTTGCCGAGGGCGACTGGTGGGTGCAGGACATCGCCGCCTCGCTCCCCGCACGCCTGATCGGCAGCGGATCGGGTCGCGCGCTCGACCTGTGCGCCGCGCCGGGCGGCAAGACGCTCCAGCTCGCGGCCGCCGGATGGGACGTGACTGCGGTCGACGCCTCGGAAAGTCGTCTGGCGCGACTTCACGAAAATCTGGAACGCACCGGCCTGTCCGCAACCGTCATCGCCGCCGATCTGCTCAAATGGGAACCGGGGTTCGAGGCCGACGCCGTCCTGCTCGACGCACCGTGCAGCGCGACCGGCATCTTCCGCCGCCACCCGGATGTGCTCCACCGCGTCCGCCCGCGCCTGATCGCGGAGATGGCGGAGCTTCAGGCGCAACTCCTGCCGCGCGCGGCGCGCTGGGTCCGCCCCGGCGGGTTGATGGTCTATGCCACCTGCTCGCTCGAGCCGGAGGAGGGCGAACAGCAGATCGAACGCTTCCTGGCCGACCATCCCGGTTTCGCGATCGACCCGATCCTGCCCGATGAACTGCCCGAGGGGATTCCCGCCCATCCACGTGGCTGGCTGCGCACCCTGCCCGGCATGCTCGCGGACCATGGCGGGCTCGACGGGTTTTTCATGGTGCGGCTCATGCGAGTTGCCGCCTAGAGTTGAGGTGATAAAGGGAAGGCCATGAACCCCGTCCGCATCGCCCCGTCCATCCTGTCCGCCGATTTCGCCAAATTGGGCGAGGAAGTGCGCGCGATCGACGCGGCCGGGGCCGACTGGATCCATATCGACGTGATGGACGGGCATTTCGTCCCCAACATCACGATCGGCCCAGCGGTGATCAAGGCGCTGCGCCCGCACAGCGCCAAGCCGTTCGACGTCCATCTGATGATCGCCCCGGTCGACCCGATGCTGGAGGCATTTGCCGAGGCGGGCGCCGATTGCCTGTCGGTCCATCCCGAAAGCGGCCCGCACCTCCACCGCACGCTCCAGACGATCAAGGCGCTGGGCAAGCGCGCCGGGGTCGTGCTCAATCCCGCGACGCCGGTCGACGTCGTCGATCATGTCATGGACCTGATCGATTTGATCCTGGTGATGAGCGTGAACCCCGGATTTGGCGGGCAGAAGTTCATCGAGAGCCAGCTCGTTAAGATTTCGGCCCTGCGCGCCCGGATCGACACCAGCGGGCGGTCGATCGACCTGGAGGTCGATGGCGGAGTCGATCGCAGCAACGCCGCGCGGGTGATTGCCGCCGGCGCCGACGCACTGGTCGCGGGCACAGCAGCGTTCAAGGGCGGCCCCACGGCCTATGCCGAGAACATTGCAGCACTGCGGGCCGGGTGAGCATTGACGGCGATGAGCCCGCCGATGGGGCGGCCAGCGACGGGATCGAGCAGGGCAAGCGGCTCATCCGGGTCGGGGGCGATCGTGGCCTGTCGCTCGCCGACCGCATTTCCGAAAAGCTGTTCCGCTTGAGCTGGCGCACTCCGATCCACGCGCTGCGGCTCAAGGGCCGTCATCCGCTCAAGCTGATCGCGGTGACCGATGATCCGTTCATGGGCGATCCGGCGCGCGGAAATGCGCTGCTCGACGGCAAGCTGATGTTTCGCGGCGAGAGCCATGACGTCACCGCGCTTGATTTCGCCCGGCCCGGCTGGTCCGCCGCCTTTGGCGAGCATCTGCACAGCTTTGCCTGGCTGCGCGACCTGTCCACCGTCGCCACCCGGCAACAGGCCGCGCCGATCGCCGAAGCGCTGATGCGCGGCTGGCTGGCGGCACATGCCGGCAAGGTCGCCGATCCCGCCTGGCGCGCCGACCTATGGGGTCGCCGCCTGCAATATTGGACCGCGCACGCGCCGCTGATCCTGTCGAGCACCGACCTTGTCTATCGCTCACAGGTGCTCCACGCACTTGCCCGTGGGGCGCGCCATCTCGATCGCGCCGCCGATCGCGCGCCGACCGGGGCGCCGCGCATCGCCGCATGGAGCGGGGTGCTCACGGCCGGACTGATGATTCCCGGCGGCGACCCGCGCCGCGCATTCGGCGAGGCCGGGCTGTCGCGCGCGATCACCGGAGCGGTCAGCCGCGACGGCGGCATCACCGGCCGCTCGCCCGCCGCTCTGCTCGACGCGATTCAGCTGCTCACGCTGCTGCGCGAAACCTATGCCGCGCGCCGGCTTGATGCCCCCGGATTTGTCGTCGCCGCCATCGACCGCATGGTCTCGGCGCTGCTCGGCGTCAGCCATGGCGATGGCGGGCTGGCGAGCTGGCAAGGCGGGATTCCGATTTCCGGGGACGTGATCGAACAGACGGTTGCAGCCACGGGCGCGCGCGTCCGCCCGCTGCGTCAGGCGCATGAATGGGGCTATCAGCGGCTCGCCCAGCAGGGGACGGTGCTGATCATGGACGCCGCCCCGCCACCGATCGCGCGGGTGATGGCGGGCGGCTGCGCCTCGACCCTCGCTTTCGAGTTTTCCGACGGTGCCGAGCGGATCGTGGTCAGCTGTGGCGGCGCGCGCGGCGCCGACCTGCGCCTGCCCGCCGCGCTGACCGAGGGGCTGCGGACGACTGCGGCCCATTCGACGCTGGTCGTGCGCGACAGCAACTCCACTGCGATCCATCCCGACGGCACGCTCGGCCGCGGCGTGGTCGAGATGGAGCTGAGCCGCAACGAGACCGATACCGCCAGCCGGATCGAGGCAAGCCATGACGGCTATGCCCGCCGTCACGGCGTGATCCACCGCCGCACCATCGCGCTCGGCACGGATGGACGCGACGTGCGCGGCGAAGACAGCCTGCTTCCCGCCGCCAAGCGTGGTGGCAAAAATGAAGCGGTACCGTTCACCGTCCGCTTCCACCTCCACCCCGCAGTCGAAGCCACCCCCACCGCCGACGGGGCGGGCGCACTACTGCGCACGCGATCGGGATCGGTGTGGCAGTTCCGCGCGCGTGGCGGCGCACTCGCGATCGAGGAAAGCGTGTGGATCGATGCCAAGGGCATTCCACGTGAAACGCAGCAGCTGGTGCTCACCGGAGAAGCACTGACCGGCGGCTCCAGCATCTCGTGGCTGTTCCACCGGGCGCGCAAGGGCAGCTGAGGCGTCGCTACGGCATTGCGATAATTTGGCCCGCATCCTAGAGGCCCCCGCCATGACCAGCATCACCATCCGCCGCGCCCTCCTCTCGGTCTCCGACAAGACCGGGATCGTCGAACTCGGTCAGGCGCTCGCCGCCAAGGGGGTCGAACTCGTCTCGACCGGCGGGACGTCAAAGGTGCTGCGTGAGGCAGGGCTGGAGGTCCGCGACATCTCCGACCTCACCGGCTTTCCCGAGATGATGGACGGCCGCGTCAAGACGCTGCACCCGGTGGTGCATGGCGGCCTGCTCGCGGTGCGCGACGATGCCGGGCACATGGCCTCAGCCAGCGAACATGCGATCGGCATGATCGATCTGGTCGTGGTCAACCTCTACCCCTTCGCGCAGACGGTGGCGAAGGGCGCGAGCCGCGACGAGATCATCGAGAATATTGATATCGGCGGCCCCTCGATGGTCCGCTCGGCGGCCAAGAACCACGCCTTTGTCGCGATCGTCACCGATCCCGCCGACTATGCCGTGGTCGCGACCGGCGAAACCACGCTGGAAGACCGCAAGCGCTTCGCCGCCAAGGCCTATGCCCTGACCGCGCAATATGATTCGACCATCGCCAGCTGGTTCGCCTTCGCCGATCAGGGCGAGCGCTTTCCCGAAACGCTGCCCATGGTGTTCAAGCGCGGCGAAGAACTGCGCTACGGTGAGAACCCGCACCAGTCGGCGGCGCTCTATCTCCCCGCCGGCCCCGCCACGCCGGGCATCGCGCAGGCCGAGCAGTTGCAGGGCAAGGAGCTGAGCTACAATAACTATAACGACGCCGATGCCGCGCTCGAGCTCGTCAGCGAATTCCGCGACGGCCCGCCGACCGTGGTCATCGTCAAGCACGCCAATCCATGCGGCGTCGCCACCGCCGAGACTTTGGTCGATGCGTACAAGGCGGCGCTCGCCTGTGACTCGGTGTCGGCCTTCGGTGGCATCATCGCATTGAATCGCCCGCTTGACGCGGACACGGCGCGCGCGATCACCGACATCTTCACCGAAGTCGTCGTCGCCCCTGGCGCGAGCGACGAAGCCAAGGCGATCTTCGCCGCGAAGAAGAATCTGCGCTTGCTGATCTGCGGCGAACTGCCCGACCCGACACGCCCGGGTCTGATGCTCAAGACGATCGCGGGCGGCGCGCTGGTCCAGTCGCGCGACAGTGGTCGGGTGACGCAGAACGCGCTCAAGGTCGTGACGCAGCGCGCGCCGACCGATCAGGAGCTGGCCGACTGCCTGTTCGCCTGGACCGTCGCCAAGCACGTCAAGTCGAACGCGATCGTCTATGCCAGCGGCGGCAGCACTGCGGGTATCGGCGCGGGCCAGATGAACCGTCTCGAATCCGCGCGCATCGCCGCGTGGAAGGCCAAGGACGCCGCCGAAAAGGCCGGTTGGAGCGAACCACGCACGATCGGCAGCGCGGTCGCTTCCGACGCCTTCTTCCCGTTCGCCGACGGCCTGCTCGCCGCGGTCGAGGCGGGCGCCACCGCGGTGATCCAGCCCGGCGGATCGATCCGCGACGATGAAGTAATCGCGGCGGCGGACGAAGCCGGTCTCGCAATGGTCTTCACCGGGATGCGCCACTTCCGGCACTGATTGGGACGCCCCGCCCCCCGTTTGCGCTGAGCTTGTCGAAGCGTGGATCCTGAATCTTGCGGTTCAGGATCGGCCCTTCGACAGGCTCAGGACAAGCGGAGGCTCACACCTTCTCGTCCGGCAGCGTCGGTTCGCTCTTCGGCATCTTCTTGAACAGCTGGCGGTCCTCCGGCCCGAACGCCCATTTCCCGATCACCGCGAAATAGGCGATGCAGATCGCCGGAACGCCGACCGACAACTCCAGCCATTCGAGGCGGTGCGGCAGCCGGGTGAACGCCCAACCGACCGCTCCCGCGACCACAATTGCCGCGATGAAGCCCGGGCGCAGGCTGAATACCGACGCACCGGTCAGCCGCGCCAGCATCCAGCATTTGATCGTCGACCCCAGCGCCAGCGTCAGCACCAGCGCCATCGCCGGCCCCAACGCCTGGACATGGATGTCAAAGCCCATCGCCCGCATCTGGAACACCAGCGCAAAGCTCAGTGCCGCCTGGAACGCCAGCAACAGCATGGATACCACCAGATTGCGGTGTCGCGCCATATAGACCAGCCCGGCTTCGGCCACCGCGCCGGGCGTCGCGGCGACCTCGGCGGCAAGCAGGAAACACAGGGCCGCTGCGCCGACCACGAATTGCGGGCCGACCACGCCCATCACCCCTTCCGCCGGGATGCCGCCCATCAGCAGCAATGCCGCCTGTAACGTGATGATCCAGAATCCGACCTGCCGCACCTGCGCCGCGATCGCCCCGCGATTCCCCGCCGCCAGATTGCGCGCGATCACCGGTCCCAGCACCGGATCGAAGCTGGTCTTGAGCTTTTGCGGGATCGAGGAGACCTGCTGCGCCATGTAATAGATGCCGACGATCGCCGGCGGGAAGAACAGGCCGAGGATGAACCGGTCGATGTTGCGCGATCCCCATTCGAGCGCGTCGGCCCCCGCCAGCGGCATGTTGCGCCGGGCGAGCTGAAGCAACGGCGTCACCCGCGGCGACCAGCCATGCGGCAGGCCATAGCTGCGGATGAACGGGATCAGGCTCGCCACCAGCGCCGCCGCCATCGACAGCACATAGGCGATGATCAGGCCATCGCGCGCCGAGACATAGTACAGCACCCACGCCGCGATGCTGATCGTCCATGGCTCGACGATCGCCCGTGCCGTCACCGTCGCCTTCACATTGTTACGATAGGCGAGCGCGGCGAGGCTGACATCGGACCAGGCAATCGCGAACACAATCACTGCCAGATAGCGGTCGAGCCCGGTCGTCCCGCTGTTGGGGAACATCAAGTCGGGAAAAGCGAACAGCAACGCGCTCGCGAGCACCGAGACGACGAAGGCGACGACCATCCCGTCCCACACGACATGGGCATGCGGTCGGTCGGTCGATGCCAGCGCCTGCGCCAGCCCGCGCTTGAGCCCGAGCGTCGCGAGCAATGCCGCCAGCTCGACCACCACCACGGCAAGCGCGAACCGCCCGACCGTCTCTGCGCCATAGAGCCGCCCGGCAATGAACAGGAACGGCAAGCGCGCGAGCAGGCGCAGGAAAAAGCCGAAGATGTTCGTCCGCCCGCCCTTCGCGAGCGCGTTCAGGTCATCGGAAGGGCCGTTCTGCGCGGCGGCGGTGCTCAATGCGCCGCGCCCCAGCTCGCACCCGTGCCGATCTCGACACCCAGCGGCACGGTCAGCGTGACCGCCGGTTCAGCCGCAGTCTCCATCACGCGGCGGATCACCGCCGACGCCGCTTCGACATCGCCTTCGGGCAGTTCGAACACCAGTTCGTCATGCACCTGCAGCAGCATCCGCACGTTGGGCAGCCCCGCGTCCAGCAACGCCGGTCCCATCCGCGCCATTGCGCGCTTGATGATGTCGGCGCTCGTGCCCTGAATCGGTGCGTTGATCGCGGCGCGCTCGCTGCCCGCGCGTTCATTCTGGTTGGGCGCGTTGATCCGGGTGAAGTGCGTTTTCCGCCCGAACAGCGTCGTCGTGTAGCCGCGCGCCTTCGCCTCGTTCAGCGTGTCGGCGATGTAGCGGCTGATCCCGGGGAAGCTCTGGAAATAGCGGTCGATCATCCCCTGCGCCTCGTCCGGCGTGACGTCGAGCCGCCCGGCCAGCCCCCAGCGGCTGATGCCATAAAGGATCGCAAAGTTGATCGTCTTGGCCCGCCCGCGCGTGTCGCGGTTGACCTCACCGAACAGCTCCATCGCGGTGCGGTTGTGGATGTCCTCGCCCTGTTCGAACGCCTCGCGCAGCGCGGGAACGTCAGCGATATGCGCGGCGAGGCGCAGCTCGATCTGCGAATAGTCGGCCGACAGGATGACATTGCCCGGTTCGGCAACGAAGGCGTCGCGGATCTGGCGCCCGACTTCGGTGCGGATCGGGATGTTCTGCAGGTTCGGGTCGGTCGATGACAGCCGTCCGGTCTGTGCGCCGGTCAGCGAGTAACTGGTATGCACGCGCCCGGTCGCCGGGTTGATCTGCGCCTGCAACGCGTCGGTATAGGTGGATTTGAGCTTCGACAGCTGGCGCCAGTCGAGCACCTTCGCCACCATCTCGCGTCCCGGCGAATCCTTGTCCGCCGCGATCCGCTCCAGCTCGTTGACGTCGGTCGAATAGACGCCGCTCTTGCCCTTGCGCCCGCCCTTGATCCCCATCTTGTCGAACAGCACGTCGCCCAATTGCTTGGGGCTGCCGATGGTGAATTTGAACCCGGCAATGGCGTGAATCTCGCCCTCCAGGCTCGCAATCTGTTTCGAGAATTCGTCCGACAGCCGCGCCAGCACCGTCGCGTCGACCTTGATCCCCGCGCGCTCCATGTCGGCGATCACGCGCACCAGCGGCCGATCGACCATCTCATAGACCCGCGTCGCGCCTTCATAAGCGAGGCGCGGCTTCAACCGCCGCCACAGCCGCAGCGTGACATCGGCATCCTCGGCGGCGTAGCGGGTCGCGGCCTTCAGATCGACTTCGGCGAACCCGATCTGCTTCTTCCCGCTCCCGGTTACGTCCTTGTACGCGATGCAGCTGTGCGCGAGATGCGTCGCGGCCAGCTCATCCATGCCATGCCCGTGCAACCCGGCATCGAGGTCGAAGCTCATCACGATCGTGTCGTCGAACGGCGCGATGTCGATCCCCAGCCGGCCGAGGATGATCAGGTCATATTTGAGGTTGTGCCCAATCTTGAGCACCGCCGGGTCCTCGAGCAGCGGCTTGAGCTTCGCCAACACCGTCGCCCGGTCGAGCTGCACCGGCTTCTCCGCGAACATGTCGGTCCCGCCATGTCCAATCGGAATATAGCAGGCGAGGTTCGGGTGCAGCGCCAGGCTGACCCCGACCAGCTCGGCGCGGGTCGCGTCGGTCCCGGTCGTCTCGGTATCCACCGCGACCCAGCCCTGATGCCGCGCCACCGTGATCCAGCGATCCAGCGCCGCCTCATCGACCACCGTCTCATAGCCATCATGGTCGCACGGCGGATCCGGCTCGAGGCCCGGCACCTCATGCGTTTCGACCGGCGCATCCGCGACCGAGCTCGACTCGCTCCCCAGCCGCGTCAGGAGCGTCTTGAACCCGTGATGCTCCAGAAATGCACGCAGCGGCGCATCGGGAATCCCGTCGAGCACGAAATCGTCGAGCGGCTCGGGCAGCGGCACGTCGTCGGCCAGCGCGACCAGCTTGCGCGATAGCCGCGCCATGTCGGCATGCTCGATCAAATTATCGCGCAGCTTGCCCTTCTTCATGTCGGGCGCGGCAGCCAGCACCGCCTCGACATCGCCATGCTCCAGGATCAGCTTGGCCGCAGTCTTCGGCCCCACGCCGGGCACGCCGGGAACGTTGTCGACGCTGTCGCCCATCAGCGCCAGCACCTCGCCCAATTTGTCCGGCCCGACCCCGAACTTTTCGACCACCGCCTCCGGCCCCATGCGCCGGTCCTTCATCGTGTCGAGCATGTCGATGCCGGGTTCGGTCAGCAGCTGCATCAGATCCTTGTCGGAGCTGACGATCGTCACCTGCCACCCCTGCGCCAGCGCCGCCTTGGCATAGGATGCGATCAGGTCGTCCGCCTCCCAGCCCAATTCCTCGATGCACGGCAGGCTGAACGCGCGCGTCGCGTCGCGGATCATGGGGAATTGCGGGCGCAAATCCTCCGGCGCGGGCGGGCGGTGCGCCTTATACTGGTCGTACAGGTCGTTGCGGAAGGTATGCTCGCTCTTGTCGAGGATCACCGCCAGATGGCTCGGGCCCTCCGCCTTGTGCAGCTCGCTCGCCAGCTTCCACAGCATCGACACATAGCCATAAACCGCGCCGGCCGGCTCGCCATGCTTGTTGGTCAGCTTGGGCAGCACATGATAGGCGCGAAAGATAAAGCTCGAGCCGTCGACAAGATAGAGATGAGGCATGGCGACGGCTTAGCAGCGCGAAACCGCATGAGCGAGAGCTTAAGCCTTAGCGATGATTGGCGACGACCGAAGCCACGACCGCCTGCATCAACTGCTGGCGCTCTCGTACCGGACGTGACGTATCCCCGATCATCACGGCGATCGAATAGGCCTTGCCATCGGGCGCGATCAGAACGCCGACATCATTAAACCCGGCAGTGCGTGCGCCCAGATCCTGCCCGGTCCCAGTTTTGTGGCCCCATTTCCAGTCGGGCGGTGTCGCACCTTTAATCCGCGCGCGACCGGTGCGTGCGCCCTGCATCACGTTGATCAGGAAATTGCTTGAGGCAGGTGACAGTAATTCACCGGCCTTGAGCCGCGCCAGCGCCAGCGTGATGGCCGACGACGACGCGCCATCGGGCGGATCGGCGATGTAGGCATCAAACGATGCCCGCCGCACAGTGATCGGCAACGCGGCGCGCGCCTGATAAAATGCGCGGCCCATGGAGTATTCGGGCTTCCACGCCAGGCCGGCGGTCCCCGCCTGCAACAGGCGTTCGCCCGGGCCGAACCGAATTTCGCCCAACCCCTTTTCGGCGATGAAGGCGCGCACCGCGCCCGGCCCGCCGACCAGGCTCATCAGCCGGTCGTTGGCAGTATTGTCGCTCGACTGCATCGCGCGCAGCAACAGCTCACGCACTGTGGTGCGATAAACGCCGTCGCGCACGACTAACGTGGCAATCGGCTGGTGGAACAGGGTCAGATGCTCGCGGGTCAGCTCGACCGGATCATCCAGCGTCAGGCGCCCCTTGTCACGTGCGTCGAGCACGGTCATCGCGACCCACAGCTTGCTCACGCTCTGCTGCGGCATGCGGCGATTGCCATTGGCATCGACCTGCCACCCCCATTCAAGGCTGCGCACCGAGATGCCGACGACCCCGCCGAAATCGCGCGCAAGGGCGTCGACCGTCGCGGTTAGCCCTGCAGGAGCGGGAAAGACGGGGAGCGGCTTGGGCGCGGCCGGGATCGGCATCGACACGCGATAGCTGGCCGGGGTCAGATCCTTGGGCAGGTCGTCGCGATGCACGCCCGCGCCGATCAACAGAACAGGCGCGAGGCCCGCCAGAGTCATTGCACGCTGAAGAATCGTAAACTCCTGCATCCCCAACACGATACCACGCCCCTTGCCCAAAGCGATCATGCGTTCGCACCGCGCTCCGGCTCAAGAGGCAGCAGCGGCTTCTGCGACGAATACGGGGAATATGACGCCAAAGCGTGAAGATTCGGCCAAAATCCTAGGGAACTAACACGGTATCGCGAGCAACCTCGGCGGTTTGCGGGTGGTCCAACGTATAATGCAACCCACGGCTTTCATGCCGGTGCAGCGCCGATCGCACGATCAGCTCGGCCGATTGGAGCAGGTTGCGCAGCTCGATCAGGTCAGGCGTGACACGGAAATGGCCGTAATAATCGGCGACCTCTTCGTTCAGCAGCTTGATCCGGTGGGCGGCACGCTCGAGCCGCTTGGTGGTGCGGACGATACCGACATAGTTCCACATGAACCGGCGGATCTCGGTCCAGTTCTGCTTGATCACCACCTCTTCGTCCGAATCGGCAACGCGACTCTCGTCCCAAGGTCGGATCGGCGGCGGGGCGGGCAGATCGTCCCAGTTCGCCGCGATGTGCCGTGCCGCCGCCTCGCCGAACACGAAACATTCGAGCAGCGAGTTGCTGGCGAGACGGTTGGCACCATGCAGCCCGCTCTCGCTGCACTCACCCGCGGCATAGAGGCCGAGCAAATCGGTGCGTCCGTCCAGATCGATGACGATCCCGCCGCAGGTATAGTGTTGGGCCGGCACCACCGGGATCGGCCCCGTGGTCATGTCGATGTCAAGCCCGATCAGCTTGTCGTAGATGTTGGGGAAATGCCCCTTCACGAACTCAGCAGGCATATGGCTGATGTCGAGATGGACGTAATCGAGGCCGTCGCGCTTGATCTCCGCGTCGATCGCGCGGGCGACGACGTCGCGCGGCGCCAGCTCCATCCGATCGGGATCATAATCCGCCATGAACCGCTTGCCGGTCTGCGGGTTGATCAGCCGCCCGCCCTCACCGCGCACCGCTTCGGTAATCAGGAAATTCTTGACGTCGAGATGGTAGAGGCAGGTCGGGTGGAACTGCATCATCTCCATGTTCGAGATGCGGCAGCCCGCGCGCCACGCCATCGCGATACCGTCGCCAGTCGCCCCCTTGGGCGCGGTGGAAAAGAGGTAGGTCCGCCCCGCCCCGCCAGTCGCCAGCACCGTCGCATTGGCGGTGAACAGCTCGACGCCCCCGGTGGCGCGATTGACGGCATAGACGCCCCACACCTTGCCCGCGCCCGAATAGCGCAGCTCATGGCGACTGGTGGCAAGGTCGATCGCGACCATGTCGGGAACCAGCGTGATGTTGGGATGCGCCTGCGCCGCGCGGATCAGCGCAACCTGCACCGCCCAACCGGTGGCGTCATCGACATGGACGATGCGGCGCGCACTATGCCCGCCTTCACGCGTCAAATGCAGCGCATTGCCGTCCATGTTAAACGGCACGCCCAGCTCGACCAGCCGGTTGATCGCGGCGGGAGCATTCTCGACCACCATCTCCACCGTGGCGCGATCGTTCAGGCCCGCGCCGGCGACCATCGTGTCCTCGATATGCGCCTCGAACGTGTCACCGGGCTCCAGTACCGCGGCGATCCCGCCCTGCGCCCACGCGGTCGATCCCTCGTCCAGCCCGCCCTTGGCCAGCACCGTGACGCGGAACCGTTCGGCCAAATTGAGCGCGGCAGTGAGTCCGGCGGCGCCCGAGCCGATGACAAGCACGTCGCACTGATGAGGGTCGTGGGCCAATCTCGTTCCTTCGCGCACCGATGGCGGGGCGCCGCTATGCGACAAAGCGCGGCGATTTCAAACACGCTGCGGTTGCCGGGCGGCGGCGCAGCTCATAGCGAGGGCAGCTCAAGGAGATTCCGATGCGCCTGATCCTCGCCGCCGCCGCCGCGCTACTCGCCCCGCTTGCCCCCGCGCTCGCGGCGCCTGGCTGTCCGGTCGCGCCCGGGACCACCTCGCGGGTGACGGTTGGTGATACCGGCCGCGCGCTGCTGCTGCACGTGCCCGCCGGCGCAAAGCCGGGTCGCCTCCCGCTGGTGTTCGCGCTCCACGGTAGTGGCGGAGACGGAGCCGCGATCCTTGCGCAATCGAAGCTGGAGGCGAGCAGCGACCGCCACGGCTTCCTCGTCGCGGCGCCGGATGCCGGCATCCCGGTCGAGCGTGGCTTTGTCTGGAACATTCCCGGCGTTCCCACCGTCACTGGCAAGGTGCCGGGGCCGGGCGATGCCGATGACGTGGCGTTCCTCAAGACCGCGATCGACTGGCTGGCGAGCAGGGGCTGCGCCAATTCCAAGCGCGTCTATGCCACCGGCCTGTCGGGCGGCGGACGGATGACGTCTTGGCTCGGCTGTGTCGCCTCCGACCGCTTCGCCGCCATCTCCCCGGTCGTGGGCCTGCGCGCCGGCAACCCGCTGGCAAGCGACAAGACCCGCCCCGACCCCGCGACCTGCACGCCGAAGCGCCCGATGCCGGTGATCGCCTTTGCCGGCGATGCCGATGGCACCAACCCGGTGCAGGGCGGCGGCGCCGGCTATTGGCAATATACGATGGAGGCCGCCGAAGCGCGCTGGGCCGCGCTCAACGGCTGCACCGCCGGTCCGCTGCGCCGCGACCTCGCCGCCAATCTCTATGAGCGGCTCCACACGCGCTGCCGGGCGCAGGCCGAGGTCGCTGCCCATATCCTGCGCGGCGGTGGCCATGTCTGGACTGCGGATAATGACGCGATGTGGCGGTTTTTCGCGCGCTATTCGCGTTAAGCAGCGTTGGCGGCGCGCGTCAGGCTCAGGAACACGTCTTCCAGGTCCGCCTCCCGCGTGCTGACATCGACAATGCCGAACCCCGCCGCCTGCACCGCGCCGAGCACCTCACCGGCGTTCGCGCGGTCCTTGCGATAGGTGATGACCAGAGTCCGCTCGCCCTTCGCCTCGATCTTCTGGAAACAGCCATTGGCGGGCGGCGTCACGATATCGCGATCGACCACTACCTCGACTACCTTTTCCTGAGTCTTGCCGACCAGTTCGCGGGTCGGTTCGTTGGCGATCAGCTTGCCGTGGTTGATGATCGCGATGCGATCGCACAGCTGCTCGGCTTCCTCGAGATAGTGGGTCGTCAACACCACCGTCACGCCCTGATCATTGAGGGTGCGGACATAGGCCCAGAGCTGCTGGCGCAGTTCGATATCGACGCCCGCAGTCGGCTCGTCGAGCACCAGCACCGGCGGCGAATGCACCATCGCCTTCGCCACCATCAGCCGCCGCTTCATGCCGCCCGACAGAGTGCGCGAATAGGCGCGCGCCTTGTCCTCCAGATGCACCGCGCGCAGCAGCTCCATCGACCGCCGCTCCGCCTTGGGCACGCCGTACAATCCGGCCTGGATTTCCAGCGTCTCGACCGGCGTGAAGAACGGGTCGAACATGATCTCCTGATTGACGATCCCGATCGCGCGCTTGGCGTTGCGCGGGCTGGCGTCGATGTCGAAGCCCCAGATGCTTGCGCGTCCGCCGGTTTTGTTGACGAGGCCAGCCAGGATATTGATCAGCGTCGACTTACCCGCGCCATTCGGCCCCAGCAGCCCGAAAATCTGCCCGCGCGGCACGGTGAAACTCACCCCGTCCAGCGCCTGCTTGCCGCCCTGATAGACCTTGGAAAGGCCGTCGATCTCGATTGCCGCGTCGCTCATGCCGGGGAAGTGGGACGGTGGGCGACGATTGGCAAGCCAAACAATTTGCAGATCGTACAGAAGCAATTCACGCTATGCGAGCATGGGAGAAGAAAATGATGCACGTCGCGCTGAATCTAGCTTCATTACTCACGATTCAGATTACACCGTCCGCCGCTGATTTTGCAGACGCGCGATGTGCAGCAGCTCTCAATATCTTGATAGATGACGCCTTTAAAAACTCAAAAAAAGATCAACCTAAAATGGTAATTTCTTCTGCGTACTATTTAGGAAGGCTTTCCACTCGAAACGACGCGCCTACTGTCGCCTCGGTTATTGAAGATGTTGAACGTCAACTCGATCTAAAAAAGTCCAAAATTGTGGGCAAGAAATGCATGGACGATGTGGTTGCCTTTGCGAGAGCGGGACGAGCGGCGAAATAGGACCGATTGCCCGCCCGCCTGCGCTTTGCTAACCGCAGGCCCATGATCGCGCCTCCCGAAATCACCCGCGTCACCACCGCCCGCGTCGCCTGTGACGGCGCGCATGCCGGAATCGCCGCCGCACTCGGCCATCCGCGCGTGTTTTTGCAGATCGACGAGCATGGTTATGTCGATTGCGGCTATTGCGACCGCCGCTTCGTGCTGATCGGCGGTCCCGCCGATCGCGCCGACCAGTCACAATTGCCCGACCACCCGGCTGGCGCGAGCGCCTGATCCGCCTATATTGAGGGGATGTACAGCGATCCCCGAGGTTTCCTCTACCGCGACGGCTTTGACGCCGACGCCGCGCAGCGCCTGACCGCATCGATCCTCGCCACGGCTGAGGATGGCGAGCTTTACCTGCAATACCGCAAGTCGGAGGCGTTCGGCTTCGACGACGGGCGACTCAAGACCGCGTCCTACAACACCGATTCGGGCTTCGGCCTGCGCGCGGTGAGCGGGGAAACCACCGCCTTTGCCCATGCAAACGAGATCAGCGACGCCGCGATCCGTCGCGCGGGTGAGACGATGGCGCTGATCGACCCGGCGACCGGCCCCAAGGCTGCGGCCCCGGTCGGCACCAACCGCCACCTCTACACCGATGCCGACCCGCTCGATCTGGTCCCCTTCGCCGACAAGGTGAATCTGTGCCAGACGATCGACGCTGCTGCCCGCGCCCGCGATCCGCGCGTGGTGCAGGTTTCGGTCAGCCTGCTGGGATCGTGGAGCGTGGTCGAGGTCGTCCGTCCCGACGGCTTCATCGCCACCGACATCCGCCCGCTGGTGCGCCTCAACGTGTCGATCGTGGTCGAAACCAACGGACGGCGAGAAACCGGCAGCTTCGGCACCGGCGGCCGCGCGCTCTATGACCGGTTGATGCAGCCGGAGACCTGGAACCGCGCGATCGATGAGGCGCTGGCGCAGGCGCTCGTCAATCTCGACGCGGTCGATGCCCCGGCCGGCGAGATGACCGTGCTGCTTGGCCCGGGCTGGCCCGGCATCCTGCTGCACGAGGCGATCGGCCATGGCCTCGAGGGCGATTTCAACCGCAAGGGCACCAGCGCCTTTTCCGGCCGCATCGGTGAGCGGGTCGCGGCGCCCGGCGTTACCGTGGTCGATGACGGGTCGATCACCGACCGCCGCGGGTCGCTGTCGATCGACGACGAAGGCACGCCGACGCGCGAAACGGTGCTGATCGAAGACGGCATCCTGCGCGGCTATATGCAGGATCGCATGAACGCGCGGCTGATGGGCGTCGAACCGACCGGCAATGGCCGCCGCGAATCGTTTCAGCACGCCCCGATGCCACGCATGACCAACACCTTCATGCGCGGCGGCCAGGACGATCCCGCCGAGCTCCTGAGCCGGGTGAAGAAGGGCATCTTCGCTAAGAGCTTTGGCGGCGGTCAGGTGGACATCGTGTCGGGCAAGTTCGTCTTCTCCTGCACCGAGGCTTACAAGATCGAGAACGGCAAACTCGGCGCCCCGATCAAGGGCGCGACGCTGATCGGCGACGGTCCGACCAGCCTGACCCGGGTGATCGGGATCGGCAATGATTTCGCGCTCGATGAGGGCATCGGCATGTGCGGCAAGGGCGGGCAGTCCGTTCCTGCCGGCGTCGGTCAGCCTACGCTGTTGCTCGACGGACTGACCGTTGGCGGGACGGCTTAAGCCAGCAGTCGCGCGACTTCGGTGAAATCGTGCGCGATGTCGTTTACACCCAGCGCGCGCAGGCGGCTGGCGTGGTCCGGCCCGCAGTGATTGCCCGCGCACAGGCCGATGACATGCGCGCCGGACGCCACCGCCCCGGTCGCTCCCACGGGTGAATCCTCAAGGATCGCGCAGCGCTCGATCGGCACACCCAGATGCGCGGCAACATGAAGGTAGATGTCGGGCGCCGGCTTGCCGCGCGCGACATGCTCGCGCCCGCTGAAGATCCGGCCGTCAAACACATCGCGGATGCCGAGATGGTCGAGATGCGTCCCGATCCAGTGGCTGTTGCTCGACGAGGCAATGGCGCGCGGCAGATCGTCGGGCAGTGCGCGGACGAAGGCGATGGCACCCGCGACCTCCGCCACCCCTTCAGCGAGCACGCGGCGATTCTCCGCCTCACGCGCGGCGTGGAAATCCTCGGGCAGGGTGCGCCCGATCCAGCTTTCGATCGCATCGATGAACTCGCGGCCCGCCAGCCCCATGAAGTTGGCCATCGACTCGTCGGCGCTGGTCGGGTGGCCGATGCCGGTCAGATAATCGGCAATGTGCCGGTTGCCCTCGAACTCGCTCTCCAGCAACACGCCGTCAAAATCGAAGATCAGCGCATCGAAACGGACCGACAGACTCATGCGCGCGCTCCGAACAACGCCGTGCCGATGCGGACATGCGTTGCGCCGATCGTGACCGCGACCTCGAAATCGTCCGACATGCCGATGCTAAGGGCCTCCAGTCCCGCCTCGCGCGCCAGCTTCGCCAACAGCGCGAAATAGGGTGCCGAATCGACCTCAAACGGCGGCACCGCCATCAGCCCGGCAAGCGGCAGGCCCGCCGCACGCGCCTCAGCCAGCAGCGCCGGCAGATCGGCGACCGCCACCCCGCCCTTTTGCGGCTCGTCCCCGATATTGACCTGGATGAAGCAATCGGGGCGCTTGCCGCTCTCCGCCATCGCCTTTGCCAACGCAGCAACCAGCGAGAGCCGATCCACCGAATGGATCGCATCGAACAGCGCAACCGCGTCAGCAGCCTTGTTCGACTGAAGCTGGCCGACAAGGTGCAGTCGGATATCGGGATGTGCGGCGCGCAGCTCTGGCCATTTGCCCGCCGCCTCCTGCACCCGATTCTCACCGAACACGCGCTGGCCAGCGTCGATCAGCGGCTGAATCGCTGCGGCGTCCTGCGTCTTGGAGACCGCGATCAGCGTGACGTCATCGGCACGGCGGTCCGCAGTGGACGCAGCGCGGGCGATGCGGGCGTGGATATCGGCGAGGCGGGAGGAAGCGGTTTCGGCTGACATAAGCCGCGCTATAGGTGGCACGATGCCGCGCCGCCACCCCCGCCCCTCCGCTTTGCCGCGCCGCTGGCTGATGACCGACGAGCGGTTGGGTGATGCGCTGTGGTCCGCGATCGACGCATTGCCGCGCGGATCGGGCATTATCTTCCGGCATTACGCCACGGCGGCCAAGGCGCGGCACGCGCTGTTCGTGCGGGTGCGTAGCGCCGCGCGGCGACGGGGGCTGGTGCTGGTGGTGGCCGGGCCGCCGGTCGGTCGCGGTCCGATGCTCCGCCACGGCCGGCAGCGGGACGCGCTGACCGCCCCGGTCCATTCGCGAACCGAAGCGATTGCGGCAGTACGAATGGGCGCGGCACTGCTGTTCGTTTCGCCGGCCTACCCCACCCGCTCCCACCCCGGCGCACCAGCACTTGGTCCGGTGCGGTTCGGGTTGATGATCCGGGGTCTAAAGGCGCCGGTCATCGCACTGGGCGGAATGGACGAACGCCGCTGGCGCGCGTTGAGCCGCTTCGGCGTGCATGGATGGGCTGGAATCGACGCCTGGGCTTAGCCGGGCGTCACCGATCAGAAGCGGATTGCGGTCCCGACATAGACGGCCTGGCTGTCACGCCGGTCGTCCTTCAGCTGAGGAAGGCGATCCTTCTCACTGGTGTAGCGAACGCCCGCGGTCACAGCGAGGTTGCGGGTGATCGAATAGGCACCGCCCACATCGAGCGAATAATTCGGATCGACCGTCAGCAGGCGCGGACCACGCTCGGTCGGCGTCTCGCTGGTCGCCTTGATCCGGCCCGAAGCGCGCTTGCCGGTATAGCTCGCGCCAAGATCCATTTTCTGACTGCTGCCCGGCTGACCCGCCAGGTCCAGCTTGGCAAGATCGCCCGAGATCGCAAAGCGCTTCCAGCCAACCGACACGCCCAGATTATAGGCGATCGGCTGCAACGTCACCGAAGCGGGAGCCGCCGCGCCACGATCGGCAACTGCGGCCGACGGACGTGCGGTGCGTGCGCGGACCGCGACGGTCACGCTGCGATTGCTGGTACCGCGCGTGTCAGCGGGGGTGAAGCGAAAGCCGCTGCCCGAAAGACCGCTGCGCGCCAGTGCCGCCGCGAGTCGCGGGTCGGCCGATGCCGGCGTAAAGGTGCCGATTCCGGCGATCGGGGCGGCCCGCTGTGCCACAGCGCGCTGCGGCGTCCCGGTCTGTGCGAGAAGCGCCGGCGCGGCAACGAATCCGGCGACGCCCAGCGTCCCCAGTCCCAAGCCAGCGATGATCCGACGAATACGCATCAAAACCCCTTACTCGATCAGGGCACTACCATGATTCGGCGCGGTTGTTCCACTGGGCGGAATCCGATTTCGGCGCAGGTGTTGCACAAGACGCACAGCTTGGGGGCCGGACGCACAGCGGCTTGCGCTTGCGGCGCGCGCCCCAGCATCTATAGATGCACACAAACCCGATGAGACTACCCATAGGATGATGCCGATGAACCGCCAGTTGCGCACCGCGATCCTGGGCAGCGTTGCCCTTACCCTCGCCGCGTGCGGCGGCGGCGGCGATCGCCCGCGCGCCGACCTTGCCGCTTCGAAAGTGACGACGATCGGCGTCAACGCCTATCTGTGGCGCGCCGCGCTCGACACGGTGTCGTTTGCGCCGATTGCCCAGACCGATTCCAACGGCGGCGTGATCGTCACCGACTGGCACGTAAACCCCAACCTCACGACCGAGCGGGTGAAGATCACCGTCGCGATCCTTGACCAGGATCTGCGCGCCGACGCGCTGCGCGTCAGCGTTCAGCGTCAGCAGAATCGCGGTGGCCAGTGGGTCGACGCGCCAGTCGAGGCGGCAACGGTCCAGAAGCTTGAGGATATCATCCTGACGAAGGCGCGCGACCTGCGCCGCGCCGCGATCGTGGGGAACTAAAAGCCGTCGTTTAGTTAGCGGCACCGGCCTGCTCCTCGACCCGGCGACAGCCTTGCGGACCCGGGTGCGGGAGCGAACCGGCGTCGAGCCTGAGGAAATACCATGTCGCGGTTCAACGCGCTGAAAGCCGATTCCGCGTGGCAGAAGGTCTGGGAAGAGCGCCAGACCTTCGCCGCGGACGATCACTCGCCCAAGCCCAAATCCTATGTGCTTGAGATGTTTCCCTATCCATCGGGGCGCATCCATATGGGGCACGTCCGCAACTATACGATGGGCGACGTCCTGACGCGCTATCGGCGGATGAAGGGCATGGAAGTGCTCCACCCGATGGGGTGGGACGCATTCGGCATGCCGGCCGAAAATGCCGCGATGGAAAAGAAGGTCCATCCCGGCGGCTGGACCCGCGACAATATCGCGACGATGCGCGCGCAGCTGAAACGCCTCGGCCTAGCCATCGACTGGGGTCGCGAGCTGGCGACGTGCGAGCCGGATTATTACGGCCACGAACAGGCGCTGTTCCTCGATCTGTTCGCTAACGGGTTGGTTTACCGCAAGGAATCGACGGTCAACTGGGACCCGGTTGACATGACCGTGCTCGCCAATGAGCAGGTGATCGATGGGCGCGGATGGCGGTCAGGGGCGCTGGTTGAGAAGAAGAAGCTCAACCAGTGGTTCCTCAAGATCACTGACTTTGCCGACGAATTGCTCGAGGGTCTCGATAGCCTCGACAAATGGCCCGACAAGGTCCGGCTGATGCAGGAAAACTGGATCGGCAAGTCGCAGGGGATGCAGTTCCGCTTCAAGATTTCGTCCAGCGATTTCAATGAAGTAGAAGTGTTCACTACCCGCCCCGACACGATTTTCGGGTCGAGCTTCGTCGCGATCGCGGCGGATCATCCGATCGCGCAGGCGCTCGCCGCGAAGGATCCGGCGGTTGCCGACTTCATCGCGCAGTGCAAGCTGGGCGGGACGACTGCGGCCGAGATCGAGACGCAGGAGAAGCTGGGCTTCGACACCGGCATCCGTGCGGCGCATCCCTTTGATTCCACCTGGGAATTGCCGGTCTATATCGCGAATTTCGTGCTGATGGACTATGGCACCGGCGCGGTGTTCGGGGTGCCGGCGCATGACCAGCGCGATTTCGAATTTGCGACCAAATATGGCCTGCCGATCCGGCGCGTCGTCGCGGATGGCGAAAAAACCCAAAGCGAATATGTCGAGGAAGAAAGCTACACCGGCCCCGGCACGCTGGTGAATTCTCACTTCCTGAATGGCATGGATGTCGCCGACGCGAAGCGTGAGGTGATCCGCCGCGCCGAATCCGAAGGATGGGGCAAGGGCACGACCGTCTGGCGGCTGCGCGACTGGGGCGTTTCCCGCCAGCGTTACTGGGGCACGCCGATCCCGATCGTGCATTGCGAAATCTGTGGCGCGGTGCCGGTGCCCAAGAAGCAGTTGCCCGTGGTCCTGCCCGAAGATGTCAGCTTCGACATCCCCGGCAACCCGCTCGACCGCCACTCGACGTGGAAGCATGTCGATTGCCCGCAATGCGGCCATTCCGCGCGGCGCGAAACCGATACGCTCGATACGTTCGTCGATTCGAGCTGGTATTTCATCCGATTCGCCAGCCAACCTGACGACAAGCCGTTCGACCGCGCGGTGGCCGAGCAGTGGCTGCCGGTGAATCAATATATCGGCGGGGTCGAGCATGCGATCCTGCATTTGCTCTATGCCCGGTTCTGGACGCGCGCACTCAAGCGGATCGGGATGATCGACATCGCCGAGCCGTTCGAGGGGCTGTTCACGCAGGGGATGGTGACGCACGAAACCTACAAGGCCAGCGATGGCCGCTGGCTGTCGCCGGGCGAGGTGGTGCGCAAGAACGACGTTCTCGTTGACTCAGAAGGCGGCGCACCCGTCACCGTCGGCCGCATCGAGAAGATGTCCAAGTCCAAGAAGAACACGGTCGATCCCGAGCCGATCGTCGACCAGTATGGCGCGGACGCGGTGCGCTGGTTCGTGCTGTCGGATTCGCCGCCCGAGCGCGATCTGGAGTGGACCGAGAACGGCATCGAGGGCGCGTGGCGCTTCGTCCAGCGGCTGTGGAGACTGTTCGACGGGCTGGAAGACTGGACCGGGGAGGACAAGAGCCTCGACCGCGTGCTGCACCAGACCATCGCCGGCGTCGCCGCGGATATCGAGGGGCTGCAGTTCAACAAGGCGGTGGCCAAGCTCTATGGGCTGGTCAACGCGCTGGAGAAGGCCGCACCCAGCGCGTCGCGTGCCAATGCGATCCGCACCGCGATTCTGGTCGCCGCGCCGATGGTCCCGCATCTCGCCGAGGAAGCCTGGGCCGCGATGGGCAATGATGGCCTGATCGCCGATGCCGAATGGCCTGCGGTCGACCCTGCCCTGCTGGTCGATGACGAGGTGACGATCGCGATCCAGGTCAACGGCAAGCTGCGCGACACGGTCAAGGCGGCCAAGGGCGCCGACAAGGCCGATCTGGAAGCCATGGCCTTGGCAAATCCCAATGTGCAGCGCATTCTGGAAGGCGCAGCACCCAGAAAGGTGATCGTCGTGCCCGACCGTCTGGTGAATATCGTCGCATGAAGCGCGCAGCACTCCTGATCGCGCTGGTCGCGGCGGGCACGACGCTGTCGGGCTGCGGGTTGCGGCCGCTCTACGGCGGCGGCGTGGGCGGCCCCGTTCAGACGATGCTGTCGGGGGTCGAGGTTGCGCCGATTCAGGGCGAGGCCGGCTGGCTGGTGTCCAACGCGGTGCGCGACCGGATCGAGGCGACGCGCAGCGGCACCCCGGCCTATCGGCTGGAAATCACGCTGGACGACCGGATCGAGGGTCTGGGCGTGCGCAGCGATGACGTGGTGACGCGCGAGCGGCGGACGTTGCGCGCGCGCTATCAGCTGATCGACCTGGCGACCGGACAGACGGTGCTGGACGCGACCGCAGGGTCGGATGCCGGCATCGACGTCGCGGGATCGGAATATGCGACGATCGCGGCGGAGCGGAGCGCGCTGGAACGGCTGTCGGGCATCGTCGCGGATCAGATCGTCGCGCGGCTGGCCCGCTACGCACGCAGCTCTGCGACCAAGTGAAGGCGAGCGAAGCACAGATCCGCGCGCGGCTGGACAAGCCCGGCCCTGATGTTCGCCTGTTCCTGCTCTACGGCCCCGATGAGGCGGGTGCGAACGACCTTGCCGCGCGGCTCGGCCGGGCAATGGGCAGCGACGCCGAGCGCGTCGATATCGAGGGCAGCGCGCTGAAGGACGATGCCGGGCTGCTCGCCGGCGAAGCGGCGTCGCTGTCGCTGTTCGGCGGGGCGCGCTACATCCGCGTGTCGGGCATTGACGATGGCGGTACCGACGCGGTGCGGATGCTAATCGAGGCGGAAATCGGCGGCAATCCGGTGGTCGCGATCGGCGGCGGGCTGAAGGGCACCGGGCGGCTGCTCAAGCTCGCGCTCGCCGCGCCCAATGTGATGGTCCATGCCTGTTACGTGCCCGACGCGCGCACTGCGGGGCAGCTGGCGACCGGAATCGCGCGCGAACATGGGCTGCGGCTGGTCGGCGGCACGGCGGATCGCCTGGCCGCGATGTCGGGTGGCGATCGCGCGGTGCTGGCGCGCGAGATCGAGAAATTGTCGCTGTTCCTCGACGCCGCGCCCGATCGGCCGCGTGAGGCGGGGATCGAGGCGCTCGACGCGATCGGCGCGGATCTGGGCGAGGCCGAGATGTCGGGCGCGATCGAGGCGGTTGTGGGCGGTCGCCCGGCGGAAATTGGCGTCGAACTGGCGCGGCTCGATGCGGCGGGGGTTTCGACGATTCCCCTGCTACGCGGCCTGGTCCGCCGCCTGATGGCGCTGGCCGAGATGCGCGCCGATATCGACCACGGGATGAGCCCCGGCGAGGTGGTCAAGAAACACCGCGTCTTCTTCAAGGAGGAAGCCGCGACGATCCGCGCGCTGCAACGCTGGAATAGTCCGATGCTGGCCCGCGCCGTGGAACGCGCGCGTGAGGCGGAACGGGCGATGACGCGCGGTGGCGGGAATGCCGGGCAAGTGCTGGCGGATCATGAGCTGGCGGTGCTGGCGCGGGGTGCGGCGCGGGGGTGAGTGGCGGAATGGATCGTGCCGCTTTCGCGTTCATTGAGCCAATGATCGGCTTGCCGGTGTGGGGCGCGAATCAAGGCTTTGGCAGCTTTTTGACCCTTGAGTTCGGTGCTCCGTCGCCAGTCCGCGAGGGCTATGGCGAATGGCACGTCTGGATATATTGCTGCAATTGGCAGATCCTTCGCGAAGGCGTTGAACTCGCGTGGTCGGAAAGTGACAGCAGCTCCATCAAGCGCGCGGTCTCTACTCTGAACCAACACTGCCTGTCGGACATTAGCGTCGAGCCACCTAGCGGTCGATCCGCATTCCTGTTTGATGGTGGGTTGGCGCTCGAAACCTGGCCCTATGGTGGCGATCCATCCGAAGAGCAGTGGATGATATACGCTGGCTCGCGCGTGCTGACCCATTTGGCGGATGGCGGCTTTCGTGATTTGCCGTCCACCGCGACGATGCACGGGCACGGTTAGCGTTAGCATTGTCGCGAAATGTCTCGGTCACCCCGGACTTGTTCCGGGGTCCACGCATCATCACGCGCAGCGGATTGAAGCTGGAGTTTCGCGCTTGCCGCCCGGTGGACCCCGGCACAGGGCCGGGGTGACGATTGGGATGGCGCGGCGTTGGTACGCATCTCACTCAGGTTAGGCGAATGCGCGGCAAAGAGCCGAATGCGGGCGTGCTGCTCTTGGCCCTCTCCCGGCTTCGCGGGAGGGGTTGGGTGAGGGTCTTCGTTCTGAGTGAAGGGCAGGCTGCGAGATCGAAGAAGAAGACGAAGAAGACCCTCCCCAACCCCTCCCGCAAGCGGGAGGGGCTAAGAAGATTAGAATGCGCGGCGACATGAACGTAAACCGCTGATATAGTTAGATTTTTTCACCCGTCAGGCGCTGGCAGATCATGTCCAGCTGATCCAGCGTCGAATAGGCGAGCGTCAGCGCACCGCCCTTTTCGCCAAAGTTGATCTTGACGTTGAGGCCGAGCACGTCGCCCAGCTGGCGTTCCAGCGCGACGATATCGGCGTTGGCGGTGCCGCCGCTGCGTTCGCCGCCCTTCCCCGCCGCGCGCGGCTTGGCTTCGCGGGCGAGCTTCTCGGTTTCGCGGACCGACAGGTCGCGTTCGACGACGATCTTGGCGAGCTTTTCGGGGTCCGGCGCGCCGATCAGGGCGCGGGCATGGCCCATGGTCAGCGCGCCTTCGACCACGCGCTCACGCACGCTTTGCGGCAGGTCGAGCAGGCGGATCAAATTGGCGATGTGGCTGCGCGATTTGTGGACGATCTTGGCCAGCGCCTCCTGGCTGTGGCCGAAATCGTTGATCAGCTTGGAATAGGCCTCGGCCTCCTCGATCGCGTTCAAATCCTCGCGCTGGATATTCTCGACGATCGCGATCTCGATCGTCTGCGCCTCATCCAGATCACGGACGATGACCGGTACCTCGTGCAGCCGCGCGCGCTGCGCCGCGCGCCAGCGGCGTTCGCCGGCGACAATCTGATAGTCCTTGCCGTGCGGGCGCACGACGATCGGCTGAATCAGCCCGCGCATCGCGATCGATTTGGCGAGCTCTTCCAGCGCATCCTCATCGAAATGGCGGCGCGGCTGTTCGGGGTGCGGCGCGAGCGAGCTGACCGGGAGCATGCGCACGCCCATCGACGGTTCGGTGCCGGGACGGACGGGCTCTTCGCGCTCGGCATCGCCCAAAAGCGCGCTGAGGCCGCGGCCAAGGCCCGGACGCGCCTTGCGGGTGCTGAGTGGCGAGGCAGCGGGCGTGGTGGCCTCTTGCGGTGTCTCTTCGGTCATGCGGCCTTCTTCAGCTTGGGCAGGCGATCGATCACTTCGCGCGCAAGGGCGATATAAGCTTCCGACCCGGCGCAGCGATAATCGTAGATCAGCGCGGGCAGGCCGTGGCTCGGGGCTTCGGAGAGGCGGACGTTGCGGGGGATGACGGTGTCGAACACCACCTTACCCAGCACCGCGCGGACGTCATCGGCGACCTGATCGGTCAGCCGGTTGCGGCGGTCGTACATGGTGAGGACGACGCCGAGGATCGACAGGCCAGGGTTGAAGCGCCCGCGAATGCGCTCGACGGTGGTGAGCAGCTGGCTGAGCCCTTCGAGCGCGAAGAACTCGCACTGCAGCGGGACGAGCAGCGCGTCGGAGGCGACCATCGCGTTGATCGTGAGCAGGCCCAGCGACGGCGGGCAATCCATCAGCACCACGTCCCAGCGCTTTGCGCTGCGCTCGATCGCGGTGGCGAGGCGGTGGGTGCGCGCCTCGAACTCGATCAGTTCAATTTCCGCGCCCGACAGGTCGACCGTGGCGGGGACGATGTCGAGACCGGGGACGCGGGTGGGGACAAACACATTCTCAAGATTGGTCTCGCCGATCAGCAGGTCGTATGTCGAACGCTCGCGATCGGCGCGGCCGATGCCGAGGCCGGTGGAGCAATTGCCCTGCGGGTCGAGGTCGAGCAGCAACACCCGCTTGCCGGTCGCGGCGAGCGCGGTGCCGACGTTGATCGCGGTCGTGGTCTTCCCCACACCGCCCTTCTGATTTGCAATCGCGATGCAGATCATCTCGGGCGCACCTCTTTGGCAACGATGATGAGCGAGTCCGGTGCGGTCACGCTCGGTTCCACGTGGAACGAACCTTGCCACCATAGCTGCGCATCTTCCACCTCCGATTGCGCGTTTCGGCCTTTGGGGAGCACCCAGATTGTGGAGCGATCGCTGCGGTGGCGGGCGATGCGGAACAGTGTGTCGAGGGTGCCAACGGCGCGGGCGGTGATGACGCTTGCGCGCCCCTTCGTCCGTTCGACCTTGGCGGTGTGGATCGTGACGTTGGTAAGGCCGAGGGTATCGGCGCAATGCTGGAGGAAGGCGGTGCGTAGCTTGCGCGGCTCGACCAGCTCGACGGGCTCGTCGCGGAGGATGGCGAGGACGATTCCGGGGAGCCCTGCGCCGCTGCCGATGTCGAGCCAGACGCCGCCGGGATCGATATGGTCGAGCAGTTGGGCCGAATCGACAATGTGGCGGGCCCAGATTTGCTCGAGCGTCGAGGGGGACACAAGGTTCTGGCGGGTCGCCTCGTCGCGCAGCAGGTCCACGAATGCGGCAAGCCGTGTTTCACGTGAAACATCTGTGCGGGTGCGGATCCAGTCGCGGGCTTCATCTTCGGTCATGCAGCGCGCTTCACATGGAGGAGGATTGCGGTCAACGCCGCGGGTGTGATTCCGCGCACGCGGGCTGCGTCGCCGATCGTGTCAGGGCGTGCGGTTCCGAGGCGTTCGACCATCTCGTTGGACAGGCCCGGAACTGCGGCATAGTCGAGCGCTGCTGGAATGCGCGTGCCGTCAGCGCGCTGCATTGCCGCGGTCTCCTGCGCCTGGCGCTCGAGATAGGGTGCGTAGCGGGCGTCTTCGATCAGCTCGGACAGGATTGCCGGATCGGCGTCACCGGTATCGATACCCAGATGTTCGAGGGTGACCGAAGGGAAGCGTAGCCATTCGAAGGCGGTGCGGCGGGCACCATCTTGGGAAACCGGTGCGCCAGCCTGGCCGAGTGCGTGGGCTGTGCGGGTGTCGTTGAACACCGCGTCTAGGCGAGCGCGTTCGCTGACGCGCGTGGCGATGAACGCGCGACGGTCGGGGCGGAGGCACTGGGCCGCCTCTCCGAGCGGGGCAAGGCGTGTCTGGGCGTTGTCAGCGCGGAGGTAGAGGCGGTGCTCGGCGCGCGCGGTGAGCATGCGATAGGGTTCGGTCACGCCCTGTAGCGTGAGGTCGTCTACCATAACGCCGATATAGCTGAGCTCGCGCGGGAAGACGGTGGGCGCGCGGCCGAGGACTGCGGCTGCGGCGTTGATGCCAGCGACCAGCCCCTGTGCGGCCGCCTCTTCATATCCGGTGGTGCCGTTGATCTGGCCTGCACAATAGAGGCCGGGCAGGTCGCGGCTCTCAAGCTGATGCGACAGCGCGCGCGGATCGACATGGTCGTATTCGACGGCATAGCCGGGGGTTACGATCTGTGCGCGGTCGAGGCCGGGGATCGAGGCGATCATTGCGGCCTGGACGTCGGTGGGGAGCGAGGTGGAGAGGCCATTGGGATAGACGAGGTGCGTCGCCAGCCCCTCCGGCTCGAGGAAGATCTGATGGCCGTCGCGGTCGCCAAAGCGGAAGATCTTGTCCTCGATCGAGGGGCAATAGCGGGGGCCCCCGGCTTCGATCGCGCCGCTGAACAGGGGTGAGCGGTCGAGGCCGCCGCGGATGATCTCATGGGTCTCTAGCGTGGTGCGGGTGATCGCGCAGGCGAGTTGGGGGAGGCGAGGTCCCGACGTCATTGGCGACATCCGCCAATCGTCGGCATCGCTCGGTTGCTCGTCGAGCGCGCCCCAGTCGATCGTGCGGCCATCGATCCGGGGGGGCGTCCCGGTCTTGAGGCGGGTGATGGGGAGGCCGCAATCGCGCAGTTGAACGCCGAGGGCGGTCGCGGCACGCTCCCCTACCCTGCCACCGGTCTCGCGTTCTTCGCCACGGAAGATGCGGCCGCCGAGGAAGGTACCGCTGGCGAGGATGACAGCGCGGGCATGCAGCGTGGTGCCGTCGGCAAGCGCGATGCCGGCGATGCGCACGCCCTCCAGGGCGAGGGAGACCGCCTCGCCTTCGACAATCTCCAACCCCTGCTGGGCCGCGAGCATCGTCTGGATCGCCGCAGCGTAGCGGACGCGGTCGGCCTGAACGCGCGGACCCTGCACCGCGGGTCCCTTGGAGCGATTGAGCAGGCGGTAGTGGATCGCGGCGGCGTCGGCGGCGCGGGCAATCAGCCCGTCGAGCGCATCGACTTCGCGGACCAGATGGCCCTTTCCAAGCCCGCCGATTGCGGGATTGCACGACATGGCCCCGATCATTGCGGAATCGAAGGTGACGAGCGCCGTCCGCGCACCGCAGCGCGCAGCCGCAGCTGCGGCTTCGGTACCGGCATGGCCGCCGCCGATCACGATCACATCGAACCTGTGCATGGCTGTCGCATAGCCCCGCGCGGGGGTCAGGTCAAAAGCGTTCCACGTGGAACACTCACTTGCCGATGCAGAAGCGTCCGAACAAGGCGTCGAGCATCGCCTCGACATCCGCCGCGCCGGTGATGCGATGGAACGCCCGCAGCGCCGCGCGCAGTTCCTCGGCGGCGAGCAGCAACTCATCCTGCGCGGCGGCAGCGTGCAATGCGACAGCGGACTGCTCTGCGAGCGAGCGCTGCCGGATGTTCAGTGCGACGCTGTCGGAAGGGGGAAGCAACGCGGCGGAGAGCGCCGCGATGGCATTCCACAGGGCTTCAACCCCCTGCCCCGTCTCCGCCGACACGGACAGGCGATCGGTGGCGCCCGCCTCCCGTCCGGGTGCGTCGGCACGAGGATAAATCAGGAGATGTGACAGGTCCGCCAATTCGGTGGGCAATGGCGCATCGTCGAGCCACAGGACGAGGTCAGCGCTCTCGATCGCGGACCGGGCGCGGGCAATGCCGATCTCCTCGACGATATCCGCAGGTGCGGCGTGGAGGCCGGCGGTGTCGGTCAGCAGATAGGCAATGCCGTCACGCATCACCGGGACCTCGATCCGGTCGCGCGTCGTTCCTGCCAGCGGCGAGACGATTGCCGCCTCACGTCCGGCCAGCGCGTTAAGCAAGGTCGATTTGCCAGCATTGGGTTGTCCCGCCAGCACGATACGGATGCCATCGCGAATGCGTTCGACCGGCGGCTGCGCGGTTACAGCCTCGATCTCCGCCGCGAGTGTCAACGCGTCGCGCTGCACGGTAGTGAGAACATCGCCCTCGCCCGCCACATCATCCTCATCGGCATGATCGAGCATTGCCTCGACCAGCGCCGAGAGACGCAGGGCGCGCGCCGCCCACGCGTCGATCCGCGCGCGAACGCCGCCCTCGGCGGCGCGCAGCGCGGTGCGGCGCTGCATTTCGGTTTCGGCGGCGAGCAGGTCGCCCAGGCCCTCGGCTTCGGTCAGGTCGATACGGCCGTTGGTCAGCGCGCGGCGGGTGAACTCGCCGGGTTCGGCGCCGCGCAGTCCCGGGCTTGCCGCCAGCGCTGCCTCAACCGCGCGCACTACGGCGCGACCACCGTGAAGGTGCAACTCAGCAAGATCCTCGCCGGTCGCCGTCGCGGGGCCGGGGAAAACGAGCACCAGCGCGCGGTCGAGCGCTTCGCCATCATGCCGCAGGGTCCGCAGCGATGCGCGACGCGGTGACGGGAGCTCACCCGCCAGCCGCGTCACCGCCGCGAATGCCTCAGGGCCGGAAATGCGGATAACCGCGATGCCGGCGGGCGGTGCCCCGCTCGACAGCGCGAAGATCGTGTCGCTCACTCGCTGCCGCTACGCTTGCCCATATCGAACATGCCGCGCCAGAAGTTCATCCCCGCCTCACCCATCGGGGTCCAGCTCTTCATCATATTCTCGAGCAGCTCGGGATTGACCCCGCCCTTGTCGATCGAATCGATCATCATCTGGATGTAGCGGTCATGGACCGGGGTGAAATCGGGCAGGCCCATCGCACGGCGCGCCTCTTCGGGGGTGCAGTCGACCTCGACATTGATCTTCATACCGTCTTCTCCACTTGAGCCCGAAGCATCCCCTGCCCTACGCTCAGCCCATGTATGCGCGCGACCATGCCCTGATCGCAACGCCCATCGGCCTGATCCGGATCGAAGGGGATGAAAGCATGGTGCTGCGCGTGACATTGGGCGGCGACGCGCCGCCGCTGGCCGGAGCAACCGATCCCGTTCGGGCGGCCTGTGAACAGATTCACGCCTATTTCGCGGGCGATCTCAAGGCTTTCGACCTGCCACTCCCGGCCATCGCCTCAGCGCGCGGACGCGACCTGCGCGCCGGGCTGGTTGCGCTCGGCTATGGCGAGACCGCGAGCTATGGCGAACTAGCGAAAAGGTTGGGGTCCGGCGCGCGTGCGATCGGGCAGCTGTGCGCACGCAATCCGCTTCCCGTCATCATTCCATGCCACAGGGTGACCGCTGCCGGCGGCGCGCTGGGGAGTTATTCCGCGGGCGATGGCCCCGCCACCAAGCAATGGCTGCTCGATCACGAGCAGCGCCACCGCTGACCAAGGAGAGTTTCATGCCGACTATCGAAATCGACGCTATCGACGGAAGCGGCAGCTTCGCCGCCTATCGTGCAGATCCCGAGGGCACCCCGCGTGGCGCGATCGTCGTGATCCAGGAAATCTTTGGCGTGAACGAAGGCATAAGGCGCAAATGCGATCATTTCGCGTCGCTCGGCTATGTCGCGTTTGCCCCGGACCTGTTCTGGCGGCTTGAGCCCGGCATCGACCTCGATCCCGATGTCGAAGCGGAGTTCAAGCAGGCGCTCGACTGGATGGGCAAGTTCGACCAGGACAAGGGCGTCGCCGATATCGAGGCCACGATCCGCGCGGCGCGCGACGCCAGCGGCGGCAAGGTCGGGGTCACCGGCTATTGCCTCGGCGGTCGCCTCGCCTTCATGACCGCCGCCCGCACCGATAGCGATGCCAGCGTCGGCTATTATGCCGTGGGCGTCGACGGGCTGCTCGGTGAAAAGCACGCCATCGCCAACCCGCTGATGCTTCACATTGCCGGCGACGATGGGTTCGTCCCCGCCGCGACGCAGCAGGCGATGCATGAAGGTCTGGACGATCACCCCAAGGTGACGCTCCACGACTATCCGGGCGAAGACCATGGCTTTGCCACCGAGATGGGCAAGCGCCGATCGGATGCCGCAGCGCAGCTGGCCGACAGCCGGACCGAAGCGTTCTTTGCCGAACATATCGGCTGACACGAAAAAGGGCGGCATCCTCGCGGACGCCGCCCTTTCCTGTTTTCAGATCAATGCCTTAGCGGAAAAGCTGAAGCAGCCCCACATCCTGATCGGTGATCCCGGTATAGATCATCGACCCGGCGACATAGACGATCACCAGCAGACCGATCCACGCGATCCAGCGGAAGCGTTCGATATATTTGGCGATGATGTTCGCCGCGACGCCCATCAGCGCGACTGCGATGACCAGGCCGACCATCAGGATGCCCGGATGGTCGCGCGCCGCCCCTGCGACCGCGAGAACGTTGTCGAGGCTCATCGAGACGTCGGCGACGGCCACTGCCCAGGCGGCGCCGGCAAAGCTCTTGGCCGGCTTCAGGCCCGAATGCTCGTCGCCCGCAATTTCGGGCGAACCGGCGCTTTCGCCGCCATGGCCGATCTCACGCCACATCTTCCACGCTACCCACAGCAGCAGCACGCCGCCGGCGAAGATCAGGCCGACGATCGCCATCAGCTGCGTCACCACCAGCGCAAAGCCGATGCGCAGCACCAGCGCGGCGATGATGCCGATCAGGATGACCTTCTTGCGCTGATCCGCAGGCAGACCCGCAGCAAGCGCACCGATGACGATCGCATTGTCGCCCGCAAGGACGATGTCGATCAAAATGACCTGGCCGAATGCCAGCCAGGCGGACCCGCTGCCCGAGAACAGGCCGGCGAAGTCGGCGACGATATGGCCCCAGATTTCCTGCATGGATTTCCCTGTTTGATTGTTGGTGACGGACAAAGCCGTTCACCATCGCGCGGTCAAGCCCGCGCGGGATCAACGTTGCGGCGGGTGAAGCGTTTCACCCGCAAAATGCGAACGGCGCGGCCATAACGACCGCGCCGCCGCGTAAACAACGATCTGCCCGCGTTTACTGGTTCATGCTGTCGAAGAAGTCTTCGTTGGTCTTCGAATCCTTCATCTTGTCGAGCAGGAACTCCATCGCGTCGGTGGTGCCCATCTGCATGAGGATGCGGCGCAGGACCCACATTTTCGACAGGGTCGGCTTGTCGAGCAGCAGCTCTTCCTTGCGCGTGCCGGACTTGCCGACATCGAGCGCCGGGAAGATGCGCTTGTCCGCCACCTTGCGGTCGAGGACGATTTCGGAGTTGCCGGTGCCCTTGAACTCTTCGAAGATCACTTCGTCCATGCGGCTGCCGGTATCGATCAGCGCGGTGGCGATGATCGAGAGCGAACCGCCCTCCTCAATATTGCGCGCGGCGCCGAAGAAGCGCTTGGGACGCTGGAGCGCGTTGGCGTCGACACCGCCGGTCAGCACCTTGCCCGAGCTTGGGACCACGGTGTTGTAAGCACGGCCGAGGCGGGTGATCGAGTCGAGCAGGATGACGACATCCTTTTTGTGCTCAACCAGGCGCTTGGCCTTCTCGATCACCATTTCAGCGACGGCGACGTGACGCGTGGCGGGTTCGTCGAAGGTCGAGCTGACCACCTCGCCCTTCACGCTGCGCTGCATGTCGGTGACTTCCTCGGGGCGTTCGTCGATCAGCAGGACGAGCAGGAAGATTTCGGGGTGGTTGTCGGTGATCGCCTTGGCGATGTTCTGCAGCATCACCGTCTTGCCGACGCGCGGCGGCGCGACGATCAGCGTGCGCTGGCCCTTGCCCTGCGGCGAGACGATGTCGATGACACGCGCCGACTTGTCCTTTTGCGTCGGATCGGCCGGGTCGAGCGTCAGCTTGCTGTCGGGATAGAGCGGCGTGAGGTTGTCGAAATTGACGCGGTGGCGGACGACGTCGGGGTCGTCGAAATTGACGCTGACCAGCTTGGTCAGGGCAAAATAGCGCTCGCCATCCTTGGGCGCGCGGATCTCGCCTTCGACCGTGTCGCCGGTGCGCAGGCCGAATTTGCGGACCTGATTGGGCGAAACGTAAATGTCGTCGGGGCCAGCGAGATAGTTCGACTGCGGGCTGCGCAGGAAGCCGAAGCCATCGGTGAGCACCTCGATCGTGCCCTCACCCATGATCAGCTCGCCATTCTCGGCCTGAGCCTTAAGGATGGCGAACATCAAATCCTGCTTGCGCAGCGTCGAAGCGCTCTCGACGCCGAGTTCCTCGGCCATCGTCACCAGTTCGGCGGGCGCGGTTTTCTTCAAATCTTTTAAGTGCATGGGAGAAGTCCGTCTGGCGATCGCTGCAGGGTTTTCGGGCGTTTGGACGCGCGGGAGGCGATGGCTTGAGGAAAAAAGGAGGGACGCCGGGCCGCCGCCAGAACGGCGACGCGACCATAGCGGATTAGGATTCGCCCTCCATCAAGTCAAGCGATCAGAACGGACGCACCACCGCGAGGATCACGATCAGCGCGACGAAGATCGCCGGGATCTCATTGGCGAGGCGCAGCTGCTTGCTGGTCAGCGGCCCCTGCCCCGCCGTCAGCTTCTTCGAATAGCCGATCGCCCAGCCATGATAGCCCGAGAGGAGCAGGACGAGCAGCAGCTTGGCGTGGAGCCAGCCGAGGCCCGACCCGCCTTCTAGCAAGCCGAGATTGACCGCTAGCGCGAGGCCAAGGACCCAGACGATTATCAGCGACGGTGTGAGGATGACGCGGCGCAATTTGGCTTCGCGTTCGGCCCATGCTTTCGCCTGCACCGGATCGGCCAGCGCCTCCTGATGGTGGACGAGGTAGCGCGGCAGGATGAACAGGCCGGCCATCCAGAAGATGACGAAGATGACGTGCGCGGCCTTCATCCACAGCCAGGCATTGCCCAGAAATCCGCTCATGCGTGCGTGCCCCTCACGATGCCGATCAGCTGTTCGACATGGGCGATCGGCGTATCCTGCTGGATGCCGTGGCCCAGGTTGAAGATATGGGGGCGCTCGCGCAGGGCATCAATGACGCGGGTCACCGCTGCCTTGAGCTCCTCCCCGCCGGCGATCAGCGCGAGCGGATCGAGATTGCCCTGCACCGGCATGCCGGCGGGGAGTTCGCGGTGCGCCCAAACGGGATCAACGGTTTCATCGAGGCCGATCGCGTCGACCCCGGTTTCACGGGCATAGGCGGCGAGCTTGCCGCCGGCGCCCTTGGGGAATCCGATGATCTTGGCGTGCGGGCAGCGGGCGCGCAGGCCGGCGACGATTGCGGCGTTGGGGGCGATCACCCAGCGTTCGAATTGCGCAGGGCTAAGCGACCCCGCCCAGCTGTCGAACAGCTGCACCGCCTCGACCCCCGCCTCGATCTGCTTGGCGAGATAGTCGATCGACATGGCGACGATCGCGTCGATAATCGCCTGAAACGCGCCCGGATCGGCATAGGCCATGCGGCGCGTCTCGCTCTGGTCGCGACTCCCCTGCCCGGCGACCATGTACGTCGCGTTGGTCCAGGGACTTCCTGCAAAGCCCAGAAACGTCACCTCAGGCGGCAAAGCGGCGGCGACGCGGGTCACGGTGCCATAGACCGGGTCGAGCCGCTGTGGGGCCGCTGTGAGGCTTTCCAGGGCATGATCGACCAGCTTGGGGGCAAGGCGTGGCCCCTCCCCCGCCTCGAACCACAGATCCTGGCCGAGTGCGTGGGGCACGACGAGGATGTCCGAGAACAGGATCGCGCCGTCGAAGCCGAAGCGGCGGATTGGTTGAAGCGTGACCTCAGCCGCGGCGTCGCTGTCGTTGACCAGTTCGAGGAAGCCGCCCTTCTCCGCCCGGAGTGCGCGATATTCGGGGAGATAGCGGCCTGCCTGACGCATGAGCCACATGGGGGGCGCATCGACGCGTTCCCCTGACAGCACTCGGAGTAGATTTTTGGGAGTCACCGGACCGCTCGTCTCTCAACAAAAGAAAGAAATAAGATTCTAATAGACTGTAGATGTTAGTTGGCGCGTGGATGCTGGGGCTTAGGCGTTCATGCCCATTCTGCCAACAGATTGACCGCGCTGACTCACGCGATTCCACGGCGATTCGATTCAACCGTCCACATTATCCACAGGCTGTGCGCAGGATCGCCGCGCTGTGGAGCCGGCTGTGGATGAATGACCCGGAGCGTGGATGGACTCCCCCGCTTGGCGGGTCCGGCGGGTTGCGCTAGCGATTTCCCCCATGTTTTCCACAGATCCGTCCAGACAGGGCATTTTCGGGTGAAATTGCACCTGCATCTCCTCTCCGACTCCACCGGCGAGACGCTGGAGAATATCGCCAAGGCCGCGCTCGCGCAGTTCGATGATGTCGAGGTGCTGCGCCATTTCTGGCCGATGGTGCGCAGCGAAACGCATCTTGAGCGCATTCTGGCCGAGATTGCGCAAAATCCGGGGCTGGTGATCTTCACGCTGGTGAACCCTGAGATCCGCCGCCAGCTCGAGACGCGGTGCCGCGCGATCGGGTTGCCTGCCGTGGCGCCGCTCGATCCGGTCAACCATGCGCTGTCCAACCTGCTGGGGCAGGAGATGAAGGCGCGGCCGGGGCGGCAGCATATGCTCGATGCCGCCTATTTTGCGCGGGTCGATGCGATCCAGTTCACGATTGCGCATGACGATGGCGTCAACTGGGAGAATTGGGAGGAGGCCGACATCGTGCTCGCCGGCGTGTCGCGCACGTCGAAGACGCCGACATCGATCTATCTCGCCAATCGCGGGCTCAAGGTTGCCAACATCCCGATCGTGCCGCAATCGCCGCCGCCCGACCTGCTGTATCGCCTCAAAAACCCGATGGTGGTCGGGCTGACCACCAGTCCCGAGCGCCTGATCCAAGTGCGGCGCAACCGGCTGCTCGCGCTCAACCAGCAGGATGAGACCAGCTATATCGAGCAGGAAGCCGTGCAGAAGGAGGTCGCCTATGCCCGGCGCATGTTCGCCGACAATGGCTGGCCGGTGATCGACGTGACGCGGCGGTCGATCGAGGAAACCGCGGCGGCGATCATCACCATGTCGAACGAGCGCGCGACCGCGGCGGCGCGGCATCCGGATTCCATGGCATGATCGTGCTTGCATCCACCAGCGCATCGCGGCGGGCGATGCTGAATGCCGCAGGCGTGGCGCATGAGGCGTTGCCGGCGCATGTCGACGAGGATGCGGTCAAGGCGGGGCTGGGAGAAGTCGCGCCGCGCGACTTGGCCGATGCGCTGGCCGAGATGAAGGCGATCAAGATCAGCCAGCGCATCCCGGGCACGTTGGTGCTCGGCGGGGATTCGGTGGTGGCGATCGAGGACGGGACGTTGCTCGACAAGCCGGTCGATCGTGCGGATGCCGAACGCCATCTGAAGCTGTTGTCGGGCAAGCGCCACGATCTCTACAGCGCCGCGGTGATCGCGGAGAATGGCCGCGCGGTGTGGCGGCATGTCGATCGCGCGCGGATGTGGGTGCGACCGCTGTCGGACCCGTTCATCGCCGAGTATCTCGACGCGGAATGGCCGGCGATTGCGGGCTGCGTCGGCTGCTACCGGGTCGAGGGGCTGGGGGTGCAGCTGTTCAGCCGGATCGAGGGCAGCCATTACACGATCCTGGGCATGCCGTTGCTCAACATCCTCGATTATCTGCGAACCAGAGGCCAATTGACGTCATGACCATTCCTCACGCCGAGGTGATCGGCGACCCGATCGCGCAATCCAAATCGCCGCTGATCCATGGCTTCTGGATCGACAAGCTCGGGATCGATGCGCGCTATACCAAGACATTGGTAACGCCCGAGGGGCTGGGCGAGTTCTTTGCCGCGCGGCGCGACGATCCGCACTGGCGCGGGTGCAACATCACCGCGCCGCACAAGGTCGCCGCGCTCGACCATGTGCCCGATCCGGGTGGGGTACGGATGAGCATCGGGGCGGTGAACACGGTGTTTCGCGGGGCGGACGGCGCGCTGATCGGTACCAACACCGATGCGGCAGGCTTCTACGCCCCGATCGCCGAGTTCGACCTTGAGGGTGCGCCGGTCGCGGTGGTTGGTGCAGGCGGCGCGGCGCGCGCGATCCTGTTCGCATTGTCGCGAGCCGGGGTCGGCCATGTGACGGTCCTCAACCGATCTCCGCTGAAGGCAATGGGGCTGCTCGCGACCTTTGGGTTGAAGGGCGATGTCGTGGCGCTCGACGCGCCGCTGCCGCCGGTCGCGCTGCTGGTCAATGCTAGCTCGCTGGGGATGGTCGGGCACCCGCCGCTCGACCTCGATTTGTCGACCCTGCCCGAAGATGCTTTGGTCTATGACGCGGTCTATGCGCCACTTGAGACCGGGCTGCTCGCGGCGGCGCGGGCGCGCGGGCTGGAGACGGTCGATGGGCTGGAGATGCTGATCGGGCAGGCGGCGCTGGCGTTCGAGCTGTTCTTTGGCAAGGCGGCACCGCGCGAGCATGATGCAGAGCTGCGGACGCTACTGCTGAAATGAGCCTCGTCCTCGGCCTCACCGGTTCGATCGGCATGGGCAAGTCCACCGTTGCGGCGATGTTCGCCGATGCTGGGGTGCCGGTGTTCGATGCCGATGCCGAAGTGCATCGGCTGCAGGGACCGGGCGGTGCGCTGGTCGCGCAGATCGAGGCGGAGTTTCCCGATACGACGACCGAGCTGGGCGTGGACCGCACGCTGCTCGGCGAGGCGGTGTTCGGTAATCCGGAGGCATTCAAGCGGCTGGAGGGGATCGTCCATCCTGCCGTTGCGCATGCGCGCAATGAATTTCTCAAGGCCAATTCCGACCAGCCTTTGGTGCTGCTCGATGTGCCGCTGTTGTTCGAGGCCGGGGGGTGGCGGCAGGTCGACAAGATCATCGTCGTCTCGGCGCCGCCAGAGGTTCAGCGTGAGCGCGTGCTGGCGCGGCCGGGGATGACGGTGGAGCGGTTCGAGTCGATCCTCGCGCGGCAGATGCCCGACGCCGAAAAGCGCGCGCGCGCCGATTTCGTGATCTCCACCGGCGGCACGAAAGACGCGACGCGTGCCGAAGTTGCGGCGGTGATCGCTTGCCTCACTGGCCAAACGGGCGGATAAGCAGGGCATGCGTGAAATCGTGTTCGACACCGAAACAACCGGCCTGAGCTACAGCGCCGGGCACCGGCTGGTGGAGATCGGCTGTGTCGAGCTGATCAACCGGGTGCCGACCGGCCGGCATTTCCACCGCTATGTGAACCCCGATCGCGACATGCCGGTCGAGGCGTTTGCGGTGCATGGCCTGTCGGAGGCGTTCCTGGCCGACAAGCCGCGCTTTCACGAGATTTGCGACGAACTGATCGAGTTTCTGGGCGATTGTCCGCTGATCGCGCACAATGCGATGTTCGACCTGGGCTTCATGAACGGCGAGCTGAAGGCGTGCGGCCGCGCGATCCTGACGGTCGACCGCATCGTTGACACGCTGCAGATCGCACGGACCAAGCATCCTGGTGCCAAGCATACGCTCGATGCGCTGTGCGTGCGCTATGGCGTCGACCTGTCGGCGCGCGAGCTGCACGGCGCGTTGCTCGATGCGCAGTTGCTGGCGCAGGTGTTCATCGAATTGACCGGCGGACGGCAGATCGCGCTGGGGCTGGCGGTGGGTGAAACTACCGGGCCTGACCGGATCACCGTCGCATCGGCTAAGAGCAATATACGCCCGGCGCGCATTTTTACGCCGAGCGCGGAGGAACTGGCGCGCCATTCGGCGTTTATGGCCGGGTTCGAGGACCCTGTCTGGGGAACGGCGGCGTCCGGTTGACGCTGTCGGCCCCCATTCCTAGGTGCTCCTCTTGTTAGGACGGAGGAAAATATGGATATCCGGGTTTCTGGTCATCAGGTGGACACGGGCGATGCGCTGAGGCAGCACGTGGACGACCGGCTCCAGGGTATCGCTGAGAAGTATTTCGCGCGGGCGATCTCGGCCAACGTCACCTTTGGCAAGGGTCCGCACGATTATGGCTTTACCTGCGACATCGTCGCGCATGTGATGCAGGGCCTGGTGCTCAAGGGCGCGCATGCCGCACAGGAAGCGCACCTCGCCTTTGACGGTGCTGCCGACAAGATCGAAAAGCAGCTGCGCCGCTACATGCGCCGCCTGAAGGACCGCAACAACGGCCAGGCGCAGGCGATGATGGCCGATTTCGACGCGGGCTATACCGTGTTCCAGGCCGAGGAAGAGGAGGAAGCGGCCGACGCCCCGGCGATCATCGCCGAGACCCGCGTCGATGTGCCCGACGCCAGCGTTTCGGACGCGGTGATGATGCTGGACCTGCGCAATACCAATGCGCTGCTGTTCAAGAACAGCGGCACCGGCAACTACAACATGGTCTATCGCCGCACCGACGGCACGATCGGATGGGTCGAACCCAACCGGGCGGCCTGACCCAGCACGATGCAGGATCTCCATGATCTGGTGACGCCCGAGGCGGTTGCCTCGGGCGTGACGGCGGGCAGCAAGAAGAAACTCTTCGCGCTGCTCGCCGACATCGCGGCGCGGGTCTATGGCCTCGACGCGACGACCGTCGCTGCGCAGCTGGCTGCGCGCGAGCGGCTGGGTACGACCGGTTTCGGCGGCGGGATTGCGATCCCGCATGGCCGGATCGAGGGGCTGGATGCGGTGCGCGGCGTGATGATGCGGCTCGACAAGCCGGTCGATTTCGGGGCGGTGGACGATAGTCCGGTCGATCTGGTGTTCATGCTGCTCTCGCCCGTCAACGCCGGGGCCGAACATTTGAAAGCACTCGCGCGGGTCTCGCGGCGGCTGCGCGACCGTGGGTTTACCGCCAAGCTGCGCGGGGCGGGGTCGGCCGACGCAATCTATGCCCTGCTCGCCGGAAGCGAAGCACGTGACGCCGCTGCCTGATGCCGCACGCGCGGTGGGGGCGGAGGCGCATCACCGTGCGCTTGAATCGCTTTATGCAGCGGCCCCGATCAACCGGATGTTCGAATCGCGGCTGGAGATCCCGCAGGCCGGGGTGGCGCGAATCCATTTCACGATCGACGAACGCCATTTCCATGCCGGCGGCG
Organism: Sphingomonas sp. R647; assembly: GCF_020177055.1. Taxonomy (GTDB): domain Bacteria; phylum Pseudomonadota; class Alphaproteobacteria; order Sphingomonadales; family Sphingomonadaceae; genus Sphingomonas. The sequence continues at coordinate 208,462 of NZ_JAIQXT010000004.1, forward strand.
CGGCGCATGGGACGAGCTATTTCAAGATGCTCGACGATGCGGCGTTCTATGCCGCGAACAGCCTGGTCACCGACCGGTTCCTGCTGACGACCGCGTTCAACCTGTTGTTCACGCGGCCATTGGGTCCGGGGCCGGTGATTGCCGAGGGGCGCTGGGTCAGCGGCCAGCGGCGGGTGTTCGTCGCGGAGGCGCGGCTGATCGACGCATCGGGGGAAGAGGCGGCGCGGGGCACGGGCACGTTCATGAAATCGCGCATCGCGCTGGCCGGGCTGCCCGGTTATCGCATCGCCCGATGAGCGCGCGGCTCGCCAGCGGGCTGATCGTCAACGCGCTGATCCGGCGCGTGAATGCCGAGGGTGGCAGCGCGATGGTGCTGGCAAAAGGGGATGCCGAGGCCGGGGCGATCCTGGTGTTGGCGCTCGATCGCGGCATCGATCCGCGCGTTTTCGAGCGGGGAATCGGGCCCGATGGCAAGGCCACGTTGGTGCGCAGCGGCCCGTTGCAGTTCGACGATCCGGGCGCGGTCGGCGACTATTGGCAACGGCGGCGCAGTCGCGATCCGGACCTGTGGGTGCTGGAACTGGATATCGCGTCGGCAGAACGGTTCGCCGCTGAAACGATCATCGGTGCTTGACGCATTGCAACATGGTCGGCAGAGGCGCGCGACAATTTAATAGCGTTGTGCCGTCGGGGTCAGAGACCGGGGGTTACGCAGTCGGGGGGCAAGCCCGATCGGTCCGTGCACATGCACATCGGGGGATCAGATCGCGCACCAACCGCATAGTATCGATGTTGAATGTCTTTTTCGTTCCGGGCTGCGATCATCGCGGCCACGACTCTCACCCTTGCCGCCGGCATTGGTGCAACGGCCCCTGGCGTAGCTGCGGAAGCCGATAAGACGCCGGTTCAGGCGATCAACGAAGCGGCAACCGAACAGGTTCCGACCATGGCCGAATCGCTCGCCGCGCTCGAAGCGGACGATGCTCAGGCCATCACCGCCGAGATGGCGGACGATTCCGATACTGAGACCCATGCGACGCTCGCCGCCGCCGTTGCCGCGCAGGACGCGGTCGCCGCCGATGCCGAGCTCAACTGCCTCGCGATCGGCGTCTATTATGAATCCAAGGGTGAACCGCTGGAGGGCCAGCTCGCGGTCGCCGAAGTCATCCTCAACCGCGCAAAATCGGGCCGCTTTCCGGCATCGGTGTGCGGCGTGCTGACGCAACGTGGCCAGTTCTCCTTCGTCCGTGGCGGCCGCCTGCCGCAGCCGCCGGCCAGCGCCCGTGCGTGGAAGACCGCGCTCGCCGTGGCACAGGTCGCGCGCGACGATGCCTGGGACAGCCGCGTGTCGAACGCATTGTTCTTCCATGCCCGCTATGTCTCGCCCGGCTGGCGCCGCGCGCGCGTCGGCAGCGTCGGGAACCACATCTTCTATCGCTGAAACGCGGCGGACAGGCTTTTGTTTGTTCGGCAAATGTTCTAAAGGCCGGGGATGGTTTCGCACCCTTCCCCGGCCTTTTCCGTTGCCGCTGAGCCCGATCCGGCGACCGCGCCGCTGATTGCCGCCGATGTCACGCGCGGCGTGTGCCGGATGCTGTTGCGCCACGATTGCGTCGCGATGGCGGAGGTGCCGCTGGGCGATGGCCGGCGCGCCGACCTGATGGCGCTCAATGTGCGTGGCGAGATCGTGATCGTCGAGGTCAAGGTGTCGCGCGCCGACCTGATCGGTGACGGCAAATGGACCGACTATCTGGCGCATTGCGACCGCTATTTCTGGGCGGTGCCGGCGGGGTTCGACCTGGCGCCGCTCGAGCGCCCCGATTTTCTGCCCGAACGCGCCGGCCTGATCGTCGCCGACCGCTACGACGCGGCGATCGTGCGGGAGGCGCGGACCGTGCCGCTGGCGAGCGCGACGCGGCGCAAATGCACGCTGGCGTTCGCCCGCCGCGCGGCGCGGCGGGTGATCACGCTGACCGATCCCGATGCCGAGGTCCCCGGTCGGGGGTAAGTTTAGAAGCTGGGGCCCGAGACGGCGCGCTTCTTGATCTTGGGCGCGTTCTTGAGCGCTTCCGCGATCGCCGGAGCGCGGGTGTCGCGGGCGGCATAGTCGCGTGCACTCATGCCGGCGAGCCGATCGACCATGTCGGGGTCGGCGCCGCTGGTCAGCAACAGCTGGACCAGCTCGCCATCGCGGCGCTGTACCGCGCGCATCAACGGGGTCTCGCCACCATTATTGCCCAGGTTGACGTTCGCCTTGCGCGTAATGATTTCGCGGATCCCCTCGTCCCACGCGGCATCCACCGCGAGCATCAACGGGGTGTTGCCTGCGGAATCCTGCAGATTCACATTGCCCCCGCGGGCGAGGATAAAGCGGAGATAGGTCATGTCGCGACGCTTGGTAACGATGTGAATCGCCGCTTCGCCCTTGTCGTCCTTGGCGTTGACGATCGTCTGGCCGGGCGCGTTGAGGAATTCGGTGACCTTGTTGCCATCCTGCTCGCGCACCGCTTTCAGGAAGTTGTAGCTTTCGGAAAAGCGCTGGGCGCCGGCCGGAAGCGCTACGCACAGCAGCGCCGCGGCGAATACGAGCCGGGACGGGACGGTCAACATGGTCGGAACAAACCCCTGATAGGATGCAAGCCTTGCCTAACACCCTCTATCAGATCATGGGTCGCCTTGTCATGAACAGGATATCTTTCTTCGCCCTGCCCGTCCTGCTCGGCCTTGCCGCCTGTGGCGGCGGTGCGCCCGCGAGCAAGTCGATCGCCGATGCGCCGCTTGCCGGAGCCTCGATCGGCGGGCCGTTCACGCTGGTCAATGGCGACGGCAAGACCGTCACCGAAAAGGATTTCGCCGGCAAATACCGCATCATGTATTTCGGCTACACCTTCTGCCCCGATGTCTGCCCGGTCGATGTCCAGAATATTGGCGGCGCAATGAAGCGGCTGGATCAGCAGAACCCCGCGCTGGCGGCGAAGATCGTGCCGGTGTTCGTGTCGATCGATCCCGAACGCGACACGCCGGCGGTGGTCAAGGAATTCACCGCCGCCTTTCACCCGCGCATGGTCGGACTGACCGGCAGCGCGGCGCAGGTCGATGCGGCCGCCAAAGTCTATCGCGTCCCCTATGCCAAGCGGGTGACGCCGACCGGTTATCTGATGGACCATGGCCGTCAGGCGTATCTGATGGGGCCGAATGGCGAGCCGATCGCGCTGCTGCCGCAGGAGCAGAGCCCCGAGGCGATCGTTGCGGAAATCACGCGGTGGGTCAGCTGACCCCGTTCTGGGAATTGCCACTCGCCCGGCTCGACCGCGCGCAGTGGGAGGCGCTGTGCGACGGCTGCGGCAAATGCTGCCTGCACAAGATCGAGGATGCCGATACCGGCGACCTCTACGCCACCAACGTCGCGTGCCGCTTGCTCGACCGCGATCAGGGGCGGTGCAGCGACTATCGCCACCGCCACGCCTATGTCGCCGAATGCGTGCGGCTGAATGCGGGGAATGTCGACGACATCGCCTGGCTGCCGATGACCTGCGCCTATCGCCTGCGTGCCGCCGGTGAGCCGCTGCCCAAGTGGCATTATCTGATCTCGGGCAGCCGCGAGAGCGTGCATGAGGCGGGCGAGTCGACCCGGGGCTGGACCATTTCGGAAGATATCGCCGGCGAACTCGAACATCATATGGTCGACCGTATCCTGTGAGCGTGCCGATCCAGATCGTCCGCCACCCACGCGCGCGGACGATGCGGTTATCGGTCGATCAGGCGACCGGCGCGGTGCGGCTGACGATCCCGCCACGCGCGCCCGCTGGCCCGGCGCTCCGCTGGGCGGAGGGACAGCAGGAATGGATCGCCCGCGCGCTCGCCAACCGCGCTGCGCCGACGCCGTTGGAGCCGGGCGCGACGATCCTGTATCTGGGCGAAGAGGTTGGCCTCAGCTGGGACAGCGGATTTCCGCGCACGCCATTGCTCGACGATGGGCAGATTATCGCCGGCGGACCGCGCGAAGGCTATGAACGGCGGATCGAGCGCTGGCTGCGCAAGCTGGCGCTGGAGACGCTGAGCGAAGAGACGGCGGAATATGCGGCGCTGTCCGGCGTGTCGGTCAGCAAGGTGGCGATTGGCGATCCCAAGGGGCGCTGGGGCAGCTGCGCGTCATCGGGCGTGATCCGCTATAACTGGCGGCTGATCCTTGCCCCGCCTGCGGTGCGGCGCGCGACGGTCGCGCATGAAGTGGCGCATCGCACGCATATGAACCACAGCCCGGCATTCCACGCCTTGGTGCGCACGCTCTATGGCCGCGACCCCGCCCCGGAGCGGGCGTGGCTGCGCGCCAACGCGATGCGGCTTCACTCGTTCGGGCGGTCGTCCTGAGGCGCGCGTAGCGGCTCGCGCGGCTGTTGCTGCTGCGCGGGCGGGCGATCGGCGGGATCACGGCGCGGGGCCGGCTGGGGATCGCGGGGGGCGTCGCGGCCGGTCATCCGGTCGAGCCAGTCCTGGCTGATCGCGCCATCGTCGCCCGGTGCGGGCTCGCCGTCGATCGCCTCTTCGCCCTGCCCGTCTTCGCGTGCGACCGGATTGCCGTTTTCATCGACGAAGACGCCATTATCGGCCTCGCCCCACGCTTCGTTATCGGGTTCCATCTGCCATTCGGGCAGCGTTACCGCCGTCTCGAACTCTTCGACCGGGCGGTTGGCGACGGCGACCCGCATGAAATTGGCGAAAGCGCGCGCGGGCGCGGTGCCGCCCTGCAATCCGCCGACACGCTTGGCATCGTCGCGGCCCATCCACACGCCGGTGGTGAGGCCCGAGGAGAAGCCGAGGAACCAGCCATCCTTGTTCGATGTCGTGGTGCCGGTCTTGCCCGCGACCGGGCGACCGATCTGCGCCGAGCGCCCAGTGCCGGTGTTGACCGCGGTCTGGAGCAGGTCGGTCATCTGCGCCGCGACATAGGGGGCGACCAGCACGCGCGAGGTATCGACCTCGTGCTGATAGATCACGGCGCCGTTCGCGGTGACGCGGGTGATGGCATAGGGGGTCACCGCCACGCCCTTTTGCCCGACCGAGGCAAAGGCGCGGGTCATGTCGATCAGGCGGACGTTGGAGGTGCCGAGTACCATCGCCGGCTGGGTATTGATCGGCGTCGTGACGCCAAAGCGGCGCGCCATATCGGCGACGGTGCCAAAGCCGGTTTCCTGCCCGAGCTTTGCCGCGACGGTATTGATCGAATAGGCAAAGGCCGAGCGCAGCGTCATTTCGCCGCTGAACCGGCCGCTATTGTTGCGCGGGGACCAGCCGTTGATCGTCACCGCTTCGTCGACAACACGATCCTCGACCTTTCGGCCTGATTCGAGCGCGGCGAGATAGACGAACAGCTTGAACGCCGATCCCGGCTGGCGGGTCGCCTGAGTCGCGCGGTTGTAGATTGACGACACATAGTCGCGCCCGCCGACCATCGCGCGCACCGCGCCGTCGCGGTCGAGACTGACCAGTGCGCCCTGTGCGCCCGCCGGGGTGTTCGCCTGAATCGCCTGAGTCGCGGCGTTCTGCATCTTGAGGTCGATCGTCGTCCACACGTCGAGCGGGGCGACGGTCTCGTCGATCAGCACTTCGAGCTGGGGCAGCGCCCAGTCGGTGAAATAGCGGACGCTGTTCTGCTTGGGTGCGGCCGAGAGTTTCACTGCGGCCGGGCTTGCGCGCGCGGCCTCTTCAGCAGTCAGCGCGCCGGTTTCGACCATCACGTCGAGCACCACGCTCGCGCGACCCACAGCGGCCTGGGCGTCTGCGGTCGGCGAATAGCGTGACGGCGCCTTGACCAGTCCGGCGATCACCGCCGCTTCGGACAGCGTCAGATTGGTCGCGGGGTGGCCGAAAAAGGTGCGCGAGGCGGCGTCGATACCATAGGCGCCGCCGCCGAAATACACCTTGTTGAGATACAGCTCGAGGATCTGGTCCTTGGTAAACTTGCGCTCGAGCGCAAGCGCCAGGATCATCTCGCGAAATTTGCGGCCGACATCGTACTTGTTCGACAGGAAGATCGTACGCGCGACCTGTTGCGTGATTGTCGATGCGCCCTGAAGCCGGCGACCGGTGCCGCGCGTGTCGATCGCGAATTTGGTGATGCGGGCGAGCGCGACCGGATCGACGCCCAAATGCGAGCGAAACCGGCGATCCTCGATCGCGACCATTGCTTCGCGCATCGGTTCAGGGATCTTGTCGTACGCGATCCACTCGCCATAGCTCGGCCCCAGCGAGACGATCACCGTGCCATCGGCGGCATGGACGCGGATCATCTGGCCGTTGGGGGAGGATTTGAGATCCTCGTAACTCGGCAGCGATGCCTTGGCGGTATAGACCGCGATCAGCAGCGCGATAAACGCGGCGAGCGCGGTCAACGCAATGCCGCCACCCACCCACAGGAGGATGCGGCGCGCCTTGGGCGAGAGCATTGGTTTACGGGTGGCCATGGGACGCTGTGTGACGATTTACGGGTGAACCGGTGCTGTCACAAGCGAATCATTCGTCGTCGGAGTCCGCCCTCGCGCGAAATTCGAGCGCGACCGAGTTGATGCAATAGCGCAAGCCAGTCGGCGGCGGCCCGTCGGGGAAAACATGGCCCTGATGCCCGTCGCAGCGCGCACACCGCACCTCAACGCGGGTCATGCCATGGCTGGTGTCGCGATGCTCGCTGATATGGTCGGGCGCGACGGGCCGCGTGAAGGCGGGCCAGCCCGATCCCGAATCATATTTGTCGTCGCTGTCGAACAGCGCGAGATGGCATCCCGCGCAGCGATAGATGCCATCGGCCTTGTTGTCCGAAAGCCGCCCGGAAAAGGCGCGCTCGGTCCCGGCTTCACGCAGGACATGATATTGTTCGGGGGTCAGGCGCTGGCGCCATTCCGCTTCAGACAGGTTGAACTGATCCATGCACGCCGATGTGGGTAGCGCGCGGGCCCGCGTCAATTGGCCCTCGTCAATCCGCCGGCGCATCCTTCCACGCCCACCACAGCTGTGCGGGGGGCACGTTCCACCATTCCATCGCATGGTCGATGCGCGCGAAATGGGGGGTCAGGAAATTGCGGACATTGGGATTGAACTGATAAACAAGGAACTGGCCGTCGGTGCGCAGCACCTGATGCGTCGCGGCCGCGATTTCCTCACCCACGCCTGCGGGCAGGGTCGAGAAGGGCAGGCCGGACAGGACGTAATCGGCATGCGTCTCGCCATGATCGGCGACGATTGCATTCACGTCCGCTGCCGAGCCGTGGATTGCCGAAAAGCGCGGATCGACGATGGTCGCACGCAAATAGGCGACGAAATCGGGGTTGGTGTCGATCGCGATATATTTGGCGTTCGGGCCGAGCCGCTCGAGGATTGCGCGGCAAAAGGTGCCGACGCCCGGACCATATTCGACGAAGACCTTGCAGTTATCCCAGTCGACCGGACCGAGCATCTTGCGGATCAGCTTACCCGACGACGGGATGATCGATCCGACCATCACCGGGTGCTTGAAGAACCCCTGGAGAAACAGCGCCTGGGGCGAAAGCGGGCGCGAAGCCTTGCGCTTCGAGCGGGCAATCGTGGTCGAACCGGTCATCAACAATCCTCAAGTCGGTGTCGCGCATCTGTAGGACAGTTGCCACGGTCCTGTCATCATCGACGTATCGCATTAACGTTGTTCGCGCCGCAGCGGTTGCGCCGGGGGGCGAAACGTTTCATCCTGAAACCGATGATACACCCGCGCACAGGGCAGGTTGCCGTGATCTTCATCTCGCAGCGCACGGGCGAGGATGGCGCGGGATATGGCGAAGCGGCCGAGGCGATGGGCGCACTCGCGGCGGCGCAACCGGGTTATGCCGGCGTCGAAAGCGTGCGCGATGCCGATGGCCTGGGCATTACCGTCAGCTACTGGACCGACGAAGCGAGCGCCGTCGCCTGGCGCGACCACCCGGAGCATGCGCGCATCCGCGATCTGGGCCGCGCGCGTTGGTATGACTGGTATGCGCTGGACGTGACGCGGGTCGAGCGCAGCTATGGCTGGAGGCGTAAATGAGCGCGGCGCGGATGGACCGGACGTTTGCGATCCTGTTTGCGGTGATGTTCGTGATCGCGGCGGGCAATACCGCGCTGCAATCGGTGCTGCCCGCGCTCGGGCGCTCGCTCGGCGTGCCCGACAGCGCGGTGGCGGCGGCGTTTTCGGTGTCGGCGCTGCTGTGGACGATGGTCGCGCCGTTCTGGGCCAATCGGTCGGATCGCTATGGGCGGCGCAAGATGGTGCTACTGGGACAGGTCGGGCTGACCGCGTCGCTGTTCTTCTGTGGCCTGTTTCTGGCCGCAGGAATCAATGGCTGGATCGCGCCGGTCACCGCCTTTGCCTTCTTCGTTGCCGCGCGGATGCTGTATGGCGGCTTTGGATCGGCGGCGCCGCCCGCGATTCAGGCGATCGTCGCGTCGCGCACCAGCCGGGATGAACGGACCAAGGCGCTGACCCTGCTCGGCTCGGCGTTCGGGCTTGGGACGATCCTTGGCCCGGCGATCGCACCCTATCTGGTGCTGGGTGATCTGTGGCGGGGCGGGCCGACGATCGGGCTGGCGGGGCCGGCGCTGATCTTCAGCATTGTCGCGCTGGCGATGCTGTTCGCGGTCGCCCGGCTGCTGCCGCGCAATGTCGATGAGAGCATCAGCCATGGCGCGGCGTCGAGCTATCCGTCGATCGGCGGGCAGGCGAGCGGGGCGAGCGTCACTGCGGCGACGGCGGACAAGGTCGAGCCGATCGGGTTCCTAGACCCGCGCGTGCGTGCGTGGATGATCTGTGGCCTTGTCCTTGGCCATGCGCAGGCGATGGCGGGGCAGGTGATCGGGTTCCTGATCATCGACCGGCTGGGCGTCGCGCCGCTCGAGGCGATCGAGGCGACCGGCCTCGTGCTGATGATGGGCGCGGGGTCGGCGCTGCTGGTGCAGTGGGGGATTATCCCGCTGCTGGGGCTTAACCCGCGTCAGTTGATGCTGATCGGGCTGAGTTTGAGCGCGGTGGGGTGCCTGGCGACCGGTACCGCGACGTCGCTGTACGGCATCGCTACGGCCTATGCGCTGACGACAATGGGCTTTGGCTTCTCACGTCCCGGATTCACCGCCGGATCGTCGCTGGCGGTGCCACAGGGCGCGCAGGGATCGGTGGCGGGGAAGGTCACGTCGATCAATGGCGCGGCCTTTATCCTCGGCCCGTCGATCGGCGTTGCGCTGTATGGCGGATGGCGGCCGCTCCCCTATCTGGTCGCGGCCGCCGCCCTGGCAGTGCTGGTCGTGTACGGCTGGTTCAGTCTTCGGACGAGCGAGTCCGCCCCTGAAGCATCCCCGGAGCGATAAAGCCGATCGGGTTGAGCGCGACCGCGTCCTGCTTCATCTTCGAGACGATCTGCGCGTACTCCTGCTCCATCTCCGGCGTGACGGTCGCGCGCGAGTCGGCCAGCGCGGCTTCGAAATGCGCCATCGTCACCTGTGTCGCGGGTGGACGTTCGCGCAGCGCGGCAAGGCCGGCGCGACGGGCGACGTCCTCCAGATCCGCGCCGGTGAAGCGTTCGGTCCGCGCCGCCACTTCGGCCAGATCGACATCGTCCGCGAGCGGCATCTTCTGAGTCTGGATCTTGAGGATGCGCTCGCGCCCGGGTGCATCGGGCACACCGACATAGATCAGCTCATCGAGCCGGCCCGGACGCATCAGCGCCGGGTCGATCAGGTTCGGCCGGTTGGTCGCACCGATCACCACCACCGACTGGAGTTCCTCCAGCCCGTCCATCTCGGCAAGGATGGTGTTGACCACGCGTTCGGTTACCTGCGGCTCGCCCATGCCCGACCCGCGCGCGGGGACGAGGCTGTCGAGCTCATCGATGAAGATGACGCAGGGCGCGACCTGGCGCGCACGCGCGAACAGCCGGGCGATCTGCTGCTCGCTCTCGCCATACCATTTGGACAGCAGGTCGCTCGATTTGGTGGCGATGAAATTCGCCTCCGCCTCACGCGCGACCGCCTTGGCGAGCAACGTCTTGCCGGTGCCGGGCGGGCCATAGAGCAGGAAGCCCTTGGCCGGGCGGATGCCGAGCCGGCGGAACGCGTCGGGATCGCGCATCGGCAGCTCGACGCCTTCCTTGAGGCGCATCTGCGCATCGTCGAGGCCGCCGACATCCTCCCATTTGATGTTCGGCTTTTGCACCATCACCTCGCGCATCGCGCTCGGCTGGACCCGCTTCAATGCCTCAACGAAATCCTCGCGGGTGACGGCGAGCGTTTCGAGGACATCGGCGGGCACGGTTTTATCGCTGAGGTTGAGGCGCGGCATGATCCTCCGCACCGCCTCGATCGCCGCTTCGCGTGCCAGCGCCGCGATGTCCGCGCCGACAAAGCCGAAGGTGGTGCGGGCGAGCTCGTCGAGATCGACGCGTTCCTCGATCGGCATACCGCGGGTGTGGATGCCCAGAATCTCGCGGCGCCCGCGTTCGTCGGGGACGCCGACGATGATCTCGCGATCGAAGCGACCCGGACGGCGGAGTGCTTCGTCAATCGCCTCGGGCCGGTTGGTGGCGGCGATGACGACGATGTTGGCGCGCGCCTCCAGCCCGTCCATCAACGTCAACAGCTGGGCAACGAGGCGCTTTTCGGCCTCGCCCGACACCTGGCCACGCTTGGGCGCGATCGAATCGATCTCGTCGATAAACACGATCGAGGGGGCGTTCTTCGACGCTTCCTCGAACACGTCGCGCAGCCGCTTTTCCGATTCGCCATAGGCCGATCCCATGATCTCGGGACCGTTGATCAGGAAGAATTGCGCATCCGATTCGTTGGCGACCGCGCGGGCGAGGCGGGTCTTGCCGGTGCCGGGCGGGCCGTGGAGCAACACGCCCTTGGGCGGATCGACGCCGAGGCGCTGGAACAGCTCGGGATAGCGGAGGGGAAGCTCGACCATCTCGCGCAGCTGATCGATCGTCGCGGCCATGCCACCGATGTCATCGTAGGTTACGTCAGCGCGGCGCAGTTCGCGCGCCTCCTCGAACTCGTTGCGCAGCTCGATCTCGGTCTCGGCGTCGATATGGACGATGCCGCGCGGAACGGCCGAGACGACGGTCAGGCGAATCTCCTGCAGCGCATAAGCGGGCGCGCGCAGATGCTGGAGCACGTTGGGCGGCATGTCCGACACGCGTTGTTGCCCGACGGTCGAAATGGTGTCGCCCTGACACAGCGGACGGCCAAGGAAGGTACGGCGCAGCGCGTCGCCCGATCCCTCGAGTCGCAGGTCGCGGCGGGCGGGGGCGAAGATCACGCGAGTCGCTGGGCGCGACTCGGCCTTGCGCACCTCGACATAGTCGCCCGAACCGACGCCGGCATTTGCGCGCTGAAGCCCGTCGATGCGCAGCAGCTCGAGTCCCTCATCCTCGGGATAGGGGAAGACGGCGCGGGCGGGCGTCGTGCGTTTGCCGATGATCTCGACCACATCGCCCTGTTGCAGGCCGAGCGCTTCCATCATCGTACGCGGCAGATGCGCGAGGCCGCGGCCGCTGTCCTCGGGTCGCGAATTGGCGACCTGCAGCTTGCGCGTATCGGTTTCGGTATCGGCCATCGGCTCTCCTTTCGCCCGTCGGGGGGTGACGCGCAGATAGGCAGCCGGTTCCGTGTCGGCTAGAGTTGGGGGCGGGTTCGTTGGGAGTACGGACCGGTGCCGGACCCTCGCCGACGCAAAAAACGCAAAAAAATGGGCCGGTCCGAAGACCAGCCCTTTGAAAGGTTTAGGAGAGGATGCCTGAAAGGCCTGCTCTATGTGCAGTGCGGCGAGCTTTTGTGCAAGTGCGAAGAGCGTTCGCGACGATTGCAGATTCTGCAATCTGTAACATTCGCGGATTATAGCCGATGACAGGGGTGTCATGCACGGGACGCCCGCGGGAATGAGTTGCAATATGCTACGCTGCACCACAGAAATATAAGATGCGCAGGCTGCCGCCCCTCACCGCCATTGAGGCGTTCGTCCAGGTCGCCCGGCTGGGATCGGTCAAGGCCGCGTCGGAGGAACTGGCGCTGTCGTCACCCGCGCTGAGCCGCCGGGTGCAGGCGCTGGAGCGTTTTATCGGCAAGCAATTGTTCGAGCGGCGGCATCAGGCGATGAAGCTGAATGCGGAGGGCGAGCGGCTGCTGCATCTGATCGCGCCGGCGCTCGACACGATGAGCGACGCGATCGAGAGCATGAACAGTGGCGCAGAAGTGCTGCGGCTGCGCCTGGGCACGCCGTCGTTGTTCGCGAGCCAGCGGTTGTTGCCGCATTTGACCGCATTGCGTGCGGTGCATCCGCAGCTTCACCTCGACATTGATACCGGCGGGCATGGCATGTCGCGGCTGGGCGACGGGCTGGACGCGGCGATCGTGCTGGCGCGCGATATCGAACCGACTTTGTACGGGCGACGACTCGACCGCAACCGCATCCGCCCGGTGGCGGCGCGGCGGCTGGCGCATGGGCCGGAGGCGATCGGGCGGCCCGAGGAGCTGGCCGGCTATTCGATCCTGGCCCATCGCGACATGGCCGACAGTTTCGAAATCTGGCGGGCGGCGCTGGGCCTGCCCGATCTGGAGCCGGTGTCGATCGATCTGTTCGATTCGGGATCGCTGCTGCTGGAGGCGGCGGCGCAGGGGGTGGGCATCGCCTTCATGCTCGATTCGCATCGCATCGATCCCGACGACCCGCGCATTGGGACTTTGTTCGGCGATCCGAGCGTCAAAAGCCCGTACAGCTATTGGTTCGTCTGCCGCCCCCGCGCGCTGGAGCAGCGGCCGGTGAAGCTGTTCCATGACTGGCTGATCGGGTTGTTTGATATCGAGGGGTGAGTTCAGGCGGATTTCGCCGGGAGCGATTTTCTGCCTTGGGCGATCAGCATCTCGATGGCTTCCAACGGTATGTCGTCGCCAAAGGTGCTGAGTACGAAATTGCGATGCGCGTCTGAGTAGAAGAGTTCAGCAATTCCCGATCGTCCGCCTGCTTCACTCAACTCAAGATACATTCCGTCACGATCGATGTCGCTTCCGCGCACAAGCGTGAATGCGCGGCCATCTACGGTGAACTCGCTCACAACGGCCGCCCGTCCTGATCCATCAGCACCTCGCGCCGGCCGACATGGTCGGGGCGGGACACGAGGCCGTCCTTTTCCATCCGTTCCACCAGCCGCGCTGCGCTGTTGTAACCGACGCGTAGCTGGCGCTGGAGCCATGAGGTCGAGGCCTTCTGGCTCTCCGCGACCAGCTGGACCGCGCGGCGGTAGAGCTGTTCTTCCGGCGAATCCTCGCCGGTCGGGGCGCCGTCCAATGCGAACTCGCCGCCTTCCGGCTCTTCGGTGACGGCGGAGATATAGTCGGGCGCACCCTGCGAGCGCCAGTGATCGGCGACCGCCATCACTTCCTCATCGCTCACGAATGGGCCGTGGACGCGGGCGATCTGCTTGCCGCCGGGCATGTAGAGCATGTCGCCCTTGCCCAGCAGCTGTTCGGCACCCTGTTCGCCCAGAATCGTGCGCGAATCGATCTTCGACGTGACGTGGAAGCTGATTCGGGTGGGCAGGTTCGCCTTGATAACGCCGGTGATGACGTCGACCGAGGGGCGCTGAGTCGCCATGATCAGGTGGATGCCGGCGGCGCGCGCCTTTTGCGCCAGACGCTGGATCAGGAATTCGACTTCCTTGCCCGCGGTCATCATCAGATCGGCGAGTTCGTCGACGATGATCACGATCTGTGGCAGCGGATTGAGGTCGAGCATTTCCTCTTCGTACAGCGGCTTGCGCGTTTCGGGATCGTAGCCGACCTGGACCTTGCGGCCGAGTTTCTGCCCCTTGGCGAGTGCCTGGCGCACCTTGTCGTTGAACGACCCGAGCGAGCGGACGTTGACCGACGCCATCATGCGATAGCGTTCCTCCATCTGCTCGACCGCCCATTTGAGCGCGCGCACCGCCTTGGGCGGGTCGGTGACCACATCGGCCAGCAGATGCGGGATGTCCTTGTACATGCTGAGTTCCAGCATCTTGGGATCGATCATGATCATGCGGCACTGGTCCGGGGTCAGCCGGTAGAGCAGCGACAGGATCATGCAGTTGAGTCCGACCGACTTGCCCGAACCGGTGGTGCCGGCGACGAGCAGATGCGGCATCGGCGCGAGATCGGCGATCACCGGATCACCGGCAATATTCTTGCCAAGCACGATGGGCAGCTGCGCGCCCATATCCTCGAACGTCTCGCTGCCGATCAGTTCGTGGAGCGACACCATCTCGCGCTTCACGTTGGGTAGTTCGATGCCGATCACGCTGCGGCCGGGGATGGTCGCGACGCGCGCCGATACTGCCGACATGTTGCGCGCGATATCGTCGGCGAGCTGGACGACGCGGCTCGCCTTGATGCCGCTGGCGGGCTCCAGCTCGTACATCGTCACCACCGGGCCCGGGCGGACTTCGACGATCTGACCCTTCACATGGAAATCGTCGAGCACCGATTCGAGCAACCGGGCATTGCGCTCCAGCGCGGCCTTGTCGATCGCAGTGGTTCCGCTTTTGGTCGGTTCCTTGAGCAGTTTGAGCGGGGGAAGCTGGTAGCTGCCCTTGAAGTCGAGGGTCGCCTGCACCGGCTTGGCCTTGGGCGGAGCGGGGGCCGGGGTGCGATCGGCGATGACCGGGCCGGGGCGTGCGTCGGGCAGCGCCACCTTGCGCGGGCGCGGGGCGGCGGGGGTGAAGACATCCTCGGCATCGTCGATGTCGGTATCGAACGGGAGCGCGTCGACGCCTTCGCGCTGCGGCCGCTTTGGCAGGCGGATATGCTGGCGGAAGTCGAACTGCACGCTGCGCGCCCACAGGATGACGCCGCCGATGCCGAGAAGCAGGCCGAGCGCGCGCACGCCCCACAGCGTTACGGTGGCGTCGCCGATCAGGTTGAACAGCCCGCGCACGCTTCCCGCCACGGCGAGGCCGGCAATGCCGCCCCAGCCGCCGGGCAAATCCATCACCGCGCTGCTGGAGATCGACGCAAGCGCCGCGCCCATCAGCGCGATGCCGCCGAGCGCGCCGAGCAGCATCCGCCGCCAGCTTCCCGCCGATTCGCCACGCCACAAGCGCAGACCGAGAATTACCCCGACCGGCGCGAGCAGCACGATCGGCAGCCCGCCGATGGCGAGCAGCAGATCGGCGAGCCACGCGCCTGGCGTGCCGAGCAGGTTGCGCGCAGGGCCGCCCGCGGCGGTATTCAGCGAGGGATCCTCGCCGCTGTACGTCCCGATCGCGAGCACGGCCGCCAGCGTCAGCGCGAACAGCGCGATCGCGCCGATCAGCGCCCCGCTCCGCCGTGCCCCTGCCTTCATCGTGTCACGCCACAGCATCGGCTGCGCCCGGCTCGCCATCATCCCACCCATATGTTCGGTAATCGTTCTAAGCATTCACCTTGGGGAGTCTGGCGTCAAGGCGAGGGGTGGTTTAGGCGAGTCTTAATGGAGTGCGGCACCGGCCCGCTCCCCCACCCGGCCACCCATATGATGCTACCGCTGGGTGGCCGGGTGGGGGAGCGGGCCGGTGCCGTTTCGACGAAGTCGAAAAGGGCAACATGAGCAACGCAGACCTTCTCATTCTCGGCGGCGGACTGGTCGGGAGCGCGCTTGCCGTGGCGCTCGACGCGCATGGCATCTCCAGCATCGTGATCGACACGGCGGACCCGGACGCGATCCTCGCCGCCAGCCATGACGGACGCGCATCCGCCATCGCAGCTGCGCCGTTGCGGATGCTGGAGGCGATCGGCCTGACCGACGATCTGGCGGGCAAGGGCTGCCCGATCGAGAGCATCCGCGTGTCGGATGGCCTAAAGCCCGGCAAGCTCGACTTCGACCCGCAGGAGGGCGAGGGCGCGCTCGGCACGATGTTCGAGAATCGCGACCTGCGCCGCGCGCTGATGACCGCCGCCCAGCGCGCGCCGCTGGCCGATGTTCGGATGAAGACGCGGGCGCTGTCGGTCGAGCGTGATGCGCATGGCGTGACCGCGACGCTGGATTCGGGCGAGACGGTGCGCGCGCAACTGTTGATCGGGGCGGAGGGGCGTGCATCGCCGACGCGCGACGCGGCGTTGTTGCGGGTGGCACGCTGGAATTACGACCATGCGGCGATCGTGACCTCGCTCCATCACGAGCATTCACACGAGAATACCGCGTTCGAGATTTTCTACCCGCAGGGGCCGTTCGCGATCCTGCCGCTGCGTGATGATGCCAACGGGCATCGCTCGGCGATCGTCTGGTCGGTGAAGCGCAGCGAGGAAGCGGGGATGATGAAGCTGTCCGAACGCGGCTTCCTCGCTGAGGCGGACAAGAAGATGGGTGGGTTTCTGGGCAAGCTCGGGCCGCTGGGGCCGCGCTTCAGCTATCCGCTCGGCTTCCACCATGCCGCGAAGATCACGGCGGAGCGGCTGGCACTGGTCGGCGACGCCGCGCACGGCATCCACCCGATTGCGGGGCAGGGGGTTAATGTCGGCTTTCGCGATGTCGCGGCTTTGGTCGAGGTGCTGGTCGAGGGCAAACGGCTCGGGCTCGACATGGGCGATCCGGCCTTGCTGTCGCGCTACGAGCGCTGGCGCAGCCTCGACACGATGATGGTCAGCATCGCCACCGATGCGCTGACGCATCTGTTCGGGCTTCCGGGTGGGGCGGCGAACGCGGCGCGGCGCTTCGGCCTGTCGGCGGTGGACAAGGTGCCGACGCTGAAAAACTGGTTCATGGCCGAGGCGCGCGGCGAATCGGGCAAGGTGCCGCGATTGCTGCATGGGGAGATGGCTTAGTTCGACAGGCCGTAGAGCTGAGCCAAGTTCAGCAGATGGTGGCCAACGATTGACCGCTGGTGGCGGTCAACCACGATGACGAGTTCAACATTCTCAGCGCACGTCGCCACGATAACGTGATCCTCGCCGCTGCTCTTGCTCCGAAACACGTAATGAACATCGTGGGTAACAATGTCGCCCAGATCGGTGGCGGGGATCGCATCCACATAAGGCCAGATGTCCACTAACGCATCGCCGCTTGCCGTCACATCTTCCATCCCCGGTTCGAAAAGCGCGTCGAACTCCTCCGCGCTTAACTTGCGGGTCTGAGTCACTGCAACGTCCCCTCTTCCCCCTCATGCCGCCCGAAGAACTGCATCAGCTGGATGATCAGCTCGGCGCGGTCGGCGATCGTGTCGGCTTCCAGCAGCGCCTGTTTGGCGGCGGGGTCGAAGGGGGCGATCTGGGCAATGCCGTTGACCAGATTCTGATCATCGAGCCGCGCGACCGCTTCCCAGTCGACGGCATAGCCCTGAGTCTCGGCAAAGCGGCGCGATTCGAGTTCGAGTGCGGCGCGTGCGCCCATCGAGAGGACCTCGTCCACCGGATCGGCGATCAACTCGGCCTCGACTTGGCGGAACAGCGTCGTCACCTCCAGCTCGCGCAGGATGCGGAAGCGCGACAGCCCCTCCAGCACGACGTTGTACCGGCCATCCTCCATCGCCTCGACATCGGCGATGCGGCCGACACAGCCGATCTCGAACAGCGGTGGCTTGTCCCCGCCCCCCTTCGGCTGAATCATCGCGATACGCCGGTCGCGGGCGAGGCTGTCATTGACCATCGCCCGGTAACGCGGCTCGAAAATATGCAGCGGCAAATGCATGCCGGGGAACAGCAGCGCCCCGGGCAGCGGGAAGATCGAGAGGCGCGTGCCGGTCGCCAATGCGGTCATCCGAACAGGATCGCGGACAGCTTGCGGCGCTGTGCCGAGACCCACGGGTCTTCGAGCCCGACCGCTTCGAACAGCTTGAGCAGGCGCGCGCGGGCGGCGCCCTCATTCCAGTCCTTGTCCTCCGCGATCATCGCCAGCAGCGTTTCCGCCGCGCTCTCACGGTCGCTCGCCATCAGCGCGCCGGCGAGATCATAGCGCGCGTCCATGTCGCCGCTCGCCGCCTTGGCGCGCAGTTCGCCGAGTTCGCTGTCATCGGCAGCGGCGGGAGCCTCCTGCGCGATGCTGAGCGCGGCGCGGGCGCGTTCGACCTCGGGTGCCTTGGCGGCGTCCTCGGGTAGCGCGGCGAGCACGGCAGCGGCTTCGTCGAGGCGGGCGAGCGCGATCAGCGCGCGGGCGCGGCCGGCAGCGGCCTGAGCATTGTCGGGCGCGATCTCGGCAATCTGTTCGAAGATCGACAGCGCACGCTCGGTCTCGCCGCCCGCCAGCACCTCTTCACCCATCGCCAGCAGCGGTTCGAGCTCGGCCGCCTGCGCCGCGGCTTCGCTCTCGATCGGCAGCTGGGCGAGGATCTGGTCGAGCATCGCCTTGAGCTGCGATTCGGTGCGCGCGTTGGTCAGGTCGGCGATCGGCTGGCCCTGGAACATCGCATAGACGGTCGGGATCGATCGCACCTGGAACTGCGCGGCGATGAACTGATTGGCGTCGACATCGATCTTGGCCAGCATCACGCCCTTGTCGGCATAATCCGCGGCGACCTTGTCGAGCAGAGGGCCCAGCGCCTTGCACGGCCCGCACCATTCCGCCCAGAAATCGAGGATGACGAGCTTCGTCATCGACGGTTCGACGATGTCGCGACGAAATGCCTCGACGGCGTCCTTGTCGGCGGCGGAAAGTCCAAGCGTGGCCACGGCGAATCCCTTGTCGTTCGAGCAATGCGTTGAGTCCCCTATTTGGGCGCTCGCAGCGTCAGGGCCAACCCCCTGAGCAGGAATCACGAATCCCGCAACTTCCCCCTTGCAGACCCCGAAACCCGCTGCTAGAGGCCGCCACCTTGCCCCGCCCCCTCGGCTTACCGAGCGGGCACATATGGCGCCAGAGAGCGGGCGTAGCTCAGGGGTAGAGCACAACCTTGCCAAGGTTGGGGTCGAGGGTTCGAATCCCTTCGCCCGCTCCAGACGGCTTGCCGAATAGGCAGAGCCGTAAGTCCAGCGAATCGACTGGACATCCGCTTTGCGCGGTTTGACAAACACCGCGTTTCGCAAATTGCCCCCTTCTCGCCCTTTTCCGGCCAGTCCGCGTACCTAATTATCTGTTCAAACGGGATTTCGACGCGCGGATGCGTGATCCCGATGGACATAATGGAGGTTCAACCATGACGATCGAGGGACCGGTGCGGCGCACGGCGCGTCCGCGCGCATGGATGGTGGCACTAGCGGGGCTAGCGATGCTGGCGACGCCGCTGGGCGCAGCGAATGCGGCTGGCAAGGGCGCGGCGCTGCCTGTCGCAAGCGAGTGGCGCAATCCCGGCAACAGCGTGCATATCCGCATCACGTCATGCGGCGACCGGATGTGCGGCACGGTGATCTGGGCGAGCGAGAAGGCCAAGGCCGACGCGCGTAGGGGTGGCACGGACAAGCTGGTCGGCGCGAACCTGTTTCGCGAGATCCGTCAGGTCGGGCCGGGCGAATATAAGGGCCGCGTGTTCGTCCCCGACATGAACCGCACCTTTTCCGGGCAGATGCGAATCGCCGGCGATTCGATGATCGGCAAGGGCTGTGTGCTCGGCTTCATCTGCAAGTCGCAGACCTGGACGCGTATTTCGTGATGTGAGGCGGGCGGCGGCGCGCTAAGCACGCGACATGACGCACGCTCCCATTCGCACCGGCATTGGTGGCTGGACCTTCGAACCCTGGCGCGGGACCTTCTACCCTGAGGGGCTCACGCAGAAGAAGGAGCTGGAGTTTGCCAGCCGCCAGCTCGGCGCGATCGAGATCAACGGCACCTATTATTCGGGGTTCAAGCCGGCGACCTTTGCCGGATGGGCGGCGAGTGTGCCCGACGGGTTCGTCTTCGCGGTCAAGGCGTCGCGCTATTGCACCAATCGAAAGGTCCTCGCGGACGCGGGCGAATCGGTCGCGAAGTTTGTCGGGCAGGGCATTGTCGAGCTCGGCGACAAGCTTGGTCCGATCCTGTGGCAGTTCATGGCGACCAAGAAGTTCGACGCTGAGGATTTTGGTGCGTTTCTGAAGCTGCTGCCCGCGACTCACGACGGTGTGGCGCTGCGCCACGCGGTGCAGGTGCGGCACGAGAGCTTTGCGGTGCCGGAGTTCGTGGCGATGTGCCGCGATGCGGGGGTTGCGATCGTCTACGCGCATTCGCCCGAATACCCCGCCATCGCCGATGTCACCGGCGATTTCGTCTATGCGCGGCTCGAATCGGGGGAGGACGATAACCCGCTCTGCTATCCCGAGGCTGAGCTGGACCGCTGGGCCGATGTCGCGCGCTGCTGGGCGTCGGGCGGACGGCCGGATGGCCTCCCCTATGTCGAGGATCGCGATCCGCCCGTGACCCCGCGCGAAACCTTTGTGTTCCTGATCCATGGCGGAAAGGTGCGCGCGCCGGCTGGGGCGCAGGCGCTGGCGACTCGGGTGCGCGGCTGAGCGCGACCGGGGCACAGTCTGCGCCGCCCGCAGCGTGGTTCCATATGGATGCGATGCGCGCCGTGCTCGCGGTGACGGTCGCGTTCGGGCATTTGTGGGGGCTGCTGGTCGAGGATTACCGGCCGACCGCGTCGCTGCTGGTGCGCGCAGGCTATTTCCTTGCCGGGTTCGCGCATTCGGCGGTGATCCTGTTCTTTGTGCTCAGCGGCTACTGGATCGCGCGCAGCGTTGCGGCGCGGGCAGAGCGGGGCTGGCGCTGGGACGATTATCTGATCGACCGCGTCGCGCGGCTGGGGATCGTGCTGGTCCCGGCTCTAGTGCTGGGGGGCGTGCTCGACTGGATCGGCTATCATGCGCTGGAATTGCCCACACATTACGGGCTGACCGGTGCGTGGGTGTTCACGCAGGATCTGTCGCAATCGCTGACGCTGCGCGCGCTGGCCGGCAATCTGGTGTTTCTCCAGCATCTGATCGTGCCGCCTTTTGGCAGCAACGGGCCGTTGTGGAGCCTGGCGTTCGAATTCTGGTATTATCTGTGGTTCCCCGCGCTCTGGCTGGCTCTTCGCTATCGGCGGCCCGGCATCGCGCTGGTGACGCTGGGAATCGCATTGGCCAATCCAGAGATCGCGCTCGGGTTTCTGAGCTGGCTGTGCGGCGCGGCGTTGCATGGGGCAGAGCGGCGCTGGCCCGACTTGCGCCTGTCGCGTTGGACGCCGATCGCGGCCGGGCTGTTGTGCCTCGCCGCGCTGCTGTGGGGGCGGACGGGCGATTTCGGGATCGAGGATCCGATCGAGGCCGCCAGCTTCGCGCTGTTCCTGTTCACCCTGCTGCGCAGCGACCCGCCCCGCATCGCCGCGCTGCGCCCGCTCGCCAGCTATGGCGCGCAGGCGAGCTTCTCGCTCTACGCCATCCATTTCCCGCTCATGGCGCTGGCGGCGGGGTGGATCGTCGGGGACACGCGGCTGGCGCCCGGGGGTGAGGCTGTGCTGGCGGTGGTGGCGATCGTGATCCTGGCGCTCGCCGCAGCGTGGTTGTTTGCGGCACAGACCGAGGCGCGGACAGTGGTGCTGCGCGACTGGCTCAGGCGTCGAGCCCAAGGCGGGCGAGCGGGTGACCCACCGCCCCGCTGACCAACGCCGCCTGAGCCGCGGTGAACGGCCACAGCTTCGACACCGGCCCCATCACCCGATCGCGCAGCCACGGAATCGCCGCGCCATCGGACTGATAGACCGGGGTCAGCAACCGGCTGAGCAGCTGATACAGCTGAATCTGGTCGCGGCGCAGGCGGATGGTCTCGGTGAGTGCCTCAGGCAGCGTGCGCGCGCGGCGCAGGCCGAGCGCGAGGGCATAGGCGTCGAGCAACGCCATGTTCGCGCCCTGCCCCAGCTGCGGGCTGGTCGAATGCCAGGAATCGCCGAGATGGATCAGGCGCGGCTCGACCGGCTGGCGCAAGGTGCGGTGTGCGTAGCTGACGAAGGTCAGCTGGTCGGGATCGCTGATCTGGTCGAGCAGCGGCGCGGTCGCGGGCCATAATGCCAGCAGCTCGGCCTTCCATGCGGCGAGGCCAGCCGCGCGCCACTCGGCAAGGCGATCGCCCCGCAGCGACCAGAACAACGCCGCGCGTGGCCCCGTTGCATGGCGCGGCGTTCCGATCGGCAGCACGCCGGTCATCACGCTGGCGCGGCGATAGCGTTGCTGCAGCGCATCGGGGATGAACGCGCCCGTCCAGTCGAGATCGGCCCAGAGCGCGCCGAACGCCAGCGGGTGCGTCACCGGGACAAGCGGGGAGCGGCTGCCCATTGCGTCGACGATCAGGTCGAAGCGCCCGGACTGGGTGCCATCCGCGAAGTGTAGCCGACCGTCCGCGCACGCCGTGATCGCCCGACCGGCTTCGATCGCGATGCCCTCGGCCAGCACCGCATCGTGGAGGATCGCGAACAGGGTTGCGCGGTGGACGCCGATGCCAACGCCGCCGCGCTTCAATGCGGCATAGCGCACGTCGAGGACGCAGTGCTTCCCGGCATGACCGATCAGCCGCGTGACCGGCGCGCCGCGCGCTAGCAATTCGGCTTCCAGTCCCAGCGCGCGCAGCACGGCCTGACCGGTCGGCTGGATCAGCAGGCCCGAGCCAAGCGGGCGCGGCGAGTCGAAGCGCTCGAACAAGGTGACGCGATGGCCGTCGCGGTGGAGCAGCAAGGCGGCGGCAAGGCCCGCAGTGCCGCATCCCGCCACCGCGATGTCCAGCGGGGGCAGCTTAACCCTCCACCGGTCGCGCCGGGCTGGCGCGGTCGGAGACCATGCGCTGCCCGTCGATCACGATCGGGCTGGCGACCCCCGGCAGGCCCTCCGCCGCGATCTGCATGCCGCGCGCGATCACCTGCGGGTCGGCGAAGACCTCATCGACCGTGTTGATCGGTCCGGCGGGGACGCCCCGTGCCTCGAGCGCGTCGGACAGCGCCTGCTTGGTCCAGCCCGCCACCGCAGCCTGAATCGGCGCGATCAGCCGGGCGCGGTTGCGCACGCGCGCGGGGTTGGTGGCGAAGTCGGGATCGTCGGCGAGCGTGAGGCCCAGCACGCTGCACAGCTTGCGGAACTGCGAATCATTGCCGACCGCGATGATCAGGTCGCCGTCGCTCGCGGTAAACGCTTGATAGGGGGCGAGGTTGGCGTGGCCATTGCCCATGCGGTGCGGCACTTTGGCCGGGTTCGCCATCCAGTTCAGCGCCTGATTGGCGAGCACCGCGACCTGGGTGTCGAGCAGCGCCATGTCGATATGCGCGCCGCTTCCGGTCGCATCGCGCTGGCGCAGCGCAGCGAGGATCGCGACGGCGGAATAGACCCCGGTAAAGATGTCGGCATAGGCGATCCCCGCCTTTTGCGGCGCCCCATCGGGCTCGCCGGTCAGCGACATGATCCCGCCCATCCCCTGAATGATGAAATCATAGCCGGCGCGATGGGCATAGGGACCGGTCTGGCCGAATCCGGTGATCGAGCAGGTGATCAGGCGCGGGTTGATCGCGCTGAGGCTGGTATGGTCGAGGCCATATTTGACGAGGCCGCCGACCTTGTAATTCTCGATCACGACATCGGCATCGGCGACCAATGCGCGGACCTCTGCCTGACCCTCGGGCGTCGCAATGTCGATGAAGCGGGCGGCTTTGCCGCGATTGGCGGAGTGGTAATAGGCGGCGTCGCGGCTGACGCCCTCGCTGTCATGCAGAAAGGGCGGCCCCCAGTGGCGGGTATCGTCGCCGGCACCGGGGCGCTCGACCTTGATCACTTCCGCACCCAGATCGGCAAGCAACTGGCCGCACCACGGCCCGGCGAGGATGCGGGCGAGTTCGACCACCTTGACCCCGGCGAGCGGCTTCATGGGCGGCAAATCTCGTACACGACATGGTCGGGGAAGGATTTCCCGCCACCGCGATGGGTGCGACCGGGGATCAGGTGCCCGCCGATCTTCTCCATCGCGCCGCGCGAGCGGAGGTTGTTTTGCCCGACGATGAATACCACGCGATTCACGAAGCGGTGGATGTGATCGAGCATCAGCCGCTTGATCTCGCGGTTATAGGTGCCGCCCCAATTGCTCCGCGCGATGAAGGTCCAGCCGATCTCGATCTCGTCTTCGTCCGGCACCCAGCAGTCATAGCGGCTCGAGCCGATGATCGCGCCGGTCGCCTTGTCGAGGATCGCGAGCCCGCCGCCGCACGCCAGCGCGTCGTCGAAGAATTTGCGGAACACCGGCTCCTGCCAGCGGTCGTTGGCCGGGTGGAGTTCCCAGATCAGCGGGTCCGACGCGACGGCGAACAGCGCATCCCAATCCTTGGCGACGAGCGGTCGAATCGTGACCAACTCGCCCTCAAGAATCGGCTGCCGATCCGGCTCCATCAGAACGCAGCGATGCCCGTGATGGCGCGGCCGAGGATTAGGCCGTGGACGTCGTGGGTGCCCTCATAGGTGTTGACCGTTTCGAGGTTGATCGCGTGGCGCATGACATGGAATTCGGCGGAAATGCCGTTGCCGCCATGCATGTCACGCGCGACGCGGGCGATATCGAGCGCCTTGCCGCAATTGTTGCGCTTGATGATGCTGATCGCTTCGGGCGACAGCGTGCCCTCGTCAAACATCCGGCCCGCGCGCAGGGCTGCCTGAAGGCCGAGTGCGATCTCGGTCTCCATATTGGCGAGCTTCAGCTGCACCAGCTGGGTCGCGGCGAGCGGGCGGCCAAACTGATGGCGGTCGAGCGTGTACTGGCGCGCGGCCTGCATGCATGCTTCAGCGGCGCCCATCGTGCCCCAGGCGATGCCGTAGCGCGCACGGTTGAGGCAGCCGAACGGGCCCTTGAGCCCCTGAACCTCGGGCAGCAGCGCGTCTTCGCCGACTTCGACCCCGTCCATCACGATTTCGCCGGTGATCGATGCGCGCAGGCTCAGCTTGCCCTCGATCTTGGGTGCCGACAGACCCTTCATCCCCTTTTCGAGGACGAAGCCCTTGATCCCGCCGCCATGTTCGTCGCTCTTGGCCCAGACGACGAAGACGTCGGCGATCGGCGAATTGGTGATCCACATCTTTGCGCCGGTCAGCTTGTACCCGCCGTCAATCTTGACCGCCCGGGTGCGCATGCCGGCCGGGTCACTGCCCGCATCGGGTTCGGTCAGGCCGAAACAGCCGACCCATTCGCCGCTCGCCAGCTTGGGCAGATATTTGCGCTTCTGCTCCTCGGTCCCATAGGCATGGATCGGGTGCATCACGAGGCTCGACTGCACGCTCATCGCGCTGCGATAGCCCGAATCGACTGCTTCGACCTCACGCGCGACGAGGCCATAGGCGACATAGCCAAGGCCCGCGCCGCCATAGGTTTCGGGGATGGTCGGGCCGAGCAGGCCGAGTTGGCCCATCTCGGACATGATCTCGCGGTCGAAATTCTCGTCAAGAAACGCGCGGGTGACGCGTGGGAGCAGCTGTTCCTGCGCATAGGCGCGCGCCGCGTCGCGGACCATCCGCTCTTCATCGGTCAGCTGTGCGTCGAGCGCGAACGGATCCTGCCAGTCGAACCGGCCCATCTCGGCCATCTTACTCTCCCTGAGTCAGTGGTGTCGGCTCCTGGGCAGGCGGGGCTGCCGGGGCCGGTGTGCGTGCGCCGGGGACAGGCTGAGCCTTGCCCTCGATCGCCGCAGTTTCGAGTGTGTCGAGCGCGCGGCGCGTCGCGATGTAGCGCCCTGCCGCGGCCATCCAGCTTTCCGCGCCCTGTGCGCCGGGCAGGCGCGAGACTTCAGCGAGGGCCGCTTCGACATGCCCCTGTCCGAGCAGACGGCGCGCGCGCGCGAGGCGCTCGCGTGGGTGGGGGCTGGGGGCGTCCTGCTTGCGGATGATGACGAGCGTCGTCAGCTCGCGCTGGATCGCGCTCAACCAGCCGTCATCGGGCTGCGACGTGGAGAGGCGCGGGGCGATCTGGTCGAACGCGACGCGCAGATCCTCCAGCGTAATCGGTTCGCCCGAGGCACCGACGACGGTCGCGACGGCTTCGGGTGCGGCACCGCCGAGGCGACGGCGCAGCTCGCCCGCGATGATGCCCAGCTCCTGCCCGCGTTCGAGCGCGCGGCGGGCACCGAACACCAGCATCATCGCTTCGGCCCGGCCGGCATAGCTGGCGGCGACGCGCGCATCGGCGTCGGTCGCCTTGAGCCGGGCGTCGAGCGACTCGAGTCGCGCGGCGAGTATTTGTTCGCGCGCGGCGAGCGTCGCGACGTCCATTCCGGGGGCGGTGACGGGAACCGCGGAGATCGGCGGCTGCACGACGGCGACGGGCGCATCGGCGGGGCCGCCCCACCAGTCGCCGGCGCGGAACACTACGGCCATCGCGGCGAGACCGGCGATGAACGCGATCAGCACGGCGACTAGAATCATCGTGAGGGGATTGCCGCGCACGGGGGCAGTGGGAACCGGAGCGTCGGGGGTCATGACCTGCTTATTCTCCCGATGCGGTCAGGGGTCAATCGCCAGCGGCTGTGCAACGGCGATCAGTGCGGCATCGCTGGGCTCCGCAGCGATGGCGACACGCGCCCAGCCGCGCCCATCGGCGTCGGCGGCGCGGGCGCTGATCGCCGCGATCCGCACCGAATTGCGCGGAATGCCATGCGCGTCGAGCTGCGCGCCGAGCTGACGCGTTGCGCGGGCGGAATGGACCAGCGCGACGCTGCCGGACAGCTGCGCCGCTGCGTCTGCGGTCAGCGCGACGGCTTCATTGGCATAGACCGGAAGGATCGCGCGGATCGCGGTGTGCTCGATCACGATCCGGTCGCGCCCGGCGAGCCACAACAGCCGCTGGTTCGATGGTTGGCGCGCGAGCAGCGCCGCGACTCCGCGGCTGCCGCATTCGACGACGCGCAGCCCGGCATGCTCGGCGGTAAGCCCCGTTTCCGGCCCCACGGCAAGCGCGGGAAGCCGCGCCAGTGCCGCCAGCCCCGGCCCGGCATGGCGCGCGGCATTGGCGCTGGTCAGCAGCAGCGCGTCGAACAGCTTCGGGTCGGGCGGCGTCCAGTCGAGCGGCACGACCTCGAACAGCGGCACGAGCAGCGGCTCAAGGCCGGCGGCGCGGACGCGGTCAGCGGTGGCCGCACCGCCCGGTGGCGGGCGCAGGATGGCGAGCGGGCGGCTCAATGCCCGAACAGGCGGCGCAGATGCGGCGGCGCGCTGCTCAGGAGCGCTTGCGCCAGCTCTGCGGCTTCATGTGGGGTGCCGCCGAGGTTCCTGCGCTCGACCCCGACATGCTCCGACCCGTCCTCGTTCAGGATCTCCGCCCGCACGCGCAGGCCGTCGGCTTCGATCGTGGCGAGCGCGGCGACGGGGGAGTGGCAGTCGGCGTTGAGCGCGGCGAGCAAGGCGCGCTCGGCCCACACGCAGCGTTCGGTGACGGCATCGCCGATCGCCGCGACATGGATGCGCGTCATGGAATCGTCGGCGCGCACTTCGATCCCGACCGCGCCCTGCGATGGGGCGGGGAGCAGCTGGTCGACGCCGATCGCGACGCCGACATCGCCATAGCCCAGCCGGTCGAGCCCGGCAGCGGCGAGCAGGGTCGCGTCCGCCTCGCCCGCCGCCACCTTGGCGCGGCGGGTGTCGACATTGCCGCGCAGCGCGACGATGGCGAGGTCCGGGCGCAGGCGGCGCAGCTGCGCCGCGCGGCGCGGCGAGCTGGTCCCGATCCGGGCGCCGTGCGGCAGCGCTGCGATCGACTCCGCGCCGATCAGCCGGTCGCGCACATCGGCACGCGGCAGCATCGCGGCGACCGCGATCGTCTCCGGGCGGATCGTCTCGACATCCTTCATCGAATGCACCGCGAGGTCGATGTCGCCATCGAGCAGCGCGCGATCGAGTTCCTTGGTCCACAGCGCCTTGCCGCCGATTTCGGCCAACGGGCGATCCTGCACGCGGTCGCCGGTGGTGCGGATCGGCACGATTTCGACCGCCTCTGGCGCCCAGCCATGCGCAGCGAGCAGCGCATCGCGGACCATATTGGCCTGAACAAGGGCGAGCGGCGAACCGCGGGTACCGAGACGAAGAAGCATGTGCGCCGTCTAGCGAAGCGTTTCGGCGATGTCGAAGGGGGTAAGAAACCTTACCTCCGTTTGTCCTGAGCCTGTCGAAAGGCCTTTCCCAACAGGCGTTTCGCTTGCGGCCCTTCGACAAGCTCAGGGCAAACGGACGCTACACGATCTCGAACAATCCCGCCGCGCCCATCCCGCCGGCGGTGCACATCGAGACGACGACCCAGCGCACTCCACGCTTGCGGCCTTCTATCAAGGCATGGCCGACCAGTCGCGCGCCGGTCATGCCGAACGGATGGCCGATCGCGATCGCGCCGCCATTGACGTTGTACCGCTCGGGATCAATGCCGAGGTGATCGCGGCAATAGAGGCACTGGCTGGCAAAAGCTTCGTTGAGTTCCCACAGGCCGATGTCCGCTACCGACAGGCCGGCGCGGTCGAGCAGCTTGGGGATCGCGAAAATCGGGCCGATTCCCATTTCATCGGGGCCGCAGCCTGCCGCCTGAAAGCCGCGATAGATGCCAAGGATGTCCTTGCCCTCGGCCTGGGCGGTGGCGCGGTCCATCACGATCTGGGCGGCGGCGCCGTCGGACAGCTGGCTGGCATTGCCCGCAGTGATGTGATTGCCCTCCGCGATCACCTGCCCGCCCTTCCACACGGTCTTGAGGCCCGCCAGCGCTTCGGCGGTGGTGCCGGGGCGGATGCCTTCGTCTTGGGCGACGGTGACGGTCTCGCTGCCGGTGCGGTTGCCTTCCTTG
This sequence comes from Sphingomonas sp. R647, assembly GCF_020177055.1. Classification (GTDB taxonomy): domain Bacteria; phylum Pseudomonadota; class Alphaproteobacteria; order Sphingomonadales; family Sphingomonadaceae; genus Sphingomonas. Next base: position 237,182 of record NZ_JAIQXT010000004.1, read on the forward strand.
TCGAACAGCGCCTTTTCGACCGTGATCGGCGCAATTTCCTCGACGAACGCGCCCTTCGCGAGGCCGGCCTCGGCGCGCTGCTGGCTCTGCGCGGCATAGGCGTCCTGGGCCTCCCGGCTGATGCCATAGCGTTCGGCGACGATCTCGGCGGTTTCGATCATCGGCATATAGGCGTGCGGTTCGTTCGCCAGCACCGACTGGTTGGCGAAGCGCGGGGCGTCCTTGGTCACGGTCAGGCTGATCGATTCCATGCCCCCGGACAGCGCGACATCGATATCGCCCGCGATGATCGAGCGCGCCGCCAGCGCCAGCGCGGTGAGGCCGGAGCCGCATTTGCGGTCGAGCGTGAAGGCGGGAACGCTCTGCGGCAATCCAGCGGCGAATACCGCCATGCGCCCGGCATTGCCGCCTTGGGTGCCCCATTGATTGCCGACGCCCCAGAAGATGTCGTCGATCCGCGCCGGGTCGATCCCGGCACGCTCCACCGCGGCGTTCATCACATGCCCCGCCAGCACCGGCGCCTCGGTCGCGTTGAACGCGCCGCGATAGGCCTTGCCGATGCCGGTGCGGGCGGTGGAGACGATCGCGGCTTCGCGCATGGACATCCTCTCATTCGTATATCGGGTATGGTGATCCTTTATCGTGAGAGCGGGCGCATTGGAAGAGTCAGTCGGTGAAGCTCGGCGTGCGCTTCTGCATGTTGGCCATCACCGCCTCCATCTGGTTGGGCGAGCGCATCAGCTTTGCCTGCTCGGCGCTTTCGGCGACCAGAATCGGGCCGGCGCTGGCATCGGCGGACAGGTTGGCGAGCCGCTTGGCGGCTCGGATCGCCTCGGGATTGCGCGCGGCAATGGCGGCGGCAATGTCCATCGCGGCGGCATAGGGCGCGTCGGAAAGATGGGTGACAAAGCCGAGCGCCGCCGCCTCCGCCGCATCGAACTCACGCGCGGTGTAGGTCAGTTCGCGCAGCACATCGTCGCGCACCGTCGTCCGCCACAGCGCGAATCCGGCCATGTCGGGGACGATCCCCCATTTCATCTCCATGATCGAACAGCGCGTGCCCGGGGCCATGACGCGGATGTCCGCACCCGACATGATCTGAAACCCGCCGCCGAACGCGATGCCATGCACCGCCGCGATCACCGGGACCGGCAAGGTGCGCCAGCCCCAGGCGACCTGTTGGAACAGGTTCGCCTCGCCATGGCTGCGCGCATGGATGTCGAGCGCGCCGCCACCACCGGCCATGCTCGCCATGTCGAGCCCGGCGCAAAAGGCCTTCCCCTCGCCCGACAACACTACTGCGCGCAGACCCGGCATGGCGGCCAGCTGGTCGATCGCGTCAACAATCCCTGCGAACATCGCCGGGTCGAGCGCGTTCATCTTGTCGGGGCGCGCCAGCCGGACATCGGCGATGCCATTGGCGATATGGATTGTCACGCGCTGCTCGGTCATGGTCCTCTCCGCTCGATCTTGCTTTACGCGCACGTTAACCCGCGACGAGGCGATAGCCCAGCCCCTTGCGACCTTCGATCATTGCGGTGGGGAAGGGGCGGTCGAGCTTGGCGCGCAGGTTCGAAACATGGACCGCGACGACATTGGTGCCGGGGTCGAAGCGAAGTCCCCAGACCTGCTCCAGCAGCTCGCATCGCGGCACAAATCGTCCGCGCGATTCGGCGAGGTAGCGCAGCAGCGCGAACTCACGCGGGACCAGCGCGATCTGCGTTCCGGACCGACTGGCGCTGCGTGCGACCGGGTCAAGCGTCAGCGCGCCGACCGTGAGCGGGGTGGCGGCGTGGCGGCGCACCCGGACATCGACACGCGCGGCGAGCTCATCGGGATCGACCGGAACCGCCACCGCGTCGGAAGCTCCGGCGTCGAGTGCTGCGACCAGTGCAGCGCGGTCCTCCGTCAGCGCGATCTGCGGGACTGGCCTGGCCATGATCGCGCGCCCGATCTGCCACCGACACAGAATCGCCGCTACATGCGGCGTCGGCGCGGCGCGGGCGTACCCGATTTCAAGTCGGTAGCCCCGTGCGCGTATCGCGTGGTCAAGCCACGGTATCTCGACTTCGGATAGAATCACCGGGACCACATGGCGCTTTTGCGCGGTTCTGCAGCAGCCTGTCTGCCGCAGATGGGTCCAAAGCGGGGTGATCCGGCGCGGCACGGGCGATCAGTGCAAGCGCGTCGGGGCAATCCGGACGCGCCGATGCCAGCGCGGCGAGTGCGGTGGCGCGCATGCGCGGATGCGGGTGCTGGCGGGCGAGATGGTCGATCAGGTCAAGGCCGTTGCCGCCGCCGAGATGCGCGGCGATCGTCGCCAGCCCCTCCGACGGCGCGGTGGTCAGTATTTCGGCGACGGCTCCGGTGGCCGGGTCGAAGCGATGCTGGTCGATCCAGCGATGCGACGGGTGGCTGCCAAGGATGTTGAGCGTCACCGAAAATGCGTCGGGCGGCAGCTGGGCGTGGACGTCGCGGGACATGCGGTAGAGCATCAGCTGCCCCGGCTCGATCCGCCGCCGTCCGGTAAAGCGCATCGGCGTCTCTGGCTGCGCCGGATCGCGCTCCCAATAATCGCTCCAATAGCCTGGCCCGAGATAGCCATAGGTCAGGAACGGGAAATTATGGTCGTGCGCCATGCCATAGACGAACGGCGCGGTGCCGCTCGCCTGGACGATGCCGTCATCGGTCGATGGCCAGAAATTGGCGCGCAGCACGAACCGGCCGTTGGGCGGGCGGAGCAGGAATACCTGCGCGCCATAGTTGTTGGCGACACCCTGCCCGGCACACCGCGTCTTGAGTTCGGCGATGGCGAGGTCGGCAAGGAAGCGGCGATTGCGTCCGAGGCGGGCGAGCAGCGGGCCGAGCGCGGCGAAGCTATCTTCGTCATGCGGATCAAAGGCGGTGGTCTCGAGTGCTTCGACCAGTTCTTCGAGAGTCATCGCGCTGCCCGCGCCGGGATCGATCATGCGGGTCACGCCGCCGCCAGCCGTGCGTCGAGCCGGTCGAGCGTCTGCGCTGCGGCGACTTGTACCCCCGGATCGGGGTCTGCTGCCGCCATCTCCACCAGCCGGGGGCGGGCGGCGCGTGCATCGAGCATCAGCCATTCGCGCATCGCGGCCCAGCGCAGGTGAAAGGCCGGATCGCGCGTCATCGCGTCAAAGCTGTCGGCCGCGTCGCTTCTTCCATTGGCGCGGAGCAGGGCAAGGAGCAGTTCGGCGCGCGAGCTGCGGTCGTCGGCGGTGACACTGCGGACAAGACGGCCATCGGCAATGGCGAATTCGTGCATCAGCGGATCGGCGCCCGATTTGGCGGTCGCGGTGACGGCGACTACGTCGCTTGTCGCCGCGATGATCAGCCGCCCCTCGCGGCGTCCGTCCTGTTCGATCAGATCGTTGTCGCCGAGAAGCTGGCGCTCGATCTCGACGCAGCGGCGTGGTTCCGTGTCGGCAAGGCGCCATCGCCGCACCTGCGCCTGCCCGCCCCGCACATACAGGGTCAGCGCGCGCCGACCGGACAGCACGACCGTGGCGGGCGGATCGACCCGGGCGAGCGCCGCTGCCGAGGTCACGCTGGCGGTCAGCGACACTGCGGGCAGGTCGGCGAGGACCACTGCGGTGCGCATTGCATCGCGCGTGATGCGGAGTGCGGGATCGAACCACGGATCGGCGCGCAGGGCATCGACCAGTGGGGTGATCAGCCCGGCGATCCAGCCGCTATCGGCCAGCAATGCGCGGGCCTGTCGCAACACCGCGTCGGCTTCGGTAAGCCCATCGAACCGCGCCGCGATGCGGTCGCGCACGGCGTCGGCAAAGGCGGCATTGCCTGATGCGGAGCGGCCGCGCGCGTCCGGCACCGCCGCGTCGAACGCGGTCAAGCTCAGGTCTCGTAAACGATGATGACGATCGCCACCATCATCTCGAAAATCTCGTCCCCGGCGATTTCGGAGGCACGGAGTGCGCCATGCATCGCAACCTGCGTGTCCAGCGTAGCGATGTCGGACAGTGCGAGAGTCAGCATAGTCGATCCCCCTTTTTGATGTGGGGTCAGGCTAGGCGGATGCTCCGCCACGGCTGAGTTAATTCGGCTTTATGTTGCTGATGCCCCCGGCTTGCCGTGCGTCGCCGCGCCCGCTAGCGCGCAGGGGATGAGCGCTGCGCCGATCCCCTTTGACCCCCAACGCTTTTTCACGCACCGCGTCGGCGGGCATGGCGACGCGCTGGGCATCCGCTATCGCGCGCACGGCCCCGACTGGTGCGAGCTCGCGTTACCGTTCGATCCGAAACTGATCGGCGATGTCGAGCGCGGGGTGCTGGCATCGGGGCCGATCATCACCCTGCTCGACATGGCGACCAGCGTCGCAGTGTGGATGAAGCGCGGCGGGTTTCTGCCGCACGCGACACTCGACCTGCGCGTCGATTATCTGCGGCCGGCGGTCGCGGGGCGCGAGGTGATCGGGCGGGGCGAGTGTTATCGCGTGACGCGGTCGGTCGGCTTTGTGCGCGGGGTGGCGCATGACGGCGACCCCGACGATCCGGTCGCGCATGTCGCGGGCACGTTCATGTTCATGGAGGGCGCGGCATGAGCTTTGCCCTGCCACCCTATGCCGAACTGCTCGGCATCACGATCGAGCGCGGCGATGGCCCGCCGGTTCTGACGATGCCGTTCGGCAGCGACGTGCTGGGGCGCCCAGGCTTTGTGCATGGCGGTGCGCTGTCCGGGTTGCTCGAAATGGCGGCGATCGCGGCGTTGCGTCATGCACTGGCAGCGGATGAGCGCGGCGGTGCGCGGATCAAGCCGGTCAACGTCACCGTCGATTTCATGCGTGGCGGACGCGAAAAGCCGACCCGCGCGCAGGGAAAAGTCAGCCGTCTCGGCAACCGCGTCGCCAATGTCGAGGCGTTCGCGTGGCAGGACGATCCCGAGCGACCGGTTGCGGCCGCTCGGATAAACTTTCTGATCAGTTCGGGACCAGCCTGAGCAATCGACCGCTGCTGGAATCCTCCAGCACCCAGATCGCGCCGTCCGGCCCCTGTTCGACCTCACGGATACGCGCGCCAAGCGGGATGCGTTGCAGTTCGGTCGCGCTGGTCGGGGTGAAACGGACGCGGACCAGCCCCTGGCTGACAAGGCCCGCGACGATCGCGTCGCCGCGCCATGCCGCGAACAGGCTGCCCGAATAGAGGATCATCCCGCCCGGTGCGATCACCGGGGTCCAGGACAGCAGCGGCGCAACATAGCCGTCGCCCGGCATGTGATCGGGGATGTTGCCGCCGCCATAATCCTGGCCGTTGGAGACGTTTGGCCAGCCATAATTGCCGCCGCGCGTGACAAGGTTGAACTCGTCGCCGCCCTCCGGCCCCATCTCATGCTCCCACAATCGTCCGGCGGCATCGAAGGCGAGGCCATAGGGATTGCGATGGCCGAGCGACCAGATTTCTGTCCGCGCGCCCGCAGTGGTGACGAACGGGTTGTCGGCGGGGACGCTGCCATCGGCGTTGATGCGGATAATCTTGCCCAACGTCTGGGTCATATCCTGCGCCGGCAATCCGCGCTGCCGCTCGCCCGCAGTGACATAAAGCGTGCCATCAGGGGCAAAGGCCATGCGCCCGCCGAAATGGCCGCTTCCCGATAGCTTCGGAGCCTGTCGCCAGATCGTGCTGACGCCGGTCAGGCGCGGCCCGCCGGCATCTTCGACCAGAGTGCCGCGCGCCACCGCCAGCCCCGATCCGCCGGTCCCCGCTTCGGAGAAGCTCAAATAGACCAGCGCGTTGCTCGCGAAGTTCGGATGCAGGGCAACGTCGAGCAGGCCGCCCTGCCCGCCCGCCGCGACGGTGGGGACGCCAACCAGCGCGGCGGATTTCACCCCGGCCTGGGTCACGATGCGCAGCGTGCCGCCCTTTTCAGTCACCAGTGCCCGGCCATCGGGCAGGAACACCATCGCCCAAGGTGAGGCAAAGGTCGCGACCGCCGTCGCCTGCACCCCCGTGATCGGTGCTGCGGTCGGGCTTGCGCTGGGAGACGGGGAGGGCGCGACGGTCGGGCTGGGCGCCGGTGTCGACACGCCGCCGCCGCTCCCGCCGCCCGAATCGCACGCGGCGAGGGCGAGGAGCGCGGCGCCGAGCGCGAACCGGCGCCCGGCGATCATTTAACCGGCGTCAGCTTGAGCAGCCGGCCTTCCGATCCGCGCCCGCCGTCCTCGAGCAGCCAGATCGCGCCGTCAGGGCCTTCCTCGACCTCGCGAATGCGCGCGCCCATCGACCATTGATCGCCCTTGGCGGCGCTGGTGCCGTTGACGTCGACGCGGATCAGCGCCTGGCTCGACAGGCCGCCGATGAACAGGTCGCCCTTCCATTGCGGGAACATCTTGCCCGAATAGGCGATCAGCCCGCCGGGCGAGATTGCCGGGTTCCACGATACCTTGGGTGCCTCGAACTCGGGGCGCGTGCTGTGGTCGGGGATGTCGCGCCCGTCATAATGGTCGCCGTCGGAGACGATCGGATAGCCATAGTTGCGGCCGGGCAGGACCAGATTGACCTCGTCGCCGCCCTTCGGCCCCATTTCCTGCTCCCACAGATTGCCGGCGCTGTCGAAGGCGATGCCGAGCAGGTTGCGATGGCCGTACGACCAGACCGCGGGGTGGAAACCCTTGGCGGTCAGGCCGGGATCGCCCGCCGGCTTGCCGTCGAGGGTCAGGCGCAGCATCTTGCCGAGCGTTGACTTGGGGTCCTGCGCCGGGTCGAACTTCTGGCGCTCACCATTGGCAAAGAACAGATGCTTGCCGTCGGGTGCGAAGGCGATCCGGCCCGAATAATGGCCGCTGCCTTCGACATAGGGCGCTGCCTGGAACAGGCGCTCGACCTGCGTCAGGGCGGGGGTTGCACCACCGGTCAGAACCGCGCGGGCGAGGACCACGCCCTTGCCGCCCTGTCCCGCTTCGGAGAAGCTGAAATACACGCGCTTGCTCTTGGCATAATCGGGCGCGAGCAGAATTTCCTTGAGCGCGCCTTGCCCGGCGCTGTCGACCGCGGGAACGCCGCTCACTTCGGTCTTGGTCTTGCCGTCGGCGCTCAGCAGGATCAGCTTGCCAGCCTTCTCGGTCACCAGCATACGCCCGTCGGGCAGGAACGTCATCGACCAAGGCGCGTCAAAATCGGCGACCGGAGTGACGGTGAAGGGCAGGCCGTCCGCTCCATTTGCCGTCTCCTGGCTGTTTCCGGGCTGGGCGGCGGTGCAGGCAATCAGCACGAACGGTATGGCGGCAATCGGTAACAGGCGCATCGAATCCTCCCTGGAGCAATTTCCGCAACGCGCGGGACGCGCGGATGTTGCACGTGAAACAACGCGCGAAAAGGGGGCCAAAGGGGCAGAGTCGAACGCCTTGCTGTTCGCGCGCCTTGCGTTTATAGAGGCGCTGTTCTCGACATTGGAAACTTGGCGAGGTCGGCCCCAGCGGGTCCGGCGGCGACGGGGTGTTTCCGGTGTATTTGGAGTTTTTGCGTTGGCCGACCTGGCAGTCCTGAACGGTATCATCGAGCCTGAGGCGCGTGCGCTCGGCTTCGATCTGGTGCGCGTCAAGCTGTTCGGCGGCGAGGGCGACCGCACGCTGCAGGTGATGGCCGAGCGGCCCGATACCCGCCAGCTGAACATCGACGATTGCGCTGACCTGTCGCGCCGCATCTCCGACCGGCTCGACGAACTGGAAGAGGCGGGGCGTGATCCGATTCCCGAAGCCTATCGGCTGGAAGTCAGCTCGCCCGGCATCGACCGGCCGCTGACTCGCCTCAAGGACTTCGCCGACTGGCAGGGGCATGAGGCGCGCATCACGCTCGCCGAGAAGATCGATGGGCGCAAACAATTCAAGGGCGACCTTGCCGGGGTGGAGGGCGACGTGATCGCCATCACCGACGGGCACGGGCTGACCCACAACATCGCCTTTGCGACCATCGAGGACGCAAAGCTCGTGATTACCGACCGACTGATCGCCGCAACCAAACCGCTCTCTGCCGAGGGCGCCGACGAATTCGAAGCAGAGGAACAGGACTGATGGCCACCGCCATTTCCGCCAACAAGGCCGAACTGATCGCCATTGCCAATTCGGTGGCGTCCGAGAAGATGATCGACAAGGCGATCGTCATCGAGGCGATGGAGGACGCGATCGAGCGTGCCGCCAAGAACCGCTATGGCGTCGAGAACGACATCCGCGCGAAGCTGGATCCCGTAACCGGCGATCTGCGCCTGTGGCGCGTGGTCGAGGTGGTCGAAGCGGTTGACGACTATTTCAAGCAGGTCGACATCAAGGGCGCGCAGAAGCTGCAGAAGGACGCGAAGGTCGGCGACTTCATCGTCGATCCGCTGCCCCCGATCGAATTCGGCCGCATTCAGGCGCAGGCGAGCAAGCAGATCATCTTCCAGAAGGTCCGCGACGCAGAGCGCGAGCGCCAGTTCGAGGAATTCAAGGACCGTCAGGGTGAGATCATCACCGGCGTCGTCAAGCGCGTCGAGTTCGGCCATGTCGTCGTCGATCTGGGCCGCGCCGAGGGCGTCATCCGCCGCGACGCGCAGATTCCGCGCGAAGTGGTCCGCGTCGGCGACCGCGTCCGCAGCCTGATCCTGAAGGTCGTGCGCGAAACGCGCGGGCCGCAGATTTTCCTGTCGCGCGCGCACCCCGACTTCATGAAGAAGCTGTTCGCGCAGGAAGTCCCCGAAATCTATGACGGGATCATCGAGATCAAGGCCGCCGCCCGCGACCCGGGTTCGCGCGCCAAGATCGGCGTGATCAGCCACGATTCGAGCATCGACCCGGTCGGCGCCTGCGTCGGCATGAAGGGCAGCCGCGTGCAGGCCGTCGTGCAGGAGATGCAGGGCGAGAAGATCGACATCATCCCGTGGTCGCCGGATACGGCTACCTTCGTCGTCAACGCGCTGCAGCCGGCGAATGTCGCGCGCGTCGTCATCGACGAAGAGGATGACCGCATCGAAGTCGTCGTTCCCGACGACATGCTCAGCCTCGCCATCGGTCGCCGCGGCCAGAATGTCCGCCTCGCCAGCCAGCTGACCGGCAAGGCGATCGACATCCTGACCGAGACGGACTCGAGCGAGAAGCGCCAGCAGGAATTCGTCACCAACAGCGAGATGTTCCAGAACGAACTGGACGTGGACGAGACGCTCGCCCAGCTGCTGGTCGCCGAAGGCTTCAGCCAGCTCGAGGAAGTCGCCTATGTCGAGATCGACGAACTGGCGAGCATCGAAGGGTTCGACGACGATCTGGCGGGCGAGCTGCAGAGCCGTGCGGCTGAGGCGCTTGAGCGGCGTGAGGAAGCGAACCGCGAAGCCCGTCGTGCGCTGGGCGTCGAGGACGATCTGGCGACCATGCCGTATCTGACCGAAGCGATGCTGGTCACGCTGGGCAAGGCCGGGATCAAGACGCTCGACGATCTTGCCGACCTCGCCACCGACGAGCTGGTTGCCAAGAAGCGCGCCGAACCGCGCCGCCGTGGCGACGGTCCTGCCGCTCCGCAGCGCGACAGCGCCCGCGAGCAGGACAAGGGCGGCGTGCTCGGCGAATATGGTCTGAGCGACGAGCAGGGCAACGAGATCATCATGGCTGCCCGCGCGCACTGGTTCGCGGATGAAGAGCCTGCTTCGTCGGGTGCGGAGGACGCAATTGCGGATTCCGAACAATGAGCGCCCGGCTGAACTGACGGATGGTCAGCGTGCGGATGGTGGCCCCATCCGCACCTGCATTCTCTCGCGTGAGGGTCAGCCTCGCGACGGGCTGATCCGGCTTGCTGTGTCGCCCGATGGCGATGTGCTGCCCGATGTCCGCGCCAAGGCTCCGGGCCGCGGCGCGTGGATCGGCGTGACTCGCGCGCAGCTCGACGCGAGCGGCAAGCAGTTGCGCGGCGCCTTGTCGCGCGCGTTCAAGACGGGCGATCTGAACATTCCCGACGATCTCGGCGCGCGGGTGACCGCGCAGCTCGAGCGCGCGTTCCTCGACCGGCTGGGGCTGGAAGCCAAGGCCGGTTATGTCGTGATCGGCGGCGAGCGCATCGAAAAAGCGGGGCGCAGCGGCAAGCTGCACCTACTGCTGCACGCGGCCGACGCCGGCGGCGATGGCGCGCGTAAACTCGATCAGGCGCTGCGGGTCGGCACCGAACGCGAAGGTTCCGGGGACACGGGGTTCACATTGCCGTTCCCCCGCACCATATTGTCCTTGGCGCTTGGCCGCGAAAATGTGGTACATGCAGGCCTGACCGACCCCAGAGCGGCGGCGCGGGTGCGCGAAGCACTCGATCGTCTGCTCCATTTTATCGGACCCGACCCGGCCCCATAGCCTTGCGAAACCCGCTCGCAAGGCGCATCGGGCCTTGCGGCGATCTGAACGAACGACGAAGAAAAGCAGGAATTAGACACTTGAGCGATACCGAAAACGAAAAGCCGAAGCTCGGAATGCGCCAGCCGCTGGGGCTGAAGCGCACGGTCGAGACCGGCCAGGTGAAGCAGAGCTTCAGCCACGGACGCTCGAACACCGTTGTGGTCGAAGTCAAGCGCCGCCGCATGCTCGGCCCGCAGACCGGCGCGCCGCAGGAGGAAGCGGCACCGCCACCCGCACCTGTCGCAGCGCCTCCGGCCCCGCCGGCCCCTGCACCGCGCCCCGCCGCTCCGGCGGGCGAGACCGCGCAGGAGCGCCAGGCGCGCCTGCTGCGTGAAGCCGAAGATCAGCGGATGCAGGCCAATGAGGAAGCCCGCCGCCGCGAAGAGCGCGAGCGTGCCGAGGCTGCCGAAGCCGAACAGCGCCGCCTTGAGGAAAAGGCCCGCGCCGAAGCCGAGGCTGCCAAGCCGCCCGTCGTCGAAGCAAAGCCCGAGCCGGTCGCCGAAGTGGCGCCTGCGCCCGCGCCCGCGGCTGCCCCTGACGCCGCGCCTGTGACGCCGGCTCCGGCTCCGGTCGCTCCGCCTGCGCCGCCCGAGCCGGTTTCTTTGCAGCTCGACTCCACCCGTCCTGCGCCGCGCCTGTTTACCCCGGTGCAGCGTCCTGAAATTCCGCGCCCGGCGCCGGCCAAGCCTGAGCCGGCGGCCGCTGCTGCGCCTGCCGCGACGGCGAGCGCACCGGCGAATGCTGGTGGCGCTGCTGCCGGTGCTCCGCGCGGGCCGAATCTCGGCCCCAACCGCGCCCCGGCGCGTGCGCCTGAGCCGCAGCGTCCGCAGCAGCGCGATCGCAAGGGCGACGAGCGCCGCGGCGGCAAGCTGACGGTCAACCGCGCAACGGGCGGTGACGATGGCGCGCGCGCGCGCAGCCTCGCCGCGCTCAAGCGTGCGCGTGACAAGGAACGCCGCCACTCCGGCCCGCGCGAGCCGCAGGCCAAGCAGGTCCGCGACGTCAAGGTCCCGGAGACGATCACCGTCGCCGAACTCGCCAACCGCATGGCCGAAAAGGGCGCGGATCTGGTCAAGGCGCTGTTCAAGATGGGCATGCCCGTCACGCTGACCCAGACGATCGATCAGGACACCGCCGAGCTGCTGGTGACCGAGTTCGGCCACAATATCGTGCGCGTCAGCGACAGCGATATCGATCTGGTGCTCGATACCGATGCAGATACCGAGGATGCGCTGAAGCCGCGTCCGCCGGTGGTGACGATCATGGGCCATGTCGATCACGGCAAGACCAGCCTGCTCGACGCGCTGCGCGGCACCGATGTGGTGCGCGGCGAAGCCGGTGGCATCACCCAGCATATCGGCGCCTATCAGGTCACGCTGAAGGACAAGTCCAAGGTCACCTTCCTCGACACGCCGGGTCACGAAGCGTTTTCGGAGATGCGTGCGCGCGGCGCGAACGTCACCGACATCGTCGTGCTGGTGGTCGCCGCCGATGACGGCCTGATGCCGCAGACGATCGAGGCGATCAATCACACCAAGGCGGCCGGCGTTCCGATGATCGTCGCGATCAACAAGATCGACAAGCCCGAGGCCAATGCCCAGAAGGTGCGCGAGCGCCTGCTCGAGCATAACATCCAGGTCGAGGAAATGGGCGGCGAGACGCAGGACGTCGAGGTTTCCGCGAAGGAAAAGATCGGCCTCGACGCGTTGATCGAGAAGATCCAGCTTCAGGCCGAGCTGATGGAGCTCAAGGCCAATCCCGACCGCGCTGCCGAGGGCAATGTGGTCGAGGCGAAGCTCGACAAGGGCCGCGGCCCGGTCGCGACGATCCTCGTCACGCGCGGCACGCTCAAGGTCGGCGACGTGTTCGTGGTCGGTGCCGAGAGCGGCAAGATCCGCGCGCTGATCGACGACAAGGGTCGCCAGATCAAGGAAGCTGGTCCGTCGATGCCGGTCGAGATTCTCGGCCTGTCGGGCGTGCCGATGGCGGGCGATCTGCTGCAGGTCGTCGAGAATGAGGCGCGCGCCCGTGAGGTCGCCGCCTATCGCGCCAGCGTGATCCAGAACAAGCGCACGACCAACACCCCCGCCAGCCTCGAGAGCATGTTCAGTGCGCTCAAGGAAAAGCAGGCGATGGAATATCCGCTGGTCGTCAAGGCGGATACCCAGGGCACGGTCGAAGCGATCGTCGCGGCGATCAACAAGATCAGCACCGACGACATCAAGGCGCGCGTGCTGCATGCGGGCGTCGGCGGCATTACCGAAAGCGACGTGAACGCGGCTGCGGCCTCGGGCGCGCCGATCATCGGCTTCAATGTCCGTCCGAACGCCAAGGCACGCGAGATCGCCGATCGCCACAAGGTCGCGTTCAAATATTATGACGTGATCTACGAACTCACCGACGAGATTCGCGCCGGCATGGCGGGGCAGCTTGGTCCGGAAGCGTTCGAGACCGTGGTCGGCCGTGCGGAAATCCGCGAGGTCTTCTCGGCGGGCAAGCATGGCAAGGCCGCCGGTCTGCTGGTGGTCGACGGTGCGATCCGCAAGGCGCTCAAGGCTCGCATCACGCGCGACGACGTCATCATCTACCAGGGCGAGATCGCATCGCTGCGCCGCTTCAAGGACGATGTCGCCGAAGTGCGCGCAGGTCTGGAATGCGGTGTGACGTTCACGCAGAACTTCACCGACATCAAGGCCGGCGACATGCTGGAAACCTTTGAGGTCGAGCTGCGCGAACGGACGCTGTAATCAAAATTGCGCTCTCCCCTTCAGGGGAGAGGGTTGGGAGAGGGGCCTGTCCCTAAGCCGGACGGTGGCAGTCTTGAACTGCCCCTCTCCCCCGGCCAGTTCGAGGTGAACGTCACTCCGTGACGTTTAGGTCGCGCTGGGAGCGCGACCGGCCTCAAACTCCCCTGAAGGGGAGAGGGAGTTCATGAAACACAACGACACCCCCGAAACCCGCTCCGTCCGCCTGCTGCGCGTGGGCGAGCAGGTGCGCCATATCCTGTCCGACATCCTCGCGCGCGGCGAGGTGCATGACGAGCTGTTGGCCAAGCACATGGTCAGCGTCACCGAAGTGCGTATGTCGCCCGACATGCGCCACGCCACCGTCTTCGTGAAGCCGCTGCTGGGCAAGGAAGAAGAGGCGGTGATCAAGGCGCTGCGAACCAACACCGCCTATCTCCAGCGCGAGGTCGCCGCCCGCGTGAAGCTCAAATATGCCGCCAAGCTCAAATTCCTTGCGGATGAGAGCTTCGACGAGGGCAGCCATATCGAACAGCTGCTGCGCGATCCCAAGGTGGCGCGCGACCTGTCCGCCGAAGACGCCGCTGACTGATCCGGTCAGCCGGCCGGACGCAGGGTGATGTCCAGCGCGACATCCACCTTGCGCCCGACGACAAGGCGATAGCTGGTCATCCCGAAATCGGTCCGGTCGATCCGGGTGCGCGCGGTCAGGCGAAGTTCGGGCGCAGCGCCCGCCTGTGCCACCGGCCGCGAAAAATTGACGTCCAGCGTCACTGGTTTGGAAACCCCGCGCGCAGTCAATGTCCCCGCGATCACCGCGCTGGCGGGGCCGGTCAGCCGCATCTGGCCCCCGACAAAGCGCACGGTCCGCGTCCGCTTTACATCGAAAAATGCCGATCCACGCAGCCGGTCGCGGGTCAGGTCGTCGCTGGCAGTCAGCGCCGACGCGTCGAGCGTGACGTCGATCGCGATGCGGGCCATGTCTGCAGGGTTGATCGTCACTGCACCGCTGACACTGGGGAACCGCGCTTGTCGGCGCGCAACGCCGAAAAACGCGACCTGCGCCGTCGCCGAGCTGGGCGATTCGATTGCGTAGCGCTGGGTCGCGGGTGCGCCGGTGGCAGTCGGCGCCAATGCGAGAACGGCGGCAATGCACCAACGCCACATACTCTCTCTCCCTGGCCCGACCCTCTGCCTTCGACCGGCGGCTGTCAATCGCGCCGACTTCGGTTAAAACGCGCAACAACAGGGGGATCATGGCCAAGCTCTATTTCTACTACGCCTCGATGAACGCGGGGAAATCGACCACGTTGCTGCAGGCCGATTTCAACTATCGCGAGCGCGGGATGCGGACGTTGCTGTTCACGGCGGCGCTGGATGAGCGGTCGGGGACGGGGCGGATCGCGTCGCGGATCGGGCTGGATACCGCCGCGGTCGGCTTTGCCGCGGATACCGATCTGCGGCTGCATGTCGAGCGTGAGATGGATCATGGCCCGGTGCATTGCGTGCTGGTCGATGAGGCGCAGTTTCTGAGTGCGGCGCAGGTGGATCAACTCGCTGCGGTCGCCGATGTCCTCGGCATTCCGGTGCTCGCGTACGGCTTGCGAACCGATTTTCGGGGAGCGCTGTTTCCCGGATCGGCGCGGCTGCTGGCGCTCGCCGACTCGCTGGTCGAGATCAAGTCGGTGTGCCGCTGCGGGCGCAAGGCGACGATGAACCTGCGCGTCGATGGCGAGGGGCGGGCGGTCGCCGATGGCGCGCAGACCGAGATTGGCGGCAATGATCGCTATGCCGCGCTGTGCCGGCGGCATTTCACCGAAGCGCTCGCCGCTGCCGAATAAACGTCCCGTTCCGTAACGGCATCCGGCACGAATCGGGTGGAGCCGCGCGCATCCTTCCGCCACGGTGTCCACCGGGGGAGAAGGATGCAGCCGATTATCGCGTCGCTGGCCGTGTGGGCGTTACCCGCGATCGCGGCGGTTCTACTCCATGATGCCGGCCAGCGGATGGTGGCGAGCTGGATGCCGGCCGAGCCGGATGCGCCCGAACCCCCGCCGCATCGCCTGCCCCGCATCCTGCGCGCGATCGACCCGGTCGGGACGGTAATCGTGCCGATCGCGCTGGCGCTGACCGGGGCGCCGGTCTTCGGCTGGCCGCGCTATCGCCCCTTCGCGCGTGGCGAGGATGCGCTGGCGCGGTGGCGGCGACTGGTCAGCGCGCTTGCAGGGCCGGTGGCGAGCTTTGCCGCAGCGCTAGTCGGCGCAATGGCGCTGGGCGCGCTGGTCGCGGCGGCGGGCGGGGCGATGCCGGACCATGGCGTGGCGTGGCTGGTCACCGCCAACCTGTTCAACTTCATCCTCGCCAATGCGTGCATGACGAGTTTTCACCTGCTGCCCGTCCCGCCATTCGACATGGGGCGGGCGCTGAGTGCGCTGCTCCCGCTGCCGCTGCGTCAAAGGCTGCGCAAGGCGGGACGGCTGGTGGTGCTGGCGGTGATCGCGACGGTGGTGGCGATTCCGCTGCTCGATCCGCACGCCCGCATCGGCGAGTGGATCGCCGCACCGATGATCAATGCGATCACGCGCTTCGTGCTGGGACTCGTCAACCTGACGGTCTAGGAGCCGCGCGATGGATGGCTGGATCATTTTAGACAAACCGCTGGGGCTAGGCTCGACCCAGGGGGTGAGCGCGGTCAAGCGCGCGTTGCGTGACAGCGGCTATGGGCCAAAGCTGCGCGACCTGCCCAAGGTCGGGCATGGCGGCACGCTCGACCCGCTGGCGACCGGCGTGCTGCCGATCGCGGTGGGGGAGGCGACCAAGCTTGCCGGGCGGATGCTCGACAGCGACAAGGTCTATGATTTTACCGTGCGCTTCGGGGTCGAGACCGACACGCTCGATCTGGAGGGCAAGCCGGTCGCCGAGTCCGATGTGCGACCGACGCGCGACCAGATTGCGGCGATCCTGCCGCGCTTCACCGGCCCGATCGACCAGATGCCGCCGGCCTATTCGGCGCTCAAGGTCGATGGCGAGCGCGCCTACGACCTCGCGCGCAAAGGGGAGGTCGTGACGCTGGCGACCCGCGCGGTCACGATCCATGCGCTGACGCTGGGCGAAGCCGATGGCGAATCGGCCACCCTCACCGCGCATGTCTCCAAGGGCACCTATATCCGCAGCCTCGCGCGCGACATCGCATTGGCGCTCGGCAGCGTCGGCCATGTCACCATGTTGCGGCGGGTAAAGGCGGGGCCGTTCACCCTCGAATCCGCGATATCGCTGGACAAACTGTCCGAATCCGGTAAGGCGCGCGACCTTGAACAATGCCTCCTGCCGCTGAGGGCGGGGCTGGACGACATCCCGGCTCTACTCCTCGAACCCGGTCAGGCAGGGGCTCTCCGTCAGGGGAAAGTGCTGACCGGGATCGCCGCGAATGATGGCCAACACTTTGCGCTGGACGGCGAAACGCCGGTCGCGCTGGTCGAGGTTTCGGACGGAAACGTCCGCGTCGTGCGCGGCTTCAACCTGTAGAATGATGTCGAAGGAAAACACATGACGATCACGACCGAGCGCAAGGCAGAACTGACCAAGGAACATGGCCGCGCCGAAGGCGATACCGGCAGCCCCGAAGTCCAGATCGCGATCCTGACCGAGCGCATCGTCAACCTGACCAGCCACTTCAAGGGCCATGCGAAGGACAACCATTCGCGTCGCGGCCTGCTGATGATGGTCAACAAGCGCCGCAGCCTCCTCGACTACCTCCGCAAGACGGACGGGGATCGCTACACCGCCCTCATCGCGAAGCTCGGGCTTCGCAAGTAACCGAAAAGGCGGCCTTCGGGTCGCCTTTTTGCCATTTCGGGCATGTGCCCGGATCCTGGGTCACCGGCAATTCGGCCACCGACCCGCACCAGGGGTGACGTCACCCCGCACCGCGCAAGCCGGACAGCTTGCACACAGGCCCCGGGCGCATTGGGCGCCCGGTCCAAAGGAAATCAGATGTTCGACAAGAAGACCGTATCGATCGAGTGGGGCGGACAAACCCTGACACTCGAAACCGGGCAGGTTGCCCGTCAGGCCGATGGCGCCGTGATGGCGACGCTCGGCGAAACCGTGGTGCTGTGCGCCGTCACCGCCGCCAAGTCGGTGAAGGAAGGGCAGGATTTCTTCCCGCTCACCGTGCACTATCAGGAAAAATTCTCGGCCGCCGGCCGCATTCCCGGTGGCTTCTTCAAGCGTGAGCGCGGCGCGACCGAAAAGGAAACGCTGACCAGCCGCCTGATCGACCGCCCGATCCGTCCGTTGTTCCCGGAAGGGTTCTACAACGAAATCAACGTGATCTGTCAGGTTCTGTCGTACGACGGCGAGAATGAGCCGGACATCCTCGCGATGGTCGCGGCATCGGCTGCACTCACCATTTCGGGCGTGCCGTTCATGGGCCCGATCGGCGCCGCGCGCGTCGGCTATGTCGATGGCGAATATGTCCTCAACCCGACCACCGAACAGGTTGCCGCAGGCGATCTCGACCTGGTCGTTGCCGCCACCGGCAACGCCGTGATGATGGTCGAATCCGAAGCCAAGGAGCTGTCGGAAGAGGTCATGCTGGGCGCCGTCCAGTTCGCGCACAAGGCATGCAAGCAGGCCGTCAACGCGATCATCGACCTGGCCGAGCAGGCCGCGAAGGATCCGTGGGAAATGGCCGAGCAGGCTGACCTGTCGGCTGCCAAGGACAAGCTCAAGAAGCTGATCGGCAAGGACATCGCCGCCGCCTATAAGGTGGTCGACAAGTCCAAGCGCTCGAACATGCTCAACGAAGCCCGCGCCAAGGGTAAGGCTGCGTTCGCTGATGCGACGCCGCAGGACCAGATGGCTGCCGGCAAGCTGATGAAGAAGCTGGAGGCGGAGATCGTCCGCGGCGCCATCCTCAAGGACGGCACCCGCATCGACGGTCGTTCGACCACCCAGATCCGTCCGATCGAAGCGATGGTGCATTTCCTGCCCCGCGCGCATGGTTCGGCACTGTTCACGCGTGGCGAGACGCAGTCGATCTGCACCACCACGCTCGGCACCAAGGACGCCGAGCAGATGATTGACGGGCTGGACGGCCTGTCCTACTCGAACTTCATGCTCCACTATAACTTCCCGCCCTATTCGGTCGGTGAAGTCGGCCGCTTCGGCGCGCCGGGCCGTCGTGAAGTCGGTCATGGCAAGCTGGCATGGCGCGCGCTGCACCCGGTGCTGCCGAGCAAGGACGAGTTTCCCTACACGATCCGCGTTCTCTCCGACATCACCGAGTCGAACGGCTCGTCGTCGATGGCGACGGTGTGCGGCGGTTCGCTGTCGATGATGGACGCAGGCGTTCCGCTCAAGCGTCCGGTGTCGGGTATCGCCATGGGCCTGATCCTGGAAGGCAAGGATTTCGCGATCCTGTCCGACATTCTGGGTGACGAAGATCACCTCGGTGACATGGACTTCAAGGTTGCGGGCACGTCCGAAGGCATCACCACGATGCAGATGGACATCAAGGTCGCCGGCATCACCGACGAGATCATGCGCGTCGCGCTGGCACAGGCCAAGGAAGGCCGCGCGCACATCCTGGGCGAAATGGCTAAGGCGCTGGGCGAAACCCGCACCGAGCTGTCGGCACATGCCCCGCGTATCGAGACGATGCAGATCGACAAGTCGAAGATCCGCGACGTCATCGGCACCGGCGGCAAGGTGATCCGCGAGATCGTCGCCACCACCGGCGCCAAGGTCGACATCGACGACGAGGGTGTGATCAAGGTCAGCTCGTCCGACGTCAGCCAGATCGAAGCCGCGATGAACTGGATCAAGGGCATCGTCGAGGAGGCCGAGGTCGGCAAGGTCTATAACGGCAAGGTCGTCAACCTCGTTGATTTCGGCGCGTTCGTGAATTTCATGGGCGGCAAGGACGGTCTCGTCCACGTCAGCGAAATCCGCAACGAGCGCGTCGAGAAGGTCAGCGACGTCCTGAGCGAAGGCCAGGAAGTCAAGGTCAAGGTCCTCGAGATCGACCAGCGCGGCAAGGTTCGCCTGTCGATGCGCGTCGTCGATCAGGAGACCGGTGCTGAGCTGGAGGACACCCGTCCTGCGCGCGAGCCGCGTGAAGGTGGCCGTGGTGGCGAGCGTGGCGACCGCGAAGGCGGCCGCGGCGGTGACCGTCGTCGCGAAGGCGGCCGTGGCGGCGAGCGTGGCGGCGAGCGCGATCGTGGCCCGCGCCGCGACCGTGGCGACCGCAACGACCGTCCGGCGCGTTCGGAATCGAAGGATGAGGGCGGCGAGAATATCGGCCTCCCCGCTTTCCTGACCGGCGGCAGCGACGACTGATCGTCGTTTCCAACCAACGACATGAGGGGCCCGGAGCAATCCGGGCCCCTTTTTCGTCACTACGGTATCGCTAGGTAGAGGGGGAGGCGGCGACCGGCACTGTCAGCGCACACCTATCATACGGAAGAAGCTGCGCGACATCGGGGACCCGATATGAGCATTCGCCGTCTGACCATCATCGCCGGTGCGATCCTGATCGCGCTGACTGCCCTCAGCTTTGCCTATGGCGGCTGGCGGATCGAACGGGTCATCATGGGCGGGCCGATCCAGCGCGAGTCGCAGGAAGCATCGGACCTGATCGCGGACATTCTACCGCCCCCGGTCTATGTCATCGAACCCTATCTGGTCGCCAACCAGATCGCGCGGCACCCTGAGACGCTGGCGGCGAACGAAGCGCGGCTGCGCACGCTGCGTGAAGCCTATGACGCGCGGCAGGCCTATTGGCGGGACAGTGCGATTGCGCCCGACCTGCAGGCGGCGATCACGCGCGACATCGATGCGGGCGCGCAGGCATTCTGGAAGGAGCTGGATGCGGATTTCCTTCCTGCTGTCCGCACCGGCGACCCGGTCGCGATCAATGCCAGTTTCGAGCGCATGAGCGAGGCATATGAGGGGCATCGCGTCGCCGTCGACCGCGCGGTGGAAATGGCCATTGCCTATCAGAAGCAGTTGAAGGCCGATGCCGAGCGCCAGATCGAACTGACCATCTGGCAGCTTCTTGCCCTCGCGACCCTGATCGGCGCTGCGACGATCGGCTTTATCGTGTTTGTGCTGCGCAAGGTCATCCGACCGATCCGCACGATCACCGCCGCGATGAACGTGATGGCCGAGGGCGGCGCGGCGAACGCGGAGGCGGAGGCATCGCGCCGCGACGAGATCGGCGACATCGCCCGCGCGCTGGAGGGCATCGTTGCCTATGTCGCGGAGAAGGCGGGACGCGAAGCGGAGGCTCAGGCGGCTGTCCAGCGCGCGGTCGTGACCGCATTGGGCGAAGGGCTGGGGCGGCTGCGCGAAGGCGTGCTGCGCCACCGCATCAACAGCGCGTTTCCCGAGGAATATGCCCAGTTGCGCGACGATTATAACGCTGCGGCCGAGGCGATGGAGACTGCGATCGCCGCGGTTCGGGACACCACTTTGATCCTCAATACCGGTGCGAGCGAGATCGCAGAGGCCACGTCCGACCTGTCGATACGCACGGAGCAGCAGGCTGCGCGCGTCGAGGAAACCAGTGCGGCGATGACCGCGCTGACCGAGCGGGTGCGTGCTGCCGCGGGAGCTTCGAGCCATGCCGCCGGGATCATGACCGAAACCGATCGGCAGGCTGGGGAAAATGCCCGGATCCTGGAAGATGCGGTCGCAGCGATGGGGCGGGTGCAAGAAGCGGCGAGCGAAATCGACCAGATCGTCGGCTTTATCGACAGCCTCGCCTTCCAGACCAATATGCTGGCGCTCAATGCCAGTATCGAGGCGGGCCGTGCGGGAGAGGCGGGCAAGGGGTTCGACGTGGTCGCCAACGCCGTCCGCGCGCTTGCCGAACGTAGCGCCGACGCTGCGCGCAACATCAAGGCGCTGACCGACCGATCGAGTGAGGAGGTGCGGGCGGGCGCGCGGTTGGTGCTGTCCTCCGGCGATGCGATGAAGGCCATCATTACCAAAGTATCTGACGGCAACGCGCTGGTCGGCGAGATCGCCGGAAGCGCGGCGGACCAGACCACAGGCATCGTCCAGGTGCGGGAAGCGATCGCCAGCATCGACGAGATGACTCAGAAGAACGCGGCGATGGGTGAGCAGTGCAATGCCGCAGCGCGTCTGTTGCGCGCGGAAGCCGATCGCCTGCAGGCACTGGTCGGCCGATTCGACGCGGCGGCTGCGGCCTGAAATTCCCTTGGCGGGTTTGCTCCGCTGAACGAGTGGCGATAGCGTGCGGTATCCGTCCTCCCGCACAGGAACCGCCCGTGACCCTGCGTCTTGCACTTCCCCTTCTGCTCGCTGGCGTCGCCGCCCCCGCGCTCGTCGCGAACGCCGCGCCACAGCCTCAAGCTGCCGTTGCCGATACCCGCGCGGAGGACGCCCGGCTCAACGCGTTCCTTGATGCCGCTTTCGACGCCAATATCGCGCTGAGCCCGGAATCGCAGACCGCGCTCGGCCTCAAGACCAATTACGACAAGCTCGACGATTATAGCCGTGCCGAGGGCGCGAAGCGGATGGCGATGGCCGAGGCGACGCTCAAGCAGATGCGCGCGCAGTTCGATCCCGCGAAGCTCGGGCCGCAGGGGCGGCTGAGCTATCGCCTCTACGAAACCCAGGTCGAACGTTCGCGCACTTCGTTCCAGTTCCGCGACTATGGCTTTCCGGTGTCGACCAATGGCAGCCCGGCGGGGCAAATCCCGGTGTTCCTGATCAACAACCATCGCGTCGCCAGCGTTGCCGACGCGCGCGCCTATATCGCCCGCATCGGCGAGACCGAGCGGGTGATGCGCGAAGTCGCCACGACGATGCGCGATCAGGCAAGCAAGGGCATCGTCCCGCCCAAGATGGTGTTCAAGCCGGCGCGTGAGGATGCGGCAAAGGTCATCACCGGTGCGCCCTTCGGCTCGGGCGCGGACAGCACCTTGCTCGCCGATTTCCGCAAGAAGGTGACGGCGCTCGACATCGCGGATGCGGAGAAGGCCGCGCTGATCGCCGACGCTGAAAAGGCGCTGACCGGGCCGTTCAAGCGCGGTTTCGACACCCTGTTCGCGGTACTCGACGAAATCGAGCCCAAGGCGAAGGGCAATGACGGCGCATGGAGCCTGCCCAATGGCGCTGCTTTCTATGCCAACCGGCTGGCGCAGAATACCACGACCGACCTGACCGCCGACCAGATCCACCAGATCGGGCTCGATCAGGTCGCCGCGATCCGCACCGAGATGGAGGCGGTCAAGGCACGCGTCGGGTACACGGGAAGCCTCGAATCCTTCTTCGACGCGATCCGCACCGACCCCAAGTTCAAATATCCGAACACCGATGCCGGTCGCGAAACCTATCTGACCGAAGCGCGCGCGGTGATCGCGAGGATGATGGACGTCGCCCCGCGCTGGTTCCACCGCTTGCCCAAGGCAAAGCTGGAGGTGCGCGCGGTCGAGAAATGGCGCGAGGGGACGGCGTCGGTCGCCTTCTACAACCGCCCCGCGCCCGATGGATCGCGCCCCGGCATCTACTACGTCAACCTCGCCAATATGGACCAGGTGCAGAAGATCCAGCTGGAGGGGATCGCGGTGCATGAGGGCGCGCCGGGGCATCATTTCCAGATCGCACGCGCGATGGAGCTGGAAGGGCTGCCCAAGTTCCGCCGCTTTGGCGGGTACAGCGTCTATAGCGAGGGCTGGGGCCTCTATACCGAGCGGCTGGCCAAGGAGATGGGCGGCTATGCCGATCCCTATTCGGAATTTGGCATGCTCTCGCTGCAGATGTGGCGTGCGATCCGGCTGGTGACCGATACCGGGCTGCACGCCAAGAAGTGGAGCCGCGAACAGGCGATCGATTATTTCAAGGCGAACTCGTCGATTTCGGCGGCGGATATCGAGCGTGAGGTCAACCGCTACATCAACAATCCGGGGCAGGCGACGAGCTACATGATCGGCCAGCTCAAGATCGCCGAGCTGCGCAAGAAGGCCGAAGCTGCACTGGGCGACCGGTTCGACATCCGCGATTTCCATGAAGTCGTGCTGGCCAATGGCGCGGTGCCGCTCAATGTGCTGAGCGAGGAAGTCGACCGCTATATCGCGGCGAAGAAGGGGTGATGCGCGCAGCCGCCCTGATCGCCGCGGCGTTGCTCTCCGGGTGTGCGACCACGCGGCCTGCGCAAGTGCGGGTGGCATTTGACGCAAGCGGTGTGACGGCGGCGCGGGCGAGCGGGGTGGCTGATCGGGCCACCGGGCGTCGCGTCACGGCGGAAGATCCGGTGCGGATCGCCAGCATCTCCAAGCTGGTGGTTGCGCTCGGCGTGATGCGGATGGTGGAGGCGGGGCAACTCGACCTCGACCGCGACGTATCGGAGATATTGGGCTGGCGCGTGCGCAACCCGGCCTTCCCCGATGCCCCGGTGACGCTCCGCCAGCTGCTGTCGCACCAGTCGGGGCTGGTCGACCCGGACGAATATCGCGTGCCGCTCGGCGAGCGGCTTGCCGATGTGGTTGCGCGGCCCGCTCTGTGGGACGCGCAGCACGCGCCGGGCAGCTATTTCCGCTATTCCAACGTCGCATTTCCAGTGATCGCCAGCGTGATGGAGAAGGCGGGCGGCGAGCGGTTCGATACGCTGATGCAGCGGCTGGTGCTCGCGCCGCTCAAGCTCGATGCATGCTTCAACTGGTCGACCTGTTCGGCCGCGAAGATCGCGCGGCACATCGTGTTGTACCGCGCGAGCGGAGAGGTCGCACTCGACGATCTGGGCGGCAAGCGTCCCGATTGCCCGGTGATCGCGAAGGATGGCTGCGATCTGGCCGGATACCGGCTCGGGGAGAATGGCGCGCTCTTTTCGCCGCAAGGGGGCCTGCGCGCGTCGATGCGCGATCTGGCGGTGATCGGCGCGATGCTGCTGAAGAACGACGGAAGTTTCCTTACGCGTGAATCGATCGCGGCGATGGCATGGACGCAGTGGCAATATGACGGGGCGAATGGCGACACCACCGGCGGCTTCTACTGCCAATATGGACTGGCAGTGACGACGCTCCCGGCTGGGCGTGTGGATTGCGACGATGATCTGTTCGGCGATGGGCGCACCCGGATTGGTCATGCCGGTGAAGCCTATGGATTGCGCTCAGGCCTGTGGATCGACCGCGCGACCGGCAAGGGCGTTGCCTTCTTCGCCTCCGCGACCCCACCGGTGAGCAAGGGGCGCACCGCGTTCAGCGTCGAGGAAGAGCGGCTCGCTAGGGGAAGGTAAGTGGGGAGCTTCTGTTGCCCGGTGCTCCCCGTACCGCTGGAATCCGCTTCTGTTGCCCGGTGCGGTCCAACCGCGCATTTTAGTCTAACCTTAATCCGTTAGGACTTGGGGTTAGGCCGCAATAGCGAGTGCTTCGTTATCGTTGGCACTTGTGAGTATGGGCCGTCACGGTGGTCCCATTCCGAACGAAAGAAACGCTTTTCAACACACGTCGATCCTGGTTCGGCCCCGTCAGAAACGGTGTCCAGAAACACCACCTTATGGTGGAGCCGCCGGGTACTGCCCCCGGGTCCGCTGCGTCTATTGCACGCCACAATTTATCGTCATAGCCGGGCGAACCCGGCCTGACTGATATAGGGACGCCAAATCCGAATGAAAAGAGTGGGTTTTGGCCTTGTGAAGGCCATAAACCGCGCGCAAAGAACGTGCCATGCTTACCCAGCGTTCCCGTTACGCCCTGCGCGCGATGCTGTTTCTGGCGAAACAGCCGCGGGAAGGCGCCCCGACGCCGATGACGCGGATCGCGGCTGAAGCGAATGTCCCGCGCAAGTTTCTCGAACTGATCCTCGCCGATCTGCGGGAGGCGGGGTTCATCCTGTCGACCCGCGGCAAGATGGGCGGATACCGCCTTGCCCGCGCCAACCACCTGATCTCGCTGGGTGAAATCATCCGCGTGATCGAAGGTCCGCTGGCGCTGGTCCCCTGCGTCAGCCGCACCGCATACCGCCCCTGCCTCGACTGCAAGGACGAGGCGGCGTGTGCGATCCGCAACGCGATGGCGCGGGTGCGCGATGAAACCGCGCGCATTCTCGACGGCACCAGCCTTGCGGATGCGACCGCCGAGGACATGGCGGCGGCTTAATCGGTTTGGCGCCTGACGGCGTACGGCACCGGCCCGCTCCCCCACCCGGCCACCCATAGGGTAGCTTTGCTGGGTTGCCGGGCTAGGGAGCGGGCCGGTGCCGTAACCGGATTAGACGGGTTCGTTCCGCTTCTTCAACTCGTCGCGGATTTCGCGCAGCAGCACGACATCCGCCGGATCGGCCGCGGGTTCGGCGGTGCCTTCGGCCTTTTCCTTCTCGACCTTCGCCAGCAGCTTGTTGACCGATCGGACCAGCAGGAAGACGATGAAGGCGAGGATCAGGAAGTTGATCGCCACGGTGATGAACTGGCCAAAGCCGAACAGCGGCACGCCCGCCGCCTTCAGCGCGGCATAGTCCGATGCCGACCCGGTATAGCCTGCGGGGATCTCGCCAAGCCGGATGAAGTAGCTCGAGAAATCGAACCCGCCGAAAATCCAGCCGACCACCGGCATGATGATGTCGTCGGTCAGCGATTTGGTGATCGTCCCGAACGCCGCGCCGATGATGACGCCGACGGCGAGGTCGAGCACATTGCCGCGGGCGATGAAGGTCCGGAATTCCTTGAGCATTGATGTCCCCCAGAGAGTGTGCGGCATGGTTAGCGCAATGGGCGTCGGTGCTGCAAATGTCGGGTTTCCATTGCGCAGTGTTCACGCGGTCCCTAAATTCGCGGTGTCGTATGAATGCGACACACTTTGAGGGACTGATCGCGATGAAGCTTCGTCTGGTTGCCGCGCTGGTTGCAGCGGCCATGCTGTCCGCCTGTGGTCTGAACAGCGTTCCGACTGCCGAGGAAACTGCCAAGGCGAAATGGGCGGAGGTGCAGAATCAGTATCAGCGCCGCGCCGATTTGATCCCCAACCTTGTTCAGACGGTGAAGGCCGCCGGCGCGCAGGAGAAGGCGGTTCTGGTTGAAGTGACGCAGGCACGCGCCGCCGCGACGCAGGTGCGCGTCAGCGATGCCGACCTGACCGATCCCGACAAGCTCGCCGCCTATGACCGCGTGCAGGCTGGCGTGACTCTTTCGCTCCAGCGGCTGCAGGAAGCCTATCCGGAACTGCGCAGTCAGGCGAATTACGCTACGCTGATGACCCAGCTGGAAGGGACGGAGAACCGCATCGGCATCGCCCGTCGCGATTATAACGAGGCGGTGCAAGGCTATAACACCACCATCCGCACCTTCCCCGACGCGATCGGCGCCAAAATCTTCTACGGCGCCAAGCCGATGGCCCCATTCCAGGCAACCACCCCGGGCGCCGACACCGCGCCCAAGGTGGACTTCGGGAACGGCAACTGATCGCGCACCGCTTCCTGCCGCTCCTGCTCCTCGCAGGGTGCGGGACGGCAGGATCCGGGCCGACGACAGAGGCATCGCCGACCGTGCCCGCCCTGACGGGCCGGGTGGTCGATAACGCCGATTTGTTGCCGCGCGACAAGGAAGCACTGCTTGAGCAGGCGCTGCTATCGACCGAGCAGCAGACGCGCAGTCAGTTCGTCGTCGTCACCTTGCCGACGCTGAACGGCCGCAAGATCGAGGATGTCGGGTTGGAGCTGGGCCGCACTTGGAAGATCGGCCGGTTCGACGTTGACGACGGGGTGATGCTGATCGTCGCGCCGACCGAACGTCAGGCGCGCATCGAAGTTGGCTATGGGCTGGAAGGCGTGTTGCGCGACGAGGAGGCGAAGGCGATTATCAACGACACCATCATCCCGCGTATCCGTTCGGGGAACATGCCCGGAGCGATCCTGGCCGGAAGTGCCGCGATCATCCGTGAAATCAATGTACCGGGAGCAACACCATGAGGTTCGTGCATCTGGTTCTGGCGCTGCTGCTCGCCGCGTTCGCCGGACAGGCGGCGTCGGCGCAGACTTTTCCCAAGCTGACCGGGCGGGTGGTCGATACCGCCGACCTGCTCAGCCCCGCGCAAGAAGCCGAACTGACTGCGATGTCGGAAGCGACCGAGAAGGCGACCGGGCGGCAGTTGGTTGTCGCGACGGTGCCGGACCTTCAGGGCTATCCGATCGAGGATTTCGGCTACAAGCTCGGCCGCGAATGGCAGATTGGGCAGAAGGACGCCGACAATGGCATCATCCTGCTGGTCGCGCCCAAGGAGCGCAAGGTGCGGATCGAGGTTGGTTACGGCCTTGAGCCGATCATGACCGACGCGCTGTCGGGAATGATCGTGCGCGACACGATCATCCCGCGCTTCAAGGACAAGGACATGCCCGGCGGGATCATGGCGGGTGCCGCCGCGATCAACGAACAGCTCAAGCTCCCGCTCGAAGCCGCCGAGGCACGGGCGAAGCAGCTGATCGACAGCGGCCAGTCGCGCAAGAAGGGCGGCGCGGGGCCGTTCGTGTTCATCTTCTGGGTGGTGATCCTGTTGATGGTCGTGCTGCCGATCGTAATTGGCGCGGCGCGTGGCAAGAAATATCGCCGTGGGCGTGCGCCGGTGGTGATCTGGGGCCCGGGCTTTGGTGACGGCGGCGGATCGTCCTGGGGCGGCGGTGGCGGCTCCTGGGGTGGAGGCGGCGGTGGCTTTGGCGGCGGCGGGGGCTTCTCCGGCGGTGGTGGCGGGTTCGGTGGCGGCGGCGCATCGGGGGGATGGTGATGGCACGGCGATTTACAGCTGAGGAACATGCCCGCGTCACCGCTGCGGTGGGAGCGGCAGAGCGCGGTACGGACAGTGAGATCGTGACGATCGTCACCGACTGGTCCGATCATTATCACGACGTCTCGCTCTACTATGCCGGTGCGGCGATGCTCGCGGCTTTGGGGCTGTTCGCATTCTTCCCCGACCTGCTCGACGCCAAGCTGGCGCTGTTCACCGGCGGCTGGGGTGAGGCCGAGCGCCACCTTCAGCTCGCGCTGCTGGTAGTGGTGCAGGCGGTGATCTTTCTCGCCGTCCGCTTCGGGTTCGAGGCGCTGCCGGGGCGTGGGGTGTTGATCCCCGGCGCGGTGCGCGGGCGGCGGGTGCGGCGGCGCGCGGTGCAGTTCTTCAAGGCGAGCGCGGAGAAGCGCACCGCCGAGCGCGTCGGCGTGCTGCTCTATGTCAGCCTGGCCGAACATCGCGCCGAGATCATCGCCGATGAAGCGATTCTGGCGAAGGTCGAAGTGGGCGTGTGGGGCGAGGCGATGGTCGCTTTGGTCGACAAGGTGCGCGCGGGTGACCCTGCGGGTGGCATGGCCGATGCGGTGACGCGGATCGGCGCGGTGCTGACGACGCACTTCCCGAAGACGGAAGGTGACGCCAACGAGCTGCCGGATCGGCTGATCGAGCTGTGAGCGCGCCCGACAGCGACGCCCCGGTCGAGACGGTCTGGCAGGGCAAGTTCATCACCGCGAAACGCCAGGGCCGCTGGGAATATGTCGCGCGCGCCCGGGGTATCCGCGCGGCGGTGATCGTCGCGGTGGATGATGACGGGCATCTGTTGCTGGTCGAGCAATATCGCGTTCCGCTGGGTCGCCGCTGCCTTGAGCTGCCTGCGGGCCTGATCGGCGATGGCGGGGATGACGAGGCCGACGAGACCGCCGCCGCGCGCGAGCTTGAGGAAGAGACCGGCTATCGCGCTGAGCGGATCGAATCGCTCGGCGAGTTCTTCTCCTCGCCCGGCATGGTCAGCGAGAGCTTCACGCTGGTCCGCGCGCACGGGCTGACGCGCGTAGGCGAAGGCGGCGGCGTGGAGGGCGAGGACATCATCGTCCACCGTGTGAAGCTGGCGGATGTCCCCGCTTACGTCGCCGACTGCCGCGCAGGCGGCATGGCGATCGACGTCAAATTGCTGTTGGCGTTGGGAAGCAGCCTGCTCGGCTAACGCTTACCGGAAATTGTCGGCGTAGGCCTGAAGCTTGAGTGTTTTCACCGGCGCGGGCACGACATGCACGTTGATCCCTTCGCGCGCGGCATAGTCCTTGGCCGCTTCCAGCGTCGGGAAGTTGAGCCGCAGCTGCGCGCGCGTATCGCCCGATCCGGCCCAGCCGGTCAGCGGGTCGGGGCGCTGCTTCTCATTCGATTCGAATTCGAGCACCCAGCGATCGGTGCGGGCGCGGCCCGACTGCATGGCGTTCTTCGGGCGCTGATAGATGCGTGCGGTCGACATGCCTGCCCCTTTAACCCGATCTTCCGCGCCGCGCATCCGCATTTTTTGTGCGCAGCGTTGCATTGGCGGCGGCGGGATCGTCGGGCCAGGGGTGGCGGGGGTAGCGGCCGCGCATTTCCTTGGCGACATCGGCCCAACTGCCCTTCCAGAACCCGGGCAGATCGCGTGTCGTCTGGATCGGTCGCCCGGCAGGGGAAGTAAGCGACAGCACCAACGGCGTGCCATCGCCCAGCATCGGATGGGCGGCCAGGCCGAACAACGCCTGCACCCGCACCTCGACGCTCGGCCCGCCTTCTGCGGCATAGTCGATCGCATGGCTCGACCCGGCGGGGGTCTCCAGCCGCGCGGGGGCAAGGCGGTCGAGGCTCTTCTGCCCCTCCCAGCCGAGCCGGTTCTGCAACGCTTGCGTCAGCCCTTCGCCTGAAATCGCGTCGAGGCGGCGCTTGCCCGCGAGCAGCGGGGGCAGCCAGTCGTCGAGATTGGCGATCAGCGCGGCGTCCGACAGCGCGTCCAGCCCGGCATAAGCCGCGCGCGTCCGCAGCGCCTGTGCGGTGTCGGGCCAGGGCAGCAGCGCCACGCCATGCGCGCGCACACCTTTCAGCAGCGCGGTGGCGATCTCATCCGGGTCCGCGGCGCTGTCGGGACCGGAGGACAGGCGAATCGCACCCAGCCGCCGTTCGCGGGTCGCTTCGACCCGGCCGGTCGCGGGGTCGAAGCGGACATGGCGGCGCGTTTCGATGCGATCGGCGAACAGGCTGTCGATCTGCGCCGCGTCGAGCGGAGCGGCGGAGAGGATTCGTGCGCCTGCAGCCATCCCCTGTGTCTCTGCGACCGCGAGCCATTCATTGCGTGCGAGCGCGCTGGTCGGATCGAGCTTGAACCCGCGCCCGCCCGCTGATGCCCAGGTCTCCCCGCTAGCGTCGCGGCGACGCGCGATGCGATCGGGAAAGGCGAGCGCGATGCACAGGGCGACCTGTTCGGCGCCGGGCTCGGTGCTGGCGGGCGCTGTCGGAGCGAGCTTGGCCCAGCGCTCGGCCAGTTTCCACGCCCCTTCCGCGCGCTGTCCCCGTTCGCCACGCCAGCGGCGCATCCGCGATTCGAGATCGGCGTCGTTCCCGCCCAGTCCGCGCTCGCCGAGCAGTACGGCGACTCGTGCAGCGGTGGTCGCCATGCCCATCTCGCCCGCGCGCACCAGCATATGCCCGAGCCGGGGCGGGAGCGGGAGTGCGGCAATCGCCTTGCCATGTGCGGTCGGGCGGCCATCGGAATCGAGTGCGTCGAGGGTCGTCAACCGCGCCCGCGCCTCGGCCACCGCAGCGGCCGGCGGCGGATCGAGCCAGCGCAAATCGCGCGGATCGGCAACGCCCCATAGCGCGCAGTCGAGCGTCAGCGCCGACAGGTCGGCCTCGAGTATCTCGGGTGGATCGTATGGCGGCAGTCCCGCCGTCGCCGCCGCTTCCCACAGACGATAGGCGGTGCCCCGCCCCTGCCGCGCGGCGCGGCCCGCGCGCTGTGTTGCCGAAGCCTGGCTCGCGCGTTCGGTGACGAGCCGCGTCATCCCCGCCGCCCGATCGTAGCGTGGGCGGCGCGCGAGTCCCGAATCGACCACCACCCGGATGCCGTCGAGCGTCAGCGAGGTTTCGGCGATCGACGTCGCCAGCACGATCTTGCGCCGGCCGGTCGGATCGGGGCCGATGGCGGCGCGCTGCGCACCGGGGTCGAGGCTGCCGTGCAGCTTGTGAACCACCGCACCGGGCACCTCGCCCAGCCGATCGGCGGTGCGCTCGATCTCGGCGACACCGGGCAGGAAGGCGAGGATGCCGCCCTCCGCCTCGCGCAGCGCCTGGCGGATCGCTGCGGCGACCGGTTCGTCGATCCGCGCCTCGGCCGGGCGGCCGAGATGGCGCAGCTCCAGCGGATAGCCGCGCCCTTCGCTCTCGATCACCGGCGCGCCGTCCATGAGCGCCGAGAACCGCGCACCGTCCAGCGTTGCCGACATCGCGACCAACCTGAGGTCCGGCCGCAATGCCCCCTGCGCATCCAGCGCCAGCGCCAATCCAAAATCGCTGTCGAGGCTGCGCTCATGCACCTCGTCGAACAGCACCGCGCTGACCCCGGCCAGTTCGGGATCGGCCTGGATGCGGTTGACGAAAATTCCCTCGGTCACGACCGTCACCCGCGTCGCCGCCGACCGCCGCGTGTCCATCCGCGTGGCATAGCCAAAGATACCGCCGACCTTCTTGCTCGCCAGCGCCGCCATCCGCTCGGCGGCGGCGCGCGCGGCCAGGCGGCGAGGGGACAGCAGCAGGATTTCCCCGTCGCACCAAGGCTCACTCAGCAGCGCGGGGGCGACTGCCGTGGTCTTGCCCGCCCCCGGCGGCGCGACCAGCACGGCGTTGCTGCCGCCACGCAAGGCGGCGAGCAAATCGGGCAGGACGGCATGGATCGGCAGGTCGCTCACCGCCCCGCCCTACGCAATTCGACGCGATGCTTGAAGCCGCGATGGCACTGGATCGCGTGGCGCGCGTTGCGGCGGATGGAAAAGGAGACACAGCATGGCACGCACGGTTTCGAGCTTCACGGTCGCAGCGGACGGCAAGGGCGATTATCTGCTCAATTTCGAGGATGAGGATGGCGAGACGATCGAGCTGACCGCGAGCTTCGAGCAGCTCGACCTGATCGCCGACGCGATCGGTGAAGCGCTGGATACGGACGAGGAAGACGCGCTTGGCGTCGATGACGACGCGGACGAGCCGGTCGAGGAGTAAGCGCTCGGTACCGGTTCGCTCCGCACCCGACCATCCGACGCCAGGGTGGCCGGGTGGGGGAGCGGGCCGGTATCGAACCTGATCCAGCGAAGCTGGATCAGCGACTAATACGCCCGCGCCACCGCGAACTCGACCGCTTCGATCATTGCGTCCTTCGCCGCGCTGGCGGGAAAGCCGCCGATCGCATCG
Source organism: Sphingomonas sp. R647 (assembly GCF_020177055.1). GTDB lineage: Bacteria > Pseudomonadota > Alphaproteobacteria > Sphingomonadales > Sphingomonadaceae > Sphingomonas. Next base: position 269,491 of record NZ_JAIQXT010000004.1, read on the forward strand.
ATCGCGCGCTGGCCATAATGGCGCGCGCGGGCGAGCGTGTCGTCGACCGCGCGGCTGGACCGGACCAGTTCGATCGCATGCGCGAAGTCGTTGTCGTCGTTGCGGCGACCCAGCACCGCCTCGCGCCAGAATGCCCGCTCTTCGTCGTTGCCGCGCGCATAAGCGAGGATGACGGGCAGGGTCATCTTGCCCTCGCGAAAATCGTCTCCCGCGTCCTTGCCCATCGTCCCGGCGTCGGAAACATAGTCGATCGCATCGTCGACCAGCTGGAACGCGATGCCGAGATTGCGGCCATAAGCGTCGAGCGCAGCCTCGTCCGCTTCGCTCCGCTCCGCGACCACGGCGGCGATGCGACATGCGGCGGCGAACAAAGCTGCGGTCTTGGCACCGATAATGTCGAGATAACGCCCCTCGTCCAGGTCGATCCGGCGTGCGGCGGTGAGCTGGTTGACCTCGCCCTCCGCGATCACCGCGCTGGCGTTGGACAGAATCTTCAGCACCTTGAGGCTGCCATCCTCGACCATCAGTTCGAAGCTGCGGCTGAACAGGAAGTCGCCGACCAGTACGCTCGCCGGATTGCCCCAGATGAGGTTGGCGGTGCGCTTGCCGCGCCGCATATCGCTGCCATCGACGACATCGTCATGAAGCAGCGTCGCGGTGTGGATGAACTCCACCGCGGCGGCGAGGCGGTAGTGCCGGTTGCCGGGATAATCGAGCAGGCGTGCGCTCGCCAACGTCAGCATCGGGCGCATGCGCTTGCCGCCGCCCGCGATCAGGTGCCCCGCAAGTTCCGGGATCAACGGGATCTGCGACTGCATGCGGTCGAGGATCACCGAATTGACATGGTTCATGTCACCCGCAACCAGCGCGATCATCGGCTCGAGCGAGGGTTCGGCGCTGCGGCCGATGCGATGGATGGTCGCGCTCATGGCGACGCGATGGCGGCAAGTTGCCGTAAAGGCAAGCGTTGAGGGTTGCGTGGGGAGGAAAGCGCGGCAAGAAGGCGCCGTAGCGGCGGATTTGGCAACCAAAGGGCAGGAACATGAGCGACGAAACGCTGCAACGCTATCGCCAGAGCATCGACCGGATCGACGCGGCGCTGGTCTTCCTGCTCGCCGAACGGTTTCAGATCACCCAGGCGGTCGGCCGGTTCAAGGCCGAGACCAACCTGCCCCCCGCCGACCCGGCACGCGAGGAGCGCCAGATCGCGCGGCTGCGTGACCTGGCGGCCGAAGCTGATCTCGACCCCGAATTTTCGGAGAAATTCCTGCGCTTCATCATCGATGAAGTGATTCGCCACCATGCCGGGATGCAGGATATGCCGGGAACCGAGTAAGGCCCGGCGCGCTTGGCGCTGGGCGGGGTACAAAGGGTCGTAGGCATGATCGACGACACGCTGATCTTCACGCCTGACGATGTCGACCTGACGCGCTCGCCGCTGCGGCGGTCGCTCGATGCCGGCACCTATGTCCTCGGCGCGTTCAACCCCGGCCTGACCCGGCTGCCCGGCGGCAATCTGTTGCTGATGGTGCGCGTGGCCGAGGCGTTGACGCAGCCGGTGGTCGACGGCCATGCCCGCGCGATTCGCTGGACGCCGGATGGATATGTTCTCGATCGCTATCCACTCGACGGGATCGAGATGGACGATCCACGCACCTTTCGCCTGCGCGGGCCTGGCCCACGCCTGTCCGGCCTGACCTCGCTGTCGTGGCTGTTGCCGGTCGAGATTTCGGGCGACGGACGCAGCGTCGTGAAGGTGCATTACGACAAGGCGATCGAACCCTCGGCGTCGTTCATGGGGCTGGGGATCGAGGATGCGCGGATCAGCCTGATCGGCGGGGCGTGGTACATGACGGTGTGCGCGGTGTCGGACGAGCGACAATGCACCGCGCTCTATCGCTCGGTGAACGGGCTCGACTATCGCTGTGAGGGGATCGTCCTCGACCACCAGAACAAGGACATGTGCCTGTTCGAGGGCAAGGTTGGCGGCAAGTTCATGGCGCTGACCCGCCCGCTCGGCGAAGCGTGGTTCGCGCCGCCACCCGACAGCCCCTATGCGGGCGGGCCTGCGATCCAGCTCGCCCAGTCGCCCGATGCGCTGCACTGGAAGCCGCTCGATGCGCCGGGCCTGCGCGCGCGGCGCCGGACCAGCACGAATACGCGGATGGGCGGGGGCACGCCGCCGGTGCTGACGCCGCAGGGATGGCTGATGCTCTATCATGGGGTTGAACAGCGCGCGGCGATCGGCGCCTATCGCACCTTCTGGGCTCTGCTGGACCGCGACGATCCCTCGGTCGTGCTGCGACAGGAGGATGGCGCGCCGTTGCTGGAGGAGCTGCCTGCGCTGACCGATGGCATCGGCGAGCGCCGCTATCTGCCCGCGCCGGTCGTGTTCACCACCGGGATCGCCGATGCCGGCGACACCTATATCGTCGCGAGCGGCGAGGCTGACCTTGCCTGCCGCGTTTCGCAAATCCCAAAGGCGCGGTTCGATTAGCGTCGGGGTACGGCACCGGCCCGCTCCCCCACCCGGCCACCCATAGAATACACTGTCGCTGGGTGGCCGGGTGGGGGAGCGGGCCGGTGCCGCAATTCAGCGCAGCTGAATTCAACTCCAACTTCGCCTTCGCAGTGGCACAATTTTGCGACAAAGCGCGGCTAGTGCGCAGCCGCCGGGCCATCGTCCGGCGGGTTTCATTGGTTCTGGAGTAGTTGGATGCGGCAAGCGGCCTGGATGACGGCAGTGTTGATGACGACGGTGTCGCCTGTGGCGATGGCCGCGGATCAGACCGGATCGTCGGCTCCCTCCGCGACACCGCAGCAAGCCGAGCAGGAGCCTGAACCCAGCGCCCCCGGCGGCTCGGCAATGGGCGATGATGTCGAGGAAGTGGTCATCACCGGCAGCGCGCCGCGCGGATCGGTGCCCGGCGACGTCAAGCCCGAGCTGGTGCTCAACCCCGCCGACATCCGCGCTTATGGTGTCGGATCGCTCGCCGAACTGCTGACCGAGCTGGAACCGCAGACGCGCAGCGGGCGCGGGCGCGGCGGTGGTGCGCCGGTACTGTTGCTCAGCGGGCGCCGCATTTCCGGCTTTGGCGAGATTCGCGATATTCCGCCCGAGGCGATCGAGCGGATCGATATTCTTCCGGAAGAGGCCGCGCTCAAGCTTGGCTATCGTGCCGATCAGCGCGTTGTGAACATCGTGCTGCGGCGCCGCTTCCGTTCGTTCACGGTCGAACTCGATGGCAGCGCCGCGACCGGCGGCGGCACCGCCGGGCAGGATGTCGAGCTCAGCATGCTCCGCCTCAACCCCAATGGCCGCATCAACCTCGACCTCGAATATGAGCGCGATTCGACGCTGCTGGAGAGCGAGCGCGACATCATTCCGGACCCGGCGTTCCCGCGCCCGGACACGCAGTTCCGCTCGCTGCGCCCCGAAACGCAGAATTTGACGATGAACGGGGTGCTCAGCCGCAACATCGGCAAGACCGTCGCCACCGCGAACCTGCGGATGGAACAGAATTGGAGCGACTCGCTGCTCGGCCTGCCCACCGGCCGCACCGACCCGCTCGAGCGGAGCAGTGAAACCAACACGCTGCAGGGCGGCGTGTCGTTCAACGGCGACATCTCGACCAAATGGCGCTGGTCGCTGACCGGCAATTGGGACCGGATCGAAAGCCGCACGCTGACCGATCGCGACACGGGCCTGACCGATTGGGCGCAGTCGGTGTCGAATGTCGGATCGATCGACGGGCTGGTCAACGGCCCGCTCGCCGAGCTGCCCGCAGGCGCGATCAACACGAGCCTGCGGCTGTCCGGGCGGACCAGCGACCTCGACGCGCAATCGCGGCGTGCCGGGCAATATGTCGCGACCGATATCGGCCGCACCAGCGGCAGTGCGCGCGGCAACATCGATCTGCCCATCGCCAGCCGCAACAAGGATGTGCTGAGCCCGATCGGCAATCTGTCGCTCAACGCCAATGCGGAGGTCGAACAGCTGTCCGACTTCGGCACGTTGTTCACCTATGGCTATGGCGCCAACTGGTCGCCTGTCGACGGGCTGCGCATGCTCGCCTCATTCACCGAGGAAGAGGGCGCGCCCTCTGCGCAGCAGCTCGGCAACCCGGTGCTCGACACGCCCAATGTCCGCGTGTTCGATTTCGTCCGGGGCGAGAGCGTCGATATTACGCGGCGCGACGGTGGCAATCCGGGCCTGTCGGCGGACAATCGCAGCGTGATGAAGCTGGGGCTGAACTATCAGCCGGTGCAGAAGATCGATCTGAGCTTCAACGTCGATTATACCAAGAGCATTGTCCGTGACCCGATCGCGTCGTTCCCGACCGCGACGGCGGAGATCGAGGCGGCGTTCCCCGACCGCTTCGTGCGGGACGGCAGCGGTCGCCTGATTCGCATCGACAACCGCCCGGTCAATTTCGCGCGCAGCGAGCGTGAGCAGATCCGCTGGGGGATCAACTTCTCCGCACCGATCGCCTCGCCGCTGGCGCGCAAGGCCGCCGAAGAGTTTCGCGCGCGGCGTGAGGCGATGATCGCCGCACGTCAGGCGCAGCAGGGGCAGGCAGGCGAGGGCGGTGCCGTCCCGCCGCCGCCCGGCGGTGAGCGCCCGCGCGGCGAGGGCGCGCAGGGTCCCGGCGGCCAGCGCGGCCCCGGCGGCGGTCCCGGCTTTGGCGGTGGTCGCGGCCCGGGCGGACCCGGTGGCTTTGGCGGAGGCGGTCCCGGGGGGCCGGGCGGCGGCGGACGGCTGCAGTTCGGCGTGTTCCACACCGTCGCGCTGACCGACCGGATCGAGATTCGCGACGGCCTTCCCGCGCTCGACCTGCTCGACGGCTCGGCGACGGGCAGCCGGGGTGGCTCGCCGCGCCATCAGGTCGAGGTGCGCGCCGGCGTGGTCCGCGACGGGATCGGCCTGCGCCTCAACGCCGACTGGCAGAGCGCGACGCGGGTCGATGGCGGCACGACCGGTGCGGGTCAGCTGCGGTTCGATGACTTCACCACGGTCGGGGTGCGGCTGTTCGCCAACCTTGGCCCGCAGTTCAAATTCGTGCGCGACAATCGCTGGCTGGTGGGGACGCGGGTGGTGCTGTCGGTCGACAATGTGTTCGACAGCCGGCTGCAGGTGACCAACGCGACGGGCGGGACGCCGTACAGCTATCAGCCAACGCTGCTGGACCCGGTCGGGCGCACGGTGCGGATCAGCGTCCGGAAGCTGTTTTTCTGATCCTCCCCGTTCCGGGGAGGAATTACTTATCCAGCTTGCTCTTGCGATAGAGCAGGGTGATCGCGACGCGGCGGTTGCGCGGGTCGGCGGGGTCGGCGGCGATCATCGGCTCGCGATCGGCGACGCCTTCGATCCGCTCGAAGCGTGACTCGGGTACGCCCGCGGCGACCAGCCGGCGGCGCGTCTCCTCCGACCGGGCGCTCGACAGCATCCAGTTGTTCATGTTGGTCGGGTCGCCATAGCGCAGGCTGTCGGTATGCCCGCGGATCATCAGCGGATTGTCCGAATCCGCGATCGATTGCGCGACCAGCTTCACCAGCGCCGCCGCGTCGGGGACGAAGCTGGTCGTGCCGAGCGCGAACATGGAATAATCGGCATCGTCCATCAGGTCGATCCGCATTCCCTCCCGCGTCGGCACGAACCGCACCTGCTTGCCGAGGCGCGTGAGGCCGTTGGCCTTCATCTTGCGCTCGATCTCGCTCTTCATCTTGGCGAAGCCCTTGCGATCGGCGGCGGCCATCGCCTCCTTGTTCTTGAGGCTGCCCTTCTCGCCGGTGCCGACCCGGTCGCCGCCGGTCGCGCCGGCGGGAATCGTCATAGACCGCGTGCCGGTCTGCTTGGCGTTGGTCGGGTAATTGTCCTTGCCCTGAATCGCGTCGCCGCCCATCAGTCCGTTGGACCCGGCACTGTTCTGCTTGAACTCGATCAGCGTGGGCGCGAAATAATCGGCCAGCGCCTTGCGCTGTTTTTCATTGGTCGCGCCGAGCAGCCACATCAGCAGGAAGAACGCCATCATCGCCGTCACGAAATCGGCATAGGCGACTTTCCACGCGCCGCCATGATGGCCGCCTTCGCCGCCAATGTAGATCTTCTTGACGACGATCTTGGGCGGCTGCTTGGCCGCGTGGGGAGCTCTGGCCGTCACGGGTTACCTCCCGCGCAATCCGTCGAACACCTCGGCGAAGCCGGGCTGGTTGTGGTGGGCAATGCCGCTGCGCGCGGCTTCGATCACCAAAGGCTGTGGGTGGCCGTGGAGCGAGGCGATGATGATCTGCTTGACCGTGTGATAGATCGCCGCGTCGGCATCGATGATCTGCTTCAGCCGCCCGGCGAGCGGACCGACCAGGCCATAGGCCAGCAGCACGCCCAGGAACGTGCCGACCAGTGCCGACCCGATCATCGCGCCGAGCACGCTGGGCGGCTTGTCGATCGATCCCATCGTCTTGACCACGCCCAGCACCGCCGCGACGATGCCGAGAGCAGGCAGCGCGTCGGCGAGGTTCTGAAGCGCGTGTTGCGGCTCGGCGACCTCGTGATGGTGGGTCTTGATCGCGTTATCCATCACCTCTTCCACCGCGTGGACGTCGAGCGTGCCGGACGAAACGACGACCAGCCGCAGCGTGTCGGCGATCAGATTGGTCAGCGAATGATCGGCGAGCAGCCGGGGATATTCGGCGAAGATCGCGGATGATTTGGGGTCTTCGACATGCGGCTCGAGCGCGATCGGGCCGTCGATCCGCAACAGCTTCATCAGCTTGCTGACCAGGAAGATGACGTCGAGATAATCCTGCTTCTTGTATTTCGGCCCCTTGAGCACCTTCACGAAGCCGCCGCCCAGTGCCTTGAGCTCACGGCCCGAATTGCCGATGATCAGCGCGCCGACCGCAGCACCGCCGATGATCAGCATCTCGTGCGGGAGCGCGTGCAGCACGGGTCCGAGCGCGCCGCCGGTCAGCGCGAAGCCGCCGAACACCATCGCGATCAGGACGACGAAGCCGATTGCTGGAAACATGAGCGCGATCTTCCCCCGAAGTCATCGGAGCCGCCGGAACGGGCGGCCTATTCAAACATGTCTAACGACCGATTCACCCTGAACTTGAGGGCTCAGCGCAGATAATCGAACAACGACAGGCTGGTGAGCTTGGTGAAGCTGGCCTGTGTCGCCTGAAGGATGGTCAGTGTCTTTTGCAGCTCCGCGATCGAGGTTGCGGTGTCGGCATCTTCGATGCCGGTGCGCACCGCTTCGCGCGTGATCTCTGCCTCGCCCAGCCGATCTGCCTCCAGATCGAGGCGGAAGGCGCGCGCGCCGACCGAGGCGCGGGTCGCGCCGAGCTGGTCGAGGGCGGCGTCGAGGTCGCTCATCGCGGTATCGACGCCGCCCTCCGCTCCGTCCGGCCCGAGAGCCGCGGCGAAGGCGGAAAGAATCTGGAACATGTCGGTCGCGCCATCCGATCCGGCGATACCGCCGAACGCGCGCGCGCCGCTGGTGGTGGCGGCGATCGACTCGCCGTCTCCGATCGGGATCGCGGCGGGTTCGCCGCCGCCGGTCCAGGCGATGCTGCCATCGTCCTGACGGGTGAAGGCGGTCGTGCCCGACGAGCCGCCGAACAGCGGGTGGCCGCGGGTGTCGGTGCTGTTGGCGACGCCGACCAGGTCGTCGAGGATCGCCTCGATCTCGACCTTGATCGCCGCGCGGCCCTCGGCGCTGAGCGTCTCGCTGCCGGCCTGCACCGCAAGCGTGCGGGCGCGCTGAAGCTGGGTTTCGACCTGATCGAGCGCGGTGTCGGTCGCGCCGAGCAGCGCCTGTGCCGCCTTGATATTGGCACCATAGGCGCCGTCGTCGGCATCGGCGCGCTTGAGGCCCGACAGCTGCTGCCACCCCGACGCGCCGTCGGATGGGGCGAGAATCTTCTTGCCCGTCGCCACCTGTGTCTGCAGCCGGTCGGCCTGACTATTCAGGCTCGCCATCATCAGCGAGGGGCGATCATAGCTCTGGCTGGTCGTCACGCGCATGGGGATCACCGGATGTCGAAGAGGGTCTGGAGCGTTTCGCGGGCGACCTGGATCACCCGGCTCGACGCTTGATAGGCCTGCTGGAAGCGGATCAGGTCGACCGCCTCCTCATCCACATTGACGCCGGACACCGAATCGCGCGCCGCGACCGCGTTGCTGCGGATCGTCGACTGGACCTCGGCAATCGCGCGGCGGCCCGCGAGCGCGCTGGCATTGCCGGTGGTCAGCGTCGTGACCTGACTTTCAAAGCCCTCGTCGCGGCGCAGCGTTGCAAGCGCGGTCAGGTTGCCATTGTCGCGCTCGCCACCGCCCGTCGCCGCGGCAGCGATGCCGCGCGGATCGGTCAGGACCAGCTGGAAGTCGCGCGCGCCGGTCGCGGCGAACATCGCCGAACCGGTCGTGCCGTTCAGGTCATCGCCGCTCGCCTGCACCGCGTTCACGCCATCGGCGAAATCCGTCGCGAGCGTGTCGAGCGCGGCTTTCGCATCGGCGAGCCGTGTCGCACCCTCGGCCAGGCCCGCAAGCGCACCGCCGCTGGGCGAGAGCGCCTGCGATCCCTCGATGCCATAGACGGCGAACGACACCGCGCCTTCGCTGCGGGCATAGGTGGCGATCGCCGCCTGATCGCCCTGCACCAGCAATGGCCCGCCGCCTCCGGCGCGCACCGTGGCGCGGCCCACAGCGTCGAAGCTGGCGGACACATCGGTCAGCGCCGCCATCGAATCGAGCAGCCGGTCGCGCTCGTCGAGCAACGCGGCCTGTCCGCTGCTGTTCTGTGCCGTGCGGCCGAGCGCGCTGTTCACTTTGGCGAGGCCCGCAGTGAGTGAATTGAGATCGTTGACCGCGGCATCGGCGGTGCCGTCGAGGTCGGCGAGGCCGCCCTCGATCGCGGTCGCGGTCGCGGTGAAGCTGTGCGCCAGCGTTGCTGCAGCCTGAAGGAAGGTCGCACGCGGCGCACTCGCCGAAGGGTCGGCGGCGAGGGCGGTGGCGGCGTTGAAGAATGCCGTCATCCGCTCGTCGAGCTTGTTGGTGGTCAGCGCGCTTTCGACGCGGCCGAGCCACACGACCCCGGCCTCACTGCGGGCGAGGTCGGATCCGGCGGAGCGCACTTCGGCATTGCGCAGGTCGCTGCCGGTGCGGGTCACGCCGCTGACCGTCACGCCAAGGCCGTTGAGCGTCCGGCCTGATGCGTCGCCCGGCGCTGCGACTTCGCGCGTCGATGCGATGCGGCGCGAATAGCCGTCGGTCCCGGCGTTGGCGATATTCTCCGACGTCGTGGTCAGCGCGGTCTGGTAGGCGCGCACCCCGCTTGCGCCGATCGAGAGCATGTCGGTCATGGCGTTTCACCTTTGTCGACGTCTGCGACCGGAGTCGCGGCGACGCTGCCGGCCTTGGCGAGGAATTCGGTCATTGCCTTGCCGATTCCCATCGGCGTGTGCGCGGCCATATTCTCGGCGAGCTTCTGGTCCTGCATGTCGCGGAACTGGTCAAGCGCCTGGCTTTCGAACAGGCTGTCGGCCAGCTTTGCCTTGCGCATCGCGCCCAGCATCATCTTGGTGAAGATCGCCTCGAACTTCTCGCCCGCCTGGTCGAGATTGTCGCGCGTCCCCAGACGCGCGGTGTCCGTCGAGACACTGCCCGTGAGCTTCAGCGATGCAGGGGCGATCGGCTGGGTCACAGGACGATCAGCTCCGCCTTGAGCGCGCCGGCCTGCTTCAGTGCTTCGAGGATCGCGACCAGATCGGCCGGCGACGCGCCGATCGCGTTCACGGCCTTGACCACATCCGCCAGCTTGGGACCCGGATCCATCAGGAACATCGGCCGCTTCTCCTCCTCCACGCCGACGCCGCTCTGCTGTTCGACCCGGGTCTCGCCCTCGCTGAACGGCAGCGGCTGTACGACCCGCTGGGATTCATCAATACGAACGGTAAGTTTACCATGTGTTACCGCAGCGGGGCTGACCCGAACGGCCGAGTTGATGACCACGGTGCCGGTGCGCGCGTTAACGATTACCTTGGCCGCAGCCTCGGCGGATTCGACGTTGAGGTTTTCGATCTCGCTCATGATCTGCGCGCGGACGCCGGCGCCCTGTGGCGCGGTGACGGCGACCGACACGGCGTCGATCGCGCGCGCGGTGCCAAAGCCATAGCGGCCGTTGATCGCATCGGCGACGCGCTGCGCGGTAGTGAAATCGGCACGCGCGAGATTGTAGGTCAGCGTCGGAGCAGTGGCGAAGCCGGTCTCGACCGCACGCTCGACCGTTGCACCCTCAGGGATGCGGCCGGACGAGGGGATGTTGACGACGATCTTCGACCCGTCAGCGCCCTCGGCACCCAGGCCGCCGACGGCAAGGTTGCCCTGCGCCATCGCGTAAATCTGTCCATCCGCACCCATCATCGGGGTCAGCACCAGCGTGCCGCCGCGCAGCGACTTGGCCTTGCCCATCGACGATACGGTAATGTCGAGCTTCTGCCCCGGCTTGGCGAACGCGGGCAGCTCGGCGGTGACCAGCACGACGGCGGCATTCTTGAGCGCCGGGTTGACCCCGGGCGGCAGCGAGAGGCCGAAGCGGGCGGTGACCCCCTTCATCGACTGGACCGTATATTCCAGATTGTCGTCACCCGTGCCCGGCAGACCGACGACGATGCCGTATCCGGTCAGCTGGTTGGTGCGGATGCCCTGAAAATTGCCGAGATCCTTGATCCGCTCCGCCGCGACGGGCTGGGCGAGGATCAGGGTGGCGCCAAATGCGAGAAGTGCCGCACCGGCCCGCACCCCTACCCGGCCACCCAGCCAAGCTACCCTATGGGTGGCCGGGTGGGGGTGCGGGCCGGTGCGGCGGCTCAGCGCAGCGCCAACAAAAGCGAGGAGAAAGCGGATCATCGATGCTATCCTCAGAACGGGCTGATCATCTGGAAGAAGCGGCTGAACCACCCCTGTCGGGCGGCGCGGGCGACATCGCCCTTGCCGGTATAGGCGATGCGGGCATCGGCCACGCGGGTCGACGCGATGCGGTTGTTCGCATCGATATCGGTGGGGCGGATGATCCCCTTGATCTGGATGAACTCGTCGCCGCGGTTGAGCGTGACGCGCTTTTGACCCTGCACCAGCATCGTTCCGTTGGGCAGCACGGCGGCGACGGTGACGCTGATCTCACCCGACAGCGCGTTCGACTGGTCGGCCGCGCCGCTGCCCTTGAACCCGCGCTTGCCGCTGATGCTCGCATCGGTCTGGTTGAACAGGTTGAGCGCGCCGGTCGTCGGCGGCGTGATCGAAAAGCCGCCGCCGCTGTCGAGATTGGTGCCCGCCGACTTGGATGCACTGGTCCTCTCGACCAGCACGATCGTCACCGGATCGCCGACGCGGCGCGCGCGCGTGCCTTCGTGGAGCGCGGCATAGCCTTCGCTGGCCTGAAAGATCGAGCCATTGGCGGCGGGTGGCGGCGCGACCGGAGCGGGCAGGGTGACGGTGAAGTCCTCCGCCGGCTGCTTCTTGCCGAACAGCTTCGCGTCGACCGGCTGCGCGGCGAATGCGCAGGCGGTGAGAGCGGCGAGGGCGGAGAAAGTGCGCATCGCGTGGCCCTCAAACATTCTGGTTGATGTACTGGAGCATCTCGTCACTCGCCGAGATCATCTTGGAATTGACCTCATAGGCGCGCTGGGTCTCGATCATGTCGACCAGCTCTTCGACGACATTGACGTTCGATCCTTCGAGCATGCCCTGACGGATGTTGCCGCGCCCGTCCTGCCCGGCGATGCCCAGGTTGACCGCGCCGCTCGCTGCGGTCTCGACGAGGTAATTGTCGCCGATCGCCTGCAGTCCCGCGCTGTTGGGGAAGGCGGCGATCTGGATCTGGCCGATCTGGCTCGCCTCGGTCTGGCCCGAAATGGTCGCGCTGACCGTGCCGTCGGACCCGACAGTGATCGAGGTTGCGCCATCGGGAACCGTGATGCCGGGCATCACCTGATAGCCCTCGCTGGTCACCAGCATGCCTTCGGGCGAGCGCGCGAAATTGCCTGCGCGGGTGTACCCCAACTGGCCGCCGGGCATCTGCACCTGGAAATAACCATTGCCGTCGAGCGCCATGTCGAGCGCATTGCCGGTGGTCTGCATCGCACCCTGGGTGTCGATCCGGGCAGTGCCCTGGATGCGCACGCCGGTGCCAAGATTGGTGCCGGTGGCGTAGCGCGTCTCGGCGGTGCTCGCGGCACCCGGCGCGGTCACGACCTGATAGGCCAAGGCCTCGAAGCTCGCCCGGTCGCGCTTGTACCCGGTGGTATTCACGTTCGCGAGGTTGTTCGAGATCACCCGCATGCGCATGTCCTGGGCATCAAGCCCGGTGCGCGCGATGTGCATTGCTGCGGAACCCATGATTCTGGTCCTTCCCTAAAATTCTTAGCTGACGCGCATCAGCGATGCGGCGCTCTCGTCCATCGACTTGGCTTCGCGGAGCAGGTTCGCCTGCACCTCGTAGCTGCGCTGGTTCTCGATCATGTCGACCAGCGCCTGCGTCAGATTCACGTTCGATCCTTCGAGCGCGCCGGACATCACCGTCGCGTCCATGTCCTGCGGCAGCGCGCCGCCGCCGCGGACATGGAGCAGATTGTCCAGTCCCTTGACGGTGGTGCTGCCGGAATCGCTGACCAGCTTGAGCTGATCGATGATCTGCGGCGGCTGCGCGGGATCGGCCCCCGGCGGGACGATCGACAGCGAGCCATCGGTGGCGATCATGATCTTGTCGTGCGGCGGCACGGTGATGGGGCCCCCCGACCCCATCACCGGGAAACCGTCGCCGGTTTCCAAGACGCCACTCGGCGCAACCCGAAGGTCGCCGCGCCGTGTATAGGCTTCGCTGCCATCGGCGGCCTGAACCGCGAGCCAGCCTTCGCCGGTGATCGCGACGTCCAGCCCGCGGCCGGTCTGGGTGATCGCACCCGCGCGCCGGTCCATGTCGACCACCGTTTCAGCGCTGGGCTGGCGGCTGTCATGGCCGTCGCCCTGCACCAGCAGGCGTTCGAAATTGACGCGGTCGGCGCGGTATCCGACCGTTGAGGCGTTCGCGATGTTGTTCGCGATCGTCGCCTGCGCGTTCATCTGGCCCTTGAGGCCGGACAGTGCGGTGTAGACGAGCCTATCCATCGCGAATGCCTCCTAACCTACTGAAATCAGCTGCGGATGTTGAAGATGGTCTGCGAGATCTGGCTCGCGGTATCGAGCGCCTTGGCGTTCGCCTGGAAGTTGCGCTGCGCCGCGATCAGCCCGACCAGTTCTTCGGTAATGTCGACATTCGACCGCTCCACCGCGCCTGACATCAGCCCGCCAAAGCCGTTGACCCCCGGTTCGCCCAGCCGCGGTTCGCCCGACAGGCCGGTCGCCGCCCAGGTCGAGTTGCCAAGCTGACGCAGTCCCGACGGGTTGGAGAAGTTGGCGAGCGCCATCTTGCCCAGCGCGAGGCTGTCGCCGTTGGAGAAGCTGGCGCGGACGATGCCGTCCTCGCCCACCGTGACGCCGTCGAGCTGGCCGACCGCCTTGCCGTCCTGGCTGCGTCCGTTGATGCTGAACGGCGCACCGAGCTGGGTCGTCGCGCTGCCGAAATCGAGCGCGATGCTTTGCTCGCTCGTGCTCGATCCGACCGTGAACGGCGCAAACTGCGTCGGCGCGGTTGGGCTGGTCAGCGCGCCGCTGGCATCGAAGGTCAGCGTCACCGGCTGCGGGTTTGCTGCGTCGGTGCCGAGCTGACGATCGCCGACAAAGCTGTACACCGACCAGGTGGTCGGCGCCTCGGTCGTCTCGCGCACGAAATAGCTGGTCATCGTCAGCGGGTTGCCGCTGGCGTCATAGATCGTCGTCTGGGTCGAGTTGTTGTAGGTGCCCGGATCGAAGCGGTCGAACGCATAGGGCGTGTCCTCGCTGAACCGTGACGCTTCCGACGGCACCGACGAATAGGCCGACAGGTTGATCGACAGCGCGACATTCTCGGTCGCCTCGGGCACGCCGCTGGTCTGCGGAAGGCGCAGGTTCACGGTCGAACCCAAGCCCGTCGCGACCACTGCGCCCGATCCGTCGACCGGATAGACCTGAAGATAGCCGCCCTGCGAGTCGGTGACATAGCGGTCGCTGTCGACCAGAAAGCTGCCGTTGCGGGTGAAGTTGACGCCCGCCGAATCGAGGCTCGGCTTGACTGCGAAAAAGCCGTCGCCTTCGATCGCGATGTCGAGGCTCGATGCCGATTGCTGCATCCCGCCCTGGCCGAATTGCTGGCGGATCGCCTTCACCACGGTACCCGACCCGATCATCTGATTGGGATTGAGCGACACGCTTGATGCGATGACGTCGGCGAATTCGGTGCGGCTCTTCTTGAAGCCGTTGGTCGAGACGTTCGACAGGTTGTGCGAGATGGTCGACATGTCGGTCTGCGCCGCCTGAAGACCCGAGAGCGAGGTGTAGAAGGACATCGAAATAGGCTCCTGTTTGGACTCAGCCGATCTGGCGGACAGCGGTGGTGGACACCTGGCCGATGCCAGGCAGGGTAAGGACCGGGTTGCCGTCGCTGCCCATCGCGACCGCAGTCACCGGGGCCCAGACGAGCGGTTGGGCGGCAACGGCGGCGCCATTGGAATCGCGCGCGGCAACGCGGATGGTGAAGGGGCCATCGCCCGCCGGCTCGCCGGTGTCGGTGGTGCCGTCCCATTCGAATTCGGTGCGGCCGGCCGGCGCGGCGCCGAGCGAGACGTTCTTGAGGATCTCGCCATTCGGCCCCTCGATCACGACATTGACCTCGGCTGCGGCTGCGCCCAGCTCGATCATCCCGCCAAGCGACCCGTCGGTGCGCGGATAGGCGACATCGCCCTGCGTCAGCACGGTGCGGCCGACCCATGACACGAGATCGGTGGTCGAGGTCGAACCGAGCTTCGCAGCAATCGCCTGCAGCGTCGTGTTCATCTCGCTGATCCCGGCGAGCGACGAGAATTGCGCCATCTGCGCCACCATCTGGGTGTTATCGACCGGCTCGAACGGGTCCTGATTCTTCATCTGCGCGGTCATCAGCGTCAGGAAATCGGACTGGTCCATCGCCGACGATCCCAGCGAACTGGTGTTCGTCTGGCTGGTCGTGCCGGTGCGGGCGATGCCAAGGTTGCTCAGCGTCGTGTCAAAAGCGGTCATCAGCTGCGTCCCAGGTTGAGCGTCTGGGTGATCAGCGTCTTTGCCGTCTGCATCACTTCGACATTGTTCTGATAGGTGCGGGCGGTCTCCATCATGTCGACCAGCTCGCGGGTTTCATCGACCGCGCTTTCCCAGATATTGCCGTCCGCGTCGGCCATCGGGTTGCCGGGGTCGTAGCGCTTGGTCGGCGCTTCGCCGGCCGCGACGACGCTTTCGACATCGACCGTCGACATGCCGCTCGCCGCATCGAAATGAGTGCGGAACACCGGCTTCATCGTGCGATAGGCTTCGCCCGGATTGGACGCGACCTGCCCGACATTGGCGAGGTTCGACGCGGTGGTGTTCATCCGCACGAGCTGCGCCGACATGGCGCGACCCGCGACCTGGAAGATGGAGAGCGGCTGGTCGGACATTCTTATTCTCCCTTCAGCGCGCGCTTGAGCGTGTCGATGCGGCCGTTGAGGAACGCGAGCGTCGTCTGATAGGCGACGGCATTCTCGGCAAAGGCGGTCTGTTCGGTGGCCAGCTCGACGGTGTTGCCGTCGAGGCTGGGCTGCAGCGGCACGCGGAACTTCGTCGCGCCGCTGATCGGATCGGCCCCGGCCATGCCCGGCGTTTCGATCGCGTCGAGCGCGGCGCGGAAGTCGATGTCCTTGGCCTTGTAGCCAGGGGTCGATGCGTTCGCGATGTTCGACGCGAGCACGCCCATGCGCTGCGAACGCACCTCGAGCGCAGCGCCGTGCACCCCGAAGAGACTGTTGCTACCCATGAAAACGGTCCTCATGCCTGTGTTCGGGCAGTTCCTAGCAATGGGCGTGCCAGTTTGTGGGGAGTGCGCCGCAATCGCCGCAATTGCCGCTTTGGCCGGTGCGGGCGGCAAGCGTTTGCCGGGCGGCGGCAGCGGATTTGCCGCTTTTGCCGGTTGTCGCCGCACCTGCCGGGCTTTCCAGCGGCGCGCGCCATTTGGCCCGGCGCTTGCAAAGAGGTCGCGCATGAATAGTGCCCCACCCGCCGATCTCGCCGCGCTGGCTCCGCTCGATGCATCCGTGCTGCTCGACCCGCTGGCGCTCGCCATCGTGCTGGGCGGGACGGCCGCCAGTGTGCTGCTGCGCCACCGGCTGTCGGATGTCGGGCGTGGGCTGGTCGCGCTCAAGACCTTGCTGCGCCGCCCGTTTGACGCCGCGCCGCTGATCGCGCAGGCCGCGTCGCTGGAAAAGATCGCGCGTCGCCACGGGCTGATCGCGCTCGACCGCTCGGTGATCGACGACCCCGATATGGCCGCAGCGGTCGCGGCGGCAGTCGATGGCGCGAGCCCTTCCGAGATCGAGGCGATCGTCCGCGACCGCGCCGCATCGCGTGCCGAACGGCATCGCGCGGTGATCGAGCTGTGGAGCGGTGTGGCCGAGGCTGCGCCCGCCATGGGCCTGATCGGCACCATCCTGGGCCTGGTCCGCATGTTCGCGGCGATGGATAACCCCGACCGGATCGGCGCGGCGATGGCGGTGGCGCTGCTCGCCACCCTCTATGGCGCGCTGCTCGCCAATCTGGTCGCGATGCCGATTGTTGCACGGCTCAAGCGCCTCGCGCGGGTCGAGGCGACCGAGCGGCTGCGGGTCGCAGCCCCGATGGCGCGCCTCGCCACGCTCGAACGCGCGCGCAAGCGTGAGATGGCGGCATGAGTGCAGCGCTCTCCCCTGACAGCTGGGACGACATTGCCCCTGCGCGCTCGGTGTGGCTGATCACGCTCGCCGATCTCGCGCTGTTGCTTGTCGGCTTCTTCGTCCTGCTGCAGGCACACCGTGAGGTGGACCGCACCCGCTTGCTCGCCGGCCTGCGCAGCGGGTTCGGGGTCGAAGCGCCCGCTCCGATCGACCCGATGGCGGTCGCCCGTGCGCGGGTCGAGGGCTATGCCCCCGGCAGTGCCCAGGCTGACCTGACCGCGACGATCGCCTGGGCACGCGACGCCGCGCGCGACAAACGGACGGTCATCACCATCACCGGATCGACCGCGCCGACCGGCGATGTCGATCCGCGCACCGGCAGCGCCGCCATCCTCGCCGCCGATCGCGCGCGCGCAGTCGCCGCTGCCTTGGTCGCACAAGGCGCGGTCGCACCGTCGCGCCTGATTCTTCGCGTCGCGCCCGGCACCAGCCGCACCGTGACCCTGTCCGTCGGCTTTGCCGGCGATCCCGAAATCCAAGCTGGAGATCCGCAATGATCGCACTCCTGATCGCCCTGTCCGGCCCTGCCGCGTTCCAGTCGACCGAGACGCTCGACCAGCTGGTCGAACGCTTTGCTGGTGCCCCGATCGGGGCCGAAGGCGGCGCGCGCGCTGCCGTGGACAAACGCCTCAAGCTCGCGGCCTGCGACACGCCGCAGCTCAGCTGGCGCTCGCCGGCAGAGGATGCAGTGGTGATCCGGTGCCAGGGGCCGCAGCAATGGCGCGTCTTCGTCGCGATCAACGCGCTGCCCAAGGTCGCACCAACCGCAGTCGCCGCCGCGCCCACGCCGGTCGCGGCCAAGCCTGAACTGGTGATCCGCCGCGGCGATCCGGTGATGCTGGAGGCGGGCGCCGCCGGCTTCTCGATCACGCGTGAAGGGCTGGCGATGGCCGACGCTGCGGTCGGCGGCCGCGTGCTGGTCAAGACCGACGACAAACGCCCGCCCGTTGCGGCAATCGCGCTAAGCCCGGGCCGCGCTCGCCTGCCGGGCTTTGGGGACTGATTTCCCAAGGCGGCAGAAAAAATCGCTGCCCGCGCATTTTTCCCTAAAGCTCCCCGTCAAAGCGTCGTTTTCGCGTATGTCCGCAGAAAAAGGGTCGCAGACATGGTGGATCCAGTCGGCTTTAAGCCTGCATCACTCGCCCCCCGGCTCACGCCGGTGGCCGCTGCCGCGCCCGTGCGCCAGGCGGAGGGTGCAACGCAGGCCGCCAATACCAGTGCCGCCGCGTCGCTGACCCAATCAGCTGCGGCCAGCGCCCCGGTCGATGCCGATCGCGTCGCGCGGATCAAGAAGGCGATTGCCGATGGCAATTTCCCGCTGGTCCCCTCGACGATTGCCGACCGGCTGATCGCACTCAAGCTGCAGTGGAACCCGAATGACGCGGCATGACGCCCTGATCCGCGTGATCGAGGCCCTCCACGCCGAGATCGCTGCGCTGAAGGCGAACGACGTCGCCGCGCTCGAACGGGCAACGCGCGACAAATTGATCGGGATCGAGGCGGTGGGGGCCGCCAATGACGACAATCCCGCGCTGTCGGGCGAGCTCAAGGCGCTCGCCGAGGAAGCGCACCGGCTCAACGAGAGCTGCCGCATTTACGTCAACCTGATGGCCGCCAATGTGCGGCGGCGGCTGACGGCACTGACCGGCAATGATTTGCCGTCTTACCGGCCTGCAATTGCCGGTGGTTATGGCTGAGTAGGCCTCGCTGAGACGCTGCGGGGCACCGACTCGCTCTCCTGACAGATCTGGCACGGCTCTTGCTGATCTCCCCGAACCCAAGGGGATGAGAAGCAAGGCCTATGACCGTACCTTCGATCGGAGCCAGAACGAACGTCACCACGGCGATTGCGACGGCGAGCCAGAAGACCGGCATCGACTTCAACTATCTGCTCGGCCAAGCACAGGTCGAAAGCGGCATGCGTGCCGATGCGCGCGCGCGCACCTCCAGCGCCACCGGCCTGTATCAGTTCATCGAACAAAGCTGGCTCGGTGTGGTCAAGGACCATGGCGAAAAGCACGGCCTGGGCTGGGCGGCGGACAGCATCCGCCAGACCGCCAATGGCCGCTTCACCGTGTCCGACCCGGCGACCCGCCAGGCGATCCTGTCGTTGCGCAACGATCCGCAGGCCGCCTCGCTGATGGCCGCCGAACATGCCAGCGACAACAAGGACGCGCTGGAATCATTGCTGGGTCGCGAGGCGACCGGCACTGACCTGTACATGGCGCATTTCCTCGGCATCGGTGGCGCACGCAAATTCTTGCGCGCGATGGACGCCGATCCCACGCGCGGCGCGGCGAGCCTGTTCCCCGCCGCCGCACGCGCCAACCGCAACATCTTCTACGCCTCGGACGGATCGCAGCGTTCGCTCGGGCAAATCTATGAGCGCTTCGCCGGCAAGCTCGATCGCGGCGCCGCTGCGGTCGGCGGGACCGGTGCCGCGTCGGGCAGCATCGACGCGAAGTTCCAGACGCTCGTCGCCTCGCTGGGCGAGGATGTCGAGGTGGTGCTGGGCAATGAGGCGGTCGGGCAGGACCGTGGCTGGCTGACCACGCTCGACCGGCTGGAGAATGCAGGGCGGCTCAAGGCATCGACGATGCCGACGGTCAATCCGCTGCGCCCGACGCCGGAAACCGCCCGGCTCGCCTATCTCATGCTCGCACAGATGGGGGCCTGATCCGCAATGAACGCAGCGACCCTTCAGGGGGGCATCCTCCCCGCACTGCGCAACTTCGCGCTGCCCATCGCCATCCTCGTGCTGGTGGGCATGATGGTCGTGCCGGTGCCGACCTTCCTGCTCGACACCTTCTTCATCATGAACATCATCATCAGCCTCGCCGTGCTGATGGTCGCGCTGAACGCGCAAAAGCCGCTCGATTTCTCCGCTTTCCCGACCGTGCTGCTGTTCGCGACGTTGTTCCGGCTCGGCCTCAACGTCGCCTCGACCCGCGTCGTGCTGGGCCATGGCCATGAGGGCGAAGCGGCGGCGGGCCATGTGATCGAGGCGTTCGGGACGTTCATGATCGGCGGCGATTATGTCGTCGGCCTGTTCGTCTTCGCGATCCTGATCATCATCAACATGATCGTCGTGACCAAGGGCGCGGGGCGCGTGTCGGAAGTGTCGGCGCGCTTCACCCTCGACGCCTTGCCGGGCAAGCAGATGGCGATCGACGCCGACCTCAACGCCGGCCTGATCACCCCCGACGAAGCCAAGGCGCGCCGGATCGAAGTGTCGACCGAAGCCGATTTCTACGGCGCGATGGACGGTTCGTCCAAGTTCGTGAAGGGCGACGCGGTCGCGGGCCTGCTGATCCTGTTCATCAACATCATCGGCGGCCTGATCCTGGGGCCACTCAGCCACGGCATGTCGCTGGGCGAGGCGGCGCAGACCTATGTGCTGCTGGCGATCGGCGACGCACTGGTCGCGCAGATCCCGGCGTTGCTGCTCTCGATCGCCGCCGCCGCGATCGTCACGCGGGTTAGCGCGAACAAGGATCAGGATCTGACCGGTCAGATCGGCAGCCAGTTCGCCAGCCACCGCACCTGGACCCCGGTCGCGGTGATCACCGGCCTGCTCGCCTTCCTCCCCGGCATGCCCGCTTTCATCATCCTGCCCGCCGCTGCCGGTTCGGGCTATATGGCGTGGAAGATGTGGCGCGCGAGCACGCTGCCGCCGCCCCCCGCCATTGTCGAGGCCGCCGAACCCGTCGATCCCTCGCGGATTGGCTGGGACGAGGTCACCGACAATATGCAGGTGATGATCGATATCGGCTATGGGCTGGTCCCGCTGGTCGATGAGCGGCGCGGCGGCGCGCTGATGGGCCGGATCACCGGCGTGCGGCGCCAGCTGTCGAAGGAACTAGGCTTCGTCGTGCCGCAGGTGCGCGTGCGCGACGACATCAACATGGCCCCCTATGCCTATCGCATCGTCGTCGGCGGCGTGGTGATCGGGGAAGACAGCGTCTCGCCCGACGAGATGCTGGCGCTCGACACCGGGCAGGCGGTCGGTTCGCTGCCCGGCAAGCATGCCAAGGACCCGACCTTCGGCCTCGACGCGATGTGGATTTCGCCCGCCGATGCCGATGCGGCAACGGGGCAGGGCTGGCTGGTGGTCGATCCCGGCACGGTGATGGCGACGCACCTCAATCAGGCGCTGATCTCGAACGCCTCCGACCTGCTCGGCCCGGACGAGGTGCAGGCGCTGCTCGACGGTCTGCGCGAACGTGCGGCGCAGCTGGTCGCCTCGCTCTCGCCCAACCCGCTGCCGATCACGACGCTGACGCAAGTGCTGCGCGGATTGCTGGCCGAGAATATCCCGCTCAAGGAGTTCCGCCGCATCGCCGCCGCGATCGCGCTCGCCGCGCAAAAGACGGCGGACGCCGACGAAATCGTCGAGCTGATCCGTCCGGAGCTTGGCCCGCTGATCATCCAGCGGCTGTGCGGGGTGCGCGAGCCGCTGCGCGTGATGACGCTGGAGGGCCAGCTTGAGGCGCTGCTGGGTCAGGCGATCCGCTCCGACCCGTCGAAGCGCCACACGATCGAACCCGACCTTGGCCGCCGCATCGTCGATGCGCTGCAGCGCGCCGCCCAGCCGCTCGTCGCCGAGGCCAAGCCGTTCGCGTTGGTCGTTCAGCCGACGATCCGCATCGCAATCCGCAAACTCGTCCGCACCGTCCTGCCCGACACCCCGGTGCTGAGCTTCTTTGAAGTGCCCGAGGACAAGTCGGTCGAGGTCGTCGCCGTGATCGGCGCACCGGAGGCACTTGCCGCATGACCTATCAGCCTGCTCCGAATGAATTCGCCATCACCTATGATCGCCGTGGCGACACGCGCCGCGACATGGACGCGCTGGTGCGCAAGCATATGCCGCTGGTGCGTCGGCTTGCCTGGCATGTCCATGGGTCGATGAGCACGCTGATCGATGTCGAAGATCTGGTCCAGATCGGGCTGGTCGCGCTGGTCGAGGCGGCGGGCAGCTTCGAGGATCGCGGCCTGGTGACCTTCGACCAGTATCTCCACACCCGCGTGCGCGGCGCGATGATCGACGAATTGCGCCGTCAGGCGACAATCACCCGCGGCGCGATGAAGCGCCGCCGCGCCTATCAGGACGCGGTCACCGCGCTCGCGGCGGACGGCGCTCGACCCGACGAGGCGGCGGTCGCATCGAAGCTGGGCGTCACGATCGACAAATTGCGCAGCGACTATGCGAGCGCAGAGGCGGTGCGGTTCGATTCGATCGACGATGTCTATTCGGACGAAGGCCCGTGGTTCATGTCCGACGAACCCGACGCCTTCGACCAGCTCGCTGACGCCGACCAGCGCGAGGCGCTGATCGGCGCGATTTCCGAGCTGCCTGAAAAGGAGCAGCTGGTGGTGCAGCTCTATTATGTCGAGGAACTCAACCTCGAGGAGATCGGCCAGATGCTCGGCGTCGGTGCGGCGCGCGTCTGCCAGATCAAGAAGAGCGCGCATGATCGGCTCAAGAAGGGGCTGATGCGGCGATTGGGGTGATTCGCTTTTTGCGAGACAGTCGCGACTGGCATGCTACGCAAGCGGGGTGCGTCGCCATCTCTATCTGATTGCCGGGTTTCTGTGCCTTGGCCTTGCGGTGATCGGCGCGATCCTGCCGGTGATGCCGACGACGATCTTCGTCATCCTCGCCGCCTGGTGCTTCGCGCGCAGCTCGCCCGCGCTCGAACGGCGCCTGCTCGAACATCCGCGGTTCGGCCCGCATATTATACGCTGGCGTGAAAAGGGTGCGGTCAGCCGCAGCGGCAAGGTTGCCGCGACCATCGCCTTCGCGGTCAGCATCGTGTTGACGCTCGCGCTCACCGCCATGCCCTGGCCACTGATTCCGATCGCCGCAGCGGTGGTGATCGGCGGCTGGCTATGGACCCGGCCCGAAGCCTGATGCCTTGCCCTGCGCGCAGTCCCCGTTAGGGTCGCGCGGTCAGTTTTAGGGGGACCCCATGAAGCGTATCTTCGCCGCCGCGTTGCTGTGCACCGCGCTCGCCACGCCCGCCTTTGCCCAGACCGCCGCACCCGCGCCGGTCGCCACTGCCGCCACGGCGACCGACTGGACGGTAAAGCCCGAATGGATTTCGGCGCATGTCCGCTTCCTCGCCGGGCCGGAACTGCAGGGGCGCGGCAGCGCGACGCGGGACGAGGCGATTGCCGCCGCCTATGTCGCCGCGCGCTTCCAGGGCTATGGGCTCCAGCCTGCGCCGGGTGCAGACTCCTATATCCAGAAGGTGAAGGTGATCCGACCGCGCCTCGATAGCGATCCGGTCGTGACCGTCGCGGGCAAGGCCGTGAAGGGTGCGACACTGATCCTCGGCGGCGCGGATCGCGCGGCGGGAACTGCGGTGGTCTATGCCGGCGACGATGCGGCAGCCATTCCGGCAGGCGAGGTGCTGTTCGTATCGAGCGCGAAGCTCTCGCCCTCGGCCGCAATGCGCGCCGTGCGGGGCAAGGGGACCAAGCTGCTGGTGCTGCGCGCGAGCGATGCGACCGCCAAATTGTGGGACCAGATCGGCAAGCGCCCGCGCCTGACCTCCTATCTCGCCAGCCAGCCGCCGCAGCCCGGACTGTCAGTGATCGTGCTGCCCGCCGCCGCGTTCGACAAGGCGGCAAAGGGGGCGGGCAAGTCCGTCGAGATGACCCTTCCCGGCCTTGTCCGCGAAGAGGTCGAGACGACCAACGCGATCGGTTACCTGCCCGGCACCGATCCCAAGGCGGGGGTGATCCTGCTCGCCGCGCATGTCGATCATCTCGGCGTCCAGCCCGACGGGACGGTGATGTATGGCGCGAATGACGATGCCTCGGGCGTCGCCGCGGTGCTCGAACTCGCCCATGCGTTGAGCAACGGCAAGCGGCACAAGCGCGGCATCCTGTTCGCGGCATTCGGTGCGGAGGAGATGGGCGGCTTCGGGTCGCGCGCCTTTGCCGCCGCGCCGCCGGTGCCGCTGACCGACATCGTCGCCAATATCGCGATCGAGATGATCGGCGCACAGGACCCCAAGCTGCCCGCCGGCACGATGATGATGACCGGCTATGAGCGCTCGACGCTCGGCCCGGCGCTGGCCGAGCGCGGCGCGCTGGTGGCGAAGGACCCGTATCCGGAGCAGAATTTCTTCGAGCGATCGGACAACTACGCCCTCGCGCGGCGCGGGGTGGTCGCGCACACGATCTCGGGCTGGGCGGTGACGCCGACCTATCACTCGCCGCAGGATACGATTGCCAATCTCGACATCCCGTTCATGACCCGCGCGGTCCAGTCGCTGATCGGCCCCGCCCGCTGGCTCGCCGACACCGACTTCCGCCCCGATTGGACCCCCGGCGGCAAGCCGAGCGAGTAGGGGGCTGCCCTTCGGCACCAGCCTGCTCCCCCACCCGGACACCCTACGCCAGTACCCTATGGGTGGCCGGGTGGGGGAGCGGGCTGGTGCCGAACCGCGTTGAAAGCGCCCACAAAAAAGAAAAACCCCGGTGGTCTTGCGACCACCGGGGCTTCCTCGCATGCCCTTCCAACAGGGAAGGGTGACCGGCCGTGGCGCCTGTCAGGGGGGTGACACCCCGACCGGGCACACGCTTAGCGAAGCAGAGATAGGACGTTCTGCTGCGACTGGTTGGCCTGTGCCAGCATCGCGGTCGATGCCTGGCTCAGGATCTGGGCCTTGGCGAGCGCGGTCGTTTCGGCCGAGAAGTCGGCGTCCTCGATGCGGCTGCGCGCTTCGGTCAGGTTGGTGACGTTGCTGGTCAGGTTGTTGACCACCGATTCAAGGCGGCTCTGGCTCGCACCAAGGCCCGCGCGGACAGTGTTGACCGTGGTGAGCAGTGCGTCGACCACTGCGAGCGCGTCGTCGGCAGCATCCGCCGTCGCGACCGACAGGCCGGTCGTCTCGATGTCGTCGCCCACTTCGACCACGATGTCATCGCCCACTGCAGCCGCGATCTGGTCGCCGACTGCAGCAGCGATCATGTCGCCTTCCTCAGCCGCAACCTGGTCGCCGACCGACACGGTGACGTCGTCACCGACCGACACGACGATCGCGTCGCCTTCCTCGGCCAGCACTTCATCGCCGACCGCCACCGCGATGTCGTCGCCGACAGCGCCGCTGAACCCGTCGTCGACATCGGCCTGAGTCGCCGGGCGCATCAGGCTGGCATCGACATCTTCCTGAGTCGCGACGCGGGTTGCACCATCGGTCACGTCGTCAGCGGTCGCGGCGCGGGTCACACCGGCGGTGACGTCGGCAGCCGTCGCCTCACGGGTCGTGCCCGCATCGACATCGTCCTGCGTCGCGGCGCGGGTTGCACCATCGGTCACGTCGTCAGCGGTCGCGGCGCGGGTTGCGCCTGCCGTCACATCGGCAGCGGTCGCCGCGCGGGTTGCGCCTGCCGTCACGTCTTCGGCGGTCGCTTCGCGGGTCACACCGGCGGTGACATCGGCGGCGGTCGCTGCGCGGGTGCCCGCCGACATCGTGCTGAGGTCGATATTGGCGATCGAGATCGTAACCGTTTCGCCCGAATTCTGGCCGGTCTGGATTTTGGTCGAGGTGCCGGTGCCGTTCGCCGCAGTAGTGAACAACGACACTCCGTTGAACTTGGCATTGGTCAGCGACGACGAGATCTGCGAGGTCAGCGCCGAGACTTCCGACTGAAGATTGGTGCGGTCGCTGTCCGAATAGGTGCCCGAAGCCGACTGGACCGACAGCTCGCGGATACGTTGCAGTAGGTTGGTAACTTCGCCCAGCGCGCCTTCGGCGGTCTGTGCGAGGCTGACGCCATCATTGGCATTGCGGATCGCCTGGCTCATGCCGCGGATCGACGAGGTCATCGTCGAGGCAATGGCGAGGCCGGCGGCGTCGTCCTTCGAAGTGTTGATGCGCTTGCCAGTCGACAGACGCTCCATGGCGGTCTGCAGCGAGGCCGACGCCATCTTCGAAGCGTTCGCGGCGCGCAGGCTCGCGATGTTCGTTCCGATAACAGTCATGTCTTGTCTCCGTTCAATCCGGCGTCCCTCCGTTTCCCCCCTGAATGCGAGAGAGCCCGAGCCGCCACAGGGGAGAACGGCAGGGTGGGCGGCGGATTAAGCAGTTTTCGCCGCAGTTTTTCGCAGGTCTCGCGCGCGCGTAGAGGCACGCGCGGCTATCTGGAGCCGGAAACCGCTGTTTTTTCGCATTGGTTTACCGGTCGTTTACCAACAATACCGCATTCAGCCTCCAACAGGGGGTTCTCGAATGCAGACCATCTTTCCGTCGGCAGCAGTCCTTCGACAGAATTACGCGCTGGTTTCGGCGCTGCGATCGCAGGGATTCACGATCGGCGCGGCCGACAAGGTGAAGCCGATGCCCGGCGATCTGTTCATGATCGTCGAGGGTGAGGCGCCCCCGGTGTCCGCGCGCACATTGGTGCTGGCGGACGGTCCGGTCGCGGCGATCCCGTTCAACGACGGCAATCCTGCCCGCCTGTCCTATGGCGCCGATGACGGTGCCGTGGCGACCGGCTTTGCCAGCGCGATGCTGCGTGGCGCGCATGCCCCGGTCGCCGCCGATCCCGAAAGCCTCGCGCTCTACGCGCTGGCCGAGCGCGTCGCCGTCGCCGACATCACCGTGCTGATCAACGGCCCGACCGGCACCGGCAAGGAAGTGCTGGCCAAGGCGATCCATAACGGCTCCACCCGCCGCGACGGCCCGTTCATCGCGGTCAATTGCGCGGCCTTGCCCGAAACGATGCTCGAAGCATTGCTGTTCGGCCACCAGAAGGGCGCGTTCACCGGCGCGAATGCGGCGGGCGAAGGCTTTTTCCGCGCGGCGAATGGCGGAACGCTGCTGCTCGACGAAGTCGCCGAAATGCCGCTGGCGCTGCAGGCCAAGCTGCTGCGCGCGCTGCAGGAGCGCGAAGTGGTGCCGATCGGCGCGACGGCGGCTGAGAAGATCGACGTCCGCGTCATCGCCTGCGCCAACCGCGACCTTCAGACCGAGGTGATGGAAGGCCGGTTCCGCGCCGATCTTTACTACCGCCTGTCGGTGTTCCCGCTCTCGACCAAGCCGCTTGCCGAGCGTCCCGGCGACGTCGCCGCGCTCGCCGCCGCGATGGTGCTCCGCCATGCCGGCCCGCGCGGGCGTTTGCCGTGGGTGACGCGGGAGGCGCTGGCGGTGCTGCAGGCGCATGACTGGCCGGGCAATGTCCGCGAGCTGGAAAATGTAATCCAGCGCGCGCTGCTGCTGTGCATGGGCGATGCGATCACGCGCGATCATCTGATTTTCGACCGCCCGTCGATGGTGGCTGCGCCGGTGTCGGCCGAACCCGGCCAGCTCAGCAACATCGTCCAGTTGAGCGAGTTCGCCGCGATCCGCGAGACTCTGGCGGCATGTGGCGGCAGCCGGATCGAGACCGCCAAGCGGCTCGGCATCTCCGAACGCACGCTGCGCTACCGCCTCGCCAAGGCGCGCGAGCAGGGCGAAGACCTGGTCCGGAGGATTAGCGCATGAGCGGGATCGGCGGAGTGGGCGGTGCCGGGGGCATCGACCGGGTGATGCAATTGCGCGCCCAGATCCTCGAACGCAACGAAGCGCTGCAGCGCGCGACCAGCGGTGCTGCGGCACCCGTGTCGTCGCCAGGCGCGCAGCCCGCCGGTCCGTCCAGCTTCATCGACACGATGGAGCAGGCGGTCGGCAAGGTGAACAGCGCGCAGGGCCGCGCCAGCGAATTGTCCGCCGCCTATGAGCGCGGCGAGACGGTCGACATCGCCAAGGTGATGCTCGCCCGCCAGGAGGCGTCGGTCGGGTTCGAAGCGACGCTGCAGGTCAGGAACAAGCTGCTGACCGCCTATCGTGACATCATGAGCATGCCGGTCTGACCATGAGCAACGCCATCGCAACCACCGACGCCCCCGTCCCCGCACCCCGCAGCGGCATGGCCAATCCGCTCCGCCAGATGGGTGACATCTTCGCCCAGCCTGCGGTCAAACGCAGCCTGCCGCTGGTGTTCATGCTCGGCCTGATCGCCGCTGCGGCGCTCGCCTGGATGGCGCTGTCGACCCCGCCCCAGCGCGTGCTGTTCGCCAATTTGCCCGAGAGCGATAAGGCAGCCGTCGCGCAGGCGCTCGACGCTGCTAACATCGCCAATGGCATCGACGGGTCGGGATCGATCACCGTTTCCGAGGACAATTACCACAAGGCGCGGATGCTGCTCGCCGGGCAGGATCTGCCCAAGGCGGCGCCCGGTGGCTATGCGTTGCTCGACAACCTCCCGATGGGCGCAAGCCGCGCGGTCGAGGGTGAGCGACTGCGTCAGGCGCGCGAGACCGAACTCGCCCGCTCGATCGGTGCGATCGACACCGTGGCCGAGGCGCGCGTGCACCTCGCCACGCCCGAAGCCAGCGTGTTCGTCCGCGACAAGGCCGAGCCGAGCGCATCGGTGATCGTCAAGCTCCAGCCTGGCCGCAGCCTGTCCGACGCGCAGGTCCGCTCGATCGTCAACCTCGTCGCCTCGTCGGTGCCAGGGATGAAGCCCGATGCGGTCACAATCGTCGACCAGATGGGCGCGTTGCTCAGCAAATCGGGCCAGGAATCGAGCGCCGGCGACGCGCGCATCGATTTCCAGAACCGTGTCGAGGACAAGGTGCGGCAACAGCTGGTTCAGCTGCTCACCCCGCTGCTCGGCGCCGGCAATTTCAGCGCCGAAGTGCAGGCCGAGGTCGACCTGGACGAGAGCCAGGCGACCCGCGAAAGCTATGACAAGGAGGGCACGGTGGTGCGCGCCGAACAGGGCAACTGGACCGGCGCGCCGCGCGACGGTGCGTCCGCGCCCGGCGGCATCCCCGGTGCGCTGTCGAACGTGCCGCCGCCGCCCAGCACCGCTGTGGCGCCGACCGCCGCAACCCCCGCCCAGCCGGGCCAGCCCGCGACTCCCGCCGCCGCGCCGGGCATGAAGCAGAGCGACAGCTTCACCCGCAGCTACAGCAATGGCCGCGAGGTTTCGGTCACCCGCAACATGCCGGGCAGCATCAAGCGCCTCTCGGTCGCGGTGCTGCTGCGCGAAGAGCCGGGCAAGCCGCGCGGCACGGTCGAGATTCGTCAGATCGATGAACTGGTCAAGGCAACGGTTGGCTTCAACACCGCGCGCCAGGATCAGGTCACGGTGGTCAGCCGCAAGTTCAGCACCAATGCCGACGCTGCGGTGGCGGGTATTCCCTTCTACGAAACGCCGTGGTTCGCGATGGTCGCGCGCAACGTCACCGCGCTGGTGATCGCGCTGCTCGTCCTGCTGCTCGGTGTGCGTCCGCTCGCCCGCGCGCTGATGCGCCGTCGCGACGATACGCGTGCCCCGGGCGTGCCGATGGGCAGCGCCGACGGCGTGCAGATGCCGACGCCGGTCAGCCCGCAGATGCTGGCGGGATCGGGCCTGTCGCTCGGCGACCGGGTCGGACTGGTGCGCGATTTCACCCGCGACAATCCCGCGCGCGCTGCGCTCGCCGTGCGCGACATGATCCGCACGGAGGGCCAGTAAGATGAACGCCCCGCGCCGGTTCACCGGAGTCGAACGCGCCGCCGTGCTGATGATGGTCGTCGGCGACGAAGAGGCCGCCGCGATCCTGCAAAAGCTCGATCCCGACGAGGTGCGTCAGCTGGGCAGCGCGATGATGGCGGTTGCCGACGTCAGCGAATGGGAAATGGCGCAGGTCCTCGACGATTTCACCGGCCGCGCGCAGGAGCGCAGCGCGATCCAGTTCGATCCGCGCCCCAAGCTGGAAACGGTCGTCACCCGCGCATTGGGGCCGGAACGGGCGGGCGCGGTGCTTGCCAGCATCCTGCCCCCCGAACCCGCCGAATCGATCACCGCGCTGGCCTGGATGGATGCGACCGAGATTGCCGGCATGCTTGAGGATGAGCATCCGCAGATCGCCGCCGTGCTGCTGGCGCATCTCGACCCCGCCGTTGCCGCGCAGGTGCTGGAAATGCTGCCTGAGGCAAGCCAGCCGCAAGTGCTTCGCCGCGTCGCGCGGCTCGGCCCGGTCACGCCCGACGCGATCGCGACGCTGACCCAGCTGCTCGAACGCCATGCCGGCCAGCCCAAGCGCGTCGCGGGCGTCCAGATGGGCGGCACGCGCGAGGCGGCGAAGATCATGTCCTCGGCGCGCAAGATCACCGAGCAGAAGGTGATGCCGAAGCTGGCCAAGATCGACCGCGAAATCGCCCGCGCGATCGAGGAGGCGATGTTCGTCTTCGATAATCTGCTCGAGCTCGACGATAAGAATATGGGCACCTTGCTCCGCAACATCGACAGCGACGTGCTGGTCCGCAGCCTCAAGGGCGTGGACGAAGCGGCGCGCACCCGCTTCCTCGCGTGCATGTCGAGCCGCGCGGCCGACACGATCCGCGACGAGATGGAAGCGCGCGGCCCGATGAAGATGGCCGAAGTGCTCGACGCGCAAAAGGCGATGATCGCGGTCGCGCGTCAGCTGGTGAAGGACGGCACCATCACCATGCCGGGCGGTGGCGGAGACGACGACTATGTCTAGTTTCGTGCCCGGCCTCGCCACACGCAGCGACGGGATCGCCGACGCGCTCAAGCGCGCCTTTGCTCCGCCCGATGCCTTTGCCGCGCGCGCGATTGCCCCGCGAACCCGCGCCACGACACCGCGCCACTTCGCGCCCGAAGCGCCGGGGCACAAACCCACCGAAGGCTGGGACATGTTCGAGGCCGCAAGTGCACCCGCCGATCCCGCGCCGTTCGTCGACCCGGTCGCCGCAGCGCGCGCCGCCGGCTATGCCGAGGGCCTCGCCGCTGGGCGGGCCGAGGCGGATGCATCGGCGGCGCAACAGGCCGCATTGCTCGCGCAGGTCAGCGACGCGCTGAGCCGGGGCGCGCATTTCGACCGCACCCGCATGGCCGGGCATCTGCGCCAGACCGTGCTGCACCTCGTCACCCGCATGATCGGTGAGGCGGGGATCGCGCCCGACGTGCTGGCACAGCGGATCGCGGTCGCGACCGACCTGCTCGCCGACAGCGCCGAATCGGCGATGCTGCGGCTGCACCCCGAGGATGTCGTGCTGGTGCAGGACCATCTGCCCAAAAACGTCTTCCCGATCGGCGATGCCCAGCTCGCGCGCGGCGCATTCATCATCGAAAGCGCCTCGACCATCGTCGAGGACGGGCCGGAGCTGTGGCTCGAACAGCTTGCCCACGCGATCGACCGCGTGCCGATTCCTCCCGCGATCTGAGGGCGCATGTTCAACGATTTCACGGCAGACTATCTCGACGGCCTCGCCGGTGGCGGATTTCGCCCGCAACCCAAGGTGTCGGGCCGCCTGTCCTCCTATGACGGATTGCTGATGGAGGCGGTCGGCCTCTCGCTCCCCGTCGGTACGGTCTGCGCGATCGGGACGGGCGAGAGCCGCGTCGAAGCCGAAGTCATCGGATTTCGCGGCGGACGGACGTTGCTGATGAACCTCGGCGGCCCCGCCGCACTGCTCCCCAACGCACCCGTCCGCCCGGTCGGCCCTCCGGGCGAGGCAGAGGTCGGTGCAGCGTTGCTCGGCCGCGTCGTCGACGGCGCGGGCAAGCCGATCGACGGGCTCGGCCCGATCCGTGGCGCAGGCAAATGGCCGCTCGCCGGCAAGATCCAGTCGCCGCTCGACCGTGGGCGCGTGCTTCAGCCGATGGATGTCGGGGTGCGCGCGATCAACGGCCTGCTGACGATCGGTCAGGGGCAGCGCGTCGGCATCATGGCCGGATCGGGCGTTGGCAAATCGGTTCTGCTCGGCATGATGGTCCGCGCGGCCAAGGCGGACGTGATCGTCATCGGCCTGATCGGCGAGCGTTCGCGCGAAGTGTCCGACTTCCTCGAGACCAAGGTCGCGGGCGCGGCGCGCGCGCGTTCGGTGGTCGTCGCAGTCCCCGCCAACCACTCTCCCGTGTTGCGCATCCGTGGCGCACTGCGCGCCACCGCCATCGCCGAAGCCTTTCGCAACGAGGGCAAGAAGGTCCTCCTCATCATGGATTCGCTCACCCGCGTCGCGCATGCCGGGCGTGAGATCGGCCTGGCGCTCGGCGAACCCGCCAGCGCGCGCGGCTATCCGCCCAGCGCCATCGCGATGCTGCCCAGCCTGATTGAGCGCGCCGGCACCGACGTCCATACCGGCGGGTCGATCACTGCGATCTATACCGTGCTCGCCGATGGCGATGACGGCAACGACCCCGTGGTCGATTCGGCGCGATCGATCCTCGACGGCCATATCGTGCTCAGCCGCGCCTTGGCCGAACGCGGCGTCTATCCCGCGATCGACCTCGGGCCATCGGTCAGCCGCGTGATGACCGACATCGCCGACAAGAAACATGTCGCCGCCGCGCGCGTGCTGCGCCGCCACCTCGCCACGTACGAAGAGAATCGCGATCTCGTCCTGATGGGCGCCTATCGCGCCGGGGCGGATGCGCAGATCGACGCGGCAATCGCCTGTCACGACACCGTGCTCGACTATATCCGCCAGCCCTATGACGAGACGGTCAGCCTCGAAGAAGCCGTGACCGAACTGGTCGGCGTGTTCGGGGATGGATAAGCACGCCAAAAAGCTCGGCCGCCTGCACCGCGTCCGCACGCTTCAGCTCGACATGGTGCGCGCGAGCGAGGTTGCCGCGCGCGAGAAGGTCGCCGCCGAACAGGCGTTGCGTGCCCGCATCGAATCGCTGGCTCAGGGCGTCGCGCCCGCGCCCGCGCCGCTTCCCGGCAGTGCCACCAGCCTGATCGCCGCCGCGCATTATCGCGAGCGGCTGCACCAGTCCGCCTTCGCCGCCGAGCGCCGCGTCGCCGATGCCCAGCGTGGGCTCGACCACGCACGCGGCGCCACGCAGGAGGCAAAGCGCGACCAGAGCGCGATCGAGAAGCTGATCGAGCGTGCCGAGGCCAATGCCGCCCGCCGCGCGATGCGCGCGCTGGAGGATATGCCGGCGATCCCGAGAAAACGGCACGATCCTTGCTGATTACCGGGCGAAGGAGTTTCGCCCGCTGTGACCGACCTGCTCGCCTCGACCGCCCTGTCGCATTCTCCCGCCGGAGTCGTGCCGCGTGCCACGCCCGCTGCTGTGGCCGGGGGGTTCGACCTGAAGCTCGCGCTCGACTGCGTGATGCCGGGCGTTGCGCCGATGACCGGCAAGCCGCTTGCCGGGTGCGGCAAGGATTTGCCGGTCCCCGGCAATGGCGTGGCCGAAGGCGACACCGACGCGGATGAGGCGCTGCTGGCGTGGATGCCGGAGGGCATGCTTCTCTTGCCGCTCGAAACCCCGCTGCCCGCGCGCGTCGCGGTCGGCACGCCCAGCGCCCATATCGACGGGCCGATTGCCGATCCGGTTGACGCCGCTGCGCCGCCCGTCGAGCTAGGCGAGGCCGCGTCGCTCCCAGGTGATGCGGCGGACGGCGATGCGTTCGCCGCCTCGCTCGCATCCGCCCCGGCCGCTCCGGCGGCATCCCCAGTTTCCACCCCGCTTCGCACCTGGCGCGATCCGGTTCCGGCCCAGGCCGAGCCGGGCGCCGGGGGCGGGGTCGCCGCGGCGGAGGTGCGGGCCGACCGCGCCACCGCCGCGGCGCCCGAGCTTGCCGCGCGCCCCACCGTCGCGCCGCCCCCGGTCGTCCAGGCCGCACCCGCCGCACAGGTCTTCGCCGCCGCGCTCGCTGCGCCGCTGGTCGAACCGCTCGACCTCGCCACGCCCGCCGACCCGGCCAGCCCGGAGATCCAGCTGCTGCGTTCGCTCGAAGTCCAGCGCACCACCGTGCAGGCGACCGCACAGGCCGATCAGGCTCCGCTCGACCTCAGCCGTGACGACTGGACCGGCAAGATGATCGAGCGGATCGCTGCGCTGCGTGATGGCGTCGAGGCGGCGGACACGCGCATCCGCCTCGCGCCCGAGAATCTCGGCACGGTCGATGTCTCGATCCGCCGCGATGGCGACCGCATCCAGGTCCATTTCACCGCCGAGAACCCGGCGACCCGCCAACTGCTCGCCGACGCCGCGCCGCGCCTTGCCGAACTCGCCGAGGCGCGCGGGCTGAAACTCGGCCAATCGAGTGTCGATGGCGGCAGCGGCGAGCGCGGCCAGCAACAGCAGCAGAACCACCCATCCACACCCGCCCGCCCGGCATCGGCGCGCGCGGCCACCGGCACCGCGTCCGACGCGCGGGTCGCCTGAACCATCCTGAGGGGGACCATCCATGAGTGAAACCGCAACCACCGAAGCGCCCGCGAAGAAGAAGGGCGGGATGATGAAATGGCTGATGATCGGCACCGGCCTGGTCGTGCTGATCGGCGGCGGCGTTGGCGGCGGGCTTTATGCTGCCAATTCCGGCCTGATCGGCGGACGCGGCGCGCAGGGCGAGAGCGCCGATGCGGATGCCCCGCGCCTCGTCCCCAAGAGCGAGGAAGTCCGCGCCGCGGCTAAGGAGGGCGAGGAGGCTGCCGAAGGCGGCGGCAAGCCGACGCCAAAGGGCGAGGGCGGCGATAAATATGCCTCCAGCTATTATCAGATGGAGAAGGAGTTCACCTCCAACCTGCGTGAAAGCGTGCATTTCGTGCAGGTCGGGGTCGCGATCTCGACCCCCTATGACAGCCGCGTCATCGAGAATCTCAAGACGCACGAACTCGCCGTCCGCTCGGCGATTCTGCTCGCGCTGGGCGAGACGGCGGAAGACGATGTCTTCACCGCCGACGGCAAAACCCGCCTGCAAAAGCGCCTCGCCGCCGCAATCAACGCCGTTTTGAAGGAAAAAGAGGGATTTGGCGGGATTGCTAACGTCTATTTTACCAATTTCATCGTTCAGTGAACGGGCATGGTTAACGGCCCTTCAGAGATGACCCTTCAGGGAACAGCGTCGGATCGGCGCGAGCGGCCGCGTGCCGCCGCCGAACACGCGCCCGCTTTGGGGGCCGCGAACCTCAACCCGTTCGGCGATCTGCACGGCGTCCAGCATCTGACTGCGCGCCTCGCCAAGTCGCTTAAGCCTGTGTTCGAGCCGCTGCTCGGCGAGGGGCTGCGCGTCTGGGCCGAACCGCTGTCGGTGCAGCGCCACGCCGATTACCGCGCCGAGCGTCCCGATGGCCTCACTGCTTGGCTGCCGCTGGCGATGGCGCCGGGCCGCGGCCGCGCCTTCATCCTGATCGAAGGCAAGCTCGCTTATGAGATGCTCGACCGCTTCTTCGGCGGCGATGGCGAAGCGCCCCAGCCGATGCCGGTCGATTTCACCGGTTCCGCCGAAACCCTGCTCTGCCGCATCGCCGACAGCCTTGCCGCGCAGCTGCGCCCGGCATGGGAGCTGCTTGCCGATATCGACTTCGCCTTCGTCCCCGCGCCGACGCCGCTGTCGGTCGCGCCAGAGATTGACGGCGGCGACGCGATGGTCGTGACGCGGATCGGCATCGCACAGGGTGGGGCAAAGCCGCACTGGATCGATATTCTCTACCCCGTCAGCGCGCTGAAACCCTGGAGCCCCGCACTCACCGCCAAGGTGATCGGTGGCGAGCCCGAGGTCGAACCGCAATGGCGCAACGCGCTGACCCGCGCCGCGCTCGGCGTGCGCCTGCCGGTCCGCTCGGTCCTGGCCGAGCCGATTGTCTCCGCATCGATGCTGATGGCGCTCAAGCCCGGCGACGTCATCCCGATCAGCTTCGGCCCCGATGTGCCGGTGATGGTCGGCCCGCGCCGGATCGGCAGCGGCACCGTCGGTACCGCCAATGGCCGCGCCGCAATTCGCCTGACCCGTTTCGATTCCCCCGAGCTTGAGGACGCACGATGAACGACATGACCGGCAGCTTCGCCGCCGAGACCGC
This sequence comes from Sphingomonas sp. R647, assembly GCF_020177055.1. Taxonomy (GTDB): domain Bacteria; phylum Pseudomonadota; class Alphaproteobacteria; order Sphingomonadales; family Sphingomonadaceae; genus Sphingomonas. Next base: position 305,229 of record NZ_JAIQXT010000004.1, read on the forward strand.
GGCCGCCGCCAATTTCCATCTGCTCCAGGATGTCGGGGTCAAGCTGACCGTCGAGATCGGATCGACCACGCTGACGCTGCGCGAACTGCTCGCGCTCGCCGAAACCAGCGTGATCGAGCTGGATCGCGAGGCCGACGAGCTGCTCGACGTGTTCGTCAACGGCACGCTGATCGGGCGGGGCGAGGTCGTCACCGTCGGCGACAAGTTCGGTGTGCGCATGACCGAACTGGTCGCACCCGAGAAGCGGAGCTGATCGACCATGATGTGGTCCTACATCCTCAAGCTGGTCGTGCTGCTGCCGCTCGTCTGCGGCCTGCTGATCGGTTGCCTCTATCTCTGGCGCAAGCTTGAGGCGCGGCTGCCCGGCAATCAGGGCGACCGGATGCTCAAGGTGCGGGAGACGATGATGGTCTCGACTGGCACCCGCATCGCGGTGCTCGAGGTTGAGGGTAAGCGCCTGCTGGTTTCGGTCAGCCGCAACGGCGTGACCCTGATCGACCGGATCGACGGATGAGCCCGATGCTGCGCCACCTCATGCTGCTGCTCGGCGCGCTCGCACTCGCGCTGTTCGCGGTCGCTCCGGCGTTCGCGCAGGAGGCCGCCGCCGCTGCGCCCGTCGCCGCGCCGACCGCCGCTGCGACTCCGGGTGCTGGCGACGCGATCGACCGCGCGCTCGGCGAGCTTGGCGGCGGTGACGCGCCGCTCAGCCTGTCGCTGCAAGTGCTCATCATCATGGGCCTGCTCACGGTGCTGCCGGGCATCCTGCTGATGATGACCAGCTTCACCCGGATCATCATCGTGCTGGCGATCCTGCGTCAGGCGCTGGGGCTGCAACAAACCCCGCCCAATCAGGTACTGATCGGCCTGTCGCTGTTCCTGTCCTTCTTCATCATGGCGCCGACGATCGAACAGATGAACCGCACCGCGATCCAGCCCTATGCCGAAGGGCGCATGGGCGCGACGCAGATGATCGAGGAAGCGGGCAAGCCGCTCCACGCCTTCATGCTCAAGCAGACGCGGGTGAAGGACATCACCATGTTCGCCGGCATCGCCAAGGCCGGACCGATCGCCAATCCGCAGGACACGCCCTTCTCGATCCTGCTCCCCGCTTTCGTCACCAGCGAGCTCAAGACCGCGTTCCAGATCGGCTTCCTGATCTTCCTGCCCTTCATCGTCATCGACCTGATCGTCGCCACCGTGCTGATGAGCCTTGGCATGATGATGATGTCGCCGACGATCATCTCGATGCCGTTCAAATTGCTGCTGTTCGTCCTGGTCGATGGCTGGGCGCTGACGATGGGCAGCCTCGCTTCTAGTTTTTCAGGATAGCCGGACCCAATGCACGGCACCGGCCCGCTCCCCCACCCGGCCACCCAGCCAAGCTACCCTATGGGTGGCCGGGTGGGGGAGCGGGCCGGTGCCGCAAAGGATTAAAGATGGACGCAGACTATTTCCTCTCCGTGGCGCGCGAAGCGATGTGGATCCTCGCGCTCGCCTCGGCGCCGATCCTGATCCCGGCTCTTTTGTCGGGCTTGATCCTCGGCATGATTCAGGCGGCGACGTCGATCCAGGAACAGACGCTGACCTTCGTGCCAAAGCTCGCGATCGTCGGGGTCAGCCTGGTGATCTTTGGCGGCATGATCCTGACGCTGATCGGCGATTTCACCACGACGATCTTCGAACGTATTCCGGATCTGGTGAAGTGACGCTCGCCCCGGTCCCCGCATCGCCGCCGCAGCTGCCGCATCCCTTCGTCCGCGTGCCCGCCGCGCCGCGCGGCGATGCGCGCCGCACGCGCTGGGCACCCGCATCGGTCAGCATCCACTGACATGCTCGGCTTCGGCCTCGCGATCGAGCCGCAGCTATGGGCGCTGCTGTTCACGATGGTGCGCGTCGGCGCGGCGTTTCTTGCCGCACCGGTGTTCGGCGCCGTCGCGGTGCCGCTCAACGTCCGCATCCTGCTGACCGCTGCGGTCGCGATCCTGTCGATGCAGGCCGCACCGGTCGCGGTGCCGGGCGACGTGTTCGTGCTCAACACCATCCTGATGGTCATGGCGGAGGCTTTGGTCGGCCTCGCGCTCGGCTTCATCCTCCAGATCGCCTTTGCCGCGCCCCTGGTGGCGAGCGAGGTGATCGGCGTGTCGATGGGCCTGTCTTTCGCCACCGCGATCAACCCGCAAACCGGACAGTCGACCCCGGCGCTCGGCCAGTTCCTGACCGTGCTGCTCACCTTGCTGTTCCTCGCGGTCGACGGGCATCTCGTGCTGGTCGAGCTGATCGTGCGCTCCTACGAGCTGCTTCCCCCCGGCGGTGCCTGGCTCGCGCCGGGCAAGCTGATGAACATCGTGCTGTTCGGCGGCTATGCCTTCCTCGCCGGGCTGCTGCTCGCGCTTCCGGTCGGCTTCCTGCTGCTGTGCCTCAACATCGTGGTCGGCATGCTCTCGCGCTCGGCCCCCGCGCTCAACCTGTTCGCGATCGGCATTCCCGCCAGCCTCGCCATGGGCGTTCTCGCGCTGCTCGCCGGCATGCCAGCGATGGGCGATTACATGCTCGTCATCGTGCGTGAGGCGCTCGACGCCGCACAGACGTTGGTGCTCGGAGGGCTCGGCTAATGTCGGAGAGCGCTGGCGAAAAGACACAAGCACCAACACCCAAGCGCAAACAAAAAGCGCTCGACGACGGCGACCTGCTCAAATCGCGCGAGTTTGGCGCGGCACTGATCATGTTGCTCGGCTGTGGCTGGATGATCCTGATGGGGCCGCAATTGCTCGGCGCGATTCGTGAAGTCATGGCGGCAAGCTTCAGCTTCGGCCGCGCCGATATCGAAAGCTTCCAGCCGTGGAAGCCGCTCGCCACCGCCGGGTGGAAGCTCGCCCCGTCGATGGGCGCATTGCTCGCCATCGCGCTCGGCGGAGCGGTGCTGAGTCAGGCGGCGCTCGGCTCGCTGCGCTTCAACGGCAAGCTGATGGCGCCCAAGGGCAACCGCATCAATCCCGGCTCCGGTCTCAAGCGCATCTTCGGCCCGACCGGCTGGATCGAGCTTGGCAAGTCTTTGCTCAAGGTCGTGCTGCTCGGCGGGATGGGCGCGTGGATGCTGTGGGGGGCGGCGCGTCCGACCATGGGCCTCGTCTCCTCGGACCTTGGCAGTGCGGTCGGCGCGCTTGGCGACACGTTTTCGACCCTGGTCATCGTCATGGCCGGCGGCCTGCTGCTGATCGCCGGCATAGACCTGCCGATCCAGATCTTCCGCCATATGCAGCGGCTCAAGATGAGCCTGCAGGAAGTGAAGGACGAGTATAAGGAAACCGAGGGTTCGCCCGAGGCCAAGGGCCATCGCCGCCAGCGCCAGCGTGAGATTGCCAAGGGCGGGCTGCGCAAGAGCGTCGCCACCGCGCATGTCGTGCTGACCAACCCGACCCATTTCTCGGTCGCGCTCCGCTATGATCAGGGCAAGGATCAGGTGCCGGTTGTGGTCGCCAAGGGGCGCGGCGAAATCGCGCTGGCGATCCGCGAACTGGCCGACGAGTTCGCGGTGCCGCGGATCGAACTGCCGCCGCTCGCCCGCGCACTCTACTTCACCAGCCGCGAGAATCAGGAGATCCGCGACGACCTCTATCTCGCGGTCGCAACGGTGCTGGCGTTCGTCTTCGGCCTCGACAAGCGCGCGGGCGGGGGAATTCCCTCGGTCAAGGTACCGGAGACCGCCCTGTTCGACGAAAATGGCGTGCAAATCGGCCTTAAGGGCAAGCCGTGATGGCCGTTCTTCAAGGCATGGGGAAATGTGACCGTGGCCATTGAATCGATTGCCAAAACGATCGGCACCGGGTCGGGCATCGACACGACCGCGCTCGTCCAGAGCCTGGTCGATGCGCAGTTCGAGCTCAAGAACGCCGCGCTCACCAAGCGCGAAGAAGCGCTGACCGCCCAGATCACGGCGGCGGCGACGCACAAGAGCAACCTCACCGGCTTCGCCACCGCGCTATCGAACCTCACGCGCGGCGGCACGCTCGCAACCCAGCCGACGACATCGCATTCCAGCATCCTCGGCGTCACCCGCCTCGCCGGCGCCAATCTCGCCACGCTCAACGCCAAGGTCGAGGTGCGCCAGCTCGCTGCGCCGCAGAGCGCCGCCACCGCTGCCGTCACCGACCGCACCGCCGCGATCGGGCAGGGGACGCTGACGCTCACCTTCGGCACCGGGACTGTCGCCGATGGCGCGATGACCGGCTTCACCGCAGGGACTGCCGCCCCGGTCGCGATCACCATCGGTCCGGACAATAGCAGCCTCGACGGCATCGCCACCGCGATCAACGCGGCCAAGGCGGGGATCACCGCATCGGTCGTCACCGACAGCGGCGGCGCGCGGCTGGTGGTCAAGGGCGCGAGCGGGGAGGCGCGGGCCTTCACCCTGGCCGCAACCGAAACGCCGGGCCATGAGGGACTGTCTGCGCTCAACGTCGGAATCGGCGCGACCGGGACGACGATCGGCAGCGCCGCATCCGACGCGATCGTCGCGATCGACGGCATCGCACTGCGCCGCGATTCGAACAGCATCGGCGACCTTGTTCCCGGCGTGCGCCTCGAACTCGCCTCGGCCCAGCCGGGGACGGTAGTGACGATCGGCAAGACGCTGCCGACCAATGCGCTGCTCCAGGCCGCGCAGGATTTCGTCGCGACCTATAACGAGGTCTTCTCGGCGCTGAACAAGGACCTCGACCCGCTCGACGGCGCACTGCGCGGCGATGCGGCGGCGAAGGCGGTCAAGCGCCAGCTTCAGCAGATCACGATCGCGCAGGTCGCGACCGGCGCGGCGGGCGAGCCGACGACGCTCGCACAGATCGGCATCCGCACCGAACGCGACGGCACGCTCAGCGTCGACACCGCCGCGCTCAGCCGCGCGCTGGTCGACTATCCGCAGGCGGTCGAGCGGCTGTTCGCCGAACCCGTGGGTACCAACGCCACCGGCAATGGCGTCGCCGGCGCGCTCAACGCGATCTCTACCACCGCCGCCAGCACCACGCGCGGGCTCGGCGCGAGCGAGGCGAACTACACCCGCGCCAAGGCCGATCTCGACGAGGACAAGGCCGACGTGCTGGCCAAGGTCGAGGACACCCGCACCCGCATGACCCGCCAGTTCGCCAGCATGGACGCCAAGGTCGCGGTCTATAAATCGACGATGAGCTTCCTCGAATCGCAGGTCGAAGCCTGGAACAAGCAGAGCTGATGCGATGACCCGCCCGATCCGCCTCTCCACCGACGCCGCCGCCACCTATCGCACGATCGATGCGGTCGGGCGGACGGCTGCCGCCGATCCGCACCAGCTGGTCGAGCTGATGTACAAGGAGTGCATCGCCGCGCTCCGCTCCGCCGCCTTCGCCACCGAAAACGGCCAGTTCCCGGTCAAGAGTGAGCGCATCGCCCGCGCCACCGCGATCCTGTTCGCACTGGAGGGCGGGCTGGACTTCGAACGCGGTGGCGAGGTGTCGCGTACGCTCGCGACGCTCTACCACGGGCTGCGCAACCAGATCGTCCATGCCAGCATCGGCAGCGATCCGACGCCCTTCCGCGCAGTTGCGGACGATCTTGAGGAAATTGCCGGAGCCTGGAGCGCGGCGCGCGCGGCGTAAGGCGCTCGGGCGATAGCGACGGGATAACCCTCGCTAAGCTTATCGTCGCTCAAACGTTTGGCGGGCAGCCGTCGCCAGCGCGCAATCCTTGCGGGTCGTTCGACATTGCTGTTCTAGCATCTCGACGACCTTGAGCTGCTCCCGGCGAACATACTCATCATTTCTGATCTCGGGCGAGAAGGGATCTCTCCCGGTCGTTTGAGGCGAAACAGGATTCAGGCGGTCAGATTTGCTCGCGCTGGGCGGGGTGGCCGGTCCCCCTCGCGGAATGCTAAAACCGATGGCAACGCCGACAATCAGGCACATACCCGCCATAGCGACCATCGCTGCGGATCGGCGCCCGGATTCCCTAGTCATTCCACCGCCCCAGCATTTCCCCCACGCTCGTCACCACCGCCGGAGCCGCAGACGGCGCGCGCGGGGTGAATTGCGGCGCGGTCGGCCCGCCGGTCGGGCCGCTTGCCAGCGGACGGCGGGCGAGCGCGTGCGGATGCCGCGCCGCCTCGGCCAGACTCAGCACCGGGGTCACGCACGCCGCGCCATCGGGGAAGCGCGCAATCCACTCATCGCGCGTGCGGCTGCCAAAGCGGCGGGCGAATTCGCGCGCCATATGCGGCCAGCCCGCTCGATCGAATTGCGGGATTTTCGACGCTTCCAGCCCCAGCACCGCGCACAGATCGGCAAAGGCGGACGGCTCGATCGCGCCGACCGCGACATGCCGCTCATCGGCACAGCAATAGGTGCGGTAAAAGGGCGCACCGCCATCGACCAGATTGGCCTCGCGCCGGTCGAGCCAGCGGCCGCTGCCCGCCAGGCTCTGGGTCAGCGCCATCAGCGTGCCGACGCCATCGGATGCGGCGGCATCGACGATCCGCCCCTCGCCACTCGCCTGCGCCCCCAGAATCGCGCTGACCATGCCGAGCGCCAGGAACATGCCGCACCCGGCATGGTCGCCGATCAGCGTCAGCGGCACCACCGGCTGGTCGGGCGTGCCGATCGCGTGCAGCGCGCCGCTCAGCGCGAGCACATTGATATCGCTGCCCGGCCGCTCGGCCATCGGCCCGTCCTGCCCCCACATGCTCGCCCGGCCATAGACCAGCCGCGGGTTGCGCATCCGGCACGCATCGGGGCCGATCCCCAGCGCCTCGATCGAGCGCGGCGGCATCCCCTCGATCAACCCGTCGGCGCGGTCGATCAGGTCGCGCAGCTCGTTGATCGACGCCGGGTGGCGGAAGTCGAGCTCCAGCTCGCGCCGCCCGCGATACAGACTCGGAACGACATGGCTCGCACTGGCGCCGGGCTGGATCACGCGGACCACGTCCGCCCCCAGATCGGCGAGCAGCATCGCGGCGAACGGCACCGGCCCGATCGCGTCGATTTCGACGATGCGAACGCCCGCAAGCGGTCCTGTTGTCTGCACCCCCGTCCCTCCGTTGCCGACCCGCGCGTTCAGGGTGGCCCATCCCATTGGTTTCCGCTAGCCCCGCGCCATGAGCAAGCCGCACATCGTCGCCCTTGGCGGAACCTCGCGCCCCGAATCGAGCACCGGGCGCGCGCTGGCGCGATGCCTTTCAATCGCGGAAGAAGCCGGCGCACGCACCACGCTGCTGACCGGCGAGGCGATCAACTTCCCACACTATGAGCTGTGCGACCCGGTGCCGGACGCCAGGGTCACGCACTTCGTCGATGTGCTGCGCAGCGCCGATGCGCTGGTGATCGGCTCCCCCGGCTATCACGGCACGCTGTCGGGGCTGGTCAAGAACGCGCTCGATTATGTCGAACTGCTGCGGGGTGACGAGCGCGTCTATTTCGACCGCATGCCGGTCGGCATGGTCGCGACTGCGGGCGGATGGCAGGCGGCGGTGTCGACGATGTCTGCTTTGCGCACCGTCGTTCATGCGCTGCGCGGCTGGCCGACCCCGCTTGGCGTCGCGATCAACATGGGCGCGCCCGGCGATCCGCTCGACGACGCCGACCCGCAACTGCGCATGATGGTCGAACAGATGCTGTGGTTCCTGCAACGCTAGGCGGGTCAGCGGGCCATTAACCCGATCGTGACGCACCCGGCATAAGCTGGCGTCATGGTGAACACCGCCACCCCCACGGCCGATTCGCGCCGGCGCGGCACGCGCACGATCCTGGCCGTCGATGACAGCCGGACCAATCTGCACGTCATCGGCGGGCGGCTTGGTGCGATGGGCTATATGGTCGTGCTCGCCCAAAGCGGGCGCGAGGCGCTCGACCTGATTTCCGGGCGCGGGTTCGACCTCGTTCTGCTCGACATGGTGATGCCGGGCATGTCCGGTCTCGACACCCTGACCGAGATCCGCACCGCGCCCGACACCGCCGACCTGCCGGTGATCATGATCACCGCGCTCGACGATTCGCGTGGCGCGGTCGATGCGCTGGCGGCCGGCGCCGACGACCATCTCGCCAAGCCGTTCGACTTTGACGTGCTGCACGCGCGGATCGAACGCACGCTGGACCGTGCGGGGCGGATTTCGGAATTGAAGCGCACCGTCGCCTCGCTCGATGCGCGCATCGCCGCGCGGGCGATCGAACTGGGCGAAACGCGCAGCGAACTCGCCGTCTCCCGTGCCGATCGTGCGCGGCTGCTCGGGTCGATCGATGCGCTCAGCGCGCGGGTCGAACGGCTCAGCGGAACCAGTGCCGCCTGACGAACCACAGGCCGACTCCGGCCGCAACCGCGACGCTGAACCCGCTGATCACCCAGAATGATTCGGGATGCCGGGCATAGGGAATGCCATCGACATTCATCCCGAACAGCCCGGTGATGAAGGTGAGGGGCAGAAAGATCATCGCCACCACCGCGATCAACAGCGAGCGCTGGTCGATCACTTCGGCCCGCAGATCGGTCAGCGCTTCATGGATCAGCGCCGACCGTTCGCGAATGCTCTCCAGCTCCTCCGCCATCCGCGCCGCGCGGTCGGCGGCGGCGTTGATGTGCAGCCGGTCCTCGTCGCTCAGCCACGCCACCGGCAGCCCCGCCAGCTTCTCCAGCGCGGCGCGCTGCGGATAAAGGAACCGACGATAGCCGATCGCCTGACGCCGGACATGACTGACGCCTCGCCGCAGCTCGAACGCCGCGCGCGGATCGAGCGCTTCCTCGCAATCGTCGAGCGAATCGCCCAGCTGCGCGACATGCGGATCGAGCTGTTCGGTGATCGCCGTCGCCAGCGTGGCAATCAGGTCGCCGGCATCGCGGATCTGCCCGGCCTCCATCGCCCTGCGCGCCGCGTCCAGTGCGTCGAGCGGCAGTCGCGTGACCGAGATCACCTGTCTGCCATCGGCGCGCAGCCGGATCGACGCGAGCGGATCGCTGCTCGCCATCTCCGCCTGCGTCATGCCGCGCAGGTTCAGCAGCGCGGCACCGTCGACCTGCTCGCAGCGCGGACGCGTCTCCAGCGCGGTCAGCGCGTCGATGGTGATATGGTCGAGCGCCGCATGATCACGCAGCCACGCCTGCACCTCCTCATCGCGTGACGTCAGGTGGATCCACACAAACGCCGCGTCGCTTCCCAGCGCGTCGCGCGGGGCCAGTTCCTCCACGGCATTCGCCATGACCCGATAGGCAAAACCACTCATCGCGCGGTTGAAACATCGACGGTCAGGCCCGCCAAGCCCTCCGGCGGCGAATCGCACAGCACCCGATCGGCATCGGCACGCGCGCGGTCGAGGATCGCGGCCGGCACATCCGCGCGATGCGACACGCGATCGGCCTGCGCGAGCCAGCGCGCCTCGCGCAGCGTCAGGTCATCGGGGTCGGGTGAGGTCAGCATGATCGTCTCGACCCGGTCGCCCGGAGCCTCCGATTCGGCAATCCAGCGCGCGACCGCACCGTCATCCTGCGCTTGCAACGGATCGAGCGGCCCGGCCAGCGCCGCACCCAGCGCGCGCCGCCGCTCCCCGCCGTCGGGCCAGCGCGCACGCATCGCCCCGCGCGCCGCCGCCAGCGCATCGGCGAACGCGCCAAGGCCAGCCGGGACCAGCGGCTCGATCCGCTGGCGCAGCGCCGCGGCAAGTCCGGCCGACGCGCCACCGGTCCCGATCGCGATCGTCACCGGATCGCGCTCGACGATCGCGGGCAGGGTGAAGTCGCACAGATCCGGCCGGTCGGCGACATTGACCAGCAGCCCGCGCGCCTTGAGCCGCGCGACCACCGGCTCGGGATCCTCGCACGCGACCAGCGCGATCTGCGCGTGCGCATCCTCGCCCACGATCACCGCGCCCGCACGCTCGAGCAAACGACGCTTGGCCTCCGCCATCGCGCCGTCGCCCACCAGAATCGCCGGCCGCCCGTCCAGTCGGACAAAGACGGGCAGGCCGGAGCGTTTCACCGCACCCACTCGGGGACGCGCTCGGCCCCCATGATCGTTTCGGGCTGGATGCGATCCGCGACCACCGCGAACTTGTCGCCCGACACCAGCACCTCGGGCACCAAAGCGCGGCTGTTATAGGTCGACGCCATCGTCGCGCCGTACGCGCCCGCCGTGCGGAACACGCCCAGATCGCCCGACTTCACCAGATCGATCTCACGACCCATCGCGAACGTATCGCCGGTCTCGCACACGGGACCTGCGATATTCGCGACGAACTTCTCGCCATTGGGCTCGACCGCCTCGAACGCATGATAGGCGTCGTACAGCGCCGGGCGGGCAAGGTCGTTCATCGCCGCATCGACGATGACATAGGGGTTGATGCTCGCCGGCTTGACCCAGATCACCTCGGTGACGAGCAGCCCGGCATTGCCGCAGATGAAGCGGCCCGGCTCGAACATCAGCGTCACGTCCCAATCGGCGGTGACGCGCTTGACCATCGCGCCGAATTCCTCGGCGGTCGAAACCTTGTCGTCGGGCTCGTAAGGGACGCCAAGCCCCCCGCCGAGATCGACATGGGTGATGGTGTGCCCGGCGGCGCGCAGCTGCGCGACCAGCTCGCCGACACGCTTGTACGCCGCCTCCAGCGGGGCGAGCGTCTTGAGCTGGCTGCCGATATGGATCGCCACGCCGCGCAGGTTCATGCCCGGCCGCTTGGCCAGCCGGTCGAAGATCGCGGGCGCGCGGTCGATCGCGACGCCGAACTTGTTCTCCGCCTTGCCGGTCGAAATCTTCGCATGCGTGCCCGCATCGACATCGGGGTTCACGCGCAGCACCGCCGGCGCAGTCTTGCCCTGCGCATGCGCGAGGTCGGCGAGCACCTCGCCCTCCTCCTCCAGCTCCAGATTGAACTGGCCGATATTCTCGTCCAGCCCCAGCTGCAGCTCGCCCCGCGTCTTGCCGACGCCAGAAAACACGATGTCCTCGGGCTTCATCCCCGCCGCCAGCGCGCGCTTCAATTCGCCACCCGACACCACGTCCGCACCATAGCCCTGCTTGGCGAGCACGCCGAGCACGGCCAGGTTCGGATTGGCCTTGATCGCGAACGCGATGTGCACGCGCGGCAGATCGGCGAGCGCGGCCTTCAGCACCTGCGCATGCCGCTCCAGCGTCGCGGTCGAATAGACGTAAAAGGGCGTGCCCACTTCCGCGGCGATGGCGGGAATGGCGACGTCCTCGGCGTGCAGCACGCCGTTCTTGCGATTGAAATGGTCCATGATGATCTTCTTATTGCGGCGGCAGGTCGAAGTCGTCGCTGCGCCGTTCTTCTGAGCTGCGCAGCACTTCGTCGCTGCGCGTCGGTCGCGTCTGGGGCGGCGCCTTCACCAGGTCTGCCGGTGCCGGCGTGGCCACCGCCCCATAGGGTTTGGGCGGCAGCGACTCCCCGGCGGCCGGTTTCAGGTCGCCCCGATTGCCGCATGCGGCCAGCAGAAGCGCCGTGAAGACCACCAGGGTTCGCATATTCATTCTCCTCTTGCGGCGCGCGCCGCCGCAATCGCCTCACGCACCCGAACAGGTGCCGTGCCGCCAAAACTCATCCGGCTCGCGACCGAAGCATCGACCGTCAATACGTCAAACACGCGCGCGTCGATACGCCCGTCAATCGCCTGCAATTCCTCCAGCGCCAGCTGGTCGAGCCGCACGCCCTTCGCCTCCGCCGCCGCAACCGCGCGGCCAGTGATGTGGTGCGCCTCACGGAACGGGATGCCCCCTTCGCGCACCAGCCAGTCGGCAAGGTCGGTGGCCGTGGCAAAGCCGCTTTCGGCGAGGGCGCGCATCCGGTCGGTGCGGAACGCCGCGCTCTCGACCATCCCGGTCATCGCCGCGATCGAGAGCGCGAGCAGGTCATGCGCCTCGAACACCGGCGGCTTGTCGTCCTGCATGTCCTTGGAATAAGCGAGCGGCAGGCCCTTCATCGTGATCATCAGCGCGGTCAGGCACCCGACGATCCGCCCGCTATGCCCGCGCACCAGCTCGGCGGCATCGGGATTGCGCTTCTGCGGCATGATCGAGCTGCCGGTCGACCATTGGTCGCTCAGCTTGACGAAGCCGAACGGCTGGCTCGCCCAGATCACGAATTCCTCGGCCAGCCGGCTGAGGTGCAGCGAGCATTGCGCCGCCGCCATCAGATAATCGAGCGCGAAGTCGCGATCGCTCACGGCATCAAGCGAATTGCGCGTCGGCCCATCAAAGCCCAGCGCGCTGGCGGTCATCTCACGATCAAGCGGAAAGCCCGTCCCCGCCAGCGCCGCCGACCCCAGCGGACAGCGGTTGCCGCGCGCCCGTGCATCGCTGAACCGGCTGACATCGCGCCCGACCATCTCGAAATAGGCCATCAGATGATGCCCCAGCGTCACCGGCTGCGCACTCTGCAGATGGGTGAAGCCCGGCATCACGCTGTCGGCATGTTCCTCCGCCCGCGCCAGCAACGCGCCCTGCAGCGCGTCGAGCGCGGCGAGCACCTGATCGGTCGCATCGCGCACCCACAGGCGGAAATCGGTCGCGACCTGATCGTTGCGGCTGCGCGCGGTATGCAGTCGCCCGGCAACCGGCCCGATCTTCTCCGCCAGCCGCGATTCGGTCAGCATATGAATGTCTTCGAGCGCAAGATCCTCCGGCACCCCGTCGCGCGCGTAATCGGCGGCAACCGCGTCCAGCCCGGCCGAGATCGTCGCGGCATCCTCCGCCGACACGATCCCCTGCTGCCCCAGCATCGCGACATGCGCTTTCGATCCGGCGATGTCCTGCGCCCACATTCGCTTGTCGAACGGGATGGATGCGTTAATCTCACGCATCACCGACGACGGGCCTTCGGAAAAGCGCCCGCCCCACATGGAATTGGAGCTTCCCTTGCGCTCGACGATCGCGCTTCTCCTTATACTGGGCCTTGGAATTGCCGGCTGCGATAGTGGCAAGCAACCGCAGCCGCAAGCAACCGCAACTGTCGCCGCCGAAAGCACGGCTGCAGCCGACAACGCATCCGAAGAGCCCGAACGCGTCGGCACGGTCGACCGCAGCAAGCAGGGCGAGGCCGCGCCCGACTACGGCTTCCTCGATCCCACGGGCAAGCCGGTGACGCTGGCGGCGTTCCGCGGCAAGCCGCTGCTGGTCAACCTCTGGGCCACTTGGTGCGCGCCATGCGTGCGCGAAATGCCGACGCTCGACCGGCTCGCGGTGCGCGAAAAGGACAAGCTTCAGGTGCTGGTGATCAGCCAGGATCTGGACGGCGCGGCCAAGGTCACGCCCTTCTTCGAAAAGGCCAAGTTCACCGCGCTCCAGCCCTATCTCGACCCCGACGTCAAATTCTCGACCGGCTATGGCGTCAACCTGCCGACGACGATCCTTTATGACGCGCAGGGCAAGGAAGTTTGGCGCGTGTCGGGTGACATGGACTGGGACGGCGAGACGGCGGCGGCGTGGATTGCTGAGGCATCGAAGTAACGGAGCGACATGCGATGAGGGTTTTGTGGCTTGCCCTTGCCAGCCTTGTTTGCACCGCCGCGCCGTCACTGGCGCAGCCGGGCGGCAAGGCGCCGGTCGACGATGTGTTCGACCGCGGGTGCGGCGACGACAATGGAACCGACCGTTGCTCCGATGCGGTGCAGGACAAGATGCGATCCTTGTACGGGCTTGAGTCGGGCAAGGAACTGCTCGCCCGCGGCGTAACCTTCCGCAGGGTCATGTTGGTCGATGGCTATGGCCGGGATGTGGTTGCCATCTCCGCGTATAGGTCACCCGGTCGGCCACCCGTGATCGAGGTCCGCATCCCCGGGGCGGCCAAGGCCCAATCCGCGAATTTGGAAGCGACGCTCAGCAGTCAAGCCTGGGAGCGCGTCATCGCGGAGTCCGTGAATTTCGACCGCGATCTGGTGCGTAAAAAAGGAGTGGCCGAGGATGAACTGTCGCTCTGCCTCCATGCCTGGTTTGCCGTCGGGGAAGCAGGAGATGCGCGCCGGATTGAACAACAGGTTCTGCCGGAGAAGCTCTCCGATCGGGTGTACCGTCGCGACGCAGAAACCGCATGTGGCGGGGGGCTCGGAATGTCGTTCGCCTTTCGCCTCGCCGACATTGCATATGAGGTGTTGGCGGAATGCGGCACGATCGATCGTGCGACCGTTCGGAACATCCCGATGCTCCTCGCGACTTGCGCGGGACTAAAGGGCGATCGGCAGTCCGCCGGTGAAGCGCTCGCCGTGCTTCACAAGCTCCGGCCCGGCATTGGATTGACGCAAAAAGAGAGCGACCGGCTCGTCGCACACGACGCGGACTCAGTTCAGCCACAGCTGTGGTCGCTGCTCCAGACGGCGGGGGCAGTCTTCTTCGACTCCCCCGAGGGCATCGATGTCGATCACGTTACCGCGCGCGGCACAGCCGTCTATTGGAACACGGACAAGGCGGACGACGATGAGGAGGCGACGGTCGAACTGGCGCTGATCCGCCAGCTCGACGGTTTCGTCGTCAAGACTCTGCGCGTATCCGAGCGCCGCCCGATGAAGCGCAGCTGACTACCGAACGCCCAACCCCCGCGCCAGCATCTCCGCCACCGTATCGGCGACCTCGGCCGCCTCGGCATCCTCGCTCCACACACCGTAGCGCAGGCCCAGGAACACGTTCATCCCCATGATCGCCCAGGCGTGGACCTCGGACACGTCGGCGCGCACCTCGCCGCGTTCGGCCGCCGCCTTCAGCCGCTTTTCGATGCGCTCGGCGGTGGTCTGATAATGCAACCGGAAGCTCTCGGGATCGACGAACTCGGCCTCGTCGATGATCCGGTAGATTTCCTTGTGCTTGCGGACGAAGCCGATGAAGGTTTCAAGGCCTGCGCGCTCGGCGGCGATCTGCTCTGGCGCGGCGCGGATCGCGGGGGCGACATGTTCGCGGACCTGATCGCTCATGTCGCGCACCAGTGCGCGGAACACCGCGTCCTTCGAATCGAAATAGGTGTAGAAACTGCCCAGCGCCACGCCCGCGCGCCGCGTGATGCCGCTTACCGACCCGTCATGGAATCCCTTCTCGCCAAACTCCGCTGCGGCGGCGTCGAGGATCGTGCGCAGCGTGCGGCGGCCACGCGCCGTGCGCGGTTCCTTGCCTTCGCTCGCCGCGCTGTCGCCCAGATGCAGGGCAGGGGGCAGTGTGGCGGACTTGCCACGTTCTTGCGTCATTCGTCCCCTCCTTCATCCGGAAGTTGAAACCCGGTTCAGGTTTCACTATAGCGATGTTCAACCACTGACAAGGCCGGGGATCGCCGGCCGATTTTGGGGAGGAAAGCATGAAGCGTCTCTATCCGTCTGTCCGCACGATTCTGAGCGCCAGCGCCGCGCTGAGCGCGCTCACCGCCACGCCGACGCTCGCGCAGGATGCGGTCACTCAAGCCGCAGATGAAGCCTATGCGGAAAGCGAAGCGACCGGCGAAATCGTCGTTACCGCACGCCGTCGTGAGGAAAGCCTGATCGACGTGCCGATCTCGATGTCGGTCGTCACCGGCGATTCGCTGGTCAAGAGCGGCGCGGCGGACATCACCGCGCTGCAGGACAAGACGCCGAACCTGACGCTGCAGATCGCGCGCGGTTCCAACTCGACCCTGATCGCGTTCAGCCGCGGCGTCGGCCAGCAGGATCCTTTGTGGGGCTTCGAACCCGGCGTCGCGCTGTATATCGACGATGTCTATGTCGCCCGTCCGCAGGGCGCGGTGCTCGACATTTTCGACGTCGAGCGCGTCGAAGTGCTGCGCGGGCCGCAGGGCACGCTCTATGGCCGCAACACCATCGGTGGCGCGGTGAAATATGTCACCCGCCGTCTGGGTAACGACTATAAGGCGTCGTTCCGCGGCTCGTACGGTTCGTACAACCAGATCGATCTGGTCGGACAAGTCGTCGTTCCGGTCGGCGACACGCTGTCGCTGGGCGCGGCGGTTGCGCAATATTGGCGCGACGGCTTCGGCACCAACCTCACCACCGGCGCCGAGCATTACGACAAGAATGTGCTCGCCGCGCGCGTGTCGGCGGAGTTCACGCCCACCGACAATATCTTCGTGCGCGTCGCGGGCGACCGCGTGCTCGACCGGTCGAACCCGCGTCACGGCACCCGCCTGCTGCCCAATGGCGTCGATCCGATCTATGCCCCCACCGCAAGCGTCTATGACACCCGCGCCGGCATCGGCGACGACAACCGCGTCGAGACGCGTGGTGTATCGGTCACCGGCGAGATCGGCCTGTCCGATGAACTGACCTTCAAGACGATCACCGCCTGGCGCGACGGCAACACCGACACGGTGATCGATTTCGACAACACCATCCTGCCGACGCTCGACATCCCGGCCGACTATTCGGACCGCCAGTTCACCCAGGAACTCCAGTTCCTGTATGAAGGCGAGCGGCTGCAGGGCGTGTTCGGCCTCTACTACCTCAACGGCCGCGCCAGCGGCGCGTTCGACACGGTCGTCGGCCTCGCCAATCTGACTACGCTCACCGCGGGTGAGGTGTTCACCAAGAGCTACGCCGCGTTCGGCGACTTCAGCTTCGACGTGACCGATCAGTTCAAGATCTCGGCTGGCCTGCGCTACACGCGTGACGAGAAGACCGGCACGGTGTTCCGTCGCAACTATACCGGTATCCGGTCGCCGCGTTTCGGCAATGCCGCTGCGGTCCCCGGCCTGATCCGCTCGGACTACACCAACAGCCGCGATTTCGAGAAGCTGACCCCGCGCATCAGCCTCAGCTACCAGCCGACCGGCGACCTCAATCTCTACGCCAGCTATGGCAAGGGCTATAAGTCGGGCGGGTTCGACATGCGCGGCGACGCGATCCTGACCCCGACCACCGTCAACGGCTATGAGCCCGAGACGATCGACAGCTACGAACTCGGCATGAAGGGCGCGTTCCTCGACCGCACCCTGTTCGTCAACGTCGCCGGCTTCTTCTCGAACTACAAGGATCAGCAGGTCACCATTCAGGTGCCCGCGCTGCCCAGCGGCATCGCCAGCTTCGTCGACAATGCCGGCAAGGGTGAGATTTACGGCTTCGAGCTCGAAACCCGCATGGTTCCGTCGCACCACTTCCAGGCGAGCGTCGTGGTCGGCTACACCAATGCCGACTACAAGGAGTTCTTCACCTTCATCGGCGGTGGCACCACCCCGGTCGACGTGTCGAACGCGCGCGCGTTCCAGAACACGCCCGAATGGACCGCCAACGCGTCCGTCACCTGGTCGAATGATGTCGCGGGCGGCACGCTCGCCTTCACCCCGTCGGTCTCGCTGCGCAGCGATGTCCAGATGTTCGAGCTGGCGACCCCGGCGCTGGATCAGGACGGCTATGCCCTGGTCGACGCCTCGCTCAACTGGACCTCGGGCGACGGTCGCTATCGCCTCGGCGTTGCGGCGCGCAACCTGACCGACGCGCGCTATCGCGTCGGCGGCTACAACTTCCCGGGCGCGCTCACCGGCAACTCGGTGATCGGCTATTACGGCCCGCCGCGCACCGTGACCGGCACGTTCGAGATCAAGTTCTGATCGCTTTCGGGCTTTGAGTTTGCCAGACTGATCGGGCCGGGCGTCTAGCGATGGGCGCCCGGCCAATTTTTTCGAGGGGAGGGGATGGCATGAACGCCACGCAAGCCGCTACGGTCGACGGATATGGCACGCCGCGCTATCGCGCGCAGGTGCTGGCCATGCTGCTGCTGGTCTATACCTTCAACTTCCTCGACCGGCAGATCCTCGGCATCCTCGCGGTGCCGATCAAGGCGGACCTTGACCTCACCGATACCCAGCTCGGCGCGCTCGGCGGCATCGCGTTTGCCTTTCTCTATTCGACGCTCGGCGTGCCGCTTGCCTTGCTGGCCGATCGCACCAGCCGCACCTGGGTCGTCACGATCTCGCTCACCGTGTGGAGCGGCTTCACTGCCTTATGCGGCCTTGCCACCAGCTTCTGGACTTTGTTCCTCTATCGCCTCGGCGTCGGTGTCGGCGAAGCGGGCGGCGTCGCGCCCTCCTATGCGATCATCGCCGACTATTTCCCCCAGCATCAGCGCGCCCGCGCGCTCGCCATCTACTCGCTCGGCATCCCGATCGGCCTCGCTTCGGGCACCCTGCTCGGCGCGTGGATCGCGGCGACCGTCGACTGGCGCTGGGCGTTCATCGTCGTCGGCCTTGCCGGCGTGGTCATCGCCCCGTTCTTCCGCCTGATCGTCAAGGAACCGCCGCGCCCGGTCGCAACCACCGCCGCTGCGCGCGTGCCGGTGGGGCAGGTGTTCGGTATCCTCGCCAAAAAGCCCAGCTTCTGGCTGATGGCGATCGGCGCCGGGTTCAGCTCGATGTGCGGCTATGGCCTCGCCTTCTGGGCGCCGACCTTCTTCGTGCGCAGCTTCGGATTCGACCTCACCACCACCAGCTATTTCTTCGGCTCGATCCTGCTGGTCGGCGGCACGATCGGCGTGTTCATGGGCGGCGTGCTCGCCGACCGGCTCGGCGGAAGCGACCGCGGCGTTTACGCAAAGCTGCCCGCCTTCGCCTGGCTCGCCTGCGTGCCGCTGTTCGCCGGCGGATTCCTCACCGACAATGTGACGCTGGCGTGGTTCCTGTTCCTGATCCCGAACGGCCTCAACATCCTGTGGCTCGGCCCGGTGACCACCGCGATCCAGAACCTCGTCCCGCCCCAGATGCGCGCGACCGCGAGCGCCAGCTTCCTGCTGATCAACAATCTGATTGGCCTCGGCGCAGGGTCATGGGCGATGGGCGCGATGTCGGACGCGATGACCGCCAGCTACGGCAACGAAGCGCTGCGCTACTCGGCGGTCGCGGCGCTGTCCTTCTACGTCATCGCCGCCGTGCTGATGCTCTTCGCCGTCCGCACGCTGCGCAAAGACTGGGTGGAGTAAGGAAACCCTCCCCCTTGCGGGGGAGGATCAAGTTCAGTCCGCGAACAACAACACCGGCGTCTCGAGCAGCTTGCGCAGCGCCTGGACATAGCTCGCCGCGTCCCAGCCATCGACGACGCGGTGGTCGCAGCTGATCGACAGGTTCATCAGCTTGGCGCGGACGATGTCGTCGCCGACGAACACCGGCCGTTCGACGATCTTGTTCGGACCGATGATCGCGACCTCGGGCCGGTTGATCACCGGCGTCGTCGCGATGCCGCCCAGCGGGCCGAGCGAGGTGATGGTGATCGTCCCGCCCTGCAGCTCTTCCGACTTGATCTTGCCGGTGCGCGCCGCTTCGGCGAGGCGGCCGATCTCGCTCGCCAGCTGCCACACATTCATGTCCTGCGCGTCGCGGATGACGGGCACGGTCAGGCCCGCATCGGTTTGCGTCGCCATGCCCATATGGACCCGGCCATGCCGCGTCACCACGCCGCCCTCATCGTCATAGCGCGCGTTGAGCATCGGGAAGTCGGGCAAGGTGCGGCAGATCGCGACGATCAGGAACGGCAGCATCGTCAGCTTGGGCCGCGCGCCGCGATTGGCGTTGAGGTCGGCGCGCATCGCCTCCAGCGCGGTCATGTCGATCTCGTCGACATAGGTGAAGTGCGGGATCGCCCGCTTCGCCGCCGCCATATTCTCGGCGATGCGGCGACGCATCCCGATGACCTTAACCGCCTCGTCCTCCCGCGCCCGGCTGGCATGCGGCGCGTGATAGCCCTGCCCGCTGCCATAGCGCAGATACGCGTCGAGATCGGCGTGACGGATATGCTGCCCGTCATGCTTCACTTCGGACAGGTCGACGCCAAGATCCTTGGCGCGCGCACGCACGGCGGGGGAGGCGAGAACCTGCTTCGCAGCAGGCGCCTGCTCCTCCGCTCCGTTTGCCCTGAGCGTGTCGAAGGGCTGCGCGACCACTTCAGTCGGGGCAGGTGCTTCGACAGGCTCAGCACGAACGGGTGCGGGGGCCTCGACCACCGGAACCCCCGGCGTCTCCGCCTCGACCTGTTCCTCGACCGCCTCGGAAACCGGAGCCTCCGTCACCGGAGCGTCCTCCGCCACCGCCTCGTCGGTCTCCACGACCATCAGCGACGCGCCGATCGCGACCTGATCGCCGACTTCACCAGCCAGTTCGACCACCGTTCCCGACACCGGCGATTCCATCTCGACCGTCGCCTTGTCGGTCATCATGTCGGCGACCTGCTGATCCTCCTCGATCCGGTCGCCGACCTTGACGTGCCAGGCGACGATCTCGGCCTCGGCGATGCCTTCGCCAATATCCGGAAGACGAAACGTAAAGCGCGCCATGCCGATCAGTCCTTCAGGAGTTTTTTCAAAGCCTGTCCGATGCGGACCGGCCCGGGGAAATAAGCCCATTCAAGGCTATGGGGGTAGGGCGTGTCGAAGCCGGTGACGCGCTCGACCGGCGCCTCGAGGTGATAGAAGCACCGCTCCTGCACCAGCGCCGACAGCTCCGCGCCGAACCCGCCGGTCCGCGTCGCCTCATGCACCACCATGCAGCGGCCGGTCTTCTTGACCGATTCCTCGATCGTCTCGATGTCGAGCGGGACGAGCGTGCGCAGGTCGATGATCTCGGCATCGATCCCCATTTCTTCGACCGTCGCCTTGGCGACATGCACCATCGTGCCATAGGCCAGGATCGTCAGCGCAGTGCCCGGCCGCACGATCGACGCCTTGCCCAGCTCGATGCGGTAATAGCCCTCGGGCACCGCACCGCCGGGATGCTTCGACCAATTCTCCGCCGGGCGATCCCAATGGCCGTTGAACGGGCCGTTATAGATGCGCTTGGGCTCGAAGAAGATGACGGGATCATTGTCCTCGATCGACGCGATCAGCAGCCCCTTGGCGTCGTACGGCGTCGACGGGATCACCGTCTTCACGCCCGACACATGGGTAAAGATGCCCTCGGGGCTCTGGCTGTGCGTCTGCCCGCCGAAAATGCCGCCGCCGAACGGCGATCGCACCGTCAGCGGCGCGGTGAACTGCCCCGCCGACCGATAGCGTAGCCGTGCCGCCTCGCTCACCAGCTGGTCGAGCGCGGGGTAGATATAGTCGGCGAACTGGATCTCCGGCACCGGACGCAGGCCGTATGCGCCCATGCCGATCGCCACGCCGATAATGCCGCATTCGGTGATCGGCGTGTCGAACACGCGGGTCTTGCCGAACTTTTCCTGCAGGCCCGCGGTCGCGCGGAACACGCCGCCGAAATAGCCGACATCCTCGCCCATCACGATCACGTTCGGATCGCGCTCCATCATCACCGCCATCGCGGAGTTGATCGCCTGAATCATGTTCATGCGCGCGCCAGCGCCCGCTTCGCCGATCTCGGCTTCGGTCACGATACCCTCGCCCATCACGACTTCCTCGCCCATGGTCGGCCGCTTGCCTCTTCCTCGTCGATCATCTGCTGGCGTTGCTCGCGCAGATGCCACGGCATTTCCTCGAACACCCCGTCGAACAGCGAATCGAGCGGCTGGTGCAGGCCATGGCCGAGGATGCCGTTCTTCTCGGCTTCCTTCTGCGATGCCTTGACCAGCTCGGCGACCTCACGGTCCTGCGCGGCGTGGCGTTCTTCGTCCCATTCGCCGATCGCGATCAGATGCGCCTTCAACCGCGCGACCGGATCGCCCAGCGGCCATGCGCTCGGCTCGCCCGCGCTGCGATATTGCGTCGGATCGTCGGAGGTCGAATGGCCCTCGGCGCGATAAGTGAAATGCTCGATCAGCGTCGGCCCCTGATTGGTCCGCGCGCGCTCCGCCGCCCACTGCGTCGCGGCATAGACCGCCAGCGCGTCATTGCCGTCGATGCGCAGCCCGGCCATGCCATAGCCGATCGCACGCGCGGCAAAGGTCGTCGCCTCGGCCCCGGCAAAGCCCGAAAAGCTCGAAATCGCCCATTGGTTGTTGACGACGTTGAAGATGACCGGCGCCTTGTACACCGTCGCAAAGGTCATCGCCGAGTGGAAGTCGCCCTCCGCCGTCGATCCTTCGCCGCACCAGGTCGCGGCAATGCGCGTATCGCCCTTGGCCGCGCTCGCCATCGCCCAGCCCACTGCCTGCGGGTATTGCGTGGTCAGGTTGCCGCTGATCGAGAAGAACCCGTCGTCGCGCGACGAATACATGATCGGCAGCTGCTTGCCCTGCAGCGCGTCGCCGCTGTTCGAGTAGATCTGATTCATCATCTGAACCAGGCTGTAGTTGCGCGCGATCAGGATGCCCTGCTGGCGATAGCTCGGGAAGCACATGTCGTCGCTGGCCAGCGCGTGCGTCGCGGCGATCGCCACCGCCTCTTCGCCGGTGCACTTCATGTAGAAACTGGTCTTGCCCTGCCGCTGCGCGCGGAACATCCGCTCGTCGAACGCGCGGACCAGCGCCATGTCGCGCAGCATCTTGCGCAGCGTGTCGGGATCGAGTCGCGGGTTCCACGGCCCGACTGCCTGCCCCGCATCGTCGAGCACGCGGATCAGCGTGTAGGACAGGTCGTGGAAGCTCGCCGGGTCGGCGGCTGTGTCGGGGCGGGGCTGGGCGCCGGCGGGCGGCACCTCCACTGCAGCGAAATCGACCGCATCGCCGGGCCGGAACTTGGGCTCCGGCACGTGCAGGCTCAGCGGGGGCAGGTTGCGCGGGACGTCCGCCAATGCACTCTCCAGCAGCTAAAGGGCGTCCCCATCGCCTCGCAGCGTGCGGACATTCTATTTCAGCGCCCGATTATATTGTTTCAACGTGGCTGTCGAGATGGGACAGCAATGCTGTCCTGACTCGGCTGTATCTGCATGGGACGCCGTTGCACATGCACGCTACCCTAAACGCCCCCTTTTCGCGAGCGATCCACGATCCTAAGGGGAGACAATTCGATGACACTCGCTGGGGAGCGACGCGCACTATGAAACTGATGGCTGGCAACTCGAACCTGCCGCTCGCCCAGGCGATCGCCTCCTATCTCGAAATCCCGCTGACAAAGGCGAATGTCCGCCGCTTTGCGGATGAAGAGATTTTCGTCGAGATTCTCGAGAATGTCCGGGGCGAGGACGTGTTCGTGCTCCAGTCGACCGCGTACCCCGCGAACGACAATCTCATGGAGATGCTGATCATGATCGATGCGCTGCGCCGCGCGTCGGCCCGTCGCATCACCGCGGTGCTCCCCTATTTCGGCTACGCCCGTCAGGACCGGAAGCCCGGCCCGCGCACCCCGATCTCGGCCAAGCTGGTCGCGAACCTGATCACCACTGCGGGCGCCAACCGCGTCCTCTCGGTCGATCTGCACGCCGGGCAGATTCAGGGCTTTTTCGACATCCCGACCGACAATCTGTTCGGCGCCCCGGTGATGAGCGAGGATATCAAGGCGCGCTTCTCCGACAAGAACCTCATGGTCGTCTCGCCCGACGTCGGCGGTGTGGTCCGCGCCCGCGCGCTCGCCAAGCGACTCGACAACGCCCCGCTCGCGATCGTGGACAAGCGCCGTGAAAAGGCCGGCGAATCGGAAGTGATGAACATCATCGGTGAGGTCGAGGGTCGCTTCTGCGTGCTGATCGACGACATCGTCGATTCGGCCGGCACGCTGTGCAACGCCGCCGCCGCGCTCAAGGCTGCCGGCGCCGAGGACGTCGTCGCCTATTGTACCCATGGCGTCCTGTCGGGCGGCGCGGTTGCGCGAGTCGATGGTTCGGCGCTGCGCGAACTGGTCATCACCGATTCGATCGGCAACCACGATGTCGTGGGGCAAGCACAACGCATCCGCCATTTGACCATCGCGCCCCTGCTCGCCGAGGCGATTCGCCGCATCGCGGATGAAAGCTCGGTGTCGTCGCTGTTCGATTGAAAACGATCCTCCCCCGCCAGGGGGAGGTGTCAGCGCAGCTGACGGAGGGGGAGGAAGCACGACGGCAAGAGCCGAAAGGGCGCAGCCGTCCTCCCCCTCCGTCGCCTTCGGCGCCACCTCCCCCTGGCGGGGGAGGATGGTCTCACCCCACCGCCTTCACCACCAATACCGCCCCCACGCCGATCATCAGCCAGTAGATCGCGGTATAAAACCGCTCCGGCGACACCCGCCGTACCAGCCATACGCCGGCAAAAGTGGACGCAATCGCCACCGGCATCAGTACCGCGCTGGTCCCCAGATTCTCGCCAGTGAACTGCCCCAGCGCCAGATAGGCGGGCACCTTGATCCAGTTCACCGCCCCGAAAAAGACCGCGGTCGTGCCGACCAGATAGGCAGGCGTCAGCTGGCGTGGCATCACCCAGAGCTGCCAAGGCGGTGCCCCGGCATGCGCGATCTGGCTGGTAAATCCCGACGCGACTCCGAACAGCGACCCGACCCATCCCGGCGAGGTCGACGCTGCCCCCGCACCCAGCCGGTCCTTCCACAACCGGTACGCGCCAAACACGATCGAAATCACCCCGACCATCGCCAGCACGGCGTCCACCGACACGCTCGCCGCAAACCAGTAACCGAGGACGATGCCGACGATTGCTCCGGCCAGCGTCCATCCCAGCACGAACCAGTCGACCGTCCGCCGGAAGGCCCAGATGCCGACCACGTCCTGCACGATCAGGATCGGCAGCAGGATCGCCGCAGCGCGCACCGGATCGATGACAAAGGCGATCACCGGCAGCGACAGCGAACCCGCACCGGAAAACCCGCCCTTGGACAGCCCCAGCAGCACGACCGCCGGAACCGCGATCGCGTAAAAGATCGGATCTGAAATCAGAACCGGCCGACCGGCTCACGCACCCCGGCATTGCCGCGCGCCTTGAGCTGTGCCTTCAGCTTCTCGGGCGGCGGGGCATAGAGGAATCCGAAGCTGACCGTGCCATGCTTGGTCTCGACCACATGATGCAGCCGGTGCGCCTGGATGATCCGCTTCATATACTCCGACTTGGGAATGTAGCGGGTGTTGAGTCGCTTGTGCACGATGATGTCGTGGAACCCGAAATAGATCGCGCCATAGGCCGCAATCCCCGCGCCGATCCACGCATAGCCCTGCCACCACCCCAGATGCACCCCGCCCAGCAGCAGCACGAACGACGGCACGGCAAAGATCACGGCATACAGGTCGTTCAGCTCCCAATTGCCCGTGCGCGGCGAATGGTGGCTTTTATGCAGGAACCAGCCCGGCCCGTGCATCAGCCAGCGATGCGCAACATAGGCAAAGCCCTCCATGAGGGCGACGGTGAGCAGGAACAGCGCGATGCCGATTGCGGGACTCATGCGGGCGATATAGCGAGCCTCCATGTTCGATGCGAGACGCGTGTTTCCCCTGATTGCGGCTCTGACCGCACTTTCTGCCTGCGCGGTGCCCGAAGCGCGGCTGCGCACCGGCCTTGTCAGCGCCGGCCTGCCCAAACCGCTCGCCGCGTGCATGGCCGAACGCATGGTCGACCGCCTCAGCCTCGCCCAGCTGATGCGCATCGCCGACCTGCCCAAGGCGCGCGAAGCCGAGTCGCTCGACCGCTTCCTCCGCCGCGTCCGCGCGCTCGGCGATCCCGAAATCCTCGCAGTCGCGACCAGCTCGGGCGGCTTATGCGCGACGGGGCTCGCGAAAGAGGCGCGCTAAGCCCCTGTTATCCGACGCCACAGCGTCACTATTGCAACTGCGTCGCAATCCCGAAGTCAAGGGATTTGATTCCGCCGCGCCCCTGTGCTTAAGCGGCGCGAAATTTGCTGCAACGCAAAGGGCGATCCCATGAATATCCATGAATATCAGGCCAAGGAACTGCTGGCGAAGTACGGCGCGCCGATCGCGGCCGGCCATGCCGCCTTCACCGTCGAAGAGGCGGTTGAGGCTGCCAAGAAGCTCCCCGGACCGCTCTATGTCGTGAAGTCGCAGATCCACGCCGGCGGCCGCGGCAAGGGCAAGTTCAAGGAGCTCGCCCCCGAAGCCAAGGGCGGCGTCCGCCTCGCCTTCAGCCTCGATGAAGTCGAATCGCACGCCAAGGACATGCTCGGCAACACGCTGGTGACGATCCAGACCGGCGACGCGGGCAAGCAGGTCAACCGCCTCTACGTCACCGACGGCGCCGATATCGACAAGGAATTCTACCTCGCGTTGCTGGTCGACCGCGCCACCAGCCGCGTCGCCTTCGTCGTCTCGACCGAAGGCGGTATGGACATTGAAGAGGTCGCGCATTCGACCCCTGAAAAGATCCAGAGCTTCTCGGTCGATCCCGCAACCGGCTTCATGCCCCACCACGGCCGCACCGTCGCCGCCGCGCTCGGCCTGACCGGCGACCAGGCGAAGCAGGCGGCCAAGGTCGCGTCGGCGCTCTACGCCGCGTTCCTCGCCACCGATGCCGAGCAGATCGAGATCAACCCGCTCGCACTGACCGAGCAGGGCAACCTCCTCGTCCTCGACGCCAAGGTCGGCTTCGACGGCAACGCCATGTTCCGTCACAAGGACCTGATGGAACTGCGCGACGAGACCGAGGAAGATCCCGCCGAGCTCGAAGCGTCGAAGTACGACCTCGCTTACATCAAGCTCGACGGCGACATCGGCTGCATGGTCAACGGCGCCGGCCTCGCCATGGCGACGATGGACATCATCAAGCTCAACGGCATGTTCCCCGCCAACTTCCTCGACGTCGGCGGCGGCGCGAACAAGGAAAAGGTCACTGCAGCCTTCAAGATCATCCTCGCCGATCCCGCGGTGAAGGGCATCCTCGTCAACATCTTCGGCGGCATCATGAAGTGCGACATCATCGCCGAGGGCATCGTCGCCGCGGCGAAGGAAGTGAACCTCTCGGTTCCGCTGGTCGTCCGCCTCGAAGGCACCAATGTCGAGCAGGGCAAGGCCATCCTCGCCAATTCGGGCCTCGCCATCGTCCCCGCCAATGATCTGGGCGACGCGGCGAAGAAGATTGTGGCGGAGGTCCAGTCGGCTGCTTGATCGCGGCCCCCTGAACACCCATTGAAAGGGGGTCTGGCGCATCATCTGCGTCGGACCCCTTTTTCGTTTGCGCAATGACGCTACGGCAATCGTACGATTCCATACCGGACTTGCGAAAACGGCAAAAACCCTTCTAGGGACGGACAGACTCGAAGCCTTAAAATGACGCGATTGGAGCGGAGGACGCGATGAAAGTGCTGGTGCCGGTCAAGCGTGTGCTTGACTATAACGTAAAGCCCCGCGTGAAGGCGGACGGAACGGGCGTGGATCTTGCCAACGTCAAGATGAGCATGAACCCGTTCGACGAGATCGCGGTCGAAGAAGCGATTCGCCTGAAGGAAAAGGGCGTGGCGACCGAGATCGTCGTGGTCTCGATCGGCGAGCAAAAGGCTCAGGAAACGCTGCGCACCGCGCTGGCGATGGGCGCCGACCGCGCGATCCTGATCACCACAGAAGGTCCGGTCGAGCCGCTCGGCGTCGCCAAGCTGCTCGCCAAGGTGGCGGAAGAGGAACAGCCCGGCCTGATCATCCTTGGCAAGCAGGCGATCGACGACGACAATAACCAGACCGGCCAGATGCTCGGCGCGCTGCTCGGCTGGGGCCAGGGTACCTTCGCCAATAAGGTCGAAGTGTCGGGCGACAGCGTCGATGTGACCCGCGAAGTCGATGGCGGCCTCGAAACCGTCAAGCTCAAGACCCCGGCGATCGTCACCACCGATCTTCGCCTGAACGAGCCGCGCTACGCCTCGCTGCCCAACATCATGAAGGCAAAGAGCAAGCCGCTCGCGGCCAAGACCCCGGCCGATTACGGCGTCGACGTGACGGCGCGCCTGACGGTCGTGAAGGTCGTCGAACCGGCCAAGCGCACTGCGGGCGTCAAGGTTGCGGATGTGGATGAGCTTGTCGGCAAGCTCAAGGCACTGGGAGTTGTGGCATGAGCGTTCTGGTCTGGGTCGAACATGACAATGCGTCGGTGAAGGACGCAACGCTCGCCGCCGTCACCGCCGCGGGCAAGCTGGGCGACGTCGTCGCTTTGGTCGCGGGCTCGGGTGCACAGGGTGCCGCCGACGCCGCCGCGAAGATCGCGGGCGTCAGCAAGGTGCTGCTCGCCGACGACGCGGCCTATGCCAATGCGCTCGCCGAAAACGTCGCGCCGCTGATCGCCGATCTGATGGCCGGCTATGACGCCTTCGTCGCGCCCGCCACCACCACCGGCAAGAACATCGCGCCGCGTGTCGCTGCCCTGCTCGACGTGATGCAGATCAGCGAAGTGATCGGGATTGAGGGCGACCAGTTCACCCGCCCGATCTACGCCGGCAACGCGATCGCCACCGTCACCTCGTCCGATGCGAAGAAGGTGCTGACCGTGCGCGGCACTGCGTTCGACAAGGCGGCAAGCGAAGGCGGCAGCGCCAGCGTCGAAGCTGTCTCGGGCGCAGGCGACAAGGGTCTGTCGAGCTTCGTCGGATCGGAAATCGCCAAGAGCGAGCGGCCTGAACTGACCAGCGCCAAGATCATCGTCTCGGGCGGCCGCGCGCTCGGCTCGGGCGAACAGTTCCACGCGCTGATCGATCCGCTCGCCGACAAGCTCGGTGCAGCAGTCGGCGCCTCGCGCGCTGCGGTCGATGCGGGTTACGCCCCCAACGACTATCAGGTCGGCCAGACCGGCAAGATCGTCGCGCCGGAAGTCTATGTCGCGGTCGGCATCTCGGGCGCGATCCAGCATCTCGCCGGCATGAAGGACAGCAAGACGATCATCGCGATCAACAAAGACGAAGACGCCCCGATCTTCCAGGTCGCGGACATCGGCCTGGTCGGCGACCTGTTCAAGCTCGTCCCGGAATTGACCGAGAAGCTGTAAGCGGATCGGATGGGTAGAAGGAAGGCGCCGCTGGCCACAGGGTCGGCGGCGCCTTTCGTTTGAATCTTCTGGATTTAGCCGCCAGTCTGGGGGTGGAGGCAGTCATGGCGAACGGCGTTTTTATTCACCGCGACGACTCGCGCTACAACGACACGCCTGCACATCGGTACCATTTCCCGAAACAGTATCTCGGCCGCGCACAACAGTGCGTCGGCGACTGGATCGTTTACTACGAGCCGGTCAAAGTTCGGAATAGCAAAGGCTATTGGGCGATGGCCCGTGTCGAGCGCATCGAGCCCGACGCGGACAATCCGGGCATGTACTATGCGATAATCGATACCACATCCTTTATTGAGTTCGGAACGAACCTTCCGTTCACCTCAGAGGGCGTGCCGATTGAACGCGGGCTCTTGAACGACGCAGGCGCGATATCTGGGCGTGCGCAAGCGGCCGTTAGACCGCTGAGCCAGCAAGACTTTGTCCGTATTGCCAACGCGGGGCTAGACACTCCGAACGATAACCTGCTCCCGCGCGATGACGTTTTGATCGGTGACCAGCGCGTCCGGGAGGAGCCCATGCCGTTCGATTTTGGTGAGCGTGACCGTGTGGCGGTGCTGACTTCCCGCATCTCGCGCGACAGAGCTTTCCGCAAGAAGGTCCTGACGGCCTATGGCGAGCGATGCGCACTAACTGGTCTCAAACTGATCAACGGCGGCGGGCGTGCTGAGGTGCAGGCCGCGCATATCCAGCCTGTTGAACAGAACGGACCAGATATTCTGACCAATGGCCTCGCCCTATCGGGGACAGTACATTGGATGTTCGACAGGGGACTGGTTTCGCTCGCCGACGATCTATCGATCCTAGTGTCACGGCACGTGAATGACCGCCAGAGTGTGGAAACACTTCTGAACCGAACGGGACGGGCATTGACGCCTGATGGACCGTCCGACCGTCCCCATCCTCAATTTCTCAAGTGGCACCGCGACCACTGCTTCAAGCTCTAGAAGCAAGTAAGGCCCGTCGCTTTCGCGGCGGGCCTCCCTGGACGATCCGTTCCTGCGAAGGTTCGATTCGTCTAAATGCTCTTTCTTTCGATCAAGCAGGACAACAACGCCCCCGCATCGCGATTGGTTCCACGCCCCGCGAAAAAATTCGCGCGCCTCAGAACCCGCTCAAAAAGCTCGCAACATTTGCCCCCAGCGCATCGATCGCGTAGCCGCCCTCCATGACGATCGCGGTCGGCAGAGCGGCGGCGGCGATGTCACGCCCCAGCACCGCATAGTCGGCTGTCTCCAGCGCGAACTGCGAAATCGGATCATCGACGAACGTGTCCGCGCCGAAACTGACCAGCAGGAACTCCGCCCCCGACGCCGCAATCGCCGCCAGCGCCCGCTCCTGCGCGCGGCGAAACGCATCGATCTTCGTCCCGCGCGGTAAAGGCAGGTTCAGCGTCGCCCCCGCGCCGTCGCCCTCGCCAACCTCATCGGCATGGCCCCAATAAAACGGGAAATCGGTCGCCGGATCGGCATGGATCGACGCAAAGAACACGTCGCCCCGCTCCCAGAAAATATCCTGCGTCCCGTTACCGTGGTGATAGTCGATATCGAGGATCGCGACCCGCCCGATGCCCGCATCACGCGCCGCCTGCGCCGCGACCGCGACATGATTGAGGTAGCAATATCCGCCCAGATAATCCGCCCCCGCGTGATGCCCCGGCGGCCGCGACAGCGCGAAGGCCGCCCGCTCTCCGTCCAGCACCGCATGCGTCGCCGCCAGCGCGCATTGCACGCTGCGATAGCTCGCGTCCCAGGTATCGGCGGTCAACGGCGTCGACGCATCGATGCTATACTGCCCCGCCAACGCGTCGATCCGGTCGAGCTTCAGCGCGCGCTTGCGCACCGTCGGCCAGATATAGCCCATGACATCGCCCGGCCGCCCCGCCTCCGCCCAGCGCGCAGGCGCAGTCTTCAGGAACTCGATATAGCCCGCATCATGCACCGCCCGGATCGGTGCCTCGCCGCGATCCAATGGCACTTCGCTCGCACCCAGCGTCGCGGCAATCGCCGCCGCGCGCGCGGGCTTTTCGGCATAGGGGACGAACTCCCCATTATGCAGTTCGCGCGCCGGGGCGTGGGCCAGTTGGCCCGGATCGAAAAAGATGCGCATCAGTTCGCGATCTTCTCTCGTCCAGCGTCCGCATCGCCTGCACGCCCCTCACGCCAGGGTGGCGCAAAGCGCAGGATCGTATAGCCGATCACCGCCGCCAGGATCGATCCGGTCAGCACGCCGATCTTCACTTCATCCACCAGCAATTCATTGCCGGGGAAGGCAAGCCCGCCGATGAACAGGCTCATCGTAAAGCCGATGCCGCACAGCATCGCCACGGCGTAGAGCTGCAGCCAGGTCGCACCCGCCGGCGGCGAGGCAAAGCGCAGCTTCGCGGCGAGCCACACGCTCCCGAAAATGCCGAACTGCTTGCCGAGGAACAGGCCCGCCGCAATGCCGAGCGGCAGCGGTTCGAGCAGGATCGCAGGGCTCATGCCCGCCAGGCTAACTCCCGCATTGGCAAAGCCGAACACCGGCACGATCAGATAGGCGACCCACGGCGCAAGCGCATGCTCGAGCTTGTGCAGCGGCGATTCGGCATCGTCGCACGCGCCCGGGCTCGTCGTGATCGGTATCATCATCGCGGTCAGCACGCCCGCAATCGTCGCATGGACGCCCGACATGAACACGAAGTACCAGAGTGCAGCGCCAAGCAGCAGATAGGGCGTCAGCTTCTTCACCCCGCTGCGGTTGAGCACATACATGACCACCATCACCAGCGCGCCGAGCGCGATGTAGAGCGTCGCCAGCTCGGCCGTGTACGCGATCGCGATGATCGCCACCGCACCCATGTCATCGACGATCGCCACGGTGGTCAGGAACAGCTTCAGCGACGCAGGCGCACGGCTGCCGAGCAGCGCCAGCACGCCGATCGCAAAGGCGATGTCGGTCGCGGCGGGAATTGCCCAGCCATTGACCAGCGGCCCGCTCCATCCGATCACAAACAGATAGACCAACGCCGGGCCAACCATGCCGGCGGCGGCGGCGACGATCGGCAGGCGGCGATGCTCCCACGTCGCGAGCTGCCCGTCGATAAACTCGCGCTTGATCTCAAGGCCGACGAACAGGAAGAACAGCGCCATCAGCGCATCGTTGATCCACAGATGCACCGTCATCGACCCGTATTTCGGGCTGATCACCGGCCCGGTGTCCAGATGGAGCAGGTGGAAATAGGCTTCGGAAAGTCCCGGCAGATTGGCGACGAGCATCGCCAGCGCCGCGGCGGCCATCAGGATGATACCGCCGGCTGCCTCGCTCTTCAGAAAGGTGCGCAGCATCGATTGTCCTGCCTGGTCGTTCCGCGCGGCCATGAACTTCCCCTGTGATTGCTGTTCACCCCCTGCCTAACGGCTGGAACCGCCGGGGCAAACCCCTTACAGCCCACCCCATGAGCATCGCATTGTTGAAGCCCGATAATCCGGTCGTTGCCTGGTGGCGGACGCGGGTGATCGCCACGGTTGACCATGTCGATGTCGTCGAAAAGGTGCGCGACGACGCCGGATTCACCGGCCGCTATGCCTTCATGACCATCATGTCGGCGGGCATTGCGGTGCTCGGGCTGCTGCTCTCGTCGCCTGCGGTGGTGATCGGCGCGATGCTGATCTCGCCGCTGATGGGCCCGATCATCGGCCTCGGCTTCGGCCTCGCCACGTTCGACTGGAACGAAATCCGCACCGCCGCCGTCGCGCTCGCGCTCGGTATCGTCATCGCGGTGCTGTTCACCGCCCTGCTCGTGCTGGTCTCGCCGATCCAGAATGTGACGACCGAGATCGCCGCGCGCACCCGCCCGAACCTGTTCGATCTGATGATCGCGCTCTTCTCCGCGCTCGCCGGAGCCTATGCGATGATCCGGGGCAGGGCGGGTACGGTGGTGGGCGTCGCCATCGCCACCGCCTTGATGCCGCCGCTCGCCGTAGTCGGCTTCGGGCTTGCCACCTGGAACTGGACGGTATTCGCCGGATCGCTGCTGCTGTTCCTGACCAACCTCATCACCATCGCGGTCGCCGCCGCCGTGGTCGCGCGGCTTTACGGCTTCGGCTCGCACCTCTCGCCTCAGCATACGATGCTCCAGACGATCGTCGTCACCATCGCGCTCGCCGCCTTCGCAATCCCGCTGGGACTGGTGCTGGTCCAGCTCGGCTGGGAGGCGAACACCTCGCGCCAGATCCGCGAAGTGATCAGCGGCGAGTTCGAGGGCGCGGCACGGCTCAGCCAGGTCGAGATCGATTACGAGGCCCAGCCGCTCCGCGTCACCGCGACCGTCCTGACGCCCAGCGTGCGTGAGGATGTCGAGCGCCGCGCCGCCGGCGTGCTCGCCCAACTCGTCGGCCGCCCGGTCGCGGTCGAACTCGAACAGATCCGCGTCGGCACCGGCGCCCAGGCCGAAGCGGCGCAGGTCGCCGCCGCGCAGGCCTCCAGCGCCACCGCCGCCAACCGCCTCGCCGCGCGCGCGCAGGAACAGCTCGCGCTGATCGCCGGGGTCAAGGGGGACGCGGTGCTGCTCGATCGTGACAATCGCCGCGCGGTGGTCAACGCCGCCCCGCTGCCCGGCGCCAACCTCGCCGCCTATCGCGCGCTCGAAACCCGCGTCGCCGCCGGGGTACAGGGCTGGACCGTCACCCTGATCCCGCCCGTCGCTGCGCTCCCAGACATCGCGGTCGCGGAGGACAAGCCCAACGCCGACGCCCTCGCCACCGCAATCTGGGCGGCACAGCGGATCAAGCTCCCGATCGGCGTGTCGGGCAGCGGCGCGCAAACTGTGGTCGATGCTCTCACGCAAGCCGGTATCGACGCCCGCGTCACCGGCAACGGCAACGCCGCCGCCCGCCTCCGCTGGCTCGCCCCGGAAGAGGCGGATTAAGCCTTCGCCAACGCCTCGGCGATCAACGTCCGGCTATTCTGCACGCCATACAGCGCGATAAAGCTGCCCATGCGCGGCCCCTGCGAGCTGCCCAGCAGCGTCTCGTACAACGCTTTGAACCAGTCGCGCAGCGCCTCCTTGCCGAACCGCGCCTTGCCGATTTCATAGACGATGTTCTGCAGATCCTCGGCCGAAGCATCCGCCCCGGCAGCGGCCAGTTCGCGGTCCAGATCCTGCAACGCCTCGACCTCGACCCCCTCGGGCGCGCGCCGCACTGGCTTGTCCGCCACGTCGCGGACATAGGCGATGGCATAGCCGATCAGCGCATCCAGCTCGGGCCATTCCGCCGCCGACGCACCGGGCAAATAATTGGCGAGATAGCCCCAGACCTGCTCCTTGGTCGCCTCCCGCATCACGCCGACCAGGTTCAGCAACAACCCAAACGTCACCGGCAACGTCCCCTCGGGCGGCGGGCCGTTATGGATATGATGCACCGGATTGCCGAGCCGTTGCTCGACCGGCTGCTCGGCATAGGCCGCGCGGAACTGCCAATAATCGTCCACCGCGCGCGGGATCAGGCCCAGATGCAGCGCCTTGGCCTTTTTCGGCTCGCGATAGATGTAGAAAGCGAGCGACTCGTCCGGCCCGTACGTCAGCCACTGCTCGATCGACAGGCCATTGCCCTTGGTCTTGCTGATCTTCTCGCCCTTGGCATCGAGGAACAGCTCGTAGTTGAATCCCTCGGGCGGGCGAGCACCCAGCACACGCGCGATCTTGCCCGATTGCGTCACCGAATCGATCAGGTCCTTGCCCGCCATCTCGTAATCGACGCCCAGCGCGACCCAGCGCATCGCCCAATCGGCCTTCCACTGCAGCTTGGACTTGCCGCCAAAGATGCTCTGCTCGATCCGCTCGCCATCGCTGTCGGTAAACGCGATCATGCCCGTCTCGGGGTCGAGCACCTCGATTGGCACCTGCAGCACGATGCCCGTCTTCGGGCTGATCGGCAGCACCGGCGAATAGGTCGCCTGCCGCTCGGCACGCAGCGTCGGCAGCATCACGTCCATGATGCCCTGATAGTTGCGCAGCACCTGCCGCAATGCGTCGTCGAACTTCCCCGACCCATAATAGTCGGTGGACGAGGCGAACTCATACTCGAACCCGAACCGGTCGAGAAACTCGCGCAGCATCGCATTGTTATGCGCCGCAAAGCTGTCGAACTTGCCGAACGGGTCGGGCACCTTGGTCAGCGGGTGGCCGATATACTGCGCCAGCATCTCGCCATTCGGCACATTGTCCGGCACCTTGCGCAGTCCGTCCATATCGTCGCTGAACGCGATCAGCCGCGTCGGCTGATCCGACAGCGTCTCGAACGCGCGCCGCACCATCGTGGTGCGCAGCACTTCGTTGAACGTCCCGATATGCGGCAGGCCCGAGGGGCCATAGCCGGTCTCGAACAGCACCGGCGCACCGCCGGGCTTTCCCTCCGGATAGCGCTTGAGCAGCTTGCGCGCCTCTTCATAAGGCCAGGCCTTGGAAGTGAGCGCGGCGTCGCGCAATTCTGGGCGGAGAATGCTGTCGGTCATGGCTGTCAGTCTGTCTGGAGGGAAAGCCAGCGGGTGCGCGATGGCGGAAAGATTTGCAACCTAGCAAAATCCTCCCCTTGCAGGGAGGAATGATTCGCAATCCGCTGGCATTTCCCCACCGCTCTTGATAATCGCTCGCAACATGACCGACTCCCTGGCGCGTGCTGCGCGCAATCTCCCCGCCACCGTCGCTTCGATCGACTGGAGCGCGCTTGCCCCACACGAAGTGCGCCGCCTGCGCGAATTCGGTCTGGACGAAGGCGTCGTGGTCGAATTGATCCGCCCGGTCGGCTGGTTCGGCGGCCCCGCCGCGGTGCGCATCGGCCGCATGACCGTCGCGCTGCGCCGCCACATCGTTCAGGCCATTCACCTCAAGGCACCCGCAGCATGAACCCCCAGCCGCTCGTCGCCCTGGTCGGCAACCCCAATGCCGGCAAGACCGCCCTGTTCAACGCGCTCACCGGCGCGCGGCAAAAGGTTGGCAATTATCCCGGCGTCACGGTCGAGCGCCATTCGGGCCGTCTCGCGCTCAACGATGGCCGCCCGGTCGAGCTGGTCGACCTGCCCGGCACCTACAGTCTCGATCCGTCCAGCCCCGACGAAGCCGTCACCCGCGACGTCGTGCTCGGCAAACAGGAAGGCGAGCGCCTCCCCGACGCGCTGATCGTCGTCGCCGACGCCTCCAACCTCGAAAACCATCTGCGCTTCGTGCTTCAGCTGCGCCAGCTTGGCCGGCCGATGGTGGTCGCGCTCAACATGATCGACATGGCGACGCGCGACGGGATCACGATCGACGCCGATGCGCTGTCGGCGGAGCTCGGCGTGCCGGTCGTCACCACCGTCGCGGTGCGCAAGCGCGGCCTCGATGAACTGCGCGCGGCGCTCGGCGGCGTGCTGCTCGCCAGCCATGCCGCCGCGCCCGCGGTGCCCGAATCCGACATCACCCATTTCCAGCGCGACGCCCGCCGCATCGCCGCGCTCGCGATCACCGATCAGCCGCGTGGCCGCGCCTTCACCCGCGCCGTCGATAACGTCGTCCTTCACCCCGTCGCGGGCTGGATGATCCTGATCGCCCTGTTCTTCGTCATGTTCCAGGCGGTGTACAGCTGGTCGGAAGCACCGATCGGCTGGATCGAGGGCGCTCAGGAATGGCTCGGCGTACAAGCCCAGGCCAATCTGCCCAGCGGCTTCATCGGCGATCTGGTGGTTCAGGGGATTATCGCCGGCGTCGGATCGGTGGTGGTGTTCCTGCCCCAGATCCTCATCCTGTTCTTCTTCATCCTGCTGCTCGAAGCGACCGGCTACATGGTCCGCGCCGCCTTCCTGATGGATCGGCTGATGTCGCTGGTCGGCCTGTCGGGCCGCGCCTTCATCCCGCTGCTGTCGTCCTTTGCCTGCGCGATCCCCGGCATCATGGCCGCGCGCTCGATCGACGACCCCAAGGAGCGGCTGACCACGATCCTCATCGCCCCGCTGATGACCTGCTCGGCGCGGCTCCCGGTCTATATGCTGATCATCGGCGCGTTCATCCCCGCGCGCGACGTGGCCCCGGGCGTCGGGCTTCAGGGGCTGGTGCTGTTCGGCCTCTATGTCTTCGGCATCGTCGGCGCGATCCTCGCCGCCTTCGTGCTGCGCATGACCGCGACGCGCGGCAAGAGCGGCGGCTTCATGATGGAAATGCCGCGTTACCAGCTTCCCTCGCTCCGCGATCTGCTGATCGGCTTGTGGCAGCGCGCCTATGTCTTCCTGCGCCGCGCTGGCACGATCATCATGGGCGTGACCGTCGCGCTCTGGCTGCTCGCCTCCTACCCGGTGGCACCCGAGGGCGTGAAGCAGAGCGAATATTCGATCGCCGGCCGCATCGCATCGGGCCTTGAGGTCGTCCTCGCCCCGATCGGCTTCAACCATGAAATGAGCCTCGCGGTGATCCCCGCCATGGCCGCACGCGAAGTCGCGGTATCGGCGCTCCAGACGGTCTATGCGATCGACGCCCCGGACGAGGAAACCGGCGCAGCGGCTTTGGGCGACCGACTGGCCGAAAGCTGGCCCCTCCCCACCGCCCTCGCCTTCCTCGCCTGGTTCGTCTTCGCCCCGCAATGCCTCTCGACCATCGCCGTCGCGCGGCGCGAGACCAATGGCTGGAAATGGCCGATCGTGATGATCGTCTATCTATTCGCGGCGGCCTATGCGGCGGCGGGGCTGACCTATTGGGGGGCGAAGGCGCTGGGGCTTTAGGCTGGGGTCAAATGGGGCAGCTAACCCTCATTGATTTCCTGAAAGCTGCCGGTCGGCCAACGACCCCCTTGCGGACGTAACTGCCGAAAGTACGTTGCATCGGATGATCGAGGACGTTGCCATGCTCCTGTGCGCCGTATTGGGATGCGCGACCGGGGCCTACACCCTCTATGGCTGGAAAAGGGCCGGATCAATTATTACGGTGTCAGCACGCGCGCCGATGACCCTATCGGCTTTTGGACTTCTATCGTTTGCTCCAGCTTATGGAGTGCGGGGACGGTCGGGGCAGCACTGTATTTTATGCTCCGATAGCGCGGACGTCCGCTTTCCACCCAAATTCCGACGTCGCGCCGCCCAATCAGACGGCCTGAAACCGGACGTTCAGTAAAGGCTGAAATTTGCGCACGCGGCTTTGTCGATCCGCGCCTTGCGCCTCAGAAAAGGCGACATCCGAATCGGGCCGACGGCGCGTAAACCCGCGACATGTTCGCTTTGCCAAATTCGCCGCGCCGCTCGAATCTGTCGGATTCGGCCGACCCACTCTTTCGCGCTCGCCTATTAAATTACTGATACCGCACGGTAATATTGAACATGTTTCCTACATGTTCTCATTCTGCTATACCCTGAACATGGCCAGGGCAAAGTTGAACCTCACTCGCGCCGCGCGCCGTCCAGATTTTCGGAAATCCGGGCGCGCTCCGCTTCGTCCGCCGCTTTCTGCGCCTTGGTGCGCCCGAATTTGGCGCGGTTCTCCACAGCCTTTGCGGCGGTCTGTGCCTTCGCGCGTGCCTTGCGCGCCTTGTTCAGGTTAAGGATATCGGCCATTCGTCCCTCGATATCGATTTACAAGCGGAGTGAATATGGCGGGCAGCGTCAATAAGGTCATCCTGGTCGGCAATCTCGGGCGCGATCCCGAAAGCCGGTCCTTTTCCAACGGCGGCAAGGTGGTCGAACTGCGCGTCGCCACGTCGGAATCGTGGAAGGACCGCAACAGCGGCGAGAAGAAGGAGCGCACCGAATGGCACACGGTCAAGCTGTTCTCCGAGGGACTGGCCAACGTCGCCGAACGCTATCTGCGCAAGGGCTCGAAAGTCTATCTTGAGGGCCAGCTCCAGACCCGCAAATGGCAGGATCAGCAGGGCCAGGACCGCTATTCGACCGAAATCGTGCTCCAGGGCTTCGATGCCAAGCTGGTGATGCTCGACGGACCCGGCGGCGCACAGGGCGGCGGCGCTGGCGGTGGCGGCGGCAGCCGCGGCGGCGATGACTGGGGCGGCGGCGATGATTCGTTCGCGGGCCAGTCGAGCAGCCGTGGCGGTGGCTATGGCGGCGGCAACGCCAGTGGTGGCTTCGGCGGCGGCGCGGCGCGCGGTGGCGCGGCCAGCGGCGGCGCTGCGGGCGGCGGCTTCCCCGACGATCTCGACGACGACGTGCCGTTCTGATCTTGGGGCGGCACCAGCCCGCTCCCCCACCCGGCCACCCAACGCAAGTGTATTCTATGGGTGGCCGGGTGGGGGAGCGGGCTGGTGCCGAACCTATCAAACACAAATCGGCGCGCGGCACATGCGGCGCGCCGATCACCCCTTAAGGGGTTAATTTATTTGAATTTTTTCTGAAATGGTGCGGCCAAGAAGACTCGAACTTCCACGGGCTTTCGCCCACAACGACCTCAACGTTGCGCGTCTACCAATTCCGCCATGGCCGCACGGATTTCGCACACCGGATCAGACCGGAGGCGGGTAAGGCAGCGGCCCCTAGCAAAGGGCCGGGGGGCATGCAACCTCCCTTTTTTCCGCGGCACTCTGCGGCTAAGGCAGCGGCCCCATGACGCTG
Organism: Sphingomonas sp. R647; assembly: GCF_020177055.1. Lineage (GTDB taxonomy): Bacteria > Pseudomonadota > Alphaproteobacteria > Sphingomonadales > Sphingomonadaceae > Sphingomonas. The sequence goes on from NZ_JAIQXT010000004.1 coordinate 344,547, forward strand.
ACCCCCGAAACCCGCGCGGAAATCCGCCGCATCCTCGCGCTGGCCTGGCCGGTGGTGCTGACCGGCCTCAACTGGACGATCCTCCACGTCACCGACGTGATCGTCGTCGGGCTGGTCGGAACGCATGAGGTCGCAGCACTCGGCGCCAGCCGCACGCTGACCTTTATCGGTATCGTCGTGGCATTGGGCTGGCTCACCGGCGTCCTCGTCTTCTCCTCCCGCGCCGATGGGGCCAAGGACCTTCCCGCCACCGGCGCGGTGCTGCGGCAGGGCCTCGTGCTCGGCGGCATCCTCGGCCTGATCAGCGGCGCGCTGCTGTTCGTCTTCGCCTTGCCGATGCTGCGCGGCGTCGGCGTCGATCCCGGCATCGCTCCCGAAGCGGCGCGCGTCGTCCAGACCATGGCGCTCGCCTACCCCTTCCAGCTGATCATCGTCGCCGCGAGCTTCTTCCTCGAAGGCGTCAGCCGCCCGCGCCGCGTGATGGCGGTCAACCTTTCGATCCTGCCCTTGAACGCGGTGCTCGCCTGGATTCTCGCCACCGGCCAGTTCGGCCTGCCGCAGTTCGGCGCGGTCGGCGCGGCGAGCGCGACCGTCATCGCCACGATCGTCGGCGCTGTCGCCATGACCATCGCCGCGCTCACTCTGCCCCGCGCGAAGGAGCGCGGCGTACGCGACTGGAGCGACCTTGGCACGCCGGAGATGTGGCGCGGCGTCGGCCGGCTGCTGGCGTTCGGCGCGGTGCCGGCGGTCGCGTCGGGGCTGGAACTTGCCGGCTTCTCGATCCTGATCGCGCTGTCGACCCAGCTCGGCGAATCGGTCACCCACGCGTTCCAGATCGTCTTCTCGGTCCACAACGTCACCTTCGCCTTCGCGCTTGGCATCGGCTCGGCCGTCGGCGTGCGCGTGGGCAATGCGGTGGGGGAGGGCGTGCCGGCCCAGGCGGGACCCCGCACCGCCATTGGCGCAGTGCTGGCGGCATTGATCCTCGGCCTGCTCGCGCTTCCGCTGACCTTCGCGCCGCTGCTGATCGTGTCGGGCTTCCCGGCGTCGGCAGAGGTCGCCACGCTCGCCGCGCTGATGCTGGCGCTATGGGCACCGTTCATCCTGTTCGACGGGCTTCAGGTGGTGTTCGTCTATGCGCTGCGCTCGCTGGGGGATCAGGTTGCGGCCGGGATCAACGGCATCCTTGCCTTCTTCGTGCTGACCGGCGCGATCGGGCTGTGGACGGTCCAGCATGGCTGGGGTCCGATGGGGCTGGTCTGGGCGTCGGGCAGCGGGATGGTCGCCGCCGCGTTGCTCAACGGCGGCCGGCTATGGTGGACTATTCGCCGCCTTCGCCGGAAAAGCTGAACTGGATCGTCTTGCCGGTCTGCGGCACGTCGAGCTTGCCGCTGTTGAAGTCGAGGCTTCCACCGGCCGGCAGCGTGCGCGGGTCCGGGGTAATCGTCCAGCTATAGACGATCGTGTTGTTCGCGTCGCGCAGCTCGGCCAGGATGTTGGGGACGCGCTGCGTCTCCTTGGTCGGATTCATCACCTGTCCGCTGACCACGAACAGCTCCCCGCCATTGAGGCGCGGCTTGCGCTCGACCGACTGGGCGGTGAAGATCAATGGTGTCTGCGCCGCGCCGATCGGCAGGCCCAGTTGCGATGCTAGGCCGGGTGCGCCGGTCCAGATGATCGCGCCCGCACCCAATGCCATCGACAGGCCGGCGATGGCGGCGGCGGCGGTCCAGCGCTTCTCGGGATTGCGGCGCGGCTTGAACGGCGGCTCATGCGCGAACGGGTCGTATTCGCGCGGCTTGTCCTCGACCGGGGCTGGCTGCGAATAGGCGTCCGCGCGCACCACATCGGGGGCGGGCTTTGCGACGCTCGCCGCGCCTCCGGCCGGGGCCTGGAACCAGCTATGCTTGCAGCTGGCACAACGCACCGTCCGACCGTCACCGCCGATGGCGGTATCGGGGACCAAATAGCGCGTTCGGCATTCGGGGCATTCGAGGATCATGGCGGCACGCGTTGCTAGGCAGCCATCAACCCAAAACGGGCAGCCGCCAGTCCCGAATCTAAACACCCGCCGCGCGGGAATGGCAAGGCCCGAGTCGCGCGGCTGCGGCTGTGCTTGAGCGGGCCGGTTGGCTGTGCGATGGCTGACGGCGGGGCAGAAGGATCAGGAGCGGCCGACGCCGGCACATGGCCAATATCGTTCAGTTTGAGAATGTCGGCCTGCGCTATGGCACCGGGACCGAAACGCTGAGCGACGTCAGTTTCACGCTCAGCGCAGGCGCGTTCTATTTCCTGACCGGCGCATCGGGCGCGGGCAAGACGTCGCTGCTCAAGCTGCTCTACCTTGCCCAGCGGCCGACGCGCGGCGTGGTGCGGTTGTTCGGCGAGGATGCGGGCGCGCTGCCACGCCGCCGCCTACCCGGCTTTCGCCGCCGCATCGGGGTGGTGTTCCAGGACTTCCGCCTGCTCCCGCACCTCTCGGCCTATGACAATATCGCCCTCCCGCTGCGCGTCGCCGGGATGCCGGAGGCGGAGATCGAGGCGCCGGTGCGCGAAATGCTCGCCTGGGTCGGCCTCACCGATCGCGGCAAGGCCAAACCACCGACGCTGTCGGGCGGCGAGCAACAGCGTATCGCCATCGCCCGCGCGGTGATTACCCGGCCCGAGATGCTGGTGGCGGACGAGCCGACCGGCAACGTCGATCCCGACATGGCCGAACGCCTGCTGCACCTGTTCGATTCGCTCAACCGGCTCGGCACCACCGTCGTGGTTGCGACGCACGACTTCCACTTGCTCAATCGCATTCCCGATGCGCGGATGATGCGGATCGAAAAGGGGCGGCTGCTCGACCCCACCGGCGCGCTGCGCTTCCCGCCTGATCGGGGGGAGGCATGATGGCGATCGGTCGGGCGCGCCCGCATCATCGCTGGCTCGATGACGGGCAGCGGACCCGCGCGATGGTGTGGATCATGGCGATCATGCTGTTCCTGACCGTGCTGGCCGGAGCGCTTGGCTTTGGCATGGCCGGGGCGGGGCGCTCGCTCGACCGCCAGCTCGCCGGGCGGCTGACGGTCCAGCTGGTCGAGGCGGACGCCGCGCGGCGGGACGCCAATGCCCGCGCGCTGGTCGAGCGCATCCGCGCGATCCCCGGCGTGACTCAGGTGACCGAGGTCGATCGCGCGCGGCTGGCAGAGCTGCTGCGCCCGTGGCTTGGCGACACCGGGCTCGATGCGGAGCTGCCAATGCCTGCGATGATCGACGTCGATCTGCGCGCGGGCGATCCGGCGCTGATCGCACGGGTACGCCAGACCGCGCGGGCGGTGTCGCCCGCGGCGCAGGTGGACCAGCATGCGCAATGGCTCTCCCCGGTTGCCGGCTTCATCGCGACATTGACCTGGGCGGCGGCGGGGCTGGTGCTGCTGATGGCGACCGCGACCGCAGCAGTGGTGCTGCTTGCCGCGCGCGCCGGGCTCGATACGCATCGCGACACGATCGCGGTGCTGCACATGCTGGGCTCGACCGACACTCAGGTCGCGCGCCTGTTCCAGCGCCGCATCGCGCTCGACACGCTGCTTGGCGGGGTGATCGGGACGATGGCGGCATTGGGCGCAGTGTGGCTGCTCGGGCGGCAGACGTCGGCGCTCGGCTCCGAATTGCTCGGCAGCATCGCGCTCGCCGATGCCGATTGGGTGCTGCTCGCGCTGGTGCCGCTCGCCTTTGCGTTGCTGGCGATGGCGGCTGCGCGGGTCGCGGTGTTGCGGACATTGGGGCGCACGCTGTGATCTGGCGCATCCCGCTCCTGCTCATCCTCGCCTGGGCGATCGGCTTCGGCCTGTTCATGCTGTCGCTGGGCAAGCCGCTCGATTCCGAAGTGAGGACCGATGCCATCGTCGTCCCGACCGGCGGGCCGGGGCGGATCGATCGCGGAATCACGCTGCTTCAGGCGAAGAGCGCCAAGCGGATGCTGATCACCGGCACCGATCCGACCGTGCGTCCGATCGAGCTGGCGGTCGAGTACAAGACCTCGCCGCGCCTGTTCCGCTGCTGCATCGACCTGGGGCATGAGGCGGTCGATACCCGCTCCAACGCCGACGAGACCGCCGCATGGGTTGCGAAGCATGGTTACAAGTCCGTGCGACTGGTCACCGCCGACTGGCACGTCCCGCGCGCCAAGCTCGAACTGGCCAATGCGCTCGGTCCCGATGTCGAGATCCGCGGCGATGGCGTCCGCACCACCGCCAGCTGGTCGATGCTGCTGCGCGAATATCACAAATATCTGGTGCGCCGCTTCGCTTTGCTGTTCGGGATCGGCAATGGCTGACCGCATCCGCACGCTGATCTTCTCGATCATCTTCTACGGCCTGTCGGTGCCGATCGTGCTCGCCGCACCGATCATCGCCCTGTTCGGCACGCAGCGAATCCGCCGCTATTCGATGGCCTGGGCGGGGCTGGGGCTGCTGCTCGCGCACCAGATCCTCGGCATTCGAGTCGCGGTCGCGGGGCAGCGCGCCGAAGGCCCCGCGCTCTATGCGGTCAAGCATCAGGCGATGTACGAGACGCTGGCGATGGCCGCTATGCTCGATGCGCCCGCGATCGTGATGAAGCAGGAGCTCGCGCGCATCCCGGTCTGGGGCTGGGTCGCGCGGCAATATGGTGTGATCGTGATCGACCGCGCCGGATCGGCCAAGGCCCTGCGCGCGATGATGAAGGAAGCCCGCGCTGCAGTCGCGGAGGGCAGGTCGGTGGTGATCTTTCCCGAAGGAACCCGCACGCCGCCGGGCGAAACGCCGCCGCTGCGCTCGGGCTTTGCCGGCCTTTACCGCGCGATCAAGCTGCCGGTGATCCCGGTGGCCTGCGAGACGGGGAAGGTCTGGCCGCGCCAGGGGCCAAAGCGTCCCGGCACCGTCACGTTCCTTTATGGCGATCCGCTTCCACCCGGCCTGCCCCGCGAGGAAATCGAAGCAGCGGTGCATCGCCGGATCAACGCGTTCGAGCCGGGTTTCTCGGACTAATCCGCCGCGCTGCGGTTCCCGGCCTTGAGCGCGCGGGCGAGCAGGCCATTCGCCTCGCCGATAAACTGCTGCGTGATCTCGCCCGCGAACGGATTGAGGTTCTGGATCGCGAAGAACAGCTCTTCGCTATCATCGCCGATCAGCGCGCATAGCTCCAGCAGATGCTGGTAGCTGTCGGTCTTCAGCTCTTCGTCGGGGATGCGGACATTGACCAACGTCCGGCCGATCAAATGCGTCAGCGCCTGAACATAGGCCATTTCGCGGTCATGCTCTTCGGCGCTGGTGATCGAGACCTTGAGGCCGAGCTTACGCCCGAATTCGGCAACGCGATGATGCGCCTCGCCGCGTACCGGGCAGACGACCAACGGCTGACCCGCCAGCCCGCGCCGCGCGCTCTGCGGGCCGAACAGTGGGTGGGTGGCGACGATATCGACGCTTGTCGGAAGCGCCTCGGCCATCCAACGGGCGGGGAGCATCTTGACGGAGGCCACGTCCACGACCAGTGCGCCGGGCCGCACATGCGGGGCAACCGCCGCGAGTGTGCTCTCGATCGCCTGCACCGGCACAGCGAGCATGACGACGTCACTCGCGGCCACGTCTTCCAGTGGCGCGGTTGCGACACCGATTCGCGTCGCATCCTCGGCACTATCGCGCGAATCATGCACGACCACCGTGAAATGATCGCGCAAATGCGTGGCGGCGAGCTGACCGAACCGGCCGAAGCCGATGATGCCGAAGCGCTTCATTCGGCGTCGGCGGCGGCCACCAGCTGCTGCAGGATCGCCGCGACCGCGCGCGTATCTTCCTCATTGCCGATGGTGATGCGCAGCCCATGGGGCAGGCCCTGACCGGGCAGCCAGCGGACGATATAGCCCGCGTCCATCAGCCCCTTGTACGCGGCTTCGCCGGTCAGCGTGCCCTCGAACAGCACCAGCACGAAGTTCGCCTGACTCGGCACCGCGCGAAGGCCAGCATTGCCGAGCTTGGCGATCTCGTCGCTGAACCAGCGGCGCCATTGGGCATTCCCCGACTTGCAGCGTGCGACGAACGCGTCGTCATTGAGCGCCGCGATGGCGGCTGCGGTCCCGGCGATGGTGATGCTGAACGGCAGGCGGATGCGGTGCATCGCCTCAATGATCGCAGGCGCGCCATAGCCCCAGCCGATGCGCTCGGCGGCAAGGCCGTACATCTTGGAGAAGGTCCGCGTGACCAGCACGTTGGATGCGGTCATCGCCAGCTCCATCCCGCCATCGTCGATGTCGCCATCGATATATTCGGCATAGGCATGGTCGAGGACGAGCAGGATGTCGTCGCGCAGCCCGGCGTGGAGGCGCGCGATCTCTTCGCGGCTGGCATGGGTGCCGGTCGGGTTGTTGGGGTTGGCGACGAACACGATTCGCGTCTTGTCGGTGACGCTGGCGAGGATCGCGTCGACATCGGTCGCGTAATCCTTGTCCGGCGCGACCACCGGCACAGCGCCGACGCGCTTGGTCGCGATCGGGTAGACGGTGAAGCCGTAGTTCACATAGATGATCTCGTCGCCCGGCCCGGCGAATGCGCCGGCGGCAAGGTGCAGCACTTCGTCCGATCCATTGCCATAGATGATCCGGTCGGGATCGAGCCCATGCTTCGCCGCCAGCGCCTCACGCAATTCGGTGCCGCTCGCGTCGGGATAGCGCTCCAGGCTGTCCGCTGCAGTTGCAAAGGCTGCGCGTGCGGCGGGCGAGGTGCCGAGCGGATTTTCGTTCGACGATAATTTGATCGCCTTGCGGCCATCATCGGTCTTCGACTTGCCCGGTACATAGGGGGCAATGTCCATGATCCACGGCTTGGGGGTCGGTCCAGTCATGGCCGACCCCTTTGCCCAATGGTTACGCAATAGCAAGGTCATGGCGCTACGCCCGGCGCAACGAAACCGGGGGTGGGATGCGAAGCGGGGGTTTGTTCTGGAGTGCACTGGCGGCGGCGCGGCGGCGGAATCTGGCCGCAGCGGGTGAGGCTGCGCCGGTTTCGACTCAGCCCGGCGCCACCCGGCGCGCGCTGCTCAAGGGTTTTGCCGCCGGGGGTGTCGCCGCTGCGATCCCTACTGCGGCACCGGCGCGCACGGGCATTGGTCGAGTCGCGATTATCGGCGGCGGCATTGCGGGCCTGGCCGCGCTCCATCATCTGCGCGAAGCAGGCGTCGACGCCCGGCTGTACGAAGCGGGCGAGCGGCTCGGCGGTCGCATCTTTACGCAAAAGACCGGAACCGCGCCCGCGTTTGAACTGGGTGCTCAGCTGGTCAACAGCGACCATGACGATATCCGCGCGCTCGCCGAGCGGTTCGGCGCGGAACTGATCGACCGCAAGGCTGAACCGCATCGTAGTATCGTGGTCACCGGCGGCCGCACCGTGGCAGAGGCCGAACTGGCCGACGCGCTCGGGCCGATTGCCACACAGATCGGCCGCGATGCCGACCGGATCGACGCCGACCCTGCGGCCCTGCGTGCATTCGATGCGATCTCGGTCGCGGACTATCTCGATCGTCATGCGGGGTTGCTGCCCGCCGCCTGGGTACGCGGTCTGCTCGAAGCGACGGGGCGGACCGAATATGGTGCCGAGCCCGACGCGACTTCGGCGCTCTCGCTGCTGTTCAACCTGCCGACGGTAGAGGGCGAACGCGCCGACATTCTGGGCGGGTCGGACGAGCGCTATGCCATTGCCGGGGGCAGCACGACGCTGATCGACGCGCTAGCCGCCCGGCATGCCCCGCAGATCGAAACCGGCCGCGTGCTGCGCCGGGTCGCTCACGCGACCGGGGGCGTCACGCTGAGCTTCGCCGATGGCGCGACCGTGCGCGCGGATGCGGTGATTATCGCGGTCCCGGCCCCGAGGACGCGGCAGATCGACTTTGCGGTGCCGCTGCCAGCCCAGTGGCGTCGGTTCATCCAGGCGATGACGCTTGGGCGGAACGAGAAGATTCTGGCGGTCGCCGATTCGGCACGCTGGCGCGATGCGATCGGCGGGGGCGGCGATGTTTGGCATGCCGGGGCTCGCGGCAGCTGGGCGAGCGGTTGGGACGGCAGCGTGCGCGGCGTCGAAGGGCCACCGGTGTGGACCTGGTATCTGGGCGGCGACGCCACCGATGATAGCATCTCCGCACAGACGCTCGCGGCGCGCTATGCGACCGATGCGCGCACGGCGCTCGGCGATCTTGCCGCCGCCTGTGCCGATGCGCCGGTGCGGCGCACCGCTTGGCACCGCGATCCCCTGATCGGCGGCTCCTATGGCAGCTATCCCCCCGGACACCTCACCCGCTTCGGGTCGCTGTTGTGGATGGAGGGCGACGATGGCGCTGCGGTGCAGGCCGCCCCGGCGCTCGGCCGCGTGATCTTTGCCGGCGAGCATCTGTCGGACGCCTTTCCCGGCTACATGAATGGTGGCGCGCAGACCGGGCGGCTGGCGGCGCAGGCGATCCTCGGACGGACCATCCCCGCGCGAACCGCTTGAACGCGGGCCGCGCGGCTTCTAGGCACGCGGCGATGTCCGACGATGTGCGCTTTGGCCTCGACCGCCGCGTGACGCTTCCGGGGCCGCTGCGCCTTGACGGGGGCGTGCTGCTGTCGCCGGTCGAAATCGCCTATGAAACCTATGGGCAGCTGGCGGCGGATGGCGGCAATGCGATCCTGATCTGCCATGCGCTGACCGGCGACCAGCATGTCGCGTCGACCCACCCGATCACCGGCAAGCCCGGCTGGTGGACGCGCATGATCGGGCCGGGCAAGCCGATCGACCCGGCGCGGCACTTTATCGTCTGCGCCAATGTGCTGGGCAGCTGCATGGGATCGTCGGGACCGGCGACGGTCAACCCGGCAACGGGCGCCCCTTGGGGCATGAGTTTTCCCGTCATCACTATTCGCGACATGGTGCGCGCGCAGGCGATGCTGCTCGACCATCTCGGCGTCCAGCGGCTCAAGGCCGTGGTCGGCGGGTCGATGGGCGGCATGCAGGCGCTGAGCTGGCCCGCAACCTTCCCCGACCGGGTCGAGGCGGCGGTGGTGATCGCATCGACTGCACGCCATTCGGCACAGAACATCGCCTTCCACGAAGTCGGGCGACAGGCGGTGATGGCCGATCCGCGCTGGAATGGCGGCGCCTATTATGAGGGCGAGCCGCCTGCGTCGGGTCTCGCGGTGGCGCGGATGGCGGCGCACATCACCTATCTCTCCGAAGAGGGACTGACCGAAAAGTTCGGGCGCAAGCTGCAGGCGCGTGAAGCCAAGACCTTCGGCTTTGATGCGGATTTTCAGGTCGAATCCTATCTGCGCCATCAGGGGTTGAGCTTTGTCGACCGGTTCGACGCCAACGCCTATCTCTACATCACCCGCGCGATGGACTATTTCGACCTCGCCGAAGAGCATGGCGGCGTGCTCGCCAACGCCTTCCGCGAGACCAAGGCGCGCTTCTGCCTCGTCAGCTTCGATACCGACTGGCTCTACCCGACCCGCGACTCGCGCAGCATCGTCCATGCGCTCAACGCGGCTGGCGCGCCGGTCAGCTTCGTCGAGCTGTCCTCCCCCTTTGGCCATGACGCCTTCCTGCTCGAAGCGCCCGAGTTGAACCGGGTGGTCGATGGGTTTTTGAGGGCGGGCGAATGACCGCGCTCCGCCCCGACCTCGCGATCATCGCGTCCAATGTCGCGCCGGGCAGCCGGGTGCTCGATGTCGGCTGTGGCGACGGGGCGCTGATGGCGGCGCTGCGTGACCGGCGGGGATGCGATGCGCGCGGTCTGGAGATCGACGCGCATAATGTCGCGTCGGCCGTGGGGCGCGGGCTTTCGGTGATTCAGGGCGATGCCGACACCGATCTTGCCGATTATCCCGACGCCAGCTTCGACTATGCGATCCTCAGCCAGACGCTGCAGACGACGATGCGGCCGCACGTCGTGCTCGACCATCTGCTGCGCATCGGCGAGCGTGCGGTCGTGTCCTTCCCCAATTTCGCGCATTGGCGGGTGCGGCTGTCGCTGTTGTGGGGCGGGCGGATGCCGGTCACGCGGCTGTTGCCGGTGGCGTGGTACGAGACGCCGAATATCCACCATGTCACGATCGACGATTTCCGCGCCTATGTGCGGGAGCGCGGGATCACGGTCGAGCAGGCCTGGTTCCTGTCGGGCGACCAGCTGACCAGCTCCGCCGCCGCCAATTTCCGCGCCGAACACGCGGTGTTCCTGCTGAAGCGGTAGTTTGCCTGTTTTGCTCGGCTGACGCCGAGGCGGCACCGGCCCGCTCCCCACCCGGCCACCCATAGAATACACTGTCGTTGGGTGGCCGGGTGGGGGGGCGGGCCGGTGCCGCAATGCCGAAAACAACTCCACTTTTCGACGAAGCGCGGGTGACGGGTCCGGTTTCGCCCGTTACCAACTGCTCCCAGAACATATTCAGGGAGTCCTATATGCGTCAGTCGGTCGCCGGCGTCCTCGCCGCGCTTTTCGTCATTGGTCAGGCAAACGCGCAGGACAAGCCCGCCGAAAAGCCCAAATGGGACGTCAACGCGCCGCAGGGCGCGACGCTGAAGCAGGCGAAGATCGAGACCGACGAAGGCACCTGGATCGACGTTGATGTAAGCCCCGATGGCAAGAGCGTCGCCTTTGCGCTGCTCGGCGACATCTACACCATGCCGATCGCAGGCGGCACGCCGACGCGGGTCGCCGAAGGCATGGCGTGGGAGGTGCATCCGCGCTTCTCGCCCGACGGCCGCCGCATCGCCTTCACCTCCGACCGCGGCGGCGGGGACAATATCTGGATCATGAATGCCGATGGCAGCGACAAGCGTCAGCTGACCAAGGAGGATTTCCGCCTGCTCAACCAGCCGAGCTGGTCGCCGGACGGGCAATATATCGTCGCCAAGAAGCACTTCACCACCGGCCGCTCGCTCGGCACGGGGGAGGTGTGGCTCTACCACGTCTCGGGCGGGGCGGGTGTGCAGTTGGTCAAGCGCCCGAACGAGCGGCACCAGAAGGAACTGGGCGAGCCGATTTATTCGGCGGACGGCAAGGGGGTGTATTTCACCCGCAACATCACGTCCGGCCCGATCTTCGAATATGCGCAGGATTCGAACACCAACCTGTTCAATATCGAGCGCTACGACCTCGAGACCGGCGAGGCGACGACGGCGGTGTCGGGCCTCGGCGGATCGGTGCGCCCGGCGCCCTCGCCCGATGGCAAGTCCATCGCCTTTGTCCGGCGTGAGGCGGGCAAGTCCAAGCTGTGGGTCAAGGATCTGGCGAGCGGTGCCGAGCGCATCGTGTATGGCGCGCTCGATCAGGACGTACAGGAAACCTGGGCGGTCACCGGCGTCTATCCCAACATCGACTGGACGCCCGACAGCAAGTCGATCGTGTTCTGGGCGGGCGGCAAGATCCGCCGCGTCGATGCCGATGGTGCCAACGCTGCGGTGATCCCGTTCCGCGTCGCCGACACCCGCGCAGTCGCCGACGCCCCGCACCCGCAGATCGCGGTCGCTCCGGCGAGCTTCACGACGAAGATGCCGCGTTTCGCCACTGTCTCGCCCGATGGCAGCCAGCTGGTGTTCGAGAGCCTCGGCAAATTGTGGGTGAAGCCGGTCGCGGGCGGAACGGCCAAGCGGCTCACCAACCTCGCCGATGGCGCGGGGATGGAGCTGTTCCCTTCATGGTCGCGCGACGGGCGCTCGATCGTCTTCGTCCAGTGGAATGACGAAAGCCTCGCCTCAATCCGCGTGGTCGCGGCGTCCGGCGGCGCGGCGCGTAGCGTGACGCAGCAGCCGGGCCATTATGCGCGGCCGCAATTCTCCCCCGACGGCAAGACGATCGTGTTCGAAAAGGGCGATGGCGGCGGGCTGACTGCGCCCAAATGGGGTGAGAATCCCGGCGTCTATCGCGTCCCGACCGCTGGCGGCATGCCTGTGATGGTCACGCGCAGCCTGTCGCGCCCGCAATATGGCGCATCGAACGACCGCATCTTCATGGTCGAGGGCGGTGAGAAGCTCCAGCTCGTCTCGACCGACCTGAATGGTGAGGGCAAGCGCGTCCATGCCGCGGGTGAACTCGCCACCGAATTCATCGTCGCACCGGATGGCAAGAGCGTCGCCTTCCGCCAGAATTATCAGGTGTTCGCGATGCCGCTGATGCCCGGTGGTCAGCAGGTCGCGGTCGCGCCGAAGGGCGATGCGCTGCCGGTGGTGCGGGTGAGCAGCGATGGCGGCGATTACATCACCTGGTCGGGCGACGGTGCGCGGCTGCACTGGAGCCTTGGCCCGACGCTGTACACCGCCGACCGCAGCGCATTCTTCGCCTCGGCACCCGGTGGCGCGAAGGTCACCGTGACCCCGCGCACCAGCTCGATGGCGATGGAGGTCAAGGCAGCCAAGGCGAGCGGCACCGTCGCGCTCACCGGCGCGCGGATCGTCACCATGGCCGGGGCCGATGGCGGCGTGATCGAGAATGGCACAATCGTGATCGAGGGCGATCGTATCGTCGCGGTCGCACCGACCGCCGCGATCCAGCTGCCCGCCGGGACCAAGACCGTCGATGTGACTGGCAAGACGATCATCCCGGGTCTCGTCGATGCGCATGCGCATGGCCCCTATGGCACCGACGAGTTGATCCCGCAGCAGAACTGGTCGTTGCTCCAGAACTTGGCGCTCGGCACCACCACGCTGCACGATCCGTCGAGCCAGGCGGCGCATGTCTTTGCCGCGGCGGAGATGCAGCAGGCGGGCAAGATCCTCGCTCCCCGCCTCTTTTCGACCGGTGAGATCGTCTATGGCGCGCGTGCCGCGGGCGTGTACGCGCAGATCGACAGCTATGAGGACGCGCTCAACCATGTCCGCCGCCTGAAGGCGCAGGGCGCTTACTCGGTGAAGAATTACAACCAGCCGCGCCGTGAGCAGCGCCAGATGGTCGTCGCCGCCGCGCGGGCGGAGGGAATGCAGGTGGTGGCCGAGGGCGGGTCGTTGTTCGGTATGGACATGAACCTGATCGCCGATGGCAACTCGACGCTGGAGCATAATGTGCCCGGCGAGGTGTTCTACAAGGACGTCCTGCAGTTCTTTGGGCAGAGCGACACCAACTACACCCCCACGCTGGTCGTCACCTATGGCGGCCTGGCGGGTGACCCCTATTGGCGACAGGCGACCAATGTCTGGGAAAACCCGCTGATGGTGCACACGCCCCCGGCCCAGCTGCGCGCCGAAACGATGCGGGTGACTAAGGCGCCCGAAAGCAACTTCGTCGATGACGAGGCTGCGCGCGAGGCGAAGAAGGTGATGCAGGCAGGCAAGCTGGTCGCGATCGGTGCGCATGGGCAACAGGCCGGGATCGGCGCGCATTGGGAACTGTGGTCGTTCGTGCGCGGCGGCATGACGCCGGTCGAGGCGCTGCGCACCGGCACGATCGATTCGGCGAAATCGCTGGGCTACGCCAAGGATGTCGGGTCGCTCGAGCCGGGCAAGCTTGCCGACCTGCTCGTCCTCGACGCCGATCCGACTGCGGACATCCGCAACAGCGACAAGATCCACCGCGTCATGCTGGGCGGGCGGATGTACGACCCGCGCACGATGAACGAGGTCGACACCGGCACTGTGAAGCGCCGCGCCTATTGGTGGGAATAACCGATGGATGGCCGGGGTGGCGACGCCCCGGCCTCCTTCGGGGTTCCGCTTGCTGGTGTAACCGGTTACAGCCCCGGCAGCGTTTGTGTTGGGAGATGATCGGTGCGTGCGACCCTTGCTTTGGTGTTGGTAAGCCTGTGTGCGGCGGGCACCGCGACCGCGCAGCCGGGCAAGCGCACCTACGTCAACCCGATCGACCTCGATTACCGCTACAATTACGAGCAGGTGAACGAGGATATCTCGTACCGCACGGGCGCCGATCCGGTGATCATCCGGCACAAGGACGCCTATTATCTCTTCCAGACGCTCGCCGAGGGCTATTGGCGCTCGCCCAATCTGATCGACTGGACCTTCATCACGCCGAGCCGCTGGGAAAAGGGCGGCTTCGTCGCCCCCGCCGCCTGGTCAGACGGCGAGCGGCTGTACCTGATGCCGTCGATGATGGAGCCGGGGTCGGTCTATGTCTCCGACGCGCCGGAGACGGGCAAGCTCGACTATTTCGTGCGCCGCATGCCGCGCCTGCCGGGACAGGTGTGGCCGGGTGGCGAAGCGAACATGAAGCCGGGCGACGTCCCGCCGGGGCCGTGGGATCCGGCGCTGTTCCTGGACGATGACGGCAAATGGTATTTCTATTGGGGATCGTCCAACGTCTTCCCGCTCTACGGCCTTGAGATCGAGTTCAAGGACGGCCGGATGATCTACAAGGGCCGCGCGACCGAGGCGTTCAAGCTCGACCCGGACAATCATGGCTGGGAGCGGTTCGGACAGGATCATTCGGGGACGTTGCCCGACGGGACGGCGATTAAGCCGTTCATGGAAGGCGCGTGGATGACCAAGGTCGCCGGCACCTATTACCTTCAGTACGGCGCGCCGGGGACAGAGTATAACGCCTATGCGAATGGCGCGTACGTCTCGAAATCGCCGCTTGGCCCGTTCGAATATGCGCCGTGGAATCCCGTCGCCTACAAGCCCGGCGGGTTCGTCGAGGGCGCGGGGCATGGCTCGACGGTGCAGGACCACCACGGCAATTGGTGGAACAGCGGCACGCCCTGGCTCGGCCACAACTGGACGTTCGAGCGGCGGATCAACCTGTTCCCGACGCGGTTCGAGGCCGATGGGCAGATGTGGGCATCGTCGCGCTTCGGCGACTTCCCGCACTGGATGCCCGAGGGCAAGGTCGAGGATATCGAGGGGCTGTTCACCGGCTGGATGCTGCTGTCGTACCGCAAGGCGCTGACCGCATCCTCGACGTTGGGTGAGTATGACGCCAGCCGCGCGGCGGACGAGAATCCGCGGACTTTTTGGGTCGCCGCGAGCAAGAAGGCGGGTGAGACGCTGACGATGGACCTTGGCGCGGCGAAGACGGTGCGCGCGATCCAGGTCAATTTCGCCGACTATAAGTCCGGCCGCTACGGCGACGCGCCGGACATCTATACCGAGTTCCGGCTGGAGGGATCGGTCGACGGCAAGAGCTGGTCCAAGCTGGCAGAGACAGACGCTCCGCGCCGCGACCGGCCGAACGCCTATTTCCAGCTCGAGGCGCCGGCGAAGGTCCGCTTTGTCCGTTATGTCCACGGCCATATCGGCGGCGCGCATCTGGCGATCAACGACCTGCGCGTGTTCGGTATCGCCGATGGCCGCGCGCCTGCCATGCCAGGGGCGGTCGCAGCGATCCGCGACACCGACGAACGCAACGCCAGGATCAGCTGGCGCAAGGTGCCGGGCGCGGTCGGCTACAACGTGATGTGGGGCATCCGCCCGGACCGGCTGACGCTGACCTATCAGGTGTTCGCAGATGAGTTGGGTGATGGCCCGCAGGCGAAACTCGACCTGCGCGCGCTGAACAAGGGCGTTGGCTATTATGCGGCGGTGGAGGCGTTCAACGAGACTGGCGTGTCGAAGCGCAGCAAGCCGGTGCCGATTCGCTAGGCGGCGCTCGTCGCCCGTACCACCAGCTCCGCCTGATGTAACTCGGCGCGCGTGTCCGGCCCTTCGCCCTCGAGCACGTCGATCACCCGGCCGATCGCCTCCTCGCCCAGTTCGGCGATCCGCACGCGCATCGTGGTGACGCCAAGATAACGGGCAAGCGGGATGTCGTCGAAGCCAGTGACCGCGACGCGACCAGGGACGTCGATCCCGGCAGCGCGCAGTCCGTTGAGGCAGCCGATCGCCATCATGTCGTTCGCCGCGAACACCGCATCGCTGTCGATCTGACCCGTCACGATCGCGCGCGCGACGGCCTGGCCGCCTTCCTCGGCGAAATCGCCGGGCAGGATGATCGGCTCCACCCCAGGCAGGTGCCGGGCGATGCTGGCGCGAAAGGCGCTGGCGCGCTCGCTCGCATCGATATTGCCCTCTGGCCCTGCGATATGGACGATCCGCCGGCGCCCGGTCGCCACCAGATGCGCGACCATTGCGTCGGTCGCGGTGCCATTGTCGAGGTGTACGGTTGCGAGATCGGTTATCGCACGCGGGCCGTGGATGACCAGTGCCGGGAGCCCGGTCGGCAGCGCGCGGCGCAGCATCGCTTCGGACAGATGCGGTGCCATCACCACCAGCCCGTCGACGCGCCCGCGCATCGCCCGCAACGCCATCGCCGCCTGTTCGCTATCGTCATGCATCACCGACAACAGCATAACATAGCCGCGCCGGCTCGCTTCGCGGTCCAGCCCGCGCACGAACTCGCTGAAGAACTCGCCATGCAGGTCGGGTAGCACGACCCCGATCGCGTGCGCGCGGGCCAGGCTGAGGCTGCGCGCGCCGGCATGCGGGACATAGCCAAGCTCGGCGGCAGCGGCGATCACCCGCTCGCGGGTCTCGGCGCGGACATTGCCCAGGCCGTTGAGCGCGCGCGAGACCGAGGCGATCGACACCTGCGCGTGCCGTGCCACATCCCGAATCGTCGCCTCACCCATTCCCGCCTACCCCCATTTTGAGAACGTTCTTCTCCACCGGGTCATTCGCGATTGCAAATCCGATCGTTAGACGGCATGTAACCGGTTACGGTTTGCCGCGACAACCTCAATCGAGGCGCGCCATCCATCCGTATTTCCCGTACCCTTGCCGGTGCGACCCGTTCAGGAGAGGACCAACATGCTCGACACCCGGATTTCCCGCCGCGCCGCCCTGATGGGTGCAGGTGCGGTCGCCGCATGGCTGCACAGCCCCGCGCGCGCGCTGATGGGTGAAGCGGGCAAGATCGAGGTCCCCGGGTTCGTCGACGCGCTGATCGCCAAGATGACGATCGCCGAAAAGGCGGGGCAGCTCAGCCTGATGGCGGCGGCATGGGGCGGCGGCGCGGCGATCGCGATGAACCCGCCGAGCGGCTCCAACGCCAATTTCGGCCAGCAGGTCGATGAAGTGCGCCAGGGTCGCATCACCGGCGTGTTCAACGGCAACAACGCGCGCATGTGCCGGGTCATGCAGACTGCGGCGATGCGGGAGTCGCGCCTCAAAATCCCGCTGATCTTCGCCGCCGACATCATCCACGGCCATCGCACGATCTTCCCGGTCCCGCTGGGTGAGGCCGCGAGCTTCGAGCCGTTGCTGGCGCAAAAGGCGGCGGCGGCTGCGTCGTTCGAAGCGGCGGCTGCCGGCATCGACTGGACCTTTGCGCCGATGGTCGACATCGCGCGCGACCAGCGCTGGGGCCGCGGCGTCGAGGGTTCGGGCGAAGACGTGCTGCTCGGTAATCTGTTCGCCGAAGCGCGCGTGCGCGGATTCCAGGGCAAGAGCCTCAAGGCGATCGACACGATGATGGCGTGCGCCAAGCATTTCGCTGCCTATGGCGCGGCGGAAGCGGGCCTCGACTACAACACCGTCGACGTGTCCGAACGCACGCTGCGCGAAGTCTATTTCCCGCCGTTCCAGGCTGCGTTCGCTGCCGGTGCGCCGACGACCATGGCGGCGTTCAACGAGCTGTCCGGTGTCCCGGCGACCGGCAATGAATGGCTGATGCGCAAGATTCTGCGCGACGAATGGGGTTTCGACGGCTTTGTCGTGTCCGATTACACCGGCGACATGGAGATGATCGCGCATGGCTATGCCGCCGACGCGCGCGAGGCGACCAAGCTCGCCTTCATGGCTGGCGTGGACATGAGCATGACCAGCGGCTTCTACCGCGATCACCTGCCCGATCTGGTCGAAAAGGGTGAGGTGCCGATGGCGCGTGTCGATGAATCGGTGCGCAAGGTGCTGGCGCTCAAGGCCAAGCTCGGCCTGTTCGAAGACCCGTTCCGCCGCATCGATGAAAAGCGTGAAGCGGCGCGGACGCGGACCAAGGAAAGTCTCGCGCTGGCGCGCGATGCGGGCAAGCGTTCGATCGTGATGCTCAAGAATGACGGCGACCTGCTGCCGCTGCCCAAGAGCGGCAAGAAGATCGCGATCATCGGCCCGTTCGCCGAGGGGCAGCACGACCTTAACGGCCCGTGGTGCGTCTATGGCGACAACAAGCAGGCGATCGATCTGGCGACCGGCGTGCGCAATGCGCTGGGCAAGACGGCACCGGTCACGGTGACGCTCGGCTCGAAGGTCGAAGAGCCGCTCGACGGCGGCATCGCTGCGGCGGTGGCTGCGGCGAATGCGGCGGATGTCGTGCTGCTCGCGATCGGCGAGTCCGAGAACATGTCTGGCGAGGCGCAGTCGCGCACCGACATCACCGTTCCTGCCCCGCAGATGGCGCTGGCCGAAGCGGTGGCGGCGACCGGCAAGCCGATCGTCGTGCTGCTCAAGAATGGCCGCGCGCTGGCGCTGGAGGGGGCGGTCAAGAGCGCGCCCGCGATCCTCGTAACCTGGTTCCTGGGGTCGGAGAGCGGCAATGCCATCGCCGACGTGCTGTTCGGCGACTACAGCCCGTCGGCGCGCCTGCCGATCAGCTTCCCGCGTGAGTCGGGGCAGCAGCCCTATCATTATGCGCACAAGCCGACGGGCCGCCCGAACCCGAGCGACGACAAGCTTGAGCCATACAAGACGCGCTGGCGGAGCGCGCCCAACTCATCGCTCTATCCGTTCGGTCACGGCCTGACCTACGGCAAGGTCGAGTATGCGGCCCTCAATCCGCAGCAGGGCACGCTCGGCTGGGATGGCGAGATCGCGTTCACCGCGACGATCACCAACCGTGGCACGCGCGCGATCGAGGAAGTGGTGCAGCTCTACATCCGCGATCGTGCTGCGAGCATCACCCGCCCGGTGCGCGAGCTCAAGGCGTTCCGCAAGCTGGCGCTGGCCCCCGGCGCGAGCGAGACGGTGCGGTTCGTGCTGCGCCGCCGCGACCTGCAGTTCATCGGCATGGACCTCAAGCCCACGGTCGAACCGGGCCTGTTCGACGTGTGGATCGCGCCGTCGGCGGAAGCGCAGGGCGTGCATTCGACCTTCACCCTCGTAGCGGCCTGACGGCCGCGCGCCCCGGACCTGGTCCGGGATTCGGCACCGCTCCAGCTCCCCCTCCTCCCCCGGGGCGGTGCCGAATTAGGGGGAGTTAGCGGCGCAGATCCTTGACGATCTGCGCATGCGCCCCGCGCGCCAGCGGGTTGAGCGCCATCATCACGCAGGAAAAGGCGAGGAAGGCGAGCGGGACCGCGCCGATGGTCAGCCGCATTGCGGTCAGCGTCGCCGCGCTTTGTTCGACATTGGCGACATAGCCGGCCGCATCGAAGCCAAAGCCGATGATCGCGGTGGCGATGCCGATCGCGACGCGCTGAAGCAGCGCCGCCATGCCGAACACTGCGCCCTCAACGCGGAGGCCCGTGCGCTGTTCGCCATACTCGATCGTGTTGGGCAGCATCGCCCAGAACACAAAGTTCAGCCCGACGATCATCGCCTGCATCGCCATCAGATAGGCCTGCATCACCCCGGCGCGATGAATGTCGAACAGCGCGAATGCGGCGAGCCCGGCGCTGGCGAGACCGGCGGCAAGGAACCACAGCCCGCGCGCGCCGATGCGCCGGCGGAGCAGCATCCATAGCGGCACCGACACCGCGCTGACCACGCTCATTGATGCGAGCGCCAGCTGTCCGCTCGCCTCGTCGTGCAGGAAATATTTGAAGTAATAGAGGACAGACTTGTTGAGGATCGTCACGGCGACGATGACCGCCATCATGGCGAGGTTCAGCGTGACGAAGGCGCGATTGGCGGCGATCACGCGCAATGCGGTCAACACGGGGACCGGCTCCGCGCGCTCCGGCACGTCGGCTTCGCGATAGCTCAGGCCGACAAAGGCGAGGATCGCGGCCCCGGCGAGCGCGAACAGGATCGCCGCGCCGAAAAACGCGTCCGCTGCAGCCTGTGCGCCAAGCAGCCCCGTGCCGAGTGGAACGGTGCCGAGCGCGACGACGATCGCGGCGAGCGTGCCCGACAGCATGCGCACGCCGGCAACGAACGCGCGATCGTTGCTGTCGGCGCTGACCCGCGCGCTCATCGCGAGATAGGGCACGTTCAAAAAGGCATAGGCGGTGCGGAACAGGATATGGCCGGCAAAGACGCCGACCATCCCCCAGATGCCCGGCGCGAGCGGCGGCAGATAGGCAAGCATGAAACCGAGCCCCAGCGGCACACCGCCCAATGCGATCAGCCGCCCCAGTCCCCCGCGCGGCTCATGCCGGTCGGCGAGCAACCCGGCGGCGAAATTGGCGATGCCATCCCATACCGACGCGGCAAGGAAGATCGTCGCCGCCACCCCCACCGGCAGCCCCAGGGCGTCGGTGTAGTAGAAGAGCAGGAAGAGCATTGCGCTCTGCCAGTAAAGGTTGAACGCAAAGTCCCCGAACCCGAACAGCGCGAGGCGGAAGCGGGTGGGGCGGGCGGGGGAGCTCACTCCGCCGCCAGCAGCGATTCGGCGCCGCCCAGATCGACCGAGACGAGCCGGCTGACACCGCGTTCGACCATGGTGACGCCGAACAGGCGATGCATGCGGCTCATCGTTGCGGCATTGTGGGTGACGATGAGGTAGCGGGTCGCGGTTTCGCGCGTCATCGCTTCAAGCAGGTCGCAGAATCGTTCGATATTGGCGTCGTCCAGCGGCGCATCGACCTCGTCGAGGACGCAGATCGGGGCGGGGTTGGTGAGGAACAAGGCGAAGATCAGCGCGACTGCGGTCAGCGCCTGCTCGCCGCCCGACAGCAGGGTCAGCGACTGGAGCTTCTTGCCCGGCGGCTGGGCCATGATCTCAAGCCCGGCTTCGAGCGGGTCGTCGGAATCGATCAGCGCGAGGTGCGCCTGACCGCCGTTGAACAATGTGGAAAACAGGCGGCGGAAATGCTGGTCGACCGCCTCGAACGCGGTCAGCAGCCGCTGGCGCCCCTCGCGATTCAACGTGCCGATGCTGCCGCGCAACCGGTGAACCGCCTGAATCAGCTCGTCGCGCTCGGCGGCGGCGGTTTGCGCAGCGGTGGTGAGTTCGGCCAGTTCGGTTTCGGCGACGAGGTTGACCGGACCGATCCGCTCGCGCTCGGCAATCAACCGGTCATGCGCCGCGGATTCGTCCTGCGGGCCGCGTACGCTGTCGGGATCGAAGCCGACGCGCTGCGACAGGACGGGTGGCGGACATTCGAAACGCTCGCCCGACAGGCGGTTCATTTCGACCCGCCGCAAATCGTGATTCTCGGCACGCGCGACGGCACCGGCGCGCTGCTCCCGGGCCTCCCCCAACGCATCGCCGGCGGCGCGGACGGCTGCTTCGGTGGCGCGTAGTTCTGCTTCGGCCTCGCGCTCGGCGAGCTGGGCGGCGGCGCTCTCGATGCGCGCTTCCTCGCTTGCGCGTTCGGCCCCGGTGACCGCAGCGTCGAGTTCTGCAGGACGACCGGCAAGCGCCTCGGAGGCTTCGGCGAGTTCGATTGCGCGGGCGTCCATTTCGGCGATGCGGCGCGCTGCTTCGCCTGCGCGGGAGGTCCAGCTGCGCCGTTCGGCCTGCGCTGCGGCGAGGCGTTCGCGTGCGGCGGCGATGTCGCGTTCCAGCGCGCCACGCTCGGCCCGCGCGGTCGCGGCGGCGGTGCGGCGCCGTTCGGCCTCGGACGACAGCGCGCTGACCTTGGCGCGGGTTTCGCTGCCATCGGGCAGCGCGGCGCGGGCGGCTTCGGCCCGCGCGACCTCGCCAGCGGCTTCCTCCTGCTCGGCGGCGGTGCGGGCGCGGCGGCCTTCGAGGTCGGCGCGCTGGGCATCGAGGCGTTCGATCGCGGCGGCGGCGCGGTCCTCAGCACGGGCTGCCTCACGCCCGGTCGTCTCCGCGCTGTCCAGCAGGCGGCGGCAGTCGGACGCGGCGCGCTTCGCTTCGGCGATCTCGGCCTCGATCCGCGTCAGTTCGGTGTCGGCGGCATCGACCGCGCGGACTGCGGCGGGGCGGGCTTTCTCGATCGCATGGAGCCGGTTGACCCGTTCCAGCCGTTCCGCCGCTGCCGCGCCGCCCGACCGCGCGACATAACCGTCCCAGCGCCGCAGCACGCCCATCAGCGTCACCAGCCGCTGCCCGACCGCGAGTGGCTGGCCTTCATCGGTCTCGGCAACCAGCACCTGTGCCAGCCGTCGAGCGAGCGCGGGCGGGGCGGTGACGTGGACGGCCAAGGGGGTGGTCCCGCGCGGCGGTGGCGGGTCGCCGGGCAGTGCCTCGGCCCCCGCCCAATGGCGTTCGCCCGTAGGATCCAGACCGGCCTCCAGATCGTCACCCAGCGCGGCGGCGAGCGCGCGTTCATAGCCGGGCGCCACGGTCAGCCGGTCAAGCAGCCGTTCCTTGCCGCTGGGCCGGGTCGCTTTGGACAGGGCCGCCGCTTCGCTGTCGAGCTGAGCGAGTTCGGCATGCGCCTCGGCACGCGCGGACTGAGCGCGGCTGCGCGAATCGATCGCGGCGCGTTCGGCGGCATCGGCGCGCGCGAGGCCGGTGCGCGCGGATTCGGCCTGATGTGCTGCCTGCGCGCGCGCATCGGCGGCGCGCTGGCGGTCGGCGGCGAGCGGGGCGGGATCGCCCAGCGCGCGGATTTCGGCATCGACCCGCGCTGCCTCGCGAGTCGCGCGTTCGGCACGGGTGCGGGCGGCGGCGAGCGCGGCCTCGGCGACGCGGGTCTCGGCGGCCTCGGCGGCTTGGGCGGCGAGTGCCTGTGCCAGCGCCACTTCGGCATCGCGCGCGGCGCGTTCGGCGTCGGCGAGCGCTGCATCGAGATCGGGCATCCGCGCCGCTGCTTCGGCGATGCGCGACTCGAGCGCCTGCGTCTCGCTGTCGAGCCGGGCGAGCGCGTCGGCGGCGTCGCGGGCGAGTGCGCCTTCGCGCTCCTTGTCGGTTTCCAGCCGCGTGGCCGAATCGTGCAGTTCGGCAATGCGCCGGTCGATCGCGGCGCGTTCGCTGCGTAGCGTCGCCAGCCGGTGCATCGCCTCGCTCGCGCGGTCGCGCTGGGCAAGGGCAGCGGCACGCGCCGTAGCTAGCGTTGTTGCGACCGCCTGTTGCGCGGCGAGCGCGCTTTCCTGCGCGGCGGTGCGTTCGGCGACCAGCGCCTCGGCGGCGGCGGCTTCCTTCTTCGCCGCATCGGCGGCGGCGGCGGCGTCGCGCCAGCGGGCGAAGATCATCCGCGCCTCGGCCACGCGGATGCGGTCGGACAGCTCGCGATAGCGCTCCGCCTGTCGCGCCTGCCGTTTGAGCGCGGCGGCGCGCGCCTCCTGGTCGGAGATCATCTCGTCTAGCCGGGTAAGATTGGACTCAGTCGCGCGCAGCTTTTGCTCGGCGTCCTTGCGCCGGACATGCAGGCCGGAGATGCCGGCGGCCTCTTCGAGCATCTGGCGGCGCTCGCCGGGCTTGGCCTGAATGATCGCGCCGATCCGGCCTTGGCTGACCAAGGCAGGGGAATGCGCGCCGGTAGCGGAGTCGGCGAACAACAGGCCGACATCCTTGGCGCGGACGTCGCGACCGTTGATGCGATAGGCCGAACCTGCGCCGCGTTCGATCCGGCGGACGACTTCCAGCTCGCCTTCATCGGGGCCGCCAGCCTGTTCGGCGAGGATCGAGACTTCGGCAAAGTCGCGCTGCGGACGGGTCGCGGTGCCCGCGAAGATCACGTCCTCCATCCCCGCGCCGCGCATCGATTTGGCGCTGTTCTCGCCCATCGCCCAGCGCAACGCTTCGAGCAGATTGGACTTGCCGCAGCCATTGGGGCCGACGATGCCGGTCAGCCCCGGTTCGATGCGCAGGTCGGCGGGGTCGACGAAGCTTTTGAACCCCGTCAGGCGGAGCCGCTTGATCTGCATATCAGCGGCCCCGCCCACGGGTCATGGTCAGGCGCCTGCTGCCTTCAGCGCGGTTTCGACCTGCGGCCAGGTGCCGGTGTTTTCCAGCACCTTGCCGTTGAGGATGAAGGTCGGGGTGCCGGAGATGTTATACTCCTTCTGGCCAGTCTCGGCCGCCTTCACCAGCGCTTCGGTCGCGGCCTGATCGGCGAGGCACGCGCGCGCCTGCGCCTCGGGCACGCCGCGCTGCTGGACGAAGGCGAGGTAGCCGAACTTTTCCGCCACTGCGGCGACGCGCTGCTGCGGCGGCATCGCTTCGACCTGCTGGATGAAGGGGTCGCCCTGCTTCGGCCCGTTGCTCATCAACGTCTGCTGTTCGGCGAACATCTGGTCGAGGATCGGGAAGAAGGTGGCTGGACCGGCGCACTGGCCGGCCAGCGCCGCGCCGACGTCGATCTGGTTGAGCAGGAAGTCGCGGAATTCGAAGCTGACCTTGCCGGTCGCGATATAGGCCTTGAGCGGCTCCATGCCGGTGATCGCGAAATTGGCGCAATGGCCGCAGGTGCGCGAGCCATATTCGATCAGCTTGATCGCCGCATCGGGGTTGCCCATGCGGAAGCCGCCCTCGGGCGTCTTGACGACGGTGTCGACCCACTGGGTGCCCGAGGGGGCGGATGCGCCCGCGACCGGGGCGGCCGGCGCGGCTGCGGTGTTGTTGCCTGCGTCTTCGCCGCCGCTGCAGCTGGCCAGCGCTATCGCCGATACCAGGCCGATTGCAATTCGCTTCAAGTCACGTCTCCACGCTTTGGGGGGATAGATCAGCGCGCGCCGGCGGCGCGCAGTTCGGGTTCGAGTGTATCCCAATGGCCACCGCCACCGGTCTTGCCGTTGACCACGAAGGTCGGCGTGCCCTTGATCACCTTCCACGAGGCTTCGGCCATCGCGCTCAGGCGATCGAGGTCGGCCGGGTTGGCAAAGCACTGGTCGATCCGCGCCTGGGTCATGCCGCGACCGCGCATCAGCGGGCTGAGGCCCGACGCTTCGGCCACCGCCTTCAACCGGGCCAGTGGCGGCTGCGACTGGAGTGCCGGCTCATTGGTCTTCCACCATTGCGATCCGATCCGGAACCACGACCGCTGATCGGCAAAGATCGCGTCGGTCGCCCCGGAAAAGCCCTGCGGCCCGGCGCAGCGGGCGAGCAGCGCGGCCGCCATGTCGATCGGATCGCGCACCGCGTGCCGCACCTCAATCCGCACCGATCCGCGGCGGACATAGCCGTCCTTGAGCGGCAGTTTCGATTCGGCGATGAACTCGGCGCAATGGCCGCAGCTGTAGCTGATATATTCGACCAGCTTCACCTTCGCCGCCGGATTGCCGATCAGATAGGCGCCGGACGGGGCCTGCACGACATGCGTCGACCAATCGCGCGCTGCGGGCGCCTTTTTGGGCTGTTGCGCGGTTGCGCCGCCGGCAACGAGCGCGGCAACGGCAAGCGGGGCGAGGAGGGCGAACAGACGCATCAGTCGATCTTTCCAAGTTTGAGCACAGGCGCAGCGACGCCCGCCGCGAGCCCTTCGAGAACCGCACGCAATTCGGGATCGACGATCGCGCGCAGGCTGTCGCCGAGTTCAGCAGGAATGGGGGCGGCGGGTAGCGGCGCGGCGGGTTTTGCCGAGCGGGTGACCTCGCCCTGGCGGATCGCGACGCGGGCGACGGCGGGATAGCCGAAGAAACGGTTCACCCGGTCGACGATCTCGGGCGCGATATGCTGCATCATCGGGGCGTGGGCGCCCTGAACGACGAGGCTCAGCACGCCGTTCGACCGCTCACCGCGCGGGAAGCGGATCGATTCGGGCGAGGAGACGCCAGCATAACGCTCGCCGACGATCTCGCTCCAGCGGCTGAGCACGGCGCTCTGGATGAAGCCGAACTTGCGGAACGCGACGCGACCGACATCGGGCACCAGATCCGCGACGGCGCGAACACGGTTGCTGCGGCGGGGTGCGTCGGGGGTGGCGCGCGGCTTACTCATCGGCGTCGTCCATGCCATAGGCGGGGCGTGCCCGACAATGTTTCTCGCGACATCGCCGATCTGCTGCTCGGCTGGTATGATGCCAGCGCCCGGGTGCTGCCGTGGCGCGCGCCGCCGGGGACGCCGCCGCCCGATCCGTATCGCGTTTGGCTGTCCGAAGTGATGCTGCAACAGACTCAAGTCGCGGCGGTGATCCCCTATTTCGAGAAATTCACGACGCGCTGGCCCGATTTCGCCAGCCTCGCGGCTGCGCCGGATGCCGAGGTGATGAGCGCGTGGGCGGGGCTGGGCTATTATGCCCGTGCGCGCAACCTGCTCGCCGCCGCGCGGGCGGTGGCGGGCGAGCATCACGGGCGGCTGCCGGAGCGCGAGGCTGCGTTGCGCACCCTGCCCGGCTTCGGCGCCTATACGGCGGCGGCGGTGGCGGCGATCGCGTTCGGGCAGCGCGCGGTGGTGGTCGATGGCAATGTCGAGCGGGTGGTGACGCGGCTGTTTGCGGTGGCCGATCCGTTGCCGGGCGCGAAGCCGCAGGTCCGGGCGCTGACCGATTCGATCACGCCGGATGTGCGCGCGGGCGATTTTGCGCAGGCGATGATGGATCTGGGCGCGACGATCTGCACCCCGCGCAATCCCAAATGCCTGTTGTGCCCGCTTGCCGAACCCTGTGCCGCGCGGCGCGCCGGGACGCCGGAGGCGTTTCCGGTGAAGGCGAAGAAGCGCGCGCGGCCCGTGCGCTACGGCACGTTTTTCTGGCTGGAAGCGGACGGGGCGGTGCTGCTGGTCCGGCGCCCGGACAAGGGGTTGCTGGGGGGCATGCGTGCACTGCCGACCGGGCCGTGGAGCGACAGCCCGCCGGGGCTGGCCGATGCGCCGGTCGCGGCCGACTGGACGCTGCGCAACGCGGCGATCCGCCATGTCTTTACGCATTTCGAGCTGAACGGCGTGCTTGCGACTGCAACACTCGCGCGTCACATAGGCGCGGTCGAGGGCGAATGGTGGCCGATCGAGCGACTGGATGAGGCAGGACTTCCGCGGCTGTTCGCCAAGGCGGTCGAGGCGATGGAGAGCGAAGCATGAAGCGGACCTGGATGATCGGCGGCGCGGTGGCGCTGGCGCTGGCGACGACGCAATCGGCGGCGTTCGGACAGGCGGCGACTGCGACGCAGACCGCGGCTCCGGTCGAGGCGCTGGCGAAGGACTATGTCGCACAGAACCGCACCCAGGGCATCGTCGTGGCCTATGGCGTCGGCGATTCGGCGCCGGTATTTGCCAGCGCAGGCCGCATCGCGGTGGAGGCCGACGCCGCTGCTGCCACGCCCGACTCGCTGTGGCGCGTCTATTCGATGACCAAGCCGATCACCGCCATGGCGGCGATGATGCTGGTCGAGGACGGCAAGCTGAAGCTCGACCAGCCGATTTCCGACTTCTTCCCCGGCTTTCGCAACATGAAGGTGCTGACCGATCCGGCCAACAGCCTGGATAGCCGGCCGGCGACGACGCAGATCACGGTGCGGCATCTGGTGACGCACACCGCCGGGCTTGGCTATTCGATCATCACCAAGGGGCCGTTGCTCAAGGAATATGAGCGGCTGGGCATCACGCCGGGTGCGGTGAACGCGGCGTTGGAAGCGCAGGCGCGGCCGCTGCGTCCGACCAGCCTCAAGGAATTTGCCGAGCGCGTCGCGACGCTGCCGCTGATCGCCGAGCCGGGGACGAAATGGAGCTATTCGATCAGCCTCGACCTGCTGCCTGCGATCATCGAGGCGGCGGCGGGGATGCCCTATGAGCAGTTCCTGCAGACGCGGATGCTGACGCCACTCAAGATGACCTCGACCTATTGGACGGTGCCGCAGTCGGAGATCGGGCGATTCGCGACCAACTATGCCTGGGCGGGCGACAATCGCATCCCGTTCGATCCGGCCAAGACCTCGGCCTGGCTGACGCCGCCGTCCTTCCCCTATGGCGGCGCTGGCCTTGTTATGTCGGCACGCGACTATGATCGCTTCCTGCACATGCTCGCCAATGGTGGCGCGGTTGATGGCGTGCGGGTGATGAAGGCGGAGACGGTGCGGCTCGCCATGTCCGATTTGCTGCCCGCAGGTGTCACCTTTGGTGGCGCGCCGAGCGGAAGCGGCGGGGCGGCGGGGCCGAAGATGGGCTATGGCGCGGGTGGTTCGGTGCAGCTTGAGGATGTTCCGGGCGGCGCGGGCAAGGGCACCTATGGCTGGGGCGGCGCGGCGGGTACGGTCGCGTGGGTCGATCCGTCGAAGAAGATTCGCGGGACAGTGATGGTCAATTACTTCCCGTCGGACAAATGGCCGCTGCGCGCCGATGCGGTGCGAGCGGTGTACGCGCAGGCTGCGCGCTGAGCGTGGGCCCAGTTGGCTTCACGGGCGGGGTGCTCGACCGCGCCGACCGCGAGCGCAACGACCCGGAGGCACTCGCCACCGCGCTGGGCGACTGGCGCGCGCGGCTGCTCCGGCTCAACGGGCTCGATCCCGAGCTGGACAGCGAAGGGCGGCTGGTCTGGGCGAGCCTTGCCGACCTTTCCGACGACGCGGAGCCTTTGTTCCTCGGCTATATCGACGGCAAACCGCATTTCGTCCCGCTGCGCATGGGCGAGCGGCATGGCGCGGCGCGGTCGCCAGCCTTGTTCGCGATGCTCGGGCTGATGCAGCCTGATCAGGCGAGCCTCTATGCCTGTGCGCGCAGTCTGGTCGACTGGCACCAGCGCCACGGCTTTTGCGCGGCCTGTGGCAGCGCGACCGCGATTTTCCGCGCGGGCTGGGCGCGGCGTTGCTCCGGTTGCAGCGCCGAGCATTTTCCGCGCACCGACCCGGTGGTGATCATGCTTGCCGAACATGACGGGCGCGCGCTGCTCGGGCGGCAGGCGGCATGGCCTGCGGGGCGCTATTCGGCATTGGCCGGGTTCGTCGAGGTCGGCGAATCGGTTGAGGAAGCGGTGGCGCGCGAGACGTTGGAAGAGGCAGGGGTGCGCGTCAGCGACGTACGCTACATCGCCAGCCAGCCTTGGCCATTCGCCTCGTCGCTGATGATCGCCTGTATCGCGCGTGCCGAGGACGATGCGCTATCGCTCGACACTACCGAGATCGAGGACGCGATGTGGGTCACGCGGGATGAGGCGCGCGCGGCGCTGGCGGGTGAACCCGATGCCCGGTTCATCGCCCCGCCGCGCTACGCGATCGCCCATACGCTGTTAGCCGCGTGGGTCGAGCAAGCCTCTTAACCCGATACCTCGACCAGCTCGATCGTTTCCGATTCGCTGAATGCGAAATAGGGGATGGCGGCGGCGTAGCCGGCCAGGCCGATCGTCACGAGCAGGGTGACCGCGATGCCGATGCCACGGCCCGGCATCCAGCCGTCCATGCCGAATGCATGGAGGATGCGCGCAACGACGAACAGCGCCGCGACGGCCCACAGCCAGGTCTCGGTCCCCACTGCCAGTTCGATCAGCGCGATCAGGATCAGCACGATCGGGGCATATTCGACGAAATTGAGCTGCGCGCGCATCCGCGCGATCAGCCGGGTGCTGCCGCCGTCGCCGATCGAAATCTTCTCGGCACGGCGCACCTGACCGATTCGGATCGCCAGCCAGACATTGATCAATGCGCAGGCGGCGGCCGTTGCCAGTGTCACCGGCAGGATGATTGCGTCCATGGATTGCTTCCCCCAATAAGGTGTCTTCGGTGCCACGCCGCGCGCCGCCTTGCAACTTGAACGGAAATCGGTATAGGCGCTCGCTCGCTTCGCGACTGGCCCAGGGCTGTCCGGCGAGTGCCGGACCCCGGCGCTTGCCCGTTCGCCGTCATGGGCGTATCGCGATCCAGGTTTTAAGACGACAGTTCAAGAAGGTTTGCCGAAATGGCCGTCCCCAAGAGAAAAGTTTCGCCCAGCCGCCGTGGCATGCGCCGGTCGCACGACGCGCTGACGGTCCAGGCATTCCAGGAGTGCCCGAACTGTGGCGAGCTGAAGCGCCCGCACGTGCTGTGCGGCGCATGCGGCCATTATAACGGCCGCGAGATCGTCTCGGTCGAGGGCTGAGCCCAAGCAATCAAGGACCGTTGGCCATGACCTCAAGCGCACGAATCGCCGTCGATGCGATGGGCGGCGATGAGGGGCTGGCGGTCATGCTCGCCGGAGTCGCGCGCGCGCGACGCCGGTTCGATGGCATGCGCTTTCTGCTCGTCGGCGACGAGGATGCGATTCGCGAGGGGCTGAAGTCCCATCCCAACCTCTCCGTTGCGTCGGAAATCGTCCACGCACCCGAGGTCGTGACCGCCGCCGACAAGCCGAGCCAGGCGATTCGCCGCGCCAAGACGACGTCGATGGGCATCGCGATCGACCTGGTAAAGCGGGGCGATGCCGCCGCTGCCGTGTCGTCGGGCAATACCGGCGCGCTGATGGCGATGGCAAAGCTGTCGCTGCGCACCATGCCCGGTATCGATCGCCCTGCGCTTGCCGCGCGGATGCCGACGCTGGGCGATAATGACGTGGTCATGCTCGACCTGGGCGCGAATACCGAGGTCGACAGCCGCAACCTTATCCAGTTCGCAGTCATGGGCGCCGCCTATGCGCGCACCGTGCTCGACCTCGAATCGCCCCGAGTCGCGCTGCTCAACATCGGCACCGAAGAGCTCAAGGGCACGGATATCATCCGTGACGCCGCGCAGAAATTGCGCGCCGCGACGCATCTGCCGCTGCGCTTTACCGGGTTCGTCGAGGGCAATGCCATGTCGCGCGGCAATGTCGACGTGATCGTGTGCGACGGCTTTTCGGGCAATATCGCGCTCAAGACGGTCGAGGGTACGGCGCGATTCGTCGGCGACCTGCTGCGTCGCGCCTTTTCCAGCTCGATTCGCTCGAAGATCGGCTTTCTGATCTCGAAGCCGGCGACCGATTTGCTGCGCCATCACCTCGACCCCAATAATCATAATGGCGCGGTCTTTCTCGGCCTCAACGGCATCGTCGTGAAGAGCCACGGCAGTGCCAACGAAGTCGGGGTCGAAACCGCGATCGGCGTCGCCGCCAAGATGGTGCGTGACGATCTGACCCGCCGCATCGCCGAGGATCTCGGCAATTTCGAGGCCCAGGCAGCATGAGCGAATCGAGCGCCGTCGCAACCATGCGGCGTGCAGTGATCACCGGAACGGGATCGGCGCTGCCGCGTCGCCGCGTGTCGAATGCCGAGCTGGCCGAGCGGGTCGATACCACCGACGAATGGATCGTCGAGCGCACCGGAATCCGCTTCCGCCACATCGCCGACGATGACGAGACGACATCAACCCTCGCGACCGATGCGGCGCGCGCGGCGCTGAGCGCGGCGGGGGTCGACGCGCAGGCTATCGATCTGATC
Source organism: Sphingomonas sp. R647 (assembly GCF_020177055.1). Lineage (GTDB taxonomy): Bacteria > Pseudomonadota > Alphaproteobacteria > Sphingomonadales > Sphingomonadaceae > Sphingomonas. The sequence continues at coordinate 375,796 of NZ_JAIQXT010000004.1, forward strand.
GTGCTCGCGACCGCGACCCCCGACCAGACCTTTCCGGCCAGTGCAACACGGGTGCAGGCGGCGCTGGGCATCGACGATTGCGTCGCGTTCGACGTGGCGGCGGTCTGCTCGGGCTTTCTCTACGCGGTGCAGGTCGCGGAGAGCATGATCCGCGCGGGCAGCGCCAATTGCGCGCTGGTCATCGGTGCGGAGACGTTCAGCCGCATTCTCGACTGGGAAGATCGCACCACCTGCGTGCTGTTCGGCGACGGCGCCGGCGCGATCGTGATGGAGGCGCAGGAGACAGCGGTCGACGGCGGGCGCGGCGTGCTCGCGACCAAGCTGCACGCCGATGGTCGCCACAACCAGCTGCTCTATGTCGATGGCGGCCCGTCAACCACCGGCACGGTCGGCAAGCTGCGGATGAAGGGCAAGGAAGTGTTCCGCCATGCGGTGGTCAACCTTGCTAGCGTGATGACCGAGAGCCTGGTCGCGGCGGGGCTGGATCCGGAAGACGTTGACTGGGTGGTGCCCCATCAGGCCAATGCCCGCATCCTCGACGCGACCGCCAGGAAGCTTGGCCTTGCGCCGGAGAAGGTCGTGGTAACGGTCGACCAGCATGCGAATACGTCGGCCGCTTCGGTGCCGCTCGCGCTCGATACGGCGGTGCGCGACGGGCGGATCAAGCAGGGCGACCTGCTGGTGCTCGAGGCGATGGGCGGCGGCTTCACCTGGGGCGCGGCGGTGGTCCGTTTCTGATCGGGTATTGGTATCATTCCGGTCCGCCGAAATGAAGCCTCTACCGTAGTATCACGGTATCGTAACGTGGGCGCAACGATGGTTGCACCAGTCCCTCAATGTGTTACGGTAACAAGACGGGGCTGGAGGGTTTAGAATGACATCCGCTGCGACGCTGACCAGGGCTGATCTCGCCGATGCACTGCATCGCGACGTTGGGCTCTCGCGCGCCGATGCTTCCCGGCTCGTCGAACAGATCCTCGGCCATATGTGCGAGGCGCTCGCCAAGGGCGAGAATGTCAAGATTTCGGGCTTCGGCAGCTTCGTGCTGCGCGACAAGGGTGAGCGGATCGGGCGTAACCCGAAAACCGGGGTAGAGGTGCCGATCGCACCCCGCCGGGTGCTGACCTTCCGCGCCAGCCAGATGCTGCGCGACCGGATCGTCAGCGGGGGATAACATGGCAGTCGGTCCGGAGAAGGGCCCCGAAGCCTTCCGGACGATCGGTGAGCTTGCGCAGGAAATCGGGCGCCCCCAGCACATATTGAGATATTGGGAAACGCGGTTCCCCCAGCTCCGCCCACTGCAGCGTGCGGGGGGACGCCGCTATTACCGGCCCGAGGATGTCGCGCTGGTGCGCCGCATCGACTCGCTGCTCAGTCGTGAGGGCTATTCGATCCGCGGGGTCCAGCGGCTGCTCGATGCCGAGCGGGGCGCGCGGCGCGGGCGGTCCGACTCGCTGCGCGCGGTGCGTGACGCGCTGCAGACTGCGTTGGACGAGGATCGCTGATCAACGCTCCGGGCCGAGCGCCGGGTCGAGGTCGCGGGGACGGACGAAGCGGACCAGCGTCCCGGCGCTGGAGCGGATCGCGCCCCAGTCGTCCGTGTCGAACGTGATCATCGCCAGCGCGGCGGTCGGGAATTTCTCCTCCACCGAATCGCGCAGCAGGTCGCCGACGCGGTCGGGCACCAGCATCAGCACCAGATCCTCAAGCCCCGGATTGTGGCCGATCAGCAACGCGCTGTCGGCGCCTGCGGGCAGCTCGTGGACCACGTCGAGCAAGGTCGAGGCCGAGGCGAGGTAGATGCGGCGGTCCCATTCAGGGGCGAGCGCGCTGCCATAGCCGGTCTCGACCTGCTCGACCGTCTCGACGATCCGGACGGCGGGCGAGGCAACGACATGATCGAATGCCAGCCCTTCGCTGCGCATATGGCGACCGACGGTTACCGCGGCGCGTTGCCCGCGCGCATTTAACGGCCGGTCGAAATCGCGAGCGACGGCATCGTCCCAGCTCGATTTGGCGTGGCGCAGCACCGTCAACGTCTTCATCGGCCCTCCCGATCGGCGGTTTCGCGCGCCTTCTGCCCCAGCGATGCGACGGAGGAAAGACGCCGCACGCGCTCGACCGCTTCATCCAGTGTGAGCCGGCGTATCGGGGTGCCCGCAGGGAAGGCGTCGAGCAGGCGCGACGGGGTTGCCGCAGAGAGCAGCACGAACGCACCCGAATCATCGGCGCGCCGGATCAGCCGCCCGAACGCCTGCGCCAGCCGCGCACGGACGATCCGGTCATCATATGCGCTGCCGCCATTGGCCAGGCGGCGCGCGGCGTGGAGCACGCTCGGCTTGGGCCAGGGCACCCCCTCCATCACCACCAGCCGCAGCGAGTGGCCGGGCACATCGACGCCGTCGCGCAAGGCGTCGGTGCCGATTAGCGAGGCGCGCGGATCGTCGCGGAAGATGTCGACCAAGGTGCCGGTGTCGATCGGGTCGACATGCTGCGCGTAGAGCGGCAACCCTTCGCGCGCGAGGCGGTCGGCGATGCGGGTGTGGACGGCGCGCAGCCGCCGGATTGCGGTGAACAGCCCCAACGTCCCGCCCTGTGCCGCGACGATCAGGCGGGAATAGGCGGCGGCGAGCGTGCCCATGTCGCCGCGCTTGATATCGGTGACGATCAGCACTTCGGCCTGGCGCGGATAGTCGAACGGCGAGGCCGCCTCAAAGCGCTGTGCGGGGTGGAGCAGATGCTGCGCCCCGCTGCGCTGCTCGGCAACCTCCCAGTCCCCGCCCGCGCGCAGCGTCGCGGAGGTGACCAGCGCGCCGTGCGCGGGCTTGAGCACCGTTTCGGCGAACGGCTTGCTGGGGTCGAGCCAGCGGCGGTGGAGGGCGATGTCGATTTCGCGGCCTTCGATGCGTTCGACGGCGAGCCAGTCGACGAAGTCGGCGCTCGCGGGGCCGCCGATGCGCGCGACGAGTGAGAGCCACGCGGCGACGGTTTCGGCGCGCCAGCTGAGTGAGGCGATCGCGCCCTCGATCCGCGCGCGCGCTTGCCCGTCCATCCAGTCGGGCGCTTCGTCGAGCACCGCCTCCAGCCGTCGTCCGAGCGCCATTAGCGGGCGCAGCAGCGATTCGAGCGCGGCGGCGGCGGGCGGGATGGCGTCGATCAGCGGCGCGTCGGGCTCGGCCAGTTCGGTCTCGATGCCATAGCCGGCCTCGCCCGAGCCATCGGCGTCGCGGGCATAGACGAGGCCGCGGACGGCGGCGAGGAGATGCTCGATCGCACCGAACGGCTGGCCCTCGGCAAGCCGCTGGAGCCAGCCATCGGAGGGCAAAGCGCGGGCGGCGTCGACCGCTTCGGTGATCGCGCGCGCGCCGGCATCGTCATAGCTGGCGACATCCGACAGCCGCGCGGCAAGGCCACGGCGGCGGCCGCGCGATCCGCTTTCGGGACCGGTGACCCAGCGGCGCAGCTCGATCGTCTCCTGTCCCGACAATGCGACGCTGAACATCGCGTCGGCGGCGTCGAACAGGTGATGGCCCTCGTCGAACACATAGCGGGTCGGGCGCGTCGCGGTTTCGCGCCCGCGTGCGGCGTTGACCATCACCAGCGCGTGGTTGGCGATGACGATATCGGCGTCGGCGCTCGCGCGCGCGGCGCGTTCGATGAAGCATTTGCGGTAGTGCGGGCAGCCCGCATAGACGCACTCGCCGCGCCGGTCGGTCAGCGCGGTCGATCCGTTGCGGCGGAACAGCACGGGAAGCCAGCCGGGCAGGTCGCCGCCGACCATGTCGCCATCGGCGCTATAGGCCGCCCAGCGCGCGACCAGCTGTGCCAGCACCGCCGCGCGGCCAGCAAACCCGCCCTGCAGCGCGTCCTCAAGGTTGAGCAGGCAGAGATAATTCTCGCGGCCCTTGCGCGTGACGATCCGCCGCTTGCGCTCCTCTGGGTCGGCGATCAGGCGCTCGCCTTCATGGCCGAGCTGGCGTTGCAGCGCCTTGGTAAAGGTCGAGATCCACACCGCGCCATCGGCCTGCTCCGCCCACAGCGAGGCGGGCGCGAGATAGCCCAGCGTCTTGCCGATGCCGGTCCCGGCCTCGGCCAGCACCAGATTGGGCGAATCGCGCATCGTGCGCGGGGCGAAGGCGCTTGCCGCCGCTTCGGCATAGAGCCGCTGCCCGGCGCGGGTTTCGGCGCCCGCTCCGGTCAGCGCCGCGAGCCGATCGCGCACCGCTTCAGGATCGAGCGTCACGGTGCGCGGTGGGGTGCGCGGCGCGCCCTCGCTCCATTCGGGCAGGCGCGAGAACAGCCAGCGCTCGGCCTTTTCGGGCTTGCTCAGGCGCTGCGATACGGCTGGTGCCCAGCTCCAGCGCAGCCGCGCGAGCGATTGGGCACCGTGCCACGCCCCCTCGCGCTCCGGCCAGTCGGTTTCGGCAATGGCCAGCATCGCCTCGGCCGCGTCGCGCAGGAATGGCGCGACACTGGCGTCGTCGGCGGGCTCGGCGATGCCCAAAGTGCGGGCGAGGCCGCGCGGTGTCGGCACCATGAACCGCGCCGGGCGCAGGAAGGCGAAGAGTTCCAGCAGGTCGAGGCCGGACAGGTCGGGATAGCCCAGCCGCTGCGCCGCGAGCGGCGCGTTGAGCAGGATCACCGGCGTGTCGGCGGCGATCCGCACCGCCTCACCCCGCCCGATGCTGCGCGTCCCTTCGGCGGTCGCAATCCAGATGCCGCCATGGCTGGCGTGCAGCGCGGGATAGGGAAGTGAGCTCACAATACGCCCCGCCTCACCGTGTGAGGCGGGGTCGGCCCCGGATCAGGCGTCGGGCGATCCGCCCGGCTGGTGGGTATGAACAACATGCACCTGCACCGGCTGATCGACATGGGTTGCTGCGGTCACCAGTCCCCAGATCCACGCGCCCAGCATCATCGGGCCGCCGATGATGACGCCGATCAGGGTGAGCGTGAAGAACAGGCCGACGAAATAGATGATCAGCTGCGCGACGCCCGCGCCGGTCTTGCCGATGACCAGGCTGCCCACGCCCGGAATGAAAAAGTTGAGAATGATTGCCACGGCCTTCATCGGTCGTTCCCCCGTCTAACAAGGGAGCCAGCCTAAGCAGCTTCTGCGCGCGGGGCAATCGGTGCCGATTCACCGCGCGGTGTAGCGCAGCCGGCCGATGAAGCGCGACATGCTGAAGCGATGGTCGGACCGCGACGCCAGCTTCGCCTTGGCCTTTTCGAACTGCATGATGTTGTCGATTCGGCGGGCGAGGAAGGCGCGCGTGTCGGCCTGCCCCTCGCTCTCGTCGTTCAGGAACACCGCGATCGTCGCGGCGTAGATGCCGCCCAGCATCGCGCGCTTGGTATAATGGTTATAGTCGGTCGCGGTGTCGCCGGCGCGCCGCCACATCGCATCGGCCGAGCGCCAGCCAAGCCGCGCGGCGCGCGCGGCGTTCTGGGGCATCGCGAGGATCGCGACCGCGCGGCGCAGCGCCTCCCGATCCGGGGCGAGGATGTCGAGTCGTGCCTCGACCAATGCGGTGATCCGGGCGCGGATTTTCATCGATGCGAGCGCTTCGGCGGTCAGTCGGCTGGCCATTTCACGGTCGACATGGGCGAACCACAGGTCGATCATCTCGACCGGCTTGGCGGGAATGGCGAGGCGGGCAATGTCGTGATCCGCCCCGATCGCGTCGGCAGCGGCGGTGACCGCGTCCGCGCTCCACCCGTCAAAGGCAGCATTGGGGGCGAGGTGCGGCGCAAGCGCGTCGCGAAGCTCGTCCAGCGTCATGTCGGCTACATCGGTCATGTTCACGTTTTAGCCTCTGCCTCGCTCGACGCAACCTGTCCCGGAGGGCTTTTCCCGCGACGGACCAGCACCAGCGCCACCGCGACCAGCGCCGCGCCGATGAAATCGGGCACGCCCAGCCGCTCGTCATAGACGATCCAGCCGACCGTGCCGGCGACGACCGGCTGAGTCAGCAGGGCGATGCCGACGACCAGCGGCGAAAGATGGCCGAGCGCGTAGATCAACAGACCCTGCCCGATGACCTGACTGGCGAGCGCAAGGCCGACGAGGATGCCCCAATTCTGCGGCCAGATCTGTTCACCCAACACCCAGGCGAAGATCAGCATCGGGAGCGTTCCGAACAGGCTGGACCAGGCGAGTGCGGGGAGCGGCGCCATCGCCGTGCGCGCGCGGGCCATCAGGATGAAATAGACGGTGTAGAGCGCGCCCGCGAGCAGGCAGAGCAGGTCGCCGACAAGGTTCTGGGGCGACAGCTCATAGGAGCGTCCGAGCAGCAGCCCCGCGCCGATCGCGGCGAGGGCGAGCGCGAGTCCCTGTTGCCGCGTCGGCCACATCCGCGCGATGAAGAATCCCCAGATCGGGTACATCAGCGTCGCCGAATTGCCGAACAGCGTCGAATTGGCGAGCGTCGTATGCAGGATGCCGATGTGCCACGAGGCGAGATCGGCGGCGAACGCGATCCCCGCGAGCAGCAGGATCCCCCACAGGCCGCGCGTCCCCCGCATCGCGCCGCCGCGGCTGACGAGGATGATCGCGAACAGGAACGGGACGCCGAGCGCGAGTCGCCAAAAGCCGGCTGCGACCGGCCCGACATCGGCGGCGCGGACGAACCACGGGCCGAAGGCGAGCGCCAGATTGCCGATCAGCAGCGCCGCAAAGGGCAAAGCAGCGACGCTTTGGTCGGGCGCAGCTTTTCTTGGAGGGGCAGACTCGTGCATCGCGCCTTTAGCGTCCTATCTGTTGCATTATGCAACCCAATTGGAGGGAAATTCACTGATGCCCGACCTGTTCGATCCCCTGACGCTGGGCGCGATCACCGCCCCCAACCGCGTGCTGATGGCGCCGCTGACGCGCGGCCGCGCCGACCGCGATGCGGTGCCGACCGCGATCATGGCTGACTATTATGCCCAGCGCGCCTCGGCCGGGCTGATCATTTCCGAAGCGACCGGGATCAGCCGTCAGGGGCTGGGCTGGCCGTTTGCACCTGGGCTGTGGAACGATGCGCAGGTCGAGGCGTGGAAGCCGGTGATCGCGGCGGTCCATGAAGCAGGCGGACGGATCGTCGCGCAGCTGTGGCATATGGGGCGTCAGGTCCACAGCTCGGTCATCGGCGAGCAGCCGGTTTCATCCTCGGCCACCCAGACCAAGGGGCATATGCACACCTATGAGGGGCGCCAGCCTTCGGAGGTCGCGCGCGCGCTCGACCTGTCGGAGATTCCCGGCATCCTCGACGATTATGCCCGCGCCGCGGAGAATGCGCGCAAGGCCGGGTTTGACGGCGTGCAGATCCATGCCGCCAATGGCTATCTGATCGACCAGTTCCTGCGCGACGGCGCGAACCAGCGCAGCGACGCCTATGGCGGCAGCGTCGACAACCGCATCCGCCTGCTGAGCGACGTGGCCGAGCGCGTCGTCGCGGCGATCGGTGCGGACCGCACGAGCGTGCGCCTGTCGCCCAATGGCGAAAGCCAGGGCGTCGATGACAGCGACCCGCATGCGCTGTTCCTGCCCGCCGCAAAGCGTCTGTCGGAACTCGGCATCGCCTTCCTCGAACTGCGCGAGCCGGGGCCCGAGGGGACGTTCGGTCGCACCGAAGTGCCCAAGCTGAGCCCGGCGATCCGTACCGTGTTCGATGGGCCGCTGGTGGTCAATTCGGACTATGTCACCCGTGAGGAGGCGCAGGCTGCGCTCGACAGCGGGGTGGCAGATGCGGTGAGCTTTGGCCGCACCTTCCTTGCCAATCCCGACCTGCCCGAACGGCTGCGCACCGGCGCGCCGCTCAATGAGGGCAATATGGCGACGTGGTATAGCCAGGGGCCGGAGGGGTATATCGATTACCCGGCGCTGGCGAAGCAAGACGCGTAACCGACGGAGGGGGGGCTAACCCCGCTCCACATCATCCAGGCGCGCGGTGATCCATTGGCGGATCGCCGCGCGCAATTTGGGTTGCAGGGCCAGCACGAACGGCACGACGATCAGCCAGGGGAAGAACAGGAAGGCGATCGAAAAGGCGAAGAACAGGCCGATCACCCAGCCGCCAATCGCCTTGCCGATCTTGTCGTTGAACCGGTCGCCCATCACGATTCGGCGCGGTGCCTTGAGGTCGTAGAGCGGCGAGGTGGTCAGGACCTGCGCGCCGCTGCGGTCGTCGATGCGGCGCGGTTCGGTTTCGGTGATCGGGCGGTCTAGGGTCGGCTGACGATCAGGCGGGGCGATGGGGCCGGGCGCACTCGCGGGCTTTCCGGTCAGCGTGTCGATCACCACCAGCCGCCGGTCGCGCTCGACGACCTTGTAGCGGCTGGGTGGTATTTCGGTCACCGCGTGGCCCGCCCGGCGCGCCATTGTTCGGCGCTCTGCCCCCATGCGTCGACGGTGACATCGGCATAGGGGGCGGGAAGCTGGACACGGCGCAGATTGGTCGATCCCAGCCGCTGGGCGAGGCGGATCGAGCGGGTGTTTTCGGGCGCGATAGTGTGGATCACCTCGCTCCAGCCGAGGATGTCGACGGCATAGGCCATCGCCGCGACCGCGCCTTCATAGGCATAGCCGCGCCCGGCAAATTCCCCCGCGACGCCCCAGCCGACTTCGGTGCCGGGCCACCCTTCGGGCATCCACGGGCCGAGGCGACCGACCCATTTGCCGGTCGCGCGCTCGATCACGCTGAACATCGAAAAGCCGTTGATCTCCCACGCGCCCGCCATGGTGCACAGCTGGCGCCAGGCGACGCTGCGTTCGACCGGGCCGCCGAGATGTTCGGTCGCGACCGAATCGGCGGAGAAAGCCGCCCAGCCGTCCAGATCCTCCGCCGCCGGACGGCGCAGGATCAGCCGTTCGGTGAACAGGATCGGGTGGGTCATAGCCGTTGCTTGAGCGCCAGCATCGCGATGGCCGCTTCTGCTGCGCCGCCGCCCTTATTCAGCTGCGCCGGGTCGGCGCGGCGGATCGCCTGCGCTTCGTCCTCGGTGGTGAGGATGCCGTTGCCGATCGGGATGCCGTCCATGGTCAGCGCCATGATGCCGCGCGCGCTTTCGTTCGACACGATCTCGAAATGATAGGTTTCGCCGCGGATCACCACGCCGAGCGCGACATAGGCGTCGTAGCGCTGCGTTTCCTCCGCCAGCACGATCGCGCCGGGCACTTCGAGCGCGCCGGGGACGGTGACCGTCTCATGCGCATGGCCCGCCGCCTCGATCGCGGCGCGGGCGCCGGCGAGGAGCATGTCGTTCAGATGGTCGTAGAAGCGCGCTTCGACGATCAGGATGTTGGCCATTATTCGGCTCCCAGGTCGATCGCGCGCTCACCGACGATGCGCAGGCCATAGCCGTCGAGGCCGACGAGCGTGTGATGGGTGTTGGTGAGCAGCACCATTTCCTCGACCCCCAGTTCGTTGAGGATCATCGCGCCGACGCCGTAATCGCGCAACTCCTCCATATCGACTTCGGTGCGCTTCCCGGCCTTGCGCTCGATCGCCATAGTGAAGGCGTCGGCGCGGGGCTTGTTGATGACCACCACCACGCCCGCGCCTTCTTCGCCGATGATCTCCATCGACCGCTGGAGCAGGCGGCCACGGTCGCCCGCCTCGCCGAACACATCGGCGAATGGCGACAATGCGTGCATGCGGACGAGGGTCGGCTTGTCGGGGGTGACGCGGCCCTTGACCAAAGCGAGCTGCTCGGTCCCGGTCGCCTTGTTCCAGAAGGCGATGCTGCGCCAGTCGCCGCCCCAGCGGCTCTGGAACACCGTTTCCGCGCGCCGCTCGACCAGATGGTCATGGCGGCGGCGATAGGCGATCAGGTCGCGGATCGTGCCGATCTTGAGGTTGTGCAGCTGGGCAAAGGCGACGAGGTCGTCGAGCCGCGCCATCGTGCCGTCATCCTTCATGATCTCACAGATCACGCCCGACGGGCTGAGCCCGGCGAGGCGGGAGACGTCGACTGCCGCTTCGGTATGACCGGCGCGGACCAGCACCCCGCCCTCGCGCGCGATGAGCGGGAAGACATGACCGGGCGAGACGATGTCGGCGGCGTCCTTGGTCGCGTCGGTCGCGACCGCGATGGTGCGCGCGCGATCGGCGGCGGAAATGCCGGTGGTGACGCCCTCCTTCGCCTCGATCGAGACGGTGAAGGCGGTGCCCATGCTGGTGCCGTTGTGCCGCGCCATCGGCTCAAGCCCGAGCTGGTCGGCGCGGCCTTGGGTGATCGCGAGGCAGATCAGGCCGCGGCCATGCTTGGCCATGAAGTTGACCGCGTCGGGAGTCGCCATCTGGCCGGGGATGACCAGGTCGCCTTCATTTTCGCGGTCTTCGTCATCGACGAGGATGAACATGCGACCATTGCGCGCCTCGTCGATGATCTCCTCGGGCGAGGCGAGGAAGGCGTGCGGAAGGCGGCTGACTTCAGGACTGGCCACGAACGGCCTCCATGCGTTGGAGATAGCGTGCGAGCACGTCGATCTCGAGATTGACCGCCTGACCCTGGGCCAGCGCGCCGAGCGTGGTCACGGCCTGGGTGTGCGGGATGAGGTTGATCGCGAAATGCGCGGTGCCGTCGGACTGATCGGTCACTTCGTTCACGGTTAGCGAGACGCCGTCGATGGTGATCGATCCCTTGGCGGCGATGAACGGGGCGAGGCTGGCGGGCACCGATATGCCGATCCGCTGCGAATCGCCCTCGGCGCACAGGCCGAGCACCGTGCCGACACCATCGACATGGCCGGTGACGATATGCCCGCCGAGTTCGTCGCCGACCTTGAGCGCGCGTTCGAGATTGAGGCGCTGTCCGGCGACCCATTGTGGTGCGGTGCGCGAGACGGTTTCGTGCGAGACGTCGACCGCGAACCAGCCTGGCCCCTTGTCCACCACGGTCAGGCAGACGCCCGAACAGGCGATCGACGCGCCCATATCGACGGTCGCGGTGTCATAGGCGGTGGTGATGCGCGCACGCAGGTCGCCGCGAGTTTCGATCGCTTCGATCGCGCCGACATCAGTGATGATTCCGGTGAACATATCCTATCCTCTGGCGCGCTCGTAGACCTCGATCCGGTCGCTGCCAAGCATCCGCGCATCGTGCAATGTCCAGCGGCCATGCGCCGGGTCGAGGGTGGCGAGGCCGAGGTCGGCAAGGCCCGGCTTGCCGCCGAGCAGGATCGGCGCGCGGTAGAGCAGCAGCCGGTCGACCAGATCGGCGCGGAGGAAGGCGGCGGCGGTCTGTGCGCCGCCCTCGATCAGCAAATGATCGACGCCTTCGAGGTCGCCGATCGCCTCGGGCGCGGCGAGTCGCTCCCAGCCGGTGACGTCGCTGGAGGAGAGCAGGATGCGGCGGGGGCTGCGGTCTTCAAGGCCGGAAATGCGGACGTCGAGCGTGGGAGAATCGGCATCCAGCGTGCCACGTCCGACCAAGATCGCCTCATGGCGTGCGCGCTCAAGATGTGCATGCTGGCGGGCGCGCGGGCCGGTGATCCAGCGGCTCGTCCCATTGGCGAGCGCGATGCAGCCGTCGAGCGAGGTGGCGAGCTTGAGCGTGACGAATGGCCGGCCCGAGGCGCGCCTAGTGAGGAAGCCCGCCATGCTGCGTTCGGCTTCGCCCACCCGCGTTCCGGTGGTCACCGCTATTCCCGCTGCCTCGAGTCGCGCGATGCCGCGGCCGTCGGTGCGCGGGTCGGGGTCGCGCAGGGCAATGAACGCGCGCGCGATTCCCGCTGCAACCAGTGAGTCGGCACAGGCCGGACCGCGCGGCGAGTCATGCGCGCAGGGTTCGAGCGTCACATAAGTGGTCGCGCCGCGCGCCGCCGCGCCGGCCTGGGCCAGTGCCATCGCCTCGGCATGGGGGCGGCCGCCGGGCTGGGTCCAGCCGCGCCCGACGACGCGATTGTCGCGCACGATGATACAGCCGACATTGGGATTGGGCGCGGTACGGCCCCGCGCGCGCTCGGCGAGCGCGAGCGCGGCACCCATCCACGCGGCGTCGTTCAAATCCCGTATTCTTTCAGCTTGTCGTCGATCTTCTTGTATTCGCGCTTCTTCTTTTCAGCCTTCGCCTTTTCCTCGGCGATGCGCTTCTGGCGGATCGGTTCGTCGATCTTCTGCTGGGCGATGATCTCGTCGATCGTCCGATCTTCGCGCCAGTTCTGGAAATAGACGATCTCGCGCTTGTACGGCTTCTCGAAATACGAGTCCTTGTAGAAGCCGAACAGCACCAGGCCGGTGGTGATTGCTGCGGCGAGCAGGAACCACAGCTGGTAGCGGTGGCGGATGCGCAGGACGCTGCGCAGATCCGCCAGCGCGCCGACCGTCGAGACGGGGCGATCGGGTTTGAAGAACCTCATGGAGCCCAAGATAGGGATTTTGGAGCCACCGGACCAGTGCGCTTGTGATTTGGCAGTCGGCGCCGGCCCGCTCCCCCACCCGGCCACCCATAGAATAGACTGTCGCTGGGTGGCCGGGTGGGGGAGCGGGCCGGTGCCGGGGCCAACGCTGCTAATCCACCAATTTGAAACTCAGCGTCATGGTCATCCAGTCCTCATAGGGCACGCCGTCGCGCGTCGCGGGCTTGAAGCGCCAGCGGGTCAGGGCATGGCGGCGGGTGGCTTCGGACAGGCCCTTGCTGGGGGTACGCAGAATCTCGATCGCCTTCACCCGGCCATCGACGCCGACGAGCACGCGCGCGGTCAGCTTGCCTTCGGTCTGAGCGCGGATTTCGGAGCTGGGATAGGGCGGCTGGAGGGAGTCGGCGTAGCGCGGGTCGACCGTCGCGCCGATCATCACCGGCGGCTTGGGCGGGTCGGCGACGGTGGCGCCACCCGAAAGCGGGCCGGGGTCGGCGGGCGGGTTGCTGGTGATCGGCGTGAATTCGGTGGTTGATGTGAAGTTGCCCGCCGCAGTCCGCGTCTCGACCAGCGGGTCCGGCTGATGCGGCGCGGGGGTGGTGCGACGCTCGACCACCTTGTTCGACTCCGGCTTTGGCGGCGGCGGGGTCGGCTTGGGCTGGTCGATTGGAATATCGATGATCTTAATCGGCGGATCGGTCAGAATCGGGATGACCGATGGGCCGACAAGGGTTGCGCCGAAGCCGACAGCGGCAAGGACGAGGAGGGAAGCGCCGGCACTGGCCGGGCGCGAAGCGGAAGGCTGATAGCGGTTGGTGTGCATGACAGGCTCTCCATCATTCCGGTCTTTGCCGGTAATATGGATGATATACCATCACATGAAGGTTGCAAAATCCTTTCTTGGTGTGGAGCGGGGGTGAACTGGTGCCGATGAGAGAAAACAGGTCTGGAGCAACGCTCATTAAACCCGACTCACACAGCCGTTTGTGCTGAGCTTGTCGAAGCACCGCGTACCACGCTTGTTGGGAGCGGCCCTTCGACAATGACCAGGTGGAACGTCCCCCGGACGTTCCAGCCAAAGCCGGGGGCTTTGGCGACCTGACCATCAGGGCAAACGGCTATAGAGAGATCCAGAGTTAGCGCGCGATGCTCTAGCCGCGTAGCCGCTCGATCGCGCGGTCGCGGCCGATCAGGGGGAGCAGTGCCGCCATGTCCGGTCCCGAGTCGCGGCCGGTGAGCGCGCGGCGCAGCGGGTGGAACAGCGCGCGGCCCTTGCGCCCGGTCGCCTCTTTGAGCGCGCCGGTCAGCGCGTGCCAGGGGTCGGCAGTCCAGTCGATCGACGCGGCGACCTCCGCAGCGGTGGCGAGGAACGCGGAATCCTCGGCGTCGGGGGCGGCATCGACCGGCCCGGCGACCACCTGCCACCAGTCGCCCGCGCCCGTGACGGTTTCGAGGTTCGGGCGGATCGCGTCCCATGCCGCAGCGTCCATGCCATCCGGCAGCCGATCGGCGACGGCTTCAAACGGGAGCTGGTGGACGATGCGTGCATTGAGATGCGCGAGTTCGGCTTCGTCGAACCGCGCGGGCGCGCGGCCGAATCGGGCGAAGTCGAACCCGGCGATCAGCGGGGCGCGGTCGGCATGCGGTTCGACCGGGTCGCTGGTGCCAAGTCGCGCGAGCAGCGCGATGATCGCCTGCGGCTCCAGCCCGGTGTCGCGGAAGTGATCGCAGCCGAGCGAGCCGAGTCGCTTCGACAACTTCCCCTCGCTCCCGGTCAGCAGCGCCTCATGCGCGAAGGCGGGTGGGGCGGCATCGAGCGCGGCGAACATCTGGACCTGCGCGGCGGTGTTCGACACATGATCCTCGCCGCGCACGACATGGGTGATGCCCATGTCGATATCGTCGATGACCGAGGGCAGCAAATAGAGCCACGACCCGTCGGCGCGGCGGATGACCGGATCGCTCATCGTCGCCGGATCGAAGCGCTGGGGGCCGCGGATCAGGTCGGTCCATTCGATCGGCGCGCTTGCGTCGAGCTTGAAGCGCCAGTGCGGGCGGGTCCCCGTTGCCTCCAGCGCGGCGCGGTCGGCGTCGCTGAGCGCGAGCGCAGCGCGGTCGTAGATTGGGGGCAGGCCGCGCCCGAGCTGAATCTTGCGCTTGAGCTCCAGTTCCTGCTGGCTTTCATAGGCCGGATAGACGCGGCCCGCCGCGACGAGTTCGGCAAAGCGACGCTCGTACAGGTCGAAACGCTGCGACTGGCGCTCCTCGCCATCCGGATCGAGGCCGAGCCAGGCGAGATCGGCGCGAATCGCGTCGACATACGCCTCTTGCGAGCGCTCGGCATCGGTGTCGTCGATGCGCAGCAGGAAGCGCCCGCCGGTCTTGCGCGCCCACATCCAGTTATGGAGCGCGGTGCGGATATTGCCGACATGCAGGTGGCCGGTGGGGCTGGGCGCGAAGCGGGTGACGACGGGCGTGCTGGTCATCCGCGCGCGCTAGCCGATTTGATGGCGCGATGGAAACCACCGCGCGTCTTTACGCGCGCGGCGGTTACGCCTATCGGGGCGCGGTCCGGGCGCTTAGCTCAGTTGGTAGAGCATCTCGTTTACACCGAGAGGGTCGGCGGTTCGAGCCCGTCAGCGCCCACCAGATACTCCGGAATTGGGTTCAGCCTACCTCAATTGGCGCTGATCGACGGCTTGCCCCCGGTCAGCTTCACCGTGAGATAGCTGTTGTCGCAGATATTGCCGTTGGCGAAGACCATCGTCGTGGCATCTTCGAAGGTTGCGCGCACGTCATAGCGGCACTGGCTTGACGGCCGGTCGAGGCGCACGGTGGTTCGGGCACCCGGCTTGATCACCGGAGCGCGGCGCGCCGCCTCTTCCTCAAGCCCCGGTTTCCAATCGGTCGAGCCGGTCGGCGCGATCTCGACGGTCTTGATCGGCTTGCCGGTGCCGTTGATCAGGACGAAATCCCAATCCTCGGCAAGTGCAGGTGACGCGACGAACAGGGCCAGCGTGAGCCCGGTCAAATAGTGCATTGGCATCCCTCCCCTAAAAGGACGAAGGCCAGCATGCGCCTGCTCGCGGCACGACGCAAGATAGGGGGAAATGCGGATGGCCGTGCGTGCAGGAGCGCCCGGCGACGCTAAAGCGACCGGACAAGTCGGGTGGCGCAGGCGATCCAAGGCGGGTCGGCGACGACCTGTTGCCGCGCACCGGGGCCGAGCGGGAGGATGTTGAGCCGTCCGCCTTCGCCCTCATGCGCGATCAGGCGGCCGAACAGGAAGCGGCCCGCCGGGCGGGGGATCAGCACGTCGCGGTTGAGCGCCTGACCAAATGCAGCCGGCGCGAGGCGGTGGCACCAGATCTCGTCGCCTGCGCGATAGTCGCCGATGCTGCCACTGACCGTGACCGCCACCAGATCGGGCTCTGCGATCGGCGGCACGACCGTGGCGGGGCGGCGCAGCGCCTGTGCCCCGGTCGAATCGAGGCTGGCGGCGACCGGGATGTCGGGGCGGTCGGGCAGGCGAACGAGGTCGGCGGCATCGACGCCGAGCGCAGCGGCGATGCGGTTGAGCCAGACGACCGATACCGTGCGGGTGCCGGTCTCAAGCCGCCCGATCGTCTGCGCCGTGGTGGGCGGATCGCAGCGCTGTGCCACTCCTTCCAACGTCAGGCCCTTGGCGCGGCGGACTTCGCGGATCGCGGTGATCAATGGCGGCTCCTGATAACCGATACGGTTAAACTTCTTTCCTACAAGCATGACTCAATGGCAAGTCCGATTCGCGGGCGTGTGAAGGAGTGGCGAATGCGGGAACTGGTCGAGCGGACGATCGAGGATGGCCAAGTGGTGCGGCACGCCCCGGTGCGGCGAGCGGGGCGAAGGGTAACGGTCAACGATGCCGAATCGCCGCTGGCGTGGCTGCGGGCGCGGGGGATGGTCGATGCGCGCCAGTTCGAGGCGGGCGAGCGACTGCGCGACGATTACGAGATGGCGGCGCTGGGACCGCGCGTGACGATGCGCTGGGACGCGGCACCTGCGGCGCGGCGCGGGGGCGGGCCGGGTGTCGGACTCGACCCGACCGAGGCGCAGATCGCGGCGAAGCGACGGTTCGACGCGGCGATTGCGGCGGCGGGGCGGGGGCTGGCGGATATCTTGTGGCGGGTGATCTGTGCCGGGGAAAGCGTCCCGGTGGCGGAAAAGGCGCTGGCGTGGCCGGCGCGGGCGGGTCGGCTGGTGCTCACCCTCGCGCTCGACCGGCTGGCGGATCATTATCGCTTGCCGTGACCGGTCAATTCGTGACGAGCAGCACGTCAGTAGCGTCGGTGCCGCGATTGGCAACGCGGGCGATGAGTGGGCCACCACCCGCGGGGATGCGGCAGGCGAGCACGGCACCGCCACTCGTGTCGCTGCACAATTGGCGGCCTGCGGAGTCGAGGATCGTAAGCGCAACGGGACTGATTCCGATCCGCCGGACGGCAATTGTTGCAGCTGCGTCGGCGTTGCGGGAGATGGGCAGTGACCAGCTTGCGCCGCCGGGAACGGTGTGACGGATAGAGATCGGGCCGGCGCCGAGCACTCCGCGCGACGCTTCGGCCTCTGCCGCTTCGACCTCGGCAAGCAGACGGGGATCGCTTCCCGCCAGCGTTCGGGCTTCGGCGCGCATCTCGCTGCCGGTCACGGGGCGTGGGCGATCTTCGCCACGAACGGGTAGCGCGGCGACGGTGAGCGCGATGGCGATCAAGCGCAGGGCGGCGCGCATCGGTCAGGCCGCGCTGGCGGGGCGGGGGCCGGTCCAGGCCGGCGTACCGACGCGGAACCGGACCTGCGGCGCAGGGGTGGCGGACAGGCCGATGCCGTTGCCGCGATAGCCGACGACCCAGCTTTCGGCGGCGTAGCAATTACCGCGGGCGGGGCGGGCATAGCCGTACTGCACGGCGTCGATCTCGGCGAGCATCGCGGGATCACTGCGGGCGAGCAGGCGGGCTTCGGCATAGAGCGCGGGGGCGGTAGTTGCGCCGCGGACGAACATCCTGCGGGGAAGAGTGGCGAGCAGCTTGGCCGCTTCGAGCATCGCCAGCGGATCCTGTGCGGCGCGGGCGTAGCTGGCGAGCTCACCCGACAGCGCGATGTTGCGGGCGGCGTCGAGATCGGTGTCGGCGGGGTCGACGATGTGGACGGTGCGGGTCATCTGGGCCTCCTGTTGCTGTGAGGCCGTTGATGCCGTGCGGGTCAGGCGCCCGCCACTGACGCTTTCGGTCGCGCGGCGAGGAAGCGGCGATAGACCCAGCCGATTCCGATCAGCGCGATGCCGAGGCCGAGGAAGGAGAGGATGCGGAGCAGCCCGTCGAGTGCGGCAGCATCGATCAGGAACACCTTGACCGTAACGAAGGTGAGCAGGCCCAGCCCGGCAAGGCGCAGGTCGCGGCTGCCCGAACGGATGCCCAGCGTCAGCCCGGCCAGCGCGACGAGGAGGAGAGCGGCCGAATAGCCGTAATTTTCTCCGGTTCCGATCGGGCCGGTGATGATGCCGCCATGCGCGGCCTGACGGACGGCGGCGAGGGTGGCGACCAAGGCGGCGGCGATGGCGGCGCGGGTCGCCAGCGGCTGGGGCAGGAAGCGGTAGAGCCAGAAACCGGCGAGCGCGAAATGCAGCGCGAGCGGGAAGAAGCTGACCTGCTGCGCGACGAAGACGGGGTTGAGGACGACTAGGTCGAACCAGAGCAGGCGGCCGAGCGCGAGGCCGAACAACACGGGCGCGATGGCGGGGCGTCGGGTCTGGAGCACGAACGCAGCGGCGAACAGGGTGTGGGTGATCGCCGCGCGCTCGATGAAGCCGAGGCTTTCGAAGCGCATGTCGCTGGCAATGGCGAGCGGGAGCTTGGCGAGATGGTAGAGCAGCAGCAGCGCGGCGGCGATGCCGATGCCGAGCGCTGCATTGCGCAGCCGGCCGAACTGGCGCGAATCCGGGGCGAGCAGCGCGATGGTGGCGATCAGCGGGAGGAGCGCGCGGAGTGCTTCGGCGAGGGGTGGCAGGAGGGGATAGGTGACGCCTTCACCGGCGAGCGACTGGGCGATGAGCAGGGCATAGTCGAGGATCGGCTCGATCGCGGCAAACAGGATCGCGGCGATGCCGAGGGCGGGCAGGGTGAGCAGCGCGCGGTCGCCGGTGTAACTCGCCCACAGGCCAAGACCGATCGTGGCGAGGGCGAAGATGGCCCCGATCCATTCGATCGCGACCAGCTGGCCGGCGGCGGTGGCGAACAGGATCGCCGCGGCGAGCGCTCCGCCGATGAGGCCGGGGTCGTTACTGTCGATCGTGGTGCGGCGGCGCCAGCTGACGAAAGCGGCGAGCGCGGCGGCGATGAACTCGAGGATTGACCATTGCCAGTCGGCGAGGCGCGATGGCTCAAGCAGGTTGGCGAGCAGCAGCGGTCCGGCGATGCTGCCGAGCGCGATCACGGCCCAGCTGCGCGCACGGTCGAGCAGGGCGAGGCCGGGCGCGGCGAAGAGCAAGGCGAGGACCGGCGCGGCGATAAAGGTCGCGCCGTGGTCCGGGGCGACCAACGCTGCGGCGAGCAGGACCAGCGAGAGGCCGAGTGCGGCGAGCGCGCCGGGCAAATGGCGTCCGTCTCGCCAGGCGAGGAAAAGCGCGGCGGCGGCGAGGACGAGGTAGAAGCTCCACGCAAAGCCGTCGAAGGTCAGCGCGGGGGCGAAGATCAGCAGCTGGATAAGGCCGGCGACCAGTGGGGCTGTGCGCAGCCACGCGCTGGTGATCCCGGCGCGCGGGAGGGCGAGGGTGGCGGCAAGCGCGAGGGCGATGACGAAGGCGGCTGGGCCGGTCAATCGGGTCGGCTCCAGCGCGACGAGCAGGAAATTCACCCAGCCAAAGCCGACCACCGTGGCGGCGAGCGCGAGCCAGCCCCAGCCGCGGTGGATCGCCAGGCCGAAGAGTGCTGCGGTGAACAGGCCGAGATAGGCGAGCAGCGGGCCAATTCCCGCTGCGTCATAACCGGCGACTAGCGGCGCCACGAAGCCTCCGGCGAGCGCCAGCACTGCGGTGGGCGGGCCATGGCGCAGCGCGAGGAACAGGCCGAGCGCGGTCACGCCGATCATCAGGATGAAGGCGGGGAGCGGGCCGATTAGGTTGTAAAGCGCGGCGGCGATGTAGAGCGTCGCGTAGCTGCTGGCGATGCCCGCGCCGGCGAGTGCCTGGGCGATGCGCGGATCTTCGGCGACGGCGGGGATGCGGCGGGCGGCTTCGCTCGCGCCGACGAGGATGATCGCAAAGAGCGCGGCGAGGATGGTGCGGACTGCTGGGGTGAGCAGGCCGATTTCGACGGCGTAGCGGACGAGGAAGAAGCCCGCGACGACCAAGGCGACCGCGCCGATCCAGACGGGCAGGCGTGCGCCGATCAGCGATTCCAGGCTGGGGCGGTCGGGCTCCGGTTCGGGCGTGGGGGCGGGCGGTGGTGGCGGGGCGTCGACGCGCTTGACCGGCGGAGTGATGGCGGGGGGCGGTGGCGCGACCATCGCGACGGGAGCGGGTTCGGTCACGCGGGTGGGCTGGGGCTGTGCGCGTGGGGCGCTTTCGAGCCACTCGATCCGGCGTGTCAGGGCGCGTAGTCGCTGGCCCTGCGCCATCGCGATGATGCCGAGTGCGACCACGGCGAGGAACAATATGCCGTCCATTCCGGATCTTGTGGCAGCTTGGCCGCACGCGCGCCAGAGCGGGTTTGCGGACGGCAAGACGAACTGCAGTTGCGCCGAGTTCGCGGTGGCGTAGATGTCACCGGATGGAACTGAACTTTTTGAAATGTCATGGGTCGGCGAATGACTTCTGTCTGATCGACAGCCGCGACCTGGATCTGGATGATGCGAGTTGGGGGCGGATTGCTCGGGCGTTGAGCGATCGTGACGGGCCGGTGGGGGCGGATGGGATTTTGTTGCTGACCGCGGGCGATGCCGGGTCGGATTTTTCGATGCGGGTCATCAATGCAGATGGGTCCGAACCAGAGACCTGCTTGAATGGGTTGCGGTGTGTGGCGCGCGCCGGGTTTGAGGCGCTTGGGCTGGATGCGGCGCGGGTGCGGTTGAAGACGAGTGGGGCGCAGGTGGCGCGCGAGGATAGCCTTGCTCCCGGCGTTTATACCGTGCGCGAGACCGTGGGGCCGGTGGCGATCGATCCGGCGGCGGTGGGTATTCGGGTTGCTGCTCCGGTGATCGACGCGGTGGTGCCGGGGTTGCCGAGCGGGCGCGCCTTTACTGCGCTGGCGATGCCCAACCCGCATCTGATCGCGTTTGTCGATAAGGTGGACGTTGATGAGCTGGTTGCGCTGGGCACCTGGTGCGAGGCGGGGCCGGAACTGCTGGTCGATCGCGCCAATGTGAGCTTTGTCGAAGTGCGCGGCGATGACCTGTTCGTCCAAACGTTCGAGCGTGGGGTCGGGCTGACCAATGCGTGTGGAAGCGCGATGGCGGCGTCGGCGCATGCCGCGGGGCTGACCGGGCGGCTGCCGTTCGGGGCGTGGCTGACGGTGTTCAACCCCGGTGGCCGCGTGCGCGCGCGGGCCGAGGGGCCGGCGGGCGGCGACGCGGTGACGATCGCGGGCAATGCGACGTTCGAATGGGACGGCGTGATCGAGGTGGACCCGGCGACCGGCGCGGCGGGCGCGCTGCGCGTGGTGCGGCGGCGTGAGGATGAGGTCGCGGCCTGGGCGGCGGCGGTCGGGGCGCCCTGACGCCTCGACCTTGGCGTTCTGCGCCAATAGGAACAGGCGACGATGCGAAGGGCGGCGAGGTCCGACCCCGGTTCGAGGAGAGAGACTGTTGCGCCGCCTGATGCTGCCTGCCCTGATCATGTGCCTGTCCGCCTGTTCGACGACCGCGCCGGGACCTGCGTCCAAGATGGCGGCAGCGCAGCCCGCCGCGCTGGAGATCGACCGCGCGGCTTATACCCGGCGGATGGAGGGGTTCTGGCTGGGCCAGAGCATCGCCAACTGGACGGGGCTGGTCACCGAGATGGACAAGATCGGCGGCGACGGCCCGCACGGCAAATTCTACACGCGCGACGATTGGGGCAAGCCTGATCAGCCGAGCATCTTTGATCCGACCAAGCCCAGCCCGATTTCGCCGACGATCGATTTCGTGCTGCGCGGGCCGGGGGAAAGCTGGGGCGCGGATGACGATACCGATATCGAATATATCTATCAGGAAGCGCTGCTGAAGCACGGCACCAGCATCCTGACGCCGCAGCAGATCCGGCAGGCGTGGATCGACCATATCTATGACGAGAAGCAGCCCACGCCCTATGGCAAGGACGAAACCGGCAACCAGAATTACCTGTGGGTTTCGAACCAGCGCGCGCACGAACTGATGCTGGCGGGCGTGCTGCCGCCCGACACCTCCGACCCCAAGCGCAACGAGCATTGGGAGATGATCGACGCGCAGCTGTCGACCGAGATTTTCGGCCTGTTCGCGCCGGGCCGCCCTGACATTGCGCTACGCATGGCCGACCTGCCGATCCGCACCGCAGCGCGCGGGGGCGCCGCCGATATTGCGCGATTCCATGTCGCGCTGCACGCGCTGTCGGCGCAGGTCGATCCCGCGCGACCGCTGGGGACGCAATTGCGTGACGTTGCCGCGCAGGCGAGCCGGGTGCTGCCCGAGGGCGGCTATCCGCTGGCGATGTACCGCTTTGTGCGGGGGCAATATGAGAGTGGCGTCAGCTGGGAAGCGGCGCGCGACGCGGTCTATCGCCGCTATCAGGTCGAGATGGCGGATGGCTACGACATCTCCGCGCGCAAGATCTACTGCAATGGCTGTTTCGCCGGGGGCATCAATTTTGCCGCCGGGCTGGTCAGCTATTTCTATGGCGAGGGCGATCTGCGCGAGACGATCCGGATCGGCACGCTGGCGGGATGGGATTCGGACAATCCGACCGCGACCTGGGGCGGGCTGATCGGATCGATCATGGGGCGCGAACGGATCGAGGCCGCGTTCGGGCGGAAGCTGTCGGGGCGGTTTCATATCCATCGGACGCGCAAGGGGTTTGCGAACGATGGGTATGATGAGTTCGCGGCGATGGGAACGCGGGCGCTGGGGATTGTCGACCGGGCCGTGGTCGAGGAGGCCGGGGGGCGGGTTGATCGGTCGCGGGGGCGGTGGGTGATTCCGGGGGTGTGGGGGCCGGGGGGCGAGTAGGGGCGGTTTGCGACCCCATTGCGGTCATTGCAGATGTGTTCAGAATGGCCGGATGATAAAACGCCGGAAGCCAAAGGTGTCACTTGAGCAGGCCAAGCTGCTGGCGGACAAATACATCGCGGCACAGGATCTAAAGGGCTGGCGCTTTCAGGTTGTCGAAGCACATCGCGCAGGCGTCGATCCGGACAATTGGACGGTTATCGTAGACTGTTTCTCGCCGGAAGGGGGGCTGGTTGATGGCCCAAAAATACTGATTGTGAATGGCGTAACGGGCGAGGTCCGGACGTTAGAATCATACTACGAATGATCTAGCGCTAATGACCGCTTCCCACCCAATTGCTGTCCTAGCCATCCTCGACCGATTTCGGATTGGCGTCGGACCCCGCGGCTAAGTCGCTTGTGGCCCGGTGGATGCTGAAACAAGTTCAGCATGACGGGAGGAGGAGGCCGGGGGGTAAGTAGGGCGGTTTCCGACCCCATTGCGCCCCCCCCGAAACTGAGACAACCTCGTGCGATGCGGAGGCCATGGTTCACCAGCGCGCTGATCCTGACATGCCTTGTCAGCTGTTCGAACGAGCAACCCCGGCCCAAAGCCTGTAATGGCCCCGCGTTAGCGGTTTACCAGCCGGATGAGGGGCCACGCTCTGCACAACATGCACTGAAAATTGCTCGCGATCTTTCTACGGCTTCCGTCATGACGCCGCATGGGCGCGTTACGCACAAGGTCGAGCAGTGCGGGGAGCGTGATCGCGATTGCATCATTTTTCCCATTTCGATTTCGAAGCCACCCACTGAACGAGCAGCCTGGGAAACAGCGGCGCATTCATGCCGGCGGGTCGGCGCACAGGGGGACGCGGTCGTCTACTCCTGTCGTGATTTGCAGGGCGGGTGGGCAACGCGATTTTCAATGGACGCCCCGAGGGGCGTGACTTCCTTTGTTCGACACCACCCGCAATTTGGCAGCTTCCGGTCGATCTTGACCTCGACATGCGGCCTGTTTTCAACCTAGCCGGGCCGCTAGTTCGCTTCTGAGCCAATTGCTGCCATGCCCGCCATCCCCCGTGTGTTCTGGGCCCTGTCGCGCCCAGCGGCTCAGTCGCGTGTGGTGCGGTGGACCCTGAAACAAGTTCAGCATGACGGAAGGAGGTTGGGGCGTCATGGCGGTTGCTTCGTCGGGCCTTGCGTTGCGGCCGGGCTGCGTGGTGCGCAAGGCAGCCCAGTCCCGGGTCAAGCCCGGGACGACGAGCGGGTTTGAGGTCCGGGTAAGCGGCGTTGCAGGCTGCGCGTTCACCGCTCCGCGCCGATCTAACCCCTCTCCCATCCTTCGCTAGGCGGCCGAGCCGCCAAGCCGCGGCATCCGTCTCGCCGATCAAGGCGAGAGGGGCGGCGAGGAGGTGCGCGCGTGCGGACCGTTGCTTCTATCATGGTCATCCCGGCCCTGTGCCGGGATCCAAGGTGCCGCACTTCCCGCGAAAGAACCTCTTGTCCTGCGCTTGGGTCCCGGTGGATCCCGGCACAAGGCCGGGATGACGATTGTCGGGAATGAGGTGGCTGGCGCGGTCACCCCACACCAACTTATGCCGCTGGGAGAGCGATTTTCAGTCCTTCGGCTTGGCCGGCTTCTTTGCGGTCTCTGGCGGTTTGCCGTCGATCTTGACCAGCGAGGCGAGGCGGCATTCGCCTTCGCGGGGGACGATGATGCTGGAGAAGCGGTCGATGCCGCCGACGCCGCCAGAGGGCTTGAAGGCGATCTGCCATGCCCAGGGGAGTTCGAAGCACGGGGCGAAGAAGGTCCCGCGATACCATTGGCGCCCTGCGCGCAGGTAGATGGCGTCGCGGCCATCGGCGCGGAAGTCGCGGACCATCGAGGGGAAGGGGATGCGGGCCTCTTTGGCGGCGGGCGCGGCGGCCTCCTGCGCGGTGGCGGGGAGGGCGGTGACGAGCAGGGCCAGTGGGGCGAGCAGGGCGGCGGGGGCGCGGCGGTGGGTCATGGGTGCAGCATGGCACAGATGCGATGAACCGGCGATGGATGATTGAGCGAACCAAATGGGAACAAAGTGCTTGACATCGTCACGCTCATTCGGTACATAACAGGAACGTTGAAGAATTGCGGGTCGCGGCGATCGGGCTGCTGAGCGCGGTCTTCGGGGAATTGGAAATCGAGTGAAGTCGGGCCGGGGCGGGGACGCCTGTCGGCCCGATTTGCGTTGGGGAGGGGCGAGAATGCCAATGGGATGCCGCATCGATCTGGATGGACAGCGGGTGGCGACCGGCAAGTGTGCGCGCGCACGTTGGAGCAAGGCGATGCGAGTCGCGTTCCTCGACCACCTCGCTGCCACATGCAACGTCGCCCAATCGGCTGCCATTGCGAATGTGAGCGTGGAAACCGTTTATGCGCACCGGCGGCGCGACGCCCGTTTCGCCGAGCAGTGGGAAGCGGCACTGGCGCTTGGCTATCAGATGGTCGAGACGCTGCTGCTGGGCCATGTGCTCGCGGGCAACCGTGCCGGCGATCACGTCGATACCCAGCAATGCGAACAGCCGCTGATCGATTTCGACGCGGCAATGCGCTTGCTCGCGGCCCATCGCAAGACGGACGGTAAGCCGCGAAAGGGCGGACCCCCGCTGCAATTTGCCGCTTCTGACGAGACCGACGCCGTGCTGCTCAAGCGACTGAAGGTGATCGAGATGCGGCGCGCGCGTGAGGCGCAGGTGGCCGCGGGCACGGCCGGGTTGCTGGCGCAGGATGCGGGCGCGGGCGATCCGGTCCTGGCACGCGATGCGGTGATCGATCACGCCCCGCAGGCGGAGGGTACGCGCGATGGCGAGTGATGCGGAGATCGGCGCCTTCATCGACCGGCTGATCGCGCTGCCCGATGAAGAACGCGGCCACGCGGTGCGCGGGATGACGAAGCCGATGCGGCGCGAGTTCCTGGCGCGGTGGAAGCTGTGGGCGCATGGCGGACAGCTGGTGCCGCCGGGAGACTGGCGGGTGTGGCTGATCCGTGCGGGGCGTGGCTTTGGCAAGACGCGCGCGGGGAGCGAATGGGTCAATCAGCTGGCGCTGGACGAACCCGAGGGGCGCTTTGCGCTGGTGGGCGCAAGCCTGGAAGAAGTGCGGCGGGTGATGATCGAGGGTCAGTCGGGGCTGATCGCGACGGCACGCTCCGACCGGCAGCCGGTGTGGAAGGCGAGTGCGCGTGAGCTGCACTGGCCGTCGGGCGCGGTCGGCTTTGCCTATTCGGCGGAGTCGCCGGAAGGGCTGCGCGGACCGGAGCATCATGCCGCCTGGGCCGATGAGCTGGGCAAATGGGGGCGGCGCGGTGACGCGGCGTGGGACAATCTGGTGATGGGATTGCGGCTGGGCGAGCGGCCGCGCGTGCTGGTGACGACGACACCGCGGCCGACACGGCTGATGCGGCGGGTGATGGCGTTGCCGAGCTGTGTGGAGACGCGCGGGGCGACGCGGGACAATCCGCATCTGCCGGCGAGTTTCGTCGCGGCGATGGAGGCCGAATATGGCGGCACGCGGCTCGGGCGGCAGGAGCTGGATGGTGAGCTGCTGAGCGATGTGCCGGGCGCGCTGTGGACGCGGGCGATGATCGAGGCGGCGCGTAGCGTGGCGGTGGATGCGCCGGTGCGGGTGGTGGTCGGCGTCGATCCGCCGGCGAGCGCGGAGGGCGATGCGTGCGGCATCGTCGCGGTGGCGATCGATGGCGCGGGGCGGCTGTGCGTGCTGGAGGATGCGAGCGTGGCGGGGCTGTCGCCCGAGGGCTGGGCGCAGGCGGTGGCGGCGTGTGCCGACCGGCATGGCGCGGACCGGGTGGTGGCGGAGAAGAACCAGGGCGGCGACATGGTCGAAAGCGTGCTGCGCGCGGCGGCGGTGGCGATGCCGGTGCGGCTGGTCCATGCGAGCCGGGGCAAGGCGGCGCGGGCCGAGCCGGTGGCGGCGCTGTACGAGCGGCGGCAGGTGCGGCATGCGGAGCCGTTCGCGGCGCTGGAGGATGAACTGTGCGGGCTGGTGCGCGGGGGCGAGTATGCCGGGCCGGGGCGCTCGCCGGATCGGGCAGATGCGCTGGTGTGGGCGGCGTGGGAGCTGGTGTTCGGGTGGAAGGGTGAGGTTGGGGTGCGCAAGCCTTGAGATCGGCTCTAGCTGTCGCGTTCGCCCCCCGCTAAGCCTCCGCGCATGTGCGTGCTGGCGTTGGCGTGGGGGATGCATCCCAATTGGCGGTTGGTCGCTGCGGGGAACCGTGACGAGCGGCATGCGCGGGCGACGGCTCCGTTGTCGCGGTGGATGGCGCGTGGGCCGGTCATCGGTGGGCGCGATCTGGAGGCTGGGGGGACCTGGCTGGCGGTGAATGAGGCCGGAAGGCTGGCGGCGGTGACCAATGTGCGGGGCGAGGTTGCCGATCCGGCGCGGCTGTCGCGCGGGGGGCTGGTGACCGATATGCTCGCCGGGCATGAGCCGGAGGATCTGAACGCGTATAATCCGTTCAACCTGATCGCGGTGGATCGCGACGGGCCGCTGTATCTGTCGAACCGGCCCGATCCGGTGCGGCGACCGTTGAGTCCGGGAATGCACGGGCTGTCGAACGGGTTGTTCGATACTTTGTGGCCCAAGACGATCCGGGTGCAGATGGCGCTGACCGCGTGGCTGGAGGCGGGGAGTTCGTCGCTGGAGCCGTTGTTCGCCGCGCTCGCCGATGAGCGGCCGGCGGGGGCGGCGGAGCGCTATGAGCCCGATCCGCATGAGCCGGTGGACTCGCCGGTGTTCATCCGCAACCCGGTCTATGGGACGCGGGCGAGCACGGTGGTCACGGTGGATCATCTGGGGCGCGGGCGGATTGCCGAGCGGCGGTTTAATTCGACCGGGCTGCTCGAGGGCGAGAGTGTTTTGAGTTTTACGTGGAGTTGAGATGACACCTCGGGAGCTGATCGGTGTGGCCGAGGTGCCGGGCGGGGAACCGTTGCGGCTGGTGCGGCATGGGCGTGATCACATCATCATGCTCGAGCGCAACGAGCTGATGTCGAGCCGGATGAGTGGATCGGAAGAGGCGCTGGCGGATATGACGCTGGACCGGCTGAGCGATCCGTCGAGCGCCCGGCTGCTGATCGGCGGCTATGGCATGGGGTTTACGCTGCGCGCGGCGCTCCGGCGGCTGGGGCCGAAGGGGTGGGCGTGCGTGGTCGAGCTGGTGCCGGGCATTATCGAATGGGCGCGCGGGCCGATGGCGGAATTGGCCGACGGGTGCCTGGATGATCCGCGCACGCAGCTGGTGATGGGCGATGTCGGGGCGGAGATTGCGCGCAGCCGGGGGAGTTGGGAGGCGGTCCTGCTGGATGTCGACAATGGCCCGGACGGGCTGACGCGCGACGCCAATAACGGGCTCTACACGATGCGCGGGCTGGAGCGGGCGCGGGCGGCGCTGGCGCCGGGCGGGGTGCTGGCGGTGTGGTCGGCTGGGCCGGACCCGGCCTTTACGCGGCGGATGCGCGATGCGGGGTTTGAGGTTGAAGAGGTTCAGGTGCGGGCGCGTTCCAACGGGAAAGGTCCGCGGCACGTGATTTGGTTCGGTAAGAAGCGCTGACGAGTCTTTGAAGCGCGCAGACGCGCGCACCCACCCCTAGCCCCTCCCTTTCAGGGAGGGGAATGATTGGGGCCAAGCGGAGATCAATTATGAAATGGTTCGGGCGGAAGTCCGGGCGCGAGGGTTCGCGTCCGGTGTTGGCGCGTGGGCAAGGCGCGGGCGCGGTGCTGGGTGAGTGGCCGCAGAGTTATGAGGCGCAGGTGCGCGCCGGCTATGCCGCCAATCCGGTGGCGCAGCGGGCGGTGAAGATTATTGCCGAGGGCGTCGCGGGCGCGCCGGTCGCGGCGAGCGATGCGGCGTTGCTGAAGCTGGTCACGGCGCGGAGCCAGGGGCAGGAGTTGGGGGCGACGATCGCCGCCCAGCTGCTGCTGCATGGTAATGCCTATGTGCAGCTGCTGGGGACAAGTGCGGGGGGTGTCGCCGAACTGTTCGCGCTGCGGCCCGAGCGGGTGAGTGTGGAGACCGATGCCGGGGGGTGGCCGGTCGGCTATCGCTATCGCGTGGGCGGGAGCGTCAGCATGATCGCGGCGGAGGATGCGGCGGGGCGGCCACAGGTCGTGCATCTCAAGGCCTTCAACCCGGTCGACGATCATTATGGGCTGGGGTGCCTGGGCGCGGCGTCGGGGGCGATCGCGATCCACAATGCGGCGACGCGGTGGAACAAGGCGCTGCTCGACAACGCCGCGCGGCCTTCGGGGGCACTGGTGTACGAGCCGGGGGACGGGAGTGCGCTGTCGCCTTCACAGTTCGAGCGACTGAAGGGCGAGATGGAAGCCGGTTTTGCCGGCGCGGCGAATGCCGGGCGGCCGATGCTGCTGGAGGGTGGGCTCAAATGGCAGGCGATGAGCCTCACGCCTGCTGACATGGATTTTGTCGGGCTGAAGGCGGCGGCGGCGCGCGAGATCGCGCTGGCGTTCGGGGTGCCGCCGATGCTGATCGGCCTGCCCGGCGACAATAGCTATGCGAATTATCGTGAGGCGAACAAGGCGGTGTGGCGGATGACGATCCTGCCGCTGGCGGACAAGATCCTGACCGAATTGGCGCAGGGGCTGTCGCCGTGGTTCCCCGAAGCGCGGCTGTGGGTCGCGGTCGACAAGATCCCGGCGATGGCCGAGGACCGTGAGCGGCTGTGGCGCAGCGTGAGCGGGGCGGAGTTCCTGACCACCGAGGAGAAGCGCGCGATGCTGGGGATCGGCGCGGAGATTGGCCAAGGGATCGGGGCGTGAGCGCGCCAGTCGACGGCAAGCTGCTGGCGCAGTTGATCGCACAGGGGTTCGCCGAGGGCGCGGACATGGCGACGCTGCGCGCGGTGGCGGAGGAAGCGGGCGAGCTGGGCGCGAGCCGGGCGCTGGCGCGGCTGGGGCTCGACGATCCGCATGCGGGCAAGGACATGGGCGAGCTGCGCGAGCTGTTGGAGGCGTGGCGCGATGCGAAGCGGTCGGCGGTGAAGGCGGTCGCTGGGTGGGTCGTGCGGATGCTGCTGGCGCTGCTGGTGGTGGGGCTGGCGGTGAAATTGGGGTTTTGGGGGGTGGGGAAGTGAGTGGTCCTGACAGGCCCTCCCCCAGCCCCTCCCGCGAGCGGGAGGGGAGCATTAGGTTTGCCGGTTACGCAGCGGTTTTCGATGTGCCGGACCGGGGTGGGGATGTGATCCGGGCTGGGGCGTTCGGGGCGCGGGTGCGGCGGGTGCCGTTGCTGTGGCAGCATCGCGGAGCGCCGGTCGGGGTGATCGAGGCGATTGGTGAGGATGGGCGCGGGTTGCGCGTGACCGGGCGGGTTGAGGTGCCCGAACTGGCGGCGCTGGTAGCGAAGGGCGCGGTGAGTGGGCTGAGCTTCGGGTACCGGACGGTCAGGGCGCGGCACGGGCGGTGGCGTGAGATCGAGCGGCTGGAGCTGTGCGAGGTGAGCTTGGTGGCGCGGCCGATGCAGGGGTTGGCGCGGGTGCATGCGGTGGTGGGGGCGGCTGTCGGTCTCCGCGAGGCTATGACTGCCCCACCCCAACCCCTCCCCTGAAGGGGAGGGGCTTTTTGCATTAGCTGAGTCGGCGGGCGTTGGCGCGGACTTTGCGGCGGTAGTGGGCGAGTGCCTTGCGGGTGGTGGTGGCGGGACTCATGCCCATCGCGCCGGTCATCATCGCCATCTGCAGCTCGAACGCTGCGGTCATTTTTTCGGAGACCATCAATTCGGTCTCGCGCTGTGCCTCGGGGCCGCCCTGGGCGATCTTGGTCGCGCGCAGGCCGATGACCGCGGCAGATTCCAAGCCGAGGGACCAGGCGTCGAATCCGGCGTTCATCCAGCTTCTGTTCGATCGTTTGGACATTTGGAATTCCCGGAGTGACGGTGCGTCGCGGTCCTAACGATACAGGATCGTGGATGGGCGCGCATGGGCGCGAATATGGCTGATAGCCAATTCATTTTCTGAGACGACGGGGTTCGCCTGGTGCGCGCCCCCTCCACCATCGCTTTGCGATGGTCCCCCTCCCCGTGCCGGGGAGGATTTTCTTGGCATGGAGAAGACTATGGAAACGAAGGCGGATGTCCTCGAACAGTCGTTCGAGGCGGTGGAAGCGGCCGGGGTGCCGGTGGCGCGGCCGATGTTGAGTGGCGCGCGCAGCATGGGCGGCGCGGCGTTCGAGGGGTTTTTGCGGAGCGGCAGCGGCGCGCTGGAGATGAAGGCGCTGTCGGGGGTGAGCGGGGCCGAGGGCGGCTATGCCGTGCCGCGCGAGATCGACGCGCTGGTCGATGCGACGCTGGCGAGCATTTCGCCGATCCGCGCGATCGCGAATGTCGTGACGGTGGGCAGCGCGGGGTATCGCAAGCTGGTCGCATCGGGCGGGACCGAATCGGGCTGGGCGAGCGAGACGGCGGCGCGCGACGAGACCGATACGCCGGTGTTCAACGAGATCGCCCCGCCGATGGGCGATCTGTTCGCCAATCCGGCGGCGAGCCAGGCGATGCTGGATGACGGCGCGTTCGATGTCGAAGCCTGGCTGGCCGATGAGATCGCGCGCGAATTTGCGCGGGCCGAGGGGGCGGCGTTCGTCAGCGGCAACGGGACGAACAAGCCCAAGGGGTTCCTCACCTATGCCACGGCGGCGACCGGCGATGAGAGCCGTGCGTTCGGGATGCTGCAGCACATCGTGTCGGGTGCGGCGGGGGCGTTTGCGGCCAATCCCGAGGAGAGGCTGATCGACCTGGTTCAGGCGCTGCGCCCGCCGTACCGCCAGGGCGCGGTGTGGTGCATGAATTCGGCGACGCTGGCGCGCATCCGCAAGTTCAAGACGAGCGACGGCGCGTTGCTGTGGCAACCGTCGCTGAGCGCGGGGCAGCCGGCGAGCCTGCTTGGCTATCCGGTGGTCGAGGCCGAAGACATGCCCGACATCGCGGCCAATTCGCTGTCGATCGCGTTCGGCAATTTCAAGGCGGGGTATCTGATCGCCGAGCGTGGCGAGACGCAGATCCTGCGCGATCCGTACAGCAACAAGCCGTTCGTGCATTTCTACGCGACCAAGCGGGTCGGCGGCGCGGTGACCAACAGCGAGGCGATCAAGATCATGAAGTTCGCCGCCGCGTGAACGCAGCGCGGCAGGGTTAGCGGGGCGGAAGCCATCGTGATTCTGCCGTTCGTTGCACCCCTGATACAGTCGGGCCGGGGCGAAGCGGGCGCCCCGGCCAGTTCCGACATGTTCTCCGCAGGAGCAGACAGATGGCAGACCTGATTTACGCAGATTTGGTCGAGGAAACGACCACGACGACCGGAACCGGCGCGATTACGCCGGCCGGTGCAGTGACCGGATCGCGCAGCTTTGCGTCGGTGCTGAGCGAGGGTGACCAGTTTTACTATGCGATCGACGGCGCGCCGGCGGATGCGAGCGTGTTCGAGGTCGGGATCGGCACCTTTAACAGCGGGACGATCGTGCGCGATCCGATCGTGTCGTCAGACGGGACCAGCGCGGTGAATCTGCCGGCCGGGACCAAATCGATTTCGCTGACGGTCGCGGCGGAATTTTACGAGACGGTGCAGGCGCATGACGTGTTCGCCGCGTGGCAGGCAATTCCGGGCAATGAGAGCCTGACCGTCAGCGACTTTCTCGATGAGATTACCGGGGTGAACGGCCTGTCGGCCCCCATCTACACAATCGAGGCGGCGACGCCCCCGGATATCAACTCAGGGTGGTCGCAGGAGGGGGTCGTTTATGATTCGCCGTCGCGTGATGAAGGCGGTGAGCCGTCGAGCATCCGCTTTGGGCTGGCGTTCACCTATGGCCCCTATGCGGCGAACACGCAGTTTCCGGGGCAACCCGAATACACCAATAATGTGTTCGGGCTGAGCTGGAACCTCACCACCAGCTTTACGCCGATCAACACCGATATGGGCGGGCCGTCGATCCGGGTCGAGAGCCGGTTCAAGAAGCCGAGCCGCAATCCGGCAAAGTCGGGCCAATGGATCGACGGATCCGAATTCCACCACGCGATGCACACCACGGGATCGGGTGGATCGGAATATCGCCCGATCAGCATCTATGCCCCGTTTGACAGCGATGATTGGGGCAATGATTCCGACATCAGCTTTCAGGGTGCATTCTACGCCTTTGCCGACGGATACCGGAATGCACATGTCACATTCGGCTGGAACGGAGCAGCCGGCGACACCAAGTCGATCAACCTGTCGAACCAGGTGCGGGTCAACCGGCTGGGCAACAACCAGGCATTCCTGACCCAGACGAACGCGGCGGGCACTGCGCAGATCAACCTGCCTTACGTCAATTCGGGCAATGGCTATACGTTCGATCGCGACATTTACATGTCGGCCGGCAGCGTTGCGACCAACCCGCTGGGGTTCCAGTCGCTGTTCACACTGGTGGGCACGTCGGGCTTCACCAATGGCGCGCGGATGATCTACCTCAACGCCAATGCCGTCACCGGGTCGGTGACGGGGTTCCGGGCCGAGATTTCCGCATCGACGCGGTTCGAGGGCGTCCAGGTTCGCAACACCCATGCAAGTGGCGCCAGCGGTATTCGCATCGAGGGCAATGGCGCGACCTATCTCGACTTTTTCAACGAAGCGAACTTCCATCGCTGGGGCCTGCGGCTCAAGACCAATGGCGATTTCACGATCGGTCAGAGCGTGCAGGGTGCGGATGTTGCCGACGCGCTGCGGATCAACTTCACCACGCTGCAGACGCAGTTCATGAAGGCGCCGAAGCTGCCGAGCGCGACGGTTGCGAGCGCGGGGTCGGCGGCGAGCGCGGGTGCGGGGGCGTTGCATTATGTGACAGACCTCAATGCCACCACCGCCGGATCGGTCGCAGCGGGCGGCGGGTCGAATGCGGGCGTGGTCGTCAGCGACGGCGCCAACTGGCGGATCATGACGGCATGGTGAGCGGGCCGGGAGCGCGGACATGATTGCGCGCGCTCCCATCGCTGCCGGGTCGATTGCCGGAAGGCGGCTGCGGTCGCTGGCGATCGGGGCCGACTTTGTCGTGCCCTTTGCGGCGGTCGGGCTGGCCGCGCTGGACCGGCGGGCGATGCGGACAGCGCGCCCGAATGATGCAGCTGTTGCGGGCGATGCCAATCTTGCCATGGCAGTTGCGACGTCGGCGGCAGGGCTCGCGGCGGGCGACCGCCACAGG
Source organism: Sphingomonas sp. R647 (assembly GCF_020177055.1). Lineage (GTDB taxonomy): Bacteria > Pseudomonadota > Alphaproteobacteria > Sphingomonadales > Sphingomonadaceae > Sphingomonas. The sequence continues at coordinate 409,563 of NZ_JAIQXT010000004.1, forward strand.
GCGATCCGCATCGGTTGAAGCGTCGCATCGGCGGCGATCTGGAAGGGGCGGTCCTGCGGGGCCGCCCCTTTTTTCTTGGGAGAAGGGGGCGAGCGATGGGCATCTTCCTGAAGGATCCGGCGGCGGCGCTGGACTATGCGATCGACTGGGCGGCGATTGCCGGCGCGGCGGGGCTGAGCGCGAGTAGCTGGGCGGTCGAGCCGGTGCATGACGACGGGCTGGCGGTGGTGGCCGAAGCGGTCAGCGGGCCGCGCTGTGCCGCGACGGTTGAGGGCGGGCGGCCCGGCATGGTCTATCGCCTGACCAACCAGGTAATGTGGAGCGACGGGCGGCGCGATGCGCGGTCGCTCGACGTGCGGGTGGAGCGGCGGTGATGGTCGAGACGATCGTGCCGCCCGAGGCGGCCCCCGTCGCGCTGGCCGAGCTGCGCGCGTTCCTGCGGATCGAGGGCGCCGATGGCGATGCCGAACTGGCGGCGCAGCTGCGCGTTGCGACCGAGCTGTGCGAGGGGTTTATCGGGGCGCCGCTGCTGGAGCGGACGCTGCGCGAGACACTGGTGGCGCGAGGCGAGTGGCAGGCGCTGAGCGTATCGCCGATACGGGCGGTGACGGCGGTTCACGCGCTTTCGGGGGATGGCAGCGCGGTGGCGCTGACGCCTGAGGTTTATGGGATCGATATCGACGCTGCGGGTCGGGGGTGGGTGCGGTGTGCGGCCGTCGGACGGATCGCTGTTACCTATGTGGCGGGGAGCGCGGCGGACTGGAACGCGGTGCCCGAGCCGGTGCGGCACGGCATTCTGCGGCTGGCGGCGCATCTGCGGATGGATGGCGATGGCGTGCCGCCGGCGGCGGTGACGGCTTTGTGGCGACCGTGGCGGGTGATGCGGCTGGGCGCGGGGGCGGTGCGATGAGCGCGGCGGTGGTGCTGGCGGAGGCGATCCGGGCGGCGCTGAGCGCGCATGCGCCGCTCGCCGAGGGACTGGCGGGGGTGTTCGATGCGCCGCCGGTGCGTGCGGCGACGCCGCATGCGGTGATCGGCGAGGCGTTGCTGAGCGACTGGGGCACCAAGGACATGGCCGGGCGCGAGGCGCGGGTCGTGGTGGCGCTGCACGACGCCGGGGAGAGTTCGGCGCGGCTGCGGCGGCTTTCAGGCGAGCTGGAGACCGCTGTGGCGTCGATGCCGCGGGCGATCGGCGGGGGCTGGGAGCTGGCGAGCCGGGTGCTGCTGCGCGCGCGGATGGAGCGGAAGGGCGAGGGGCGCTGGATCGCGACGAGTGAGTGGCGGCTGCGCATGCTGAAATCGGGTGGGTGAGGGAGATACGGATATGGCGGTGGAGAAGGGAAGCGCGTTCCTGTTGAAGGTAGGCGATGGCGGCGAGCCGGTCGCCTATGCGACGGTGGCGGGGCTGCGCACGACGCAGCTGAGCGTCAATGGCGAGGCGGTGGCGATCACGTCGAAGGATTCGGGCGCCTGGCGCGAACTGCTGTCGGGTGCCGGGGTGCGATCGGTGAGCGTTTCGGCGGCGGGGGTGTTTACCGGGTCGGCGGCGGAGACGCGGATCCGCGGAAATGCGCTGAGCGGGGTGATCGACGATTATCGGCTGAGCTTCGAAAGCGGTGAGACGATGACCGGGCGGTTCCTGGTAACGCGGCTGGACTATGCCGGGGATTTCAACGGGGAGCGGAGTTACACGCTGAACCTGGAGAGTTCCGGGCCGGTGGTGTCGGCATGAGCGCGAATCCGGTGCGGGGTGAGACGTGCGTGCGGGTTGCGGGGGTGGAGCTGGTGCTGCGGCCTTCGTTTGGCGCGCTGGTTGCGGCGGAGCAGGAGCTGGGGCCGTTGTTCGCGCTGGTCGAGCGGGCGGCGGAGGGACGGCTGGGGCTGGGCGAGATGGTCGCGTTGTTCTGGCATTGCCTGAAGGAGCGGCCCGAGGGGCTGACCCGGGAGGCATTTGGCGAGGGGGTGGCGGTGGGCGGACTTGCCGCTGCGACGCCGGCGCTGCGCGTGCTGATCGGGCAGATTCTGGCCGGGCGATGAGTTTCATTGAGTGTGCCGCGCGGCTGGCGGGGCAGGCGGGGGTGGCGTTCGGGTGGACGCCGGAGCTGTTCTGGAATGCGACGCCCGCCGAATTGGCGGCACTGGTGCGGGCGGTGGCTGGCGAGGAGGTCGCGCCGCCCGATCGCGACACGATCGCGCAACTGATGGAGGCGTTTCCCGATGGATGACGAGATCGAACAGATGATCGTGCGGGTGCGCGCCGATACGCAGGGCTTTGCCCGCGATGTTGCCGAGATGCGTGCGGCGATCGACGGGCCGTTGCAGGCTGGGGCGGACCGGGCGGGGCGCGGGATCGAGACCGCGCTGTTGCGCGCGGTTCGGACGGGCAAATTGGGGTTCGAGGATCTGAAGCGCGTGGCGTCGCAGATCATGGCCGAGATTGCGGCGGAGGCGGTGCGTGGGGGGATGAGCGCGCTGTTCGGCGGAGGCGGCGGCGGTGGCCTTGGCGCGGCGATCGGTAGCCTGTTCGGTCTGCCCGGGCGCGCGACCGGCGGGCCGGTGGCGCCGGGACGTGGCTATATCGTCGGCGAGCGCGGGCCGGAGCTGTTCGTGCCGACGACGAGCGGGCGGGTCGGGGTGCCGGTTCAGGGTGGCGGGCGTGATGTGCGGGTGGCGATCACGATTCATACGCCGGGCGGCGGCGAGGCTGCCGGGGCACTGCGGCAATCGGGGCGGCAGGTGGCGCGGGCGGTCAAGGCGGCGCTGAACGGGGTAGATTGAAGAGGTCAGGTCCCGGTGCGGTTGAGGTGATCCTCGAGCCGCCAACCGTCGGCGGTGCGGATCAGCCGAAAATTCTGTCGCGAGCGCGAACTCATCCGATGCAGGACGCCCCGGCATGCCACGGTTGGTTGCTCGGCCTCAACGGTGGTGCAGCGGAGGTCGGTGACACGGCGGGTGCGATGGACTGCGACCGATACGACATCGTCTGACTCGCGCGACGCATCGGCCTGCAGATCCCATTCCAGATCGCCTTCAAATGCGTTGAACGCGGCGACCACGTCTTGCGGCGAAGGGCAGGAGACGGGCGCTGCGCATCCCGATCCGGCGGCGAGCACCATCGCAACGAGCATATCCGTCTCCCGTTCTGCGCGTCTTTTAACACGGAGCATGACAATGGCATATTGGCTGGCGTCCGAGCGGACGGTGCAGGTGGCGGGGGTGATCTCGCGCTTTGACCCTGCCTATTGGACGGTCAATTTTCCGCGGCCGATGATGGCGAGCGTGGTCACCATCGCGCCGGACGCACTGCGCGTCGATGCGGTATTCTATCGCCAAGACGATCTGGCGGGGCTGATCTGGGAGAGCGTGGATCGGCATGACCACCCGTTGCTCTCCTATGAAACCAGCCGGGATTATCGTGGGTGCCGGCTGCGGTTTCGGTGGCGGTCCGGCGCGGTGATGCCGCTGGATGCGGTCAATGGCCCGGTGCTGACGATCGAGGGGCGCGATGCGGCGGGAGTGGCGCGCGCTTGGTATGTGCGGCTGTGGAACTATGCCGAGGGGACGCCGGAGGATTGCGTCGTCAGCCTCGATTTTGACAGCGTTGCGGGCGGGTTCGTGCTGCCGGGCGAGGCCGATCCAGTGTGGGCGGGCGACGTCGACCGGATGTTCGTTAGCCTGGTGCCGCCGGGTTATACCGGTGACGACGCGGCGCTGGCGGCGCCGGTCGAGGTGTGGGTCGAGCTGTCGGAGATTGCGGTCGCGGGGCCGGGGGCGGTGCTGGCGATCGGCGATGTGGTGGTGCCCGAACATGGGCTGTCGATCTGTTCGGGCTATGATGACAGCTATCATGTCACCCCGGCGCGGTTGCTGCGCAATGCGCTGCAGCTGGGGTATCGCGGGGACATCGTCCATTATGTCGGGATGAGCCATTATTTCCGGCTCGAGGCGGCGTCGGGGGGCTATTATGCGAGCCTGAGCGGTGGGGTGCTGAACGGCCCGTGCGCGGCCTGGCATGCCGATTTCGCGGCGCGGGCCAAGGCGCTCGGGTTCGGGGTGATCTGGTCGCTGTCCTATGAGTTGTTCGATGCGCATTGCTGGGGCGACTGGAAGCAGCGGGCGGCGGATGGTTCGCCCGCGCTGACCGGGTGGGAGCCGCCTTCGACGCTGCTGTCCCCCGCACATGCCGGGGCGATGGGCTATTTGCAGGCGGTGGCGGGGGCGTTTGTCGGGATCGCGCTGGACGCGGGGCTGGCGGTGAAGTTTCAGGTCGGTGAGCCGTGGTGGTGGGTGATGGCCGATGGCCGGCTGTGTATCCATGACGATGCCGCGAAGGCGGCGCTGAGCGATCCGGGCGAGCAGAATGTGCGGGGTGATCCCGACACCGATGTGCTCGACGCGGCGGGGGCTTTGCTGGCGGCATCGACGGCGGCGCTGGGGGCGGCGGTGCGTGGCGTGGCGGCGGAGGCGGAGCTGTTGCTGCTCGCCTATCTGCCGACGGTGCTGGACCGGGAGGCGCCCGAAGCGATGCGGGCGAATTTGCCGGTCGGCTGGGCGTTTCCGGCGTTCGATGTGCTGCAGCTTGAGGATTATGACTGGGCTGCGACGGGCAACGCGGTGGCGAGCGCGCGCGGCGTGGCGCTGGCGCAGGCGCGGCTGGGCTATCCGGTGGAGCGGCAGCATTATTTCGCGGGGTTCGTGCTGAACCCGGAGGATGCGCAGCAGTGGCGCGGGATTGCCGCGGCGGCGGATGCGGCGCGTGCGCGGGGTGTGGCGGCGACGTTCATCTGGGCGTTGCCGCAGGTGATCCGCGATGGGTTTGTGACCTTCGACCAGGAGGATGAGATGCAGGCGTTCGACGATGTGCTGTTCCCGATTGCGCTGGGGCGTGAGGCGGAGGTGGCGCCGGAGGTATCGACCGCGATCCTGACCAGTGCGGGCGGGCATGAGGCGCGCAACGCGGCGTGGGCGCAGGCGCGGACGCGGTACGATGTCGGGCCGGGGGTGCGGAGCGAGGCGGATATCCGGGCGCTGTTGGGGTTTTACCGGGCGCGGATGGGGCCAGCGCGGGGGTTCCGGCTGCGCGATCCGTTTGATGACTGCTCGAATGATGAGGGTGCGCCGGGGCCGCTCGATCAGCTGTTGGGCGAGGGGGACGGCGAGCGACAGGCGTTTGCGTTGGTCAAATCCTATGGCGATGTTGCGCGGCGGATCACCCGGCCGGTGGCGGGGAGCGTGCGGGTCGCGGTGGACGGGGTCGAGACGGCGGCGTTTGCGATCGGCGCGGGCGGGATGGTCGTGCTGGACGCGCCGCCGGGTGACGGGGCGGTCGTGACGGCGGGGTTCCGGTTCGATGTGCCGGTGCGCTTTGCCGAGGATTCGCTGAGCGTGAACCGCGCGACGTTCATGGCGGGGGCGGCGCCGAGTGTGCCGTTAGTGGAGGTCAGGGAAGGGTAAGCGCGGTCACTCCGCCCCTAGCGGAGCCAAGCCTGAGGGGCGGGGCACACCCGCGAGACGATCGATCTCGCGATCGAACAGCTCGCCAAGCTTCGCATCCCAAATCGCGGCGCCATTCATCCCCGAATCCGCCACGAAGATCGGCGCGCCGCCGCCAAGAAGCACGCGAACGCGCTGACCCACACGGGTGAACGCGATCGAGCAGGAGTCGAGATAGGCGACGGCGATCATCGAGTCCTCGACGATGCCCGGCCCGCTGGGCTTGAGGACCCGAAGAACCCTAAGGCGCGCGACGGGGAGCAGGCCCTCTTTCCAATCGTCGCCAAGGTGCATCGGAGCCTCGACCTCGGCGTCCACGACGAGCGCGGCAAGGCCATAGGACTGGCGCGCATATTCGAGGGCACCGGTTTCGGAACGGATAGGCCCCATCGAGCACGCAGCCGCGGGCGGCGCGACCAACAGTGCAATCACGGACAAGCAGCGGAGCCATCTGGACATCGGTTCAGTCTGCAGCCCGCATTGCTTCTGCGCAAGTTCAAGGAAGAAGCTGATGACCTGGCTGAACGAGCCGCTCGCCACGATCGCCTATTGCTGGCGGATCGAGCGGCGGGATGGGGTGGCGATTGGGCTGACGGCGCATGATCGCGATCTGGAGGTGGATGGGTTCCACTATCGTGCTGCGCCGGGGATGACGCCTTCGGCGATCCGGCGCGGGGCGGGGCTGGATGCCGACAGCATGGATGTGACCGGGGCGTTGACTGGCGCTGCGATCAGCGAGGCGGATTTGCTTGCCGGGCGGTGGGATGGTGCGCGGATTATGCTGTTCGCGGTCGATTGGACTGCGCCGGGCGAGGTGGTCGCGCTGGGCAGCGGGACGATCGGGGCGGTCGAGACGCGGGACGGGACGCTGACTGCGGAGCTGCGCGGGGCGGCGGCGGGGCTGGATGCGCCGGTGGTCGAGATGACGTCGCCCGAGTGCCGGGCAGAGCTGGGCGACAAGAGGTGCCGCGTGGCGATGGCGGGGCGGCGGCGGTTTGCATTGGTGATCGCGGCGGACGGGGCGGTGCTGACGCTCGACGGTGAAGAGCCTGTTGCGGGCGGATGGGCTGGCGGGCGGCTGCGCTGGATCGGTGGGGCGAATAGCGGGCTGAGCGATGTGATTGCGGCGTCGGCGGGGGATGTCGTGACGCTGTGCCGTGCGCCGCGCTTCGATGCGGTCGGGGCGTTGGCGGAGGTGAGCGAGGGATGCGACAAGAGCATCGCGACGTGTGCGGGGCGGTTCGGCAATGCGGCGAACTTCCGGGGCGAGCCATATCTGCCGGGGATCGACCTGTTGACGCGCTATCCGGGCGGATGAGTCCGATCGAGCGGGCGCGCGGCGCGATCGGGGCGCGGTTTCTGTTGCATGGGCGGTGTGTGGCGCATGGGCTGGACTGTGTGGGGCTGGCGGGGCTGGCTTATGGGATCGCGGTGCCGCGGGGATATGCGCTGCGTGGGGGCCGTGTTGCGCAGGTGATTGCGGCGGCGGAGGCGGCGGGGCTGGTGCGGGTCGATGACGCGCGCGTCGGGGACCTGTTGTTGCTGAACGCCGGGGCGGGGCAGCTGCACCTGGCCATCGCGAGCGAAACGGGTGTGATCCATGCCGATGCGGCGCTGCGCCGGGTGGTCGAGCGGCCGGGCGTGCCGCCCTGGCCCGAGCTGGCGCGGTGGCGGCTCAAGGAGGACTGAAATGGCGACGTTGGTGCTTTCCACGGTCGGCGGGGCGCTGGGCGGCCCGGTCGGCGCGATGATCGGCGCGCTTGCGGGGCAGGTGATCGACCGCGAGTTGCTGTTCAAGCCCAAGGGGCGCGAGGGGCCGCGACTGACCGAACTGACGCTGCAGACGTCGAGCTATGGCACGCCGATCCCGAAGCTGTTCGGGACGTTGCGGGTGGCCGGTACGGTGATCTGGGCGACCGACCTCGTCGAGCATCGCCAGCGCGAGGGCGGCAAGGGGCGGCCGACGGTGACGAGCTATAGCTATACCGCGTCGTTCGCAGTGGCGCTGTCGGCGCGGGCGATCCTGTCGGTCGGGCGGGTGTGGGCGGATGGCAAGCTGCTGCGCGGTGCGGCGGGGGACTGGAAGGTGCGGACCGGGTTCCGGCTGCACCTTGGCGGCGAGGATCAGGCGGTCGATCCGCTGATCGCTTCGGCTGAGGGCGTCGGGCTGGCATCGGCGCATCGCGGCACTGCCTATGCCGTGTTCGAGAATCTGGAGCTGGAGGAATTCGGCAATCGCATCCCTTCGTTGAGTTTCGAGGTGGTGGCCGATCCGGGAGCGGTCGCGGCGGGGGCGATCGTCGCGGCGCTGTCCGGCGGGGTGGTCGGGGCGGGGGAGGCGGCGCTGCCGATCGCGGGCTATTCGGGCTATGGCGAGAGCGTGCGCGGGGCGATTGCGCCACTGATCGACGCGAGCGGGGCGTGGCCGGTTTCCGCCGGTGACGGGTTCGTGCTGGCAAGTGGTGCGGGCGGGGCGGCGACGATTGCCGATCCGGGGGCGGCGGGGCGTGGGGTCGAGCGGTCGATCGAATCGCCCGACCGCGTGCCTCGGCGAATTGTGCTGAGCCATTATGATCCGGCGCGTGACTATCAGGCCGGGGTGCAGAGCGCGTCGGACCCGCAGGGGCAGGATCGCGAACGGCGGGTCGAGCTGCCCGCAGCGCTGTCGGCCGGTGCGGCCAAGGGTATTGCGGCGGCGGAGCTGATCCGCGCTGATCTGGCGCGGACGCGGCGGGTGGTGCGGCCCGGCTGGTCGGCGATGGGGATTGCGCCCGGCGCGCGGGTGACGGTTGCGGGCGAGTTGGGGCAGTGGCGGGTCATCGAGTCGCGGATCGAGGCGGGCGAGGTTGCGCTCGCTCTTACCCCGGTCGTGCCGGCAGCGGTTGCGGCGACGGCAAGTCCGGGGCGGGTGAGTCCGGCGCCGGATCGGGTGCAGGGCGCCACCCTGCTGTATTGGTTCGAGGTTCCGCATCTGGGTGACGGGCTGTTGAGCGGGCCGCGCCTGATGATCGCGGCGTGCGGGACTTCGGCAGGCTGGCGCAAGGCGGCGCTGGCGTTGAGCGGCGACGATGGTGCGCGATGGGAGGCGATTGGGGCGACTGCGGCGCCGGCGGTGATCGGTGTGGTGGTGGTAGTCGCCGGGGACGCGAGCGCGCAGATCGAGGATCGCGTGTCGCAGCTGGTGGTCGACCTTGCCCATGCGGAGATGGAGCTGGCCGATGCGTCGCCCGAGGCGCTGCATGCCGGGGCGAATCTGGCGCTGGTCGGGGACGAGCTGGTCCAGTTTGCGGGCGCCGAGCCGCTGGCTGCGGGACGCTGGCGGCTGAGCGGGTTGTGGCGCGGGCGACGGGGGACCGAGGACATGATCGGCGCGATGGCGCCGGGCGACCGATTCGTCCTGATCGAGCGCGAGACGTTGGCCGTGCAGGACGGGCGGGGCGCGGTGGGCGCGCGGCTGAAGCTGATGGCGACGGGGGTGGGTGATGCCGAGCCGGTCGAGGTTGGCGTCACAGTCACCGGCCGCTCGGCGACTCCGCCGGCGCCTGTCGCACTGCATGCGGTGCCGGACGCGGGCGGAAGGATGCTGCGCTGGACGCGCCGCAGCCGGGCCGGATGGCGGTGGAGCGACGGCACTGACGCGCCGCTGGGCGAGAGCGTCGAGCGCTATCAGTTGCGTGTATCGGTTCCGGGGCAACCTGCGGTGATCGCGATTAGCGATGTGCCCGAATGGCGGCTCGACGGCAGCAGTGCGGCGATCGTGGAGCTGCGGCAGGCGAGCGATCATGGCCTGTCCCCGCCCACCACACTGATTCTCGACGCGATGGAGTGAATGACATGACTGCGACGACCCGATTCGCCCTGCCCTTGCTGCACGCCGGGCAGGCGCAGAAGGAAATGTTTCACAATGAGGCAGTGGTCGGGATCGATGCGCTGCTGCATCCCGACGTGCAGGGGGTCGGCGTCAATGCGCCGCCCGCCTCGCCCGAACCGGGCGAGGCGTGGATCGTGGGGGACGCGCCGAGCGGGGACTGGGCTGGGCATGACGACGAGATTGCGTGCTGGACCGACGGCGGATGGCGATTTTCGGTACCGCGCGCCGGCATGGAGGTCTGGGCCGAATCCCTTGCCCAACCCGTGCGTTACCGTGCCGGAGAGGGCTGGCAGATCGGCGTGATTGCCGCCAGCCGGATCGACATCGGCGGGGTTCAGGTAATCGGCGCGCGGGGCGAGGCGGTTGCCACGCCCGCTGGCGGTGCTATCGTCGATGAACAGGCGCGCGACGCGATCGTGGCGATCCTTGATGCGCTGCGCGCGCATGGGTTGATCGGTAGCGCCGAACTGTGACGTTCCGGCAACAGTCCCCGGATTTTGTTCGCTTGCGCGGAAACTTTCCAGAGGTTAGGAAGTTAGCGCTGTCCGAAGTGGCAACTAAGAAAGGGGATTAAGATGCGGAAGCTTGCCGTAACTCTGGCACTTGCTTCGACCGCGCTCACCACGCCCGCCCTCGCACGCGACGACGCGTGGTATGTGGGCGTCGAAGGCGGTGCGATGATCGTCGAAGACATTGATTACGACATCGGCGCTGCGGCGTCCGCTGGCACCGTCGACCATGACTATGGTTGGGACGTTGGCGGCACGATTGGCTACGACTTCGGCGCTTTCCGCGCCGAGGCCGAGGTTAGCTACAAGCGCGCAACGGTCGATGGCTATCGCTCGTCGCTCACCACGCCGTTCTACACCGCGAGCGGTGCACTGGGTAACATTGCACCGGGCTCGTACGATTACGCTGGTGGCACCTCGACCGCACTCAGCTTCATGATCAACGGCATGCTCGACTTCGGCGAAGATGATGGCCTTCAGGGCTTCATCGGCGGCGGTGCCGGCGTGGCGCGCGTCAAGGCTGACTATGCGCTCAACACCCGCGGCGCGTTCCTGGACGACTCCGACACCGTCTTCGCCTGGCAGGCGATTGCGGGTCTGCGTCAGCCGGTTAGCGACAACATCGACGTCACGCTGAAGTATCGCTTCTTCAACGCTGACAACGTCAAGCTGGTCGACGTGACCGGTCGCACCTTCGACGGTCGCTTCCGTTCGCACAGCCTGCTCGGTGGTGTGACGTTCAACTTCGGTGAGCCGGCTGCTCCGCCGCCGCCTCCGCCGCCGCCCCCGCCGCCTCCGCCGCCTCCCCCGCCGCCTCCGCCTCCGCCGCCTCCGCCGCCGGTCGCAGAGTGCACCCCGGGGCCGTACATTGTCTTCTTCGAGTGGGACAAGTCGGACATCACGCCGGAAGCAGCAGGCATTCTGGATAACGCCATCTCGGCGTATCAGAACTGCGGCAATGCACAGGTCATGCTCGCCGGTCACGCTGACCGTTCGGGCGCAGCCAGCTACAACGTCGGCCTCTCGCAGCGTCGTGCGGACTCGGTCCGTTCGTACCTGTCGGGCCGCGGTATCCCCGATGGCACGATCAGCTCGGAAGCGTTCGGCGAAAGCCGTCCGCGCGTGGACACCGCCGACGGCGTCCGCGAGCTGCAGAACCGCCGCGTGGAAATCACTTACGGTCCGGGCTCGGGCATGTAAGCCGCGCGGTCCACTCTGTGGATCGACAAGATTTGGGGAGGTCGGGAAACCGGCCTCCCTTTTTCTTTGTGACGCGGACGGGCCTGGGCCGCGCCACTTGCTGCCGCCGGGATCGCGCGGCATCATCATCGCGTGACCAAGTATCTGATCTCATTCCCGAGCTACGCGATGAAGGTGTCGCAGGCCGAGCTTTCAGCCGTCGGTGACCCCGCGCGGGCGGTGGTCGAAGAGGCAAGATGTGGTGGCGTCTATGTCTTTGCCGGCAGGATTCCCGAAGGCGTCGAACCGGTGCGGGTTGGCGCGGACGGGACGGTCTCCTCCGATCTCTATCCGGAAAGTCGCGTGACAGGGGGCTTTACGGTGCTGGAGCTCCCGACGCGGACCGACGCAGTCGAATGGGCGCGCCGGATGGCGTCCGCCAGTCGTTGTGATCAGGAATTGCGGGAATTCATGTACGACCCCACAAGCTGATGCTCGGCGCTCTCGAGACAAGCGGGGCGATGCGGCTGAATTCGGCTGCCACCGACCAGCTCGCCGAGATTCGGGCGGCACTGGCGGACACGCCCAGCGATCGGGCAGGCATACGGCTGGCGCGCGCCGCCGAGCTTGAGCAGATGCTTGGGCCCAGCGGGGCGATCGGTGCGCAGATCGCGCTATTCGCGGGAACCGGCGCGAGTCCGGTACGCGCAATTCTGTTCGACAAGAGCGACCGGGTGAACTGGTCGCTGGCATGGCATCAGGACCGCACGATCCGCGTTCGCGCGCGGCGCGAGGTTCCGGGCTTTGGGCCGTGGACGGTCAAGGCTGGCTTGCTCCATGTCGCCCCGCCATTCGAAATCCTGGAGCGGATGGTGACGATCCGCATTCATTTGGACGACGTGCCGCTCGACAACGCGCCGTTGCTGATTGCGCCAGGTTCTCACCGGTTTGGCCGAGTCCGTGAAGATCGAATCGCGGCTGTCGTCGGCGAGTGCGGAGTTTACGCCTGCACCGCGCGGGCGGGTGATATCTGGGTCTATGCCACGCCGATCGTGCACGCATCCGATGCCGCCGCGACGCCGCGCAGGCGGCGGGTGCTGCAGGTGGACTATGCGGGGTTCAACTTGCCCGGCGGCCTCGAATGGTCAGGCATCTGAGCCGAGCGCTGCCGTCAGCCAGTCGGGCAGGATTGCATCGCCCAAAGCCTCGACGCGGCGATGTTCGACCATCAGGCCGAGATCGGGATAGGTCGCGCGGGTGCGGTCGCCCGGCTCGCCGAGCGGCGCGACGATGAGGCGGCGGTTGACCTTGGCGCGCCAGTTCATCCGTGCGGTATTTTCCTGACCGACATAGCAGCCCTTGGAGAAGCTGACGCCGTTTAGCTCGGCCGCGTTGCATTCGAGCCAGAGAGTTTTGTCCTGCCCGAGCTCCTCCGCACCTTCGGTAACGCCGAGGCGGAGGCGGTGTTCGTGCCAGCCGGATGCGGGCTCTCCATCGGCATCCCCCAGCCAGCGATAGCCAAGTGCGGCGAGTCGCGGGTCGGGTACGCCTCGCCCAGCGTCAGGCGACCAATGCACCCCGCCATCCGCCGCCACGATCGTGATCGGGCGGCGCAGGCGGTAGATCGACAGGCGGCGGATCAGCGCATCGCGCTGGGCCGCCTCGCAATCGATCAGGATATCGCCGCCCTCCGCCCACAGGATGAAGTCGAACAGCGCCTTGCCCTGCGGCGACAGCAATCCCGCCCAGAACGGCGCGTCGGGCTGCACAGCGTTCACGTCCTGCGTCACCAGCCCCTGCAGGAAGCCGCGCACATCCTCCCCGGAAACACGGATCAGGGCGCGGTCGGGCAGCAGGGTGGCATCGGTCATGGCGAACAGGTAGGAGGCGGGGCAGGCAAGCGAAAGAGGCTGAGATGGCGACGTACGATCTGAAACTCGTTGGCGGCACTGTCCACCTGCCCTCTGGCCCAGCGCAGGTCGATATCGGGGTGCGCGACGGCAAGATCGTCGCAATTGGTGCGACCGGGGACGCGGGCGAGACGATCGACTGCACCGGCCTCGACGTCCTGCCCGGCGTGATCGACAGCCAGGTGCATTTCCGCGAGCCGGGCCTTGAGGCCAAGGAAGACCTCGAGTCGGGCAGTCGCGCCGCGGTGCTGGGCGGCGTGACCGCGGTGTTCGAAATGCCGAACACCAAGCCGAATACCGACAGCGCCGATGCGGTGAACGACAAGCTCGCCCGCGCGAAGGATCGCATGTGGTGCGACCACGCATTCTACGTCGGCGCGACTAACAGCAATGCCGAGCATCTGGCGGAGCTGGAGCGAATGCCAGGGACGGCGGGGGTCAAGATCTTCATGGGCGCGTCGACCGGCGACCTGCTGGTGTCGGACGATGCGAACCTGGCGCGCGTGCTTGCGAACGGACATCGCCGGGTGGCGATCCATGCCGAGGACGAGTTCCGCATGAACGATCGCGAGGGCGAGCGGGTGGCGGGTGACCCGTCCTCCCACCCGGTGTGGCGCGATGACGAGAGCGCGATTCTGGCGACGCGGCGCATCCTGAAGCTGGCGCGAGACGCGCGGCGGCGCATCCATGTGCTGCATGTGACGACGCCGGCGGAGCTGGAATTGCTGAGCCAGCACAAGGACATCGCGACGTGCGAGGTGACGCCGCAGCATCTTACGCTTGCCGGAGAGGATGCCTATCCGCGCCTTGGCACTTATGCGCAGATGAACCCGCCGATCCGATCGGCCGCGCATCGCGACGGGCTGTGGCACTGGCTCAATCAGGGCGTGCCCGACGTGCTGGGGTCGGACCATGCGCCGCACACGATCGCGGAAAAGGCCAAGCCTTATCCGTCATCGCCCAGCGGCATGCCGGGGGTGCAGACGCTGTTGCCGCTGCTGCTCGACCATGTGGCGAAGGGACGGACGACGCTCGCGCGGCTGATCGATCTGACCAGCGCGGGGCCGCAGCGGGTGTTCGGGCTGGTCGGCAAGGGGCGGATCGCGGCGGGCTATGACGCGGATTTCACGGTGGTCGATCTGAAGAAGCAGTGGACGGTCGAGGAAAGCTGGCTTGCGTCGCGTTGTGGCTGGTCGCCGTTTACCGGGGACACACTGACGGGGAAGCCGATCGGCACGATCATCCGCGGACGGCGGGTGATGTGGGACGGCCAGCTGGCGAATACGGCGCATGGGCGGCCGGTGCGGTTCGAGGCTGTGGAGTTCGGGTGATTCTCAAGCCCCTCCCCTTCAGGGGAGTGGCTAATCCATCACTCCGCCGCGTCGGCCACCGCCTCCCGCTCGGCCTGTTGCCGCGCCCACATTTCGGCATAGGTCCCGCGCTGCTCCAGCAGCTGCGCATGCGTGCCCTGTTCGGCGATCTGGCCGTTCTCAAGCACCACGATGCGGTCGGCGTTGACCACGGTCGACAGGCGGTGCGCGATGACGATGGTGGTGCGGTCACGCTCGATCGCTTCCAACGTGTCGAGGATCTCCGCTTCGGTGCGCGAATCGAGTGCGCTGGTCGCTTCGTCGAGGATCAGGATCGGCGGGTTCTTGAGCAGGGTGCGCGCGATGGCGACGCGCTGCTTCTCGCCGCCGGATAGCTTCAGGCCGCGCTCGCCGACGCGGGTGTCGTAACCGTCGGGCATCGATTCGATGAAGCCGGCGATGGCCGCGCCGCGTGCCGCCTGTGCGACCTCATCCGGCCCGGCGCCTTCGCGACCATAGGCGATGTTGTAGCCGATCGTGTCGTTGAACAGCACCGTGTCCTGCGGCACGATGCCGATCGCGGCGCGCAACGACGCTTGCGTCACGTGCGAAATATCCTGCCCGTCGATCGTCACGCGCCCGCCGGTGAGGTCGTAGAAGCGGTAGAGGATGCGCGCGAGGGTGGACTTGCCAGCGCCCGAGGGGCCGACGATCGCCACGGTCTGGCCGGGGCGGATGACGAGGTCGATGCCCTTGAGGATGTCGCGCTCGGGGTCGTAGCCGAAGCGGACATCCTCGAACCGCACCTCGCCGCGATCCACGGTCAGCGGCGGCGCGTCGGGGGCGTCCTTCACCTCGGCGTTGGTGTCGATCAGGTCGAACATCGCGCCCATGTCGATCACGCCCTGTCGAATCGTGCGATACACCCAGCCGAGCATGTCAAGCGGGCGAAACAGCTGGCTGAGCAGGGTCGAGACGAACACGACATCGCCCGCCGTGAACTCGCCGGTGGACCAGCCCCAGGCGACAACGGCCATGCCCGCGCCGAGCATGACGTTGGTGATCAGCGACTGGCCCATGTTGAGCCAAGCGAGCGAATTCTCCGACTTTACCGCAGCCTTGGCATAGGATTCGACCGCACGCTCGTAGCGGTCTGATTCACGCTGTTCGGCGCCGAAATACTTCACGGTCTCGAAATTCAGCAGCGAATCGACCGCATGTGCGACTGCGCCGGTGTCGAGGTCGTTCATCTGCTCGCGCAACTTGGCGCGCCAGTCGGTGACCCAGCGGGTGAAGGCGATGTAGATGACGACCATCGCCATGGTCGACGCGACCAGCCACCAGCCGAATTTGCTGCCAAAAATCTGAAGCACCAGCGCGAGCTCGAGGATCGTCGGCGCGATGTTGAACAGCAGGAAGTAGAGCATCGAATCGATGCTCTTGGTCCCGCGTTCGACGACCTTGGTCACCGCGCCGGTGCGCCGCTCAAGATGGAAGCGCAGCGAGAGGCGGTGGAGGTGGCGGAAGGTGACGATGGCGAGCCGCCGGGTCGCGTCCTGCCCCACCTTTTCGAACACCGTGTTGCGCAAATTGTCGAACACGGTGGTGAACAGCCGCGCGGCGGCATAGCCGACGACCATCAGGACCACGAAGGTGATGACGCCGCGCTCGCCGATCGCCATCGCGTCGACCACGGCCTTCAGCGCATAGGCTGCACCATAGACCTGCAGGACCTTTGACAGCACGACCAGTGCCAGCGCGATGATGATGCGCGTCTTCAGCCCCGGAGCACCGTCGGGCCAGAGATAGGGAAGGAAGCGCCGGAGCGTGGCGAACAGCGGGCGTTCGCCGCCGGAGCGGGCGGTATCGGGAGGCATCGCCGCTATCTGGGGCCGCACCGATCGGGATGCAATGAAACAAACCGGGCCCGCCATCCGTTATGCATGGCGAGGAGCGAGGTATGGAACCGGTTTTCTATGTAATGGCCATTCTTGGCTGCGGCGACTTCCAGGATCAATGCCAGCAGGCGCGGGTCGAGCCAGTCCGGTATCAGAGCGCGGCACAATGCCAGGCGGCGATGGCGCAGGTGCTGCCGCGTCACACCGATCTCTCCTATCCCACGATCGCCGCCAGCTGTCAGCGCAGCGGTGAGACGATGGCCCGCGCCGAGACCAAACCGCGTCATTACTAAGGCGCGTCGGCCTGCCTAGCGCGGGCGTGTCCACAGTTCAGCAGCACGTGGGCGCGGGGGATATAGGTTTCGCCGTGCCAGCGACTGGCCATAAGCACGCGCGATCCAGCCGATTTTCTGCGCCTTGCTGGTGCTGGCGCGATGATCCCATGCGTGGTCGCCGCGTGCCACCACTTCGCGCGCAATCCCGCCATAGATCCCGGCCGCTGCCAGCACAGCCCAGGCCGATCGAAAGCCGAGTGCCGGCGTGCCGAGCCGTGCGCTTTCCTCATGCGCCTGCGCCAGTTCGCCCAGCCAGCGCGCCATGACGGTCAGACGCGAGCGGAAGGGCGGCTTCATATGTTGGCCGGGCGGGATGTCCATTTCGACCAGCCAGTCCATCGGCAGGTAACAGCGGCCGATTGCGTCGTCCGCCTCGATATCGCGCGCGATATTGGCGAGCTGGAACGCGAGGCCGAGATCGCAGGCGCGGTCCAGCGTCGCATCGTCGTCCGGGTCGACCCCCATCACCACCGCCATCATGCACCCGACCGCGCCCGCGACATGATAGCAATATTGCATCAGGTCGTGCTCGGAGCGCGGGAACCAGCCCTTGGCGTCGAGCGCGAAGCCCGCGACCAGATCATGCGCGAAGCGGTGGGGCATCCGGGTTTCTGCGGCGACGATGCGCAGCGCCTCGAACGCCATCTCTCCGGTCGGTGCGCCCGCCAGTGCCTTGTCGGTCAGCGTGCGGATGCGCGCCAGCGCGGCGGCGGGGTCCTCGACCACGCGGGCGTCATGGCCCAGTTCCTGCCCGTCGGCGATGTCGTCGCACGCGCGGCACCAGGCGTAGAGCAGCCAGGCGCGCTCGCGGGTTTGCGGGTCGAACAGCTTGCTCGCCGCCGCGAAGCTCTTCGAGCCCTTGGCGATGCTCTCCCGCGCGGCCGCCACGACGGCGTCGCGGCTCGGCGCGGGCGGGGTCACAGGTCCTTGCTGCCGATCTGGCCGACGGTCTGCGTCGGGACATGCGCCGCCATCTTGGCGAGCAGCCCGTCGAGCTGGTCGTCGATGATCAGGATCGACTGGTGTTGCGGGCGCAGGAAGCCGACTTCCCCCATCTTGGCGACGAATTCGATCAGGCCGTCATAATAGCCCTCGACGTTTAGCAGCCCGACCGGATTGGCGTGATAGCCGATCTGCGCCCAGCTCATCGCCTCCCACAACTCGTCCATCGTGCCGGTGCCGCCGGGCAGGGTGATGAAGCCGTC
Organism: Sphingomonas sp. R647; assembly: GCF_020177055.1. Taxonomy (GTDB): domain Bacteria; phylum Pseudomonadota; class Alphaproteobacteria; order Sphingomonadales; family Sphingomonadaceae; genus Sphingomonas. The sequence goes on from NZ_JAIQXT010000004.1 coordinate 427,273, forward strand.
GGAAAGGTCGGTAAACGCCTGTTTGCGCTCGTGCATCGTGCGCACGACGTGCAGCTCGGTACAGCCGCGATGCGCGACTTCGGCATCCACCAGCGCCTGCGGGATCACGCCGATCACCTCGCCGCCCGCCTCCAGCGCGCTGTCGGCAATCGCGCCCATCAGGCCGAGGCGTCCGCCGCCATAGACGACGCCGATGCCGCGCTCGGCCAGCGTGCGCCCGACGAACCGGGCATTCTCGATGTAGACCGGATCCGCCGGGGTGGCAGAGCCGCAATAGATGGCGAGGCGTTTCACGGGTTAGGCTGCTCCAGCATCAGCGCGGCGGTCGCCTTGGCGCTGCCGACCACGCCGGGGATGCCCGCGCCCGGATGGGTGCCGGCACCGACGAAATAGAGGTTCGGGATTGAATCGTCGCGGTTGTGCGCGCGGAAATACGCGCTCTGAGTCAGAACAGGTTCAAGGCTGAACGCGCTGCCCAGATGCGCGGCGAGATCGTGCTGGAAGTCGGTTGGCGCATAGCTGAACTTGGTGACGATCCGATCATGGATGTCGGGGATCAGGCGGCGGCCGATCTCGTCGAGGATGCGCTTTTCGAGCAGCGGGCGGACGGTATCCCAGTCCACCGGCGCCTTGCCCATGTGCGGCACAGGGGCGAGCGCGTAGAAGGTCGAATGCCCCTCCGGCGCCATCGACGGGTCGGTGACGGTCGGGTGGTGGAGATAGAGCGAGAAATCCTCGCTCAACACGCCATGATCATAGATGTCGGCGAGCAGCTCCTTATAGCGCGGGCCGAACAGGATCATGTGGTGCGGAATGCCGGGCCAGCTGCCCTTGATCCCGAAATGCACGACGAACAGCGAGGGCGAGAAGCGCTTGCGCTCGAGCTTTCCGGCGGTGCGCTGGGCGCTGCGCGAACCCTTGAGCAGGTCGCGATAGCTGTGGACGATATCGGCGTTGCTGGCGACCGCATCCGCCTCGAACCGCGCGCCGGACTTGGTGCGGACCGCAGTCGCGCGCTCGCCCAGCGTCTCGATCTCCTCGACCCCATCGCCGAGCACGAGCTTGCCGCCGAGCCGTTCGAAATGGCGCACCATCCCCGCGACCAGCCGGTTGGTGCCGCCCATTGCGAACCACACGCCGCCGTCACGCTCCAGCTTGTGGATCAGCGCATAGATCGCGCTGGTGGTCATCGGGTTGCCGCCGACGAGCAGCGTGTGGAACGACAGCGCCTCGCGCAATTTCTCGCTCTTCACGAAGGTCGAGACCATCGAATAGACGCTGCGCCACGCCTGATATTTCATCAGCGCGGGCGCGGCCTTGATCATCGAGGTGAAGTCGAGAAACGCGACATGGCCGAGCTTTTCATAGCCCTCGCGATACACCCCGGCCGAATAGTCGAGGAAGCGGCGATAGCCGGCGATGTCGGCGGGATCGAGCTTGGCGATCTCCGCGGTCAGCACCGTATCGTCATTGGTGTAGTCGAAATTGGTCCCGTCGGGCCAGTTGAGGCGATAAAAGGGCGAGACCGGCGTCAGCGTGACGTCATCGGCCATGCGATGGCCCGACAGCGCCCACAACTCTTCCAGCGCTTCCGGCGCGGTGATGACGGTGGGGCCGGCATCGAAGACAAAGCCGTCCTTTTCCCAATAATAGCCGCGCCCGCCGGGCTTGTCGCGCGCCTCGACCACCACCGTATCGACGCCGGCGGATTGCAGGCGGATGGCCAGGGCCAGCCCGCCAAATCCCGCCCCGATGACCACTGCGCGCTTCATTTGCTCGATCCCCTGATCGCTGCGAGCGCGCGCTTGATCGGCACCGGCGGTTTGCCGGAGAGAACACGGGCGCGATCGAATAGGCTGGACTGGGCGCCATAGAAGCGAGCGACAAGCCCCGCGTCCAAGCGATAAAATCGTTCAAGCACGCGATAGCGCTCGGCCGGTTCTGCGGCGCGGAACAGCATTGCGGAGAGCATGCGGTAAAATCCGCGCTGACGCCAGGCGCGGCGGGCATGGCCATAGGTCAGGTCGTGCAGTGCCGCGCCCGACAGGTCGCGCGCATTGCCGATCAGGGCGGCGAGCCGCACCGCGTCGGGCAGCGAATAGCCGGTTATCGGCTGAAACAGCCCGGCGCGCATCCCGGCCTTGGCCACGCGGTTGCCGCCCGACTTCCAATATTCCTCGAAATCGCCGCCGAGGGGAATGGGCAGCGATCCCATCTCCTCGCGCATCACGCCCTCCACGACGATCCCGCGCGCACTCGCCCAGGCGTCGATCCGCTTGGTATAGGCGGCGACATCGATGTCGGGCGTGTCGCTGTAATAGGTGTCCTCAAGGAACAGTCGCGTCGCCGCAAAGGGCAGGGCGTACATGAAGCGATAGCCGTCGATCTGCGCGACGGTCGCGTCCATGATCACCGGACGCTTGAGCGCGTGCGGCTCGGCCAGCGCCAGCTCGCGCCCGACAAATTTCTGCCAGCCAAGCTCGAGCTTGGACAGATCGCCGGGGCCGCGACAGTCGATCACGCCGCCCGCCTCGATCCGGTCGCCATCGGCGAGCACGACCGCGCGCGCGCTGGCACCCAGCACCTTGCGCCGGGTCATCACCGCACCCTCCGGCATCGCGGCGCGGACGACCTGATCGAACCGGTCGGATTCGATCGAGTAATAGGACGCCTTCAGCGTACGGGCGTGCGCCGGGAAATGGACGTCGTAGCTGGTCCAGCCATAGGAGATCAGCGGCGCGACCAGCCAGCGATCGGCGGGCGCCACGTCGCTGGCGAAGAAGGACCACAGGTGGTTGCCGCCGAGCGCGCCCGACCCTTCGACCAGCCGGATATCGAGCGTCGGATGCTTGCGGCGCAGCGCGAGCGCGATCAGGCCGCCCGCCAAGCCTCCTCCGACAATGGCAACGTCGCAATGAATGATCGCTGGCATCGTCGCCGCCTAGCGGATCGCCCGGCATGGTGAAAGCCCCGCCCGCAGCACGTACGAACCTTTCCGTCGCACCCGCGCGTTGCGCGGCAGCAGAAATTGGAGGCGTGAATGCGAACGGCGATCGTGACGGGCGGGGCACAGGGGATCGGACGCGGCGTTGTCGAACGGCTGCTCGGCGATGGCTGGGGCGTGATGGCGATCGACAGCGACCGGGTCGCGCTGCGCGAATTGGCTGAGGCGCACGCGCCGCGCCCGCTGTTCACCCATCAGGCGGATGTTGGCGACGAGGCTGCGGTCGCTGACGCGTTCGCGGCCTTTGCCGGCTGGAGCAACGATAACGATGCCGAGGGGCTCGACCTGCTGGTCAGCAATGCCGGGATCGCCGATCCGGTGAGTGGCCCGATCGAGAAACTGAGCCTGGCCGACTGGCGACGCTGGCAGGACAGCCATCTTACTGGCGGGTTCCTGATGACGCGGAGCGCGGTGCCGCTGTTGCGGGGACGTGGCGGCGCGATCATCTTCATCGCCTCGACCCGCGCATTCCAGTCCGAACCGGAGACCGAGGCCTATGCCGCGGCCAAGGGTGGGCTGGTGGCGCTGACTCATGCGTTGGCGGTCAGCCTTGGCCCGGACATCCGCGTCAACGCGATCTGCCCCGGCTGGATCGAAACCGGGCCGTGGCAAAAGGCATCGGCGCGGTCGGAGCCGGAGCATCGCCCGATCGATCGCGAGCAACATCCGGTCGGACGTATCGGGACGCCCGACGATATTGCCGACGCAGTGGTGTATCTCGCCGACCATGCCGGCTTCACCACGGGCCAAGCGCTGGTGATCGATGGCGGGATGAGCCGCCGGATGATCTATGCCGCGTAATCGCCACTTCGCGCAAACCGGCCCTTGACCATGAGTCGCGCGGCGTGCTGTCATAGCGATGTCACGGCTGGCGGCGAATAAGCCCCGGGCGCGATCGCGGCGCGGCGAGAGAGGGGGACCATGTACCATCCCGATCTAATCCGACATCCTGAGGGGTGCCCGGCGCTCGTTCTGAATGCCGATTATACGCCGCTGTCCTATTATCCGCTCAGCGTCTGGCCGTGGCAGACCGCGATCAAGGCGGTGTTCCTCGATCGCGTCGACATCGTCAGCCATTATGAGCGCGAAGTGCGCAGCCCGACCGCGTGCATCAAGCTGCCCAGCGTCATCGCGCTCAAGCAATATGTGCGGCCGTCGCAATTCCCGGCGTTCACCCGCTTCAACCTATTCCTGCGCGATAAATTCGAATGCCAATATTGCGGCAGCCACAGGGACCTGACGTTCGACCATGTCATCCCGCGCGCGCAGGGCGGGCGGACGACGTGGGAGAATGTCGCGACCGCCTGTGCGCCGTGCAACCTGAAGAAAGGCGGGCGCACGCCGAAACAGGCGGCAATGCCGCTGTTCATGGCGCCGATCCGCCCGACCAGCTGGCACCTGCAGGAACATGGCCGCCGCTTCCCGCCCAATTATCTCCACGATACCTGGCGCGACTGGCTCTACTGGGACGTCGAGCTCGAGGCGTAGCGCTTCCTTACCTACCCATTTCCTTCGTCACCCCGGACTTGTTCCGGGGTCCACTGCGCGGCAAGGTCGGTCTTTCAGGCTCTTGCGATGCGCGCGCGGCTGAGTGGACCCCGGCACAAGGCCGGGGTGACGATTAGGGGTGAAGCGGAATGACGGGATTGACGGTGGATCGGCGTCGCGCGCTGGCGCTTGGGGTCGGCGGCGCGGCGAGCTTGGCGCTCCCCGCCTGGGCGCAGCAGGCCGCACTCGCGCCGCTCGACACCGCAGTCGATACGATCGTCGCGAATTTCATGCGCGCATTCGAAACGCCCGGCATCGCGGTCGCGGTGGTGCGCAAGGGACAGCCGGTGTGGCTCAAGGGCTATGGCGCGCGCACCATGGGCCGCGCCGCGCCGGTCGATGTCCAAACCCGGTTCGGCATCGCGTCGAACAGCAAGGCGTTCACCGCCGCCGCGCTGGCGATGCTGGTCGAGGAGGGCAAGCTCGGTTGGGACGACCGGCTGACCCAGCATATGCCCGAGTTCAAAATGGCCGATCCAGCGGTCACCAGCCTGTTCAACGTCCGCGACCTGCTCGTCCACCGCTCGGGCCTGCCGTTGGGCGCGGGCGATCTGCTCTATTTTCCCCGCTCCAACCGCACCGTTCAGGACGCCGTGCGCGCGTTGCAGTTCCTTCAGCCGGTGCGCCCGTTTCGCGGCGGCTATGATTATGACAACATCCTCTACATCGTCGCAGGCGCGCTGATCGAGGCCAAGTCGGGGATGAGTTGGCGCGACTTCATCCGCACGCGGATGCTCGAGCCGCTCGGCATGGCCGATGCGGTGCCGTCGCTTGAGCTGCTGAAGACGACCAATGTCGCGGGCCGTCACGCGCGACTGGGGTCGCCGGTGCGCGGGGTCGGGCCGATGCAGGTGATCGAGCCGGATGAATCGCCGGTGGTCGATGCCGGCGCGGGGATCAACGCCAGCATCGCCGACGTCGCCAAATGGCTGGAGGTGCAGCTGGCGCTCGGCGCGTTGCCCAACGGCAAAAGGCTGTGGAGCGCGGAGAGCGCGGCCGCGATGTGGAGCCCACAGGTGGTGGTTGCGTCGAGCGACGGTCCGACCGACCTCAACCCGGTGCGGTCGATCATGCAGGGCTATGCGCTCGGCTGGTTCGTCCAGGATTATCGCGGTCGCCGCCTGATCAGCCATTCGGGTGGCCTGTCGGGACAGGTGACGCAGACGGCGCTGATCCCCTCGGCCGGGATCGGCGTCGCGGTGCTCAGCAATACCGAGGACAGCGTGTCGGGCGGCATCCGCAACGCGCTGCTCGACCATCTGCTCGGCGTGCCGACCTATGACTGGGTCGCCAACTATGTCGCGCGCAACAAGCTGGCCGCCGAAAGCGCGGTCGCGGCGCTGGGCGATGGCGATGCGCAGCGGCCTGCGGGCGGCCCCAGCCTTCCGCTCGCCGCCTATGCCGGATGCTATCGCGATGCCTGGTATGGCGACATCACCGTGAAGGAACGCGGCGGCGCGCTTCAGATCGACTTCGCGCCGCACCCCCAATTCGCCAGCCGCCTCGATCCGTGGGGCACGGACGCGTTCCGCACCCGGATGACGCCGGGCAAGGGCGAGGATGCGGTGGTCAGCTTTGCCGTCGCCAACGGCAAGGTCACCGGCGTGACGATGAAGGCGCTCTCCCCGCTCGCCGATTTCAGCTATGACTATCACCACCTCGCCTTCGTGCCGGTGGCCGAGTAGCGTGTTATTGCAATAATACACCGGTTCGTTATCCTGGTCTCACCAACTGGAGGGAACACCATGAAACGACTCACCATCGCACTGCTCTCGGGGGCCGCGTTGCTCGCCGCAGGGACTGCCGCCACCGCTGGACCTGCGCCGCAAGCGGGCGCCGATACGCTGATCCCGCGCGACAAGATTTTCGGCAACCCCAGCCGGGCCGGGGGCCAGATCAGCCCCGATGGCCGCCATGTCAGCTGGCTTGCCCCGGTCGATGGCGTGATGAACGTGTGGGTCGCGCCGATTGGCAATCTCGGTGCCGCCAAGGCAGTGACCAAGGAAGCCAAGCGTGGGCTCCAGAACTATTTCTGGGCACCCGATGGCGCGCACATCATCTACCTTCAGGACGCCGGCGGAAACGAGAATTTCCGCGTGCATTCGGTCGATATCGCGACGCTGAAGGATACCGCGCTGACCAAGGCGGGGGACAAAGTGCGCGCCCAGATCCAGGGGGTGAGCAAACTGCGCCCCGATGTCGTGCTGATCGGCCTCAACGACCGCAACCCGCAGTTTTTCGACCTGTATGAGGTCAACTACAAGACTGGCGCGACCAAGCTGGTGATGGAAAATCCCGGCTATGGCGGCTGGGTCACCGACAACCAGCTCAAGCCCCGCTTCGCCTTTCAGCAGGTGCCGGGCGGTGGCAGCAAATATTTCCGGCTGGGCGCGGACGGCAAATGGGCCGAGGTGCTGACCGTCGCGAATGAGGACTTCTTCACCACTGCGCCGATCGGGTTCAATCGCGACGGCACCGCATTGTACTGGGTCGACAGCCGTGGGCGCGACAAGGCGGCCTTGGTCAAGATGGACGCGGCGAGCCTGAAGACCGACGTGATCGCGGGCAGCGACAAGGCGGACATTCAGGGGCTGCTGACCGACCCCGAGACCTATGAGCCGATCGCCTATTCGGTGAATTATCTGAAGAACGAATGGACCCCGCTCAACGCCGAGGCGAAGGCCGACCTCGACTTCCTCAAGGCCAAGCTGCCCGGTGAAGTGACGGTCATGTCGTCGACCGACGACGGGTCGAAGCTGATCGTCGCGGCGAGCGCGGCGGAGCAGCCGGCCACCGCCTATATCTATGACCGCAAGGCGAAGAGCGTGACGAAGCTCTACGAGACGCGGCCCGACCTGTCGGCCTATGCGCTCCAGCCGATGTGGCCGGTCGAGATCCCGACTGGCGATGGCAAGACCCTGGTCAGCTACCTCACCCTCCCGCCCGGTGCCGACGCAAACAAGGACGGCAAGGCCGACAAGCCGGTGCCGATGGTGCTGTTCGTCCATGGCGGACCGTGGGCGCGTGACGGCTATGGCTATAACAGCGCGCATCAATGGCTCGCCAATCGTGGCTATGCGGTGCTCAGCGTCAATTTCCGCGGTTCGACCGGCTTCGGCAAGGGCTTCGTCAACGCCGCGATCGGCGAATGGTCGGGCAAGATGCACCAGGATCTGATCGACGCGGTCGACTGGTCGATCGCGCGCGGGGTGACGTCGAAGGACAAGGTCGCAATCATGGGCGGCTCCTATGGCGGCTATGCGACGCTGGTCGGCCTCACCTTCACGCCGGACAAGTTCGCGTGCGGCGTCGACATTGTCGGCCCGTCGAACCTCAAGACGCTGATGGAGAGCTTCCCGCCCTATTGGCGCCCGATCCTGGAAGGGACCTTCTATAAGCATATCGGGGACCCCAATAAGCCCGAGGATCTGAAGCGCATGATGGCGCAATCGCCAATCACCCGCGTCGACGCGATCACCAAGCCGCTGCTGATCGGTCAGGGCGGAAATGATCCGCGCGTGGTGAAGGCCGAGAGCGACCAGATCGTCGCAGCGATGAAGGCGCGGAAACTGCCGGTGACCTACATCAACTATCCTGACGAAGGGCATGGCTTCGTCCGGCCCGAGAACCGCCTGTCCTTCTTCGCAATCAGCGAGGGGTTCCTGTCCAAGTGCCTCGGTGGCCGGGCGGAACCGATGGGCGAGTTTAAGGGGTCGAGCATCCAGGTGCTCGAAGGCGCGGCCGATGTGCCGGGCCTCGCGGCGGCCGCGCCCAAGCCGGCTGCGGCGAAATGAGCCGGGCGCCCGCCATGCCGCATCGGCGCGCATGGCGGGCGCTTGCCCATACTGTTCTAAGGGCCTAATACAGTGCCCGGTTCCATGCGTTACGACACCCTTTATCCCGAGATCGCGGACCCCCGCGGCCCGACGGTCCCGCCCCAGCCCCCGGCTGGCGGAGGCGCGCAGCCGCCGCTTGGCGACTATACCGTCAACCTGCCCGTCATCGTCCGGCGCCGGAAATGGCGCTGGGTGCCGCGTATTCTGGCGGTACTGATCCTGCTGTTCCTGGCTGCGGTTGCCTGGCTGGTGTTGACCGCGCCGCTTTCCAAATCGCTCGAACCGCCGGTGCCGCCGTCGATCACCTTGCTGTCAGCCGAAGGCACGCCGATCGCGCGCACCGGCGCGGTGGTCGGAAAGCCGGTCGATGCGTCGCAACTACCGGAGCATGTCGTACAGGCATTCGTCGCGGTCGAGGATCGCCGCTTCCAGTCGCATTGGGGCGTCGATCCACGCGGCATCCTGCGCGCCTTCGTGAACAACATGTTCACCGACAACGGCCGTCAGGGCGGCAGCACGATCACCCAGCAGCTGGCAAAGAACGCCTTCCTCAATTCCGACCGCACCTTTGGCCGGAAATTTCAGGAAGTGCTGATTGCCTTCTGGCTTGAGGCGTGGCTGACCAAGGATGAGATCCTCTCGCGCTATCTGTCCAACGTCTATTTCGGCGACAACCAATACGGCCTCGACGCCGCCGCGCGCCATTATTTCAGCCGCCCGGCGACCGACCTGACCGTGGCGCAGGCGGCGATGCTGGCGGGGCTGGTCAAGGCGCCGTCGCGGCTCGCCCCGTCATCGAACCTGTCCGGCGCGCGTGAGCGCCAGGCGGTAGTGGTGAGCACGATGGTCGATGCTGGTTTCCTGACCGAGGCGGAGGGAAAGGCGGTTCAGCCCGCGCGCCTGCGCCTGTCCAAGGTCAAGACGCTGCCAAGCGGCACCTATTTCGCCGACTGGGTGTTGCCTGAGGCGCGCGACCGGTCGGGTGAGATCGCCACCAACACGACAGTGACGACGACGCTGGAGGCGCGGATGCAGCGCGCGGCCGAACGCGCGGTGCGCAACGCCGCGCTGCGCAAGTCGCAGGTCGCGATCGTGGCGATGCGCCCCGATGGCCGCGTCATCGCGATGGTCGGCGGCAAGAATTACGCGGCCTCGCCGTTCAACCGCGCGACCCAGGCGCAGCGCCAGCCGGGATCGACCTTCAAGCTGTTCGTCTATCTCGCCGCGTTGCGCTCAGGGATGACGCCGGATTCGATCGTCCAGGACGAACCGATCACCATCGGCGACTGGAGCCCGAAGAACAGCGACGGGCGCTATCGCGGCCCGATCACGTTGCGTGAGGCGTTCGCGCGGTCGAGCAACGTCGCCGCCGCGCGGCTGACCCAGCGGGTCGGCGTTCCGGCGGTGATCCGTGCTGCGCGTGACCTCGGCATCACATCGCCCATTCCCAGCGAAGCCACGATCGCGCTCGGCACGTCGAGCGTGTCGCTGATCGAGCTGACCGCCGCCTATGCCGCAATCGCCAGCGGCACCACGCCGGTGCGCCCGCGCGGGCTGGCCGATGCCGATGAACCGGGCTGGGCCGAGCGCCTGACCGGTGCCACGCGGTCGCTGTCGCGCCGCGAGCTCGAGGGGATGCGCGAGCTGCTCGCCGCGACGGTGAGCGAGGGGACCGGGCGCAGTGCCGCGCTGGCGATCGATACCTTCGGCAAGACCGGGACGACGCAGGATAATCGCGACGCGCTGTTCCTCGGCTATTCCAACGGCATCATCACCGGCGTGTGGATGGGCAATGACGACAACAGCCCCAATGCCGGGCTGGCCGGCGGCGGTGCCCCGGCCCGCGTGTGGCGCGACTTCATGAGCCAGGCGCTGGGCGTTGCCGCGCGCCCGCGACCCGAACCGGTGGTCGAGAATGTCTCCGACATTCTGGTCGAGGAAGGCGAGAACTTCATCGAGGACGGGATCGAACTCGAGGGCAGCTTTGGTGGCCGCGAGCTGGGCGTGCGCGTCAACCGCGACGGCAGCATCGAAATGACCCGTCCGCGCCGTGAAGGCCCGCCAGAGGACGAGCTGGTCGAAGAGCCGCGCGATCGCGGTCGGCGCGACGAACGGCGGCGCGAACAGGTCCCCGAGGACGAGTTTTAGAGGTCTCGCACCCCGATGAGGGGTCGAGTTAAGCCGTTTGTGCTGAGCTTGTCGAAGCATGATGCCCGCCCATGGTGAGGGCGGGAAGCCGCCCTTCGACAAGCTCAGGGCAAACGGATGTGGGGCGTATTACCCGTTAAGCTGGAATCTCGACCCCGTCCCAGGCAAAGCACTTTCCGCTGTCGACTGGCTTCAAGCCCTCGACCACATCCAGCAATTGCAGCGCCGCGCGCTCGGCGTCGAACAGCTTGCCCGGCGCGACCGTCCCGCGGAACGGCTCTGACAGCTTCGTGTCCACCGTGCCCGGGTGCAGCCCGACCACGATCGACCGATCGTTCCGCCGGCGGGCGTCGATCGCGAAGTTGCGGATCAGCATGTTGAGCGCCGCCTTGGACGCACGATAGCCGTGCCAGCCGCCAAGGCGGTTGTCGCTGATGCTCCCGACCCGCGCCGACAGCGCCGCGAACACGGGCGTGCCGGTGCGCGGCAGCAGCGGCAGGAAATGCTTGGCGACCAGCGCGGGGCCGATCGTATTGATCGCGAACACGCGCGCCAGCCAGTCGGGGTCGAGGTCGCGCAGCGCCTTTTCCGGCCCGCGCTCGCCCTCGCTCAAAATGCCGGTCGCAACGAAGATCAGCGATGGGGGCGGCCCGGCCGCGACCCGCGCGGCGGCGGCGGTGATGCTCGCCTCATCGGTCAGGTCGAGCTGCGCGTCCCCGTTAAGCGAGCGGCCAAAGCGCCAGACCTTGGCATAGGTCGCTTCCTCATCCAGCGCATCGGCAAACGCGCCGCCGATCCCGCCGCTCGCGCCGATGACGACCGCGCTCGCCGCGCTCACAGGTCGAGCTTCTCGTAATCCGACGGCGGGTTGATCCCCTCCATCCGCTCGGCCAGCAACGGGCGAAAGCTCGGGCGGCTCTTCATGCCCACATACCAGCGCTTGGCCTGCTCATGGCTCTTCCAGTCGATCCCGCCGAGATAATCGGCCACGCTGATCTGCGCCGCTGCGGCCAGATCGGCGAGGCTCATCGTCGCACCGCCCAGCCAGGTGCGATGGTCGAGCAGGAAATCGATATAGTCGAGATGCGCGACCGCAGCCTTCATCGCCTCACGCAACGCGCCGCTGTCGGGCGTGGCGCGCTGGACGATGCGCTTGATCATCCGCTCGTTGAGCAACGGCCCGGTGATGTCGCGGAAAAACTGGTTGTCGAACCAGCTGACCAGCCGCCGAATTTCCGCGCGATCGGCGGCAGTGCCGTTGAGCAGGGCCGCCTTGCTCACCGTTTCCTCGAAAAACTCGCAGATCGCGACCGAATCGATCAGCACGACGCCGCGATCGTCGGCCATCACCGGGGTCTGTCCCGCCGGGTTCATGTCGAGAAACTCGTCGCGCCGCGCCCAAGGCGATTCGCGGACAGGCTCATAGCCAACGCCCTTCTCACCCAGAACGAGCCGCACCTTGCGCGAGAAGGGGCACAGGGGGAATTGGTAAAGCTGCCACATGCTGACCGGCATAGGCGCGTGGGGCGTGGGGCGTAAAGGGAGGAAGGTTTAGATCACGCACCGATCGCCAACGATCTTCCACTGGACGCGTCCGCCATTCGTGCGCGTCGCGATCAGCCTTACACGGTCCCCCCTGTTGTAGGTCGGTACGCAGCCCGCAGCAGCAGATACCCACACGTCGCGACCATCATCCAGACGCATGGAAAAGTTCGTCCGTGTCACCGTCCGCCGATACTTGTTGATAGGCACGAACGGCTGGGCGGACACAACCGTGGCGCTGGTCGAGATCGGCTCTCCATCGCGGTCAGGCTGAAGCGCCCAGGCCATTAGAAAGATCAAGCAAATCAGCCCGCCAACCGCGACCGCAGCTCCCACCTCTCGACGATCGATGTGGAGCATCAGCTCACTCCGCCGCGACCATCTCCACGCTGTCATCCAGCGGATGCGCCAGCCGCGTCAGCATCTCCTTCGGCACCACCTGCCAGAAATGGCCGCGCACCCGGTCCCAATCCTCGAGCAGTCCGCGCGACCATTTGCTGTCGGTTGCCTCGGCATGGTCAGTGATCAGGTTCTTGAGCACCGCTTCCCAATGCAGCGAGGACAGGCGCTGCCACACGATGCTCTCGCCATTCGCGCGCGCGTCGAAGCTGCGGCTTTCGTCATAGATGAACGCCATGCCGCCGGTCATGCCCGCGCCGAAATTCGCGCCGACCTCACCCAGCACCACCGCGACACCACCGGTCATATATTCGCAGCCATTGGCGCCGCAGCCCTCGACCACCACCTGCGCGCCCGAATTGCGCACCGCAAAGCGCTCGCCCGCCTGACCCGCGGCAAACAGCCGGCCGCTGGTCGCGCCATAGAGCACGGTGTTGCCGATGATCGTATTGTCCTGGCTGGCGAGCGGCGAGCTGACCAGCGGGCGCACGATGATCGTGCCGCCCGACAGGCCCTTGCCGACATAGTCGTTGGCATCGCCGAACACTTCGAGCGTCACGCCCTTGCACAGGAATGCGCCAAGCGACTGGCCGGCCGATCCGCGCAGGCGGATCTGGACGTGGCCATCGTTGAGCTTCGACATGCCGAAGGTCCGCGTGATCTCGCTCGACAGCCGCGTGCCGACCGCGCGGTGGGTGTTGCGGACGTTGTAGGCGAGCTGCATCTTCTCGCCGCGTTCGAACACGGCGCGTGCGTCGGCGATGATCTGTGCGTCGAGGCTGTCGGGCACGGCGTTGCGCCAGGTCGACAGGCTGAAGCGGCGCTCGCTCTCGTCTGCGTCGACCTTGGCCAGGATCGGGTTGAGATCGAGATCGTCGAGATGCTCGGCACCGCGGCTGACCTGACGCAGCAATTCGGTGCGCCCGATCACCTCGTCGAGGCTTTTGCAGCCGAGCTTGGCGAGGATCTCGCGCACTTCCTCGGCGATGAAGGTCATCAGGTTGATGACCTTCTCCGGCGATCCGGTGAACTTCTGGCGCAGCCGCTCATCCTGCGTGCACACGCCGACCGGACAGGTGTTGCTGTGGCACTGACGCACCATGATGCAGCCCATCGCGACCAGCGAAAGCGTGCCGATGCCGAATTCCTCGGCGCCCAAGATCGCGGCGATGACGATGTCGCGCCCGGTCTTAAGGCCGCCATCGGTGCGCAGCCGCACCCGGCCGCGCAGACCGTTGAGGGTGAGCGTCTGGTTGACCTCGCTCAGCCCCATTTCCCACGGCGTGCCGGCATACTTGACCGACGTCTGCGGCGACGCGCCCGTGCCGCCGACATGGCCGGCGACGAGGATCACGTCGGCATGTGCCTTGGCCACGCCCGCCGCGACGGTGCCGATGCCCGCGCTCGACACCAGCTTCACGCACACCCGCGCGCGCGGGTTGATCTGCTTGAGGTCGTAGATGAGCTGCGCCAGATCCTCGATCGAATAGATGTCGTGGTGTGGCGGCGGCGAGATCAGCGTCACGCCCGGCGTCGAATGGCGCAGTCGGGCGATGAACTCGGTCACCTTGAACCCGGGCAGCTGCCCGCCCTCGCCGGGCTTGGCGCCCTGTGCGACCTTGATCTCCACTTCCTCGCACGCGCCGAGATATTCGGCGGTGACGCCGAACCGGCCCGACGCGATCTGCTTGATCGAGCTGTTGGCGTTGTCGCCATTGGAATAGGGCTTGTAGCGAACCGAATCCTCACCGCCCTCGCCCGACACCGCCTTGGCGCCGATGCGGTTCATCGCGATCGCCAGCGTCTCATGCGCCTCGGGCGACAGCGCGCCCAAGGACATGCCGGGCGTCACGAAGCGCTTGCGGATCTCGGTGATCGCCTCGACCTGATCGATCGCAACGCCCTCGGTCGGGAAGTTGAATTCGAGCAGGTCGCGCAGATACACCGGCGGCAGGTCACGGACCCCGCGCGCGAATTGCAGATAGGTCGAATAGCTATCGGTCGACACCGCCGTCTGCAGCGTGTGCATCAACTGCGCGCTGTACGCATGCGTCTCGCCCCCATGCCGCTGGCGGTAGAAGCCGCCGATCGGGAGCGTCGCAACCGCACTGTCATAGGCGGCATCGTGGCGCATCTGGGCATTGAGGTGCAGCGAGGCATAGCCCTCGCCCGAAATCTTCGCGGGCATGCCGGGGAAGAAGTCGTTCACGAGCGCGCGCGACAGGCCAACCGCCTCGAAATTATAGCCGCCACGATAGCTGGAGATCACCGCGATCCCCATCTTTGAGATGATCTTGAGCAGCCCCTCGTCGATCGCCTTGCGATGATTCTTCAGGCATTGTTCGAACGACAGCTCGCCAAACAGGCCGCGCGCATGGCGGTCGGCAATCGCGGCTTCGGCCAGATAGGCGTTCACCGTAGTCGCGCCGACGCCGATCAGCACCGCATAATAATGCGTGTCGAGGCATTCGGCGGTGCGGATGTTGACGCTGGCATAGCTGCGCAGCCCCTTGCGGACGAGGTGCGTGTGCACCGCCGCCGCCGCCAGCACGCCGGCAATGGCGATGCGGTCGGGGCCGACGGCCTCGTCGGTCAGGAAAATCTCGGTCTTGCCCGCGCGCACCGCCTGTTCGGCCTGAAGCCGGATATCGGCGATCGCCGCGCGCAACGTCTCCGGCCCACCACCGGCGGGGAAGCTATAGTCGATCTCCGCCGCCTGCGCGCCGAAATAGCTTTTGAGCCGCGCCCAATCGCCATTGGTCAGCACCGGGCTTTCGAGCACCAGCACCTTGTTCGCGGTCTGCGCGGTGTCGAGGATGTTGGCGAGATTGCCGAACCGCGTCTTGAGCGACATCACATGCCGTTCGCGCAAGGAATCGATCGGCGGGTTGGTCACCTGGCTGAAATTCTGGCGGAAGAACTGGCTGATCAGCCGCGGCTTGTCGCTGATCACGGCCAGCGGCGTATCGTCGCCCATAGAGCCGACCGCCTCCTTGGCGTCGGTCACCATCGGCGAGAGGATCAGCTCCATATCCTCCAGCGACTGTCCGGCCGCGACCTGGCGGCGGGTCAGCTCGGCGCGGGTCCAGGCCGGCGCCGCATCGGTTGCGGCGGGCAGGTCGTCGAGCCCCATGAACTCGCCGATCATCGACGCGTAATCATATTCCCCGGCGATGCGGTCCTTGACCTCGCCATCGGTGTAGAAACGCCCTTCTTCCAGATCGACCGCGATCATCTGACCCGGCCCCAGCCGCCCCTTGGCGACCACGGTTGCCTCGGGGATCTGGACCATGCCGGTCTCCGAGCCGACCACGAGCAGCCCGTCCGACGTGCGGGTGTAGCGCAGCGGGCGCAGCGCGTTGCGGTCGACGCCAGCAACCGCCCAGCGGCCATCGGTCATCGCGAGCGCAGCGGGGCCGTCCCACGGCTCCATCACGCTGGCGAGGTATTTGTACATCGCGAGATGCTTGTCGGGCATCGCGTCGATCGCCTGCCACGCTTCGGGCACCAGCATCAGCTTGGCGGTCGGCGCGTCGCGGCCCGAGCGACAGATCGCCTCGAACACTGCGTCGAGTGCGGCGGTGTCGGACGCACCCGCCGGGATCACCGGCTTGATATCCTCCGAATGCTCGCCGAACGCGGTCGCCGCCATCTTGATCTCGTGGCTGAGCATCCAGTTCTTGTTGCCGCGGATCGTATTGATCTCGCCATTATGGGCGAGGCAGCGGAACGGCTGGGCCAGCCACCATTGCGGGAAGGTGTTGGTCGAATAGCGCTGGTGGAAGATCGCGACGCGGGAAACGAAGCGTTCGTCACGCAGATCGGGATAGAATTCGCTCAGCGATTCCGCGAGGAACAGCCCCTTGTAGATGATCGACCGGCACGACAGCGAACAGATGTAGAAGCCGCTGATCTGCGCCGCGATGATCCGCTTTTCGATGCGACGGCGGACGAGGTAGAGGTTCTTCTCGAACTCGGCCTCGCTCTGTTCATCGGGCATCGGCCCGGCGATCATGATCTGCTCGATCTCCGGCCGGGTCGCCTGCGCCTTTTGCCCGATGACCGAGACATCGACCGGCACCTGGCGCCAGCCATAAATGGTGTAGCCCGCGTCGATCAGCACGCTTTCGACGATCGTGCGGCACGCCTCCTGCGCGCCCAGATCGACGCGCGGCATGAAGATCATGCCGACCGCAAGCCGGTTGGGCAGCACGCGATGCCCGCTGGCGAGCACCGCATCGTCAAAGAAGCGCAGCGGCAGATCGACATGCAGCCCCGCGCCGTCGCCGGTCTTGCCATCGGCATCGACCGCGCCGCGATGCCACACCGCCTTCAGCGCATCGATCGCGCCCTGCACCACGCGGCGCGACGGCTGTCCATCGATCGCCGCGACCATGCCCACGCCACAGGCATCGCCCTCGAATTCGGGGCGGTACATGCCTTCACGGGCGAGGCGTTCGTGCTGGGTTTCGTCGGTCACTTCTTCGCTTCCTTCTGAGCGATAAACTCTTCCGCCGCCTTTGTGACGACGGCCTCAAGCTCGGCATCTGCCTCAGGGGTGGATTCATTCACCCACGCCGCCTTCACCCGCGCGATTTCCGGATTTATCTTCTGAATTTTGGTAAACGTCGGCGTGCGTGCAAACGCCATCAAAGCCGCCTGATCCTCAGACGACATCTGGGCAATGATCGCGGGCATTCCGGCTGCTAATCCCTGACGCATGCTGGTGGTGCTGACATCCTCGTCCTGCGCGGACTCGCTCAGCATGGGTTTATAGTCGAAATGCCGACTTACCGCGCGGATGAGGCGCGACCCTGCGCTTGAGCCATAATAGCGTTGCGCCTGATCAATCTCTGCCGGAGTAAGATTGGCGTCGTAGATCCGGGCCAATCGGTTCCACAGGGTCGGAAGGGACGCCATAACCTGACGCTCGATCGTCGGTCTCATCTGGGCAGCGATATGATCAATCAAACCGGGATATTCTCGCTCGGTTTCAGCCATCTCGGGGTCCGCCCGCATGCTTTCCGCGAGTTCTCCGCCGGTAAAAAGTCGATCACTTTCGGACGTTATGCCCTCGGCAGGATTCGTGGTCGCTGCAAGTTTCAACGCGGCCGGCGAAACAGTCGGCGCTGTCTCTGCAGCTAGCGGTGCGGTTGCGCTGGCTACCGGCGCCCCGGCGAGCGCGGTGATGAACAGGCAGATGGCGATCGTCATGCTGCGACCCGTTCCTTGCTCCGGGGCGCTTTTGCCTTCGCCTTCAACCAAGCATGCATCCGCTCGCTGACATCACGCCCGTCACGGATTGCCTGCACCACCAGGCTCGCGCCCTTGACGATGTCGCCCGCGGCGAACACGCCGTCGAGGTTGCTCATCATCGTGCGCGCATCGGTGCGCACCGTGCCCCAGCGGGTGACGCCCAGCGCGGGCGCGTTGAACAATACCGGCAGGTCTTCGGCATCGAAGCCAAGCGCCTTGATCACCAGATCGGCGGGGACGTCGAACTTCGCGTCGGGATCGGGTTCGGGCGCGCGGCGGCCGCTGGCATCGGGGGCGCCGAGGCGCATGCCGACCGCCTTGACCGCCGTCACCTGCTCGCCGCCCTCAAACGCTTCGGGGGCAGAGAGCCAGACGAACTCGACGCCTTCTTCCTCGGCATTGGCGGTTTCGCGCTGGCTGCCCGGCATGTTGGCGCGGTCGCGGCGATACAGGCACTTCACCGATTCCGCGCCCTGACGGATTGCGGTGCGGACACAGTCCATTGCGGTGTCGCCGCCGCCGATCACCACGACATTCTTGCCCGCGGCATTGAGGCTCCCGTCCTCGAACGCCGGCACGCTGTCGCCAAAGCTCTTGCGGTTCGACGCGATCAGATAATCGAGCGCATCGACCACCCCGTTCGCGCCGACGCCCGGCGCCTTGATCACGCGCGGCTTGTACACGCCGGTCGCGATCAGCAGCGCGTCGTGCTTCTGGCGCAGCTGCTCCAGCGTCGCATCCTTGCCGACGTCGAAACCGAGGTGAAACACGATGCCGCCCGCCGCCAGCCGATCGGTGCGGCGCGTGACGATGTGCTTTTCCAGCTTGAAGCCGGGGATGCCATAGGTCAGCAGCCCGCCCGCGCGGTCGTGGCGGTCATAGACATGCACGTCATAGCCGAGCACGCGCAGATATTCCGCCGCAGTCAGGCCCGCCGGACCCGCGCCGATGACGCCGACCGACTGGCCGCGCGCGGGGCCGGGCTGCAACGGCTCGACCCAGCCCTGATCCCAGGCGGTGTCGGTAATGAACTTTTCGACCGACCCGATCGTGACCGTGCCGTGGCCGGAGGATTCGATCACGCAATTACCCTCGCACAGCCGGTCCTGCGGACAGATGCGGCCGCAAATCTCGGGCATGGTCGAGGTGCTGTTGGACAGCTCATAGGCTTCGCGCAGCCGCCCCTCGGCGGTCAAGCGCAGCCAGTCGGGGATGTGGTTATGCAACGGGCAATGCACCGTGCAGTAAGGCACGCCGCATTGCGAACAGCGCCCGGCCTGATCCTCGGCCGTCGACGGCGCGTAGCGCTCCGCGATCTCGCGGAAATCCTCCGCGCGCAGGTCCGGATCGCGCTTGGGCGGAAATGCCTGAGCACGATCGACGAATTGAAGCATCACATCCTTTGCCATGCGGCGCGGATGGCAGGATTTGCCTCATGAGTCACGCAAAAATGGGCTATTAGGGCAGTTATGCTGTCCTATTAACTGCGGTTTTCAAAGTGAGCCTGTCACCTGCGCAACATCATTTCAAATCCAGGTCCGAATCGGCCCTTAACGCAAGGAGAGGAAGAGGATCGCCGCCGCACCGAGTGCGATCCGGTACCAGGCAAAGGGTGCAAAGCCGAAGCGGCCGACGATTTTCACGAACGCCTTTACAACAAGCAGCGCGACGACAAACGACACGCCTAGCCCGATCGCGATGCCGCCTAGGTCGTCGGCGCTCAACAGGTCGCGGTCCTTGTACAGCGAATAGGCGGTCGCCCCGGCCATCGTCGGCACGGCAAGGAAGAAGCTGAACTCAGCCGCCGTCTTGCGCTCGACGCCCATCAGCAACGCGCCCATGATCGTCGCACCCGACCGGCTGACGCCCGGGATCATCGCGATGCACTGGACCAGTCCGATCGTGACCGCGGTTGTGAGCGGCATCGTCTCGACCCGCTCGACCTTTACCACCTTGACCATGCGCTCGATGACGAGGATCGCGATGCCGCCGACGATCAGCGCGACTGCGACGGTCATCGGTGACTGGATGAGCGCGCGGATCCCCTCATAGGCGACCGCGCCGATCAGCATCGCGGGCAGGAACCCGATCAGGATGTTGCGGGTGAACCAGATCGCCTCGCGCTCGCCGCGCAACAGGCCCATGCCGATGCCCCAGAAGCGCCGCCAGTAAGCGACCAGCACCGCCAGGATCGCGCCGAGCTGGATCGCCACCTTGAACGCCACCGATCCTTCGCCGGTAAAGCCGAGCAGCTCGCCCGCAAGGATCAGATGCCCGGTCGACGACACGGGCAGGAATTCGGTCAGCCCCTCGATAATGCCGAGGATGATGTAGATCGCGATGTCGCTCACGGCGCGTGTCCTCCGCCGGGTGCGCCCGGCTGTTCAAATCTGCCGGGGGATGCGGCGGTCAGGCGTGGCGCGCGCCCGCGAACCGGCCATGCTTGCGATACTGGACCAGCCAGTGCGGCGCGACTGCGGCGAGCGGCGTCGGCGCAATATCGAATGCGGCCAGGCCGTCGCCCGATGCGACATTATCCTGCTGCAGCATCAGCCACTGGTCCCAGCTGATCGGCGCGCCAGGCAGGAATCCGAGCGAGGCCAGCCCCGCGCCGACGACATCGGGGAGCTCGACGACCGGCTTATCGCGCCCGATCGCTTCGAGCAGCCAGTGGTGGAACTGGGTGAAGCTCATCACGTCCGGACCGCCCAGATCGAATGTGTGACCGGCATAGCGGGCGGGTTCGGCGATCGCGCGCGTCACCGCCTGCGCGACATCGGCGACCCACACCGGCTGGATCTTGGTCCCGCCCTTGAGCACCGGGACGAACGGCAGCGACGCGGCGAGCGCGGCGAAGCGGTTCACGAACTGGTCCTCGCGCCCGAACATCAGGCTGGGGCGCAGGATCGTGGCCGTCGGGAACGCCGCGCGCACCGCCGCCTCGCCATCGCCCTTCGACCGGCCATAGGCCGAGGGCGAGTCGCTATCGGCGCCGATCGCGGACATCTGGACGAAACTGGTCGCGCCCGCCGCCGCAGCGGCCTTGGCGGCATTGCCCGATCCGCGCGCGTTGACCACATCCATGCTGTTGCCGAACACGCCGACCAGATTGACCACCGCGTCCGACCCGGCAAGCGCGCGGGTCAGGCTGTCGGGGCGGGTCACGTCGGCGACGACGAACTGGGTCTGGCCAAGGCCGCCCAGTGGCTTGAGGAACCACGCCGCGCGCGGATCGCGCTGCGCAATCCGCACCCGCGCGCCGGCCTTCAGCAGCGACTGGGCGATATAGCGTCCGGCGAACCCGCCGCCGCCGATCAACGTCACCAGCTTGTCCTTCATCGCGTCCTCGAACAATTTGACCAAAGCCTGCGCTCCCCATGCCGCGCGATGCACCAAAGGGCAATGCCGGGATCGCCGTTCCCCCTCCCGCTTGCCGCGCGTAGGGTCTATGGCGGGGCATGACCGAAGATCCCTTTGCCCTGTTCGACGCCTGGTACCGCGAGGCACGCACGACCGAGATCAACGATTCCAACGCCATGGCGCTGGCGACGGTGAGCGCCGATGGCCAGCCATCGGTGCGGATGGTGCTGCTCAAGGGCCATGGGGCGGAAGGCTTCACCTTCTATACCAACCGTGAAGGCCGCAAGGCGGGTGAGCTGGAAGCGACACCGCGCGCTGCGCTGCTGTTCCACTGGAAGTCGCTGCGCCGCCAGATCCGGATCGAAGGGCCGGTCAGCCGCGTGGCCGACGCCGAGTCCGACGCCTATTTCGCGAGCCGCAGCCGCGATTCGCAGCTCGGCGCCTGGGCCAGCGACCAATCGCGCCCGCTGCCCGATCGCGCGACGTTCGAAGCGCGGTTTGCGGAGATGCAGGCGCGGTTCGATGGCGGCGATGTGCCGCGCCCGCCGCATTGGGGCGGCTATCGCGTGACGCCGGAGCGGATCGAATTCTGGATGGATCGCGAACACCGCCTGCACGAGCGCCGCGTGTTCGTCCGCAATGGCGAAAGCTGGGACGAGGGTTTGCTCTACCCATGACCGCCACCCCGACCCGGGCGGCAATCGCAAGCGTCTGTGCGGCGCTGCTGCTCGGCGGGCTCAAGGCCTATGCGGCGTGGACGACCGGTTCGGTGGCGATGCTGGCGAGCCTGTCGGATTCGGTGCTCGACCTGATCGCGTCTTTGGTCACGCTGGCCGGGGTGCGCATCGCCGCGCAGCCCGCCGACGCCAATCACCGCTTCGGCCATGGCAAGGCCGAGGCGCTGGCGGCGCTGTTCCAGGTCGTGCTGATCTCCGCCTCCGCCACCTTCATCGCGGTGCGCGCGATCGAGCGGCTGACCAGTGGCGAAGTCGCGGCCGACCCCGAAGCCGGGATCATCGTATCGGTGATCGCGATCGGCGTGACGCTGCTGCTCACCGCCTATCAGGCGCGCGCCATCGCCGCGAGCGGATCGATCGCGATCCGCACCGACCGGCTGCATTACCAGTCCGATCTGTTGCTCAACGCCGGCGTGATCGCCGCACTGGTGCTCGAATCGGTGCTCCGTCTGCGCGGCGCGGACCCGGTGTTCGGCATCGGCATCGCGCTATGGCTGCTCTGGGGAGCGTGGCATGCCGCGATCGACGCAATCGGCCAGTTGATGGACCGCGAATGGCCGCAGGAAAAGCGCCGCGCCTTCATCGCCTGCGCCGCAGCTATCCCCGGGTTTGAAAGCCTCCACGACCTGCGCACGCGCAGCAGCGGATCGCAGGATTTCGCGCAATTCCATATCCATGTCCCCGCCACGATGAGCGTGGCCGAGGCGCATGACGTGGTCGAAGCCCTCGAAGCCCGGCTCGAGGCCGAATTCCCCGGCACCGAAATCCTGATCCATGTCGACCCGGAGGGCCAGGTCGACCGACCCGGCGAGCCATTGCGCGAGGCGAACGAGCTGCGCGGCGCTTAGGCCGCGACCATCTCCGCGCGTTCGGTCTCGGTGATCCAGCCGCCGCCGAGCACGCGCTCGCCCGCATAGAGCACCGCCGCCTGTCCTGGCGCGACGCCATATTCGGGCGCGTCGAACACCACCCGGTCGCCATCGAGCCGCGCCGGGACCGGGCGCGCCATCGACCGGACCTTGGCAGTGAGCGGCCCGCTATGGCTCCCGCCGATCCAGTTTAGCCCCTCGATCCGCGCGGCACTGACCGCGAGTGCAGACTTCGGCCCGACCACCACGTCGCGTGTCGCCGGGTCGAGCCGCAGCACATAGAGCGGCTCGGGGCTGCCACCGATCTCAAGGCCCCGGCGCTGGCCGACGGTGAAATGGATCAGCCCCTTGTGCGCGCCCAGCACAGTGCCCGCCTCATCGACAATCGCCCCGGCGGTGTCGGCTTCCGGGCGCAATTTCTTGACCAGGCTGGCATAGTCGCCATCGGGGACGAAGCAGATGTCCTGGCTGTCGGGCTTGCCGGCAACGCCCAGGCCGATCTCCGCCGCAATCTCGCGCACCCGTGCCTTGGGCAGGCCACCCAAGGGAAAGCGCAGGAAGTCGAGCTGGGCGCTGGTCGTAGCGAACAGGAAATAGCTCTGGTCGCGCGCCGGGTCGGCACCCTTGTGCAGCTCCGGCCCCTCGGCACCCTCGACCCGCTGCACATAATGGCCGGTGGCAAGGCAATCGGCACCCAGATCACGGGCGAGCGCGAACAAATCGGTGAATTTCGGCCCCATATTGCATTTGACGCAAGGGATCGGCGTGCGACCCGCCAGATAGGTGTCGGCGAAATCGTCGATCACCGTCTCGCGAAAGCTGCTTTCATGGTCGAACACATAATGCGCGATGCCGAGGCGATCACACACCGCGCGCGCGTCGCGGATGTCGCGGCCGGCACAGCAACTGCCCGCGCGCCCGACCGCTTCGCCATGATCATAGAGCTGCAGCGTGACGCCGATCGTCTCCGCCCCGGTGCGCGCAGCAAGCGCGGCCACGACCGAACTATCGACGCCACCCGACATGGCGACCACGATTCGCCGCTTCTCGAGCGGCCCGGAAAGCTGAAAATCGCCGGTGAACATCGCCGCGCACATAGTGGTTTCACGATAGCGATGCAAAATCGCTGTATTTACCGGGCTTTCAGCCTTCGCCGTTAAACGGGGTCGGATGAGTTCGACCGATGACAGCAGGCTCCAGTGGATCTGAGCTTCCGATTCGACCGCGATGTCGGCGCGACGCCGATCGCCGCGCCCGTTGCCGTGCTGCTCGCGGCGGCGGCTGTGCGTCAGTCGGCGAGCCGGACCGCGCGCCTGCAGATCCGACTCGATCGGCTGACGCCCGCGCACGGATTGCTCGCGCCGCCGCATGGCGCGTTCAACCTGGCGGTCGAGCGCACGCTAACCCGGTGGCAAGTTCGATGAAGGCGCCGTTTACCGTGCCGTTTAGGCGAAGCGAAATCCGCGGACGTTATGACGGGCTTCAGACGCAGTTGGGGACCCCCCGCCCTGATCGAGGTATGGAATGATTGAAAACCAGAAGATCCGCCCAGCGAAAGTGATCGGTCCGCTCGGTGAGCCACTGACACTCGATTCGCTGCCGCCGCCCGAAACGACCCGCTGGGTCGTGCGGCGCAAGGCTGAGGTCGTCGCGGCGGTCAATGGCGGCCTGCTCAGCGTCGACGAAGTGTGCGAGCGCTATGGCCTGACGGTCGAGGAATTCGCCGGCTGGCAGCGCGCGATCGACCGGTCGGGCATGCCCGGCCTGCGTGTCACGCGGATCCAGCATTATAAGTCGCTCTACGAGCGCCAGCAGAAATACTGACATGATCCCGGTGGCATAGGCCGGACTCTGACCCTCTCTCCCATCCGCCCGCGCCTCAAAACGCGGGCGGAACCATTTTCGGCCCCTGCGCGTCTTCGCCCCACATCGTTCGCAAATGTGCGGACGTCACAGTGGAGGAAGACATGGACCTGGTTGGACTGATTGTCTGGCTCGTAATCGGCGGCGTGGTGGGCTGGCTCGCCAGCCTCGTGATGCGCACCGACGCCCAGCAGGGCATTTTGCTCAACATCGTCGTCGGCATCGTCGGCGCATTCATCGGCGGCCTACTGTTCGGCGGCTCGATCAACAGCGCGATCACCGTGATGACCTTTGTGTCGTCGCTGGTCGGCGCGATCATCCTGCTCGCGATCGTCAATCTCGTGCGTCGCGGCTCAGTGCGTTAATCGCTCGAACGAAACTTCGCTGGGCGCGGCATCGGCCCGCTCAGCGGCCAACAAAAAAGGGGCCGTCCCGGCTGGGGCGGCCCCTTTTCTTTCACTTGAGCAGGAAGCGTACGCGAACGTTGGCGCTGACCTGCTGTTCGCCGGGCGCGATCTGGGTCGAATCCTTGGCTTCGGCGCGGACCATCATCTGCGGCACCGGGCCGGGCGCACCACCGTCGCTGCCTTCGCTGACCATCAGGATGCGATCGACCCGCATCCCGAGCGCGCGGGCGTACAAAGCGGCGCGCTCGCGGGCGCGCTTCACTGCATCCACACGCGCCTCATCCATCGCGGAATCGACCGCATCGATCGTCAGGCTCGGCCCGTCGATCTGGTTTGCGCCCTGCTTGACCAGCGTGTCCAGGATCGTGCCGCTGCGTGCGATGTCACGAAACTTCACCGACACGCTGTTGCTCGCCTGATAGCCGGTGATCACCGGCGGCTGATTTTCGGCGTAGCGATATTGCGGGCTGAGCGAGATCGTCGCGGTCTGGATGTCGCGATCGGCGATGCCGGCACCCTTGAGCGCGGTGAGCACCGATGCCATCTGCCGCGCATTGGCGGACAGCGCCTCGGCGGCGGTCGCGCCCTGGCTGACGACGCCGGCGCGGATCACCGCAATGTCGGGAACGCGATTGACCCGCCCCTCGGCCACCACGTCCAGCAGCGTACCTTCGGCAACCGTCGCTGTCGGGGCAACCTGCGCGGCCGCGGCGAGCGGGAAGGTCGCGGCGAGTGCGGCAGCGGTCATCATTCGGATCATCTAATCAGGGCCTTTCAACAAACATTGTCCCGCCGCTGCGTGGGGCAGGGCGGGACAACAAGGGCTGAACGAACCCTGCAGCGTGCGTTCAGCGCGTGCGGCGCGTCATCACCAGCCGATAGAGCGCGAGCAGCACGACCGCGCCAACGGTGGCTGCGATATAGCTGTTGAGCGTGTTGGTCAGGTCGACCCCGATCGACGGTGCGACGAACCCGGCGAGCAATGCGCCGGCGATACCGATAAGAATGGTGACGATGATACCGCCCGGATCCTTGCCCGGCATGATCAGCTTGCCAAGAACCCCGGCCACGAGGCCGATGAGGATCCAACCGAGAATACCTTCGGGCATGCCTTCCTCCTGTAGTCGCCTCCGTCCCCCGATCAGGCTGGAGCAGGCGGGAGATTGCCCCATGATCGCTTTCCTGAATACCCCCATTTGCGTGCGACCTGCCCTTGCGCGGATTCTGCAAAACGGGCATCTGGCGCGCACTGTAAAACTGCCCTTGAGGCAAGTGACTTATTCAGATAATACAGCGCGACGGGGAGGACCCGCGTCGGCCTTTGGGTCGGGGGTGAAAGAGGTCGCGCATGAATTACGAGGCTCGGATGTTCGGTGGGGAAGAACGGCTCGCTCTGACGGGTGAGGGGGAGAAAAGGTCGCGCCGCAAACGGTGGATCATCGCCGGTGCTATCGCGTTCGTCGTGATCGTCGCCGCCTGGTTCGCCTTTGCCTCGGGCGGGGCGGGCGACAAGGCTGATCCGGCCAAGGCGGGCGCCGCTGGCGCCGCCAAGGGTGGGCAGGGCGGCGACCGCCAGCTGCCGACCGTCACCGTCGCAGTTCCGGGTCGTAGCACCATTTCCAGCATGATCAGCGGCAACGGCTCGCTCGCCGCGCGCCGCGAAATGCCGGTTGGTGTCGCTGGCGAAGGTGGCATGGTCACCCGCGTGCTCGTCGAGCCGGGCGACTGGGTCGGCGCGGGTCAGGTGCTCGCCACGGTCGACCGGTCGGTGCAGAGCCAGACCGCCCAGTCGCAGTCCGCCAGCATCCGCGTCGCGCAGGCTGATCTCAGCATCGCGCAGGCCGAGCTGGATCGCTCGCAGCAGCTGCTCTCACGCGGCTTCGTGTCCAAGGCGGATCTCGACCGCAAGACGGCCACCCGTGACGCTGCCGCCGCACGCGTCCGCGTCGCTCAGTCGCAGCTGTCGGAGACGCAGGCGCGCAACCGCCGCCTCGACATCCGCTCGCCCGCCGCGGGCCTCGTCCTCACCCGCTCGGTCGAGCCGGGTCAGATCATCAGCTCCGGCTCGGGCGCGCTGTTCCGCGTGGCTCAGGGCGGCCAGATGGAGCTGCGCACGCAGCTTGCCGAAGCGGATCTTCAGCGCATCCCCGTTGGCGCGCGCGCGGAAGTGACCCCGGTCGGCATGGACCGGGTATTCACCGGCGAGGTATGGCAGGTGTCGCCGGTCATCGACCCGCAGACGCGTCAGGGCATCGCGCGCATCGCCCTGTCGTTCGACAAGGCGCTGCGTCCAGGCGGCTTCGCCTCGGCGCGGATCACGGCGGGTGCGGCTGTCGCCCCGCTGCTCCCGCAATCGGCGATCCAGAGCGACGCCAAGGGCAATTATGTTTATATCCTCAACGCCAAGGACGAGGCGGAGCGTCGTGCCGTGACGACCGGGGACGTGTCCGACGTTGGGGTCGCGATCACCAGCGGTCTGGACGGTACCGAACGGGTGGTGCTGACCGCCGGCGCGTTCCTCAACCCGGGACAGAAGGTCAAGCCGAACCTCACCACGCTGAAGCGTTAAGGGACAACGGGATATGAGCTTTCGCAACATCTCTGCCTGGTCGATCCGGAACCCGGTTCCGCCGATCGTTCTGTTCCTGGCGCTGACCATCGCCGGCTTTGTCAGCTTCGCGCGGATGGACGTGAACAACGATCCGGACATCGATTTCCCGATCGTGTGGGTGTCGATCAGCCAGCCGGGTGCGGCACCGAGCGAGCTCGAGACCCAGGTGACCCAGCGGGTCGAGGCGGCGGTGCGCAGCCTGCAGGGCATCGACCAGATCGAATCCACCGTCAGCGAAGGCAATTCACAGACCGTCATCCAGCTCGATATCGGTACGCCGATCGATCGTGCAGTCAGCGACGTGCGCGACGCAATCGCCCAGATCCGTGGCGACCTGCCGGACGGCATTCTCGAACCGCTGGTCGGCCGCGCCAACACGAGCGACCAGGAAATCGCGACCTTTACCGCGACCGGCACCGACATGACGATCGAACAGCTGTCATGGTATGTCGATAACACGGTCGCCAACGAACTGCTGTCGGTAGACGGCCTTTCCGGGGTCGAACGCATCGGCGGGGTCAATCGCGAAATCCGCGTGATCCTCAACCTGCCCAAAATCCAGTCGCTTGGCCTGACCGCCGCACAGGTCAACCAGCAGCTGCGTCAGATCAATCTGAACGCAGCCGGCGGTCGCACCGAGATTTCGGGCAGCGAACAGTCGGTCCGCGTCCTCGGCAACGCCCAGGATGCGCGCGCGCTCGCCGAGACGCGAATTTCCATTGGTGGCGACCGCAATGTGCGGCTCGCCGACATTGCCGAGGTCAAGGATCTCTACGCCGAACAGCGCAGCCTGGCCGAGTATAACGGCCGTCAGGTGCTGTCGTTCAACATCAAGCGCGCCAAGGGTGCGTCCGACGTCACCGTGTTCGACGACGCCGAGAAGAAGCTGGAGGCGCTCAACAAGCGCAATCCGAGCGTTCAGTTCAACGTCCTGTTCAACAGCGTCAAATATACCGAAGCCCAATATCACTCGGCGATGGTCGCGATGATCGAGGGCGCGGTGCTCGCCGTCATCGTCGTGTTCCTGTTCCTGCGCGACTGGCGCGCCACGTTGATCTCAGCGCTGGCGATCCCGCTTTCCGCCATCCCGACCTTCTGGTTCATGGAGATGCTGGGCTTTACCCTCAACCAGATGACGCTGCTTGCGCTCAGCCTCGTGGCGGGCGTGCTGGTCGACGATGCGATCGTGGAGATCGAGAATATCGTCAGGCATATGCGGATGGGCAAATCCGCCTATCAGGCATCGATCGATGCGGCGGACGAGATCGGCGTTGCGGTTCTCGCGACCACCATGTCAATCGTCGCCGTGTTCCTTCCCGTGGGCCTGATGCCGGGCATTTCGGGCCAGTTCTTCAAGAATTTCGGCCTGACGGTTGTCGCCGCAGTGCTGATGTCATTGGCGATTGCGCGTCTGCTCACCCCGATGATCGCGGCCTATTTCCTCAAGGCGAAGGGCCATGCCAGCCATGGCGAGGGCGCGATGATGGACGTCTATGTCCGCATCCTGCGCTGGACCCTGGTGCATCGCTGGGTCGCCGTGGTCGCGTTCCTCGTCGCCTTCGCGCTGGAAATCTTCCTCGCTGCGGGCGGTCCGCTGCCCTTCACCTTCCAGCCCAATCAGGATCAGGACGATGTGACCGTCCAGATCGAAATGGTGCCCGGAACCAGCCTGGAGCAGACCAAAACGGTCGTTGACCGCGTGACCGGGATCATCGCCGCGCGGACCGACGTGGTGCAGAATGTCTATTCGCGCACCTTTGTCGGCAATGGGCGTGTGACCGCGATCCTTCAAGAGCGCCCGACCGCGTGGGAGAACATTAAGGCAGGACTGGGTGACGAGGAGGCGACAGCTGGCCGGCGCACCCTGACGAGCGTCGAGCTCGAGCAGCAGCTCCAGCCCGCGCTCTCGCAAATCCCCGACGC
This sequence comes from Sphingomonas sp. R647, assembly GCF_020177055.1. Lineage (GTDB taxonomy): Bacteria > Pseudomonadota > Alphaproteobacteria > Sphingomonadales > Sphingomonadaceae > Sphingomonas. The sequence continues at coordinate 456,776 of NZ_JAIQXT010000004.1, forward strand.
GCGCGTCAATGTGCGCTCGCAGGGCGGCTGGGGCGGCAGCGGCCGCGCGGTGTCGATCGTGCTTGGCGGTGAAGATCCCAAGCTGCTCAATGACACCGCGCTCAAGATCGTCGCCGAGATGGAGAAGATGCCGGAGCTCCGCTCCCCGCGCATTACTGGCGATCTCAAGCGGCCGGAAATTGTGATCCAGCCGCGCACTGAGCTGGCGGCGGACCTCGGCGTGACGACGGCGGCATTGTCGAACGCGATCCGCATCGCGACACTGGGTGATATCGATCAGAACAGCGCCAAATTCTCGCTGTCCGATCGCCAGGTGCCGATCAAGGTCGCGCTCGCTGAAAGCTCGCGCGCTGAGCTGGAAACGATCCGCAACCTGCCGGTGGCGACATCGACCGGCGGATCGGTGCCGCTGGGGGTGGTCGCCGACATCAAGTTCGGCGTGGGCGCAACCCGCATCGATCGCCTGAACCAGAAGCGCCGCCTCGTCGTCGGTGCCGACCTCGCCACCGATCCCAAGACCGGCAAGCCGTTCGTGCTGGGCGCGGTGATGCAGAAGGTCGATCAGCTGCCGACGATGCGCGCCCTGCCAATGGGTGTCGGCAAGCTGGAGGTGGGTCAGGCCAAGTGGCAGACCGAAATGCTGGTCAACTTCATCGTAGCGCTGGTGGCCGGTATCCTGCTCGTCTTTGCGGTGCTGGTGCTGCTCTATCGCGGCGTGATGGCGGCGATGGTCAACCTGTCCTCGCTGCTGATCGCGGCGCTGGGCGGACTGATCGCCCTGTTGATCACCGGCAATCCGATCTCAATGCCGGTGCTGATCGGCATCCTGATGCTGCTGGGCATCGTCGCGAAGAACTCGATCCTGCTGATCGACTTCGCGCTGGAGGAGATGGAGAAGGGCGTCGACAAGATCACCGCAATCGTCGACGCCGGGCACAAGCGTGCGCAGCCGATCGTGATGACCACGGTCGCGATGGTCGCCGGCATGGTGCCGACCGCATTGTCGCTGAACGGCGACGGGTCGTGGCGCGCGCCGATGGGCATCACGGTGATCGGGGGCCTGTTGCTCTCGACGCTGCTCACGCTGCTGATCGTCCCGGCGCTATTCAGCCTTGCGCTCGGCATGGAGCGGCGGGTCGGTCCGTGGCTTGGTCGCAAGCTGCTGACCTTCAGCCCGGGTGACGATGCCGAGGACAAGGCGCGCCTTGCCGGCACCGTCCCTGCCGGCCGCATCGGGCACAGCGGAAGCGAAGGCCCCGCGCCTGCCGAGTGAACTAAAAGACGGCACGCGGATTGTTCCGGCTATGAACCCGGCAATCCGCGTGCTTTCTGGTCCAGTGATTCGCGACCGTGACCCCGTTCCGCCCGGCCTGAGGCGCATGCGCATCCTCGCCACCGGCCTGTTGGTGCTGATGGCGGCGGTGTATTTCATCGCCCGTAGCTATGAGCCTGACTACACCGTCGCGGGCTTTATCCGCGCCTTTGCCGAGGCGGCGATGGTCGGTGGCCTGGCTGACTGGTTCGCGGTGACCGCGCTGTTCCGTCATCCGCTGGGCCTGCCGATCCCGCACACCGCGATCATCCCGCGCAACAAGGAGCGGATCGCCACCTCGCTCGCCAATTTCCTGCGCGACAATTTCCTCATTCCCCGCGTCGTCGCGCGGCGGATGCGGTCGATTGACGTCGCGGGTGCAGCGGGCCGCTGGCTCGCCCAGCCGCCCGAGAACTCGGGTCGCCTGCGCCGTGGCGCATCGCGCATGGCCGCGTCATTGCTCGAATCACTCGACAAGGATCAGCTCGGTGGCCTCATCAAGGGCGCGGTCGCCAGCCGCCTGCGCCAGACCGACATCGCGCCGTTGCTCGGCCAGGCGCTGGGCGCGGCGATTGCCGAGGGGCGGCATTTGCCGCTGATGGATTCGATGCTGCGCTGGCTGGCGAAGATCATCGACCAGAATGAGGCGCTGATCCGCAAGATGGTGCATGAGCGCGCCGGCTCGATCATGCGCTGGACCGGCCTCGACGAAACGCTCGCCAATGCGATCATCGACGGCCTGTACAAGCTGGTGTCGGACGTCGCCGAAGACCCCGGCCACCCGCTGCGCGCGAAGGTGGAGGAGGGGCTGGAAAAGCTCGCCTTCGACCTGCAATTCGACATTCCCACCCGGCTGAAGGTCGAAGAGTTCAAGGCCGACATGCTCGACAATCCCGCGCTCGCCCGCTGGATCGAGGGGATGTGGGAACAGGCGCGTGGGGCATTGCTGCGGGTGGCGCGCGATCCCGATGCGGCGCTGGCGGGCAAGTTCGGCGAGGCACTGCGCCAGCTTGGCGGCACGCTGCAGAGCGACCCGCGCCTCGCGCACATGATCAATCGCTTCGTCCGCCGCGCCGCGGTCGGCACCGCCGCCGATTATGGCGACGGCATCGTCCGGCTGGTGTCGGACACGGTGCGCGGCTGGGACGCGCGCACGATCACCGGGCGGCTCGAGAATGCGGTGGGCAAGGATCTGCAGTATATCCGCATCAACGGGACTTTGGTCGGCGGGCTGGTCGGACTGACGCTGCACACACTGCATACGCTGTTGTGAGGTTTGTGGTCGCCAACCAAACGAGGCTTACCGCACGTTGAAGGTCTTATGCCGAATGTAGATTTGGGGATCGTCTTCGTTCCCAAAATCGACCGCAAGCAAAGATGTGAGTGGAAGCGCCAGCGGTTCAAGCAACAGGAACCCGTCAGGGTAGACCGAACTGAGAGCGAATACCGACTGCTGTAGCATCGACGTCGCTATCATCACGGCGGGCTCGCTATCCAGTGCCCAACCTACCACCACGACTTCCGTCAAGCGGGACGAAAATAGCGCAATCTCGTGATGGAGCTGAGCAAGCGAGAGTCGCTCCAAATGGGTGGCCTTGGCGGGCTCAGCCGCGCGCACGCGGGTCACTAGCCTCATCTGGTCGTCAAAGCTCAGCGGGAGCGCATCGCCCCCTAGCGCACGCCAGCCCTCCAGAACTGCAGGCATCAACATGCGATGCGCGCGCCTCCGGAAGAGTTCATCGAGCCGCTCGCTCACCCCTCCCAATCCAGCACCGTCCACCCCCTGACCGCCGCCAGCTTGCGCAACGGCCCGTGCGCATTGACCGCGAACGGCTCGTCCGCCCATTCCAGCACCGGCGCGTCGGAGACATGGTCGCTGTAGAAGCGCACCCGGATATCCCCGCGCGCCAGGCCCTCACGCGCCATCCACGCCTCGATCAGTCGCAATTTGGCCGGGCCATAGCAATTCTCGCCCTCAAGCCCCGCCAGCACATTGCCATCGGCATCGCGCCGCGCGGCGGTGGCGATCACCGTGCCGATATGCAGCCGCGCGGCGATCGCCTCGGCATAATAACCATGGCTTGCGGTCGCCAGCACCGGCTCCCACCCTGCCGCGCGATCGGCTTCGACGCGCGCACGCGCATCGGCGAACATATTGGTCGCTGCCATATCGTCGGCGAAGGTCTCCGCCACCGCCATCAGCTCGGCGGGCGGGATCGCGCGGCCGATCATCAGGCGATGCGTGATCTCCTTCAACCGCGCCCGGTCGATCGCCTTTCCAAGATAGGCAACGCTCGCAAGCCCCGCGAGCGGCAGCAGCGCCAGCCGCCAGGGCGCGCGTGTCTTCGCCGCATGGATCAGGAACGGAATCCACGTCGCGCGCTGCGTGATCGTCTTGTCCATGTCGTAAATGGCGAGCCGGCGCATCGGAACCTTTCGTCGCAGTCCGGAATTGGTCCAGACCAAGTCTTACCCTCTACCTACAGGTGCTTGCCGTTCCAGTCCGAATCAACGATGGATGGTCGCGATGAACGCGCCAGCCGACTTCCAGCACGACGCGGCCGAAGGGACGCTGCGGTTCAGCGGCAATTTGTCGCTGCGCAATATCGACGATCTGCCGACCCGGCTCGGTGCGGTCGAGGGTGAGGTGCGTCGGCTCGACATGCGCGGGATCGACCGGATCGACACGGTCGGGGCGTGGCTGATCCATCGCTTCGCGCGCGACCATGATGCGCGGGTGACCGGACTCGACGCCAATCAGCAATTGCTGTTCGACCATGTCGCACAGGCCGACCATCCGATCGAAGCACCGCCCAAGCCGATGGGCGCATTCGCCCAGCTGCTCGCCGAGATCGGCGAAGCGGTGGTTCAGGCGATCAAGACCATGTACGGCCTGCTCGGCTTCATGGGCGCGACTGCGGTGGCGGCGGCGCGCGTGATCGCCAACCCGCGCCGCTTCCGCTACCACGCGACCGTCCATCGCTTTGAAGTGGTCGGCGTCTCCGCACTCGGCATCATCGGGTTGATGAGCTTCCTGATCGGCATCGTCATCGCGCAACAGGGCGCGGTGCAGCTGCGCCAGTTTGGTGCCGAGGTGTTCACGATCAATCTGGTCGGCCGGATCACGCTGCGCGAACTCGGCATCCTGATGACCGCGATCATGGTCGCAGGCCGCTCCGGGTCGGCCTTTGCGGCCCAGCTTGGCACGATGAAGCTGACCGAAGAGATCGACGCGATGCGCACCATCGGGGTCAACCCGATGGAGGCGCTCGTGCTGCCACGCGTGATCGCGGCGGTGCTGATGCTCCCGCTGCTCGGCTTCTACGCCTCACTCCTCGGGATGATCGGCGGCGGCCTGTTGTGCTGGATCGCGCTCGACATTCCGCCGATCACCTTCGTCCAGCGGCTCCGCGAAGTGGTGCCGATCACCGATCTCTATGTCGGCCTCGTCAAAGCGCCGGTATTCGGCGCGATCATCGCCATCGCTGGCTGCTATCAGGGCATGCAGGTCGAGAGCGACGCCGAACAGGTGGGCCTGCGCACCACTACCGCAGTGGTCCAGGCGATCTTCCTCGTCATCGTGCTCGATGCGTTCTTTGCGGTGTTCTTCACCGAAGTGGGGTGGAACTGATGACCGCCCCCATTTTCGACGGCGAAGAGGCGGTCATCCGCATCCGCGGTCTGCGCAACAGCTTCGGCGATCAGGTGGTGCACGAGAATCTCGATCTCGACGTACGGCCGGGCGAGATTCTGGGCGTGGTCGGCGGATCGGGCACCGGCAAATCGGTGCTGATGCGATCGATCATCGGCCTGCAACCGCCCGATGCGGGCGAGGTCCATGTGTTCGGCGAATCGGTCATCGACGCCGATGAGCGTCAGGCGATCGAGATTCGCCGCCGTTGGGGCGTGTTGTTTCAGGGCGGCGCGCTGTTTTCGACCCTGACCGTGGCCGAAAATGTTCAGGTTCCACTCAAGGAATTCTACCCCCAGCTCGACCCGCAGCTGCTGGCGGAGATTGCCGCGTACAAGGTGGTGATGACCGGCCTGCCGCCCGAAGCCGGCCCCAAATACCCGTCCGAACTGTCGGGCGGCATGAAGAAGCGCGCGGGCCTTTCACGCAGTCTCGCGCTCGATCCGGAACTGCTGTTCCTCGACGAACCGACCGCCGGGCTCGACCCGATCGGCGCGGCGGCGTTCGACGAACTGACCCGCTCGCTTCAGCAGACGCTGGGCCTGACCGTCTTCCTCATCACCCACGACCTCGATACGCTCTATGCGATTTGCGATCGGGTCGCGGTGCTCGCGGACAAGCGCGTGATCGCGGTGGGAACAATCGACGAGCTGCTCGCTTTGGATCATCCGTGGATCCAGGACTATTTCAACGGCCCGCGGGGCCGCGCGGCGGTGGCCAGTGCGGAACGGGCCGTCGCCAAGGGGGGCGAGAGGGACTGAATGGAAACGCGTTCAAACCATGTGCTGGTCGGCGCCGTCGTGCTGATCCTGCTCGCCGTGCTGGCGCTGTTCACCGTCTGGCTCGCCCGCGTGAACACGACCAGCGAGAAGGAATATGACATCTTCTTCAAACAGGCGGTCGACGGGCTGAACAAGGGCTCGCAGGTCGCCTTTTCCGGCGTCCCCGCGGGGCAGGTCAAGGAAATCGGCCTGTTCAAGCCCGACCCCAGCCTGGTGCGCGTGCGCATCGCGGTGAACAGCGACGTTCCGATCCTGCAGGGTACGACCGCGACCATTCAGGGCGTCGGCTTTACCGGCGTCAGCCAGATTCAGCTCGACGGTGCGGTCAAGGGCGCTCCGCCGATCGTATGCCCCGATGCCAATCCGCGCAGCGTCTGCCCGCTCGGCGTGCCGGTGATCCCGACCAAGCAGGGCGGCCTCGGCGCGCTGCTCAACTCGGCGCCGCGCCTGCTCGAACGCCTGTCGACGCTGACCGAGCGGCTGACCGAATTGCTGTCCGACCGCAACCAGTCGTCGATCAGCGGCATCCTCGCCAATACCGAAAAGCTGACCGGCGAACTCGCCAAGGGCGCCCCCGACATGCGCGCGACGCTCGCCGAACTGCGCATCACGGTGCAGAAGGCAGGGACCGCCGCCGAGCAGATCGGTACCCTTGCCAGCACCACCGATCGCGTGGTGGGTCAGGAAATCTCGCCCGCGATGAAGGACCTGCGCGGTGCGATCGCTTCGGCCGACAAGAGCATGAAAGCGCTCGAACGCACGCTGGGCAAGGCCGATGGCGGAATCGATGAGGTCACGACCAAGACGATTCCCGAGATCAATCAGCTGGTTCAGGACCTGCGCCAAATGACCGCGGCGCTCGCCTCGGTCGCCGAGAAGATCGACCGCGAGGGCGCCGGATCGCTGATCGGATCGCCCAAGCTGCCCGACTACGAACCCAAGAAGAAGTGAGCCCGATGATGCGCAAGCTCCTCCTCGCCCCCGTTCTGCTTGCCGCGCTGCCCTTGGGCGGCTGCATCAAGTTCGGTGCCGAGCCGCCGCCCTCGCTGCTCAAGCTCGAGGCGGATGCCGCGATGCCGACCGGACAGACGGTCAGTTCCGCGACCGTCCGCTCGATCACGATCACGGTCCCGTCGGTGCCGCAGGAACTGGCCGTGACCCGCGTGCCGGTGCGCAGCAGCGACACTGCGGTCGCCTACCTCAAGGACGCGCAATGGGTCGAAGCGCCCAACCGCATGTTCGCGCGCGTGCTCGGCGACACGATTTCGGTGCGCACCGGACGCGTGGTGCTGGGCCTGCGCCAGTCGCTGTCGGACCCCGGCGCGCGGTTGGGCGGCGAGCTGCGCCAGTTCGGCGTGGATGCCGACAGCAGTGCGGCGGTGGTGGTCTTTGAAGCCACACTCGTGCGCGATCGTCCCGCCGCGGCCGATGGCAGCCGCCCGGCGATGACGTTCGAAAAGCGCCGCTTTGAAGCGCGCGTGCCGCTGGCGGAAGTGACCCCGACCGCCGCTGGTGCCGGGCTCAACCAGGCCGCGAATCAGGTGGCGGGCGAGGTTGCCGACTGGGTCGGGAACTAGGCTTTATTCCGCCGTCGCACTGGCGGCATGACATTGCAGATGTCTGCGCCGCCCGACGGCAGGTTGAAGAACGGCGGCTGGCGGTTCTCGCGCGCCTTGATCCACGCAGCGAAGCGTTCGTTATCGGCGGCGCGATACTGAAAGCGCGGGCGTTCCCTCTCGGGCAACTCGCTCGCCAGCCGTCCGCGCGTGAAGGCGACATGCTGGCTCGCCTCCTTGTAGAGGCCAAGCCCCCCTTCGGTGCCGCGCGGCAGCGCCGAAAGATGCTCGATCCCCTCCAGCACGCGTCCGACGATCGCGATATTGCGGTCGAGATGGCGCGGGGCATGGCCGATCACCGCGTACAGATCGCCGCCACTCCCCGTGCTCGGCGCCAGATCGCGGGCGACCCCGACCATGCCATAGCAATGCGGAATCCATGCGACCGTGCCATCGGTCGCGAGCGGCCAGCCATCGGCGCTGTGTCCGGTCGCGCTCGAATAAGGATCGGTGCGGGTCAGCCGCGTCACCGCGTCGAATTTCGGCCAGTCATATTCGGCGGGCGGTTGCGCAATGACCCCCTGGGGCAGCGACTTCTTCTCGCTCGGGTCGCCCCATTGCACGACATAATTGTCCTGGACGCGATACACCCGCGCCGCGTCCCACCAGCCCGACGCGGCGAGCTTGCGGATATTGGCGACATGCACCGGCGCGTAGCGCGGCGCGAGCCGGATCACGACCTGCTTGCCCTCGCCCAGCGTCATCACCAGCAACTCGTCGGCCGGGATGTCGCGCCAGTCCCCGGGCAGGGGATCGGACGGCAGCGGGGCGGGGGCGGCGGCCTGAAGTGCAAGCGCGAGGGAGAGGGTCAGCATGGCCGCAAGCTGTCACGCCGCGTCACGCGATGCAACGCGCTTGCGAAGCGGTGATCAACTCTCTAGGCAGCGCCATCCAGCGATAGCGGAGCGGTGGCCGAGTGGTCGAAGGCGCTCGCCTGGAAAGTGAGTATACGCCAAAAGCGTATCGAGGGTTCGAATCCCTCCCGCTCCGCCACTGCTGCCAAAATTGTCGCTGAGAGTCAGTGACTTGGTAGTGGAACGCTATCCCTGTCCCGCCGAAATTCCCACTGCGACAGGCATATCGGATACGTCACCTCGACGTCGACTATCATCGACCAGTTCGCGCGTCACCATCCGTGTTCCATCTTTGTTCGATCCGCGCTAGAGCAGGTGCATGTCCGAGCCGAGTGTCCGAAAGATCATCCATATCGACATGGATGCCTTTTTCGCGTCGGTCGAACAGCGCGACGCGCCGGAACTGCGCGGCAAGCCGGTTGCGGTCGGCTCGCCCGCAGCGCGGGGTGTGGTCGCGGCGGCGAGCTATGAGGCGCGCGCATTCGGCGTGCGCTCTGCGCTGCCATCGGTGACGGCGCTGCGGCGCTGTCCCGAGCTAATCTTCGTGCGGCCACGGTTCGAAGTCTATCGCGCCGTCTCGGCCCAGATCCACGCGATCTTCGCCGATTACACCGACTTGATTCAGCCGCTCTCGCTCGACGAGGCCTATCTCGACGTGACCGACGATCACCGGGGGCTCAACACCGCCTGGGCAACGGCGAAGGAAATCCGCGCGCGCATCCATGAAGAGACGGGGCTGACCGCCTCGGCCGGCATCTCGTACAACAAGTTCCTCGCCAAGCTCGCGTCCGACCATCGCAAGCCCAATGGACAGTTCGCGGTGACGCCGGACATGGGCGCGGCATGGGTCGAGCAATTGCCGGTCGCGAAGTTCCACGGCGTCGGCCCGGTGACTGCGGCCAAGATGAAGCGCCTCGGCATCGAAACCGGGGCCGACCTCAAGGCGCAATCGATCGCGGTGCTGGCGCGCCATTTCGGCAGCGCCGCCGACTGGTATTACGGCATTGCGCGCGGGATCGATGCGCGCCCGGTGAACCCCAGCCGCGAGCGCAAGTCATCCGGCTCGGAAACCACCTTCAACCGCGATCTTACCGACCCGGCGGAGATCGAGGCGGGCGTGCTCAAAATGGCGGACGATGTCGCCGCGTGGAGCGCCAAGCGTCAGCAGTTCGGCCGCACCGTCACCGTCAAGGCGAAGTTCGCCGATTTCAGGCAGGTGACCCGCAGCCGCACCCAGCCGCAGGCGGTGCGCGACCCGGCAGACCTGCGCGCGACCGCGATCGACCTGATCCGCACGCTCTATCCGCTCGACATCGGCATCCGCCTGGTCGGGGTGACGGTTTCGAATTTCGAGACCAGCGACGCGGCGATGCCCCTGTTCACCAGCGCGCCGGACGCGGAATAGGCGCGCGCGAGGGCTTCGAACCACGCGCCCCGATCTCCCAACAGCCCGCACATAATGCCGCTCTTCCCGGACGCGTGAAAGATCTTCACACTCGTGATAGTGAATGTTGACAGCGCCTCTGCTCCGCGACATATTCGCCCCAGCAAATCGACGCATGATCGATGGCATCGAGGAGAGGTAAGGATGAGGGCAAGTCTTCTGGCGACCGCGTGTGCGGTTGCGGTGTTCACGGTTCCGATGTCCGCTGCGGCGCAGGACACCCCGGCGCGCGACGAGACGACCGCCGACAGCGCCCAGGAAGTGGTGGTCACCGCCACCCGCCGCGCCGAGCGCATCCAGGACGTCCCGCTCAGCATCAGCGCCTTCCAGCAGGAAGAGCTGACCGAGAAGGGAATCGTCGGGTTCGAGGGGATTGCCCGCGAAACGCCGGGCGTCGTGCTCAACCGCCCGACCCAGAATTTCAACAACTTCACCGCGCGCGGCATCGCGACCAACGGCTATAACGCTAACCTGCAAAGCTCGGTCGCGGTCTATGTCGATGAGCTGCCGATCTCGACGATCGGCAACACCACCGTGGTCGATCCGACCCTGTTCGACGTCGAGCGCGTCGAATTCCTGCGCGGGCCGCAGGGGACGTTGTTCGGTTCCGGATCGCTGTCTGGCGCAATGCGCATCCTGACCAAGAACCCCAATCTCAGCTCCTTCGATATGGCCGGCCAGGTCGATCTCGGCCTGACCGGATCGGACAGCCTGCGCCAGCGCTACAATGTGATGGTCAACCTCCCGATCGTCAGCGACACGCTCGCGGTGCGCGCGGTCGGCTTTTACCGCAACGAAGACGGCTATCTCGACAATGTCGGTACCGGCGTCGAGAATTCGAACAAGCTGGTCAATTGGGGCGGGCGCGTCATCGCGCTGTGGAAGCCCAATGACCGGCTGTCGGTGCGCGTGATGGCGTCCTATGAGGACAGCGATCCCAAGGACAGCTCCCTCACCAGTCCGTCGCTGGGTCGCGAAAAGCGCGTGTCGGACCAGCCCGACCGCTTCACCGGCAAGCAGACGATCATCAACGGCACGGTCGAATATGAATTCGACTTCGCCCGGCTGACCAGCTCGTCGACCTATTCGGATTTCGACCAGAAATTCTATGTCGACCTTGCGGGCACCTTCGCGCCCGGCTCCTTCCCCGGCGCACCGATCGCATTCGGGCTCGACGCCGACGCCTATGACAAGGTGTTCGTGCAGGAGACGCGGCTGGTCTCCTCGCTCGACGGCCCATTCGAATTCACCATCGGCGGCTTCTATATGAACCGCCGCCGCGACGTGGACTATTTCTATCGGTCCAACCCGCAGTTCCTAGCGGCGCGCGGCATCACCGGGCTGCCCGATCAATATTATCAAAAGCTCTACACCTATTCGAAGAGCGACGAACTCGCCGGGTTCGGTGAGATCACCTACCGCTTCTCGCCAAAGTTCTGGCTGACTGGCGGCATGCGCTATGGCCGCACCTCGGCTCAGGCATTCACCGAGGCGGGCGGCTATCTCGCGACGGCAGGCGGCTTCAACTATTTCACCTATGCGCTCTTTGGCATCCCGGTGAATTTCGGGCCGAGCAGCCTGGTCCCCTATGCTGCCGCCACCGGCGTCAAGGCGACCGGCTCGGCCCCGTCATGGAAGGCCAGCGCGACGTGGAAGCCGAGCGAGGCGATTACCACCTACGCCACCTTCTCGACGGGCTTCCGCGCGCCGGTCGTCAACGCGATCCGGGGCGCCAACCCCACGCTGGGCGGCGTGGTCATCCCCGACGGCGCGGAATCGGACGATCTGAAAAGCTATGAGATTGGCGCGAAGGCACGGTTTCTCAACGGCCTCGTCACGATCAATGCTGCGGCCTATCTGATCGACTGGAGCAACATCCAGGCGCAGGCAAACCGTTCGACCGACTCGGTTCAGTTTGCCACCAACATCGGTGCCGCGCGCAGCAAGGGCTTCGAGCTCGAGATGGGCGTCATCCCGGCCAAGGATGTATTCCTGGGTCTCAACGTCGCCTATAACGACTCCAAGATTACCAAGCTGTCGGCCACAGAGGCGGCGATCTCCGGCGCGGTGCTCGGACATCGCCTGTCTGCCCCGCGGCTTCAGGGCGCGGCGTACATCTCCTACGGCTTCGACCTTGGCGCTACGGCGCGCGGCACCTTCGCGGTCAACGCGCAATATGTGGGATCGTACAACAGCTCGTTCCCCAACACGCCGGGCAACCCGAACCTGCGCCTGTCGACCTTCGGCCAGACCGACGAATATGTGAACGTGAACCTCAATCTCGGGGTCAAGAAGGGGTCGCTCTCGGCCGCGCTCTATCTTGAGAACGTGTTCGACGATCACTCGATCACCTATATCCACCCCGAGGCGTTCCTGGTGAGCCGCTTCGGCACGCTGCGCCCACGTACCGTGGGGATCCGTCTTGGCTACGGCCTCTGATGCGATGACGGCCGGCGGCAACGCCGGCCGTCCGTCACCTGCGAACCGGCCCTGGTTCGTGCTGGTCACGCTCACCTTCGTCTACATCCTCAACTTCCTCGACCGGCAGCTGATCGGCATTCTCGCCAAGCCGATTCAGGATTCGCTGGGGGTCAGCGACACGCAGCTTGGCCTGATCGGCGGCCTCTATTTCGCGATGTTCTATTGCTTCATCGCGATCCCCGTCGGCTGGTTCGCCGACCGCACCAGCCGCGTCGGCGTGCTCAGCCTCGCCTGCGCGATCTGGAGCGGCGCGACCGTCGCGTGCGGTATGGCGGCCAATTATACCCAGCTGGTGATCGCGCGCATGACCGTCGGGTTCGGCGAGGCGGGCGGCGTGCCGCCATCCTATGCGATCATCACCGATACCTATCCGCCCGGCAAGCGCGCCGCTGCGCTCGGTATCTTCAATCTTGGTCCCGCGATCGGTGCAGCAGCAGGAGTCGCGTTCGGCGCGGCGATCGCCGAACAGTATGGCTGGCGGCTGCCCTTCATCATCGTCGGCGTGGTCGGCGTGGTCACCGCGCTGTTCGTATGGCTGACGATCCGGGAGCCGCAAAAGGGCGCGATGGACGGCGCACGCGCGGCGGGCGCGTCGGACAAGGCGCCGTTCTGGCCCACCGTTGGCGCATTCCTGTCCAACCCCGTGCTGATGCTCGCGGCGCTAGGCAGCGGCGCGACCCAGTTCGTCACTTACGGCCTCGGCAATTTCGCGGTCCTCTATCTGATGCGCGAAAAGGGCATGGTGCTCGGCGATGTCGCGGTCTGGTACGCGCTCGTCCTGCTGATCGGCATGGGCGGCGGCATGGTCATTTCCGGCCGGGTGATCGACGCGATGACGCGCACGGCGCGCAGCGGCTATGCGGTCGCCCCTGCGGTATCGCTCGCCATCGCAATGCCCTTTTACATCGGCTTTGTCTGGGCGCCGAGCTGGCCGCTTGCACTGGCGCTGCTCGCGGTGGTGATGGTGTTCAACTATTTCTACCTCTCGGCCTCGGTCGCGTTGGTGCAGGAAGAGGTGAAGCCCAATCAGCGCGTGCTGTCGGGTGCGTTGCTGCTGCTGATCATGAACTTCATCGGCCTTGGCCTCGGCCCGACCTGGGTCGGCTTTGCCAGCGATTGGTTCAAGGCGCAGGGCGATACGCAGAGCCTGCAGAGCGCGCTCTACACGCTCACGCCCTTTTACCTGATCGCGATCGGCCTGTTCGTCGCGCTCGCCCGACGGCTCAAGCGCGAAGGGGCGGCGGCATGAAGTGGCTGATCACGCTCCTCGCGCTCGCGCTGGGCAGCCCCGCGCTCGCCCAGTCGCCGCAGGTCACCCCTCCGGCCGGGACGGTCGAGGGCGTGCAGCAGGGCGGCGTCCGCATCTTTCGCGGCATCCCCTATGCACAAGCCCCGGTCGGCGCGCTGCGCTGGAAGCCGCCGGTCGCTGCCGCAGACTGGCAGGGGGTGCGCAAGGCGACCGCGTTCGGCCCCGCCTGCGTTCAGCCGCGCAACCGCAACGCCGGCATCTACACCAACCCGCTCGACACGGTCAGCGAGGATTGCCTGACGCTCAACATCTGGTCGCCTCCGGGGGCCAAGGATCTGCCCGTGTTCGTGTGGATCCACGGCGGCGCGCTGGTCGCGGGCTATAGCCACGAAACCATGTATGACGGCGCGCGACTGGCACAGCGCGGCAATATGATAGTCGTGTCGATCAACTACCGGCTCGGTATCCTTGGCTATCTGGCGCATCCCGAACTGAGCGCGGAATCGCCCGACGGCGTTTCGGGCAATTACGGCCTGCTCGACCAGATCGCGGCGCTGAAATGGGTCCAGCGCAACATCGCGGCGTTCGGCGGCGATGCCGGCAACGTGACCATCGCGGGCGAATCCGCCGGGGCGCTCAGCGTGATGTACCTGATGGCCAGCCCGCGCGCGCGCGGCCTGTTCCACAAGGCGGTGGCGCAAAGCGCCTACATGATCACCACGCCCGAGTTGAAACAGGGCAAGCACGGCCTGCCCTCGGCTGAAGCGGCGGGCAGCCATATCATGGCCGCAGTCGGAGCCAGCAATGTCGCCGGACTGCGCGCAATGGACGCCGAGAAGCTGACGGTCGATGCGGCGACCAAGGGCTATGGCCCCTGGGCAACTGTCGACGGTACGACCCTGACGCGCCAGCTCGTCGCGACCTGGGACCATGGCGAACAGGCCAAGGTGCCGGTGCTCGCCGGGTTCAATTCGGGCGAGATCCGCTCGCTCCCCGTCCTGCTCCCGCCCGCACCCGCCAATGCCGAGGCGTATGAGGCGGCGATCCGCGCGCGCTATGGCGACCTCGCCAACCCGTTCCTGCGGCTCTATCCGGCGAGCAACATCAAGGAAGCGATGCTCGCGACCACGCGCGACGCGCTCTACGGCTGGACCTCCACCCGGCTCGCGATCGGCCAGACTGCGATCGGGCAAAGCGCCTATCTTTACCTGTTCGATCACGGCTACCCCGCTGCGGCGGAGTATGGCCTGCACGCCTTCCACGCCGCCGAAATCCCCTATGTCTTCGGCACCGCCAGCCGCACGCCGCCCTATTGGCCGAAGGTCCCCGATGACGTGACCAACCGCCGCCTGTCGGACGCGATGCTGGGCTATTGGGCGAGCTTCGCGCGCTCGGGCACGCCGGTCGCGGACGGGCAGCCGGCATGGGAAGCCTATGGCAAGGCCGCCAATTACATGGCGTTCGCGGGCAAGCCGCTTCCCGGCACGCGGCTGATGCCGGGCATGTTCGCGCTGCACGAAGCGGCGGTGTGTCGCCGCCGCGCGGCGGGCGACCAGCCATGGAACTGGAACACCGGCGTCGCCTCGCCGGTCCTCAACAAGGCGACGGGTTGCCGATGATCGACGGAAGCATGCAGGATTATCCGCTGACGCTGGACAAGTTCCTGCACCACGCCGCCAAATGGCACGCCGATGCCGACGTGATCACCGCGCGTGAAGGCGGCGGGATCGACCGGATCGGCTATGCTGGGCTGCGCGACCGCGCGCTCGCCATCTCGTCGCTGCTCGCCGGCTTCGGGGTGCGACAGGGCGCGCGCGTCGCGACGCTGGCGTGGAACAGCCAGGCGCATGTCGAGGCGTGGTACGCGATCATGGGCATGGGCGCGGTGTGCCACACGCTCAACCCGCGCCTGACCGCGCAGCAGCTCGCCGACATGGTGGTGCAGTCGGGGGCGAAGCTACTGATCGTCAGCGCCGACCTCCAGCCGCTCGCCCGCGCAATCGTCGAGCGGGTGCCGGGCGTGTCGCTGATGCTGGTGATCGACGGTGCAGCCGATGCTGAGTCAGCGACATGCGCCGTCACCGCGCTGGAGCCGCTGATCGCAACCGCGCCCGGCGGAGCGGTGTGGGGCGCCTTCCCCGAAACCGCCCCGTGCGGCCTGTGCTTCACCTCCGGCACCACCGGCGCGCCCAAGGGCGTAACCTACACCCACCGCGCCAGCTTCCTCCACACGCTGCGCTGCCTGCAGGCCGATGTCATGGCGATCCGCGCCAGCGACAGCGTGCTGGTGGTCGTGCCGATGTTCCACGCCAATGCCTGGGGCCTGCCCTTCGCGCTCCCCGCAGCGGGCGGGCGGCTGGTGCTCCCCGGACGCCATACCGACGGGGCAAGCCTCGCCCGGCTGATCGCGAGGGCGGAGGTCACTGTTGGTGTCGCAGTGCCCACCGTGTGGTTGGGCGTCGCCGAGCATCTCGAGGCGACCGGTGAAACCCTGCCGAGCCTTCAGCGGATCATCGTCGGCGGTTCCCCGCTCGCGCCCGCACTGATGGAGCGGATCGAACGCGTGCTCGGCGTCACCGTGCAGACCAGCTGGGGGATGACCGAATTGTCGCCCTCCGGCACCGTCGCCCCGCCGCACGATCCGCAGCGGACGGCTGCGGTCTCCGGGCGTCCCGCGATCGGTGTCGACCTGCTGCTGACCGATGCGGACGGCGCACCGCTGCCGCAACAGCGCGAGACCGAGGGCCATTTGCGCGTGCGTGGTGCGGCGGTGGTCGATCGCTATTTCGGCCATGACGCACCCGCGACCGACGCCGAGGGTTGGTTCGCGACCGGCGACCTTGCGCGCATCGACGCACAGGGCAACCTCATCATCACTGGCCGCGCCAAGGATCTGATCAAGTCCGGCGGCGAGTGGATCAACCCGGCGGAGATCGAGGCGGTGGTCGGCGCGCTGCCGCAGGTATCGCTCGCCGCGGTGATCGGCCGCCAGGACGCGAAATGGGGCGAACGCCCGCTGCTGCTGGTCGAGATGCAGGACGATGCGCTCAGCGATGACGAACTGCTCGCGCCCTTGCGCGGCCGCGTCGCATCGTGGTGGATTCCCGACGCAATCGTCCGCCTTCCCGCGATGCCGCTCGCCCCGACCGGCAAAATCGACAAGAATAGCTTGCGGTCTCAATATGGAAGCGCTTGAGACCTTGTTCGACCCGGTGTGCGGCGATGCGATCGCGTCCGGGCAACAGGGGAATGAACGCCCAGTGCCAGAACAGACGTCCGAAAAGCCCAAACCCCGCCGCCGCTCGACCAAGGCCGAGCAGCGCGCGGAGATGATGGAGCAGATGCTCGACGAGGCGGAATATCTGTTCTCGAAGCACGGGCTGCACGGCGTGACGCTCAAGGACGTCGCCAAGCGCGTTGGCGTCCACCACACGCTGCTCAACTATTATTTCGAGGACAAGAAGAAGCTGTTCGACGCGGTCTTCGCCCGCCGCGCGGTGGTGACCAGCGAACGCCGGCTGAAAGCCCTCAACGATTACGATGCCGCAACCGGTGGCAAGCCAACGCTGGAAGGCGCGCTCCACGCGTTCCTCGACACCGATCTCGATCTGTATATCGAGGGGGGCGAGGGCTGGAAGAATTACGGCGCGCTCGGCGCCCTCGTCGCGAACACGCCCGAATGGGGCGCCGACCTGATGGACGCGCATTTCGACCCCGTCGTGCTGCGCCTGATCGAACTGCTCAAAAAGGCGCTGCCCGATTGCGCGGAAGAGGACATTTTCTGGGGCTATCACTTCGTCACCGGCGCGCTGATGGTCACGCTGGCGCGCACCGGGCGCATCGACAAGCTTTCGGGCGGACTGTGCCGGTCTAACGACTTCGCGGCGATCAAGGACCGCATGGCCGTGTTCATGGCTGCGGGCTTCCGCCAGATCTGCGATCACGGCGTGCGCGGCCGGCCCGACTAGCGGGGCCGCGCCATATAGCCTAACCACATTAAAGACATTCACTCACGCGTTAGCGAATTTATGGGAGATCATTTGATGTCGCTCGAAGGACGGATTGCAATCGTCACCGGTGCAGGCGGTGGCCTCGGCCGCGCACACGCGCTGTATCTTGCCGGCAAGGGTGCGCGCGTGGTCGTCAACGACCTCAGCGACGAAGCGGCTCAGCGCGTTGCTGCCGAAATCGGGACACAGGGCGGCAAGGCGCTGGCTCTGGCCGGATCGGTCACCGATGAATGGGCGGTCTCCAACATCGTCGCCTCGACGATGGACGCGTGGGGCCGGGTCGATATCCTCGTCAACAATGCCGGCATCCTGCGCGACAAGAGCTTCGCCAAGATGAGCATGGACGAATTCCGCCTCGTCGTGGACGTCCACCTGATGGGCGCCGCCATCGCCAGCAAGGCGGTGTGGGAGATCATGCGCGGGCAAGGTTATGGCCGCATCGTCATGACCACCTCGTCCTCCGGGCTCTACGGCAATTTCGGTCAGGCGAACTATGGTGCTGCCAAGATGGCGCTGGTCGGCCTGATGCAGACGCTCGCGATCGAGGGCGAGAAATACGGCATCCGCGTCAATTGCCTCGCCCCGACCGCGGCGACGGGGATGACCGAAGGCGTGCTATCGGAAGCGAGCCTCGCCGCGCTCGACCCCGCATTGGTCAGCCCCGGCCTGCTCGCACTGGTGGGTGCGGACGCGCCGACCCGCGCGATCCTGTGCGCCGGTGCCGGGCATTTCGCGACCGCCAATGTGACGCTGACCGACGGCATCCAGATCGGCGGCAGCGCGGATGCGGGCGAACGGCTTGCCGCGCACTGGGCGCAAGCGGCGGATCGCACGGGCGAGATCGTCCCGGCCTATGGCTTCACTCAGGCCGAGCGTGAGCTGGAAGCCGCCGGGGTCAACGCGCCAGCGGTCGCGATCGCGCGCTGAATCGGCGGTCTCGCCGACCCCGGATAGCGCCTGATTGATCCAGCCAGGAAGCGCCGTTCCGCACCCGATGTCCCGCCCACCGCCCCACGCCGCCTGTGCGATCGGGGCGGGGGAGGGGCGCTTTGGTCACCCCTTGATCGTCACCATCGCGACCGGCTTGTCCTTGGTCGTGGGGTTGGATGCGTTGCCCTTGGGCGGCTTTTCCGCCTTGGGTTTGCGGACTTCGCGGTTCGACTTCTTCTGGCTCTTGGCCATGACCTGTTCCTTCGCGGGCATAGCGCCCGGAGGACAGCCTAGGCGCTGTGCCGCTCGCTGGCTTGCGAATTCGCGTTGCGCGCCGGGGTCAGTGGATCGCGCGCTCGGTCAGCAGCGTCGCCTTGCCGTCGGCCCATGCGATCTCCATCGCGGGGTCCTTGGGCTTTCCGGGAGCGAACAGCTCATACAGGATCCGCCCGTCCTCGACCTGTCGGCTCTCGATCACGCGTTCGGGCGTAAAGGCGTCGGCGGTGGCTGCGGCGGCGGCGCGGACCGGGGCGGGGGCCGCTTCCCATGCGATGTCGCGCTGCACCTCGACCGCCTTCAGCGACCCGTCGGGCTGGAGCAGCATGTCGATCTCGACCTCGCTGCCGTCCGGCCGCGTGCCTTCGACATCGTAATAAGTCCGCCCGTCGCGATCCTTGCGCTCGGCCTCCGCGATCCGCATTCCCGGCACGGTTGCCTCGGCCAGTTCCGCGACGCCAGCAGGCAACTCGGTCGCCGCGACGTTGGTGATCGCCGTTTCCGGCCCCTCGGCCAGCACGCCATTGGCGGGCGCGGCATCGTTGCTGGCAGGCGAGCATGCGGCCAGCGCAATCAGGGGCAAGATAAGGAAGCGCATCGCGTCACTCCGATAAATGTTACCGGTGTCATAGTGCGCCCCTCCGGCACCCGGCGCAAGGTCAGGCAGTGACGATCCGCCCGTCGATCGCCCCCGCATCGCGCCGCCGCGCGTCGAATCGCTGCCACGCGCGCTCATGAAAGAAGAATGCGACCGCGTTGATGCACGGCTCGATCAGGGCGATCCCGCCAGCGAGGGCAATCGAGCCGGTAAAGGCATAGGCGACGCTGAACCCGACCGTCAGGTGGATCGACAGATAGGTGAACGTCTTGGTCAGATCGCGCGACATGGGCGGCATCCTGTGAAGCAATGCCGCCCATATGGGGTTTGGGGAAATCGATCTGAAACGCGAAGAAACGGCCTCAGTGATCGCCCCGCTCGATCAGTTTGCGCGGATCAGCGGCTGTTTTCCATGCGCGCATCGTCCGCGTCATCGATCGCGTCGGCCTTGGCTTCGCCCGCATCGCGGACATTGTCGGCCTGCTCTTCCAGCGCCTCTTCCATCGTCTCATTGGGGGCCATGTCGGCCTGCTCCTCGAGATTGTCGGCCATCGCCTCGGCATTGGCCTCGACATTATCCGCCGCCCGGTCATCGGCATCGCCGCCGCACGCGGCGAGCGCAAACAGTCCGGCGCCAGCCAGCGCCGCCTTGAACATCGATTTCATGCAAATTCCTCCTGTTGATGCCGCGCATCAATGAGCGGGAGGCAAAGCGGTTCCACGCGAACCGCAGACGCGGCCCCGCAACCTTCAGTTCGGATTGGGGAAAATGGTGCTGCCGGTGAGGATTGAACTCACGACCTCAGCCTTACCAAGGATGCGCTCTACCACTGAGCTACGGCAGCACTCGGCGCGGGCGGAAGGTCCGTTCCACGCTGGGAGGCGGCCCTTTCGCGCGGGAGCGGGCCATTGTCAAGGCGCAGTGGCCCGGTTTATCGCGCGATCATGACCGATGCCGACAAAAAGGCCCGCCTCGCCGCTGCGCTCCGCGAAAATCTGCGCAAGCGCAAGGCACAGGCACGCGAGGCGGCGGACTTGCCCGGCCCGCCGCCAATCGTGATCCCGCCATCGTCAGGCTCACCCGACTGACGGCGCAACTCACCCCTTCATGATGAAGGCGTTGAGCTTGTTCCCGTCCGGATCGCGGAAATAGGCGGCGTAGAAGCTGTCGCCGCGCGGCCCCGGCGCGCCTTCGCAACTGCCGCCATGGGCCAGCGCCACCGCGTGGAGCCGATCGACCTGCGCCTCATCCTTTGCTTCCAGCGCGACCATCACGCCATTGCCCACGCTCGCCGCATTGCCGTCGAACGGCTTGGTCAGCGCGACGCCGGCACCGCCGCCCGGCGTCCCCCAGGCGATCGTGCCATCCCATTCCATCATCCGCGCGGTGCCCAGCTCAGCCGCGATCGCGTCATAAAATGCCGCCCCGCGCGCGAGGTCGTTGGTCCCCAAGGTCACATAGCCAATCATATCGTCCCCCCGAATCGTTACGGGGGGAACGTATAGTGAACGAGGAGTGGGAGCAAGCCGGAGTCAGCGCGCCGCGATCGGCCGGCACTTGGCGTCGAGCCACGCCCGCTCGTCGGGCGACAGCTGCGGGCCGAGGATCTCGAGCACGCGCGCATGATAGGCGTCGAGCCAACGGCGCTCGTCCTCGGTCAGCAACCCCGGCTCGATCAGATCGCGCTCGATCGGGGCAAAGGTCAGCGTCTCGAACCCCAGCATCACCGATTCGGCGCCGGGAATGTCCTTCTCGACCACCAGCACCAGATTCTCGATGCGGATGCCGAACTCGCCCGCCTTGTAGTATCCAGGCTCGTTCGACAGGAACATGCCCGCGCGCAGCGGCTCGGCCGGGCCGCCGCCGGGATAGTTGGGCGCAGCAATCCGCTGCGGCCCTTCATGCACCGACAGATAGGCGCCGACGCCATGCCCGGTGCCATGGCCATAGTCGCAGCCGACTTCCCAAAGCGGGCGGCGGGCAAAGGCATCGATCTGCCCGCCAGTCGTCCCCGCCGGGAACACCGCGGTGGCAATCGCGATATGGCCCTTGAGCACCCGGGTGAAGCGGTCGCGCATCTCCTGCGTCGGTTCTCCCACGGGAATCACGCGAGTCACATCGGTGGTCCCATCCTCATATTGCCCGCCCGAATCCACCAGATACAGATGGCCATTCTCAATGGGCAGGCTCGACTCGTCGGTCACCTTGTAATGCGGGATCGCGCCATTGGGCCCGGTGCCCGAAATCGTGTCGAAGCTCAGGTCCCGCAGCACGCCGGTTTCCTCGCGGAACGCCTGCAGCCGGTCGGCGGCGGACATTTCCGTCACCCCGCCCTTGGGCATCTCCGCCTCAGCCCATTTGAGGAAGCGGGCCAGCGCCGCGCCGTCGCGCGCCTGCGCTGCCTTGTGCCCGGAAATTTCGGCGTCGTTCTTGACCGCCTTGGCCAGCACGACCGGATCGCGCGTCGCCAGGATCGTCGCGCCGCCCGCATCGAGCGCGTCAAAGATCGCTGCGACCGACCCAGCCGGGTCGGCAGCCACGCGCTTGCCCGCAAACTGCTCCAGCGCCGGGGCAAAGGCCGCGCGGTCATGCACCCGCACCGCATTGCCCAGATGCTGGGCGACGTCGTCACCCACCTTGTCCTTGGCGACGAACAGGTCGGCGGTGCCGTCGGCGTTGACGATGGCATAGGCGAGCGCGACCGGCGTGTGGCTGACATCCGCCCCGCGCACGTTGAACGTCCAGGCGATCGAATCGAGCGCGGAGAGCACCACGGCGTCAGCCTTGCGCTCGGCCAGCCAGTCGGCGATCTCCGCCCGCTTGGACGCGCTGGTCCGCCCGGCGGAATCGTCGCGCTGCACGATCAGCTTGGCGTCAGACGGCGCCGGCTGGTCGTCCCACACTGCGTCGATCGGGTTGCGGCTGACCGCCACCAGCTCGGCCCCACGCTCGGCCAGCGCCCTACGCGCCTCCTCGACCCAGCCGCGCGTGTGCAGCCACGGGTCGTATCCGATCCGCCCGCCCTGCGGCGCATGGTCGCGCAGCCAGTCGGCGATGCTCACCTGCGGGACCGGCACATACTCCCAGTTCGCCCCATCGACCTGCTGGCGCACCTGAATCGTGTAGCGCCCGTCGGTGAAGATCGCGGCCGCCTCAGGCAGCACCACCGCGCTCCCCGCGCTCCCCTGAAACCCGGTCAGCCACGACAGCCGCTGGGCATAGTCGCCGACATATTCGCTCATATGCTCATCGGTCAGCGGCACGACGAACCCGTCGAGCTGATCGCGGTTGAGCTGCTCGCGCAGGGCCTGAAGGCGGGCGGCGTGGGTCGACATGGGAACGGTCCTCGAACTGCTGGGGCTACGGTGTTGGGCCCCATATGGGGAGCGGACGCCGCGCCGTTAAGCGGCTCTGGTGGCCCAAGCGACGCGGGTTGAAAAGGGGGGTGAGGCCGTCAGGTTAACGCGCCTCCGTCCTGTCCCACAGCGATACGCGGTCAAATCGGGGGGTGGTCAGGCGCGGCGCGATGCACGATCTGGCGTGGATGGACCGGAGGAGATTGATGCGCGCAGGCGGATGGATGGTGCGGACGGGGATCGTAGCGGCGCTTGGCGTCGGCGCGATGGCTGCGGCTGCGCTGATCCCCGCGCCCGAACCGGCCCGAAGCGCACCCACGGTCAAAGCCGCTCCCGTCGCTCCGGCGCCGAAGCCAGTTGTCGCGTCTCCCATCGCACCGGCACCCGCCGCCGCACTCCCGCCCGCCGCCCCGGCGCTGGAGGCGATGACAGTCAAGCGCATCCTCGACATCCCCGGCCCGATCAGCTTCGGCACCTATTACTGGAACACCGACGGCGTCCCGCCCGATGGCCCGCTGGTGATCACCGTTGATCTGGAAGCACAGACCATGTCGGTGTTCCGCGACGGGTACGAGATCGGCGCGACCGCGATCCTCTACGGCATGGACGAAAAGCCGACCCCGCTCGGCGTGCACACGATCAAGCAGAAAAAGGTCCACCACATCTCGAACCTCTACGGCGCGCCGATGCCGTACATGATGCGCCTGACCTGGGACGGCGTCGCGATCCATGGGTCAGAAGTTGAAGAGGGCCGCGCCACGCATGGCTGCATCGGCGTCCCCACCGCCTTCGCCAAGCTGGTGTTCGCGCAGGCCAAGCTCGGCGACAAGGTGATCATCACCCGTGGCAAGCGGCTCGGCATGGGCGGCGTCGTCACGCCGGAGTGACCGGGGTCACTCCGCGATCCGCACCGCCTTCCCCACCTTCGCCGCCGCGATCTGCGCCGGGGTGAACGGGAACCGCACCCACTGCTTGCGCGAATACATTTGCGTCTGATCGCCATACCAGGGCGATTGCGGGTCGGGCGACTGCGAGTAGGACAGGATCGTGTCCGCAACCGGCCCCGCGTCATCGAACCCGACCACCTGCACATAGCTCGACCCATGGCGCGGCGTGACCCCGCCCGGCGCCGGCACCATCATCTGCACGTTGAGCACGCCCAGTGCGCCATCACCGCCATGGATCGGGATGCGATCGGTGATCCGCTGCGCAAAGGCGACATCGCCCCAGCGCGCATCAAGCGCGATCCCCGCCTTGGTCACCTCTTCCGCCGCCGACTTGAGTGCCGCGACCAGCTTGTCGCCCGTCTCACCGCTGATCACCAGATCGCGTGGGGTGTGCACCGGGTCCTTGGCATCGAACGGCACCGCCCAGATGCCGGGCAGACGCGCGACCTTCATCCAGAACCGGTCGAACAACCATGCCCCCCGGCTATCAAGCTCGAACCGCCCGTCCCATTTCGCCAGCGCCGCACAGGCATCGGCCACATCCTTGCCCGCGCACAGCGCCAGCAGCGGCTTCAACGCCAGCTCGCCCGCATGGCTCTTGTTGGCAAAGGTCATCGCCTTGGCGCGTGCGTGATCGACCTTGCCGCCCGCGATCAGCGCGCGGGTTTCGATGAACCCCGATCGGGTGCGCAAGGAAACCGGCTTCTCCGCCTCGCCTAATATCGGCGACAGCACCGGGTGCGGATGGTCCGCATTGCTCAGCCAATAGCTGTCATTCATGTTGGCCACATAATCGCGCCGCGCCTGCACCGCCTGATCGGCTGCGGGCATCAGCCCCGGCACCGGCGTCCCCGCCGCCGCATCCCACGCACAGGCCGATTTCGACCCGTCGAGCAGGATCGCGGTGCGCGCCACCGCCGGCGACAGCGGCGTCGCGCACGCCTTCGCCTTCTCCGCCGACACGTTGGGCACGGCGGTGACATCGGCGTGCAGCGCATCGCCATGGCGATCGGCGACGATGGTATTGACCCACGGAATGCCGAGCGTCTCGGTGACCGCCGCGCGCACCTCGCCGACATTCTTCGCCGTCGCGATCCGCACCCAGGTGCCGATCCCGCGCTGGTTCCCGGCATTGGCGTCGCGCATCGCGAAAGCGGTCGCCTTGCTCCAGTTCGCCATCGCCTGCGGGATCACGATCACCGGGCCAAAGCGGGTCGAATAGAGCGTCCGCGTGACCGGCGCCGCGCCATCGGGCATTGGTACGGTCACGGCCTTGACCACCATCTTCTCCGACTTGCCATCGACCAGATAGGCGGTGGGATCATTCGGATCGAGCGCCAGCTGATACAGCGTAAAGTGCCGCGCCGCCGTCACCGTATGCGTCCAGGCAATGTCCTTGTTGAAGCCCAAAGTAGGGAAGGGCGACCCCGCAATCCCGACCCCCGCCGTGTCCATCTTGCCCGGGATCGTCACATGCATCTGCCAGAAGCGGCTCGGCCCAGCCCAGGGGAAATGCGGGTTGCCGATCACCATCCCCTTGCCATTGGCGGTGACATCGCCGCCGAATGCCCAGCCATTGCTGGCGACCTCGAACTTCGCCGGGTCGGGCATCGCCGCGCTCGTCTTGGTCGGCGGCTCGCTTCCCGGCGGCACCGCATTGGCCATGGCCGGCGCGAAGTTCAGCGAACTGGCGAGCAGCATCTGCTTCTCATTCAGCCGCAGCATGTCGTCGGCGGTGATCGCCCGCACCCACGCCTTGCCGCGACACTCGGCCGGGACCCGCTCCGGCCCCAGATCCTTGAGATAGCGATTATACCCCGCGACCCAGCCAGCAGTCAGCGCCAGCGCCGCCGCCCCCTGCTCTTTCGCCCCGCGCCGCAGGGCTGGCACATCAATCGCGGAGCGGAAGAAAAGGTCGGACGACAGATTGTCGACGCTCTGGAAGCCCAATGTCGCGCTGCCCTTCGCCCCGAAATGCAGCGAGCGCTCGCCCGCCACTGTCGCGAACTCCTCGGCGATCATGCACAGATTATCCTGCGCATAGGCATAGCCCACGCCATAGCCCGCTCCGCGCCAGTCCTTCGCGACGATATGCGGCACGCCATGCTGGGTCCGGGTGATCGTCGCATCGTAGCGCTGAGCCTGCGCCGCGCCGCTCCATGCCAGCGCCACGCCCGCAGCCGCCAACAGCATCGCCTTGCCCATCCGATCCTCCCAGATTTTCGACCAGCCTAGCGCCGCTTCCGTTCACGGCAACCGTTTGCGCCAACGGGCGGCTGCGCTAGACGGGCCGGATGAGCCAGACCACGCCCCCCGTCGCCGCCACCCGCCCCTTCAGCTACGAGCGCCACGGCGTGACGATCGACGACCCCTGGGCCTGGCTGCGCGACCCCGGCTATCCCGAGGTCAAGGACCCTGACGTCCTCGCCTATCTCGAGGCCGAGAACACCTATCTGGAAGGCGTGATGGAGCCGCTGAAGCCGCTCGCCGAAACGCTGTTTCAGGAGATGCGCGGGCGGATCAAGGAAGACGACGCCACGGTCCCGCAAAAGGACGGCGCGTATCTCTACTGGACCGATCACGAGACCGGCGGCGAATATCGCCGCTGGTGGCGCAAGCCGGTTGCGGGCGGTGACGCCGAACTGATCCTCGACGAACCCAAGCTCGCCGACGGCAAGGAATATTTCGTGCTCGGCGGCTTCTCGATCAGCCCCGACGACCGCTATCTCGCCTATGCCTTTGACGATAATGGCTCGGAACGGTTCGAGGTGCGGGTCAAGGACCTGACCACCGGCGACCTGCTCCCCGACATGATCCCCGGCGTCCTCTCCGACCTCGTCTGGACCTCGGACTCTAAGGGCTTCCTCTACGGCGTCGCCAACGACCAGTGGCGCACCGACAATGCCCGCTGGCACAAGCTCGGCGATCCGGTCGAGAGCGACATCGAACTCTTTCACGAGGACGACGAGGGGTATCGCGTCGGCGTCGGCGAGACGCAATCGCGGCGCTTCCTCGTCATCTCGACCGGCGATCACGTCACCAGCGAAATCCGCCTGCTCCCCGCCGACAACCCGCTCGCCGAACCGATCCTCGTCGCCCCGCGCCAGACCGGCCGCGAATATGATGTCGAGGAGCATGACGGCACGCTCTTCATCCACACCAACGACACCCACACCAACTGGCGGCTCGTCACCGCCAGCCTCGATGCGCCGGGCGACTGGGTCGAGCGGATCGCGCCGTCCGAAACCTTCTACATGACCGGCGTCACCACCTTCGCCGACTATTTCGTGGTCGAGGGGCGCGAGGCCGGGCTCGATCAGATCGAGATCCACCAGTACGAAGGCGGCCCAGAAACAGACGGCGCCAAGCGCATCGCCTTCCCGGAGGCAAGCTATGTCGCCAGCCTCGGCGACAACCCCGAATATGCGATGGCGAAACTGCGCATCGGCTATGAATCGATGGTCACGCCCGGCACCGTCTATGACTATGACGTCGCGACCGGCGAGCTCGAAACGCTCAAGGTCCAGATCATCCCCTCGGGCTATGACGCGAGCAAATACGCGACCGAACGGCTGCACATTACCGCGCGCGACGGCACCGACATCCCCTGCTCGATCGTCTACCCGAAGGACTTCCCGCGCGACGGCACGGGCAAGCTCTACCTCTACGCCTATGGCGCGTACGGCTACGCCATCCCGCCGGGCTTCTCGACCGCACGCATGTCGTTCCTCGACCGCGGTGTCGCCTTCGCCATCGCGCATATCCGTGGCGGCGATGATCTGGGCCAGCAATGGTATCTCGACGGCAAGCTGGAAAAGCGCGCCAACACCTTCAACGACTTCGTCGACGTCGCAAAGGGCCTGATCGATCGCGGCTACACCCACAAGGGCGGCATCGCCATCGCCGGGCGCAGCGCCGGCGGCGAGCTGATGGGCGCCGTCGTCAACTCCGACCCCGATCTGTGGGGCGTGGTCGTCGCCGATGTCCCGTTCGTCGACGTGCTCAACACCATGCTCGACGACAGCCTGCCGCTGACCCCCGGCGAATGGCCCGAATGGGGCAACCCGATCACCGACAAGGCCGCGTTCGACCTGATCCGCGGCTACAGCCCGTACGACAACGTCAAGCCACAGGGTTATCCGCCGCTGTTCATTTCCGGCGGCCTCAACGACCCCCGCGTCACCTATTGGGAACCCGCCAAATGGGCGGCCAAGCTGCGCGCGACCAAGACCGACGACAATGTGCTGGTGCTCAAGACCAACATGGGCGCCGGCCATGGCGGCAAATCGGGCCGCTGGGAAAGCCTGCGCGAAGCCGCCGACGAAAACGCCTTCATCCTGTGGCAGCTCGGGCTGGCCAACGCCTGACCTCCCTCCACTATGGCGGGACTCCCCGCCATGGTGGATGCGTCGGTTAAGGATTTGATCAGCCGGGTCTTTTACCCTCGCGCCCGATGGACGCGAGACGATGAAACACCCTCTGGACCTGCACCGTGGCCGGCACCGGCGGCGAGGCTTCGGGCGCAACGAACTGGCGGGGATGCTGCTCGCAGGGATCGTTGGCGGGCTCGCCTGGTCGATGCTGCCTGCCGCCGCCCCCGCGCCTGCCGCACCGGCCGCCGCCCCCCGCACCGCCTTCGGCTTCTGCCATAGCGGCGGCGGCACCAATTGCGTGGTCGATGGCGATACGTTCCGCATGGCGGGGGACAAGATCCGCATCGCCGATATCGACACTCCTGAAACCCACCCCGCGCGCTGCCGTGAGGAAGCCCGGCTCGGCGCGGCGGCGACGCAACGGCTGCAGGCGTTGCTCAACAGCGGCGCCGTGACGCTCCATCCGATCGACCGCGACACCGACCGCTATGGCCGCAAGCTGCGCCGCGTCGAGGTGAACGGCCGCGGCGTCGGCGACACGCTGATCGCCGAGGGACTGGCCCGCCCCTATCGCGGACGCCGCATGGGCTGGTGCGTTTAAGCCTATTAGTTGCGGCACCGGCCCGCTCCCCCACCCGGCCACCCATAGAATACACTGGCGTTGGGTGGCCGGGTGGGGGAGCGGGCCGGTGCCGCCTCAGCGAAGCTGAAAGAACCTAACGCACCCCGTCCAGCCCCGGCCCTGCTTCGACACTGGGCAGATAGCGCGGTGCCACCCGCGCCTTCGCCTGCTGCTCGAACGCATATCCCGCCTTCAAAACCTCGGCATCGCGCCAGGCGGTAGAGAAGAAGCTCAACCCCACCGGCAATCCATCGACCATCCCCATCGGCACCGTCAGATGCGGGTATCCGGCAACCGCGGGCAGGCCGCTCGCCGATGGGCCGTCCGATTGATCGCCATGGACCGGATCGGACAACCACGCTGCGCCCGCGGTCGGTGCGACCAGCAGCGCGACATCGGCTTTGGCCAGCATCGCGTCGATCCCCTCCTTGCCCGCCAGCCGCAGCGATGTTTCGCGCGCGGTGCGATAGGCGGGATCGTCCAGCCCCTTGGTCTTCGCCGCGTCCAGGAAAATCTCCTGCGCAAAGAACGGCATTTCGCTCGAAGCATTGGCGCTGTTGAACGCGATCACCGCGTCCAGCGTGCGCGCGGTCACCGCATTGGGCGTGGTTGCGAGATAGGCGTCGAGATCGGCCTTGAGCTCGGTCAGCAGCACCGCGAACTCCGCCGCGCCCAGTCCGGGCGTTGCCGGCCGCTCGACCGGCACCAGCACCGCGCCCGCCGCCTTCAGCTTCTCCAGCGCGACATCGAACACGCTGGCCAGATCGGGGGACAGGTTCTGCGGTCGCACCACCCCGACGCGCACCCCGCGCAGGCCATTGGCATCGAGCCCAGCCGCATAATCGACCCGCTTTGCATCCGCCTGTGCCGTCGCCGCATCGGCCGCATCGCTCCCCGCCATCGCGGTCAGCATCAACGCGGCGTCGCGCACGCTGCGCGTCATCGGCCCGGCGGTGTCCTGACTATGGCTGATCGGCACAACATGCGTACGGCTGACCAGCCCAACGGTTGGCTTCATCCCCACCAGCCCGTTGATCGAAGACGGGCATACGATCGACCCGTCGGTCTCGGTCCCCACGCTCGCCGCGGCAAGGCTGGCCGCCGCCGCCGCGCCCGACCCGCTCGACGATCCGCACGCGGTGCGGTTGAGCGCATAGGGGTTGCGCACCAGCCCGCCGACCGCGCTCCACCCGCTCATCGACCGGGTCGAGCGGATGTTGGCCCATTCGGACAGGTTGGTCTTGCCCAGGATAATCGCCCCCGCCGCGCGCAGCTTCGCCACCAGCGGCGCATCGCGGCCCGTCATATTGTCTTTCAGCGCCAGACTGCCCGCCGTGGTCGCCATCCCGACGGTGTCGATATTGTCCTTCACCAGCACCGGAATGCCATGCAGCGGCCCGCGCAACTTGCCCGCCCGCCGCTCGGCGTCCAGCATCCGCGCCTGTGCGATCGCCTCCGGGTTGGTCGCGATCACCGACCGCAGCATCGGCCCCTTGCGGTCGATCGCCTCGATCCGCGCCAGATAGGCGCGCACCAGCGCTTCGCTGCTCGTCCGCCCCGCTGTCAGATCGGCGGCGAGGTCGTCGATCGACCGCTCGACAATCTGCGTCTCGGCCGACACCGCGACCGGCGCGGGCGGTGCGGCAGCGGCGGGTGAGGCAAGGGCAAGCGACAGGAACAGCAGCGACATCGCAGTCTCCAAAAAGCGTCTTTGGAGTAAGGCTAGCCGCGTGTCGCACGCCCCTCAAGCGATCTCGGGATCACGGCTTGCGCCGCGCGCTCGCAATGCTCCGCAACGCCTCGATCCGCGCCTGCAATCCCGCGCGCTCGGACTCACTCAGCCCGTCGCGGGCATAGCGGTCCTCCAGCGCCGCAATCCGGCGGCTCTCGCGGCGCAACTCCCGCGCCTCCTTGCGCGACAATTTGCCGGCATCGCGCGCATCGCGGATCGACCGGTCCACCTGATGCAGGTCGCGCGCCACCCCGGGCAGCGCCGGGCGCGGCGCGGGCCAGCCGGCATTGCTCCCCGCCGGATCGCGGATCTGCGCGGTGGCGGGGGCGGCAAGCATAGTGGCGACGATCAGCAGATGGCGCATGGGATTCCCCTTCAGTCAGAAGGATTGCATCGCGATGCTTTCGGATTGCTGACCGAGGAAAGTCGTTTGACATCAACGATATGGCATGGCTCTAAGACGCCGTGCGTGGCTCGGGGGAGCCGAATGAGATGGGGCAATCGCATGTCGCTTCGTGTGTCGAGTGTCGTCGGAGCTGCTCTGGTCTGCGCGTTGCTAATGCTGCCACGTCCGGCGATGGCGGGCCCATTCGATGCGTTGCCGACCGAGGTGCGCACGACGGCAGAGCCGCTAGACCTGCTCGTTATGGTGCCGCAAACTGGCCTTCGCGTGCAATATTCGCCGACACTGAGCTTGGCACCCGTCGCCAGCTTTGGCGGTCCGGTCGGCATGTTGTTCTCGGGGATTCTCGAACGGCGCGAACGCGATGGCCTGCGAAAGAAAGGGCGCGCATTCGACCCCTCGCTTGCTGACTTCGACGCCCACGCACTTGCCTTGACGGCAACGCGTGCAGCCTTCGCGGAGACGGTGTGGCTCCGGGCTGCGGACGCGCGGGTGGCTACAAATGGTGAGGCGATGGCTCGCGACTTGCCCGCTGCTCGGGCGACTTTGACCTTCGAATATGCAGTGAACCCATCGAACACCCGCGTTTTCGTTGCCTGCGCGCTCAAGGTTCGCGGGGGTGATCCAGTGTCGGGGTGGCAGGACTCAAACCTGCGGTATGAGAACCAATCCGAGGCTTCGATCGAATGGGAGGGCGCCCCTTCAAAGCAAGCCCGTTTCACCATGTTGACTGCCAACAACGGTGAGCGGCTCAAACGCTATCTCGAAGAGGCGTTTTACAGCTGCGCGCGCCTCACAAAGCGGCGGGCGGAACTGTCCGCCGAAGAGATTGCCGAGATACGCGCCCGTCCGGAAACGACGATCGTCCTGAAGGAAGGGTGGCTGCAGATCGGCGGATGGCTAGTTGATGGCCCTGACGGAACGGTCCGTGGGAAGTTCGGACCGCTCGGGGTTCGTAAGACTTTCACCGCACCGGGCACGCCGGGGGTGCTGTTGCTTGGATACACTGGGTTCTTTCACAACCGGGTGGATCCCTCGCCGAACCGTTAATACCGATGGACGATTCGCACGAGGCTGGCTCCGCCGCGCCGGGTCTTCCACTGGCCTTGATCGACCATCGCGATTCCGATGCGGCTTCTCCGATGACTGTTGAGACCCGCGTGAGGCCCTAGTCCAGCGTAACGACCCGCGCCCGACTGTCCCCAAATCGTCACGAAACTCTCCCCGCTTCGTCATCGAAATCGCGTCGCCGTGCAACAGATCGGGAGCAGGGGGCGTGCACCATAAACTACGTCCACCAGGGGAAATCGATCATGGCATCGCGCCTTTCCGGCGTCGCATTCGCGGCGCTGCTCACCACCGTGTCCGGCACCGCGCTCGCGCAGGAAGCGCCCGCATCGCGCGCGGCGGTTGAGGACGAAAATGGCGACATCATCGTCACTGCTCAGAAAACCGAACAGCGCGCGGTGGACGTGCCGATCACGATCAGCGCGAACAGCGGCGAGCGGATGCGGGAGCTCGGCGTGCAGGACCTGGACGAGCTGTCCAACTATGTCCCCGGCCTCAACGTGCAGGAGCAGAGCGCGAACAACCCCGGCATCGTGATCCGCGGCATCACGTCGGACTCGGGCTCGGCGCAGCAGGGGCCGCGCGTCTCGCTCTACTATAACGGCGTCGATATCTCGCGTTCGCGCGGTTCGTACCAGGCGATCTACGATCTCGAGCGCGTCGAAGTGATCAAGGGGCCGCAGGCGACGCTGTTCGGCACCGCCTCGACGATCGGCGCGATCAGCATCATCTCGGCGCGTCCCGAAGCGGGCTTCTCCGGCCAGCTGACCGCCAGCTACGGCAATTTCGACGCCTGGCGCGTCGCCGGCTTCGTCAACGCCGGCAACGACGTGTTCGGTGGCCGCATCGCGTTCGAAGTGAAGAAGCGCGACGGCTATGTCGAGAACCTCGCCGCCAATCAGGACGATCTCTACGCACAGGACCAGCTCGGCGTGCGCGGTTCGCTGCGCTGGAGCCCGAGCGACGCGTTCCGCGCCGACCTGATCCTCACCTATGACCAGCAGCGCAACAGCGGCACCCCGTTCATCTCGCGCGCGCTGCCGACCACGGCGGGTCCGGGCAACCCGTTCGGCGCGGCGCATCTCGGCGGCTCGCCCGTCTCGGCGCAGGTGCTGGGGATGGAAAAGCTCGGCCTTAATCGCGAGGTCTACGACGCCAACCTCACGGTCAGCTGGGACATCACCGATCGCTGGTCGCTGACCCTGGTCAACGGCTATCGCGAGTTCGACAGCCTCGAAGTGTTCGACGCCGACGGCTCGGCCGCCTGGTATCTGGAGTTCGCCGAATTCGCCAAGGGCTGGCAGGCCAGCCAGGAAAGCCGCTTTGCCTATACCGGCGCCAAGTTCCGTGGCTCGTTCGGCTTCAACGTGTTCGTTGAGGACAGCTTCCAGAACGTCCCCTTCTCGTCCGAAGAAGGCACGTTCCTGCAGTGCGCGGCGAACTTCATTCCGGGCCTGGGCTGCATCAATTCGGCGGGCGTGGTGACGGCGGCACTGGCGACGTCGCGCGCCACCGGCGGCCTCGCCACCGCGATCCCCTACAGCTCGGTGTTCGAGAATCAGGGGCGCAACGACAGCTACTCGGTGTTCGCCGACGGCACCTGGATCCCGTTCGACCAGCTTGAGCTGACCGCGGGCGTGCGCTGGCTCACCGAAAACCGCCGCTCGGGCTATTTCGCGCGTGTGCCGCGCTCGGTGCTCAGCGGCGGCGCGTCGCTGATCCCGGGTCAGGTCGATACCGCGGGCCGCACGCTCCACGCCGAAGACAGCTTCGACGCCGTGCTGCCGCGCTTCAACGTCCTGTTCCGCGCGACCGACGACATCAACGTCTTCGCCACCGTGTCGAAGGGGCGCCGCTCGCCGGTCGTCCAGCTCTCGGCGCGTTCCACCCCCGCCGGCCCGGTCGAAAACCTCAACCTCGTCGCTGAGGAAAAGGTGTGGAACTATGAAGCTGGGCTCAAGGGCCGCGTCGGTCCCGTCTCGGGCACGCTCGGCGTCTATTACCAGAAATATGACGGCTTCCAGGTCAGCGTGATCCAGCCCGACGGCACCACCCGCACGCAGAGCGCGGGCAAGGCCAGCAACTTCGGTGTCGAAGCCGAAGTCAGCGTCCGCGCGACGCCGTGGCTGACCGTCTTCGCCAACGGCGCGTATATCGATGCGAAGATCGAGAAAGGCAATTCGGTCGCCCCCGCCTTCTCCGGCGCACGCTTCCGCCTTCAGCCCGAAGTGCAGGCGGCGGGCGGCTTCACGCTCAACACCGAAATCGGCGGCGTCCGCGTCTTCGCGACCCCGACCGTCACCTATCGTTCGCAGATCTTCTTTGAGATCCCGAACAATCCCGCGATCAGCCAGCCGGGCATCACCCTGTTCAACGCGCGCGCAGGCGTGTCGATCGCTGAGGGTCGCTACGAACTGGCCGTGTTCGGCCGTAACCTGTCGAACGAGGATTATCTGCTCGACGCGGGCAACACCGGCGGTGGCTTCGGCATCCCGACCTTCATCCCAGCCGAGCCGCGCTTCTACGGCATTGAACTGACCGGCCGATTCTAACGCCTTCCCCTCGCCCCTCCGCAGGAGGGGTGAGGGCAAGAAGGGTCGGATTCGCATTGGACACAGCATCCCCGTCCGGCTTGCCGGGCGGGGATCGCTACATCTGGTGGCGTCGCGGAGTCAGAAAGCTGTGGATGACTTGCCCCGCGAAAAAAATCCTGCGTTCGCACGTCGTTCTCTTGCATTCTGAAAAGGCGAGGAAGGTCCGCGCGTCGCGCCCCTCATGCCACCCGTCGCGTGCCATGAACCGAGTCATATCAGCGACGAACCGAGTCCCTTAACTGTCATTTACGGTATTGCCTCCCGCGCCGGATTGGCACAATCTCTTGTGGTCACTAAGGGGGACAAACCCAAGCACTGGTGGAACACCGCTCGCGATCCTATATCGCGGGGTGTGCTGCTGTTGCCTGGGCGGGACGGATGGACATGTTTTGTTCTCTTCGTTCCGGATGCTAAGATGCTAGGATCGGTAACGCCCCCGAGTCGTGACAATTGGACGTGGCAGGGGACGACCGATGGACTTCAGAGAAAGCCAGGAAACGAGCGTGAGTGAAACCGTGACTGATACCACCGAAATGCTCGTCGAGCCCAAAACCCCGGCTGCCGCCGCCGCGCCTGAAAAGGCTGTGAAGGCGAAGAAGAAGCTCGATTCGAAGACCATCGCTCCGCGCATCTACCCGGTCGAGGTCGATCATTCGCGCGACGCGCTGCTGACCGAATTCGGCAAGGACACGCTGCGCGACCGCTACCTGCTGCCCGGCGAGAATTTCCAGGACCTGTTCGTCCGCGTCGCGTCGGCCTATGCCGACGACGCCGCGCACGCCCAGCGCATCTACGACTATATCTCGCGCCTGTGGTTCATGCCCGCCACCCCCGTGCTGTCCAACGGCGGCACCGGGCGCGGTCTGCCGATCAGCTGCTTCCTCAATTCCGTGCCCGACAGCCTCAACGGCATCGTCGACACCTGGAACGAGAATGTCTGGCTCGCCTCGCGCGGCGGCGGCATCGGCACCTATTGGGGCAATGTCCGTGGCATCGGGGAGCCGGTCGGCCTCAACGGCAAGACCTCGGGCATCATCCCGTTCGTCCGCGTGATGGATTCGCTGACCCTCGCGATCAGCCAGGGCAGCCTGCGTCGCGGTTCGGCCGCCTGCTATCTCGACATCAGCCACCCGGAGATCGAGGAGTTCCTCGAAATCCGCAAGCCCAGCGGCGACTTCAACCGCAAGGCGCTGAACCTCCACCACGGCGTCCTCATTCCCGACGCCTTCATGGAAGCAGTGCGCAGCGGCGCCGACTGGGATCTCAAATCGCCCAAGGACGGCAGCGTCCGCGCCACCGTCAACGCCCGCGCGCTGTTCCAGAAGCTGGTCGAAACCCGCCTCGCGACCGGTGAGCCGTACATCGTGTTCGCCGATCACGTGAACAACAACATGCCCAAGCATCACCGCGATCTGGGCCTCAAGGTCTCGACCTCGAACCTGTGCAGCGAGATCACCCTGCCGACCGGCAAGGATCACCTCGGTAACGAGCGCACTGCGGTCTGCTGCCTCTCCTCGCTCAACCTTGAAACCTGGGACGCGTGGAAGAACGAAAAGGGCTTTATCGAGGACGTCATGCGCTTCCTCGACAACGTCCTTCAGGACTATATCGACCGCGCCGAGCCCGGCATGGAAAAGGCCGCCTATTCCGCCGCCCGCGAACGCAGCGTCGGCCTTGGCGTGATGGGCTTCCACAGCTTCCTTCAGGCACGCGGCCTGCCCTTTGAGGGCGCGATGGCCAAGACCTGGAACAGCAAGATCTTCAAGCACATCAAGGGCCAGGTCGACGAAGCTTCGATGCAGCTCGCGGTCGAGCGTGGCCCGTGCCCCGACGCCGCTGACATGGGCGTGATGGAGCGTTTCAGCTGCAAGATGGCGATCGCGCCGACCGCGTCGATCAGCATCATCTGCGGCGGCACCAGCGCCTGCATCGAACCGATCCCGGCCAACATCTACACCCACAAGACGCTGTCGGGCAGCTTCTCGGTCAAGAATCCGTATCTCGAAAAGATCCTGATCGAAAAGTCGAAAAACAGCGAAGCGGTGTGGAACTCGATCCTCGAGCGCGGCGGCAGCGTCCAGCATCTCGACTTCCTCAGCCAGGAAGAAAAGGATTGCTACAAGACCAGCTTCGAGATCGATCAGCGCTGGCTGCTCGAACTCGCCGGCGACCGCACGCCCTATATCGATCAGGCCCAGTCGCTGAACCTGTTCATCCCGGCCGACGTCGAAAAGTGGGACCTGCTGATGCTCCACTTCCGCGCATGGGAACTCGGCATCAAATCGCTCTACTATCTCCGCAGCAAATCGGTGCAGCGCGCCGGCTTTGCGGGCGGCGTGGAAGCCGACAACACGATCGA
Organism: Sphingomonas sp. R647; assembly: GCF_020177055.1. Classification (GTDB taxonomy): domain Bacteria; phylum Pseudomonadota; class Alphaproteobacteria; order Sphingomonadales; family Sphingomonadaceae; genus Sphingomonas. Next base: position 493,474 of record NZ_JAIQXT010000004.1, read on the forward strand.
CGCGCCGCAGTTCAACCTGGGCGAATCGACCGACTACGACGAATGTCTGGCGTGTCAGTGAACTGAATCCCTCTCCCTTGGGAGAGGGAGGGAGCCGCGCAGCGGCGGAAGGGTGAGGGCAGGGTGCGCCTCTACGCAAATCAGCCGATCGGGACCGTCCCCCGCGCCCACCAGCTCCGGCGCGAGGCGCCCGGTCCCGAACGCCGGCTGTTGCGCGCACTCCGCGAAGCCTTCCCGGTGCTTAAATGGCGGCATCAGGTGCCGATCTGCCAGTTCTACGCCGACATTCTCTGTTTCTCGGAAGCTCTAGTGATCGAAGTCGATGGCGATACCCATGCAGACAGCGCGTCTCGCGACGCCGCGCGAACCGCGGTGATTGCGAGCGAGGGGTTTCGTGTGATCCGTTTCACAAATGACGACGTTACGGGCAATCTCGAAGGTGTGTTGGCCCGCGTTGCAGCAGTGCTGGCACAAGAAAAGGGCAACGCGTGAACGCTGCCCTCACCCTTCCGCCGCTGTGCGGCTCCCTCCCTCTCCCAACGGGAGAGGGAAGCGCTGCCTCAGACGTCGCTCTCTTCTTCCTGGAAGGCGAGCGCGTTGGCGGCGGTGGCGGACAGCCGCACCTTGTCGCCCTCGACCTCGGCCACCAGGCCGAGCGGGAGGAAGTGGTGATGCCCCTCATGGCTGCCCATGCCGCTGTCCTTGCGGGTCAGCTTGATGCGGTGATGTTCGACCTTGTCGACGGTGCCGACATGGACGCCATCGGCGCCGATGACTTCCATATGCTCGCGGACGTTGCTGGCATGTCCCATAATCGCGTTCCTTTGGTTGACGTAACCGCCCAACGCCTAGCGCCGCCAGTGGATGCAGGAGATGCGCAATGATCCGGATAGGTAATGCCCTCGCCATCGCCAGCCTCGCCCTGCTCGCCGCCTGCGCGCAGCAGGTCGGCACGGCGGTCGAGCCCACGGCGCCCGGCTTCCTGCTCGGCCTGTGGCACGGCTTCATCTTCCCGGTCGCGTGGGTGCTGTCGCTGTTCGTCCCCGACGTCGCGGTCTATGCCGTGCCCAACAATGGCGGCTGGTATGATTTTGGCTATTTCCTCGGCATCTGCGTGTTCGGCGTCGGCGCCAATCGCGGGAAGAAGGTGATCATCAAGGAACGCGTTATCGTGCGTGATCGCGGCGGCACGGTGATCGACCAGTGACGCGCGCGCTCGCCATTCAGGCCGGCATCGGCATCGCGTCGGGTGTAGCGGGCCTCACCCTGCTGCGCCGCCGCGCCGCCTCGCCCGAGGGCATTTACGCCCTGCGCATCGCCGGCACGATGCTGGTCGCGCTCTGCCTCTTCCTCACCGGCTTCGCGCTGGTCGCCAGTGTGGTGGGTGGGGCGTGAGCGAGATAGAATCCGTCAATCGTTATCGGGCTACCGGCCAAAAGCAGTTCGTGCTGACGCTCGTCGGCCTCGTATTGGCAGCCGTCTTGCTGCAGCTCGCCTTCCAGCGCGTGCTGGGCGCCAATATGGCTATATATGGTGCGCTCGCCGCAGCCAGCGGGCTTTGGATCGTCCAGTTGGTTCGTACGATCGTCGGTCCTCGACAATCGCGAAAAGCCATGGAGTTAGGGCGAAGCCTGCGAACCGTCCGCCTCCGCGCGACTTTGGCGCTCATCGCCAACACGGTCGTCCTCACAATTTCAATTCAGCATCTGTTCTTCTCGGAGTAACCCCATGCCTCTTCTCGAAGCCCGCAAGACCTACAAGCCGTTCGAATACCCTTGGGCGTTCGACTTCTGGAAGCGTCAGCAGCAGATCCACTGGCTCCCCGAAGAGGTGCCGCTGGGAGAGGATTGCCGCGACTGGGCGCAAAAGCTGACCGACCACGAACGCAATCTGCTCACGCAAATCTTCCGCTTCTTCACCCAGGCGGACGTCGAGGTGCAGGATTGCTACCACGAAAAATACGGTCGCGTGTTCAAGCCGACCGAGATCAAGATGATGCTCGCCTCCTTCTCCAACATGGAGACGGTGCACATCGCGGCGTACAGCCACCTGCTCGACACGATCGGCATGCCCGAAAGCGAGTACGGCATGTTCCTCGAATATAGCGAAATGAAGGACAAGCACGATTACCTTCAGCGCTTCACCGTCGACACCGACGAGGATATCGCGCGCACCCTCGCCATGTTCGGCGGGTTTACTGAGGGGCTTCAGCTGTTCGCGTCGTTCGCGATGCTGATGAACTTCCCGCGCTTCAACAAGATGAAGGGCATGGGCCAGATCGTCAGCTGGTCGGTGCGCGATGAATCGCTGCACTGCGAAGGCATCACCCGCCTGTTCCACGCCTTCTGCAAGGAACGCGACTGCCTGACCAAGGCGGTGAAGGACGACATCATGGACGTCTGCCAGACGACCGTGCGGCTCGAGGATGCGTTCATCGACCTGGCGTTCGAACAGGGCCCGGTCCCCGGCATGACGCCCAAGGAAATCAAGAAGTACATCCGCTACATCGCCGACTGGCGCCTGAACCAGCTGGGCTTGAAGCCGATCTACATGATCGACGAACACCCGCTCCCCTGGCTCGCCCCTTTGCTCAACGGCGTCGAACACGCCAACTTCTTCGAACAGCGCGCGACGGAATATTCGAAGGGCGCGACCAAGGGCAACTGGAACGAAGTGTGGGATTCGTTCGACAAGCGCCAGAAGGCAAAGGCCGGGCCGGCGGCCAACGAGGACGCCGCTGAGGGCGGGTTGTTCGATGGGACGGTTGCGGCGGAGTAGATCATCGCTGATCTGTCTGTGGGATTCCACCAACCCGAATAAAAGCGTTCGTCACCCCGGCCTTGTGCCGGGGTCCACCCATCCCCGCGCCCCGATCGCCAGTGGCTCGATCCCCATGCCATCCTCTGCGACCGAGCCAGCCACAAGCTGATAGGCCAAAGCCAGACAACCTGCCCACGCTCGAAACCGCGCCCTCCGCGCCTCCCTCACAGTGGACCCCGGAACAAGTCCGGGGTGACGGCGGGAGAGGGTGCCAGCGCTCACCCCCCAATATTCGTCCCCCCGGGCCTTGTGCCGGGGTCCACCCAGCCCCGCGCCCCGACCGCCAACGGCCCGATCCCGCGCCATCCTCCGCGACCGAACCCGCCACGCGCTGACCAGTCAGGCTAGACCACCCGTCCGCGCTCGAAACCGCGCCCGCCGCGCCTCCCGCACAGTGGACCGCGGAACAAGTCCGGGATGACGACAGGAGCGGGGACGATGCGCCGCTACTGCCTCAGTCCGGTCCCGCACCCGGCGCCGCGTCGTCCTCATCCAGCGGCTTCAGCCCCAGCTCCACCGCCAGATCGTCCCAGCGCGGATTCTCCCGCTCGATCAGGTTCATCTTCCACTCGCGCCGCCACCGCTTGAGCTGCTTCTCGCGCCGGATCGCGGACTCCATCGTCCCTCCGACCTCATAATAGACCAGCCGCTTCACCTTGTTGCGCGCGGTGAAGCCGTCGAACGTCTCTTCGCGATGCTGGACGATCCGCCCGAGCAGGTCGGACGTAACGCCGACATAGGTCGTGCCGTTAAACCCGCTGGCAAGGATATAGACGCAGGGCGTTCGCTCGGACATCGCACGGGGGAGCGTGCCGCACGGACGACCCCGGAACAAGCCCGGCATGACGAACTGCCGCCTGAACGGATGCGCCCACCCCACCCCCCTGGTCACCCCGGCCTTGTGCCGGGGTCCACCCGTCCCCGCACCCCGAACCCATGAGGCGCTGGCGTGGCGCTCCCATCCCCCACCACGGCCACCAAGATAAAGCGTTCAGACGCCCCGTCGGCCCTCCGAACCCAGCCGTCGCGCCTCCCTCGCAGTGGACCCCGGAACAAGTCCGGGGTGACGAAGGGGAGGGGGCTGGCGCACCCAAAACCCCCTTTCCTACACGAACCAAATAGGTCAACTGAATCAGCTCCAACCAACCGGAGCCGAGTCGATGCACCCCGATCAACCCGCCACCAGCGCCCCACGCAACCACTGGACCCCCGCCCGCCAGCGCATCTTCCTCACCGCGCTCGTTGAAACCGGCAGCATCGCCCGCGCGGCCCGCGCCGCCGGCATGTCGCGCTCCAGCGCCCATGCGCTGCGCAACCGCCTCGCTGGAACGCCGTTCGACCATCACTGGAGCCACGCGCTCAAGCTCCACGCCGCGCGCTTCGCCGATCCCTTCGCGCCCGATCCGCTCGCCCCGCGCGGTCCAGCGGACGCCCCCAGTCGCGCCCCCGTCGCCCCGGTGGCGCGTCCATGATGCCGCGCGGTCGCCTTCCGGTCACACTCGGTCGTCAACCAGTCGCCCGAGTGTCGCGCACCTGTCGCGTCACCGTCGCGCGGCGGTCGCGGCACGGGTGTCAGCGGGTCGCGATCCGGGCCGTTCCCGGTCGCAAACCCGTCGCGTCGCCCGCATACGCCCCCATTCTCGTCAGCTTCGTCGGTACCTCCGCATCCGGCGTCCCCCGCACCACCCCGCGACCCGCCCGCGCGATGCGACGAGCCGCATGGTTAACCTGCCGATCCGCAAAACCCCCGACTTGCGGGCGTACCCATTTCACGCATATTATTCGGTACGACCGGAGGGGTGAGTCCGGCTTTCCACAGTTTATGGAGCCTCCAGGTCATGGCCTGCGCCGCGTTCTCACGCCTTGTCGATTCGGGATTCCGCCACTGATGTCGGGCACCCGTCCCCTGCTGTCGCTCCCCAGCTCGCAGGATGCCTGCGCGGCGATCGGCGATGTGTTTCTGGTCGGCGGCATCGTCGGCCCGGCGCATGAACTGACGCTGGAAGAGGTGCGGGCCGAGCGTCCCCGCGCGACCTCGACCGCGTGGCGCATGCCCTATTCGATGTATCTGCGCGGCGCTGCCGGCGCCTCGCTGCCGCAGGGGCTCTACTGGCTCTCGCACCCCAGTTTCGGCCGCATGTGCCTGTTCCTCGTCCCCCGCAGCCGCGAACCGGTGACCGGCGCAGTGCGCTACGAAGCGGTATTCGACTGAGGGGAATTACTTCCGCAGCAATCTGCCCAACACGCTGCGATCCTTCAGGATTTCCCGCGCCGCATTATGCCCCGGCGCTCCGGTCACCCCGCCGCCGGGATGGGTGCCCGCGCCGCACAGATACAGGCCGCTGATCGGGCTGCGATAGTCGCCATGCCCCAGCACCGGCCGCGCCGCCCACAGCTGGTCGAGCGACATGCGGCCGTGGAAAATGTCGCCATCGACCAGCCCGAATTTGCGTTCGAGGTCGGTGGGGGAGTGGATCTGCCCGGCGATGATCGAGTCCCGGAAATTGGGGGCGTGCTGCGTCACCGTGTCGATAATGTCGTCCGCCGCCGCCTCCCGCTCATCGTCCCAGCTGCGGCCATTGGGAAGGGTGGGGGCGAACTGCTGGCAGAACAGGCTGGCGACATGGCAGCCCGGCGGGGCGAGGCTGTCGTCGACGGTGGAGGGAATGGTCATCTCCACCACCGGCGCATTCGACCAGCCATAGCGGACCGCGTCGTCATGGGCCTTGTCCATATAGTCCATGGTCGGCGCGATGATGATGCCGCTGCGGTGATGTTCGGCATCCTTGCCGGGAAGGACGGTGAAATCGGGAAGTTCGGACAGCGCGACATTCATCCGGAAGCTGCCCGATCCGGTCTTGAACCCGGCAATCCGGCGGTTGAAATCGGCGGGCAATTCGGAAGCATCGACGAGTTTGCGGAACAGGAGGGCAGGGCCAACATTAGCCACCACCGTCTTCGCCGCAATCTCCTCGCCGCTCGACAGCCGCACCCCAACGGCGCGCCCCTTGTCGACCAGCACCCGGTCGACCGGTTCCTCCAGCCGGATCACCGCCCCGGCCTGGGTCGCGGCCTCGGCCATCATCCGGGTGATGCTGCCCATCCCCCCGACCGGATGGCCCCAGGCGCCCTTCTTGCCGTTCACCTCGCCAAAGACGTGGTGCAGCAGGACATAGGCCGACCCCGCCGCCGACGGCCCGGCATAGTTGCCGACCACCGCGTCGAACGCAAAGGCGGCTTTGACGTGATCATTCTCGAACCACCCGTCGAGAAATTCGCGGGCAGATTGAACGAACAGGGCAAGAGCATCCCGCTGCCCCTCGATCGGCAAGGCTGTAACCGCCCGGCCCTGCGCCGCAGCGGCGAGCAAGGCGGCGATCCCGCCCCCGACATTGGGCGGAGTCTTCAGCGCCATGCTCCGCAGCAGGTCCGCCACCCGCTCCAGCGCCGCCTCGTAACCGTCCAGCGCTGCGGCATCTTTGGCCGAGAACCGCGCAAATTCCGCCCGAGTCCGCTCCGCCCCGCCACCGAGCTTCAGATAATCGCCGTCCAGCGGAAAGAAGTTCGAAACCGGCCGCTCGATCACCCGATAGCCCCGCTCGACCAGCTTCATGTCAGCGATGACCTTGGGCTGGAGCAGGCTGACGGTGTAGCTCGCGGCGGAGTTGCGGAATCCGGGATGAAACTCCTCGGTCACCGCCGCCCCGCCGACCACGTCCCGCCGCTCGACCACGCAGACCTTGAGACCGGCGCGGGCGAGGTAAAAGGCGCAGGTCAGCCCATTATGCCCCGCCCCGATGACGACCGCGTCGAACCGCTGCGTCACCGGTTCAGCCGCTCGGTATGCCAGGCGACATGGTCGGCCATAAAGCTGGAGATGAAGTAATAGCTATGGTCATACCCCGGCTGCATCCGCAGCGTGAGGTCGATGCCCGCCTCACGGCAGGCCGCTGCTAACAACTCCGGCTTCAACTGTTCGGTCAGGAAGGCGTCGGCCTCGCCCTGATCGACCAGCAGCTCCGGCAACCGCGCGCCATCCTCGATCAGCGCCACCGCATCATGCTGCCGCCACGCCGCGCGGTCATCGCCGAGATAGCCGCCCAGCGCCTTCTCGCCCCAAGGGCATTGCGACGGCGCAACGATCGGCGCGAACGCACTGACCGACCGGAAGCGATCCGGGTGGCGAAGGCCCATCGTCAGCGCGCCATGCCCGCCCATCGAATGCCCGGTAATCCCCTGCCGCCCCAAGTCCGCCATCGGAAATTCGCGCAGGATCAGCCCGGGCAGCTCGTCCTCGATGTACGACCGCATCCGGAAATTCGCGGCCCAGGGTTCCTGCGTCGCATCGACGTAGAAACCCGCGCCCTTGCCGAAATCATAGGCGTCGTCATCCGGCACATCGTCGCCACGCGGAGAGGTATCAGGGGCGATGAAGATCACGCCATGTTCGGCGCAGGCCGCGCGATACTCGCCCTTTTCGGTGACGTTGGCGTGGGTGCAGGTGAGGCCGGAGAGGTACCACAAAACGGGCAGCTTCGCCCCCTCCGCATGGTCGGGGATGAAGACCGAAAAGGTCATCGGCGTGCCGGTCGCGGTCGACTCGTGCCGATACACGCCCTGCGTCCCGCCATGCGCGCGATTGGTCGAAACCGTCTCCATCCCCATGCGCTGTCAGCCTTCCTTGGGCACGCGGTACATCGCGCAGACCTTGTTCCCCGCCGGATCGCGCAGATAGGCGAGATAGAGCGCGCCGAACGCGTTCTCGCGGATCCCGGGCGGATCCTCGATCGCGGTGCCGCCATGGGCGAGGCCGGCGGCGTGCCAGGCATCGACCATCTCCGGGCTGGTCGCGGCGAAGCCGACGGTGCCGCCATTGGCGTGACAGGCGGGCTGTCCGTCGAGCGGCTGGCTCAGCATGAAGATGCCGCCATTGTGCATGTAAAAGGCGCGGCCCTTGGGATCGACGCTGCCTTCGCGCGCGCCCAGCGTGCCGAGCGTGGCGTCATAGAAGGCCTTGGACGCGGCGACATCGTTGGCGCCGAGCATGATATGGCTGAACATGGCTTCCTCTCCCCTTGTTTTGCTTCAGAACACGACGACGCTGCGAATGCTCTCGCCCGCATGCATCAGGTCGAACCCTTTGTTGATGTCTTCGAGCCCCATGACATGGGTGATCATCGGGTCGATCTCAATCTTGCCGGTCATGTACATGTCGACGATCTTGGGCACATCGGTGCGGCCCTTTGCCCCGCCGAACGCGGTGCCGCGCCAGTTGCGACCGGTGACCAGCTGGAACGGGCGGGTGGCGATCTCCTTGCCCGCCTCGGCCACGCCGATGATGATGCTGGTGCCCCAGCCGCGGTGGCACGCCTCCAGCGCGATGCGCATCACGTCGGTGTTGCCGGTCGCGTCGAAGGTATAGTCCGCGCCGCCATCGGTCATCGCCACGATCGCCGCCACGACATCCTCGCGGCTCATGCCGCGCGAATTGAGGAACTCGGTCATGCCGAAGCGACGGCCCCATTCCTCACGGTCGGGGTTGATATCGACGCCGATGATCTTGTTCGCGCCAGCCAGTCGCGCCCCCTGGATCACGTTGAGCCCGATGCCGCCAAGGCCAAACACCACGACATTGTCGCCGACCTGCACCTTGGCGGTGTTGATCACCGCGCCGACCCCGGTGGTGACGCCACAGCCGATGTAACAGCTGCTCTGGAACGGCGCGTCCTCACGGATCTTGGCGACCGCGATCTCGGGCAGCACGGTGAAGTTCGAGAAGGTCGAACAGCCCATATAATGGTAGATCGGCTGACCTTTATAGCTGAACCGCGTGGTGCCGTCGGGCATCAGCCCCTTGCCCTGCGTCGCGCGGATCGCGGTGCACAGGTTGGTCTTGCCCGACAGGCACGACTTACACTGGCGGCATTCGGGGGTGTAGAGCGGGATGACATGATCGCCGGGCGCCACACTGGTCACGCCCGCGCCGACCTCGCGGACGATGCCTGCGCCCTCATGCCCCAGCACGCTCGGGAAGATGCCCTCGCTGTCGAACCCGTCGAGCGTATAGGCGTCGGTATGGCAGATGCCGGTCGCCATGATCTCGACCAGCACTTCGCCGGCCTTCGGCCCTTCCAGGTCCAGCTCGACGATCTCGAGCGGCTTCTTCGCCTCAAACGCAACGGCGGCACGGGTCTTCATGGGTTGTCGTCTCCCTTGGGTTGCGCCTCTCATGGCGCAGCCGCGCGCGCGATTCCACCCCGCGACGCGCAAAGTCGGTTGCCCTTTGTGCAAAGCGCGGCACAAGCACCCGCATGAGCGCTTCCGCATCTCCCACCGCCGCCTCTGCCGGGCGACAGGCCATCGCCTTCGCCGCCAGCCTGGTCCGTCAGGCCGGCCGCCGTGGCGCGGGTGCCGTTGCATGGGTCGCGGCGGGTGCCGTACTGGAGGGGCTGGGCCTTGCCTTGCTCGTGCCGCTGATCGGCGTGATCGTAGCCCCCGGCGACTCGTTCGCGTGGCTGCTCGACTGGCTGGGGGGCGATGCGCGCTCCCGGCTTGTGGTGCTGGTCGCCGCCTTTGTCACGGTGATGATCGTGCGGGCACTGGTCCTGCGCCGGCGCGACCTGGCGCTGTTCGACGTCCAGACCAGCTACACGCTCGATCTGCGCAGCCAGGTGGTGAATACGCTGGCGGCGGCACCATGGGAGCGGTTGGCCGGGGTCGAGCATGCGCGGATCACCAGCCTCCTGACCAGCGACATCGGCCGTATCGGCGTCGCGGCCCATTTCATGGCCCAGTCGCTGGTGGCGATGGCAATGATCGTGATCCAGCTTGTCGTCGCGCTCACGCTGGCGCCGGTGTTCGCGATCGCGGCACTGGCGGGGCTGGGGTTGCTCGCGCTGCTGGTCAATCGCCACAGCGGCAACAGCGCCGCGCTTGGGGCGCGGATGGTCGACAAGAACCGCGCGCTGATGGGCAGCTCGACCTCGTTCCTGAGCGGACTCAAGGCTTCGGCGGCGCAGGACGCCAGCGTGGGCTTTGCTGCGGAGTTCGACTCGGCGCAGCGTGCGGCGTCGCTCGAACAGCGCGGATTCGTGGTCGCGCAGTCGACGGCGCGGACCTGGTTCGGCATCGGCACTGCCTTTGCCGCCGCTGGCGTGCTCACTGGCGGCGTCCTTGCGCAGGTGCCGCCGACCGTGCTGGTCGTGCTGGCGCTGATCTTCTCGCGCATGGCCCCGCTCGCGATGCAGCTCCAGCAATCGTCGCAGCAGCTGCTCCACCTCGGCGCCAGCTATGGCGCGGTGCAGGCGGCGCTGACCGACCTTGGCGGTGCCGGCGTCGCCCGCGCGGCGGCAGCCCCGCTTCCGGCGGGCCCGATCCTGCTTGATCGGGTCCGCTACCACCATGCGTCGGGCGCAGGACTGGTCGATGCGTCGCTGCAGATCGGGCCGGGCGAGCTGATCGGGATTGCCGGCCCGTCGGGCGGTGGCAAGACCACACTGATCGACCTCGTATCCGGCCTGCTGGTTCCGCAATCGGGGCAAGTCACGGTCGGCGGAGCGCCGCTGCCGCCGGGCGGATGGGGGGCGGCGATCGGCTATGTGCCGCAGGACGCGTTCCTGTTCCATGACAGCGTGCGCCGCAATCTCGACTGGGGCGATACGCGGATCGACGATGCGATGCTGTTGGACGCCCTGACCGTGGCGGGCGCGGCCGATCGCGTGACAGCGATGCCCTATGGCCTCGACACGATCATCGGCGAGCGCGGTGCGCTGTTGTCGGGCGGCGAGCGCCAGCGGCTGGCGATCGCCCGCGCGATCCTGCGCCGTCCACGCCTGCTCGTCCTCGATGAGGCCACGGCTGCGCTGGATCCCGAAAGTGAAGGGCGCATCCTCGACCGGCTCGCCGCGCTGGAGCCGCGTCCGGCGATCCTCATTGTCGCGCACCGCATCGAAACCCTGTCCCGCTGCCCGCGCGTGATCCGGGTCGAGGGCGGGCGGCTGAACTAGATCGCCGCCATATCGGCTTTGTAATGGTGCCAGGCGAGGATCGCGGCGGCGCCGCGATGCGGTCGCCATGCCTCGGCGATGGCGCGGGTCTGCTTTTCCGACGGCCGTTCTGCATGGCCCATGATCCGTCCGATCTCGATCTGCACCGCCAGGTCACCGGCGGGCCAGATGTCGCGGCGCCCTTCGGCGAACAGCAGGTAGATTTCCGCCGACCAGCGCCCGATCCCTTTGACCCGTACTAGCTGCGCAATCGCCTCCTCGTCATCGGCGGGAAGCGCGGTGAGGTCGAGGCGACCGCTCGATACTTCCTCCGCCAGACTACGCGCGTAGCTCGCTTTCTGACGCGACAGGCCGGCGGCGCGCAACGCCTCGTCGCTCGCGGCGGCAACGATATCGGGCTGCGTCAGATCGCCGACTCCGGCGGCCAGCTTGGTCCAGATCGACGCTGCCGCCGCGACGCTGACCTGTTGCCCGACGATGGTGCGCAGCAGCGTTTCGTACCCCGGCTCGCGGATGCGCGGCTCGGGGTAGCCGACGCGCGCGACCGCCGCCGCCATCAGCGGCTCGTCCGCAGCGATCGCATCGAGCGATTCGCGCAGCTGTTCGGCGGTCAGTCCCATATTTCGAATCCTTGAAAGCCGCGTCGATCCCCGGCATGGGCGCACAATACGGAGGAGAAGACCATGCCCAAGCTTATCGTCGTCACGCGTGCAGGAGAAGAACGCGAAGTCGAGGGCGAAGTGGGCCTGAGCGTGATGGAAGTGATCCGGGATAACGGGTTCGACGAACTGCTCGCCTTGTGCGGCGGTTGCTGCTCGTGCGCGACCTGCCACATCCATGTCGACCCGGAATTTGCGGCCAAACTTCCGGCGATGAGCGAGGACGAGAACGACCTGCTCGACAGCTCGTCGGACCGCACCGAAACCTCGCGCCTGTCGTGCCAGGTGCAGTTCACCTCCGCGCTTGACGGGCTGAAGGTGACGATCGCGGCCGAGGATTGAGGGAGGGCCGGGGCCCTCAGGGCTTCGGCGCGAACTTCACCACCGCCATCGGGGCGTCCTTGCTCAGTGGGGTCGCCTTCCAAGTGACCGTGCGGCGAGTGCCCTCGGTCTTGGCCCCGTCCTCGTTGTTCTGACTGACAAGTTCGCCGTCGGTGATGAGCGTGAAGGTGCCGTCGAGCTTGGTGTTGGTGTTGTCCGACTTGCCCTTGCCCAGCGAATCATTGTCTCCAAAGGCGGGCGCCTTGACGCGGACGGCGTCGGCGCCGCGGAGCTCCAGCACGACGAACGGGAAGATCACTTCCGCATCGAGATTATAGGGCCACAGGAAGCCATGGGTCAGCTTCCCGCTGATCTGATAGTCGACCACGAACACGCCATCGCCCTTGTAGGTGACCGAGCGATAGCCCGCCTCCTTGGTCAGCGCCTCGGCGATCGCCTTGAACTTGGCCTCCTTCTTGGCGGCCTCCTCGGCATCGTCTTCAGCCTCGACCGCGTCATCGTCCTCCTGCCACGCGGCATCGCGCCACAGGCTGGTCGTGGTCTTCTTCTTCTTCTCGTCGCCGTCCTCGTCGCCGAGCCCCTTAAAGGCGTCGCCCATGCCCTTCGCCATCTCGCCCGCGATATCGACCGCAATTACTTCGCCCTGATAGCTGAAGGTAAAGCTGCGATCGGCGAGGATGGTGAGGGTCGAGGCGAACTTGCCCGGGCTGAACGCACAGCCGACCAGCAGCACCGGGGCCAGAATCGCCAGCGCAATTCCCTTGAACCGGTCGAACATGGCGTCACTTCCCCGTTGGCGCGCCCGGTCGGGTCAGCGCGAGATGGCCGCGTACAGCGCGATGGCCGCGGCGTTGGATACGTTGAGGCTCTCGACCCGCGGCGAGATCGGCAGGCGCGCCAGCTGGTCGCAATGCGCCGCAGTGTTGTGGCGCATGCCTTCGCCCTCTGCGCCCAGCACCAAAGCCGGGCGGGTGTCACCCATCACTTCGCTCAGCGTCCCCTTGGCCTCACCGGCAAGGCCGATGCGCCAGAAGCCCGCTTCGCCGATCTCGTCGAGCGCGCGGGCAAGATTGACCACCCGCGCCCACGGCACCAGTTCCAGCGCGCCCGACGCTGCGCGCGCCAGCGAACCCGATTCGGGCGGGGCGTGGCGGTCCTGCGTCACGATGCCCAGCGCGTCGAACGCCGCGGCCGAGCGCAGGATCGCGCCGACATTATGCGGATCGGTGACATGGTCGAGCACCAGGAGCGGGCGGCGATCATTCGCGCCCTGCTCCAGCAGGTCGCCCAGCCAGATTTCCTCCAACGGATCGACCTCGATCACGATGCCCTGATGCGGCGCATCGGCCGGCACCATGCGCGCCAGATCGGCGACATCGGCATAGGTGATCGGCAACACCGGGGGCAGGTCGAGTGCGCCCAGCGCCTCCCGCGTCCCCCAGATCTTGCGCACCCGTCGTTCGGGATTGGCCAGTGCCGCAGTCACGGCGTGGCGTCCCCAGAAACGGGGGCGGTTGCTGTTCGATCCGGTCTGGGGACGATGCCCGCGTCTTGGCCTTTGGCTCATAGCTCTCTCTGTTCCGCTCACGCGGAACCGGCACCGCAGCGGTTCAGCATCGCGGAAACGACTTAGAAGGCGCGAATGCACTGCGCAAGGCGTTGACAGCACCGCCTCGCTTCGGCATTGGCGCGCACTCGCTTCGGCGTGCCGCATGGAAGGGTGGCCGAGTGGTTAAAGGCAGCAGACTGTAAATCTGCCCGCGTGAGCGTACACTGGTTCGAATCCAGTCCCTTCCACCACCACCCCGAACCGGTCGATCAGACCTGGTCCTGATCGGGCTGGTGGGTCAGCCGGCGGACGTTCGGCCGCATCATCAGCCAGTCCCACATGCGTTGCCGCACGCGTTGCCGTTCACGGCGCGAGCGCTGCGCCCGTGCGCGCCAGGCAAGCACGATACTGGTAACGATCAAGGCCGCGACAAGCGCCAGCAGCCAGCCATAGGACGAAATGAAGTCCCCGAATTTCAACATGTCTTAGATCCCCCCGAATCGCAGTGGCGATTACCGCGCCACAGCGTCGGCGTAAATCCGCACATTTACCGAATCGGGTAAGAGGGCTGGAGCGGGTAGCGGGAATCGAACCCGCGTATTCAGCTTGGAAGGCTGCTGCACTACCATTGTGCTATACCCGCCCGCTCTGGCCGCATGGCCGCCGTCAAGGCTTACCCGGACAAGCCGGGCGAGCGCGCGCACTGCCATGATTGGGCGTCGCCGGTCAAGACGCGGCACTCAAACGCTGCAACGGTTGCAATGGTCCGGGCAGGATTTTGGCTGCTAGCGGCGGGGGGGCATGATCAGATCAGCCCGCGCGCCATCCACGGATCACGTTCGCCGCCTGCATCGTCGGGCTGGCTGGCCCGGCTCAGCAGTTCGCTGAACGCATCATTCTGCGACAGGAATACGGTTCCGCCGAGTGCATGCAGCAGGTGCGAGCGCTCAAGCGCGTCCATCACCGGCCCCTTCACCTCCGACAGGTGCAATTGCACCCCGGCATCGAGCAGCCGGTGATTGATCGCCTCGATGCTCTCCAGCGCGGATGCGTCGATCGCGTTCACCGCCGAACACATCAGGATCAGGTGTTTGATCCGGGGATGCTCGGCCACCTGCTCCAGCACGAACTCCTCCAGCCAGCGGGCGTTGAGATAGGTCAGGCTTTCGTCGATGCGGATCGTGACGATGCGCGGATCGGTGAGCACGTCGTGGCGCTTCACGTTCCGAAAATGCTCGGTCTCCGGTACCCGGCCGACGATGGCGGCATGGGGGCGCGAAGCGCGCCACAGGTACAGGGCAAGGCTGATGCCGACGCCAGCGATCACACCCGGCTCCACCCCCGCAAGCAAGGTGACGGCGATGGTCGCGGCCATCGCGGCGAAGTCCGGCTTTGAGAACCGCCAGATCGCACGCGGCGTCTTGAAATCGACCAGGCTCAGCACCGCGACGATGATCGTCGCAGCCAGCGTCGCGATGGGCAGCGAACGCAACAGCGGGGTCAGGAACAGCGCGGCGATCAGAATGCCGATCGCGGTATAGGCACCGGCTGCCGGCGTTTCGGCGCCGGCGTCGTAGTTGACCACCGATCGCGCAAAGCCGCCGGTGACGGGATAGCCGCCGGAAAAAGCTGCCGCGACATTGGCGGCGCCGAGGCCGATCAGTTCCTGATCCGGGTCGATGCGCTGGCGTCGCTTGGCGGCCAGGGTCTGTGCCACCGATACCGATTCGACAAAGCCGATGATGCTGATCAGCAGGGCCGGGACCGCCAGTTGCCCCCATAGGCCCGCGTCGAACAGCGGGATGGTGAAGGGCGGCAGGCTCTGGGGAATGGTGCCGACCACCTTGACGCCCTGTGCCTCCAGGTCGAGCAGGATCACGGCAAGGGTGGAGGCCGCCACCGCAGCGATCGGCCCGGCCTTGGCGATCAGATCGGCGGGGCGGGGGGCCATCCCGATGCGGATCAGCAACGGCTTCAGCCCCTTGCGCACCCAGAACAGGAAGGCGGTGGCGGAGATGCCGATGACCAGCGTCGGCAGGTTGGTGGCGCCGATATTGGTGGCGAGGCTGTGGAGCAATTCGGGCATCGCCTCGCCGCTGGCGCTGACCCCGAGCAGCGACTTGAGCTGGCTGGTGGCGATGATGATCCCGCTGGCGGTGATGAAGCCGGACACGACCGGGTGGGATAGCAGATTGCCCAGAAAGCCGAGCCGCAGTACGCCCATGCCGATCAGGATCAGGCCGGACAGCAACGCCAGGATCAGTGCTGCGGCGATGAATTCGGCCGTGCCCGGCGCCGCGACGCTGCTCGCGGCTGCCAGCGTCATCAGCGAGACGACCGCGACCGGCCCGACCGCCAGCGTGCGGCTGGTCCCGAACAGCGCATAGGCGATGATCGGCAGGATCGAGGCATAGAGCCCGATTTCGGGCGGGAGCCCCGCCAGCATGGCATACGCCAGGCTCTGGGGAATCAGCATGATCGTGACGATTGCTGCCGCGACCAGATCGTTGGTTAGCGTCGTTCGGTTATAGCGCTGCCCCCAGTCGAGGACCGGCAGGTATCGGGTCAGCACGCTCATCTCAGGCTGCGCTACGATGCTGCGGCTGGGCCATCCATTCGCGGCCCTTGAGCATTGCGTTCCAGTAGATCCATGGGAGTGCTTCGGACTTGAGCAGCCAGGACAGGCGCTGTGGCTTGGTGCCCTCGATGATCCAGCTTGGGAAGCTGGGCAACAGCTTGCCGCCATAGCCAAACTCGGCGAGCAGGATCTTCCCGCGCTCGACGGTCAGCGGGCACGAGCCATAGCCGTCATAGACCGCCCGGGGTGGCTTGCCCGCCAGGAATGCGATCAGGTTTTCGGCGACGACCGGTGCCTGTTTGCGCGCCGCTGCCATCGTCTTGGCGTTGGGGGTCGATCCGCCATCGCCCAGACCAAAGATGTTGGCGTAGCGGACATGCTGAAGGCTGGCCTGATCGACATCGACATAGCCCGCTTCGTTGGCAAGCGGGCTGCGCGCGATAAAGGCGGGGGCCCGTTGCGGTGGCGTGACGTGGATCATGTCGAAGGATCTAGTGACCTCACCCGCCTGTTCGCGGAAGGTCGCCGTGCGATCGGCGCCATTGACCGCGATCAGCGTCGATTCGAATGCAAGGTCGATACCGTAGCGGTCGACATATTCCATCAGCGGCGGGACGAATTCCTTCACCCCGAACAGCACCGCGCCGGCGGTATGAAACTGGACATCGATATCCCGCAGCACCCCGGCGCGGCGCCAGTGATCGCAGGACAGGTACATCGCCTTTTGCGGCGCGCCCGCGCATTTGATCGGCATCGGCGGCTGAGTGAACAGGGCCGTGCCGCCCTTCAGCGAGCGGACCAGCTCCCATGTATAGGGCGCGGTGTCATAGCTGTAGTTCGAGGTGACCCCGTTCCGGCCCAGCGTCTCGGGCAGGCCGTCGACTGCCGCCCAGTCGAGCGCGATGCCGGGCGCGACGACCAACGCGCGGTATCCGATCGTGCTCCCGTCCTCCAGCGTGACGGCATCGCGCTCTGGCTGAAAGCTGGCGACTGCGCCCTTGATCCAGCGCACGCCGGCGGGGATGACGCTCGCTTCGGCGCGCCGGGTTTCGGCCACGTCGAATACGCCGCCACCGACCATCGTCCAGCCCGGCTGATAGTCATGGCTGTCACGCGGCTCGATGACGACGATGTCGAGTGTTGCGTCACGCTCAAGCAGCGACGCCGCTGTCGCGAGCCCGGCCGATCCCCCGCCGATCACGACGATGTCGGCCTTGCCTGGCCTTGCTCCCTCGGGGGGCGTGGACGGCAGCTCCAGCCGCGGGCGCAACGCCGTCAGGTCGTAACCGGCATCCGCTGCGGTGGCGATGATGCTGTCGGCAGACCGCGCTCCTGCCTGGGATAGCGCCCACAAGGTCGTCGAGCGGGTTCCGGTGCGGCAATAGGCCAGAACCGGACCGTCGAGCCGCACGAGCGCGCTGGCCATCTGCGCGACCTCTGCGTCGCCGATCTGGCCGGGAATGGCCGGAACGTGCGCAAATCCCATGCCGTGGCGCGCGGCGAGCGCCTCCATGTCCGCCGCCGACAATTGCCCGGGCTCCTCGCCATCCGGCCGATTGTCGATGATCGCACGGAATCCGTCGCGCGCCGCCTGGGCGACATCGGCTTCGCTGAGCTGGGGCGATACCGACAAGGTCGGGGTCAGGGGCTTGAACGGCATCAGGATCGTCCTTGAACAACGGTGTCGGCGGGCGTCGGCGATGCCGGGCGTCGATGACTCGACGCCCGGCACTGGGTTCAGGCCGCCACCGGGCGCGTCGAGAAATACCAGTCGGTATAGGTGAAGCCCTCGCCCTCGCGGGCCGTGGCTGCGGCGATGGTCTTTGGCGGCGAGACGATGGCGTCATCGCCGGGCTGCCAGCCGGCTGGCGTGGCAACGCCGTTGGCGTCGCTCGTCTGCATGGCGGTGACGAGGCGCACGATTTCGGGGATCGAGCGACCATTGCTCATCGGATAATAGAGCATCGCGCGCAGCACGCCTTCGGGATCGATCACGAACGTACCGCGCACGGCGGAGGTGTCGCTCGCGCCCTCATGGATCATGCCATAGGCGCGAGCCACGTCCATCTTAAGGTCTTCGATGATCGGGAAGGGGATTTCGACCCCGAACTTCTCGGCGATGTTCCGCGTCCACGCGATGTGCGAATAGATGCTGTCGATCGACAGCCCAAGCAGCTCGCAGTTCTTGCCCTTCAGTTCCGCCGCAACCTCGGCAAATCCGATGAACTCGGTGGTGCAGACGGGCGTGAAATCGGACGGGTGCGAGAACAGCACCAGCCACTTGCCCTTGTAATCGGCGAGCGCGCGGTCGCCGTGCGTGGTCTTGGCGGAAAAGGTCGGGGCGGGCGCGTTTAAGCGCGGCAGACCGATGGAGGGGGTATCAGACATTGGACGTCTCCGGGTTGCGTTGCCGTGCCGGGGTGGCAGGCAGCAGGCGGTGCAGGATCATCCCGCCGAGCATCGACGCCACAAAGATCCCAGCGGGAACGGGGGCGAGGGCGAGATCGGCGATGGCCGGGCCGGGGCAGAGACCTGCAATTCCCCAGCCGATGCCGAAGAGCACCGCGCCGCCAATCAGCGACGGATCGACATCGCGGCGGGTGGGCAGCGAGAAGCGGATATCGGCGAGCGGTGCGGCCATGCGCTTCTGCACGGCCCAGGCGAGCGCCATCGGGATCAGCGCGCCGCCCATGACAAATGCCAGCGTCGGATCCCACGCGCCGAAGATATCGAGAAAGCCGCGCACGCGCTGGGGATCGGCCATGCCCGACACGGCTAGCCCCGAACCGAACAACGCTCCGGCGACCAGGGCAAACAGGCTGCGGCGCATCATTGGACGAACCCCAGTGCGTTCATTGCGGCGACCGTCGCGATCCCCGCTGCCATGAAGCTGGCGGTGGCGATCAGCGAACGCGGCGAAAGGCGGGACATGCCGCACACGCCGTGGCCGCTGGTGCAGCCGCTGCCCAACCGCGTGCCAAAGCCGACGAGCAGGCCGCCGAGCACGATCGTTGCGAGGCTGGTCGGGAAGCGGGCTTCAACCGGGCCAAGCGCTGCCGCGATCACTGCCGCGCCCAGGGGCAGGCCGATCACGAACGCCGCCGCGACCGCCCATGGTGCGCCTTCGCCCGACAGACCGGTGGCACGTGCCGCAAGGCCACTCACACCGGCGATCCGACCGAGGCCGAGCAGCATGATTGCTGCCGCCGTCCCGATCATCAGGCCGCCGATCAGTCCCTGAACGGGCATGGCGTTTGCGAAAATGGCCTCCATCACAGCACGTCCAGCGGAATCTTGAGGTAGCGCGTGCCGTTCGATTCTGGCTCCGGCAGGTGGCCGCCGCGGATATTCACCTGAATCGACGGCAGGATCAGCTTGGGCATGGCCAGGGTGGCATCGCGGGCATCGCGCATCGCCACGAAATCATCCTCGCTTACGCCTTCATGGACATGGACATTGCCGGTGCGCTGCGCCCCGACCGTCGTTTCCCAGGCATAGCTGTCGCGTCCGACTGCCTTATAGTCATGGCAGAGGAACAGGCGGGTCTGTTCGGGCAGCGCCATCAGTCGGCGGATCGAACGGAACAGCTGGCGGGAATCGCCGCCGGGGAAATCGGCGCGCGCCGTGCCGTAATCCGGCATGAACAGCGTATCGCCGGTAAAGACGGCGTCGCCGATGACGTAGGCGAGGTCGGCCGGGGTGTGGCCCGGGACGTGCAGCGCCATCGCCTGCAACTCGCCGATCTGGAAGGTGTCGCCATCCTCGAAC
This sequence comes from Sphingomonas sp. R647, assembly GCF_020177055.1. GTDB lineage: Bacteria > Pseudomonadota > Alphaproteobacteria > Sphingomonadales > Sphingomonadaceae > Sphingomonas. The sequence goes on from NZ_JAIQXT010000004.1 coordinate 513,196, forward strand.
AGGCGATCGAATTCCGACCCGTCGCGGGCAAAATCGGTGCCCTCGTTGAAGATCTTTCCGAAGACATTCTGGACGTGGATGATCTCGCGACCAATCGCGAGCGCACCGCCCAGCTTTTCCTTGAGATAGGGTGCGGCCGACAGGTGATCGGCATGCGCGTGGGTTTCCAGCAGCCAGGTCACGGTCAAAGCCTCGTCCTGTACATAGGCGATGATCGCATCCGCCGACGCGAAGCTGGTCCGTCCGGCCGCCGGATCGAAATCGAGGACGCTGTCGACGATCGCCGCTTCGCCCGTCGCCGGATCATGCACGACGTAGCTGACGGTATTGGTGGGCTCGTCAAAGAAGCTTTTGACGACCGGCGTGTGCCCGGTGCCGCCACGGGCGTTGCCGATCATTGCTGCGGCTTGGTCGAGATGGGGATCGCTCATGGGATGCTCCGACTCAGGATTTAACAGTTACAATATGTATGTAATCGTGTATCTGAGTTGCGTCAATCGATTTGAGGTGCCAACGGGACCATGATGACTGAATCGAATTCTTCTTCCGCCGCTGCACCACAGCGTCCGCTTCGCATCGGTGACATAGCGCCCGGCTTTCAGGCACGTTCGACACTCGGCGCGGTCCGGCTGTCGGACTACCGCGGCAGATGGCTGGTCTTTTTCTCGCACCCGGCTGATTTCACGCCGGTCTGTACCAGCGAGTTCGTCAGCATCGCCAAGGCGGCCGATGCCTTTGCCGCGCTGGATTGCGGACTGCTTGGCCTGTCCGTCGACAGCCTCTATTCTCATCTCGCCTGGGTTCGCGCGATCCGCCAGAGGTTCGGCGTCACCATCCCGTTTCCAATCGTCGAGGATCCGTCGATGGTGATCGGGCGTGCCTATGGGATGATCGAGCCGCATTCGGACGATTCGTCGGCGGTCCGCGCGACATATTTTATCGATCCCGAAGGCGTGATCCGGGCAATGACCTGGTATCCCCTGAATGTCGGGCGATCGGTGGCGGAGATGCTGCGCATGGTCGCTGCGCTTCAGCGAACGGCTGGCAATGACGTCCTCGCGCCGGAGGGGTGGCGGATCGGCGACGATCTGTTGATGCCCCCGGCCCAGGATCAGCACGCTGTGCTCGCGGGGGAGGATGAACATTGGTTCTATCGGACGACGGCGGACGCGAAATGACGCTCTATGCCTCGCGTCCCGCTGCCGACGTCGCCGCCGAGCGCTTGAAGATTTACGCGCAGCCCCAGCGACTGATGATCCTCTCCCGTCTGCTCGAGGGCGAACACACGGTGAGCGAGATCGACGAAGCGACCGGCATCGGTCAGCCTGCGCTGAGCCAACAGCTCGCCGAGCTTCGACGGGCCGAAATCGTCAAGACGCGGCGCGTGTCAAAACAGGTCCATTATCGGCTCGCAGACGAGAATGTCGTGATCTGCGTGCGCGGGATCGAGGCGATGTTCGGCGGGAACGCTGACCCTGTGGGTGCGCTCAGCCTCGCGATCGGCGGCGCGACCGACAGCCGCCTCGCCAGGCGACCGTCGGGCGCAGCTGCATTCGCGCGGATCGAATGATCCCCTGCATCAGCCCTAGCCCGCTTGAACATCAACGACGACGGTAGCGGAAGTACCACACTTCATGCCCCTGCCGCCGCGCCTTGCGTTCATAGCGCGTTTCGGGCCAGTCGGCGGGGCGGGTGAGGAAATCCGCCGCGTTTTGTGCTAGCCAATCGAAATCGCGGCGCTGGTTCATCACCATCATCGACCAGCGGCAATAGGTCGGATCGTCGGTGCCAAGGCGAAATTCCGCGCCGGGCTTCAGCTTCGCCGCGATCAGGTCGAGTGGGCCGTGATTGACCATGCGCCGCTTGGCGTGGCGCGCCTTCCGCCAGGGATCGGGGTGGAGCAGATAGAGGCGGTCGAGGCTGGCATCGGGCAGCCGCTCGACGACGTCGAGCGCATCGCCCATGTGCAACCGGACATTGGTCAGGCTGCCATCGCGGATATGGCCGAGCGCGCCGGCCACACCGTTCAGGAACGGCTCGCAACCGATGAAACCGTGGTCCGGTCGCATCGCCGCCTGACCGGCGAGATGTTCGCCTGCGCCAAAGCCGATCTCGACCTCCAGCGGACGATCGTCTCCGAACAGGCGCACCGCGTCGATCGGACCATCGGCAGGGACAGCGACTTGGGGCAGGCCCTCATCGACCAGGGCCTGCTGGCCGGCGCGCAGCTTATGCCCCTTGGCGCGGCCATAGAGGCGGCGGATCGTGCTCGGATCGTTCATCGCGAGCCCCTTGGCGCAGCATGCACCGCGGGGCAAGGTTTGAGCGGTGCTGAAACGGGCGGGCAATACTGCCCGCCCGGAACCCGGCTCAGGCTGCGGGGCGCAATCGTGGCTGTTCCAGCACGCCGATCTGCGGGCGCGCGATGTAATAGCCTTGGAAATAGCGAACGCCGAGCGCGAGCAGCTTGTCGTAATCGGCACGGGTCTCGACCCCTTCCGCGATCAACCGCACTGCGCGCAACCGCGCCATCTCGATCACCTTCTCGACCAGCAGCCGGCGCGACCAGCTCGTCGACAGGCCGCGGATCAGGACGGGGTCGAGCTTGATCGCGTCAGGGGTGAAGCGCGACAGCAGCGCCAGGCCGACATCGCCCGATCCGAAATCGTCGAACGCGGTCTGCATGTGCATCTTGCGATGTGCCTCGATCGTTTCGGCCATGCGGCATCCGTCGAGCCGGTCATGCTCGGCAAATTCGAACATCAGCCGTTCGGGCGGCAGGCCGGTTTCCTTGGCGACGCGCATCGTGCGTTCGCTGTCGGCAAAGGGATCGGTGATCACATCGGGGAAGAAGTTAATCGACAGCAGTGCTGGCACCTTCAGGATGCCCGCCGAAACCGCCTGCTTGATCGCGGCGACGCGGCATTGCTGGTCGAACGCGTAGCGGTCGGCCGGCTGGATCGCGTCGATCACTTCGCGCCCCGATTCGCCATTGGGGCCGCGCACCAGCGCTTCATAGGCATAGACTTCGCCCAGCCGCGCGTCCCAGACGGGCTGGAACGCCATGGTCAGGTTAAAATCGGGCTCGGCCGTGGCCGAGGAAAAGGTCGGTACAGTCTGCATCAGCGTCTCCACCCGCTCTTATTAGGACGAGCGAAGGGCGGATGGTTAACTCGACTAGGGATTTTTGCGTAGCGGCCTGTGGAGAAGTCAGGCCCTAGTTCATTGCTCCGGAATCGACACTGATCTGACGGTCGCCCCAGGTGGCGGCGCTAGTTGCCGGGCGCTCCTTAAGGATGGCGTCCACCTGGCTGGGAAGCGGTAGCCGATCGCGCCCAGCGAAATTATACGTCTTGCCCGCGGTGAGCAGGCTGACCGACCAGGACGGGCTGTCCTTTTCGGCCAGCATGGCCGATGCGGCGGAGGGCTGGGTCCAGACCGCGATGCCCGAGTCTGACAGTGGTGCAAGGTAGCGGTCGCGCGTGCCCTGCGGTCGGTAGAGGCCGGCCTGATTGACGATGCTGCGGTCGGCGCACCACTGAACGGGTGGCGCGGCCGCCGCGTCTGCCGCCTTCTTTCGGCTGGCCGGGTTGCCCGCCATCTGCGCGAGCACAGCCTCGACCAGCGCGTTTGCGCCATTTGCGGCGACGGGCTTTGCGTCGCCGCTTAGCGCGAGTGTGTCGGTGCAATCTGCAATCGCCGCCGCAGCGGGCGCGGCCGCGATCCGCTTGGGCCAGCCCAGCGCGGCGACCGCCTCGGACGTGCGGCGCTGGAGCGAGGCGACTTCATGCGCGACCGATGAATGGCGAATTTTGACCAGCCAGTCGCCCATCGGGATCAGCGTAAGCGTCGTACTGCGCAGGTCGCTACCGGTGATCGTCCAGCCAAGCTGCAATGCCGAGGCGCTGGCTTGCCCCGGCGGGGCGAATGCGGTCGGGGTCCCCCAGGCGGTCTTGCTGCCCGTTTCCTTGCGCGTCTCCACCACCGTGCGTGACACGTCGAACCAGAGCGGCACCGACCCAGAGGTCATGCGATAGACATAGACCGAGATTTCCTCGCTATCGTCGGCCGCGCGATAATTGAAGAACAGGTCCAGCTGCGGAGCGACCACTTCGCGCCCCTGCACGCGCTTGAGGCCGATCAGCGTCGGCGGGAAGTTGAAGCCGCTATGCTTGTGCTTGTACGCCGACCCTTCGCGCGCCGCGATCGGGGCCGGTTCCTGCTGGGCGAGCGCCGGGCTCGTCAGCAGCATGATGGGCAGGGCCAGCCGAACGAACATGATGCGTCTCCGGGATTTTGCCTGATCCTGACTGCAAATCGCTGATCCGCAAGCCGAAATCGGAAGCTGCACAACAAAAGGGGCGGCGATCCGCAGACCGCCGCCCCTTTCTTGCTTCGTGACGCGAAGGATCAGGCCAGAGCGGCCTTGAGATCCTCGACCAGGTCGGTGCGCTCCCACGGGAAGAAGTCGCCTTCGGGCTTGCGGCCGAAGTGACCATAGGCCGCGGTCGGGCCATAGATCGGCTTGTTCAGCTTGAGGTGCGTGCGGATGCCGCGCGGGGTGAGGCCGCCCAGCTTCTCGATGCCCTGAATCGCCTGCTCGATCTGGTCGTCGCTGACGGTGCCGGTGCCATGCGTGTCGACATAGAGCGACAGCGGCTTGCTGACGCCGATCGCATACGCCAGCTGGATCGTGCAGCGCTGGGCGAGGCCGGCCGCGACGATGTTCTTGGCGAGGTAGCGGGTGATGTACGCTGCCGAGCGATCGACCTTGGTCGGATCCTTGCCGCTGAACGCGCCGCCACCGTGCGGAGCCGCGCCACCGTAGGTGTCGACGATGATCTTGCGGCCGGTCAGGCCGGCATCGCCGTCAGGGCCGCCGATTTCGAAGCTGCCGGTCGGGTTGATGTGATATTCGGTCGCGTCGCTGAGCAGCTCGGCCGGGATCACGTCGGCGATGACCGACTTCACATAGGCCTTAAGCTCGGCTTCCTGCTCGCCCTGGTCATAGCCCTTGGCGTGCTGGGTCGAGACCACGACTGCGGTGCAGGCGACGGCTTTGCTGCCCTCGTAACGCAGCGTGACCTGGCTCTTGGTGTCGGGCTCGAGGAACGGGGCTGCGCCCGAATGGCGGTCGGCGGCCATGCGCTCAAGGATCTTGTGGCTATAGTCCAGCGTCGCCGGCATCAGATCCGGGGTGTCGTTCGCGGCATAGCCGAACATGATCCCCTGATCGCCCGCGCCCTCGTCCTTGTTGTCGCCGGCATCGACGCCCTGCGCGATGTGCGCCGACTGCGGGTGCAGGTTGTTCTCGAAGCGCAGCGTCTCCCAGTGGAAGCCGTCCTGCTCGTAACCGATCCGCTTGACGGTATCGCGGACGGCCTTTTCGACCTCGTCCTTGACGCCGGGCGCCCAGTTGCCGGCTTCGTCCATGATGCCCTTGCCGCGGATTTCACCTGCGAGCACGACCAACTGGGTGGTGGTCAGCGTCTCGCACGCGATGCGCGCTTCGGGGTCCTTGGACAGGAACAGGTCGACGATGGCGTCGGAAATCTGGTCGGAAACCTTGTCCGGATGGCCTTCGGACACCGATTCGGACGTGAAGAGATAGCTGGAACGCATGGTTTTCCTCAAAAAAAGCCGGGCCGTTGCCATGCCCGGCTGGGGGTAAGGGAAGATATAAAGCTTCCCTTATATCGCGCCGCCCTAACGAGCGAAGCGGCGGAAGGCAATGGCGATGGCGAACAGCAATGCCGCGACGAGTGCCGCCGCGAGATTGCCGAGCCGGGCGAACAGGGTGGGGGGCAGCGCCGACGGCATCGGAGCCTCGATCGCCTTTGCTTCGCCCATTTCTGCCGACGCGACGATGCCGCCGCGCGCGTCGATGATCGCGGAGATACCGGTCGGGGTGGCGCGCAGGATTGGCAGCCCTTCCTCGATCGCGCGCATCCGCGCCTGCGCCAGATGCTGGGGCGGACCCCAGGCGCCGAACCACGCGTCGTTCGACGGGTTGAACAGGATCGCCGGGCGGTTGGCCGGATCGACCGTTTGCCCTGAGAAGATGATCTCGTAACAGATTTGCATGCCGACATTGCCGAAGCCGGGGACGGTCATCGTCTTTGGCCCGGGGCCCGGCTCGAAATCGATCTCGCCCGCCACCAGCCGCGACAGGCCGAGCGGTTCGAGGATCGGGCGCATCGGCAGATATTCGCCATAGGGGACCAGATGCGCCTTGTCGTAGCGGCCAAGGATCGTCCCGCTGGCGTCGATCGCGAACACCGAATTGGTCGCGGCGTCGAGCGTGTCGTCGCCCTTGAACAACAGGCCGTTGCCGCCGACCAGCGCGATGTCCTTCGGTCCCAACGTCTGCGCGATCATCCTGCGGACGGTGCGGGGATCGTTCCTGGCGTACCAGGCGGCGGGATAGCCCTCCTCCAGCCAGTAATCGACGGTCCCTTCGGGCCAGACGATCAGGCGCGGGACCGGGCCGCCGGGCAGGATGGTGGCGGTGTCGTTGGACAGGCGGATCAGCTCGCTCAACGCCTTTTGCGCATAGCTGCCGTCGAGTACGGTTTCCTGCCCGATATTGGGCTGGAGCACTCGGACGATGGGGCGGACGGGCTCATTGGCCGAACGCGTGGCCTGAAGTTCGATCCCGCTTAGCGCCAGCAGCGCGACGGTGATCGCGACCGCGGCGGGGAAGCGCCAGTGGCGCTGAGTGGCGAGCAGCAGAGCCCCCGCGACGAGGATGGTCAGACCCGACAGCGCATAGCTGCCAATCCAGCTTGCGGTTTGCGCGACACCCGGCACCGGGAGCCAGATCACGCCAAGCGGGTTCCACGGATAGCCGGTGAACATCACGGCGCGCAGATATTCGGCGACGATCCATGCGGCACCCGCGACGAGCACGAATGACAGGTCGAGCTTGCGCCGCTGCCCGAACCGCCACGTCAGCCCCATCGCCAGCGCCGGATAGATGGCGAGGTAGAGCGAGAGCAGGACCACCGCGACATAGCCGAGTTCGGCCGGCATCTTGTCCTGATAGGTGAAGGCGTGCTGGATCCAGTTGTTGCCGACGGTGAAATGGCCAAGGCCGAACCACCAGCCGCGTAGCAGCGCCTGCTTCAGCGTCGGTGCCTCATGCGTCAGCCGCAGCAGGATGGCGAAGCACACCAGCACCGCGACCCACCAGTCGAGCGGGGCGAAAGCGGTTGCGGACACGGCGCCGGTCAGCAGCGCGATCAGGCGGGGACGAGGCAGGGCAGACATGACGGCCACGCTATCGGGCCGGACGGTGACAGATACAAGCGTCGTGCGTATTATGGACTCAGCACACCAGAGGAATAGTCATGCCCGAACCCGTCACCGTCGATATCCCCCACAAGCTTGGACGCGACGCGGCGCGGGCGCGGATCGCCGGCGGGGTGGGCAAGATCGGGTCGATGTTTCCGGGCGGCGGCACGGTAGATGAGCGGTGGGAGGGCGATACGCTCCACTTCACCGTCACTGCACTCGGCCAGAGCGTCGCCAGCCGCCTCGAAATCCACGACGCCCATGTCCATGCCGAAGTCGATCTGCCGCCGATGCTCGCGCTGTTCGCGGGCAAGATCCGCGAGAAGCTGATGCAGGAAGCGCCCAAGCTGTTGAAATAGGGAACCGCGCTTCGCCCTCGCGGTTTTCTGCGGCGAGGAGACACGCGATGAATCGATCGCCCCGCCCGTGGCCGCTGCTTGCCGTCGCCCTGCTCGCCACCGGCGTGCTGGGCAGTTGCGCGGGCACGGTCGCTGCCCACTACACCGTCACCGGGATGCTCCCGCTTGCCCCGTCAGGCGCAGTGCCAGAATATCAGGCAGAGCTGCGCGTCAGCGACGCGGTCGCACCCGCCTGGAGCGAGCAAGCGGGCTATTCCGACTTGTCCTACACCAGCGCCGATTACTGAGCCGGGGCGCTGACCCGCCAGATCGTGTTGCCGACATCGTCTGCGACCAGGAGCGCGCCGGTGCGGTCCGCGGTTACGCCGACCGGACGCCCCTGTGCCTTGCCCTTGGCGTCGAGGAAGCCGGTGAGGACGTCGACCGGCTTGGCATCGGGCACCGGCAAACCGCGCTCCCCGAACGGGACGAATACCACCTTGTAGCCCGATGCGGGCACACGGTTCCACGATCCGTGCAGGCCGACGAACGCGCCTTTGGCGAACGCGCTGCCGAGCTTCACGTCAGTGGCGAAGGTCAGGCCGAGCGGGGCGGTGTGCGGCCCCATCGAATAGCTCGGTCGCGCGCTATATTCGCGCAGGTCGGGCCGCTCGGGCTGAACCCGCTCATCGACATAGCCGCCCCAGTAATTCCACGGCCAGCCGAAAAACTGGCCGATCGTCACCTGGGTCAGATAATCGGGCGGGCCGTCCGAGCCGAGCATGTCCCGCTCATTGACCACGGTCCACAACCGCTGCGTCTCCGGGTGGAGCGCAAGGCCAATCGGATTGCGTAGCCCCGCGGCGAAGATGCGGAAACGTTTGGTCCGCGGATCGACCTCAAGGATCGTCGCGCGGTTCTTTTCCGCCTCAAGGCCGTTTTCGGCGATGTTCGATGCAGAGCCCACGCTGACCAGCAACGTGCCTTCTGGCCCGGCGATCACGTCGCGGGTCCAGTGATTGCCGCCGCCGGGCAGGTCGACAACCTTTTCGCCCTTGCCGGTGATCTTGGTCACGCCCGGTTTGAACGGGAAGCGGATCAGCGCATTATGGTTGGCGACGTAGAGCGTCTCGCCGACCAGTACCATGCCGAACGGCGACTCAAGCCCGTTGTCGGCGGTCAGCAGCACCGAGCGCGCTTCGGCCACGCCATCGCCATTGGTGTCGCGGAGCAGGGTGATGCGGTTGGCCGATGGCACGCCGGCGCCGGCGCGGCTCATCAGGCGCTTCATCACCAGCCCGGTGACGCCGCCCCCTTCGCGCGGCGGCGAATTGCTTTCGGCGACGAGCACATCGCCATTGGGGAGGCGATAGAGCCAGCGCGGGTGATCAAGGCCGGTGGCAAAGGCGTTGACCGCCAGCCCCTTGGCCGCGACCGGCTTCGCGCCTGCAGGCCAGCCGACCGCTTGGGCGATCTTCACCGTCGGGAAGGTCTGGGCGCGCGGATCGACCAGTTTGGGCCGCACCCCGCTCGTCGCCTCCACGCTGAGCTGCGCGACATCGGGGCGCGTGGCGAACCAATAGGTGCCGGCGCCGATGACGACGATTGCGGCGGTGGCGATCAGGAGTTTGCGGCGCACTGGGTCAGTCCTCGGGTTCGACTAATTCTTCGGGCGGGTGCAAACGCAGGCGACGGACGCGGGTTGCGTCGGCCTCCAGCACTTCGAGCGTCCAGCCGCTGGGATGCTTGAGGCATTCGCCGGCTTCCGGAACATGGCCGGCGAGGATGAAGGCGAGCCCGCCGAGCGTTTCGATATCCTCCTCGACCTCGCCCAGCCGCGGATCGATCGCCGCGGCGACATCCTCCAGCTCGGCGCGCGCGTCGGCGTCCCAGCCGCCATTTTCGAGCGGGATCCAGAGCGCTTCGGGCGCGTCGTCATGCTCGTCGTCGATCTCGCCGACGATTTCCTCGACCAGATCCTCGATCGTGATCAGCCCGTCGGTCCCCGAATATTCGTCGAGGACGATTGCCAGGTGGGTGCGGCTCGCCTGCATCTGCGCGAGCAGGTCGAGCGTCCCCATCGATTGCGGGACATAGAGCGGCTGGCGCATCAGATCGGTGATCTTCGACGGCGGACCGGCCCCGGCGGCAAGCACGGTGAACACGTCCTTGATGTGAATCATGCCGATGACGCGGTCGAGCTTTTCGCGATAGACCGGCAGGCGGCTATGCCCCGCTTCGGCGAAGATCTGGACCAGTTCGGCGAAGCTGGTCGCTTCGTCCACGGCAATGACATCGGCGCGCGGCACGCCGACATCGCCCGCGTCGCGCTCACCGAAATGGAGGAGGTTGCGGAGCATCTTGCGCTCCAGCGGCGAGAGGTCGCCCTTCGCGGACTTGCGGTCCGTGCCCTCTTCCGCCTCGTCGATCGCGTCCTCGATGCGTTCGCGCAGCGTTTCATTCTGCTCGTCGCCAAAGAGCAAAGAGCGAAGCCCGCGCCATATTCCGCCGTCGCCGCTACTGTCGCCGTTCCCGTTGCTACTGGGGCCGTCCGCCATCTTAGAGTTCAATCCTCGCGTATCAGATAGGGGTCAGGGATCCCCAAGGTTGCAAGCGCGGTGCGCTCCATCGACTCCATCGCCTCGGCTTCGGAATCCCCCTGATGGTCATAGCCTAGCAAATGCAGCACGCCATGGACAATCAGGTGCGTGGCATGCTGCTCGACCGAAATGCCCTTTTCCTCGGCTTCGCGCTCGCAAACGCCCTGCGCGAGGATGATGTCGCCCAGAATTACCTCACCATCGTCGCTGTTCTGCGTCAGCGATTCGATCAGGTCGGGCTCGATCATCGGGAAGGACAGGACGTTGGTCGGCTTGTCCTTCTGCCGATATTGCGCGTTGAGCTGATGCACCTCGGCATCGTCGGTCAGGCGCACGGCGATCTCGATCATCGCGTCGCTGGTCGACAGATAGCCATAGGGCGTCTGATCAACCGCAGCGGCGGCGGCCTTCATCCCCAGTGCATCCCAGTCGAGTTCGGGCCAGCCGGGTTCTGCCTGGACGGCAACGTCAAGCATCAGCCCTGATCCCCGCCTTCATACGCCTCGACGATCCGCCCGACGATCGGGTGGCGGACGACGTCGCCGATACCGAAGCGGACGAACGCCATGCCGTCGATCCCCTCGAGCTTGTTGACCGCATCGTTGAGGCCGCTCGCCGACGGACCGCCGGGCAGATCGGTCTGCTTGGGGTCGCCGCACACCACCATGCGGCTGTTTTGGCCAAAGCGGGTGAGGAACATCTTCATCTGCATCGGCGTGGTATTTTGCGCCTCGTCGAGGATCACGAAGGCATCGGCAAGGGTGCGGCCGCGCATGAACGCGATCGGGGCGATCTCGATCTCGCCGCTCGCGATGCGCCGCTCGACCTGTTCGGCGGGCAGGCAATCGTAGAGCGCGTCGTAGAGCGGGCGCAGATAGGGGTCGACCTTGTCCTTCATGTCGCCGGGGAGGAAGCCCAGCCGCTCGCCCGCCTCGACCGCGGGGCGCGACAGGATCAGACGCTTGACCGACCCGGTGATGAGCTGCGCCACCGCCTGCGCCACCGCGAGATAGGTCTTGCCGGTGCCCGCCGGACCGAGTGCGAAGATGATGTCGTTGGACACCAGCGCGCGCATATAGGTCGTCTGGGTCAGCGAGCGCGGGACGATCGTCTTGTTGCGCGTGCGGATCATGATCGGCGGGGCGCTACCGCCGGATTCGTCATTCTCGGCGCGGACGATGCCGGTCAGCATCGGTTCGGTCGCCATCGCGATCACCGCGTCGATCAGGCCGGTGTCGATCGCCTCGCCCCGGATCACCCGGCTGTGCAGTTCGATCAGCACTTCGCGGGCATGCGCGACAGCCTCGGCGCTGCCCTCGATCACCACGCGTTGTCCGCGGGCGTGGATATAGACGCCGAGCCGCTCCTCCAGCGCGAGGATGTTGCTGTCATATTCGCCGAACAATTGCGGGAGCAGCTGCGGGCGGTCGAAATTGACCTCGACGCGGGCGCGCTGACCATGCTGGGCGGGGACTGGCTTGCGGCTCATGCGGTCCTTTCGGTGGCTGGAACGTCACACAGGTCATGGGTTTGCGCGATCATCGACGCGCGCGGCGGCAGACGAAGCTGACAAAAATGCACGTATGAGGGCGACTGCGGGCCATGAAGGGCCGAACCGGTTTTCAGCGCGGAGGTTCCGTTTCGCATGTCGTGATGCGAGGATGGCAGAGGCGGGCCGCGTAGGACAGCGGAAATGCTGCCCCGATGCCGATTGGCACCGGGGGTGACGCAGCGGGGCAACAGTGGGTGGTTCAGTCCGTGCCGAGCCAGGCGCGGCGGAAGGCGATCTGCTCCGGCGTCAGCGTGCCGCCAGTCCTTTCCAGCCTGACGATCGTCAGCTTCGGATCGGCAACCGGGGTGATCGTCGCGCTGCCCGGACCGGCGCGGGTGGCAAAGGTGATCGCGACAGGCTGGCCCGGCTTCATCGCGGCGAGCGCGGCGCGCCAGTCGGCGGGGCTGGCGATCGGCTTGCCATCGACCGCGACGATCGTGTCGCCGCGATTCAGCCCGGCGGCGTAGATCGGGCTGCCGGGGACGGGGATTTCCGCAAGCCGGACAGGTTCGTCGCCGCCGCCGGTGACGTTGGCGGCACCAATCCACGCGCGGCTTGCGTCGGCCGGGCGCAGCACCAGCCCGGCCTGGGCGAGCAACGGCGCGAAATCGGGCAGGGCGCTGCCCCGGATATGCGCGTCGAAGAACGCCTTGGCGAAGGCCGGGTCGCGGGTCAGTTCGGCAAGGCCCGTTTCGAGATCGGCCGGGGTATAGGGTTTGACCGGGGCGAAGCCCTGCTGCGCCTCACCATGCCGCTTCCACAAATGGCGCATATAGGCGTCGAGATCGGTGTCGAAGCGCTGGCGCAGCGTCAGATCGAGCGCGAGCGCGACCACCGCGCCATAGGGGTAATAGGAAGCGAAGATCCGCTCATTCACCGGATCGATCGACGCGGCGGCATCGACGAACGGCGCGCGCAGGCTCATTTCCTGCGGCGACCCGTAGCGGCGGGCGGAGTTGTTAACGATGAAGTCCAGCGTTCCGCCCAGCCCCGCGAGCGTGGCGTCCAGCGTGGCTTCCTTCGCGCGCAGGATCGCGAGCGGGCCGTAATATTGCGTGAAGCCCTCCGCGAACCACAAGGACGGCGAGGGATCAGCCTGGGTAAAGTCAAAGGGCTCCAGCTCCGCCGGGCGCAGCCGCTCGACATTCCAGGCATGGATGAATTCATGGCTGAGCGTGCCGAGCTGGGCGAACTTGCCCGCTTCCAGCGTGCGCGGCTGGCTGATGATCGTTGAGTTGCGGTGCTCCATCCCGTCGCCGCTGATCTGCGGGACGTAATCGGCGATGAAGGTGTAGGTGCCGAAATCGAACTCTGGCGCGGTGCCGAAAATGCGGATCTGTTCGGCCACCACCTTCTTCGCCTTTTCGGCATAGGCATCGACCGTTTCCGGGGTGTCGGCGCTGTGAACGGCGAGGCGCATCGTCTGGGTCTTGCCGCCCGAAGTGATCGTCCATGTGCGCACATGGTGGTCGGACAGCTCGGTCGGGCTGTCGAGCAGATACTGGAGGTGCGGCGCCCAGAAGGTCGTGGCGCTGCCGCTCACCGGCGCGAGCTGGGTCGCGATCTTCCATTTCGGGTCGGCCGGGCGGAAGGTGACGCGGATCGGGCGGTCGTCATAGCCGCTCGCCCAGATCAGCGTCGCGGGCATGTTGAGGTGCGCGTGGGCCTGGTCGATCTGGCTGTAGGTGCCGTCGCCACGGTCGCCATACAGCGTGTAGGCGAAGGTCACGGTGCCGTCATGGCCAGTGACCCGCCAGCTGTACGGGTCGCTGCGGTCGATCTTCAGGTCGCGGCCCGCGCTGTCCTTGGCCGAGACCGAATAGACGTTCTTGGCGAATTCATGGATCGCGTAGCGGCCGGGGGAGGAGCGGGCCATCCGGAACTCGACCGCGCCGGGCTTGAGGTCGCGATAGGTGACCGCAATCCGCGCCTCACGATGCGCGGCGTTGTCGAAGCTGAGCTCGTAGGCGACCGGGGCGTTGGGGCCGGGGTCTCTGGCTTGCTGTGCGAGCGCGGTGGTGGCGAGGAGGAGCGGGGTAGCCAGCGCGACGAGGCGGGCGGTCGAGGTCAGGTTCATCGGCGGAAACTGGCCGAGCGGGCGGGCGGTGTCCAGATGGGGGCGGCTAAGAGCTTGTCACCCCGGCCTTGTGCCGGGGTCCACGGTGCCGCGCTTCCGGCGATCGAGCCTCTTGCTCCGCGCCTCACCTCCCGGTGGACCCCGGCATAAGGCCGGGGTGACGAAGGCGGTTAGAGCGCCACACCCGCCAGCGAATTGGGATCGGCCCGCACAACCTCCACTTCGATCAGATCGCCGATCGCCGCATCGGTCATCAGGTGCACCGACTGAAGCCAGGGCGATTTGCCGAGCATTTGCCCCGGCAGCTTGCCCTTGCGCTCGATCAGCACCGAACAGGTGCGGCCTAATGTCGCGGCGTTGAACGCGGCCTGATCGCGGTTGAGTGCGGCCTGCAGGCGCTGGAGGCGGTCGTCCATGACTTCCTCGGGTACCGCGCCGTCCATCTCCGCCGCCGGGGTGCCGGGGCGGGGCGAGTATTTGAAGCTGAAACACTGGGCATAGCCGACCGCGTCGACCAGGCTCAGCGTGTCCCGGAACTCCTCTTCGGTCTCGCCGGGGAAGCCGACGATGAAGTCGCCCGACAGCGCGATGTCGGGGCGGATGGCGCGGACGCGGTCGAGGATGCGCAGGTATGAATCGCGGCTGTGGCTGCGGTTCATGGCTTTCAGGATGCGGTCATTGCCCGCCTGCACCGGGAGATGGAGGAAAGGCATCAGCTTTGCGACCTCCGCATGCGCGCGGATCAGGCCTTCCTTCATGTCGTTGGGATGGCTGGTCGTGTAGCGGATGCGTGCGAGCCCCGAAATCTTGTCGAGCGCGGCGATCAGGCCGTGCAGGCCGGTGCCGGCGTCATCGTCCCACGCATTGACGTTCTGGCCGAGCAGCGTGATCTCGCGCGCGCCGGCATCGACCAGCGACTTGGCCTCATCCACGATCGCGGCGAACGGGCGGCTGACCTCGGCGCCGCGCGTATAGGGGACGACGCAATAGGTGCAGAATTTGTCGCACCCTTCCTGCACCGTCAGGAACGCGGAGGGGCCGACGCGGCGGCGGCTGGGAAGCGCGCCGAACTTGCTGGCGGCGGGCATGTCGATGTCGGTCGCGGCGGTGCCGGAGGCGGCCTGGGCGATCAGGGCGGGCAAATTGTGATAGGCCTGTGGGCCGACGACCACGTCCACCTTGGCGCGGCGAATAATCTCGTCGCCTTCGGCCTGAGCGACGCACCCGGCGATAGCGATCATCGGGGCGGCGCGCTCGGCGTTGCGGGCCTTTTTGCGGAGGTGGCCGATGTCCGAATAGACGCGGTCGGTCGCCTTTTCGCGGATGTGACAGGTGTTGAGCACGACCAGATCGGCGCTGTCGGCATCCGCAGCGGCGGTCATGCCCTGTGCCGCCATCAGCTCGGCCATGCGCTCGCCGTCATAGACGTTCATCTGACAGCCGAAGGATTTGACGTGATAGGTCTTGGGGGTGGCGCTCATGGCGCGGGCCTATAGTCGAAAGGGGGCGGTGCGTGAACAATCTTCCCTTCCGGCCCCCTAGCCAATAGAGACCCGCCCACATGGCACGGATCGAAACCCCCCGCCGCGTGCGCGGCACGCAGGATATTTTTGGCGACGAGCAGCGCCGCTTTGCGCGCGTGGTCGAGGCGTTCGAGCATGTGCGGCGGCTATACTGCTTCCAGCAGGTGCAAGTGCCGGTGTTCGAATCCACGGCGGTTTTCGCGCGCTCGATGGGCGAGACGTCGGACGTGGTGTCGAAGGAGATGTATACCTTCCCCGACCGCGGCGACGATCTGTTGACGCTGCGGCCCGAATTCACCGCGGGGATTTGCCGCGCGTACATCACCGAGGGGTGGCAGCAATTCGCGCCGCTCAAGCTGACCACGCACGGCCCGGTGTTCCGCTACGAACGCCCGCAAAAGGGGCGGTACCGCCAGTTCCACCAGATCGACGCCGAGATCATCGGCGCGGCGGAACCGCAGGCCGATGTCGAGCTGCTGACGATGGCCGACCAGCTGCTCAAGGAGCTGGGGATCGCCGAGGGCGTGACGCTGCAGCTCAACACGCTGGGCGATGCTGAGACGCGCGAGGCGTGGCGCGCGGCGTTGGTGGCGCATTTCGAGGCGCATCGTGGGGAGTTGTCGGAGGACAGCCTGACGCGGCTCGAGAAGAACCCGATGCGGATTCTGGATTCGAAAGACCCGCGCGACCGGCCGGTTGCGGATTCGGCGCCGGACATCGATGCGTATCTGACCGATGAAGCGCGGGCTTTTTTCGACGCAGTGACCAGCGGGCTGGATGCGGCAGGCGTCGCGTGGACGCGCAAC
This sequence comes from Sphingomonas sp. R647, assembly GCF_020177055.1. Taxonomy (GTDB): domain Bacteria; phylum Pseudomonadota; class Alphaproteobacteria; order Sphingomonadales; family Sphingomonadaceae; genus Sphingomonas. Next base: position 529,385 of record NZ_JAIQXT010000004.1, read on the forward strand.
GCGCGGCTGGTGCGCGGGCTCGACTATTACCGCCACACTGCGTTCGAGTTCGTCACCGACCGGCTGGGAGCGCAGGGCACGGTGCTGGCCGGTGGGCGCTATGACGGGCTGATCGGCAATCTCGGCGGGCCGGAGACGCCGGGCGTGGGCTGGGCCGCCGGGATCGAGCGGTTGGGGATGTTGCTCGATCCCCCGCCCATTCGCGTGCCTGAGTTGCTGTTCATCGCTGCAAACGACGAGTCACGCCTCCTCACCAGCGAACTACTCGCTCTCGCTCGAGCAGGCGGCATCGAAGCGAATATGGCGTTTAAGGGATCTGCTAAAAAGCAATTCGAGAAGGCGAAGCGCGACCTCAGCGCCGCCCGAGTTGTTAGTGTTGAGGCAAATGCGGACGCCTCAGCGATCGGGTCATTTCGCCTTCAAAATCTTTGGTATGAAGCAGCACCTGTCCGCGCCCGTTTAAAAGAAGTCGTCGAGGCAAACTTCGTCTTTGATGATAACGCGGAAACCCGCGTCATTTCGCTGTTGAAGCGTAAACGGTGACCCGCATCTCCCCCGAGCGGATCGCGCAGATCGAGGCGCGGCGGGATGAGCTGTCGGCGATGATGGCGACCGGTGACCTGCCGTCGGATCGCTTCGTCGCGGTGTCCAAGGAATATGCCGAGCTGGAGCCGGTCGCGGCGGCGGCGGGCGAGGTCCGGCGGCTGCGCGCCGAGGCGGTGAGCCTGGCGGCGATGACGCGCGACGCCGACGCCGAGCTGCGCGCGATGGCGGGCGAGGAATTGCGCGCGAACGAGGCGGCGCTGGCGCAGGCCGACCACCGCCTCGCGCTGGCGCTGTTGCCGCGCGACGCGGCGGACGAGCGCGCGGCGATGCTCGAAATCCGCGCCGGGACCGGCGGGGACGAGGCCGGGCTGTTCGCGGGCGACCTGCTGCGCATGTACACCCGCTATGCCGAGCGGCAGGGGTGGAAGGTTGAGTTGATCTCTGCGTCCACCTCGGAAGCCGGGGGCTATAAGGAAGTCGTCGCCAGTGTCGCGGGCAAGGGCGTGTTCGCCAAGCTGAAGTTTGAGAGCGGCGTGCATCGCGTCCAGCGCGTGCCGGTGACCGAAAGCGGCGGGCGCATCCACACCTCCGCCGCGACCGTCGCCGTGCTGCCCGAAGCCGAAGAGGTCGATGTCGACATCCGGAATGAGGATCTGCGCATCGACATCTATCGCGCGTCGGGCGCGGGCGGGCAGCACGTCAACACCACCGACTCCGCGGTGCGGCTGACGCATATTCCGACCGGGCTGGTGGTGATCCAGCAGGATCAGCGGTCGCAGCACAAGAACCGCGACAAGGCGATGCAGGTGCTGCGCACGCGGCTGTACGAGCTGGAGCGCGAGCGGCTGGCGAGTGAGCGCTCGGGCGCGCGCAAGTCGATGGTGGGCTCTGGCGACCGGTCGGAGCGGATCCGCACGTATAACTTCCCGCAGGGGCGGGTGACCGACCACCGCATCAACCTGACCCTCCACCGCCTGCCCGAGATCCTCGAAGGCGAGATGGACGAACTGGTCGGCGCGCTGGTGTCCGAGGATGAGGCGGAGCGGCTGGCGGCGCTGGATTCGTGAGATTGGGCGGTCGTTCCAGCAGTTGTCACCCCGGCCTTGTGCCGGGGTCCACCGGGAGGCTGGGCGCGAAGCAAGAGGCTCAATCGCAGGAAGCGCGGCACCGTGGACCCCGGCACAAGGCCGGGGTGACGAGGTAGTTGGTGGTGAGCGAGCGAATGGTCCGCGCAGCCATTGCCAACGCGGCTTCGCGCATTGCCTCCGCCACGCCGCGGCTCGATGCTGAGCTATTGATGGCGCATGCACTGGGGGTGTCGCATCAGGATTTGCTGCTCAAGCATCTGGGCGATCCCGCTCCGGCCAGCTTCGATGCACTGGTCCAACGCCGCCTGAACCACGAGCCGGTCGCCTACATCACCGGCTCACGCGGCTTCTGGAGCGTCGAGATTGGCGTCGGCCCAGGCGTGCTGGTGCCGCGCGCCGACAGCGAGACGCTGATCGAGGCAGGGGTGGCGCATTTCGTCGGAACGGACGGCCCCAAGCGTGTGCTGGACCTCGGCACCGGGCCAGGGACGTTGTTGCTGGCGGCACTGGCGGAGTGGCCCGACGCGACGGGGCTCGGTGTCGACGCGTCGGATATCTCGATCGACTATGCGCGCGCCAACGCCGACGCTCTGGGCATTGCATCGCGGGTAGATCTGCGGCGCGGCGACTGGGCCCACGACGTCGACGGCCAGTTCGACCTGATCCTGTGCAACCCGCCATATATCGGCATCGCCGAGGAACTGGGGCCGGAAGTGCGCGACCATGAGCCACCCTCCGCCCTGATCGCGGGTGCCGATGGGCTGGACGACTACCGCCGGATCATTCCCGACCTCCCCCGCCTGCTCGCGCCGGGCGGGATCGCGGTGCTGGAGATCGGCTGGACGCAGGCCGAGGCGGTGTCGCAACTGATGCGCGCTGCGGGGCTCGACCCGGTTCTGCACCACGACCTGGGCGGGCGGCCGCGGGCGGTTGCGGCCAAAATGCCGCTAAGTTGAACTATCGCTGCGCCGAACCAAGATAGGGCTTGGAGATTATTGCCGTGCGGGCTAAAGATAACTCCGGGGCAGGCACCAGCAACCTAAATCGTTGAAAAGGTTTGCCGACCCAATTCAAGGCATGCGCGCTGCTGATTGTCCGGCAGCCATGCGAGAGCCGTTTCGATCCGAAGGATCGTGACGGCGTGCGGTGTAACACGCATCCGGGATCGCTGTTTGACCGATGGCGGATTGAGTAAGGACAGGACACACAGACGTTGATAAACAATCGTCAGGCGAACAACGGTCGCCGTCGCGGTCGTGGTGGCCAGCGCCAGCAGGGCGGCGGCAATCCCAACCAGGGCAACCGGATCGACAATCGCGCACGTGGCAATGCCGCGCAGCTGCTTGAGAAATACAAGAACCTTGCTCGCGACGCACAATTGGCGGGCGACCGGGTGAACACCGAATATTACCTTCAGTTCGCCGATCATTATTTCCGCGTGCTGGCCGAAACGCGCTCGCGCTTCGAGGAACAGAATCCGCAACAGCGCCGTCAGCGCGACGAGTTCGACGGCGACGAGGATGAGTTCGACGGTGAGGACGGCAATCGCGGCCAGGACGGCGACTTCGGCGACGAGGGCGATGAGCAGTCCGAGCGTCCGGTGCGCAACGAGCGTTCCGACCGCAACGACCGCAACGACCGCAACGACCGCCGCCCGAACCGCGATCGCGATCAGGCTCCGCGTGATCAGGCCCCGCGTGAGCATGTGCCCCGCGATCAGGCCCCCCGCGAAAACGCGCCGCGTGATCGTGACGGACGTGACCGCGACGGCCGCAACCGTGACCGTGACGCGCGCCGCGAACGTCAGCCGCGTGGCGTTGAGGGCGAAGTGGCTCCGGTCGCTGCGAACGAAGACGAAGCTCCGGCCGAGGACGGTCGCCGCGCGCGCCGTGGGCGTCCGCGCCGCGACGAAGCGAGCAGTGATACCGGCCATGGTGCCGAGATTGCGGCAGTGCTGCCCCCGGCGCTGGGCGTCGAGGGCGAGGTGGTCGAGGTCAAGCCGCGCCGCCGCCGCGTGAAGAAGGATGAGGGCGAACCGGCTGCGGCCGAATAAGCGCTCTCCACTTCGACGAAAAAATAAAGGCCGGTCCGTGACTTACGGGCCGGCCTTTTCGTTGTTGGTGCCCTTAACCGTTGACATGGCGCGCCCGTTGACGATGGTGCGCACACCAGATCGAAGGGGAAATGCGATGCGGCGTTTGACGTTGGCACTTGCGGCTGGAGCCGCGCTTTCCGGGACGATACTGGCGCTGCCCGCCTTCGCCCAGTCCGCCCAAGCGCCGCAGGCCCCAAGCGCCCAGGGCGAGGTCGCGGTCACCATCTACAACAACAATCTGGCACTGGTGCAGGACAAGCGCGAACTGCGCCTGCCCGCGGGCAAGTCGAAACAGGATTTCCCCGATGTGTCGGGACAGATCCGGCCCGAGACGGTGACGATCGGCGCGCCCGGCGCGACCATCGTCGAACAGAATTTCGACTTCGACCTGCTCACCCCCGAAGCGCTGATGGAAAAGGCAGTCGGCCAGGCCGTCACCGTGGTGCGCGGCGGCCAGAACCTGCCCGCCAAAATCCTCGCCTATAATGACGGCACCGTGGTCGAGATCGGCGGACGGATCGAGGTGCTGGGCAAGGACGACCGGGTGATCTTCCCGTCGCTGCCCCCATCCTTGCGCGCGCGGCCGACGCTGTCGGTGACGCTGGACGCCGATGCGGCGGGCGCGCGGCCGGTAACGCTCAGCTACCTGACCTATGGGATGGGCTGGAAGTCCGACTATGTCGCGCTGTTCGATGAGAAGGCGGGCAAGATCGACGTTCAGGGCTGGCTGACCCTGACCAACAATAGCGGCGTCACCTACACCAACGCCAACACATTGCTGGTCGCGGGTGCGGTCGGCGGCGGCGGGCGCGGCATGGGGTCGGTGATGGTGCCGGGCACCGAAACCGCGGGCCGCGAGCGGATCGGCGACTTCTATGTCTATCCGATTCCCGGCCGCACCACGATCGCGCAGCGCCAGCAAAAGCAGGTCAGCTTCCTCGATGTCGCGGGCGCGCCGGCGGCGAAAGCCTATGCCTATCGCAACCCCTGGCTCGGTCGACAGGATCAGGCGCGCAGCGTCGACACGGTGCTGCGCTTCTCGTCCTCGGCTGAGGGCGGCCTTGGCGACGCGCTGCCCGCCGGGACGGTCCGCATCTATATGCGCGACGCGCGCGGTGCGCCGCAGTTCATCGGCGAGAATGCGATCCCGCACACCCCGATGGGATCGCGGCTGGCGATCAAGACTGGCGAAGCGTTCGACGTGAAGGTCAAGGCGGTGGTCCAGACCCGCGAGCGCGCCGGATCGAACAAGTGGCGCACGACGATGGTCTATACGCTGACCAACGCCCGGCCCGACGCCGTAGTGGTCGAACTGTCGCAGGGCGGGCTCGACAGCTGGTGGAAGGATACGCGGATCCTGGAAGAGACCCAGGCGAGCGAACGCGTCAATTCCGATGAGGCGCTGTGGAAGGTGAGCGTCCCCGCCAATGGCGAGGCGACGCTGACCGCGACCTTCGAAACGCGTTACTGAGAAGCGGCCGGTGCGCCGCGCCGCCTTGTTGCTGATCGCGACCGCGCTCGCCGGGACGGGCGGGGCGCATGCGCAGAGCGTGCAGACTTCCGCCGGACCCGATTCGGTCGGGGTCACCATCTATCGTGCGCCCAATCGCGGCTCTGACGAGAAGATCAATCTCGACTGGCTCGGCGGCTACGCGCTGATCACCGAGACGCGGACGGTAACGATCCCCGCCGGCCGCGCAGTGATCCGGTTCGAGGGGGTGGCGTCGGGGATCCTGCCCGAAAGCGCGATCGTCACGGGATTGCCTGAGGGCGCGCGCGAGAAAAATCTCGACGGCGATCTGCTGTCGGCCGGGAGTCTGTACAGCCGCGGCTATGCCCGACCGGTGACGCTGCGCCGGACGCGCGACGGCAAGACCGTGGAGGAGCGCGCTGTGATCCGCTCCGGCCCGGCGGGCGCGGCGATCGTCGAGACGACACGCGGGATCGAGGTGCTGAACTGCGGCCCGACCGAAGATGCGATCGTCTATGACGCGGTGCCGCAGGGTCTGTCTGCGAAACCCACGCTGTCGGTCGAGACCGAATCGCCGCAGGGCGGGACCGCGACGATCACGCTGTCCTATCTCGCCTGGGGATTCGATTGGCAGGCGAACTATGTCGCGACGTTGCGGGACGGCGGCGGCACCGCGGCTGGCGTGCGGACGGCGGACCTGTTCGCCTGGGTGACCTTGGCCAGCACCGACATGACCAGCTTTGCCGACGCCGAAACGATGGTGGTGGCGGGCAAGGTCAACCGCACGACCGGCCGGACGGCCAACCCATTCGAGAGCGCCGAGTCGTTCGAATTCCGCTGCTATCTGCCCGAAGGTGGCGGGAACATCCCGCCGCCTCCGCCACCACCCCCTGCGCCGCCGCCGCCCCCACCCCCGATGATGGCCGCACCGATGGCGCGTGAGGAAATCGTCGTAACGGGCGCGCGGATGCGGATGGCGGTTCAGGAAGATCTCGGCGACCTCAAGGCCTATCGCATTCCTGATCGCACCACCGTCGCGGGTAAGGCGCAGAAGCAGGTGGCGATGCTGGCGAAGGATGCCGTGCCAGTGCGCATCATCTACGCGTCCGAAATCGGGTTCCGGGGTGCGGAGCAGCCGCAGATCCTGCTGCGCGCAATGAACAAGGAAAGCGATCGGCTGGGGCTGCCGCTGCCCGCCGGGCCGGTCGCGCTGTTCGAGCGGCAGGGTGAGCGGTCATTACTAATCGACGAATCGAGCACCGACGACAAGGCGGTGGGCGAGGAGGTCGAGGTCAAGTTCCCGGCGACCGCCAATGTGACCCTGGAGCTCAAGCAGCAGCAGCCCAAATCGCGCCGCTACGCATTCGAGCTGATCGTGCGCAACGCCAACCCGTTCCCGGTGCAGTTCGAGGGCGAGTTCAACATCGACCCGTCGCTGATGCGCGGGGCCAGCGTCAAGCTGGGCAAGAAGGATGGCCGCACTTTATGGGCGGTAACGGTGCCGGCGAACGGATCGCAGACGCTGAGCTATAAGGTGCAGCTGCCGCCCCCGCCCAAGCCGCAGCGTTAGAGTCGTTTTCAGCAAAGCTGAATCGGCACCGGCCCGCTCCCCCACGGGGTCCCCGCAAAGTAGTACTTTGCGGGGCTACCCGCACCCGGCCACCCAACGACAGTGTATTCTATGGGTGGCCGGATGGGGGAGCGGGCCGGTGCCGCCTAACTGAAACGACTCTAATCCCGCTTCTTCTCCGTCGCATCGCGCGACCGCTCGTCATGGCCGGTGCCGGAACTCAGGAACACCAGCCCCATCAACGCGCCGCCGAGCAGGATCGACAGCCCGACCCCGATCGCCATCGCGATCGACGCGTGCAGCTGAAACTCACCGACCGCGACATAGAGCGCGATCACCGCCACGATCGCCGACCCCAAAGCGAGCAGCCCGACAAAGCCGAAAATGCGGCGGTAGCGGCGCCAGGCGAGGCGCGCATAATCGGGATTGTCGAGGTTCGGTTCCATGCCCTTTCATTTGGGGACGAATCGTGGGAGTCTCAACCGCCTAACGAGATGAAGGAGACTGACGATGACCATCGCAGCAATCCTCGGCACCAAGGGACAGGATGTCACAACCATCGGTGGCGACGCGACCGTGCGTGAAGCGGTTGCGCTGCTTGCCGAAAAACGTATCGGCGCGGTGCCGGTGGTCGAGGGGGGCGTGGTGGCCGGCATCTTTTCCGAACGCGACGTGATCCATTGTCTGAAGCGCGATGGGCCGGCTGCACTCGATACCGATGTGCGACGGGTGATGACCGCCCCGGCGATCACGGTGACGCGCGGCGAATCGGTGCTCGGCGCATTGTCGCTGATGACCCAGCGGCGCATCCGCCATCTGCCGGTGGTTGAAGGCGGCGCGTTGATCGGGTTCGTGTCGATCGGCGATCTGGTCAAGTTCCGGATCGAGAAGATCGAGGCCGAGGCGGATCAGATGCGGGCCTATATCCAGACGGCTTAGCGAAGGCAGGTCCAACGGGGTTCAGGGCGTTACCGCCGGATCATCGCAATGGCATCCTGAACCGTCGCGCGCGCGAAAAGCCACAGCCACGCACCATAGACGGCAGCTCCCACACCGGTGAGCAGGGTCAGATGCGGGAAAGGCGCAAGCGGCGGGAGCAGGCGGTCGACCAGCCCGACGATCAGCGCCATCGCGACCGCGGCCGTGACCGGCGGAAGAATCGCCCCCAGCCATTCGCGCCATGACAGGCCGATCACCGGCAGGCTGCGCGCGGCAGTCACCAGCAGAAAGAGTGGCCATACCGCGATCCACGCCCAGGCAAGTCCCTCGACTCCCCATTTCACTCCGATCAGGAAGGCGGCGGGAAGGAGCAGCGCGCCGATCGCGGCGGTCTGCGCGCCAAGCCCCGGTCGCCCGCGCGCGTCGGTCGCCGGCGCGAACAGCACCTGCAGCGTCATGAACGGCATGGCGAGCGCGAGCAGATGGACGACAGGCCCTGCTTCGAGCCACTTCTCGCCCAGTGCGACATGCACCAACGGCTCGGCGGTCGCGGCGAGTCCGAGATAGAAGGGCATGGCGACGACCATGATCAGTCGCACCGATCGCGCAAAGGCAATCGCGGTTCCCTCCGCATCATCCTGCATCCGGGCATAGGCGGAGAAGGCAACCTCGTTCAGCGCGGGGATGAACTTTGACACAAGGATCTGGGTCAGGAACAGGCTGGTCGTATAGATGCCGAGCCAGTGCGGGTCGAAACTCCGCCCCGCGATGAACACGTCGGACTGGCTCTGCACGAACCAGAAGAACTGGCCGGTCGCGATCAACCCGCCAAAGCGCGCCATCTCGCCCGCACCGCGAAAGTCGAAGCTCGGCCACATCAGCGATCCTGCAGCCCAGGTCATGCCGATCGCGCGGGTGCCGAACAGCACAAGGGGGGCAAGTACCAGCGTCCAAACGCCAAGGCCGGCATAGGCGCCCGCGACCGCGGCGATCGCACCCGCCACGGCAGAGACTAGGTTCACCTGCGCCTGTTTGCGGAAGTCCATCGCCCGCGCGAGCAGCGCATAGGGGAAGGCGATGAAGGGCGTCGCGATGTAGAGCAGCGCCTGAATGCGCAGCATATCGGCGACGACTGGCTGACGGTAATAGGCCGCGGCGAGCGGGGCGAGGATGAACTGGAGCGCGCCAAGCCCGAGGTTGAGCAGCAGCAACATGCCGAACAGCTGGCGCACCGCGCGCTCATCGACATCTGCCTTTTGGATCAGACCGCTCGCCAGACCATAGCCGTTGAGGAGGTTGAGCAGCACCAACACGACCTGGGTCATTGCGAACAGGCCATAGTCGCTCGGGTCGAGCAGGCGAATCACCAGGAAGGTGGCGCCCCACGCGATGACTTGCCCCAGGATCTGGGTGCCGGAGCGCCAGATCACCGCACTGCGCACCTGATTTCGGAGCGATTCTCGGCCTTCATTTGGTGATTCGGCGGGTGATTCGATCATCAAACCCCTATCGCAGCTACGTCTTGCTGGGTCGTAAACCGCAGTTTTTTGCGGGTTTGGGGTGTGGCGCAACAAAAATGCAAAAACCCTGTTGACCGAATCTGAAGCCGGGCATAGAAGCCACTC
>NZ_JAIQXT010000005.1 GCF_020177055.1 Sphingomonas sp. R647
GAGTGGCTTCTATGCCCGGCTTCAGATTCGGTCAACAGGGTTTTTGCATTTTTGTTGCGCCACACCCCAAACCCGCAGAAAACTGCGGTTTACACCCCAGCAACACCTACCTGCCATAGCAATCCCATGATCGAATCACCCGCCGAATCGCGCACTGAGCGGCGCCGTTAGCCGGTGCAATGCTCGATCATATTCTGCGCTTCGAGGTAGTTGAGGAACGCCAGCGTATCGCTGTCGACCGTGTCCCGTGGCGCCTGGTAGGCGTTGGCGAGGTCAGTGCAGAGGTCCCGCACCCGCACAGGTTCGCGTAACCGTTCCCAGATCGCGCGGCTGGTGACCTTCAGGGCGAAATAGGTACCGCTTTCGAGGCTCATCAGCACGGTTTCCTCGCCCATCGCAGCGCCAAGGAAGCGGGCATTCCGAACAATAACCGTATCAAGCGTGACCATGACGTTCCTAATTCTTCCTCGCGGTTCCACGATCCACATGGCGCGGGTGGATGGACGGAGCGGATCGTATAGACGGCGAGAGACGTGAGATCGATTCCCTCAAGGAAGCTGACGGGACGTATGACCGATTATCGATTGTTCGGCTGGCGGGTGAAAAGCGCCCTGCTGCTCCCGGAGCTTTTACCGTGGCAGGGTGACGCGCGCGCAGCGGATCTCGTCATCGAGGTTGGTGCCGTGCCAGCGCCCGACCCGGACTGGCCGAGCTTCAGCCCCGCCGTGCAGATTGGTCCGACGGGCGTGCGGGTGACGATCCCGGCGGTCGCACATTATTGGGTGGAAGCGGGCACGCATGTGATCGTGCAGCCGATTTTGCCCGAAGACGCCCCGGATATCAGGGTGTTCCTGCTCGGAACAGTGCTTGCGATCCTGTGCTTTCAGCGCGGACTGCTGCCGCTGCATGCCAGCGCGGTGGATATTGATGGACGCGCGTTGCTGGTGTCGGGCGTATCCGGCGCCGGAAAGTCGACATTGGCCGCAGCGCTGTCCGCCCGGGGTTATCGCCTGCTGAGCGACGATCTCTGCGCGCTCGAGATGCAGGATGGACACGACCTCAAGATTCTTTCCGCGTTCCCGCGCGTCAAGCTGTGGCGCGATTCGGCAGGCCAGCTCCAGCTTCCGGTCGAAGGCCTGGAACATAGCCGCGCGGAATTGGAGAAGTTCAATGTTCCGCTGACCCGGGAGCGGTTCCAGTCGGATGCCCTGCCCCCTTCGCAAATCGTGTTTCTGCGGACCGAGCGGGCGCCGGATCTGCCACCGCCGCGCCCCCTGGTCGGGGTTGAGGCGCTGCGGCGCTATGATCTGGTTCACCGCTGGCGGCTGGGCGTGGCGCTCGGCTACCAGCCGCTGATTTTCAACGGCATGGCGCGGCTGGTTGAAGCCGTTCCGGTCGTGGAGGTGGCGCGGAGCGAGCATCTTGCCGACCTGCCCATGCTGGTCGAACAGGTCAGCGCGCTCGGGGCGATGCCGCGCGAATGAGCGGGATATACTGGCTCGCGTCCTACCCGAAATCGGGCAACACATGGCTGCGGCTGTTGCTGCGGTCCTATGCGGCGGGCGGGGCGGCGGTCGATATCAATGCGGCGGCACCCAAGGGCTGGAGTATCAACGCGCGCGCAGTGTTCGACGAGGCGATCGGTGTTGCGGCATCGGATCTGACCGATCGGGAAATTCTGGCATGGTGGCCGTCGGTATTGCGGCAATGGGCGCTTGGCCGCCGCGATCCGGCCTATCTGAAAACCCATATGATTGCCTGGCCGTTCGATCTTTCCTTGGGGGCGGTCTATCTGGTCCGCGACCCGCGCGATGTCGCCCTGTCGCTCGCCCGCCACGCAGACCGCAGCATCGATGCTGCGATCACGATGATGGGGACCCGCGACAAGATCATGGATCGTTCGCGCGATCAGCTACCATCACGATTGCCGCAACTTTGGGGCAGTTGGAGCCAGAATGTCGAAAGCTGGCTTGGGGCCCTGCCCTTTCCGGTCCACGTCCAGTCCTATGAAGCGTTGCGCGCCGATCCCGCCGCCGCGTTGACCGAACTGCTGCCGGTTCTGGGCTTTCAGGTCGATCGGGCGGCGATCGACGCTGCCGTCGCCGCAACGGCGCTGGAAACGTTACGGGCGCAGGAAGCCGCGAGGGGCTTTGTCGAAGCGGAGGGACCGAACCGGTTCTTTGGCGAAGGGCGCGTCGGGGGCTGGCGCGACCGCCTGACGCCCGCGCAATGTGCCCGGATCAAAGCCGATCACGGGCCGGCGATGGCGCGCCTCGGTTATCTCGACCCCGATTACTGATTGCCGCCCTGGCTCCAGCGGATGAAGCGACCGGTCTGGACGGCGCGGGGCAGCATCTGTGCGAACTCAAACCGCCGGGCTTCTGCAGCAGCCGCATCCTGCGGCCAGTCATCGATCAAGCGCTTCAGGCGGGGCAGATCGAGCATTTCGGCGGCCAACGGGGTGTTGCTCAAGCGTTCGATTTCGGCGGCGAAGCTGTCGCGTTGCGCGGTGATCCGGGTGAACCATTCCGGACTTTGCCGACCATAGCCGCGCTCGGCAATCAGCGCCGCCGGCAATCGATCGGCAAGCGCCCGGCGGGCAAGACTGCGCTCCATCCCACCGAGCAGATATTGCTCGCGTGGGATCGCCAGACAAAATTCCGCAAGGTCGGGATCGGCGAACGGGTCGCGTATCTCGAATCCGTAATAGGCACGCAAAGTCCGCAGCGTTTCGAGAACACGGACGCGCTGGCCCTCCATCAGGTGCGCAATGAGCTTCCGGCTATCGGTAGTGTAGAGAGACAGCCCGTCGTCACCCCGCGCCTCGAGCGTCGCGCGCAGTCCGACATCGACTGCGAAATCCGAGCGGATCGCGGCAAATTTGGTGGAGGCGTCGCGACTGTCATGCCGCCGCCGCCACAGCGCAGCGCGCAGTTTTGGCGGCAGCGCGGGAAGCAGAACCTGCCCCTTGATGGTGCCCCAGAGCGTGCGATTGCGATACCTGGCAGCACCCGGAAGCAACCGGAGCAACTTATCCAGTCGTCCGGTTCGGGCAAGATCGCCCAAGCCGCGCAGGCCGTCGAAGCTGAGGGTAAGATTGCCCGACGCGCCGTTCAGCAGCACGCTGTGGCCATTCCGCTGAACGGCGCGGTAGGCCGCATCGAACCAGCCAAGATGATTGGCGTTCATTTGAGGACGTCCGCCCGCAGCGAAAAACGGGGTGGGATCGGTCTCGATCGACGCGGCTTCGGTGGAGTGGCAAAAATGCGGGTCGAGATTGGGATAACGGGCCGCGAGCGCGTCGACATAGGGCCGTTCGCGGTCATACCACCCCTCACGCGCGGCGACCGTCTGCCCGGGTGGCGGCTCAAGCGTGTAGGTGGACAGGGAATCGGGGGCGAGCAGGCGCGCTGCGGTCGCCGCAACCGCCGAGCTATCAAGACCGCCCGATAGCAGGAGCCCCGGCGTCCGGGCGCTGCGCAGCTTGCGCTGAACCGCCTGGTCGAGCAGGCTGCGCGCCGCTTCGGCATAGGCTTGCGGCGTCGGCAGGGTCACGCGACGGCGCGGGTCGAGGCGCCAGAATGGCCGTTCGCGCACGCCCCGCGCGTCGGCGGTGAGATGCGTTCCCGGTGGGACGAGGCGGACGTCCTTGAACACCGTATCGCCCGGATCGCCGACCGATGCGGTGAATTGAAGCGCGAGCTGGAGCGGATCGAGCGCCTTTGGGACGCCGGGAAATTGGTGGAGCGCGCTTAACGTGGTCGCGAACCAGAACCCTTTGGGTCGTGCGTGCCAATAGACGATGCGCATCGCCATCGGTGCGACGATGAGGTGCACGCGCCGCTCGCGCGGATCCCATAGCGCGGCGCAGTAGTCGCCCTTGAGCCTGTGAAGTGAAGCGAAGCCATGGCGGTCGAGCCACGCCGCGGCGATCTGAGAATCCGGGGTGTGCGGGGGAAGGCCGAGCTCCGCCGCCATCGCGGAGGGCTCAAACAAATATCCGTCGAACAGGATGACTCGACCAGCCGAATCCTGAACCGGCTGGCGCTCGGCGCGATCTTCCGTGGTGACGGCGCGCTGGGCGTGCGCCAGCACGGCAATCTCATCGCGCCAAACCCTTGGCTTTGCGAGCACGGTGCTTAAGAATTCAGCTCCGGCGCGCGCACGATCTGCTTGGGTCAGTTCTTCGGGTGCAAAGGCAAGATAGCCGCGAAAATCACTCATCTGCGAGAATCAACGCGGCCAGCAAGCCCTCAAGACCCGGTCAAAATCCCCGAGCCATCGTCACCCGGATTCGAGAAGTTCTGGGTAAACTCGTTGATCGAATACACCGTCATCGACTGGAGTGGCGCAACCCAGCGCGGCGCGAGCGCGTCCGACGAACCCGAATCGGTCACCGCTTCCTGGCCAAACTGCTGCTTTTCCATTCAGATTCCCCCCAGATTGCTCAGCCGCTGCATCGGACGCGGAGTGCAGATATAGGCTTCCATATCAGTCGGAACTTATCTTAACCAGATAGTCGGTGGAGGGCAACCGCGGCCGATTTTTCATGATCTGCTGCTAAGGATTGTGTTCGCGATCAGCGCTGCCGAGGCTATCGCCCGACCTCAAGACTGGGTGAAAATCCCCGAGCTATCGTCGCCCGGACTTAGGGCGGTCTGGGTAAACTCGTTGATCGAATACACCGTCATCGACTCGAGCGGCGCAACCCAGCGCGGCGCAACGACGTCCGACAATACCGCGTCCGTAACGCCTTCAAGCTCAATGTGCTGCTTTTCCATTCAGGTCGCTCCAGATTGTGCCCAACGCGAGCCCCGTTCGGCGCTAGCCGAGGGTGTCTGCGGGACAGCGATGATCTCCCGCGGCCTTACCGACATCGCCGGCGGATCGCAACGGGAAGTCGTTACGGGAACGACCGCGCCGTTCCGTTCGGCGTTGCCCCTCTCAAACGCCCCCCTGCCCGCTTCGCTATATGCCCTGCGCACTTTCCCCCTCGCCTTTCGCGGATGCGGCGTTAAACATCGCCCGCAGCTGACAACGTTATCAGGAGAGGGGCCTTGGCCGCACCCATCATGGACATAAGCTCGAGCGACCCGAATTCGGGCGATCCGGGCGCACAAGGGGTCAACGCCCCCGACCTTCAGGTTTTCGTCTTTGCCTTGTTCTTCATCTTTGGCGGGATCACGTCGCTCAACGACGTGCTGATCCCGAAGCTGAAGGAGCTGTTTACGCTCAACTACACCCAGGCGATGCTGATCCAGTTCTGCTTCTTCACCGCCTATCTGGTGGTCGGCATTCCGGGCGCGAAGCTGGTCAAGAAGCTCGGCTATATGCGCGGCGCGGTGGCGGGCCTCGTCACCATGATCGTCGGCTGCCTGTTGTTCATCCCGGCCGCACAGACCGCGACCTACGGCCTGTTCCTCGGCGCGCTGTTCGTGCTGGCGAGCGGCGTGGTGATCGTCCAGGTCGTCGCCAACCCGCTGATCTCGCTGCTCGGCAAGCCGCAGACGGCGCATAGCCGCCTCACCTTTGCGCAGGCGTTCAACTCGCTCGGCACGACGATCTTCCCGCTGGTCGGCGCAGCGCTGATCCTGGGCAGCATCGCCAGCGTCACGGCCGCTGACCTGTCGGGCGCCGAACTGGCCGCCTATCGCAGCGCGGAGAGCCAGGCGATCGTCAACGGCTATCTGGGCATCGCTGCCGCGCTTGCGGTGGTCGCGATCGCGGTCTGGCTGTTCCGCAACCGTCTGAAGGGCGAGCGGCATGAGGCAAGCAAGGGCTTTGCCGGACTCGATCTGGTCAAGCGTCCGCGCTTCGGCTTCGGCGCGCTGTGCATTTTCCTGTATGTCGGTGCGGAAGTGTCGATCGGCTCGCTGATCATCAACTACCTCGCGCTCGAGCGCGTGCTGGGGCAGCCGGAATCGGTCGTGGGCTGGATGATCGCGATCTACTGGGGTGGCGCGATGGTCGGCCGCTTCATTGGCTCGGCACTGATGCGGGTAATCAGCCCAGGCAAGCTGCTCGGCTGCGTCGCGGTCGGTGCGGTTGCGCTGATCATCATCTCGGCGAACACCAGCGGCACGGTCGCCGCCTATTCGCTGCTCGCGATCGGCCTGATGAACTCGATCATGTTCCCGACGATCTTCGCGCTGGCGTCGGAGCGGCTGGGTAGCCGTGCGGCGGATGGATCGGGGATCATCAACATCGCGATCTTTGGCGGCGCGGTCATTCCGCTCGCCACCGGCGCGATTGCGGACTCGACCGGCAGCCTCGCGATCGCGTTCGCGCTTCCGGCGCTGTGCTACGCGGTCATCGCGGGCTTCGGCTATTACGCACGCCGTCCCTATGACGGCCCGGTGGCGGGATAAGGATTTGCGGTAGCGGTCCGCTCCCCCGCCCGGCCACTCGCGCAAGCATTCTATGGGTGGCCGGGCGGGGGAGCGGGCTGGTACCGCAGCCTGCTCAAAAACGTCGAAGGGGCCGGCGTGAGGGATCTCGCCGGCCCCTTCTTCGGGGGATCTTGTGAGGGGCGTGCCAGTGGCGCGCCCCTTATTTCATGTCAGGCCGCGATTGCGTCCTGGCTGGGCAGGCCGGGCATGGCATCGACCCAAAAGTCGTCGACCGAGCAGCCCGGCACCAGCGCCGGCGCGCACAGCAAGGCAACGCAATCGGCGAGCTGCGGCGCTTCGGCCGGGCCGATCGTTTCCTCGATCATCTCTTCGCTGGCGCCCGGTGCGGCCAGCAGCCGCTCGCGCGCTGCGTTCCACAGCCGATCCGCGTCCGACAGGGTGAGCGTGACGCTCACGCGGAACTCGGGCTGAGGGCCCACGCCCCAGACTCGGCGGTCGGGGTCGTTCTTCAGCATATGTGTTTCGCGTGGATCCATTATGCTCGTTCCCTGCTTTCGAGCGCCCGTATCTCGCCTCACCAAATGGCCGTTTCGGTGCCAGAGCGAAATACTGCGCGATTACCTATTGTAGTTTTACTAGGCGGCTGCACTGGCCGCGGAGATGCTTCCCAAGGCGCGGGCATGCGCCCCGACGATGCACAATTCGGCATAGAGCCGGTCCCACATGGTCGCGGGAATCGTCAGCATCGCGTCGTCGAGAAGGTGGCGGCGCACCTCGATCCGCACGACCGGATCGTGGGAGAGGCTGAAGATCGCCGCGAGCGGGCCGAGCGAGGTTTCGTCGGGAAGCTGCTGCCGCCCCGCCAGCCGGGCAGCGACGAGATAGCCGCAGAGCAAGTCCGCGCCATGTACGTCGAGCCGCACTTCGGCGTCGATGTCGGGTCGGCTGAGCCAGACCGATGTGCCGCGCGCGCCGGTTTCGATCGCGACGCGCAATCGGATGCCGGTGGCGTCGATGATTTCTCGGATGCGGGGGGCGCTGGTTACCATGCCATTGTTATAGATACGTCAACCGTTCCACGGGTGCGGCTCCGGTAAAATTCACTGCATTTTTTAGCGCTTACGCGCTGGCGGCACCTGCCCGCTCCCCCACCCGGCCACCCATCGAAGATACCTTGTGGGTGGCCGGGTGGGGGAGCGGGCAGGTGCCGCAATTCGGCGAAGCCGAACAGAAGAGCACAAAAAAACGGGCCGGAACGCTTGCGCGTCCCGACCCGCCTTTGTCAGGGTAGATGAAATTAACGGAACAGCGACGTGATCGTCTGCGGCGCCTGGTTGGCAATCGACAGCGCCTGCACGCCGAGCTGCTGCTTGACCTGCAGTGCCTGGAGCTTGGCCGATTCCTTCGCCAGGTCGGCGTCGACAAGGTTGCCGATGCCGCTCTCGATCACGTCCGACAGCTTGCTGACGAACGACTGCTGGCCCTCGATCTTACGCGAGGCAGCGCCCAGGGTGCTCATCTTGGTGTTGATGGCAGTGGCCTGGGTCTCGAGAGTGCCCACCATCGTCTCTGCCGTGGCGGCCGAGGTGAAGGTGGTGCCGATTGCGGTCACGACCGCAGTGAAGTCCTGGTTCGCAACGTCGAGCGTGTCAGCGGCCATATCGGTCGACTGAAGCGCGCTCACCGAGCCGCTCGCCGCCTTCAGCAGATTGGTGCCATTGAATTCGCTCGATTCAATGACGGTTTCGATCTGCTCCTTGAGCCCATCGAAATCTGCTGCAAGCGAGGTACGGCTTGCGGCGTCCAGACCCGCGTCCGAAGCTTCGATCGCCTTCGCCTTCATCTGATTGACGATGTCGGAGATCTGCTCGGCGCCGGCAACCGCGACGTCAACCGTGCTCTTTGCACGGCTGAGCGACGAGCCGACCGACTTCAGGCCGCCCAGATCGCCGCGAAGCGTCTGTGCAACCGCGAAAGCGGCCGAATCGTCCTTGGTCGACGCGACGTTCATGCCGGTGTTGATGCGGCTCTGGGTCGTGGACAGGGACTTGTTGGTCTGATTCAGGCTCTGAAGAGCCGCCATCGCGCCAGTGTTCGTGTTAACGGAAAAACCCATGATCATATTCCTTCTGGAAAGAGTGGCCGCTTCTGCAGCCAGGTCCTAGACGCAGGCCCAGCGACGGTTCGCACAGCGCGTCCCGCCCTTGCTTTTTGGGAGGCCGCAGACCGATCCGGTCGCGGCCAGGCAATATTGATGGTTAGCAAGGAATTAAGCTGCGTCCGGGCGCGTTCCGCCGCGCGGTAACAGGGCGATTCCATGTCCTTGTCCGACCGGAACGAGTGCCGCGGGTCTATAGTGGCTGGACCAGGGAGCGCGCAGTGTCGCGCCCCCGCCCGTGACAACCAAAGGCTCGAACCCGATGCAGAACTGGCCAATCTGGCGCAAACTTGCCGCCTCTTTCCTCGTCCTTGTCCTCACCTTTGCCGGTGTGAGCGCGCTGATCGTCAGCGCGATCAGCGGCCTTGAGAAGGCGCAGGCTGAAAAGGCGAACGCCCATACCGGCGCGCGCGCCAGCCAGACTTTGCTCTATCTGACCCTGGAACAGATGAACGCCGTGCGCGGCTTCACCATTCTCGGTCAGCCCGCCTTTTACGAGACCTATGTCGAGAACCGCGACAAAGTGACCGAGGCGGTCGAAGAGATCCGCACCGTTTCGCAGGGGCATGATTTCGGCGGAATGATCGACGAATATGCTGCAGCCACCACCGAGTGGCAGAAGGACAAGCTGGAGCCGACGATCGCGCTGGCACGCGACCCCGCGACCCGCGCCGAGGCGCAGGAACTGGCGGGCAAGAAGCAGCTCAGCCGTATCCGCGACGCGATCAAGGCGCTTGATGCGGCCCAGAAGAACCGCGTTGTGGCAGCCGATACCGAGGAAGCGAATTTGCGCTCCGCCGTCCATTGGACGCTCGGCCTTGGCATCGCGGTCATGCTGGCGCTTTCGGCTGGCCTTGCCTTCCTGCTCAACCGTTCGATCGCCAAGCCGGTGGCTGACATGGTCGGCAAGATGGGCCGCCTTGCCGCAGGCGACCATGCCGTCGAGGCCGAGACCGGTGAGCGCCGCGACGAAATTGGCGACATGGGCCGCGCGCTCCACGTCTTCCGCGACGCCGCGATTGCCAAGGATCAGGCCGAAATCGCCAAGCAGGCCGCCGAGGCCGAGCAGAAGAAGATCGTCGACCTGCTAAGTGGCGCGCTCAAGCGCCTGTCGGCCGGCGATGTCTCGCACAGCATCGATGCCGATGTAGCGCCAGCCTATCGCGGACTGCGCGACGACTATAACTCCGCCGTCGCGGGCCTGCGCAACCTGGTCTATGCGGTCAGTCAGAGCGTCGATGCGATCCGCACCGGCACCAATGAAATTGCGAGCGCCACCAACGACCTCGCGCGCCGCACCGAGAGCAACGCCGCGTCGATCGAGGAAACCGCCGCCGCCGTCACCCAGATCGACGGCAGCGTCCGGGCAAGCTCGGCCGCTGCGGGCGACACCGTGACCCGTGCCGACCGCGCCCATGGTGCCGTCGTGTCGGGCCGATCGGTCGCTGAAGAGGCGATGCAGGCGATGACCCGCGTTTCCGACAGCGCCAAGGGCATCGACGACGTGATCGAGGGCCTCGACAAGATCGCGTTCCAGACCCGCGTTCTCGCCATGAACGCTGCGGTCGAAGCAGGTCGCGCGGGCGAAGCGGGTCGCGGGTTCGCGGTGGTCGCCGACCTCGTGTCCGCACTCGCCATGCGCGCCGAGGAGGAATCCAAGCAGGCGCGTGAGCAGCTGACGGCGACGCAGGTCGATATCGAAGGTGCGGTCCAGGCCGTGCGCCGCGTCGACTCCGCGCTGGTCGGGATCGCCACCGATGTGGAGGAGGTGAACAGCCTGCTCGACACGGTTGCGGAAGGCAGCCGGTCGCAGGCGAATGCCATCAGCGAGGTGTCCGGTGCGATCCAGTCGCTCGACAGCGCCACCCAGCAGAATGCGGCGATGGTCGAGCAGACCTCCGCTGCGGCGCAGACGCTGAGCACCGAAGCTGATCGCCTCGCCGAGCATGCCAGCGCATTCCAGCCGGTTACGGGCGCACGCCACGCCGCGGCGCCGCTGCATCTGGCGGCGTAGCCTCAAACCCCTTTCGCGCGTCCTTCCCGGAGCGCGGACGGCCCGCTCTCCGTCCTGCCACCCACTCCCTCGTGGTGGCGGTCCGGATGGGCGGGCCGAAAGTTTTTGGGCGCGTTAGTTTATCGCCCGCCTGAAGCGTCGCTGCTCGCGCGGCGATAGACCTGCTCGCCGCCGACCCAGGTTTCGATCACCACCGTCGCGCGCAACTCGCTCGGCGAAGCGAGCAGCGGATCGCGGTCCACGACGATGAAGTCCGCGCGCATACCCGGCGCAAGATGGCCGAACTTGGTCTCTGCAAAGCCGGCATAGGCACCATCGAGCGTGAAGGCGCGCCAGGTGCGTTCGCGGGTGAGCGCTTCCTCCGGTCGCCAGCCGCCATAGGGCTGCCCCTGCGCGTCCTGCCGAGTGAAGCCGGTCGCCCAGCCCTCGAACGGATTGGGGCTTTCGACCGGATAGTCCGATCCGAACGCGATCCGCGTGCCATTGGTCAGCATCGATTTCCACGCATAGGCACCCGCCAGCCGCGCCGCGCCGACGCGCGCCTCGGCCATCGTGCGGTCGCTGCTCTGATGGACCGGCTGCATCGACGCGATCACGCCGAGCTTGCCGAAGCGGGCGAGGTCTGCGGGATCGATGACCTGGGCATGCTCGATCCGCCAGCGCCGATCGCCCTTATAGGCGTCGCTGACCTCTGCGATCGCGTCGAGAACCTGGGCATTCGCGCGGTCGCCGATCGCGTGGATCGCGAACTGAAACCCGTCCATCGCGCCGCGCACGATCAGGTTGGACAATTGCGCATCGGTGAGGAAGGGCAGCCCGCGATTGCCCGGCGCGTCGCTATACGGGGCCTTGAGCCACGCCCCGCGCGAGCCGAGCGCGCCATCGGTATAGAGCTTGATCCCGCCCATCCGCAGCTTGTCGCCATACAGCCACGGCGTCGGGCCGCTGCCGCCAATGCGCAGCGCGGTTTCGACGCCGTCCGAATAAGACATGATCCGCATCCGGAGCAGGCCAAGATCGCCCATGCGGCGATAGGTCAGCCAGTCATCCACGCTGGTACCCATGTCCGCGCTGGCGGTGACGCCCATCGACAACAGGATTTCCTGCGCCTTGACGAAGGCCGCGTTGCGGTCGCGCGGGGTGGGCTGGGGCAGCGCCTTTTCGATCAATTCCATCGCCGCGTCGACGAACACGCCGCCGGGCTTGCCCGCGACCAGTTCGATCCGGCCGCCGCTGGGCGACTTGGTTGCCGCGGTGATGCCCGCCGCCTTCAGCGCCGCGCTATTCGCCCAGCCGGCATGACCGTCGGCGCGGACCAGCCAGGTCGGGGTGTCGCCGGTCGCTGCATCGAGCTCCGCCGCTGTCGGGAAGCGGCCAAGGCCCCACACTTCCTGGTTCCAGCCGCCACCGGTGATCCAGCGCCGCGTCGCATTCTCGGCGGCGTAGCGGCGGATCGCATCCTGCGCCTCCGCCAGCGAACGGGTCGCCGACAGGTCGAGCGCGAGCGCGCGGAAGCCGAGATTCATGACATGGCCGTGCGCATCGACCATGCCGGGGATGACGACCCGCCCCTTGAGGTCCGCGCGCCAGTCGGGACGCTCGGGACGCTTGTCGCCGCGCTTGAGCAACTTGACGACCTTGCCGTCGGGCGAGAGCACAATGCCCGTGAAACGCACCACCTCACCCTGCTCGTCCAGGGTCATGCCATCGACATTGTCGACCAGCGCGTCGGCGAGAGCAGGAACGGGAAGCAACAGCGCGGCGATCAGGGCAAGCGAGGCGGAAAGGCGCACAATGGTCTCCGAAAGCGACGGCCGGGTGGAAACCTGACCTTGGCGGGACATTCGAATAGGCGGTGTTCCCCCGTCGCGCCAGATGGTCTAGGGCGCGCCCACCGGCCCGGCGGCGTTACCGGGAGCCAGGAAAGTATCGATAATGGCAACTCAGGCTGTGCCCGCACCCACCGACCTCCCCCTCGCCCTTGCCGATGTGCAGATGGCGGCGGAGCGGATTGGCGGGTCGATCGTGCGCACGCCGACCTTGCACAGCAAGACGCTGTCCGACCTGACCGGCGCGACCGTCTATCTCAAGTTCGAGAACCTCCAGTTCACCGCAGCCTATAAGGAGCGCGGGGCGCTCAATACCCTACTGCAGCTCGACGATGTCGCGCGCGCAAAGGGCGTGATCGCGGCGTCCGCCGGCAACCATGCGCAGGGGCTGGCATATCACGGCAACCGCCTCGGCATCCCGGTCACGATCGTGATGCCCAAGCCGACGCCAACGGTGAAGGTCACCCAGACCGAGGGGCATCGCGCGAGCGTGATCCTGGAGGGTGAGACCTTCGACGAAGCCTATGCCCATGCGCGCCAGTTGGAGGCGAAGAACGGCTATACGTTCGTCCATCCGTTCGATGATCCGCGCATCATGGCGGGTCAGGGCACCGTGGCCCTAGAGATGCTGGCCGATGTGCCCGAGATCGACACGCTGATCGTCCCGATCGGCGGCGGCGGGCTGGCGTCGGGCATGGCGACGGTCGCCAAGGCCGCGGATCGCCCGATCGAGGTGGTCGGGGTCGAGGCCGAGCTGTTCCCGTCGATGTACAACCGCATCAAGGGCACAGACCTGCCGATCGGCGGCGACACGCTGGCCGAGGGCATCGCGGTTCGCGATCCCGGCGCGATCACGTCGCGGGTGATCGAGGCGCTGGTCGACGACATCGTGCTGGTCAGCGAGCGCAAGCTGGAGGAATCGGTCAGCCTGTTGCTGCAGATCGAAAAGACCGTGGTCGAGGGCGCGGGCGCGGCGGGCCTTGCCGCGCTGCTGTCGAACCCCGAGCGGTTCGCGGGCAAGACGGTCGGCATCGTGCTGTGTGGCGGCAATATCGACACGCGGCTGCTCGCCAATGTGTTGCTGCGCGATCTGGCCCGCTCGGGCCGCCTCGCGCGGCTGCGCATCCGGTTGCAGGATCGCCCCGGCGCGCTGTTCCATGTCAGCCGCATCTTCCACGAACAGGGCGTCAACATCATCGAGGTGTATCACCAGCGCGTGTTCACCTCGCTCCCGGCCAAGGGCCTCATCACCGACATCGAGTGCGAGACCCGCGATGGCGCGCATCTCGACCGGCTGATGGCGGCGCTGCGGGCCGCGGGCTATTCGGTGAGCATGGTCGAGCTGGACTAGGCTCGCGTGCGGCTTGGACTCGAGCGACTATGGCAGACCCGCGATGACTAAAGTTCATGGCGTTTACATCTTCCACGGCGCCGGAGCGCGGTTCGCGGCTGCGGTCTACGAAACTGTAGAGCAAGCGACGGCTGACATAGCGAGACACGGGCTGAGCGGGGTGCTGACTTGGTATCCTGTCGGTAAGACCGTCTATCACCATGTTGTCGATGAAGGGCTTTTCGCGGCGAAGGACTACGCCGACGGGAAATTTGTGCAGTCCTTCACGTCCGCATTCCTTGATCACTACCATTTTGCGGATGGCAAGACGGATTGCTCGTAACGGTGGGCGGGTGGCTCGGGCAGATAAGGCCCGCTGCGCCCCCCATCTCGAACGCTGGTGCAGACCTACACTTGTCCACAGCGGAGGGACGAAGCGAATCGCGCGCGCGATGAACCGAGTCGCCGCGCCCTCCCCACCGAATCAGTACTACAGTATGACTACGGCTTGACGTGCCTTGCGGTCGCGCAATCCCGAATAATGACTGTTCCGGCGTTAACCCATTTTCATGGTAAATCGCCTTTTCATCGTGATTTCGCCGCTTCATAAGGATCACGTTCGACGCACAACGCGTGGTTTGAAAGGGGCGAACGGGGTGACGGCACTGACGCGCTTTCCACGATTTTTCGTGACCAGCCCTTCGACCTGTCCGTATCTGCCGGGGCGGCAGGAGCGGAAGATCTTTACCGAGCTGAACGGCCCCCATGCCGGCGAGCTCAACGATGCGCTCGGTCGCATCGGGTTTCGCCGCAGCCAGTCGGTCGCCTATCGGCCAAGCTGTGTCGGGTGCAACGCGTGCCTCTCGGTCCGGGTCGTCAATGACGAGTTCCGTCCCAACGCCACCCAGCGCAAGCTGATCCGTCGCCATTCGGACCTGTCGGTCACCGCGTGCCGCCCCTGGGCGACCGAGGAGCAATATGCGCTGCTGCGCCGCTACCTGTCGGCGCGGCATCCGGGCGGGGGCATGACGATGATGGATGAGACCGACTATGCCGACATGGTCGAGCAGTCGCCGGTCAGCACCTATGTCATCGAATATCGCGAGCCTGAGGAACTGGGCGGGGCGCTGGTCGCGGCCTGCATCACCGATCAGCAGGGCGATGGGCTGTCGATGATCTACAGCTTTTTCGCCGCCGACCATCCCGAGCGGCAGGGCCTCGGCAACCTGATCATCATGGACCATATCGTCCGTGCCCGCAGCGCCGGGCTGCCCTATGTCTATATGGGCTATTGGGTGAAGGGCAGCGACCGGATGGCGTACAAGACGCGGTACCGGCCGATGGAAGTGCTTGGCCCCAATGGCTGGTCGCGGATGCCGGACGATGCCGACGCCACGGTGACCGAGCCTGCCCCGCAGCCGGTCAAGCTGCGCGCGTTTGCGTAATCAGGCGTCGCCGTTCATTCGTTCGACCTGAAGCTCCACTGACAGTTCCTCGACGCCTTCGCCCTGGCGGATGCCGACGATGGGGGCGGCGCCATTGAAGTCGAGCGCGGTGGCCATGCGGACATAGTTCGCGTCGGGGCTGATCCCGGCCGAGGGATCGAAACCGATCCAGCCCAGCCGATCGACCCATGCCTCGGCCCAGCCATGCGGGGGGCAGGTTCCCTCGCCGCAATTGCGGTAGCCCGAGACGTAGCGGGCCGGCAGGCCGAGCGCCGATGCGCCGGCGATGAAGATATGGGCGAGGTCGCGGCAGTCGGGGTCGCCTCCCGCCAGTGCTTCAACCGCGGTCGCGCCGCGGTCCGGGCGGTCGGCGGCATCGGGGAAACGCTGGCAGAGCGCGAGGTTCCAGCTGTGCAGCTGGGCAAGCACCTCCCCGCTTCCCGCCATGTCGCGCGCCCATTCGGCCAGCGTCGCGTCGGGGGTCGTGCGGGCGGTGATGCGGCGGAACATCGGCGGCGGGAGCAGCTCGTTGCTGCCGAGGACCAGCCCGTCGGCCTCGGTCGTCAGCACCTGTCCCGCCACGGTAATCTCGATCCGGTCGATCGGCCCTTCGGCATAGAGCATCGTCACGCGGTTGCCGAAGCCGTCGATCGAATCGCGCAGCCGGACGTCGCAATCGACGTCGATGCGCCAGTCCACGACGGTCTGATCATGCGTGTCGCCAGGCGTCAGACGCAATGTCTGGACCAGCCGCTGTTGCGGCTCGCTGAAGCGGTAGCGGGTCTGGTGGTCGATAGCCAAGCGCATCAGATAAACCTGAACTGGCGCGCAATGGCGGCGTCGAGCAGCGCATTTTCGCGGATGAAGGCTTGCAGATATTCGTGCAGGCCACGGACGATCACTTCATGGGCGCGGGTCTTTTGCATCCGGGCGATGCGGGCGCGGGCCATACGGTCGGCCTCGCCCTGCAACCCGGTGCGCTTGGCGAGGGCGTTGAGCTGCTCGACCACCTCCTCGACGCATCCGGCGAGGCTGCGGGGCAGTTCGGAGCGGGTGATCAGCAGGTCGATGACGTTCGATGGCCGCAGCCCATCGCTGTAGAGCCAGCGATAGGCGGTGACCGCCGAGACGGTCTGGAGGATCGTCGTCCACTGGTCGCGGTCAACCAGGCCCCCTACCCGCTCGCCCTCTGGCAGCAGCAGATGGTACTTGACGTCGAGCAGGCGTGCGGTGTTGTCCGCACGCTCGATCGCGGCGCCGAGCTGGATCAGCATCGTCGCCTCATTGCCCATCATGCGGTGGATCGCGCCTTCGAACCCGCGCGCTTCGGCCATCACCCCTTCGACCAAAGCGAGCGTGCTCGCAGCGCCGCCGGGGCTGACACGCTTAGCGAACAGCAGCCAGAGGCGGTTGATCGCGGTCCATGCTTCGCGGGTCAGCGCGGTGCGGACGGCGCGGCCATTGTTGCGCGCCTGTTCAAGGCAGCGGACGATCGAGCCGGGGTGGCTCATGTCGAGCGTCAGGAAATGCGCCACCGGCTGCTGGCTGATCGTCTGGTGCGCGGCGGCATAGGCTTCTTCAGTATAAGTGACGCTGAGCGCGCTGGCCCAGGCCGCCTCCCCCGCCGGACGGGCGGACAGGGCGTCGAGACGGACGGTCGCTTCGACCAGCCGGGCGATGAAGTCGGCGCGCTCGACATAGCGGCCGAGCCAGTAGAGCGACGACGCGGTGCGGGAGAGCATGCGCATCAGCCGACCACCTGCGTCTGTTCCTGCCCCTGTACCGGCCCGTCGGGCATCAGGACGAAGCTGTCCTTGGTCCCGCCGCCCTGGCTGGAATTGACGACCAGCGACCCTTCCTTGAGCGCGACGCGGGTCAGGCCGCCGGGGACGACGCGGACGCCGTCGGAGCCGGAGAGGACGAACGGGCGGAAATCGACATGGCGCGGGGCGAGGCCGGTTTCGGTGACGGTCGGCACAGTCGACAGCGCCAGTGTCGGCTGCGCGATGTAGCGATGCGGTTCGGCGATCAGCGCGGCGCGGAACGCCTCGATCTCGGCCTTGGTCGCGGTCGGGCCGACCAGCATGCCATAGCCGCCCGAGCCATCGACCAGCTTGACCACCAGATCCTTGAGATTGTCGAGCGTGTATTTCAGCGCATCGGGCTCGCGGCAACGCCAGGTTTCGACATTGGGCAGCTTGGCCTCACCGCCGGAGTAGAATTTCACGATCTCCGGCATGTAGCTGTAGATCGCCTTGTCATCGGCGATGCCATTGCCCGGGGCGTTGATCAGCGTGACGTTGCCGGCGCGGTAGGCAGCCATGATGCCGGGGACGCCGAGCATCGAATCCGGGCGGAATACGAGCGGGTCGAGGAAATCATCGTCGATGCGGCGATAGATGACGTCGACGCGAACACGCCCGGCGATCGTCTGCATATAGACGATGTCGTCATCGACCAGCAGGTCCGCCGCCTCGACCAGTTCAACCCCCATCGTGTCGGCGAGGAAGCTGTGTTCGTAATAGGCCGAGTTGAAATGGCCTGGGGTCAGCACGACCGACACCGGGTTCGCGCCGCTGCGTTCCGGCGCCACCGATCGCATCGTTTCGCGCAGCATGTCGCTGTAGCTGTCGACCGCGGCGACGCGGAAGCTGCGGAACAATTCGGGGCAGAGGCGGATCATCGCCTCGCGGTTTTCGAGCATGTAGGACACGCCCGACGGGGTGCGGGCATTATCCTCAAGCACATAGAATTCGTCGGGGCCGGTGCGGACCAGATCGATGCCACAGATATGCGCCCAGACATCGTGCGGCGGGCGGATGCCGACCACTTCGGGGCGGAATTGCGGGTTGAGCAGCACCAGTTCGGGCGGCAGCACCCCTTCCTTGAGGATGCGGCGCTCGCCGTAAATGTCCTGGAGGAAGGCGTTGATCGCCTCGACCCGCTGAACCAGCCCTTCGGACAGGCGGGTCCATTCGTCGTGCATGAAGATGCGCGGCACGATGTCGAACGGGATGATGCGTTCGCTGGCGTCGGTATCGCCATAGACGGCGAAGGTGATCCCCAGC
The DNA here is from genome assembly GCF_020177055.1 of Sphingomonas sp. R647. GTDB lineage: Bacteria > Pseudomonadota > Alphaproteobacteria > Sphingomonadales > Sphingomonadaceae > Sphingomonas. The sequence continues at coordinate 18,195 of NZ_JAIQXT010000005.1, forward strand.
TGGCGGAAGGTCGCTTCGGCCGATTGCTGGCGGCGGTGGAGTTCGGCGTGCGGGGTGTCAGCCATCCAGCGCGCGAGTTCGTTGAATTGTGGTCGCGGCTTTGCCGGCCCACCATGACCCCAGATCTCGTCGAACGCGCGGCTTACCCCCATCAACCCTCCAAAGTCCCGAACCCCATTACGGTTCCATGCTGCAATGCTTTGTTGCGTCGCACAAGGGGGTGTGGGGGTGTCCGACGAAGCTGACGAGAATGGGGGTGTTTTGGGGTGACGCGACTGGGAGGGGACGGGTTTGGGAGTGGGAGGCGACTGTGAAGCGACACTGGCGCGACTGGGGCGCGACTTTGGTGCGACTGGGGTGTCAGGCTAGGCGTGGTGCGGGGGCGAAGGGTCGGCGGCATGGGTGGAGCAGATCAGGAAATTTCCAACTTGTATCCAACAAAGTGGGGCTGGGCGACCGTTGTGATCTGCGGCCACATTGCAGGAGCAGCGCGGTTCGTGCCAATGTCTACGCATGGAAGAAGAGCTTATTGAAGAAGGCTTCTGGCGACGTTTTGAAGAAGAGCAATCAACGCTTCCATGGCCGATTCCAGATACAGGTTGGAATGGCCGCTCCGAGTTTCTGATAAAGTTGGCAGCGCTTGAGGCGGCAGGCCCATATATGGATTGGATGGGTTTTTCTTGCTGCAGACTATGCGGGAAAGTTAACGGCGCCTCTGACTATCGCGCTGAACGATGGACATGGCCGGAAGGCTATCGTCACTACATCGCCGATCATCTGATCCGACCTTCGCGTGAATTCGAGGAGTTCGTCCTCGGTGTGCAATCCACGAGCGCCTAGCCGTAGCTCCACCCGTCACCCGGCCTTGTGCCGGGATCCACCGGGAGGCTGGCATGGGGGTTGAGGCTCGGTCGCTGCGCATATGGTGAGGTGGACCCCGGCACGGGGGTCGGGGTGACGATTTGGTTGGGCGTTGGGGCCGCCTTCCGGCGCGGACAATCGCTGGTGGATCACGGTCGTTCGGCGACCTAGAACGGTGCGGGTTGCGATCGACGGGAGATAGCGGTGCTGACGATAGGGCTCAGTCTGGGGAGCGTGATGGCGCTGCCGGTGGCGATCGCCGCTCCATCCGAACCGCAGCCATGCCCGGTCGGGACAGTGATCGAAGCAAAGGAAGCTCCGGAGACGGATGCGGCGTTTCGGTCGCTCTCGGCGCGGCTGAAGTATCGCACCACGCTTTACTTCGCGGCGAGCCCGCCGTCATGCGCAGTGGCTGTCGAGGCGTTCGACCCCAATAGCGCCGTGGCTCGGCTCAAGGGCGGCGGCTATTTCTGGAATCGGGGCAGCACCGCACCCGTCCGCATTACGGCCGATCTGTCGTTCGTGGAGAAGGGGATCACCTATGATCCCGGGACCAGACTGAAGGGCAAGCGGCGCTGTGACCCGCAGGCGATCGATAGCAGCACCTATGGTCCGTTTGGCAGTTGCGTGGCGCTGTATCGCGGGACGCAGGGGTTCTATCTGCGGGTCCGTTCGGCACGGGGCGGAGCGGAGACGGAAATCGTCAGCCTTCCCGCAACGGTGCGCTATGTCGCGATCGATGCCGGGGATTGGGCGCATGATGTGGGTGGCGAGATTGCCCTGATCCGGGCGCCGTCGGCCTCTGCTGCCGTGGATGTTTATACGTTGGTGGGGAGCTGAGGCGGGCGCCGGCTTTTGGGTTGGGCGCGGAGGGTGAAGAGGCAACAGCAGAAGAAGAAGAAGAAGAAGAAGAAGAAGAAGACCCTCCCCAACCCCTCCCGCAAGCGGGAGGGGCTAAGAAAGAAGTGGGCGGGGCCGCTATTCCTCCCCTGCGCCGCAGGGGAGGAATTGAGCCACGCACCTATCCCCCAAGCAAAAAGGCCGGGGTTTCCCCCGGCCTTCTCTCCTTCCCTGCCCCCTATCACAGGGAAGGAAAGCCCATCACTCGGCGTATTTGACCGAGCAGCCATAGGGCGTGGTCTGGGCGACCGAGACGGCTTTGCCGGCCTTGATCTCGTTCAGCGCGGCGAGGACGTGGTTGCGTGCCGACCCCATTTCCTCGACGCGGGCGGCGGGTTTGTCGTCGATGCCGCCCTGAAAACGCAGCGTGCCGGCGCCGTCGATGATGTACATGTGCGGGGTGGTCTTGGCGGCATAGCCCTTGCCGACCACGCCCTTGGGGTCGAGCAGGTAATGGGCTGGGCTCGCCTTCTTGTCGCCGACCCATTTCTGGGCCTCGGCGCCCTGCATATAGCCCTGCTTGCCCGGTGCGCCGGAGTTGATCGTCAGCCACACCACGCCGCCGGCCTTGGCCGCGGCCTGGGTCTTTTGCATGTTGCCTTCGTAATGGCGCTGCACGAACGGGCAGCCGGGGTTGTTCCACTCCAGCACCACGGTCTTGCCCTTGAAGTCGCTGAGCTGGACGGTCTTGCCGCTGGCGTCGGTCAGTTTGAAATCGGTCGCCTTGGCGCCGTTGCTCTGTTGCGCGGCGGCAGGGAGTGCGAGGGCCGCGAGGGTCGCTGCGGCAAATGGGATCAGTCGGTGCATCGGCTCATCTCCTTGATCTACGGTTCATTTGCCCCCGGTTAGCCCGGTCAACATGCCTTGCGTGAGGAGTTGCGGCAAGACCTGAGGTTCGCTCGCGCCGGCCGGGTACCAGAGGTAGAGCGGGACGCCGGCGCGGTTGTGGCGTTCGATGAAGCGGCCGAGCGCGGGGTCGCCATCGGTCCAGTCGCCGACAAGGACGGTGACGCCGCCCTTGGCGAAGGCGTCGCGGACGGCGTCGGTTTCGATCGCGGCCTTTTCATTGACCTTGCAGGTGACGCACCAGTCGGCGGTGAAATAGGCGAAGACGGGTTTGTTCTGGGCGCGCAGGTCAGCGAGCTTGGCTTCGCTGAAGGGTTGTGCGCCGGAAGCGGTGGCTGCTGCGGCCGCGGGCTTTTCGATGCCGCCGACCAGCCACATGCCGCCGATCACGATGGCGAGGCTGAGCGCCCAGGCGATGCCATTCCCGGCTCCCCGGATCTGTCGCCGGCCGAGCGCCCACAGCACGACGCCGAGCGCGAGCGCGACGATCAGGCCGGTGGCCATGCCGTTGACCCCGGTGAGGCCGCCGAGCACCCAGGCGAGCGCGATCGCGGTGAGGAACATCGGGACCGACAGGATCTTGCGGAACGTGTCCATCCACGCGCCCGGCTTGGGCAGCATCCGGCGCAGCGCGGGGATGAAGCCAAGCAGCAGGAACGGGAGCGCGAGGCCGAGGCCGAGGCCGAGGAAGATGATGAGCGCGATATACCACGGGAGCACGAGCGCCGCGCCGAGGGCTGCGCCCATGAACGGGCCGGTGCACGGCGTGGCGATGAACGCGGCGAGTGCGCCGGTCATGAATGCGCCGCCACTGCCGCCGCCCGCGAGGCGTCCCGCGAATTTCGGGGTCATCAGCTCGAACAGCCCGGCAAGGTTGAGCGCGATGCCGAGTACGAGGAGCAGGAGCAGCAGGATGACGCGCGGGTCAGTGAGCTGGAATGCCCAGCCGACGCTCGCCCCCGCCGCGCGCAGGCCGAGCATCAAGCCGCCGAGCGCGAGGACGACGAGGACGACGCCTGCGGTGTAGGCGAGACCTTCGGCGCGGGCGGCGCGCTCGCTGGTGCCGCTCTTGGCGAGGCTGAGTGCCTTGAGGCTGAGGATCGGGAAGACGCACGGCATGATGTTGAGGATCAGCCCGCCCAGCAGCGCGCCGCCGAGCGCGAGCAGGGCTGCGCTCCAGTCGATGCCGACTGGCGCTGCGGGTGCGGCGGCGACGGTGCCGGGGACGGCGGTGAGCGCAAAGCCGTCGCGCTCGCCGGTGGCGAGGATGCCGTCGAGGCGTTCGGGGACTTTCGACCCGGCCTTGACCGAGAGGATCAGCGTGTCGCCGTCGCGGGTGACGCTCTGTGGTGCGGAATAGGTGACGGCGTCGGCTGTCTGGGCGAAGAAATACGCGTCCTTCCACAGATCGACCGAGGCGGGGAACGGGATCGCGATGCGGAGCGTGCCGTCGGTCACCTGGAACTTAGCCTCGCTGCCCAGCGGCTTGGGCAACAGGCGGCGCCACTGGTCGAACTGTGCGCGGCGCTCGGGGGTGATACTGCCGTCGCCGACCTTCAGGTTGATCGTCAGATTTTCAGTTTCGGGGACGCAGATTTCGTCGGTGCAGATCAGATAATCGGCGCGCACCGCGATCGGGAGCGCGGTGCCGGGGGCGAGCCCGGCGGGGATCTTCAGCGTCGCGAACTGGGTGTAATTGCCCTTGTAGATATAGTTCATGATGCCGGCGATCATCAGCCGCGTCGGGACCGGGTAGCGCAGCTCGCCCGCGGTCACGCCCTGTGGCAGCGTCCAGTCGAGCCGCGTGTCGAGGCCGGCGTCGCCGGGGTTCTTCCAGTATCCGTGCCAGCCGGGGTTGGGTTTGGCGACGAAGGCGAGCGTCACCTCGCTTCCGGCGGCGGGGGCGTCGCTTTCCGCTACCAGATCGACCGTCAAATTATTCTGCCCGACCGGCTGGGCGGCGGCGGGAAGCGCGACCAGCGCCAGCAGGAAAGTCAGGAAAACGAAACCGAATCTGCGCATTGCCCGCCCTTGCCGTACCTAAGTCTTGGGAACATAGCGGGCGCGGCCATTTTTGCCATGCCGGAGGGTATATGCTCGCTCGATTGCTCGCCACTGCCATGCTGCTTGCCGTTCCGGTTGCGGCACAGGAAGCTGCTCCGGCCCCTGCCCCGGCGGCTCCGCCCAAGCTGATCGTCACAATCTCGGTAGACCAGTTTTCGGCGGACCTGTTCGCGGGCTATCGCCCCTATTTCACCGGGGGGCTGGCGCGGATGGCGCGCGGTGTGGTCTTTTCCGGCTATCAGAGCCATGCGGCGACCGAGACCTGCCCCGGCCATTCGACGATTCTGACCGGCAGCCGCCCGGCGCGCAGCGGCATCGTCGCCAATGACTGGGTCGACCTCAAGACCGCGCGTGAGGACAAGACGATCTATTGCGCCGAGGACGAAAGTGTTCCGGGCAGCACGTCGGACAAGTACACCGTGTCGCCGCTGCATCTGCTGGTGCCGACGCTGGGCGACCGGATGAAGGCGACGACTCCGGCGACGCGCGTCGTTTCGGTGTCGGGCAAGGATCGCGCGGCGGTGATGATGGGCGGCAAGCGCGCCGATCAGATCTGGTGGTGGGGCGGCAAGGGCTTTGTCAGCTACACCGGCACGGCCGAGGCGCCGATCGTTGCGCGCGCCAATGCCGCGATCGGCGCGCAGCTGGCCAAGGCGCAGCCGGCGCTGGAGCTGCCTGATTATTGCAAGCCGCGCGATGTCGCGGTGACGGCGGGCAGCCGCACGGTCGGCACCGGGCGGTTCGCGCGTGAGGCCGGCGATGCCCGTGCGTTCCGCGCCTCGCCCGAGATGGACGGCGCGACGCTGGCGCTGGCGGCGGCGTTCTTTGAGGAGATGAAGCTGGGCCGCGGCGAGGCGACCGATGTGCTGATCGTCGGCGCGTCGGCGACCGACTATGTCGGCCATGGCTATGGCACCGAGGGCACCGAAATGTGCCTGCAGCTGACCAGCCTAGACCGCGATCTGGGTGCGTTCTTCGACGTGCTCGACCGGAGCGGGGTGGATTATCAGGTGGTGCTTACCGCCGATCATGGCGGCCATGACCTGCCCGAACGCAATGTGCTGCACGGCATCACCGATGCGGCGCGCGCGCAGACCGAGCTGTCGTCCAAGCCGATGAGCGACAAGGTCGCGGCGAAGCTGAAACTGGGCGAAAAGCGCCTGTTGTGGGGCGGGAATTTCGGCGACATCTATCTCGATCCCGCGCTCAAGCCCAAGCTGCGCGCGAAAGTGATGGCGGAGGCGATCGCGCAGTATCGCGCGCATCCGCAGGTCGCGGCGGTGTTCACCGGCGAAGAGATCATGGCGACGCCGAGCCCGAGCGGCCCACCGGAGAGCTGGACGCTGATCCAGCGCGTGCGTGCGTCCTATTATCCGGGGCGGTCGGGCGATTTCTATGTGTCGCTGAAGCCGCGGATCACGCCGATCCCGGTGCCGGGGGGCGCGGTCGCGACGCATGGCAGCATCTGGGACTATGACCGGCGCGTGCCGATCCTGTTCTGGCGCAAGGGCGTGACGCCGTTCGACCAGCCCAATGGGGTGGAGACGGTCGACATCCTGCCGACGCTGGCGAGCGTCATCGGGCTGCCGATCGATCCGGCGAGCATCGATGGTCGGTGTCTGGATCTGGATGCGGGCGCGGCGAGCAGCTGTCGCTGATTTTCAGGGCTGGTGTCCCGGAGAGGATTCGAACCTCCGACCTACAGTTTAGGAAACCGTTGCTCTATCCTGCTGAGCTACCGGGACACTCGGCGGCTGGTTAAGAGCGCGCGGCGATCTGGTCAATCAGTTGCGCTGGTCGGGCGGGATCACGGGCAGGGGCAAGGGCGCGACGGGAATGCCGTCTTCGATCAGGGCCTTGGCCTCGGCGAGGCTAGCCTTGCCGTGGATCGGGGCGGTGGTTTCCTCGCCGGCATGCATCGCCCGCGCCTTGTCGGCGAAGGACATGCCGACCCATTTCGACCCTTCGAGCATCTTTGCCTGAACCTGTGCGAGCGCGGCCATCAGCGCCTTGGGGTCCGGTGCTGCGGTGGGCGCTGCAGAGGCGCGGTTGCTCTTGGCGGGGATGTTCGGGGCCATCACCGCCTTGGCGATATCGGCGTCGCCGCAGATCGGGCAGGCCAGCAAGCCGCGCGTGCGCTGGTCTTCATAGTCGGCGCTCGATCCGAACCATGCCTCGAACACATGGGTCTGGGTGCATTTGAGGTCGAACACGATCATGCGCGGGTGACCGGCGGGATCGGGCGGCGGTGGGCAATGGCGGGGACGCGGCTGCGCACTTCGGTGACGCGCGCGGGGTCAATCTCGACGAAACCGAGGCCGGCGGGTTCGCCCATGTCGAGCAGGATTTCGCCCCAGGGATCGATGGCGAGGCTGTGGCCATAGGTGGTGCGACCGTCTGCGTGCGTGCCGGTCTGTGCGGCGGCGATGACATGCACCCCGGCCTCGATCGCGCGGGCGCGCAGCAGCGTGTGCCAATGGGCTGCGCCGGTCGGTCGGGTGAAGGAGGCGGGGACGGCGAGCAAGGTCGCGCCGGCGTCGGTCAGCGCGCGGTAGAGATCGGGGAAGCGGATGTCGTAGCAGATCGACAGACCGAGCGCGCCGAGTGGTGTGTCCACCACCACTGCGCGGTCGCCGGGGGCATAGGCATCGGATTCGCGCCAGCGCTCGCCGGTCGGGAGGTCAACGTCGAACAGATGCAGTTTATCGTAGGAGGCGCGGATCGCACCGTCGCTGTCGATCACGAAGCCGCGATTGACGAAGCGGCTGTCATCGCCACGCAAGGCGAGCGAGCCGAGCTGAAGCCAGATGCCGTGGCGCGCGGCGGCTTCACGGACGGCCGCGAGAACGGGGTCGTCGGCTTGCGCAACGATTGATGCAGCCCCGCGCATGCGGTCGCGGTCGAGCAGGCCCGACATTTCGGGCGTAAACAGCATCGCCGCGCCCTCCCCCGCTGCTGAGGCGATTGCTTCGACCAGCGTGCGCGCATTGGCCAGCGGGTCGATGCCGCTGGTCATCTGAAGGATCGCGGCGCGCATCACGCGCCGAGCAATGCGTCCAGCTTGCCCTCACGCTCCAGCGCCATCAGATCGTCGGAGCCGCCGATATGCTCGCCGTCGATGAAGATCTGGGGCACGGTGCTTCGGCCATTGGCGCGCTGAAGCATCTCCTGCCGCTTCGGGCCGCCCATGGTGAGGTCGAATTCCTCGTAATCGGCGCCCTTGCTGTCGAGCAAGGTCTTGGCGCGGTGGCAATATCCGCAAAATGCCTTGGTGTAGATTTCGATCTTGGCCATGGTTCCGAGGTGTGGTTCGCGGTGCCGCTTGTCAATCCGCCTCTGCGTCGTCGATCACCCGCGCCCAGCACAGGATCGTCACCTTGGTCGCGCCGGCACGCTTGAGGAGGCGCGCGCAGGCGGTGGTCGTCGCGCCGCTGGTGTGGACGTCGTCGACCAGAATGATGGACTTGCCGCGCACCGCGTCGCGGGCGTCGGGCGCGAGCGCGAAGGCTCCGGCGACCGCCTTGGCCCGACCGCGCGGGCCGAGGCCGCGCAGCACGGGGGTTGCCTTGACCCGGCGGAGCAGGTCGGGCGCGACCGGGATGCCTGACGCAGCGCCGAGTTCGCGGGCGATCAGCAGCGCCTGATTGAACCCCCGCCCCCAGATCCGCCAGCGGTGCAGCGGGACCGGCACCAGCAGTTCGGCATCGTCGGGCATCAACCGCGTCATCAGCCGCGCGGCGGTGACCGCGAACCCTGTGCGCCCGCCATATTTGAGGCGTAGCGCGAGCGTCCGCGCCGCCGGGCCATAGGCGACCGCCGCGCGCACGCCGTTATGCACCGGCGGGTCGGCAAGGCAGGTGCCGCATTGCGCCGCATCGCCGCGATCATGCTCGAACGGCAAGTTGCAGCTCGCGCACCAGGGCGGCGCGATCAGGCGCATCCCGCTCCAGCAGGGGGCACAGAAGCGGTGATCGGCATCGACCACGTCACCACAGCCCGGGCAGCGCGGAGGCAGCGCCAGGCCGATCACGTCGAGCAACGGTTGGCGCAGCCCCATGCAGAGCTTGTCGCGCGGCGCGCGACGCGGCACAAGCCGCGCCGTGACCCCCGCCCCCACCCCGCCCGAGATTTTCGACCGCAACCGCCGCCGCCTGCGCCGTGACCGCGCCGCGCCGGGCTTTGCTGGGTTCGACTTTATCCGCGCGTGGATGCTCGAGGGGATTGCCGAGCGGCTGGACGCGGTGCGGCGCGAGTTTCGCGATGTGCTGGATCTCGGGAGCTTCGACGGTGCGTTCGTGCCGCCGCCGGGTGCGACCGTCACGCGGATCGATGCCGGTGCGCGCTTCGCGTCGCTGTCGGATGGCGTGCAGATGGACGAGGACCGGCCGTATGCGCCCGAGGGTGCCTATGACCTCGTCGTGTCGGCGGGCGTGCTCGACAGCGTCAACGACCTGCCCGGCGCGCTGGCGCTGATCCGTCGGTCGCTGCGTCCCGATGGCCTGTTCATGGGCGCATTTCTGGGTGGTTCGACGCTCTCCACGCTGCGTAGCGTGATGCTGGAGGCAGAGGGTGACCGCCCGGCGGCGCGGGTGCATCCGCAGGTCGATGTGCGCGCGGCGGGCGACCTGCTGGTGCGCGCTGGGTTCGCTCTGCCAGTGGCGGATGTCGAGACGCTGGAGGTACGCTATTCCAACCTGTTCGATCTGGTCCGCGACCTGCGCGGCATGGGGGCGAACAGCCTGCTGCGTGACCCGGCCCCGCTGACCCGCAGCGCGGTGGCGCGTGCCGCCGAAGCCTTCGCCACGCGCGCCGATGCCGAGGGGCGGACCAGCGAGCGGTTCGATGCGATCTTCGTCACCGGCTGGGCCCCCGATCCGTCGCAGCCCAAGCCTGCTCGACGCGGTTCCGCCAGCGCGTCGCTGGCTGACGCTCTGCGGCCCAAGCCCTGATATCTTGACAAAATGGTGCGTTGCAGCCATAAACATCGTGCGGACCGGGCCCCTCTGGCGATCAATGTGATCGCGATGTCGGACCGCATCGGATGATCCGATGCAGGCTGGGCTTTTTGTGACCGTATCCACCCGCTGACGGCCATCCGATCGATTTCAAATCGACAGGAGGCATTATGATGAGTGGCATGTTGTACCGTCTGAGCGTCGTCCACCGGAAGCTGGACGAGGAGATTCGCCGTGAAGCGCGGCGACGCAATCCGGACGGGTTTCGGCTGCTGCGGCTCAAGAAGCTGAAGCTGGCGGTCAAGGACCGCCTGGCTGGCCACTGGAAGCGCGCAATCGCGACCGGCGCCTAGTGTTTCAGCTTCGTTGAAGCGGCACCGCCTAAACGAAGACAACACTGATCCAACCACCAACGGCGGCCCGGGCCCCTCTGATGCGCCGATGCGCATGATGTCGGGCCGCCTTCATGGCGCGTGCAGCGCGTCACCCAACAGGGGCTGACCTACAATGGAATTTCTGACGTTACTCTGGCTGGGCAAGCCGGTGTGGATGTGGCTTGCCTTTATGGGGCTGGTTGCCGTCCTGCTCACGCTCGACCTTGGCGTCCTGCATCGCAAGGCGCGCGAGATCGGCGTGAAGGAGAGCCTGATGCTCTCCGCCTTTTACATCGTGCTGGGCCTCGCGTTCAGCGGCTTTGTCTGGTGGCAGCTCGGCGAGACGGCGGCGATCAACTACGTCACCGGCTTCGTCGTCGAGAAAAGCCTGGCGATGGACAATGTCTTCGTCATCGCGATGATCTTCACCTATTTCGCGATTCCGCGTCAGTATCAGCACCGGGTGCTGTTCTGGGGTATCCTCGGCGTCATCGTGCTGCGCGCGATCATGATCGCGCTGGGCGCGACGATCGTGTCCGAGTTCGGCTGGGTGCTGTACCTCTTTGCCGCGTTCCTGATCTTCACGGGCATCAAGATGTGGCGGATGGTCGACACGCCCTATGATGTGGCGGGCTCGCCGCTGCTCGGCTGGCTGAAGCGGCATATGCGGGTGACCGACGGGCTGCGCGGATCGGCGTTCTTCGTGCGGGAGGCCGATGCGAAGACGGGCACGGTGGTGCGGCATGCGACGCCGCTGTTCCTCGCGCTGGTGATGATCGAGTTCGCCGATCTGGTGTTCGCGGTCGATTCGGTGCCGGCGATCTTTGCGATCACGACCGATCCGTTCATCGTCTATACGTCGAACATCTTCGCGATTCTGGGCCTGCGCGCGCTGTACTTCGCGCTGTCGGCACTGGTCGAGCGGTTCCACTATCTGAAGTATGCGCTGGCCGTGCTGCTGGTGTTCATCGGCTCGAAGATCTTCGTCGCCGATGCGCTGGGGCTGGCCAAGGTGCCGCCGCTGGTGTCGCTCGGGATCACGGTTGTGATCCTCGCCACGGGCGTTGCCTATTCGCTGTGGCGCACCCGCGGCGAGCCGACTCCGAGCATGACCTAGATCAGCGCCTCGAGCAGTCCGATCAGCGGCTTGTCGGCAGGCGGCATGTCGAGGCGGTGCAATTCGAGCGGGCGAACCCAGCGCAGCGCGGTCGCGTGTCGCGCCTGGGGGACCCCGCTCCATTTGCGGACGGCGTAGAGCAAAAGGAGCAGGTGGCGGTCGCCGAGCGTTTCGCTGGCGAAGGTTGCGGGAGCGAGGCACGCCTGTTCGACGCTGATGCCAAGTTCCTCTTCCAGCTCGCGACACAAAGCGGGTTCAGGCAGTTCGCCGGACTCGACCTTCCCGCCCGGAAACTCCCACAATCCCGCCATCGGCTTGCCCGGCGGGCGCTGCTGCACCAGCACGCGCCCGTCACCATCGACCAGCGCCGCCGCCACTACCGTGAGGATACGCCCTGTTGGAATCCCAGCATTCGATTTCAGCATTTCGTTAATCTTGTTTCCGTAGTTTTCCGGTAGAGCCAAAAAGGAAGGGCGACGATGCGTGCACTCAAGCCATTTCTGACCCGGCTGTCACGCTGCACCCGCGGCGCGACGGCGGTCGAATATGGCTTTATCCTCGCGCTGATCGTCCTCGTCATGATTGGTGCGCTGACCGAGCTTGCCGGCAGCACGACGGGCATGTGGAACAATGTCAGCAACAAGGTCCAGAACCCCGGTTGATTTTTCGACCAATCCGGTCGCGCGCCTAAGGCGTTTGTTAACCTCCGTCACTTAATTTCGAAGGTGCTGAGACCGGTTTACCCGGGAACAGCCGGGAACTGAAGCTTCGAACAGGATGGAGACCGGTATGAACACGATCCGCAAGATTTTTGGCAACAAGAAGGGCGCCACCGCAATCGAGTACGGCCTCATCGCCGCTCTGATCGCCGTCGCCGCGATTGCCGCGATGCAGGGCCTGGGCAACCAGCTCAAGACGACCTTCACCAACGTTTCGTCGAACATGAAGGCGTCGTAAGACCCCTTCGTTTGGAAACGACTGAACAGGGGGCGGCGGACCGATGGGTCCGCCGCCCTTTTTCTATTCCTCCCCGGACCGGGGAGGTGGCAGCGCGCAGCGCTGACGGAGGGGGCCCGAGGCACCGGAATCCGTTGCCTCGGGGCCCCTCCACCAGCTTCGCTGGTCCCCCTCCCCGTTCCGGGGAGGATTTTTGGATTACGCCCGGCCCATCGCCAGGAACTTGGCGCGGCGAGCCTGGCGCAGTGCAGTTGCGCTCTGGCCGGACAGATCCTTGAGCGCCGATTCGATCGCGTCGCCGAGCGAATCGATCGCCTTGGCATGGTCGCGGTGTGCGCCGCCCAGCGGTTCGGTGACGATCGTGTCGATGACGCCGAGTTCCTTGAGGTGCTGTGCGGTCACCTTCATCGCCTCGGCGGCGTCGGCGGCCTTGTCGGCGGTGCGCCACAGGATCGAGGCGCAGCCTTCGGGCGAGATCACCGAATAGACGGCGTGTTCCATCATCAGCACGCGGTTGCCGGCAGCGAGCGCGACCGCGCCGCCCGAACCGCCCTCTCCCAGAATCGATGCGACCATCGGCACGCCAAGGTTGAGGCAGGCTTCGGTCGAGCGGGCGATCGCCTCGGCCTGACCGCGCTCTTCGGCCTCCATGCCGGGGAAGGCGCCGGAGGTGTCGACCAACGTCACCACCGGAATCCCGAACTTGTCGGCCAGTTCGACCAGCCGGATCGCCTTGCGATAGCCCTCAGGCTTGCCCATGCCGAAATTGTGGCGGAGGCGGCTGGTGGTGTCGTCACCCTTTTCATGGCCGATGACCATCACGCGCTGGCCACGGAAGCGGCCGAGACCGCCCTGAATCGCCTGATCGTCGGCGAAGGCGCGGTCGCCGCCGAGCGGCATGAAATCCTCGATCAGCCGCGCGACATAATGTTTGAAGTGCGGACGCTCCGGATGGCGCGCGACGAGCGTCTTCTGCCACGGGGTCAGCTTGGAATAGGCGTCCTTGAGGAAGCGGTCGGACTTGCCCTGCAGCTTGGCAACTTCGGACTCGATATCCACCTCGCCGCCCGCAGCAGTGTCGCGCAATTCGTCGATCCGGGCCTGAAGCTCGGCGATCGGCTTTTCAAATTCAAGAAAACTGGCCATCGCGCGCACCTATGCCCCGTCGCGCTTCGCGTCAATTCGGGGCGTGTCGGTGAGCGGGTGGCGTTCGTTGACGAGGCTAACCAGCCGGGCGCTGTCGACATGCGTGTAGATTTCGGTGGTCGCGATATCGGCATGGCCGAGCATCGCTTGCAGCGCGCGCAGATCCGCCCCGCCCTCCAGCAAATGCGTAGCAAAGGCGTGGCGCAGGACGTGCGGGCTGATGCGGTCGGGCGGGATGCCCGCCAGCCCCGCAATCTCGCGGACCATCTGGTACAGGCGGATGCGGCTGAGATGCCCCTTGCCCGACGGGAACAGCCACGGCCGCGCCGGATCGACATGGTCGCGCCACGCCGCCACCGCCGCGCGGGCGCGATCCGACAGAGGGACCAGCCGCTCCTTGCCCCCCTTGCCGCGCAAAATGAGGTAGGGCTTGTCGGGCTGGATCGCCCCGCGCGGGAGCGAGACGAGTTCGCTTGCGCGCAGACCCGAGCCGTAGAGGAGCTCGATCAGCGCGAGCAGGCGCAGGTCGCGCGGATCGGGGGGCACGCGGTCGATCCGCGCCTGAATCGCCTTAAAGATCGCATCGACATCGGCGTTCGACAGCGTTTTTGGCAGTCCCCGTCCGTTGCCGGGGCGGGGCAGCGCACTGCCGGGATCGTCAGCACGCAGCTTCTCGTCGACCAGAAAGCCATAGAAGCGGCGCAGTGCCGCCGATTTGCGCGCGACGGTGGCGCGGGCGAGGTCGCGCCATTGCTCCGCCAGCCGCTCGATCGCCAAGCGGTCCGCCGCCGCGAGGCCACCTTCGAGCGCCTGCGACGCCAGCCGCAAATCGGTGCCATAAGCCGCAAGCGTGTTCGCCGACGCGCCCGCTTCGGCGGCGAGCATCTCGAGGAAGCGCTCGATCAGCGCCGGGTCGTCCCCGGGGCGGATCTGGCTCAAAGCCGCGTGATCGCCTCGACGGCGATCATCCGCGCATAGCCATCGAGCCCGACCTGAGTCAGCGCGCGGGTGATGTGATACAGCGCTTCGGGCGATACGCCTTCCCACACCCGGCTCTGCATCCCCACGGCGGCGAGCAGCACCACCGTTCCTGGCTGGTTCGCGTCCGCCGCCTGCGCGATCGCGCGGGTCCAGGCGTTGGCGGCGTCGAACTCGACGCCCGATGCGCGCATCAGCCGTTCGGCATCGCCGTTGGATATGCGGCCCATCCCGGCCATCGCCGCGATCAGCATCGCGCCGTTGGTCGCGTCGGCGGAACTGCGATACGCCTCGACATCGCCGACCGCGACTGCGCGGCCCGGTTCGGCGAGCAGCAGCATGCCCCAGCCATCGCTGCCGCGCGGTGCAATCTGCTTCCAGCGCAGCGCGGCGCGGTCGAACCCGGCACTCAGCATCGACGCGATCAGGCGATCGGCGTCGGCGGCATGTTCGGCCGACGGCGTCAGGCGGGCGGCGGCGCGGGCGGTGAGGATCAACCGGCTATAGGTGGCGCGCGGCCCCTGCGCCTCGTCCCACAGCTGTCGCATCCGCTCGACCCGCTCAGCAGCGGTGGCGGCGGTGAAGGCGGCGCGCAGATCGCGGGCGACCGCGACCTCGGCGATCGACGGATCTTCCTGCGCCTCGATCTCGCCGTACAGGTCGGTGAGCGCCTGGCTCGAGAAGATGCCCTGAGTCGCCGCTGCTTCCGCCGCTGCGGCGCGGTCACGCAGGCCCAACATCGGCGCGGTCGCGCGCCAGTAGCGCAGTTGCGGCCCGGCGGTGCCGTACATCCGCTCGGGGATATCGGTGCCCGACGCGACCGCAAGGCCCCAGCGCCACGCACTGATCCGGTCCACGGCGTCCCATTCGACAGTGACTGCGCGGCGGCCCGATACACCCATACCGACCAGCTTTTCGGCCAGCAGCACATCCACGGAGGTGCCCATGCGGCGGCGGCTGGCGTCGATCAGCGGTCCGGCCTTGGACGGATCGGCATCGAGCCCTGCACAGATCGCTTCGGCGAGCCGCCAGTTGCGGTCGGGCGCGGTGTCGAGCGCGGGCTGAACCATTGGGCACATCCCGCCCGGATCGGCGGTGGCGAGCATTGCCTGCATCGCCACCTGAAACATCTTGGGCGTGTAGTTGGCGATATCGACCGACTGCACCAGCGCGCGCGCGGCATCGGCTTCACCCATGCGGATCAGCAGCCAGGCACGCTCCGCAGCGAAATCGGCGCCGTTGAGGCCGCGCGGGGTGTCAACCCGCGACAGCAGCGCGCGGCGCAGCGCGATCGACAGCCAGCGCGACGCGACCGGCGCATCGGCGCGGCGCATCAATGTCTGAAGGAAGCCGCCATCGGCATTGCCGAATGCGGTTGCAGCCAGCCCGTCGCTGGCGGGCGAGGACGGGCCGACCTGCGCCAGCGAGCGCTTGGCGAAATCGGGAAGTTCGTAGCGGGCGATCGTCGCGTAATCGATCTCGCCCGGTGCTTCGGGCGCGACGCCGCCGGCCGCTGCGGTCGTATTGCCGAGCGCAACCGGCGGAGCATCCGCGCGCGGCGCGCTCGTCGGTCCAGCCACTGGCGCGGTCGGCGCGGGGGCTGGCGCCGGAGCAGGCGCGGGGACCGGATCGTCGAATCCGGGCGGCAGCAGCGATTCGGGTCGATCCTGCCCCAGCGCGGGAATTCCCACGCCGGCAGCGACCACCAGAACCGCGGCGAGCGCGGTCTTAGTTCGAGAGATTGTCAAGCGGGACGACCTTCTCGACACGCACCGGTTGCTTTTCCGTATCGCGCCCCGCGAGGAAAAACAGCCCTCCAATCAACAGGATAGCGACAATGACGATGATGATGAGCGAACGGGACATCGACCCCCTCAAACCGGTTATATATGCAGGCGACGGGCCTTTTGCCCGAGCGCGATGCTCGCTGTATAGCCCCCGCGACCATGCTGCAAACCCACCCAGCCGATCCTGAACCGATTACCCGCCCGATCGTGCTGATCGGACTGATGGGCGTGGGCAAAACCACGGTCGGCCGCCGCCTTGCCCAGCGCCTCAAACTCCCCTTTGTCGACGCGGATGCGGAGATCGAGGCGGCAGCGGGTATGACCGTTTCCGAAATCTTCGAGCGATTCGGCGAACCGCATTTTCGCGACGGCGAACGGCGCGTGATCGCGCGGCTGATCGATGGCGCGCCCAAGGTGATCGCGACCGGCGGCGGAGCGTTTCTGAATGAGGAAACCCGCGCGCTGATCCTTGACCAGGCGACCGCGATCTGGCTGGACGCCGCCCCCAAGGTCTTGGCGGAACGCGTCGCAAAGCGCGACCATCGCCCGCTACTGCGCGGAAAGGATCCGTTGAAGGTGCTCACCGAACTCGCCGAAATCCGCAACCCGGTCTATGCGCTCGCGCCGATCCATGTGGTGAGCAAGGCCGCGCCGCATGAGGCGACAGTCAATTCGATCCTGACGGCGCTCGGCCGATGACGGTCGTTCCGGTCGCGCTGGGCGCGCGCAGCTATGAAGTGCGGATCGCCAGCGACTTGCTCGCGCAGGCGGCGGAGCAGCTCGCGCCGCTGTCGCGCGGGCGCCCGTTCGTCATCGTCACCGATGCCAATGTCGCACCGCATGCGGCGCGGCTGGCGGCGCTGCTGCACAATGGCGGGCTGGCGAGCGACATCATCGCCCTGCCTGCGGGTGAGGCGACCAAGAGCTGGGCGCAGCTCGAATCGCTCACCGACGCGCTGCTCGCGCGCGGGATCGAGCGTGGCGACCATGTGATTGCGCTGGGCGGCGGGGTGATCGGCGATCTGGTCGGCTTCGCCACGTCGATCCTCAAACGCGGCTGCCACTTTGTGCAGATCCCGACCACCCTGCTGGCACAGGTCGACAGCTCGGTCGGTGGCAAGACCGCGATCAACAGCCGGGCGGGCAAGAACCTCATCGGCGCCTTCCACCAGCCATCGCTCGTGCTGATCGACCCGGACCTGCTCGATACGCTGCCGCTGCGCGATTTGCGCGCGGGCTATGCCGAAGTGGTGAAATACGGGCTGATCGACGATCTCGGTTTTTTCGAATGGTGCGAAGCCAATGGCGCGGCGTTGCTCGCGGGCGATCCGGTGGCGCGCGAATTCGCTATTGCCCATTCGGTTGCGGCCAAGGCGCGGATCGTCGCGGCGGACGAACGCGAGACGACGGGCGTGCGCGCGCTGCTCAACCTTGGCCACACCTTTGGCCATGCGCTGGAAGCCGAGACGGGCTTCTCCGACGCGTTGCTGCATGGCGAAGGCGTTGCAGCCGGGATGGCGCTGGCCTTTGCCTATTCGGCGCGGCGCGGGCTGTGTCCGGCGCAGGATGCCGAGCGGGTAGCCGCGCATTTGCGCGCGATGGGCATGCCGCACGATCTGGCCAGCGCGGGCATTACCGCGTCGGGCGAGACGTTGGTCGCGCACATGCTGCACGACAAAAAGATGGACGCCGGCACCCTTCCCTTCCTGCTCGCGCACGGCATCGGGCGAACCTATCTCGACAAGCAGGTCGATCTGGCGGACGTGGCAGCGTTTCTGGACGAACTGCCGCGCTGACAACGACCGCTTGCCCTGAGCCCGTCGAAGGGCCGCAAGCGAAACGTCTGTTGTGAATCGCCCTTCGACAAGCTCAGGGCAGACGGGGGTTGGTGATCGCGGGCGCTCGTGGTGCGCCGCGCTGCCTTACGCCTCGAGCTGGCGCATCAGGCTGCGGACGGCGCCGTCGATTTCGCTGTCGGTCCCGCGCAGCTCCTCGATGCGGCGGACGGCGTGGATGACGGTCGAATGGTCGCGATTGCCGAACTTGCGGCCGATTTCCGGCAGCGAGCGCGTGGTCAGGCGCTTGGCGAGGTACATTGCGATCTGGCGCGGGCGGGCGATTGCCACCGCGCGGCGCTGTGACACCAGGTCGAGCTGCTTGACGTCGAAATGCGACGACACGGCCTTCTGGATCTCGTCGATCGTAACGCGGCGCTGGCTGCCGCGCAGGGCCTCGCCAAGCACGCTCTCGGCGAATTCGATCGTCACGACCTCATTGTTGAGCTGCGAATAGGCGACGAGGCGGTTGAGCGCGCCTTCGAGCTCACGCACCGACGAGCTGATTCGCGTGGCGAGCAGGTCGAGCACTTCGGACGGCACCGTGGCACCCGCCATATCCTCAAGCTTGCGGTCGAGGATCGTGCGGCGCAGGCCGAGTTCAGCCGGCTTGATATCGGCGGCGAGGCCCGAGCCGAGGCGCGAGGCGAGACGGGTTTCGATCCCCTCAAGCGCCAGCGGGCTGCGATCGGCGGCGATCACCAGCCTTTTGCCCTCGCGCATGAATTCGTCGACGGTGTGGAAGAACTCTTCCTGAGTCGATTCCTTGCCGGCGATGAACTGAAGGTCGTCGATCATCAGCAGATCGACGCCGCGCAACCGCGCCTTGAAACTGTAAGTGTCCCGCTCCCGCACCGCGCGGACGAATTCGAACATGAAGCGCTCGGCCGGCATGTAGATCGCGGTCGCGTCCGGGCATGCGTCCATGAACGCATGGCCGATCGCGTGCATCAGATGCGTCTTGCCCTGGCCGGTATTGCTGTGGAGGTAGAGCGGGCTGAAGCGCGGCTTGCCCGGCTCGGCCAGCGCCTTGGCTGCGTTAAACGCCAGCCGGTTGGACGTGTCGACCACGAACCGGTCGAAGGTGAAGCGCGAATCGAGGTTGGGACGCTCGCCCGCTCCGGCCGGGGCCGAGGGCGCGGCGGGCGTCGCCGCTTCGACCACGGGGGTCGCTGCGGCAAGCTCACGATTCGCACGCGCGTCGACCGTCTCGATCGAAACCGTACGCACACCCGGAAGCTGCGCACGGAATTCCATCGCCAGACGGTCCGCATAATGATTCTTGACCCAGTTGGTCATGAAGGCGGACGGCAGGCCAAGACGCACCGTTTCGGCGTCGTCGCCCGGGATCAGGACGATTGGCTTAAGCCACTGGTCGAACAGCCGCTGCCCTGCGGAAAGCCGCAGATTACCGCGCACGCGTGTCCAGGCCTTGGCTTGATCCATATTTCCCGCTGTCCCTCTATTTCCGACACCCGCACGCGCACCATCGGTGCACCTGCTTTACCCCCCGCGCGCAAAGGCCTGCCTCCACGCGCAATTCACTCAGGCAACAGCCTCCCTAAGCCGGAATCACATCCGCACTTGGTTGGTGCCTTCGCTGAAACCGCCGACGTGAACGCCGTGGCGGAGGGCTGTTTTAGGGACGCTTTTCTGAGTCGAGCAAGAGGGTGGCATGTAAAGAATCTGAAATAAGTGGGGTTGACTCACTCAGACCCCCGGAAACGCGTTATTCTTCAGATAAGATACTGATTTTACGCGTTTTTATTGATTCATTACATTGCCGTAACACCGCGACTCATTGGAATTGCGCGATTCGCATCCGCGCGGTCAAAAATTGGTCTTATCACAAACGAAAAACCCCGCCGGCACAGGGCCGGCAGGGCTAATTCAATCGTCCTGATCGGCGGTTCAGCCGAGTGCGGCGAGCCGCTTGGTCAGGCGCGAGAACTTGCGCGAGGCGGTGTTCTTGTGAACGACGCCCTTGGCCACGCCGCGTGCCAGCTCCGGCTGCATCGCCTTGAGCGCGGTTTCCGCTGCGGCCTTGTCGCCGCTGGTCAGTGCGCTTTCGACCTTCTTGACGAAGGTACGGATGCGGCCAACGCGGGCACCGTTGACTTCGGCGCGGCGGTCGTTGCGGCGGATGCGCTTCTTGGCTTGCGGCGTGTTCGCCATGAATCTTCGTTCCTGTTTTCGATGCGAAAAGAGGCGCGGATTTCCGTCCCACGCCTCGGGAAAGCGCGGCCCTTAGCGAGGGCAGGCGATTCGGTCAACCTTTTGCGGAGGAAAACCGGGCACTAACGCTGGCATTTCGGGCACCAGAAGGTCGAGCGCCCACCCTCGGCATAGCGCGCGACGGTGCCACCGCATTCGCACGGCTCGCCTTCGCGGCCATAGACTTTGAACTGCTTGGAGAAATAGCCGAGCTCACCATCGGGCCGGGCATAGTCACGCAGCGTCGACCCGCCGGCTTCGATCGCCGATTCGAGCACGGAATGCACCGCCGCGACGAGTCGCTGGAGTTGAGGCCGGGTTAGCGATCCGCCGCTGCGCTTGGGCGAGATACGCGATTCGTACAGCGCCTCACACACATAGATGTTGCCGAGTCCCGCGACGATGCGCTGGTCGAGCAGCAACAGCTTGATCGACGCCACCCGCCCGGCGAGCGCCTGGCGCAGGTGATCGGCGGTGAAGTGCGGCCCCAGCGGCTCGGGCCCCAGCGCGGCAAAGGGCGGCCATGCGCCGATCTCGGCGGTCGGCATCAGGTCGACCGATCCGAATCGCCGGGGATCGTTGAGTGCCAGCACGCGGCCCGCCCCGGTCTCGATCAGCAGATGATCGTGGGTCAGCAACTCGGTCGGGTCGATTCGCCAGCGGCCCGACATGCCGAGGTGGAAGATCATCGTGTCGCCGCGATCGGTGTCGATCAGGCCATATTTGGCGCGTCGCCCGAGCGCGGTGACGGTTGCCCCGGTCAGCCGCTGGCCCAGATCGACCGGCATCGGGCGGCGCAGGTCGGGGCGGCGCAACTGGACGCGCGCGATCCGCTGCCCGTGCAAGGCAGGGGTCAGACCGCGGACCGTCGTTTCGACTTCGGGAAGCTCGGGCATTTTGTCCAGCTAAGCGGGCTTTGCCGCGCCCACAAGGGCGGCTAAGGGCTTGGCTATGACCGACACCGTCTCCTTTGGCTATGAAGAGGTTGCGCCCGACGAAAAGACCCGCCGGGTAGGCGGCGTCTTTTCCAGCGTCGCGGCGCGCTATGACATCATGAACGACGCAATGTCGGGCGGGCTGCACCGCGTCTGGAAGGACGTGTTCGTCCGCCGGGTTAAGCCGCGCCCGGGCGAGGCGATTCTCGACATGGCCGGCGGCACCGGCGACATCGCCTTCCGCATGGCCGAGCATGGCGCGGCGGTGACCGTGGCCGACATCAATCCCGACATGCTGGCGGTCGGCATCGACCGTGCGGCGAAGCGCGGCATCGACGGGCTGGTGTGGAGCGAGGCGAATGCCGAAACGCTGCAATGGCCCGACCGGTTCTTCGACGCATACACGATCGCGTTCGGCATCCGGAACGTCACCGACATCCCGGCGGCGCTGCGTGAGGCGCATCGCGTGCTGCGCCGGGGCGGACGGTTCTTCGTCCTCGAATTCTCGACGACGCTCTGGCCGGGCTTTGCCGATGTGTACGACGCCTATTCGCACCGGCTGGTGCCGAAGCTGGGCGAGATGCTGGCGGGTGATGCTGACAGCTATCGCTACCTGGTCGAATCGATCCGCCGCTTCCCCGACATGCCGACGTTTGAGCAGATGATCAAAGACGCAGGCTTTGTGCAGACGCGCGTCGAGCCGATGCTGGGCGGGCTGGTTGCCATTCACAGCGGCTGGAAGATTTGACCGCTCCCGTCGTCCATCTGTGGCGCCTCCTGAAATGGGGTCGCACGCTGGCGCGTCACGGCGCGCTGCGCGGGATCGAGCGCGACCGCAATGCGCCGCCGTTGGTCCGCCGCGCCGCGCGCATCCTGCGATTCGGCGCGCGCCTGCCAGAGGTGCCGCGCTATGCCGATGCGCTGCAGGCGATCGGCCCCGCAGCGATTAAGCTCGGCCAGACGCTTGCCACCCGCCCCGATTTGATCGGCGAGGCGGCGGCGCATGATCTGTTGCGGCTGCAGGACGCGCTCCCCCCCGTCCCGTTCGCGGTGATCCGCACGGCGATGGAAACGGGCTTCGGGCGACCGATCGAGGATATGTTCCTGTCGGTCGAGGAGACGCCGATCGGCGCGGCATCGATCGCGCAGGTGCATCGCGCGATCACCACCGATGGCCATCAGGTCGCGGTTAAGGTGCTGCGCCCGGGCATCGAGGTCGAGTTCGCCCGCGCGATCGAGACCTATGAATGGGCGGCAGCGCAGCTCGAGGCGCAGGGGGGTGAAGTTGCGCGCCTGCGCCCGCGTCTGGTGATCGAGACGTTCAAGCGCTGGACCGCGCGCGAGTTGGATCTGCGGCGCGAGGCAGCGTCGGCGTCGGAGCTGTCCGAATCGATGGAGGCGGAGCCGGACTTCACCGTCCCGACGATCGACTGGCAGCGTACGACCGGCAAGGTCATGACGCTCGAATGGATCGACGGCATCAAGCTGTCGAACCGCGACGCGCTGATCGCTGCGGGACATGACACCGAGAAGCTGGCGCATACTTTGGTCCGCGCGTTCCTGCGTCAGGCGATCTCCGAAGGCTTTTTCCACGCCGACATGCACCAGGGCAATCTGTTCGCCCTGCCCGGCGACCGGATCGCGGCGATCGATTTCGGGATCATGGGCCGGATCGACCGGCGCGCACGCGTGTGGCTGGCGGAGATTCTCTACGGCCTGATCACCGGCAATTACCGCCGCGTTGCCGAGATTCACTTCGAAGCGGGCTATGTCCCTGCGCACCACAATGTCGCCGAGTTCGCGACCGCGCTGCGTGCGGTGGGCGAGCCGATGCGCGGCCTGCCGGTCAAGGACATGAGCGTCGGCATGATGCTCGACAGCCTGTTCAACATCACCCGCGATTTCGACATGCAGACCCAGCCGCATTTGCTGCTGCTGCAAAAGACGATGGTGATGGTCGAGGGCGTGGCGACGCGGATCCATCCCGACATCAATCTGTGGGACAGCGCCGCGCCGTTTGTGCGCGAATGGATCCGCACCGAATTGGGGCCGGAGGCGTTTCTCGCCGACCGGATTTCGGAGGATTTGAAGACGCTCGCGCGGCTGCCCAGGCTGATCCGCAATATCGAACGGCACTTCCCCGATCCGGGCGGCGCCCCCCCTGCCCCGCCGCTGCGCGAGATTCAGGTGGTGCGCGTCGGCGGCGGCTGGCGCTATGGCGCGGTCGCGCTGCTCGCCGCCGGGGCCGGTGTTGCGGCGACGCTGTTGCTTGCCTGACAAGCGAATCCAGTCGCGCTAGGGACGTCGCATGACCAGCGCCCCCCTGTGGCTTTCCGCCCCCAGCCGCTTTGCCGCGCTGCCGGTGAACCGTGCGCGCTGGGTGGTGGCTGGGGTCGTGCTGTTGATTATCGGCGCGCTGAGCGTGTTGTTCGTGCCGCTGCCAGTGCCTGGCGCGACCGGCGCGGGGGCGGATCGGCAGGGCGATGTCGCGCTGTATGAATCGATCGTCGCGGCGGTGGCGCATGGCGAGGGCTATTACCGCGCCGCGGCGGATGCGTTGCGGATGGGTGGCTATCCGCTGCGGCCTTTCCTAACCTTTCGCATGCCGGGGCTGGCCGTGGTGCAGGGCGCGTTGCCCGCTGCGCTCATCCTTGCGATGCTGTACGCGCTCGCACTGGCGACGGCGTGGAGCTGGTACCGTCGGGTGGCCGAGGCGCTGTCGCGCTGGCCCGCACGCGTGGTGGCGCTGGTGCTGCTCACCGCCGGGATGCTGGCATTCGTGCAGAGCGGGCTGGTAGCATTCCACGAAATCTGGGCGGGGCTGCTCGTCGCGCTCAGCCTCGCGCTGCGCCGTCCCGGTCGCTGGGTCGAGGCGGCGGCGATTGCGGCAATCGCGATGCTGATCCGCGAGACGGCGGCGCTGTACGTCATCGTCATGGCGGGCATCGCCTTTGCCGAGGGGCATCGGCGCGAGGCGGCGGGATGGGCGGCGGCGCTTGGCCTGTTCCTGCTGGTGCTGACCGCGCATGCAGTGGCGGTGCAGGGCGTGACGGGGCCGCTCGACGCCACGTCGCCGGGCTGGGCGGGGCTGAACGGGTTCGGGTTGTTCGTCCGCGCGATGACGCTGGCGACGGGGTTGCAGCTGCTGCCCCCCGCACTGGCCGCGATCCTGACTGCGCTGGCGCTGTTCGGCTGGGCCTGCTGGCGCGACCCGCTGGGGCTGCGCGCGCTCGCCACCTTCTGCGGCTATGCGCTGGTGATCAGCCTGTTTGCGCGGCTCGACACCTTTTACTGGGGGCTGATTATCGCGCCGGCGTTTCTGATCGGGCTCGCCTTCGTGCCGGATGGCCTGCGCGACCTGTGGGTCCGCGCGCGCGGCAGGCGGCGGGTGGTCGTGACGCAGGTTGCGCGCTAGAGATTATCCGATGAAGCGTATCCTTCTTATCGTCGGCGGCGGCATCGCGGCGTACAAGGCGTGCGAGCTGGTCCGCCTGATCCGCAAGGCGGGGCATTCCGTCACCTGCGTCGTGACCGCAGGCGGGCAGCATTTCGTGACGCCGATGACGCTCGCCGCACTATCCGAGAACCAGGTCTATACGACCCTGTGGGACCTCAAGGACGAGGCCGAGATGGGGCATATCCAGCTCAGCCGCGCCGCCGATCTCGTTGTCGTCGCGCCCGCCACGGCGGACCTGATGGCGAAGATGGCGGCGGGAATTGCCGACGATCTCGCCACCACGCTGCTGCTCGCCACCGACAAGCCGGTGCTGGCAGCGCCCGCGATGAATGTGCGGATGTGGCAGCACGCGGCGACGCAGCGCAACGTCGCCACGCTGCGCGCCGATGGCGTGACCGTGCTGGAGCCTGATGAGGGGCCGATGGCGTGCGGTGAGTTCGGTGCCGGTCGCCTGCCCGAGCCGGACGCGATCCTGCGCGCGATCGGGGATGCGCTGACGCCGTCATCGGGTCGGCTCGCGGGCAAGCATGTTCTGGTCACCGCCGGGCCGACGCATGAGCCGATCGATCCGGTGCGCTACATCGCCAACCGTTCGTCGGGGAAGCAGGGCTTTGCGATTGCCGGAGCACTTGCGGCGCTGGGCGCGCGGGTGACGCTGGTTGCCGGTCCGGTTGCGCTGCCGACGCCAGCGGGTGTGGAGCGGGTCGATGTCGAGACTGCGCGCGAGATGGCGGCGGCGGTCGATGCCGCGTTGCCGGCCGATGCCGCAGTGATGGTCGCGGCGGTCGCCGACTGGCGCGCGGGCGATGTGGGGGAACAGAAGATCAAGAAGGGCGACGCCGCCGCCCCCGCGCTGGCGCTGGTTGAGAACCCCGATATTCTGGCCGGTCTGGCCCATGGCGCAAAGCGGCCGCGCCTCGTCATCGGTTTCGCCGCCGAAACCGAACGGGTGGTCGAACATGCGGTCGCTAAACGTACGCGCAAAGGCGCAGACTGGATTGTCGCCAACGATGTTTCAGGCGATGTCATGGGGGGCGATGCCAATCTTGTTCATCTTGTCACGGCGTCGGGGGTCGAAAGCTGGGAGCGGCTGGCCAAGGCCGATGTCGCACGCCGCCTCGCTGAACGGATCGCCGATGCGCTTTAAGCTCTCACTCCTGCTGCTCCCGCTGTTGATCGCCGGATGCGCCGCCGATCGGGCGAGCACGCCGTCCAGTCCCAAGCTGTTCACCCAGGGCTTTGGCGCCAAGCCGAGCGCCGCGCCGACGCTCTACGTCGTGGTGCATGGCGATGGTGCGCGGACCAAGGTCGACACCAGTGACTTCGCGCGCACGCTGGCCGCCGCCGAGCCGGGCAGTGCAGTCGTGCGGCTGCTGCGCCCCGGTTACTCGGACGGCGCGGGCGGCCAGTCGCCGGGTACGCGCGGCACGAGCAGCACCGACGATTACAGCGCCGAGCGGATTGCCGCGGTCGGCGACGCCATTGCCGCGCTGCGCACCCGTTATCGCCGCGCGCGGGTGGTCGCGATCGGCGAGGCGGGGGGCGCGATCGTCGTCGCGAACCTTGCCGGTCTGCGTCCGGGGCTCGTCGACGGCATCGTCCTCGTCTCCTGCCCTTGCGCGCTGCCCGAATGGCGTAAGTTCATCGCCGCGCGCGAGCCCAACGAGCCGCGCTGGAAGGAGAAGCTGATCAGCCTCGATCCGCTGCAGACCGCTGGCGGCATCCAGCCGGGGCTGCGCGCGGCGATCCTGATCGGCGGCGCGGACACCCGCGTCCCTGCCCGCTTCTCCCGCAGCTATGCCGAGGCGCTGAGCCTGCGCGGCATCGCCACCGATTTTCGCATCATCCCCGACCGCACCGCGCCGGTGCTGGAAGACCCACAGGTGATCGAGGCGACCCGTCGCCTCGCCGCGGCGCTGCCGAGGCGCACGTCGTGAGCGCGCCGATCTCGATCCGCCTGATGCGGCTCCCGCACGGCGAGGGCCTGCCGCTGCCCGCCTATGCGACTGCGGGCGCGGCGGGTATGGATGTCGTTGCGGCGGAGGATCTGGTGCTCGCCCCCGGTGCGCGCCACGCGGTCGCCACCGGCTTCGCCATCGCGATTCCCGCCGGTTTTGAGGTGCAGGTGCGCCCGCGCTCCGGCCTTGCGCTCAAGCACGGCATCACCTGCCTCAACACGCCCGGCACGATCGACGAGGATTATCGCGGCGAGGTGAAGGTGATCCTTGCCAATCTTGGCGACGAACCCTTCACCATCGTGCGCGGAGAACGGATTGCACAGCTCGTCCCCGCGCCGGTCCAGCACGCGGTGTTCGAGGAGGTTGCGGCGCTCGACGACACGGCGCGCGGCGGCGGCGGGTTTGGATCAACCGGACGATGATCACGGTCACGGCCCTCGCGCTGACGCTTGCCGCCGTGCAGGGCGATCTGGCCCCGACGCAGGATGCCCCCGCGCCGGCAGCAATCGATTGGGAGAGCCTGCCGGCCCTACCCTATCGCGAGGCGCCGAGCATGACCCCGGCGATGCACGATTGGGCACGCGGGCAGGTCAATGCGCGCAAATGTCGTGCGCGGCGGCTGGTCGACGGGCGTCCGGCGGTGCGGATCGAGGTTGCGGTGCTGGTCGATGAAGAGGGTGTGCGCACCACCATCCCGCGCGCGACCGGCTGTCCGACGGTGGAGCAATATGCCGCAGGGCTGGTCGCGGGCTTTTCGCGCAATAACCTGACCCAGCGCACCGCTGCGCCGACCGCCTGGTATCGCGCGACGGTGACCTTCGCCTGGCGGCAATGAATTTTTCCGACGCCGAACTCGAACGCTATGCCCGCCATATCGTGCTGCCCGAGATCGGCGGCGCGGGCCAGGCGGCCCTGAAGGCGGCGCGGGTGCTGGTGGTGGGCGCTGGCGGGATTGGCTCTCCAGCGTTGCAGTATCTGGCGGCGGCCGGAGTGGGGCAGATCACGGTTGTCGATGACGATCGGGTCGATCTGTCGAACCTGCAGCGGCAGACGATTTTCAGCACCGAGGATGCGGGGCAATCCAAGGCAGTCGCAGCGCTGACCCGGGCTGAGGCTATCAATCCCCATATCGAAGTTCGGGCTTGGCAGGTCCGCCTCGATGGCAGCAACGTGGACGAATATGTCCGTGGCAACGACGTCATCCTCGACGGAACCGACAATTTCGAGACCCGCCTGCTCGTCGCCGACGCAGCCCTTCGCCATCGCATTCCGCTCGTCAGCGCGGCGGTCGGGCGGTTCGAGGGGCAGCTTGGCGTGTTTCGCGGGTGGGAGGCGGACAAGCCCTGCTACCGCTGCTTCGTCGGCGCCGATCCGGAGACGGCAGGCATCAACTGCGCCGAACAGGGCGTGCTCGGCGCGCTGACCGGGATCATGGGCAGCCTTGCCGCGCTGGAGGTAATCCGCGCGATCCATCCGTTCGGGGAGGACAGCGCGGGCAAGCTGTTGCTCGCCGACACGCTGGCGCTGCGCTTCCGCACGCTGACCCTGCCCAAGGACCCGGGGTGCCCCACATGCGCGGCCTGACGCTGATCGTCGCGACCGGCGATGTCGAACGCTTCCGCGCCGCGCTCGCGCTCGCCTGCGCCCATGCCGCGCTGGGTGGGCAGGCGCGCGTCTATGCGCATGAGGCTGCGGTGCCGTTGCTGGTCCCCGGCGGCGATCCCGATGATGCCGCACTGCCCGCGCATGGCTTTGCAACGCGCGCGCAACTGCTCGCCGAGGCGCATCAGGCCGGGGTGCGCCTGATCGCCTGCCAGACCGGCCTCGCCGCCGCCGGCCTCAGCTTCGACGCGCTCGCCGCCGGGACCGAGCCCGGCGGACTGATTTCGCTGATGGCTGACCTCGGCGACGCCCGGCTGGTCGCGTTTTAGCCGTTACTGTGCCGGGAACGCCTGCCGCTTGCCGCCGGCCTTGTGGACGACGCCCTGGCGCATCACGAACTCGACCTGTTCCATCCGCTTGATGTCGTCGAGCGGGCTGCCCGTCACCGCGATGATGTCGGCGTGCTTGCCCGGCGCGATCGAGCCGATGCTGTCCGCCCGCCCGAGCGCTTCGGCAGCGTTGAGCGTGGCCGTCTTGAGCGCCATCGCGGGGGTCATCCCCGCCTTCACCATCATCGAAAACTCCTGCGCATTGTCACCGTGGCGCGAGACGCCGCTGTCGGTTCCGAATGCGACCTTCACCCCTGCCGCATAGGCTTTGCTGTGGCTGGCAAAGGCGGCGGCGGCGGCTTCCTCCGCCTTGGGGATCACTGCGGGCGGGAGCAGCCCCTTGCGCGCCTGTTCCAGCGCCGCGGCGGGCGCCATCATCGTCGGGACGAGCCAGGTGCCGTTCTTCTTCATCATCGCGATCGTCTCGTCGTCGAGGAACGACCCGTGATCAACCGTGTCCACGCCGGCAGCGACCGCCGCCTTGGTCCCGGCGGCAGCATGGCTGTGCGTCGCGACCTTGCGACCCAGGCCATGCGCGGTGTCGATGATCGCCGTCATCTCCGCATCCGTCATCGCGCGGCCAAGCCCGCCCGATACGTTCGAGAGCACGCCGCCGGTGGACATATATTTGATCACCTGCGCCCCCAGCGCGATCTGCTGACGCACCGCGCGGGTGCAATCCTCGGGGCCGTCGCAGGTGTTGATCTGATGCTTGTGGATCGCGTCGGCGAACACCTCGGCCACGCCGTTGGTGCCATCGGCATGGCCGCCGGAGACCGAGATCGAATTGCCGGCGTTGATGATGGTCGGCCCGGCAATGTCTCCACGCTCGACGCCTTCACGCAGTGCACGCATCCCCCGCGCGCTCCCGCCCAGGTCACGCACAGTGGTAAAGCCAGCCTCGAGTGTGACCCGGGCATTGGCGACCGCATGCATCATGTCATCGGCATCGTCGCGGTTGAGCGCGGTCAGCCGGTCGCGCAGCGGATCGCCGCCAATCCCCCACAAATGCACATGCATGTCGACCAGCCCCGGCATCACGAACCGGTCCTTGAGGTCGATCAGCTCCGCCCCGCCCTCGGGCGCGACGAAGCCGTCGCGGATTTCCGCCACCTTGCCGTCGCGTACCACGATCGTGCTCGGCCCGCGCGGCGCCTCACCGGGCTTGGCGAGCAAGGTGCCGGCGTGGATGAACTTGACCTTGGCCGGCGCGACCGTCTGGGCCGCGAGCGGCGTCGCAGCGAGCAACGCAATGGTGACGGCGGCGATTCGACGCATGAAACTCTCCCCTGTTTGCGCCAGCCTAGGCGCTGACAGGGGATACTGGCTAGCCTCCGCGCATGGTGATCGATGGCGGGTCGCTCGCCGGGAAGCTGTCGTCGAGCTCGTCGTCCAGCTCGGCCTCCTGCTTGTTTCGCGCGACGCTCGCCTCCATCCGGGCGATCTGCTCGGGCGTCGCCTGCCCCTGATGCTGCGCCTTCCAGCGGGCATAGGGCATGCCATAGACCAGCTCGCGCGCGACATCGCGGTCGAGTTCTCCACCGCTCGCCTCACTCACCCAGTCGCCCAGACAGTTGCGGCAAAAGCCCGCAAGGCCCATCAGTTCGATATTCTCGGCATCGGTGCGGTGGCGCAGATGGCGGACCAGTCGGCGGAACGCCTGAGCGGCAATGCGGTCGTCAAGTTTGTCCAGCGTTGTCACAATGACGCCTCCACAGTTGAATAGTGCGCATTTGGCGTTAGGGACCGGCACAGACAAGACATGGAGAATTCGGCGATGACGAAGGCAATGGCACCGCGGTCGCGCAAGGTGCGCGTTCTGGCGACGCTCGGCCCCGCCAGCAATTCGCCGGAGATGATCGCCGCGCTCCATGCTGCGGGCGCCGACGCCTTCCGCATCAACATGAGCCATGGCGACCAGGAATCGAAGATCCCGGTGATCCAGGCGATCCGCGCGCTGGAGAAATCCACCGGCCGCCCGACCACGATCCTGGCCGACCTTCAGGGGCCCAAGCTGCGCGTCGGCAAGTTCGCCGACGGCAAGGTAACGCTGGCGACCGGCACATCCTTCCGCCTCGACCGCGACCCGACGCCGGGCGATGCGACCCGCGTCGAGCTGCCGCATCGCGAGATTTTCGAGGCGGTGACCGAGGGCGCGCGGCTGTTGCTGGACGACGGCAAGATGGTGCTGCGCGTCACCGGCTATGGCGTCGGCTATATCGACACGCGGGTCGAGGTTGGTGGAGTCCTGTCCAATTCCAAGGGGTTGAACGTCCCCGACATGGTCCTGCCGATGGCTGCGCTGACCGAGAAGGACCGCAGCGACCTTGCCTTCGCGGTCGAGCAGAAGGTCGACTGGATCGCCCTGTCGTTCGTGCAGCGGCCCGAGGATCTGGCCGAGGCGCGCCGCCTGATCGGACCGGACGGCCCGGCGCTGCTCGCCAAGATCGAAAAGCCAAGTGCGGTCGCGCGGCTCGATGAGATCGTCGAGGCGTGCGACGGCGTGATGGTCGCGCGCGGCGATCTGGGCGTCGAACTGCCGCCACAGAATTTGCCCCCGATGCAGAAGCGGATCGTCGAAACCTCGCGCCGCATGGGCCGCCCGGTGATCGTCGCGACGCAGATGCTCGAATCGATGATCACCTCGCCCTCCCCGACCCGCGCGGAAGTCTCGGACGTCGCCACTGCAGTCTATGACGGCGCCGACGCGATCATGCTGTCGGCCGAGAGCGCCGCGGGCCAGTGGCCGATCGAATCGGTGACGATGATGGACGCGATCGCCGATTCGGTGGAGCGCGATCCGGCGCATGGCGACCGCGTGCACTTCACCGTGATGAAGCCCGATCCCACCACCGCCGACGCGCTCGCCGAAGCGGCCAAGACGATTGCGGCGAATGTGTCGGCGAGTGCGATCATCTGCTTCACCATGTCAGGCTCCACCGCCCGCCGCATCGCGCGTGAGCGCCCGTCGGTGCCGATCCTGGTGCTGACGCCCAAGGCGGAGACGGCACGGCGCATGGGCCTGCTGTGGGGCACCCACGCGGTCCACACCCGCGATGTCGATTCGTTCGAGGACATGGTCGCCAAGGCAAAGCGCATGGCGATGCGCCACGGCATCGCCAAGGGCGGCGACCGCGTGGTGGTCTGCGCCGGCGTCCCGTTCGGCACGCCAGGCTCGACCAACGTGCTGCACGTCGTGACGATCGTCGGCGACGAGTTGAAGGGACGGAGTTAAGTCGGCAACAGCCCGGCGTCGATCAATTCGCGCCGGGCGTCGGCCTCTTCGGTAAACAGCACCGACCGGATCCCCAGCGCCCGCGCGCCCGCCACATTCGCGGCATTGTCGTCGATGAACACCGCCTCGTGCGGCTCAAGCCCGAAGCGGGCGAGCGCGAGGTGGTAGATGGCGGGGTCGGGCTTCACCAGCTTCTCGTCGCCCGAGACGACGACGTCGCGGAAGCGGTCGAATAGCTGCGGCCATTCCGCGCGGAACGGCGGCCAGAATTCGTGGCTGAAATTCGTGATCGCGAACAACGGCACGCCCGCCGCATCCAGCTCTGCGACCAGTTCGTGCATGCCCGGCACCGGGCCGCCGACGCTTTCATTGAAGCGCGGGCCCCAGGCGGCAATCAGGTCGGCATGCTGCGGATAGCGCGCAATCAGCTCGGCCGAGGTATCCGCGAAATCGCGACCGGCATCATGCTGGAAATGCCAGTCGACCGTGACGACATCGCGCACAAACGCTTCGAGCGCCCGATCGTCACCGATCAGGCGCTCGTAAAGATAGCGCGGGTGCCAGGTGAAAAGGACGTTGCCGATATCGAAGATAACGGCGCGCACGTCCCTGTCGCCTGCGCCGGGATTAGCCCTGGCGGGCCTTGAAGCGACGCTGCGTCTTGTTGATGACGTACACGCGACCGCGACGACGGATCACGCGGTTGTCGCGGTGACGCCCCTTGAGCGACTTCAGGCTGTTCACGATCTTCATGACCGATTCTCTACTATCTTGAATTGTGGCGGGTGCCGGAAAGAGGCGCTCGCCTAGAGGGCACGGCCCGACAAGTCAAGGAAAGCTTGGCAACGGAACCCGCATCCTCGTAACGATGTTGAGCCGTTGAGCCGTGGCGTGTGCACGGCAGGAGGATGTGTCCGATGAAGACCCGTGCAATGCTTGCCCTCGCCCTGTCCGCCGCCGCTCTGGCGGGCTGTTCCACCACTATGGGCGGCTCTGCGCCGGTCGATGTGACGCGCTATCACCTGTCCCAGCCGATCCCGGCGGGAACGCTGGCAGTACAGCCGGTGAGCGGCGGCGCCGCCGGCCCGGAGGCACAGCTGTATCTCGACGCGGTCGCCGCGACGATGGGCGGCATGGGATTCGCCGCCACGACCGATTCGGCCAAGGCCGACTATCTCGCCACGGTCGATTTCCGCCGCACCGATCGCGGCCAGGTCCGCACGCGCCCGCCGGTGACAATCGGCCTTGGCGGCGGCAGCTTTGGTGGCAATGTTGGCGTCGGCGGCGGGGCCAGTGTCGGCATCGGCAGCAAGACCAAGACCATCTATGCGTCCGAACTGTCGGTGCAGTTGCGTCGTCGCGGCGACAATACCGTGATCTGGGAGGGCAAGGCGATGACCGAAGCGCTGGGCGCAGCGGATGGCACCCAGCCTGCGGACACCGCCACCAAGCTGTCTAATGCGCTGTTCAAGGGCTTTCCCGGCCAGTCTGGGATCACTATCACGGTCAAATGACCATCCAGCTGAACGCCGCTTTTGACAGCGGCAACATCCGCCTGATCGACATCGACGGGGATACCGTCGATGTCGAGATCGTCGCCGACCACCAGTCCGACTTCTTCCAGTGGTTCCACTTCCGCGTGGCGGGCGCGACGGGGCGGACGCTGACCTTCCGCATCACCAACGCGGGCAAGGCGGCCTATGCGTTCGGCTGGCCCGGCTATCGTGCGCGGGTCAGCACCGATCGCAACGCGTGGCGGCTGACCGACGGCGCCTATGCCGATGGCGTATTCAGCTTCACGCATAGCTTCGACAGCGATGTGGCGTGGTTCGCCTACTTCGCCCCCTATACGATGGAGCGCCATGCCGACCTGATCGCGCGCATGGCGGCGCAGCCCGGCGTGACGCATTGCGAGCTGGGCCAGACGCTCGACGGGCGGGCGATGGACCTGCTGACGCTGGGCGCGGGCCCCAAGCAGGTGTGGCTCTATGCCCGCCAGCATCCCGGCGAATCGATGGCGGAATGGTGGGCCGAAGGTGCGCTGGAGAAGCTCACCGATCCGAACGATGCCACCGCGCAGGCGCTGCGGGCCAAGGCAACGTTCCACATCGTCCCCAACATGAACCCGGACGGCAGCTTCCGCGGCCATCTGCGCACCAACGCGGCGGGCGTGAACCTCAACCGCGAATGGCATGCGCCGACGATGGAGCAGAGCCCGGAAGTGTTGCTGGTCCGCGCGGCGATGGACGAGACCGGCGTCGATTTCGCGATGGACGTGCATGGCGATGAGGCGATCCCGGCGAACTTCCTTGCCGGATTCGAAGGCATCCCGAGTTGGACCGACGCGCAGGGCGACAAATATTATGAATTCGGCCGCCGCCTCGCCGCCGCGACCCCGCTGTTCCAGCTTGAAAAGGGCTATGACAAGTCCGCGCCCGGGCAGGCGAACCTGTCGATGTCGACCAACCAGCTCGCCGAGCGCTTCGGCGCGGTGTCGATGACGCTGGAAATGCCGTTCAAGGACCATGACCCCAGCCCCGATGCTGAGTTCGGCTGGTCGCCGGAGCGCTGCAAGGCGCTCGCCCATGCGTGCCTCGATACGCTGGCGGGGATGATCGACGAGGTTTAGGGCAATGCTGCGGGGGGCATTGCTGCTGACGCTGCTGCCGGGCGTTACGCTCGCTCAGTCTGTTCAAGAACGTCGCATGGGAGTCGAGTGGGCAAGCACCAAGGGTCACCCGATGGAGGCAAGTATCTCCGTCGCGCTAACCTCATTGATGCCACCGACCGCAGACGTGGCGCGATGGCCCTCGATTGATCGCCGAAAGTCCGCTTACGAGAAGGGCCTATTTCCGCTGCCGGTCGGCGATGACGAATTTAGAGCTGAGATTCGGGTCAGGTTCAGCATCGCGGCGGACGGCACAGCGACGGGTTGTGAAGTCACAAAGTTCAGCGGGATCCAAACTCTAGACTCACATGCCTGCCCGCATTTGCGACAGCATCTAACGCTGACCCCCGGATTGTCGAGCGAAGGCACGCGGTTTGGCGGCGCGGTTGAATTATCGGTAACTTACTCATCTGGCCGGTTTTTTGTTCTGGCTCCTGATGGAAAGGCGCGGAGAGGTAAAGATCGTGATGCAATCCCGCTCAAGCCCATCGATAGACAAGCGGTAGGGTTCTCCCGCATTGATGGTCTCCCGGACCATATCGAGAGCGTTTCTGGGCAGCTTCGCGTCGAACAAAACGGTTCAGTCAGCGCCTGCACTCTGACGTCGACTACGGAGGATGATCGCTTCGACCTTTCAGTTTGCGATCGGCTCAGAATCTGGAGGTTCAGACCGGCTCTAGATCCGCAAGGCAGGGCTCATGCCGCCAACTATCCGTTCTGGGTATGGCGCTGGCGATGATCCGCACCGGCCACCTCGACGATCCGCAAGTGATCACGCTGCTCGAACTCCATGCGCGCGAGATGTCGGATCATTCTCCGCCGGGC
Source organism: Sphingomonas sp. R647 (assembly GCF_020177055.1). Taxonomy (GTDB): domain Bacteria; phylum Pseudomonadota; class Alphaproteobacteria; order Sphingomonadales; family Sphingomonadaceae; genus Sphingomonas. Next base: position 53,298 of record NZ_JAIQXT010000005.1, read on the forward strand.
ACCTGCCATTTCCTCGACCTGTCGGGGCTGAAGACCCCGGACATCACCTTCCTGAGCGCATGGGATGGCGACACGCTGCTTGGCGTGGGCGCGCTCAAGCAGCTCGATCCGCTGACCGGTGAGGTCAAGTCGATGCGCGCCACCGCCGCCGCGCGCGGGCGGGGCGTGGGGTTCGCGATCCTCGACCATATCGTCAGCCTCGCCCGCGACCGGGGCTACACCGCGCTCAAGCTGGAAACCGGGACCGGGCCGCTGTTCGAGGCCGCGCACGCGCTCTATCGCCGCTATGGCTTTGCCCCCTGCCCGCCCTTTGCCGGCTATGTCGAAACCGACTTCAACCGCTTCTACGCGCTAGGGCTAACCGTCGCTTGATCGCGCACCGTGGTGTGCCCTATTGCAGCGCACCATGAGCACAGAACTCCCCTCGCCGAGCGATGCGCCGGCCCGCCTGAAGCCGCTGCCGCTGCTGATCTTCAGCTCGCGCTGGCTCCAGCTGCCGCTGTACGTCGGGCTGATCGCCGCGCAATGCGTCTATGTGTTCCTGTTCATCAAGGAACTGATCCACCTGATCCAGCACGCCTGGGAGTTTACCGAACAGCAGATCATGCTGGTCGTGCTGGGCCTGATCGACGTGGTGATGATCTCAAACCTGCTCGTGATGGTGATCGTCGGCGGGTACGAGACTTTCGTCTCGCGCCTTGGCCTCAAGGGCCATCCCGACCAGCCTGAGTGGCTCAGCCACGTCAATGCCGGCGTGCTGAAGGTGAAGCTGGCGATGGCGATCATCGGCATTTCGTCGATCCACCTGCTGCGCACCTTTATCGAGGCGGGCGCGCTGGGTCAGCCGAACGGTCGCATCACCGAGCAGGCCGTCATCTGGCAGACGGTCATCCACATGGCCTTTATCGCTTCGGCGATCGGCATCGCCTGGGTCGACCGGATGACGCAGAGCAAGAACTGAGGCTCGCGCCTCAGCTCCAGTAATCGAGCATGTCGGCGGTGATCCAGCCGTTGACATAGTTGAGGTAAAAGGCCGCGAACAGCGTGGTACCGACGATCGTCGTCCATTTCGCGATCGGCCCCGCCTCAAAGCGCTGCGGCGCGCTTTCGGCCTGCCCCTTGACCATCGGGTCCCCCGCCTCGACCCCGGTGCGCGCATAGAAGGGCAGCACCAGGAACAAGGCGAGGAACCAGAACAGGAAGTAGATTGCGAGCGCGCTGAACCAGTTCATTCCATCACACCTCGATCAGCATTACATCCATCACCGGCTTCTTGCCGGTATAGCGCACCGCGACGCGCCGTGCGGCGAGCCGGATTTGCTCGCGCAGCTTGTCGCGGTCGCCGCCGCGCGCCTCGCCCACCACCTTGGCCACCGCCGCGCTGGCATCGGCGATCAATGTGGCGCGATCCTCTTCAGCAGGCACACCCTGAATGGTTACTTCGGGCTGGCCGGCCAGCTTGCCATTGGCCTTGATCGCCACGGCGACTGACATCTGGCCGTACAGGCCGAGCTTGCGCCGCTCGTTCATCGTTGTGCCATCGGCGGGCAGGATCACGTCGCCGTCGAGCACCAGCCGTCCGGCTGGGGCATTTCCGACCTTTTTCGGCTTGCCCGGCGCAAGGCGGATAATCTCGCCATTATTCTGCACCACCGCATTGGGGATGCCATGCGCGCGGCCGAAGCGGGCCTGTTCGGCGATATGGCGCATCTCGCCATGGACGGGCACGAGGATGTCGGGGCGGATCCAGTCATACATCGCCGCCAGCTCGGGGCGGCCGGGATGGCCGGAGACGTGGACGAATGCCTGACGGTCGGTGATCATCTCGACCCCCTTGCCCGCCAGGATGTTCATGATCCGCCCGATTGCCATTTCGTTGCCGGGGATCTGCTTGGATGAGAACACGACGGTGTCGCCCGACTCGAGCTTCAGCTGATGCGTCTCGTCGGCGATGCGGGCCAGTGCGGCGCGCGGTTCGCCCTGCCCGCCGGTGGCGATGATCATCACCTTGTCGCGCGGCAGCTTCATCGCGGTTTCGAAATCGACCGTCTCGGGGAAGTCGCGCAGATAGCCGGTTGCCTTGGCAACGCGCAGGATGCGGTCGAGCGAACGCCCCGCGACGCACATCGCGCGGCCCGTATCCTTCGCAACCTCGCCCAGCGTCTGCAGCCGCGCGGCGTTGGAGGCGAAGGTGGTGACGAGCACCCGGCCCTTGATGCCCGCGACGACCTCGTCCAGCCCTTCACGGACCGCGGATTCGGAGCCCGAGGCTTCGGGGTTGAACACATTGGTCGAGTCGCACACGAGCGCGAGCACGCCTTCGTCGCCGACTGCGGTCAGCTCCGCGGCGGTCGACGCGCCGCCCATCACCGGCGTGTCGTCGATCTTCCAGTCGCCGGTGTGGAACACGCGCCCATAGGGGGTGTCGATCAGCACTGCATTCCCCTCAGGGATCGAGTGCGCCAGCGGCAGATAGCGGATGCCGAACGGGCCGATCTGGAACGGCTCCTCTTCGCGCACCACGTTCAGCTCGACGCGGTCGGCAATGCCTTCTTCATCCAGCTTGCCGTGGATCAGACCCGCGGTAAACGGCGTCGCATAGAGCGGCACGCCCAGCTCGCCCGCCAGATAGGGCAGCGCGCCGATATGATCCTCATGCCCGTGCGTCAGCACGATGCCGAGCAGGTCGTCCAGCCGCTCCTCGATGAACTGCAGGTCGGGCAGGATCAGGTCGATGCCGGGATAGTCGGGCGTGCCAAAGATCACGCCGCAATCGACCATGATCCACTTGCCGTGGCAGCCATAGAGATTGACGTTCATGCCGATCTCGCCCGAGCCACCGAGCGCGAGGAAGAGGAGTTCTTTACCGGGGGTCACATGTTTCCAGTCTGATAAACGGCCATTTGCCCTGAGCCTGTCGAAGGGCTGTGCCGCGAACGTGATGGCGGGAACAGGCCTTCGACAGGCTCAGGCCAAACGGCGTTAGTGGGATATGCGCCGGCGATCAAACGATCATGCCCGCGACCGCTCCCACAGCATCGCCAGCCCCTGAATCGTCAGGTCAGGTTCGATCACGTCGAACGCATCGGTCTGCTTTTCGAACAGCACCGCAAGGCCGCCGGTGGCGATCACTTTCACGGGGCGACCGATCTCTGCCTTCATCCGTGCGACCAGCCCCTCGATCATCGCGATATAGCCCCAATAAATGCCGATATGCATCTGATCGACCGTGTTGCGGCCGATGACCGAGGTGTTCGCGGGCGCCTCGATCGCGATGCGCGGCAGCTTGGCGGCGGCGGTAACCAGCGCGTCGAGCGATAGGTTGATGCCCGGCGCGATGATCCCGCCCTTGTACGCGCCGGTATAGTCGGCGACGTCGAACGTCGCGGCGGTGCCGAAGTCGACGACGATCAGGTCGCCGGGATGGTTTTCGTGCGCGGCAATGATGTTGAGCGCGCGGTCGGCACCGACGCTCTGCGGCTCCTCGACATCCAGCGCGATCGGCCATCCGTCGCGTCCGGCGACGAGCGGGGTACAGCCGAAATATTTCTGCGACAGCACCTCAAGATTGTGGAGCGCGCGCGGGACGACGGTGCCGATGATGACGCCGGTGACGACGCCGCGCTCATAGCCCTCCAGCGCGAGCAGCTGGCTTAGCCACACCGCATATTCGTCAGCGGTGCGGCGCGGATCGGTCGCGATGCGCCAGCGCGCCTTGATCTCACGCCCCTGAACGAGCGCGAAAACGATGTTGGTGTTGCCGGCGTCGATCGCGAGCAGCATGAAATGGTCCTTCAGATCAGGAAGACGTCGCCGGCATGAATGACATGCCGCGACCCATCGGCCAAGCGGAGGATCAGCGCGCCATCGCCGGTCAGGCCGTCGAACAGGCCGTCATGGCTGATCCCGTCCGGCAAGCGCGCGGTGAGCGCGGTAGCGGTCGGATGCGCGCGGTCGAGCCAGCGTTGGCGGATCGGGTCCAGACCCTCACCACGCCAGCGCGACAGCCAGCGTGCAAAGCTCTCGGCCAGGACCTCGGCAAAGGTCGCGGCGGCCACCGCAACGCCCTGTGCGGCAAGGCTGGTCGCCGGGCGATCGGGCAAATCAGGGTGATGCGACAGGTTGACGCCGATGCCGACCACGACCGCATCCCCGGCGCGCTCGAGCAACACGCCCGACAGCTTCGCGCCGTCGATCAGCAGGTCATTGGGCCATTTGATCGTCGCGCCGGTGGGGAGGAAGACGCGGACCGACTCTTCCAGCGCCACGACCGTGATCAGCGCCAGCGTCGGCGCGGGTGGATCGGTCGGGCGCAGGCGGACGAGCGTGCTGCCGTAAAAATTGCCGATCGGCGACTCCCACGCCCTGCCCTGTCGTCCCTTGCCCGCCGTCTGACGCTCTGCACGCAGCCAGCTACCCTCAGCGGCACCCGCCGCAGCGAGCGCCAGCATGTCGGCGTTGGTCGAGCCGGTTTCGGCTACAACCCGGATCAGAACAGCGTCCGTGCCGCCGCCATCGACCAAGCGCCGAGCACAGGGATCAGCAGATAGCCGAGCGGCGAGACGAACACCGCCGCTGCGGCGATCAGGCCACCCTCAAGCGCGCTGTCGCTCTTGGCATAGGCCGGCGCAGGCTCGTCGAAGTACATCGTCTTGACGATCTTGAGGTAATAGAACGCCCCGATCACCGACGCCGCGATACCGATCGCGGCGAGCGGGAACAGCCCCGCCTTCACCGCTGGCTCGAACACCGCGAACTTGGCCCAGAAGCCGAACAGCGGCGGGATGCCCGCAAGGCTGAACATGAACATCGCCAGCGCCGCCGCCAGTGCCGGGCGCGTGCGCGACAGGCCCGACAGGCTCGCGATCGTTTCGACCGGCTGCCCCTCGGTGTCGCGCATCTGCAGCACGACGAGGAAGCTGCCCAACGTCATCACCACATAGATGGTGAGATAGGTCAGCACGCCCGCCACGCCCTCGGCCGTGCCCGCAGCAAGACCGATCAGCGCGAAGCCGACATTGTTGATCGACGAGTAGGCGAGCAGACGCTTGATGTTGGTCTGCCCGATCGCCGCGACGGCGCCGAGCACGATCGAGGCAAGCGCGGCGAAGATCACGATCTGGCGCCAGTCGCTGGTCACCGGACCCATCGCCTCGATCGCGACGCGGACCGACAGCGCCATCGCCGCGACCTTGGGCGCGCTGGCGAAGAAGGTCGTCACCGGGGTCGGCGCGCCTTCGTATACGTCCGGCGTCCACATATGGAACGGGACCGCCGACATCTTGAACGCGAGGCCGGCGAAGACGAACACGAGGCCGAACAACAGGCCCATATTCTCACCCGCAGCATAAGCCGAGGCGATGTCACCGAACACGGTGGTGCCGCTGAAGCCATAGACCAGGCTAATGCCGTAGAGCAGGATGCCGCTCGCGAGCGAGCCGAGGATGAAGTACTTCAGACCCGCTTCGGCCGAACGCACATCGCGGCGCATGAAGCTGGCAAGGACGTAGGACGCGAGGCTGTTGAGCTCGAGCCCGACATAGAGGGTCAGCAGGTCGTTTGCCGACACCATCATGCCCATGCCCGCGGTCGCGAACAGGATCAGGATGGGGTATTCGGGGCGCAGATCCTCACCAGAGGTGCGCGCGAAGAAGCGCGGGGCGATGATGATCGAAACCGCCGCGGCGAAGAAGATCAGCGCCTTGGCATAGGCCGAGAACAGATCGGCGCGATACAGGCCGTCGAACGCCGTGCCGCCCGAGGAGGCGTTGCCGGTCAGCGCGATCCCTGCGCCGATCAGCACGGCGACCGAAACCCAGCTCACCGCGCGCGAAACCGCTGGGCCACCCCATGCGGCGACCATCAGCAAAGCGAGCCCACCGACCGAGAGGACAATCTCGGGCAGGACCATCGAAAGTTGCAGGCCGTAGTCCATCAGTGTGCCGCTCCATGCTCGGCAGATTTATGCTCTGGCGCATGCGCGGCCTTGGCAGCAGCGGGATTGCCGGGGGTCGGCAGGCTATCACCCGCCGGACGCGCCCGCTCGATCCGCGCGAGCAACGTCGCAACGTCGGCGCGCATCGGGGCGAGGAAGCTCTCAGGGTACACACCCATCCACAGCACCGCCGCCGCGATCGGTGCCAGCAGCGCCATTTCGCGCTTGTTCAGGTCCGGCATCGCCTTGACGTCGTCCTTGGTCAGGTCACCGAACACGACGCGGCGGTATAGGTAGAGCATATAGCCCGCGCCCAGAATAATGCCGGTGGTCGCGATCAGCGTTGCCAGCGTCGACACCTGATAGGTACCCATCAGCGCAAGCAGTTCGCCGACGAAGTTGCTCGTGCCGGGCAGGCCAACCGATGCCATCGTGAACAGCATGAACAGGATCGCGTATTTCGGCATGTTGATCGCGAGGCCGCCGTAGCGGTCGATCTCACGCGTATGCAGACGGTCGTAGATCACGCCGACGCACAGGAACAGCGCGCCCGACACCAGGCCGTGGCCCAGCATCACCATCATCGCGCCCTCGATCCCCTGACGGTTGAAGGTGAACAGGCCAAGCGTCACGATCGCCATGTGCGCGACCGACGAATAGGCGATCAGCTTCTTCATATCGCTCTGCACCAGCGCGATCAGCGAGGTGACCACCACCGCGATGCACGACAGGCCGAATACCAGCCAGATCAGCTGCGCCGAAGCCTCCGGGAACATCGGCAGCGAAAAGCGCAGGAAGCCATAGCCGCCGAGCTTCAGCAGCACGCCCGCCAGGATCACCGACCCGGCGGTCGGCGCCTGCACGTGCGCGTCGGGCAGCCAGGTGTGCACCGGCCACATCGGCATCTTCACCGCGAAGCTCGCGAAGAATGCCAGCCACAGCCAGGTCTGGACCCCGGCGGGGAAGTCATAGGCCATCAGCTCCGGGATCGACGTCGTGCCCGCGGTGATGGTCATGTACATCATCGCGATCAGCATCAGCACCGAGCCGAGCAGCGTGTAGAGGAAGAATTTGTAGCTCGCGTAGATGCGGTTCGCGCCGCCCCAGATGCCGATGATCAGGAACATCGGGATCAGGCCGGCCTCAAAGAACACGTAGAACAGGAAGATATCCTGCGCCGCGAAGGTGCCGATCATCAGCACTTCGGTGATCAGGAACGCGGCCATATATTCCTGGACGCGCTTGGTGATCGCTTCCCAACTCGCGCCGATGCAGATCGGCATCAGGAACACGCTGAGCATGATCAGCAGCAGCGCAAAGCCGTCGATGCCCAGCGACCAGCCGAACGCGCCGAACAGGTTGGGATAATGCTCGACGAACTGCCACTGCGGCCCGCCAATCTCGAAATTCGCCCACAGCACGCCGCCAAGGACGAGGTCGACCAGCGTCGCGCCCAGCGCAATCCAGCGCGCCTGATTGGCGCTGACGAACAGACATGCGATCGCCGCCACCAGCGGCACGATCAGCATCAGGGAGAGAATGCCGCTCATCGCGTGATCACCCAGGTAACGGCTGCGGTCAGGCCGATCAGCATGACGAACGCATAGCTATAGACATATCCCGACTGGAGCTTGGCGCTCCACACGCCGGCGAACTTGACCGCCGCAGCGGAGCCGTTCGGGCCGAACCGGTCGATCAGCCCCTCATCGCCCCGCTTCCAGAACAGGCGGCCGAACCAGAAGGCGGGCTTCACGAACAGCACATTGTACAGCTCGTCGAAATACCACTTGTTCAGCAGGAACTTGTAGAGAAGCGAGAAGGTCGCGGTGCAACGCGCGGGGATGGTCGGCGACTTGATGTACGCAACCCACGCCCCGAACAGACCGAGCAGCATGACGATGCTCGCCGACAGCTTCACCCACAACGGCACTTCATGCATCGCATGCGCGAGGTGCGTGTCGAACGCGACCGCGCCCTTCCAGAAGATCTCGCCAGCCTCGGGCTGGATGAAGAACTTGTTGAATGCGAAGCCAGCGAACACCGCGCCGATCGACAGGATGATCAGCGGGATCATCATCGGCAGCGGGCTTTCGTGCGGATGATATCCGCCGGTGCCGTCGCCCTTGGCGTCATGCGCGTGATGGTCGTCATGGCCGTGCGCATGATCGTCATGCGCGTGATCATGGCCATGCGAGTCATGCAGCGCGTGCTGGATATGCTCTGACTGCGTCCAGCGCGGCTTGCCCCAGAAGGTCAGGAACATCAGGCGCCAGCTGTAGAAGCTCGTCAGGAGTGCGGCGAACACGCCGACCCAGAACGCCGCCTGACCGCCACCCCCGGCTGCGTACGCCGCCTCAAGGATCGCGTCCTTGGAGTGGAAGCCCGCGAACCCGGCATGGAGCCAGTAGATGCCGACGCCAGTGATCGCGAGCGTGCCCGCCATCATCGTCCAGAAGGTGACCGGGATGTGCTTCCGCAGGCCGCCATAATACCGCATGTCCTGCTCATGGTGCATCGCATGGATCACCGAGCCGGCACCCAGGAACAGCAGCGCCTTGAAGAAGGCGTGGGTGAACAGGTGGAACATCGCCGCGCCATACATGCCGACGCCCGCAGCGAAGAACATGTAGCCGAGCTGCGAACAGGTCGAATAGGCGATGACGCGCTTGATATCGGTCTGCGTCGTGCCGACCGTCGCGGCGAACAGACAGGTCGCGGCACCGATGAAAGTGACGAAGCCGAGCGCGATCGGCGCCTGCTCGAACAATGGCGACAGGCGGCAGACCATGAACACGCCAGCGGTGACCATCGTCGCCGCGTGGATCAGCGCCGACACCGGGGTCGGGCCCTCCATCGCGTCGGGCAACCAGGTGTGCAGGCCAAGCTGCGCCGACTTGCCCATCGCACCGACGAACAGCAGCAGGCAGAGTACGGTCAGCGTGTCGACGCGATAGCCCAGGAAGCCGATCGTGCTGCCGGCCATGCCGGGCGCAGCTTCAAGGATTTCGGGGATCGAAATGGTGCCGAACACCAGAAACACGCCGAAGATGCCGAGCATGAAGCCAAGGTCGCCGACGCGGTTGACCACGAACGCCTTGATCGCGGCGGCATTGGCCGACGGCTTCTTGAACCAGAAGCCGATCAGCAGATACGACGCGAGGCCCACGCCTTCCCAGCCGAAGAACATCTGCAGCAGGTTATCGGCGGTCACCAGCATCAGCATCGCGAAGGTGAACAGCGAGAGATAGGCGAAGAAGCGCGGCTGATCCGGGTCCTCTTCCATGTACGACCAGCTGTAGAGGTGGACCAGCGCCGAAACGCTCGTCACCACCACCAGCATCACGGCGGTGAGGCTGTCGACGCGCAGCGCCCAGTCGACCATCAGATCGCCCGAGTTCATCCAGGTCAGCACCTTGATGACCTGTGGCTCGGCCGTGCCCGACAGATACGGGATGAACGTCATCCAGCTGAGGATCGCCGCGACGAACAAGCCGCCGGTGGTGACGATCTTCGGGAATGCCGTACCGAACGCGCGGTTACTGAAACCGGCGACGATCGCTGCCAGCAGCGGCAGGAATACGATGAAATGGATCGAAGACATCAGCCCTTCATCCGATTGACGTCGTCGACCGAGATCGTGCCGCGGCCGCGGAAATAGATGACAAGGATGGCAAGGCCGATCGCGGCCTCACCCGCCGCAACGGTCAGCACGAACATCGCGAACACCTGCCCCACCAGATCGCCCAGCGCGGCGCTGAACGCGACGAGGTTGAGGTTCACGCTGAGCAGGATCAGCTCGATCGCCATCAGGATGACGATGAGGTTCTTGCGGTTCATGAAAATGCCCAGCACGCCCATGGTGAACAAGATTGCGCTGACGACGAGATAATGGGTGATTCCGATCACAGCTCCACCCCCTGCCCGACGGGCTGGTTGACGTTGCGGGTCGCGTCCTTCTGACGCCGGTTGATCTGGCGCCAGACATTCTGCGTCTGCACCCCGCCGCGCTTGCGGTGGGTCAGCACGATCGCGCCGACCATGGCGACGAGCAGGATGAAGCCGGCGGCCTCGAACAGATAAAGGTAGCGGCTGTAGAGCAGCATGCCGATCGCCTGAACGTTCGACACCTGGCCGAGCGCGGTGTCCGCGTCGACCGGCGCGATCCGCTTGGCAAGGTCGATCTTGCCCGCGGTCCACGCCATCGTGCCGATCACGATCTCCGCCGCTAGCGCCACCGCGATGGCGAGGCCGAACACGGCATAGCGCACGAACCCGGCGCGCAGCTCGGCAAAGTCGATGTCCAGCATCATCACGACGAACAGGAACAACACCGCGACCGCGCCGACATATACGATGACCAGCAGCATCGCGATGAACTCGGCGCCTGCGAGCACCATCAGCCCGGCGGCGTTGAAGAACGCGAGGATCAGCCACAGCACCGAATGCACCGGGTTGCGGGCGGTAATCGTCATCGCAGCGGAGAGGATCACCACCCCGGCGAAGAGATAGAAGGCGATTGCTTGAATCACGGAATCATATGCCCCTTTGGTGCCGCGCGCTTAACGGTACGGTGCATCGGCGGCAAGGTTCGCGGCGATTGCGCGTTCCCAGCGGTCGCCATTCGCGAGCAGCTTGTCCTTGTGATAGATCAGCTCCTCACGGGTTTCGGTCGCGAATTCGAAGTTCGGTCCCTCGACGATGGCGTCCACCGGGCATGCCTCCTGGCACAGGCCGCAATAGATGCACTTGGTCATGTCGATGTCGTAGCGCGTGGTGCGGCGGCTGCCGTCGTCACGCGGTTCGGCCTCGATCGTGATCGCCAGCGCGGGGCACACCGCCTCGCACAGCTTGCACGCGATGCAGCGTTCCTCGCCGTTCGGATAGCGACGCAGCGCATGCTCGCCGCGGAAGCGGGGCGAGATCGGGTTCTTCTCGTACGGATAGTTGATCGTCGCCTTGGGCTTGAAGAAATACTTCAGCGTGAGGGCATGCGCCTTCACGAACTCCCACAGGGTGAACGAACGGACGAGTTGGGCGACGCTCATGTTATTTGGGCCTCGAAGGGACAGGGAACGATACGCAATCAGCGGCGTAGGACGAATCACCCTCAGTCACTGAAACCTGCGCACGAGTAGATGCCGCTGGGTCAACCGTTGCCCTGAAACGAATGTCGCTTCCTGGTCCCTTTCGAAGGAAGAAAGGAAGAAGCACCTTCTCACCATCTTTCGATGGGCTTCCATCACCAGAAATCGTGTTGCGGAGGTCAATCGGGAATTTGGGCCAAGGATGCCCCCCAAAACTCTTTACCCGAAAGCGATTATCCCGATGAGTGCCCTCAATCTGGATGATAAAACCACCTTTGGAGACACGATCGCTGCACACGAAGTAGCTCGGCGGTATCGAGAACTCGCGATCGGGTGATTCTGCCAACAGCAGCGTCAGGCTATAAGCCATTGTAAGCGCCACGCTCACAGCCCCACCCGATCGATCATCAGCCAGCCCGACACCAGAAACACGAAGAACAGCGACAGCGGCAGGAAGATCTTCCAGCCCAGCCGCATCAGCTGGTCATAGCGGTAGCGCGGGACGGTCGCCTTGATCCACGAGAAGATGAAGAAGAAGACGAGGATCTTGATGAACAGCCAGATGATGCCCGGCACCGCATAGAGCGGCGCCCAGTCGATCGGAGGCAGATAGCCGCCCCAGAACAGCACCGCGTTGAGCGTGCACATCAGAATGACGTTGGCATATTCGCCCAGCCAGTAGAGCGCGAAGGCCATCGACGAATATTCGGTCTGATAGCCCGCGACCAGCTCGCTCTCCGCCTCGGTCAGGTCGAACGGCGCGCGCGCAGTTTCGGCGAGGGCGGAGATCAGGAACACCACCGCCATCGGGAACAGCAGCGGGTTGAAGCCGAAGCCGTTGAAGATGCCCAGCACATGCCCCTGCTGCGCCTCGACGATGCCCGACAGGTTGAACGTCCCCGCCCACAGCACCACCGCGATCAGCACGAAACCGATCGAGACTTCGTAGGACACCATCTGCGCCGCCGCGCGGATCGCCGAGTAGAAGGGATATTTGGAGTTCGACGCCCAACCGGCGAGGATCACGCCATACACCCCCAGCGACGATGCCGCGAGGATGTAGAGCAGGCCGACATTGATGTTCGACAGAACCACGCCCGCCTGGAACGGGATCACCGCCCACACGATCAGCGCGACGGTGAAGGTGATGATCGGCGCGAGCAGGAACAGCCCCTTGTTCGCGCTCGACGGAATGATGGTTTCCTGAAGGAAGACCTTCAAACCATCCGCGAACGATTGGAGCAGGCCAAGCGGGCCGACGACGTTGGGACCCCGGCGCAGCGCGATCGCCGCCCAGATCTTGCGATCGGCATAGATGATCATGGCCACGGCCAGCATCAGCGGCAGCGCGATCAGCAGGATGCCCGCGATCGTCGCGACGAACCACGCCCATTCGAAGGACATGCCGAGGGATTGGAAGAAAGCGGTCACTCTGCGGCCTCCGCGAAATCCTGGCCGTGGATCAGTTCGGCCGAGCAGCGCTGCATCGTCGGCGATGCGCGGCAGATGGCATTGGTGAGGTAGAAGTCGGCGATCGGGTAAGCGACCTCCCCTTCCCCCTTGGCGTCGAGCGCGGGCGGGTTCCAGTCGAAGCTGGCGAGCCCTTCGCTGCCCAACGCCGGCACTTCGGCGGCCATCGCCGCGCGCAGTTCGCCAAAGCTGTCGAACGGCAGCGTCTTGCCGACCACTTCGGACAGTGCACGCAGGATCGTCCAGTCCTCACGCGCGTCGCCGGGCGCCGAAACCGCCTTCTCGCTGCGCTGGACCCGGCCCTCCAGATTGACATAGGTGCCATGCTTTTCGGCATAGCTCGCGCCCGGCAGGATCACGTCCGCGGCATGCGCGCCCTTGTCGCCATGATGGCCGATATAAACGTTGAAGCTGTTGGCGAAGGCCGAGAAATCGACTTCGTCCGCGCCGAGGAAGAAGGTCAGCTTCGGCTCTGCCGCGACGATGTCGGCAATGCCGCCCTTCGACGCGAAGCCGAGCATCAGGCCGCCCATGCGGCTCGCCGCCATGTGCAGCACGTTGAAGCCGTTCCAGCCCTCACGCACCAGATCGAGCGACTTGGCCAGAGCCAGCGCCGCGCCATGCCCGTTCTTGAGCGCCGCGCCGCCGACGATCACCATCGGGCGCTTGGCATCCTTGAACGCATCCGCCGCCGCCTGGGGCAGCTTGCCGAGCAGGCCAAGATCGTTGCCGAGCCACGTCGTCTTGTAGGTCAGGTCGGTTTCCGGCCCGATCGCAAAGACCTTCGCGCCCTTCTTGATCGCCTTGCGCACGCGGGTGTTCACCAGCGGCGCTTCCCAGCGCAGGTTGGTGCCGACCAGCAGGATCACGTCCGCCGTCTCGACGCCGGCAATGGTGGTGTTGAAATTCACCGCCGACAGCGACGACGTGTCATACGCCATGCCGGTCTGACGCCCTTCGAGCAGGGTCGAGCCGAACGACTGGACCAGCTTCTTGGCGGCAAAGATCGTCTCACAATCGAGCAGGTCGCCATGGATCGCGGCGACCTTGTCGCCCGCGCCCTTCGCCGCGACGGCGATGGCGGCGAACGCCTCGTCCCACGTCGCTTCGACCAGCTTGCCGTCCTTGCGGACATAAGGCTTGTCGAGCCGGCGGAAGCTGAGGCCGTCGACATGGTGGCGCGTCTTGTCGTGCGCCCATTCCTCGTTCACATCTTCGTTGATGCGCGGCAGGACGCGCAGCACGCCGCGCCCGCGGCTGTCGATGCGGATATTGGTGCCGACCGCGTCCATCACGTCGATCGCCAGCGTCTTGCGCAGCTCCCACGGCCGCGCTTCGAACGCATAGGGCTTCGACGTCAGCGCGCCGACCGGGCACAGATCGACGACATTGCCCGACAGTTCGGACGTGACCGCTTTTTCCAGATAAGACGTGATCTGCATATTCTCGCCGCGATAGATCGCGCCGATTTCCTCAACGCCCGCAACCTCTTCGGCAAAGCGGACGCAACGAGTGCACTGGATGCAGCGGGTCATCACCGTCTTGACGATGGGGCCCATATATTTCTCGGTCACCGCGCGCTTGTTCTCGGTGTAGCGCGAATGGCCACGGCCATAGGCGACCGACTGGTCCTGCAGATCGCACTCGCCGCCCTGATCGCAGATCGGGCAATCGAGCGGGTGATTGATCAGCAGGAACTCCATCACGCCTTCGCGCGCGGCCTTGACCATTGCGCTGTCGGTGCGGACGTCCTGATTGTCGGCGGCGGGCAGCGCACACGACGCCTGCGGCTTGGGCGGCCCGGGCTTCACTTCGACCAGGCACATGCGGCAATTGCCGGCGATGCTCAGCCGCTCATGATAGCAGAAGCGCGGGATTTCCTTGCCCGCGGCCTCGCACGCCTGGAGCACGGTGGCACCGGCGGGGACTTCGACTTCGATCCCGTCAACCGTTAGCTTGGGCATTACACGTTATCCCCGACCCGGATGCGCCGGGCGTTCGAATTCTGAATCATCACGATGTCGCCCCCGCTGCCAGCCGGTAATAGCTGATCGCGATCCCCTCACGCAGCGTCGCGCGGTTGAGCTTCAGCGTCTCGCCGTTGGGCACACAGGCCGGGATCGCGGGGCCGAGAGCGCGAAAGGCAGTCATCTCGGCCGCATCGCCGATCGGCGTGGCGAGCAGCGCCTGCGCCCCCGCCGGATTGGCGCGGACGACACATTCGCCAAGCTTGCCGACATAGACATCGGCGGCTGCGAACGCCGCAGCTTCCTGCCGCTCGGCATCGGTGCGGCCCGACGGCTTGGGCATGGCCCAGACCAGCGCTGGCTTGGTCGCGGCGTCGATCGGCCCCTGCCCCTTCAGCTCGACCGCTACCAGCCGCTCGGCCAGCGCCGCGCGATATTGCTGCGGCCGCATGCGCAGCTTGCCGCGAAGAAAGCCCAGACAGCGCGCGCCAGCAACCTTGCGGAACTCTTCTTCCGACATGCGCTGATCGGCGGGCGTCAGCACATATTTGCGCGCGAGCGGCTTGTGCGCCTGTACGACGCATTCGGCGAACTCGCCCAGCACCTTGCGCCCCATCGACTCCGCCTCGGCCTTTTCCTTGGCGGCGTCGGCGGGCGCGGCGGTCAGCAGCGTCGCGGCAAGAGCGAATGCGGCGATCATTCCGCAGCCTCCTGCATCGGGCTCAGTCCGCCGCCCTGCTTTTCAAGGATGCGCCGCTCCATCTCCGGGCGGAAATGCTTGATCAGGCCCTGGATCGGCCATGCCGCCGCGTCGCCGAGCGCGCAGATAGTGTGGCCTTCGACCTGCTTGGTGACGTTGAACAGCGTGTCGATCTCGCTGATGTCAGCGTCGCCGGTGCGCATCCGCTCCATCACGCGCCACATCCAGCCGGTGCCCTCGCGGCACGGGGTGCACTGGCCGCAGCTCTCATGCTTGTAGAAGTACGAAATGCGGCTGATCGCGGCGACGATGTCGGTGGACTTGTCCATCACGATCACCGCAGCGGTGCCAAGGCCCGATCCGAGCGCGCGCAGACCGTCGAAATCCATCGGCGCGTCCATGATCTCCGCCGCCGGCACCAGCGGCACCGACGATCCGCCGGGGATCACGGCGAGGAGGTTGTCCCAGCCGCCACGGATGCCGCCGCAATGCTTTTCGATCAGCTCGCGGAACGGGATCGACATGCTTTCCTCGACCACACACGGCTTTTCGACGTGCCCGCTGATCTGGAACAGCTTGGTGCCCTTGTTGTTCTCACGACCAAAGCTCGCGAACCATTCAGGGCTGCGGCGCAGGATCGTCGGCGCAACCGCGATCGATTCGACATTGTTGACCGTGGTCGGGCAGCCATAGAGGCCGGCACCCGCCGGGAAGGGCGGCTTCAGGCGCGGCTGGCCCTTCTTGCCCTCGAGGCTTTCGATCATCGCGGTTTCTTCGCCGCAGATATAGGCACCCGCGCCGCGATGGCAGAAGACGTCGAAATCATAGCCAGAACCGCAGGCATTCTTGCCCAGCAGGCCCTTGGCATAGGCTTCCTCGATCGCTGCGAACAGCGTCTGCGCCTCGCGGATATATTCGCCGCGAATGTAGATATACGCCGCGCGCGCGCGCATCGCGAAGCCCGCGACCAGCGCGCCTTCCAGCAGCAGGTGCGGGTCGTGACGGATGATCTCGCGGTCCTTGCACGACCCCGGTTCGGATTCGTCGGCATTGATGACCAGGAAGCTCGGCCGTTCTGGCGTCGGGTTCTTGGGCATGAACGACCATTTCATGCCAGTCGGGAAGCCCGCCCCGCCGCGCCCGCGCAGGCCCGACGCCTTGATCTTTTCGATGATCGTGTCGGGGCCGAGGTCGAGCAGCGCCTTGGTATTGTCCCACGCGCCGCGCTTCATCGCAGCGTCGAGGTTCCACGGCTGATAGCCGTAGAGGTTGGTGAAAATCCGGTCCTTGTCCGCGAGCATGTTAACGCGGCCCCCCGATACGCTTGTTATCCTTGACCGCGAGGTAGATCGCGACGCCCGCGCCGATGACGAGCAGCGGCACGAACAGTTTCGCGGCCAGTTTCAGCGCCCAGATCGCGACGACGATGCCACCGATGATGGCGAGGATCGTGAAGATCGTGTTCTTGCTCACCATTCGCTCCTGTAATCGTGGTTGTCGGACACCATCGCGGTCAGGCTGGTCGGGCCGCCCAGCGGCTCGACGGTGTGGCGGCCGGGCTCCTGCGTGCCCGCCTTGGGGCTCTTGCCCTGCGCCAGCGCGTCGAGGATCGCGACGGTACGGTCGTAATCCAGATCCTCGAAATTATCGTCGTTGATCTGGACCATCGGCGCCGACGCGCAATTGCCCATGCACTCGACCTCGGTCAGCGTGAACAGGCCGTCGGGCGTGGTCTTGCCCTTGGCCATGCCGCGGTTCTTGCACGCGGCGAACACCTCGTCCGATCCGCGCAGCCAGCACGGCGTCGTGCCGCACACCTGCACATGATATTTGCCGACCGGGTGCATGTTGAACATCGTGTAGAAGGTCGCGACCTCGAGCACGCGGATCACCGCCATGTCGAGCTCACGCGCGACGAACTCGATCACCGGGATCGGCAGCCACCCCTGCGTATCCGTCTCCGCCCCGACCTGACGCTGGGCGAGGTCGAGATAGGGAATGGAGCAGCTCATCTGCCGCCCCTCAGGGTAGCGCGCACGGATGGTCGCGGCCTTTGCGGCGTTCTCCGGCGTCCAGGCGAACCCGCCCCAACGTGCGCGGAGTTCCGGCGTGTCTTCGATTGCGTTTGCGTCAGCCATTTGTCTCAGCCTTGCCGATCGAGCGATCCGCCCGGTTCCCGGCCCAAAGTGCAAATGCGAGCGATCCGAGCACAAACACCGCGATCGCCGCAGCAATCACCAGCATGGCCTCGGACCCCATCGCGTCGACCAGCGGACCGAACACCGGTCCAATCCCATAAAAAAAGATCGGCCCCATCGCGACCAGCGCGACAAAGATCGCCGCCATCCCGGCGAGCCCACGCCAATGCTTTCGGGCATTCGCCATGCTCATCGGATGAACTCCACGCGGCTCACCTTGTCGCCGCTGAAGGTGTAGATGGACATGACCTCGAACTGCTCGCCATCGGGCGCGCGCGAGACCGTTTCGTGGAGCAGTACCGTCTCCCCCAGTTCATAGCTGGCGAGGATGTCGGCGCGGTTGTGTGGGAACTGGACGAACATCGCCTTGAGCCCCGCGCGAACGCCTTCCTTGCCTTCACGCAGCACCGCACCGCGATAGCCCGCTTCACAGGCATCGTCGGTCATCAGCGCGACATAGGCGTCGGCATCCTGCGCGTTGTAATGCGCGATCATTTCGTGCGCGGTGGCGATGCGGGTGCTCACGGGCGCGTCCTGGAGAGTGAGGGTGCAGCCATCATCGCGGGCTCTGCTTCGAAGGCGCGGGCGGCGGCGGAGGCACCAAGAGAGCGGGCGTGTCACCCCACACCATAGTATTGATCCGGCCCGCATACATTTCGACCGTCAGCACAAGCGGTGAGCCAGACTCACATTTCAACTCGGCAGTAAAAGAAGACGCCTGCCCTCCATGAAACTGACTCAAGTACCGCGAGAATGAGCAAGCTGAGACAGCTTGAGAGAAATCCACATACGGGTTTTTTCCGGCTTTCGCCCCTGCAGTGGAGAGATAAGCATCGGCCGCAAAGGGTGAACGCTCCCGAGCGACCTCACCTTTCCTCATAGCGCTAAGATAGCTCTCGAAAATTTTCAGATTTTCATGGGAGGGCGCCGGGACAGGACTTTGGCCCGTCACGGCTGCAATACCAGCCATGATAAAGGTTGAAACGCTCACCGGTCGCACTCCCCGAACACGATATCCATCGCGCCCAGAATCGCGGTGATGTCCGCCAGCATGTGCCCGCGCGACATGAAGTCCATCGCCTGCAAATGGCTGAACGCGGTCGGGCGGATCTTGCAGCGGTACGGCTTATTCGACCCGTCGCTGACCATGTAGATGCCGAACTCGCCCTTGGGGCTTTCGGTCGCGACGTACACTTCGCCCGCGGGGACGTGGAAGCCCTCCGTATACAGCTTGAAGTGATGGATCAGCGCTTCCATCGACTGCTTCATCTCGGCGCGCTTGGGCGGCACCACCTTGCGGTCGAGCGACGCGATCGGACCCGACGGCATCTCGTTCAGGCACTGCTTCATGATGCGCGCGGACTGATAGACTTCCTCGACGCGGACCATGAAGCGGTCGTAGCAGTCGCCGCGCGTGCCCACCGGAATCTCGAAATCCATGCGGTCATACACGTCATAGGGCTGCGACTTGCGCAGGTCCCACGGGATGCCGGCGGCGCGGATCATCGGGCCGGAAAAGCCCCATTTCACCGCGTCGTCGCGGTTGACGATCGCGATGTCGACATTGCGCTGCTTGAAGATGCGGTTTTCCGCGACCAGGCTGATCGCGTCGCCGAACAGCTGCGGCAGGCGCGTGTCGAGCCAGTCGCCGATGTCGGTGAGCAGCTTGAGCGGCACGTCCTGATGCACGCCGCCGGGGCGCAGGTAGTTGTGGTGCATGCGCGCGCCGGACATGCGCTCAAAGAAGTTGAGGCAATCCTCGCGCAGCTCGAACATCCACAGGTTCGGCGTCATCGCGCCGACGTCCATGACGTGCGCGCCAAGGTTGAGCATATGGTTGCAGATGCGCGTCAGCTCGGCGAAAAACACGCGCAGATATTGCGCGCGCACCGGCACTTCGATGTCGAGCAGCTTTTCGACCGCGAGCACGAAGCTGTGCTCCATCGCCAGCGGCGAGCAATAGTCGAGGCGGTCCATGTACGGGAGCGCCTGCGTGTAGGTCTTGTACTCGATCAGCTTTTCGGTGCCGCGATGCAGGAGACCCACGTGCGGGTCGATCCGCTCGATAATCTCGCCGTCCAGCTCGGTGACGAGGCGCAACACACCATGCGCCGCCGGGTGCTGCGGGCCGAAGTTGATCGTGTAATTGGCGATCGCGGTGTCGCCCACGCTCGGGTCGCTCGCATCGGTGCGCCCGGCGATTTCGTCGAGATACTCGGCCATTATGCCTCATCCCCCTTCTTCGCGCGCGGCTTGGCCGGCTTGCGGGGCTTTTTCACAACATCGGGGTCTGCCGGCGCAGGGCCGGCGTCGGGCGACGCCTTGCCGATGCCCGTATCGTCGGGGCCATCGCTGGTCTTGGGCTTGCTCACGCGCGCCTTGACCGGCTTGTCGGCGCCATCCGACTTGGCAACCGTATCGGCGCTGGCCGGAGTCGGCGCGCCCTTTGCGGCGGGAGCGGCAGCGGGCTTTTCCTCGACCTTGGCAGCGGGCGGCGCCGGGGGCGCGGGCGGCGGTGGCGGCGCGACATATTTCTCGTCGCCGGGCAGGATATACTCCGCCCCTTCCCACGGGCTCATAAAGTCGAAATTGCGGAAGTCCTGCGCCAGCTGCACCGGCTCATAGACCACGCGCTTGTCGGCTTCCGAATAGCGCAGCTCGACGAACCCGGAGAGCGGAAAGTCCTTGCGCTGCGGATGACCCCGAAAGCCATAGTCCGTAAGGATGCGACGGAGGTCGTCATTCCCCTCGAACAGCACGCCGTACATGTCGTACACTTCGCGCTCGAGCCAGCCGGCGACCGGCCAGATCGCGGTGACCGACGGCACCGGCTTTACCTCGTCCGTCGTCACGCGGACGCGGATGCGGTGGTTGCGGGTGTAGGACAGCAGCATGTAGCAGACATCGAACCGTTCGGACCGCGCCGGGTAATCGACCCCGGCGATCTCCATCAGCGCCTGATACTGCAAACCCGCACCGTCACGCAGCGCGATCATCGCCTCAGGCAGGCGCGCGCGATCGACGGTCAGATTGACCTCACCGACCAGATCGGTCGCCTCGATCAACATATCGCCCAGCGCAGCCTGCGCCGCCGCGATCACGCCGTCATTGGCGGCGTACTTGGGAGCCGGGGCCTTCACCGCGTCACCGTGCCGATGCGGCGGATCTTACGCTGAAGCTGCATCACGCCATACAGCAATGCCTCAGCGGTCGGGGGACAGCCGGGGACATAGATATCGACCGGCACGATCCGGTCGCATCCGCGCACGACGCTGTAGCTATAGTGATAATAGCCGCCGCCATTGGCGCAGCTGCCCATCGAGATGACGTATTTCGGCTCCGACATCTGGTCGTAGACGCGGCGCAGCGCCGGGGCCATCTTGTTGCACAGCGTCCCCGCGACGATCATCACGTCCGACTGGCGCGGCGATGCGCGCGGGGCGGCGCCGAACCGCTCCATGTCATAGCGCGGCATGTTGACGTGGATCATCTCGACCGCGCAGCAGGCGAGGCCAAAGGTCATCCACCACAGCGAGCCGGTGCGCGCCCATTGGAACAGATCCTCGGTCGAGGTGACGAGGAAGCCCTTGTCGTTCAGCTCACCATTCAGGTCGTTGAAGAACGACTGATCGGGCTGAACAACCGCGCCGCCAGCCATCGGCTGACCTTGCGCATTGAGGATCGGAGAAGTCTGGTTCACGGTGCTCATTCCCAATCCAGCGCCCCGACCTTCCACGCATAAGCGAGGCCCAGGCCGAGTTCGGCGATGAAGATCATCATGCTGATCCATGCGGCCCAGCCCAGGTCGAACACGGTGACCGCCCAGGGGAACAGGAACGCCGCTTCAAGATCAAAGATGATGAAGAGGATCGCGACGAGGTAGAAGCGCACGTCGAACTGGCTGCGCGAATCCTCGAACGCGGGGAAGCCGCATTCATATTCGGTGAGCTTTTCCGGCGTCGGCTGATGCGCCCCGGTGAAACGGGCCGCGACCATGGGCAGGAAGACAAAGGCGCTCGACAGCACCAGGGCCACCCCCAGGAACAGCAGGATCGGCAGATATTCTGACAGGTCGACCAAGACGGCCCCTCGCGGTTGCGGAATCTTCGGGTCGCTTTAGGCCGATGGCAGGGGGGCATCAAGGGCGGAAACCCTTGAGAATCACTCGCAACTAAAGCGCTATGGGAGGCGAAAGGCGACGAGCGTGTTTGAACCGCGCGGAGGCTGGTCCGGCTTGCTCGCCGCGGGCCAGCCAGCATCGGCTACGACAAGCAGGCGATTGCCGTCATGGGTGAGCTGAGTCGGGTCGGCGAGCAGGGTTCCGCGCTGCACGACCGTAACATCGATCTGCGCTCCGGTGATGCGGAAGCGGATCAGCGATCCGGGGCTGCTGCCATTATGGATCGCGTAGTAATCCGCGCCGACGCGAACCAAACCGTCGAGCCCGCGCAGCGGCTTGCCATCCGCCATCGGGAGCAACGTCCGCACCTTCGTTTTCAGATCGACGGTCGCGACGCCGCGGCCATAATCGGCGACGACCAGATGCTGGCCATCGGCGGTGAGCGCGGTTCCCTGCGCCGAACGCGCGACGCCCGGGGCGATCAGCGGGTCGAGGGTGCCGCCGTTGAGGCGATAGACCGCACCATTGAGGCCGTCGGACACGAACACCGCGCCACCCGCTGCGGAAACATCGCCGGGGTGAAAGCCCGGTCCAGCCGAGAGCTTCGCCTTGAGCCGCCCCTTACGGTCGAGCGCGACCAGTGCGCCGGAGTCGCACTTGGCCACGCCGGGCAGATCGGGGCAATCGGTGGCGACCCACAGCCACTTGCGCTGCGCGTCCCATGCCATCCCGAGCGGGTGCAGCGTACCCGCCGGCATCGCGATGTTGGTGACGGCCCCGGCGCGCCGAACCAGAATGTTGCGGTCGAGCACGCTCGACAGCCAGATCGTCGCCCCGTCCGTGGCGACCCCCTCGACCAGCCGGTGCTGCGCGGGCGCGGAATAGACGGCCTCGGGGGCATCTGCGGCAGCCGTCAGGGCCAGCAGCAGAGCCCCCGCGCGCATCACCGCAGCGATCCGGCCAGCAGCTTGTGCAGCTTGGAGTGGATCGCGTCGTTCGCGGCGAGGATCTCGCCCTTGGCATGGGCATTGTCGGTGCCACGGAAATCGGTGACGAACCCGCCCGATTCCTTCACGAGCAGGATGCCCGCCGCCGTGTCCCACGGCTTGAGGCCGCTTTCCCAGAAGCCGTCATAGCGGCCCGCCGCGACCCAGGCGAGGTCGAGCGCAGCGGAGCCGAAGCGGCGGATGCCGGCGACTTCGGGTGCAACCGCACCGAAAATGCGGCTCCACTCGGCGAAATTGCCGTGGCCCATATAGGGGATGCCCGTGGCGATCAGCGTATCGGCCAGGTCGCGCCGCGACGAGACGCGCAGCCGCTGGTCCTGAACCCATGCGCCACGGCCCTTTTCGGCCCAGAAGCTCTCATCGGTGATCGGCTGATAGACGTAGCCGTGCGTGATTTCGGGCTTGCCCTGGCTGCCAAAGGGATCCTCGACCGCGATCGACATGCAGAAATGCGGGATGCCGTGGAGGAAGTTGGTGGTGCCGTCGAGCGGATCGATGATCCAGCGCGGCTTGTTGGGATCGCCCGCAATCTGGCCGCGCTCCTCGACCAGGAAGCCCCAGTCGGGCCGCGCCTTGCGCAGCTCCTCGATCAGCGTGTCTTCGGCGCGCTTGTCGGCCATCGACACGAAGTCTGCCGGTCCCTTGCGGCTGACCTGCAGCTGCTGGACCTCGTTGAAGTCGCGCCGCAACCGCGGCCCCGCCTTGCGCGCGGCACGCTCGATGACGGTGATGAGGCCGGAATGCGAAACCATTACTTCTTCTCCCCCCTCCGCTTGCGGGAGGGGTTGGGGGAGGGCCTGTCAGCAATCAGCGGAGGGTCGTGAGGCCACGAACACGCCCTCCCCTGGCCCCTCCCGCACGCGGGAGGGGAACAGATCAGTCCGCGCGCTTGACGTAAGTCTGCTCGTAGACATCCACGACGATCCGCGTACCGGCGCCGATATGGGGCGGCACCATAACGCGCACGCCGTTCTCGAGGATCGCGGGCTTGTAGCTGGACGAGGCAGTCTGCCCCTTCACCACCGCGTCAGCCTCGACGATCAGCGCTTCGATCGTGTCGGGCAGCTGAACGCTGATCGCTTCCTCGTCATACAGCTCCATGACGACATCCATGCCGTCCTGAAGGAACGCGGCGGCGTCGCCCAGCAGGTCGCGGGGCAGCGTGACCTGGTCATAGGTTTCCTTGTCCATGAAGACGAGCATGTCGCCCTCGGGGTAGAGGAACTGGAAATCCTTGGTGTCGAGGCGGATGCGCTCGACCGTCTCGGCCGAGCGGAAACGGACGTTGTTCTTGCGACCGTCGCGGAGATTCTTCATCTCCACCTGCATGTAGGCGCCGCCCTTACCCGGCTGAGTGTGCTGGATTTTCACCGCGCGCCAGATGCCGTTTTCATATTCGATGATGTTGCCGGGACGGATGTCCACGCCGCTGATCTTCATGGGGATCGCCTACAGTGCTGAGAAAGAACAGGCGCGGCCCTTAGCGATCTACGCGCGATCCGGCAAGCAGCAGATAGGGATCGACCGGCGTGCCCTGATGCCAGCGCTCGCCCGGGGCCATCCGGTTGACGCCGAAATGAAGGTGGAAATTGCCGGCGCCGGAATTGCCGGTGTCGCCGACATAGCCGAGCACTTCGCCAGTCCGCAGCATCCTGCCCTCCACGATTCCCGGCGCGTAGCCGGCGAGGTGGGCGTAGTAATAGGTCCAGCCGCCATCAGCCGAGCGTTGGTACAGCGTGATCCCGCCGCCGCCGTTGGAGTAGAACAGCTTTTCCACCCGCCCGTCCGCTGCGGCGATCACCGGCGTGTTGGCGGGAGCAATGATGTCGAGCCCCTGATGTGCCCGTGCGCCCCCGCCACGCGCCTCACCCCAGTTGCTGCGCAGCGTTTCGGCCTTCACACCCTGAACCGGGACAATCAGGTCCCTGCTGTGGGTGACGCGCGGGGACTGAGGCTCTGGCGTAGGCTGGGCGGTCGCGGTGCTCGGCTCGACCACGCGGATCGTCGCGGCGAGGAAGGCGACGACTGCGACGACGCAGCCCCCCGCCACCCACAGGACGATCCGCAGCCGGCTCATTCCTGGAAGATCACCGGGATGCCCGGCGACACCATCAGCGCCAGCCGCGCCGCGTCCCAGTTGGTCAGGCGGATACAGCCATGGCTTTCGCTGCGCCCGATCATGTGGGGCTCGGGCGTGCCATGGATGCCGTAATGCTCCTTGCTCAGGTCGATCCACACCACGCCCACCGGGCTGTTGGGGCCGGGCGGCAGCAGCGCGTCGGGCTTCTTGTCACTGACGTCCCAGAACAGCTTTGGGTTGTAGTGAAAGTCGGGATTGGGCGCGACGCCGTTGATCTTCCAGCTGCCGATCGGCAGCGGGTCGCGCTTGCTCCCGACGGTGACGTTGAACTGTGCCGCGAGCATGCCCTTGGCGTCGAACACGCGCAGCACCTTGTCGGACTTGTCGACCACGATGCGGTTCGCCTTGGGCTGCACCGCGCCGACATTGAGATCGGTCAGCGTCTTGCGCCATTCGGGCTTGATGTCGGCGGGATAGGCACGCGACGCGGGAATTGCGTTCGGCACTTCGATCGGCACGCCGGGCGCGAGGCGGGTGTCGGGGCTGTTGAGTTCGATCAGCACCTGCGGCGTCGTGTGGAACATCTCGCCGAGCTTTTCGAGCGCGGTACGGTAGCCCATCGTCTTGAGCTTCGCCTGCGCCTGCGGGTCGCGCGGCCAGGGGCGGACGAACGGCCCGGCCAGCATCTCGGGGGTTAGGCGCACGATCCGCGTGGGGCGGAGCGCGCGGTGTTCATGCAGCGCCTGCAGCGTGCGCGGGTCGGTCTTACCCGTCACTGGAATCTGACGGGTGATCTGGAACCCCTTGAGCGCCGCCGACAGTCCCTGCCCCTCGCGACCGTCCAACGGTCCGGGCGGAAAGCCGAGATGGTCGAGGATCACCTGAACATGCAGGATGTCGCGGCTGAGCGCGGGCTTCGCCGGAGTCGACTTCTCGGCGGCCCCGTTCTGCGCCTGCACCGCCACTGCGCCACCCGCTGCGAGCGCTACCGCCCCGATCAATCCTGCAACACCCTTACGCACACGCACTCTCCGTCTCGTTACTCGGGGATAACGAGGCATCGCGGCGAGGGTTGCGCGATCAATAGCGATTGCGCAGCCGCTCGACCGTCGCAGCCGGATGTTCCGCCGCATTCGCGCGGACCTCGGCTTCGATCGCGGCACGGATCGCCTCGATCTCGATATCGCTGCGATGCTCGATCCCGATAAACTCGTTGCGCGCGCCCTCCATCGCCCGGATCAGCTCGTCAAGCTTGGCCTGCAGCGCCGCAGCATCGCGGTTCTGCGAATTCTGGATCAGGAACACCATCAAGAAGGTGACAATGGTGGTCGAGGTATTCACGATCAGCTGCCAGGTATCGGAAAAGCCGAATACCGGTCCAGTCAGGCCCCAGCCGACGATCAGCAGCACCGCGACGATGAACGCCAGCGGCTGGCCCGCCAGCGCGGCGATGCGACCGGCGACGATCGTGAACATCCGGTCGAGCATCGTCGGCCCCTTTCGGTCAGCGCGGCTGGTTCAGCAAGGCTTCGAACGCGCGCATCGCAGCCACTTCATCGCCGGCCCACACCCCGCTCGACACGGCAACGAAGTCCGCCCCTGCCGCCACCAAAGGCGCAGCATTGTCCGGAGTGATGCCGCCGATCGCGACGCATGGGATCTCGAACACCGTGGTCCACCACGACAGGATCGCGGGGTCCGGGTGGTGGGTCGTCGGCTTGGTCGTGGTGGGGTAGAAGGCGCCGAACGCGACATAGTCGGCCCCGGCCTCACCCGCTTCCATCGCCAGATGGCGGCTGTCGTGACAGGTCACGCCGATCTGCGCCGCCGGGCCAAGCACGCTGCGCGCCTCGCGCGGGTCGCCATCGCCCTGCCCCAGATGGACGCCGTCCGCGCCCAGCCTTTTGGCGAGACTGACGCTGTCATTGACGATGAACGCAACCTCACGGTCGGCGCAGATCCGCAGCAACGGCTCGGCGAGGCGGGCGGCTTCGTGCTGATCGACATCCTTGACGCGGAACTGGAACGCGGCGACGGGGCCGGCATCCAGAGCCCGGGCGAGCCGGTCAGGGAAGTCGCCATCAACGCTTAGCGGCGAGATCAGGTAAAGCTGGCAGGGCGGCCGTTTGTCGTCGCGCTTGAACTGGGCGGCGAATTCGGGGCCGAGCGGGGGCAGGTCGTCTTCATCATGCATGTCGCGCTGATAGGCTGCGTTGCGCCGAACGGGAAGCCCGTCAACGCGTCCCCGCCATCACCTCTGCCTGACGCGTACCGACGGCATCGAGTTCCTCGCGCGTCGCGCGAAAGGTTACCATCACCGCCTGGAGGTGCTGCAACGTCAGCGCGGTGCTGCCGGCGCGCTTCGCCGTGGCGCGCAGCGCGGCGCTGTAGCGCCCGGCGATGGCGAAGGTGTCGCGGTACATGCCCATGGCGGTATGCGACTTGGTCAGTATCGCCTTCGCGCTGCGTCCCTCGGCATCGGACCCAAGTTCGAGCATGACGGCCATCGCCTTGGCCTGACCGGTCTCGATCGACGCGTTCCCGGCGGCGATCACGCCGTCGATATCATCGGCGATACGCAGCACATCGGCGCCGAACGCCGGATCACGCCGTCGCAAGGACAGGTGCTCAGTCGCGGTCATCAGGCGAGAGGCTGAGCGGAAATAGAGCTGTTCGAACTTCATCGCCTCGCGCCCGGGGTCGCCAGCCTCAAGCGTCGCCATCCACACGCCGGACATGGTTTCCTGCGCGCGGAACATCGCCTTGGCGGAGCTGAGCATCTGCACAAGCGCCGCTTCCGTCGCCTTGATGTCCTTCCGCGCCAGCGCTTTGAGCACCGGGGGGAAGGTATCGAGCACGCCGTCGAGCTGCCCCAGCGTCCGCACCATTTCGGCGTGGACCGCAGGAGTTCTGACCTCTGGCGGGAGTTCGAGCGTCGGAAAATCCGGTCTGGGCAGCGCGTCCAGCTTTTGACGCGCGTCGGCGATCGCGCGCTTGGCAGAGGCGAGCAGGGGGAGGAATCGTCCCTCTACTGCCGCGAAGTTTCCGCCGTTCATGGCGGCCTGCCATTGCGGGCCGAGTGCACGGACTTCGTTCATCGCCGGACTGACCGCGCGATCGAGTTTCAGCACCCATTCGCCATAGGCGAAGAATTCGCGATGCGCGGTTTCGGCCTCACCCGCCGCAACGACCTTGGCGTCGCCTCGGTCAGCGGCGAGCGCGCCATTGACCGGCAGTACGATCAGGCACAGCGCCGCGAGCCACGAGTTACGCATCACTGTCCCCTCCCCCATTTCGCCCCGTCAGGCGGCGGCCATCGCTTTCTTCGTCGACGCCGCGTGAATCGCGTCGATCGCCTCACCCAGCGCAGCGTCGAACTCGGCGTCGGTCATGCCGTGGCGCAGGTCTTCGAGCAATGCGCGGCTGAAGCTGGCGATCATTCCGCGGTTGCGGGCTAGTTCGGCGCACGCCTCGGGGCGCTTGAAGCCACCGGACAGGGCGACGACGCGCAGCACCTTGGGGTGGTCGATCAGTGGGTCGAACAGGCCCGGCGTGGCGGGAATCGACAGCTTGAGCATCACCTGCTGCCCCTCGGGCAGGGCGTCGAGCGACTTGAGGATTTCGTCGCGCAGGATCGCGTCGGCTTCGGCGCGTTCGGGCGACTTGATATTCACCTCAGGCTCGATGATCGGCATCATGCCGTGGCTGAGCACCTGGGCGCCGATCTCGAACTGCTGCTTCACCACCGCGGCGATACCCTCGGCGTTGGCGAGGTTGACGACCGAGCGCTCCTTGGTGCCGAACACGCCAAGCGCGCTTGCCTTGGTCAGCAGCGCATCGAGGTCGGGCATCGGCTTCATCAACTGAACGCCGTTTTCCTCAGCCTCCAGCCCCTTGTCGATCTTGATGAACGGAACGACGCCGCGCTCGATCAGCGCGTGCGGCGTCGGCTTGTCTTCGACATGGCCGTCCATCGTGCGTTCGAACAGGATCGCGCCAATCACCTTCTCGCCGCTGAAACAGGGCGAGGTGATGATGCGGCTACGCATCGCGTGGATCAGGCCGAACATCTCTTCATCGGTCGACCATGCGTCATCGGCGACGCCATAGCCGGCCAGCGCCTTTGGCGTCGAACCGCCGGACTGGTCGAGCGCGGCGATGAAGCCGTTACCCTCGGCGATCTTGGCAGTCATTTCGGCGGTGTTCATCGCTGGCATCCCTGTTCCGACACTTTGTTGCGCGGCCTATTGCAGCGCGACAAGCGGCTGAAAAGCCTGACAACGATAGCCAACCCGGCAGGCCCTCAAATTTGCCGGCATCTTCGCCGGATCACGCGGAAACGCTGGAAGCGCGAAACCGGGGGTCGGGACCGGTAAGCACCCAGTCGTCCGCTTCGCGCCTGAATCCGACCACCTGTTCGTCGTTCGCCGTCTCCTGACGATAGCAGAAGCGCGCATTGGTCGGCTCAACGATCAACAACCACAGCACTGCGTCGTCGGCATATGGCCAGCCCGGTTGCGCCCGCAGCCATGCGGCTGCTTCACGATCGAGGGCGCCGAGCCGGGACAGGAGGCTACGGGAAGAGTCGATCGCCTCGGGCACCACAGTGTCATCGATTACTGGAAGCGAGAGCGTGATACTCCAGGTCCCCCGCTCCAATTCATACTCGGCCTCGCCCGGATAAAGTCGCGGCGAAGCGGCATCGAACGCCGCGAGATAATCCGGGCTGCCTTCGCTCATACCTAGCGCGTCAGCG
This sequence comes from Sphingomonas sp. R647, assembly GCF_020177055.1. Classification (GTDB taxonomy): domain Bacteria; phylum Pseudomonadota; class Alphaproteobacteria; order Sphingomonadales; family Sphingomonadaceae; genus Sphingomonas. Next base: position 82,615 of record NZ_JAIQXT010000005.1, read on the forward strand.
CCGCCACGCCCGGCAGCTCCTTGCCCTCCATCCACTCGAGGAACGCGCCGCCGGCGGTGGAGACGAAGGTCATGTCGCCCGCGACGCCGGCCTCATTGAGTGCCGCGACCGTGTCGCCGCCACCTGCAACCGAGACCAAAGACCCTTCCTTGGTCAGCGCGGCGACGGTGTGGGCGAGTGCCATGGTGGCGGTGTCGAACGGCTTGGTCTCGAACGCGCCGAGCGGGCCGTTCCACACCAAAGTGCGGCAGTTCTTGAGCACGTCCGCCAGCGCCTCGCTCGCCGCCGGGCCGATGTCGAGGATCATCTCGTCGGCGGCGACCTCATGGACGTTGCAGGTACGCAGCGACGCCGGGTTGGCGGCGAATTCCTTCGACACGACCACGTCATAGGGCAGGTGGATCGTGCAATTGGCCTTGTCCGCAGCGTCGAAGATTTCCTCGGCGGTGCCGGTCAGGTCGTGCTCGCACAGCGACTTGCCGACATTCACGCCGCGCGCGGCGAGGAAGGTGTTGGCCATGCCGCCGCCGATGATCAGGTGATCGACCTTGCCGACCATGGCTTTCAGCACATCGAGCTTGGTCGAGACCTTGGCGCCGCCGACCACTGCGGCGACGGGGTGGTCGGGGTTGCCCAGCGCCTTGTCGAGCGCGTCGAGTTCGGCCTCCATCTGGCGACCGGCGAAGGCGGGCAGACGGTGCGCCAGCCCCTCGGTCGAGGCATGGGCGCGGTGCGCGGCGGAGAAGGCGTCGTTGACGTAGAGGTCGCCGAGCGCGGCGAAGCGCTCGACCGTCGCAGGGTCGTTCTTTTCCTCACCGCCGAAGAAGCGGGTGTTTTCGAGCAGGCCGATGTCGCCCGGCTGGAGCGTCGCGGTGGATTCAGCGTCGCCCTCCCAGTCGATATAGCGGACCTCGCGGCCGAGCACTTGGGCAAACGGGCGGGCGAGTTGCGCGGTCGAAAGTTCGGGGCTCGGCACCTTGGGGCGGCCGAAATGGGCGAGGATCAGGACGATCGCGCCCTTGTCGGCGAGTTCGGCGACGGTCTGCACCGCAGCGCGGAAGCGGTTGTCGTCAGTGACCGCGCCATCGGCCATCGGCACGTTCAGGTCTTCGCGCACCAGCACCCGCTTGCCGGTGATGTCGCCCATATCGTCGAGGGTCTTGAATGCACGCGTCATGGTTCGATCCTGATGCTGTCGCCGACGGCAATGCTGCCGGGCGTGATGACTTTGGTGAGCGCGCCGCCGCGCCAGTCGGGGGTGAGCGCGGCGCGGAGCCCCTCGGCCAGTGCCTCCATCCGTTCACACGGATTGGTTTCGCAAGTGATTTCGAGGACGACATCGGCGCCGATGCGGATGCGGACGCCGGGGGTCTGGGGCAGGTCGAAGCCTTCGACCAGCAAATTGGCGCGGCGCTGTTCCCACGGGATCGAATGGCCGACCTGCGCCATCGCGGCGTCCCAGTCGTTCGATTCGATCAGGCTGACCTGACGCCGGTACGGCTGGCCCTTCATCGCGCCGCGAAAATCGCCGCCGATGCCGCCTTCCAGCGTGACGGTGGCGTGGTCGATAACCTCCATCGGCCCCTTGGGGATGGCGTGGCGGGCGATGCCTGTGATGCGGCCAGTCATGCAATCGCTCCGGTTGAGCGGGTAGCGGGGCACCCGTTCCTGACAAGTCTGACGTTTTTGCCCATGTATGCGCGGGTGTCAGGCTGACGGTTGAGGCTGACGGTTGCGGTTGGGAGGGGGTGACGCTGCGTCATGGTTCGACCCTAACCGAAAGGGGCGGCTGTAGGAAAGCGGCCGCCTGCCGATCCGGTGGTTTGGCGGGGTGACAGGCCCTCCCCCAGCCCCTCCCGCAAGCGGGAGGGGAGCTTATTGCGCCCCACCGCTTGCGGCAGTGTGGTTGTTGGGTTCAGCCCAGCTTGGCCATTGCGCTGGCGGTGTCGACCATACGGTTCGAGAAGCCCCACTCGTTATCATACCAGCTGACGACGCGGACGAGCTTGCCGTCGATGACGGCGGTTTCGAGGCTGTCGATGGTCGACGATGCGGGATTGTGGACGATGTCGATCGAAACCAGCGGCTCGTCGCTATAGGTCAGCACGCCGACCAGCGGGCCGCTTTCAGCCGCCGCCTTGAGGATCGCGTTGACCTCTTCCTTGGTGGTGTCGCGCTTCGGCGTAAAGGTCAGGTCGATCAGCGAGCCGTCCGGCACGGGGACGCGCACCGACGAGCCGTCGAGCTTGCCCTTCAACTCGGGCAGCACCTCACCCACGGCGCGGGCGGCGCCGGTGGTGGTCGGGATCATGCTCATCGCCGCAGCGCGGGCGCGACGCAGATCGTCATGGATCTGGTCGAGGATCTTCTGATCGTTGGTGTAGGCGTGGATCGTGGTCATCAGGCCACGTTCGATCCCGATGCTGTCGTTCAGCACCTTTGCCACCGGGGCGAGGCAGTTGGTGGTGCACGATGCGTTCGAGACGATCGTGTGGCCGGCCTCAAGCTTGTCGTGGTTGACGCCATAGACGACGGTCAGGTCGACATTTTTGCCGGGGGCCGAGATCAGCACCTTCTTTGCGCCCGCGTCGAGATGCTTCTGGCAGCTGGCGCGATCGGTGAAGAAGCCGGTGCATTCAAGAACCAGATCGACGCCGTTCGCCGCATGCGGCAGGTTGGCGGGATCGCGCTCCTTGGTAACCTTGATGCGCTTGCCGTCGATGATGATGTCATCGCCATCGGCGCTCACGGTGCCGGGGTACTTGCCGTGCACGCTGTCGCGGCTGAACAGCCACGCGTTCGACTTGGCATCGGCCAGATCGTTGATCGTGACCAGTTCAAGACCGCTTTCCGGGCGCTCCAGGATGGCGCGCGCCACGAGACGCCCGATGCGTCCGAACCCGTTGATCGCTACCTTCGTCATTCGAGTCTCCTTTTAGCGGCAAGCCGCAAGATGATGGGCCTTAGACGGCAAGCCGTTCGATAATCTGGGGCACGATCGCGTCGGCGGTCAGCCCGAAATGCTTGTACAGGTCTTCGGCGGGACCCGACGCGCCGAAGCCGTCGATGCCGAAGTTGAGGCCATTGAGGCCGGTGTAACGCTGCCAGCCAAAGGTGCTGCCGGCCTCGATCGACACGGTCAGCGCGTCGGCGGGGAGGATATCGGCGCGATAGGCAGCGGGCTGGGCGTCGAACGCCTCGGTGCAGGGCATGGAGACGACATCGGCACCGATGCCCTGCGCTTCAAGGGCGGTGCGGATATCGGCGGCGATCTCGACTTCCGAACCGGTGGCGAGGAGGACGACCTTGCGCGCGGCCTGTGCCGACTGGAGGCGGTAGCCACCCTTGGCGATATCGGCGACTTGGGTTGCATCGACCAGCGGGCGAAGGTTCTGGCGGGTCAGCACCAGCATCGACGGGCCATCGACGGTGCGCAGCGACAGATCCCACGCCGCCGCCGTCTCGACCGCATCGCACGGACGCCACACGTTGAGGTTCGGCATCGCGCGCAGGCTCTGCAGATGCTCGATCGGCTGGTGGGTCGGGCCGTCTTCGCCAAGGCCGATGCTGTCATGCGTCATCACATAGACGACGCGCGCGCGCTGGAGCGCTGAGAGACGGATCGCGCCACGGGCATAGTCGGAGAAGACGAGGAAGGTGCCGCCATAGGGGATGATGCCGCCGTGCAGCGCCATGCCGTTCATCGCCGCAGCCATGCCGAATTCGCGGATGCCGTAATAGACATAGCGACCGGCATAATTGTCGGCGGTAAGCGGACCGGTTGCCTTGGTCTTGGTGTTGTTGGAGCCGGTGAGGTCGGCCGAGCCGCCGATCAGTTCGGGCAGGTTTTCGGTCAGCGGCTCAAGCGCCATTTCGCTCGACTTGCGGGTCGCGACCTTGGGCGGGTTGGCGAGCAGGTCGGCGATGTAGGAATCGAGGTTGAAGGCAGGCAGGTCGCCGGCCATGCGGCGCTCGAACTCGGCATGGTCGGTGTGCGCCGCGAGACGCGCCTTCCAGTCGGCATGGGGTGCGGCACCGCGCTTGCCGGCGTCAAGCCAGGCGGCGCGGATGTCGGCGGGGATGTCGAACGGTTCGTGGCTCCAGCCAAGCGCTTCGCGGGCTGCGGCGACTTCGTCCGCGCCGAGCGGCGAGCCGTGAACCTTGCTGGTGCCGCCCTTGTTCGGGGCGCCCTTGCCGATCACGGTCTTGCAGCGGACCAGCGAGGGGCGCGGATCGGCGAGCGCGGCGTCGAACGCGGCGGCGATGCTGGCCGGATCATGACCGTCACAGGCGACGACGTGCCAGCCGGTCGCTTCGTAGCGGGCGGGGATATTCTCGCTCGACGACAGCGACACCTTGCCGTCGATGGTGATGTCATTGTCGTCCCACAGCACGATCAGGCGGCCGAGCTTGAGGTGGCCGGCAAGGCCGATCGCTTCGTGGTTGATGCCCTCCATCAGGCAGCCGTCACCCGCGATCACCCAGGTGCGGTGGTCGACGATGCTGTCATCGAACACGGCGTTGAGATGGCGTTCGGCGAGCGCCATGCCGACCGCCATCGCGAGGCCCTGACCCAGCGGGCCGGTGGTGCATTCGATGCCGGGCAGCTCGAAATTTTCCGGGTGGCCGGCGCAGGGGCTGCCGACCTTGCGGAAGTTCTTGATGTCGTCGAGCGTCGGACGGGCATAGCCGGTCAGGTGCAGCAGCGAATAGATCAGCATCGAGCCATGGCCCGCCGACAGCACGAAGCGGTCGCGGTCGGCCCATTTGGGGTCGGTCGGATCGTACTTCAGATAGTCGCTGAACAGCACGGTGGCGACATCGGCCATGCCCATCGGCATACCGGGATGGCCCGAATTTGCGGCCTCCACCGCGTCCATCGACAGGGCGCGAATGGCGTTGGCGCGGTCGGCGAATGAAATGGTCACGGCATATCCCCTATCGGGCCTGCGCGCGTCGCGTTGAGTCTCGCCACGGCCCGGCGAATCGAAGTTGGCGTGCCAATGGGGCGCGCGGGCGCGTGCGTCAACCGGGCGGGGTTGCGGGTTGGGGAAAGCCCCCCTATCCACCCGGCATGGCGGATGCGGCACCTTCCGCGCTTGACCGGATCGAGCGCGCGCTCACGCGGATCGAGGCGGCTGCCACGCGGCGCGCCTTCGACGCCGAACGGCTGGAACACAGGCATGCGGCACTGCGCGGCCGGGTCGAGCAGGCGATTGCCGCGCTCGATGCGGTGATCGCGCAGGAGGGCGAGGACTGATGGGTCAGGTCACGCTTACCATCGCCGGGCGCTGCCACACGATCGCCTGTCGCGACGGCGAAGAACTGCATCTCGAACGGCTCGGCGCGCTGCTGGAGCGGCATGCCGAAACGGCGGTGCGCGCGTCGGGCGGGCTGAGCAGCGAGCGGACGATGCTGTTCCTCGCGCTGATCCTCGCCGACCAGTTGGACGAGGCCGAACGCAACCCGCCGGGGGGCGTGTCGCCGGTGCTGCTCGAGAATTTGGCGGATCGATTGGAGGCGGTCGCGGCGGCGCTCGAGCAATAACGAAAATTGTGCATTTTTTGTTATTGGTGTAGAGTTTTCGGCAGGAGGCCGAGATGAACGTTTCAATTGGTGAACGCTGGGAAGACTATGTCGCGGAGATCGTGAAGTCGGGTCGGTATGGCTCGGCGAGCGAGGTCGTTCGCGAAGGGTTGAGGCTGGTCGAGGAACGCGAGTTCAAGCTGAAGGCGCTGCGCGATACGCTGAATGCATCGATCGAACGCGGCGGCCAGCATAGCCCCGAGGATGTTCGTCAGTCCGTCGAGGCAGCGCTGGATGAATGGGAAGCCGATCGCGCAGTACGCTAATGCGTCGGTTGACCTATACGAGCGCCGCCAGGCAGAATCTGGTGGAGATCGCCTTAGGAATCGCCGAACGCAGTGGCAGTCGTGCGGCCGGAAGCGCGTTCGTCGCCAAGCTGGAAGCCCGGTGCGAGAAACTGGCGGCGCTTCCCGGCTTGCTTGGGACGATGCGGCCCGAATTACGCCCAGGCATTCGATCGATCGTTTACACCAATTATCTGATCTTCTTTCACTATGTCGGTGACGTGATCGAGGTGGTCGCGATCCTGCCCGGACGCCGCAATCTTGAGCTGTTGTTTGAGGCTTACGCCGCCAACCCCCATTGATCCGTGAGCACCGCGCGCCTAGATTGGTGTCGGCGGGTACTGCCCGGTGCGAGCTTTAGCGATTATCCCTGAGGCGATTCATCATCCATGGGGGCTGTCCCTGTTCAGACCCTGGTCTGTGGCACATGGTCCCCACCTGACGTAAAACGGCGTCAGAGGATATTCAAGCAACGGCCCATGGTGGTCCCGCCAACGAATTTTGTCAGCGAGGCTCAGGCTTCGCGTAAAGCGAAGCACGACGATGGCTGACGATAAACGGACATTACGCGCCCGGATGCGCGCGCTGCGCGACGAGTTCGCGATGACCATCGGTGGTGTCATCGAACCTCCCCCTGCCCTGCTCGCACGGTTTGCGCCCGGCGTGATCGTTTCATCCTATGTGCCCGTGGGCAGCGAGGCCGATCCGACCGCGATTGCCTGGGCGGCGCGCGAGGCGGGGTGCACGATCGTGCTGCCGCATGTCACCAGCCGCGAGTCGCCGGTGCGCTTCTTTGCATGGGAGCCCGAACATGCGCTGGTCGACGGGCCGCTGGGGTTGCGCCAGCCCGATGATAGCGGGCTGGAGTGCGATCCCGAGATCGTTCTCACCCCGTTGCTGGCGTTTGACGCGGCGCTGAACCGACTGGGTCAGGGTGCAGGACATTACGACCGGGTGTTCGAGCGGCTGCCAAATGCCTGGCGAGTCGGTATCGCCTGGTCGGTGCAGCAGGTTGAGGCGCTGGCGGTAGATAGCTGGGACATGCCGCTGCACGGCGTGATTACCGAAGCCGCCGCATTCGGCGAGGTGGCAGCATGACCCCGTCCTGGCGCAAGCCCGTTGGCGCGTTCGTGATCATCGCGCTGATCCTGATCTGGTGCGTCGCGGTGGCGAGCCTATCGCGTATCGTCGGCCAGTGGCCGGCCCTCGTTCAGATGGTCTTCTACGTCTTCACCGGGATCGTGTGGATCCTGCCGTTGAAGCCGCTGTTGCGGTGGATGGAGACGGGGCGGTGGGGGCTCCCCAGGGGTTGATCCACCTTCACATCATTCGTTTGCCCTGAGCTTGTCGAAGGGTGTTTCCCGCTCCTTCGAGTTGCGGCTCGCGGCGCTTCGACAGGCTCAGCGCAAACGGTGTTGAGCGCCCTTTGATCAGAGGCGCGGGACGCCGTAATAGGCGTAGACCTCTTGCCCATAGGCGCGGTCGTAGGTCGGTTCGTCGCCCTCACGGTCGTAATTGGGCGCGTTCTCGAGCTTTTCCTTGCTCAGCGACACCACATAGCCGCTCTTGTCGGTGTCATAGGTCAGCGCCTGCCACGGCACCGGATAGTGGCGGTGGCCGATGCCGAGAATGCCGCCGAACGCCATCACGGCATATTCGGCCTGGCCCGATACCTTGTCGACCATGAAGCGTTCGACGTGGCCGAGCTTTTCGCCCGCGGTGTCATAGACGGCGGTGCCTTCGACCCGGTCGGATGCGATCAGGGGGTTGGGGCTGTCGACAGTCGTGTTCATCGCGTCTCTCCTGAGGTTTTGGGATATTGCGATCAACGCATCAGGGCCGTGCTTGTGCCATACGGGCCGGGGTCGTAGCAGGTGCAGCCATGCGTATCCTGACCCTCGCAGCATTGCTGCTCGCCTCCGCCGCCCCTGCCCCTGCTCTTGCCCAGACCGCCAAGGTCGCGCCGGTGCTGACCACGCCCGAGGCAAAGGACGTGTGGACCTATGCCCGCCCCGCCGAAGCGCGGGTCACGCATGTCGATCTCGACCTGAAGATCGATTTCGACAGCAAGACGATCGGCGGCGTGGCGACGCTCGACGTGCTGGCGGCGAAGGGCGCGAAGGAGATCGTGCTCGATACGCTCGACCTCGACATTGCGGTGGTGAGTGACGAGCGCGGGGTCAAACTGGCGCATCGTGTCGGGGCCAGCGATCCCCAGCTCGGCGCGCCGCTGACGATCGAGCTGAACGGGGCGAAGCGCATCCGCATCGTCTATCGCTCCAAGCCCGGCGCCCGCGCGCTGCAATGGCTGACGCCCGAGCAGACGCAGAGCAAGACCCTGCCCTTCCTGTTCAGCCAGGGTCAGGCGATCAACAACCGCAGCTGGATCCCGACACAGGACAGCCCCGGCATCCGCCAGACCTGGGCCGCGACGGTGACGGTGCCCGAGGGCTTCGTGCCGGTGATGAGCGCGCAAATGCTGGACGGCGCGACGGGCACGCCGGCGCCGCAGGGGGGCCGCAACTTCCGCTTCAGGATGGACAATCCGGTCCCGCCCTATCTGATCGCGATCGCGGTCGGCGACCTCAAGTTCAAGGAAGTCGGGCCGCGCAGCGGCGTGTGGGCGGAGGCAGGCATGCTCGACGCCGCCGTGTCCGAATTTGCCGATGTCGAAAAGATGATCGACGCGGCGCAGGCGCTGTACGGCCCCTATCGCTGGGGCCGCTATGACATGCTGGTCCTGCCTCCGTCCTTCCCGTTTGGCGGGATGGAGAACCCCAATCTGACCTTCTTTACCCCGACGATCATCACCGGCGACCGGTCGAACACCGATGTGCTGGCGCATGAGCTGGCGCATAGCTGGTCGGGTAACCTCGTCACCAACGCGACCTGGGCGGATGGCTGGCTGAACGAGGGGTTCACGACCTATTTCGAGAACCGGATCATGGAGGCGCTGTACGGCACGGAGCGCGCGGCGATCTATTCCGACCTCGACTATGCCGGGATGCTGCGCGACGTGAAGAACGCCGGTGGCGATGCCGCGCCCGCAACGCGCTTGCATGGCGCGCCGGGCGAAAGCGCGGGGCAGCTCGATTACCTCAAGGGCAGCACATTCCTGCGCACGATCGAGTATGCGGTGGGGCGCGACCGTTGGGACCCGTATCTGCGCGGCTATTTCGACCGGCACGCGTTTCAGCCGCAGACCAGCGCTGGGTTCCTGGCGGACATCCGCAAGCATCTGATCAAGGGCGACAAGGCGCTGGAAGCCAAGCTGCAGCTCGACCGCTGGGTGTTCGAGCCGGGGATTCCGTCCAACGCGGTTCAGGTGAAGTCGGAAACGCTGGCGAAGGTCGATGCGCAGCTCGCGGCGTTCAACGCGGGCGGGCCGGCGGCGGCGATCGACACGACCGGCTGGCAGACGCAGCAGTGGAAGCGGCTGATCGACAACCTGCCCCGCCAGCAGAGTGCGGCGCGGCTGGCCGAGCTGGACGCGGCGCTGGGGCTGACCAAATCGCAGAATGCCTATGTCCAGTCGGCGTGGTTCGACCTCGCCATCGCCAACCGCTACGAGCCGGTGATCCCCGCGCTGGAGGGGTATCTGACGCGGGTCGGCCGCAATCTGCTCGTCACGCCGCTCTATCGCGGGTTGAAGGCACAGGGCGCATGGGGCGAGCCGATTGCGCAGCGCATCTTTGCCAAGGCGAAGCCGGGATATCATCCGGTGACGGTGGGCGCAGTGACGCGCATTTTGGGTAGCTGACCCCGTCAAATTCGATCGCCGCTGACCAAATCTTCATATTGTTTCGGCCAAAGTTCGAACGAAGCGCGACAGAATTCGCGGTACGAACGGGGTTGGAACGATGGTTGAGGGAGAAACGCTTGGCGCAACCGCACTGCGTGAGATTATTTCTCATGCCAGTGACGCAACGAGTTCGGATGCGATCATCTCCCGCGCGTTGCAGGCGGTGCGTGCGCATCTCGGGCTGCAGGTTGCCTATGTGTCTGAATTTGTTGGTGATGATTCGGTGTTCCGTGTCGTCGATGCGCCGGGGCTGGAGCATCTGGCCAAGGCCGGCGACGTTCACTCGCTCGACGATGTCTATTGCCGCCATATCCTGGCGGGGCGGCTGCCCGAGCTGATCCCCGACACCGCCGCCGAACCGATCGCGATGGCGATGCCGATCACCGCCGCGGTGCCGATCGGCGCGCATGTCAGCGTGCCGATCCGGCTGTCCAACGGGCGCACCTATGGCATGTTCTGCTGCCTTGGCCCGTTCGCCAGCCCGACGCTGAACCCCCGCGACCTGGGCATGATGCGCGCCTTTGCCGATCTGGCCGCGTTCGAGATCGAGCGTGATCTGGGCAATCGCGAGGAGGCGACGGCGTCGCGCACTGCGATTGAGGCGATCATGGCTGATGGCCTGATGGAGATTCACTATCAGCCGATCGTCAGCCTCTCGCAGGGCCGACCTGCGGGGTATGAGGCGTTGGCGCGGATCAGCGTTGAACCCTATCGCTCGCCCGACAAGTGGTTCAATCAGGCCAGCCTGGTGGGCATGGGCGTCGCATTCGAATTGTTCGCGATCGACCGCGCGCTGCAGGGCCTGTCGCAGCTTCCCGACCATGCCTATCTGTCGGTCAACGCGAGTCCCGCGACCGCGACGTCGCCGGAGCTGCCCGCGATCCTGCGCCGCGCGCCGCTGGACCGCGTGGTGCTGGAAGTGACCGAGCATGACCGGGTTTCGGACGTCGCCATCCTGCTTGAGCGGCTCGCGCCGCTGCGGGCGGAGGGGCTGAAGATCGCGGTGGACGATGCCGGATCGGGCTATAGCGGGCTGCAGCAGATCATTCAGATGCGGCCCGATCTGGTGAAGCTCGACCGCTTCCTGATCGAGGATATCCAGCATGATCCAGGTCGGCGCGCGCTGGCCGCCGGGCTGATGATGTTCGCGCGCGATACCGGCAGCCGGCTGATCGCCGAGGGGGTCGAGCGCGAGGATGAGCTGGCGGTGCTGCGTGCGCTGGGCATCGACCTGATCCAGGGGTATTTGCTGGGGCGGCCGCAGTCGCTGGCGGCGATCCGGGATGGGGCAACCGAGCTGCGGGCGGCGGGGTAGAGCGACGCGCGACACATCTGCATCGCTAACGCCCGTTTGCCCTGAGCTTGTCGAAGGGCCGTAGCCTGACGCCACTGGGTCCGGGAGCGGTGCTTCAACAAGCTCAGCACAAACGGATTGAGTGGAGCTTGGCTAAGCCATCACAGGCTGCGCTTCCCCCTGGTCCGCCCGGTCAGGTGAAAGCCGAAACAGCGGTCGCAGCGATAGGGGCGCAGGGTGATGGTTGCGGCCAGCGCAGCGGCCTTGGCCGCATCCTCGCCCGCAAAACGCCGCTTGCGACGGCAGACGCTCAGCCGCGTCCGCATATTATTGCAGGCACCCGCCAAAGGTCAGATGCGCCAGAACCTCACTGAGAAAGAGTGCAGGCAACAGCCCGATCAGCGACAGCCCAGCGCCTGCAACCCGTTCGATCGGTGAGCGGAGCAGCACCAATGGCGCCACGACCCCTGCGCATAAGGCGAATAGCATAAGATAAACGGTAGGCTGTGGTGCGAGAAACCCTATCCACGGCGTCAGCGTCATGGCGACACCCGCCAAACCCGCAACCAGCCATTTCCGGCGCACGGTCGTCACTGCCCGCTACGGCCCAATCCGTGCCATGCGAGCCACAGCCAGCCGACGATCAGCGCGGTGCCGCCAATCGGGGTGATCGCGCCCAGCCAGCGCGGTGCGCCGAACGCAATGGCGTAGAGCGTGAAGGCGAAGATCGCGGCACCGGCGACGAACAGCCAGCCCGCACCCTTCGCGCCCATCTGCACTGCGACGAGTGCGGCGACGACATGGACCAGCTGATAGGTCGCGCCGGTGCGCAGCCATTCCGCCGCCTTGCCCTCCGCACCATGTGCGCCGAATGCGCCCGCGCCGACCGCGATGGCGCCGGAGAGCGCGGCAAGTACAACTAGCCAGTTCATCCGCATTCGCTCCCAGTGGCGGGTTTGGGTTCCAGCGGATCGGGCGCGTCACGTCGCCCCGGGCGCCAGTCGAGATCGGGATCGCCGATGATCGCTTCGCGCGCGGCAGTCAGGCTGCCTGCTTCATGCTGGATGCGCAGCCGTTCGCGGTCGCGGCGGCGGTAGAGATCTTCGGTGCGTTCGATCTCCTCGATGTCGACGCCGACCGCAGCCATCGCCTTGCGCGCCATGACGATCGCGGACTCAAGCACTTCGCGCACGACGCCAGCGGCCGGACCGCCCTTGAGCTTGAGCAGCGCGCGGCGGTCATAGGCGCGCACGAAGATCGATGCGTTGGGGAAGGATTCGTGGACCGCCTCGACCAGTTCCGGTTCGATCTTGTCGCCGTCGAGGCAGAACAGGATCAGCTGCGCCTCCCCCGCTCCGGCCTGGCGGAGCATGTCGATGCGCGTGCCGTCGCCATAATAAACCTTCGCGCCGAACTGGCCGGCGATGTCGATCATCTCGATATCGGTGTCGATCAACGTGACCGCGATGCCCTGAGCATTCAGCATCTGGCCGACCGTCTGGCCGAAGCGGCCATAGCCGACGATCAGCGCGTTCGATCCGTCCGACACCGGGCCTTCGCGCTCGCCCTGCGCCTCGACCGCATCGGCGCGGAAGCGTTTGGTGAACATCATCAGGAACGGGGTGGTAGCCATCGACAGGGTGACGACTGCGCTGAACACGCTGACCGCTTCGGGCGCGATCAGCAGGGCGTTTTGTGCCTGGGCGAACAGGACGAAGCCGAACTCGCCGCCCTGGCTGAGCAACAGGCCAAGGCCCAGCGCCTGCCGCCACGGCATTCGGAATGCCATGGCAAGGCCGGTGATGACCACCGTCTTGGTCGCGATCAGCGCGGCGGCCATGCCGAGCACGAACACCGGGCGCTCGGCGATGGCGGACAGGTCGAGCATCATGCCGACCGAGAGGAAGAACAGGCCGAGCAGGATCGAGCGGAAGGGTTCGATATCCGCCTCGATCTCGTGCCGGTACGGGCTGTCGGCGAGCATCACGCCCGCGATGAACGCGCCGAGTGCCGTGGACAGGCCAATCGACTGCATCAGCGCGGCGGCGCCGACGACGGTGAACAGGCCCGCGAAGACGAACAGCTCACGCTCGCCCCAATTGCCGATCAGGCGGAACAGCGGGCGCAGCAGATAGCGACCGGCCAGCACCAGCCCGGTGATCGCGGCGACGGTGTAGATCGCGAGCAGCCAGCCCGGAGGCCCCTCCGCATCCGCCGGATTGCGGCTGAGGATGGCGATGATCGTGATCAGCGGGACGATCGAGATGTCCTGAAAGAGCAGGGTCGAAAAGGCACGCTCGCCGAACGGGGTGCGCATGCGGCCGGCGCTTTGCAGCATCGGGAGCACCTGCGCGGTCGAGGACAGCGCGAGCGGGAGGCCGAGGGCGAGCGCCGCGGAGACCGAGAAATTGGCCCCGTAGCCGATCACCACACTGAGCGCGACGCCGCACAGGACGACCTGGAGCAGGCCGAAGCCGAAAATGTCGCGCTTCATCCGCCACAGCCGCGCGGGGCTGAGTTCGAGGCCGACGAGGAACAGCAGCAGGGCGATGCCAAATTCGGCGATGCCCATCTTGCTTTCGGCGCCGCCGACCAGGTTCAGCACCTGCGGACCGACCAGCGCGCCGGCGACGAGATAGCCGAGCGTCGCGCCCAGCCCCATGCGGCGGAAGATCAGGACGAACAGCAAAGCGAAGCCGAGCAGCGGGGCGCTTTCTGCAACGAAGCTGTGTGCGGCGCTGTGGTCCATCAGGCGGCCTTGTCGCGGCTGGCAAGCGCGGCGGCCTCGGCCACCGCCTCAAAGGCGAGGCGGATCGAGGGGTGGCGCGCGCTGTGCGGGAGTGCGGGGGTGAACAGGTCGAGGCCGGGCCATTCGGGCGGCGTGTCACCATCCCCCGCCAGCCAGTTGGTCAGGGCGGCGCGGGTGGCGTCGAGTTCGGCGGGAGTGCGACCGATCGCGTGCGCGCCCATCAGCGACGCCGCCGCCTGCCCCAGCGCACACGCGCGGACCTGCATGCCGAGCGCAGCGACGCGGCCTGCTTCGTCGAGATCGACATCGACCGCGACGCGGCTGCCGCACACCGGCGAGCGTTTCTCGACGCTCGCCATCGGGTTGGTCAGTCGCTCGTGATAGGGGATGCTCGCGGCGAGCCGCAAAATCTGATTGTTGTAGAGCGGGGCCGTCATGGCTCCGATGTAACCTCACCCGACCCGTTCGCAAGCTCTGCGGCGTCGGTGTCGTTGCCGAACACCGGTTCGCCGCGGCGGCGGCGGTCGACGAATTCGGCGATGCTGGCGCTGGTGGCGTTGAGCAGCGGATAGGTGCGGCCCGCGGTCATCCATTCGGGGCGCTGCGCCGGGCCGCCGGTGACCGTATCGACGACCATCGCGACGAGCAGGAAGGCGAGGCTGGCGAGAATCAGGCCCTTCACCGCGCCGAAGCCGACGCCGAGCGCGCGATCAATCGGCCCAAGAAAGCCGGATCGGGTGCGCGACCCGATCGAATTGGCGACCATCCGCCCGCCGAAATAGGCGACGCCGCCAAGCAATGCGAACGCGAGCACCGCCGCCCCCTGAACCGTCCCGACCGGCTCGGTCAGCGCGGCGGCAACCGGCGTGTGGAGAAAGCGGATCGCAGCTACGACGAGCAGCCACGCCATCAGCGACAGCACTTCGGTGACGAAACCGCGCATCGCCCCGGTGATAGCCGCTGCGCCGATGCCCAGCAGCACCAAGATGTCGATTGCCGTCAGTCCCATTTCGCCCGCTCCCTCGGTCTCGCGCTCATAGCGGGCCGGAGCGGCGGCGCGAAGAGCGTTTCGATGGGTTCGGGTTGCGCCGGGCGCGCTTCCTCCTCACCTTATGGGCAATGATCTGGCTTCGTCGCTTCTTCCTTGTCGCCTTTTGGGCGGCGCTGATCTTCGCCTTCGTGATGGCCGTCCTGCCCAAGCCTCCGGCGTTGCCGGGCGCACCGGGGGACAAGGTGCAGCATATCATTGCCTTCGTCACGCTGACCGCGCTGGCGCGGCTGGCCTATCCGCGCGCGCGGGCGCTCACTCTGCTGCTTGCCTTTGCCCTGTTCGGGGCGCTGATCGAGCTCACCCAGATGCTGCCGGCGCTGGGGCGGACGGCGGCGCTGGACGACTGGATCGCCGATGTTGCGGCGACCATGGTGGTGCTGGCGGTGCTCGACCCGGCGCGGCGCTTGCTCGCGCGGCGGCGGACTCGGTCAGCGCCCGAGCATGTGGTCGACAAATCCGCCGAGGTTGCGGAAGCCGGTTAGCGCGACGCTGCCCTCCTTGGCCTGAGCAGCGGGCACGAGCGCGCGGGTGAAGCCGAGCTTGCCCGCTTCCTTGAGCCGCAGCGCGCCGTGGGCGACCGGGCGCACCTCACCCGACAGCGCGATTTCGCCGAACGTGACCATGTCGGTCGGCACGGGCCGTTCGGACAAAGCGGAGATCAGCGCCGCCGCGACCGCCATGTCCGCCGCCGGATCCTGAACGCGATAGCCGCCGGCGATATTGAGATAGACTTCGCTGGTCGCAAAGCTGAGGCCGCAGCGCGCCTCCAGCACCGCGAGGATCATCGCCAGCCGGCCGCTGTCCCAGCCGACCACCGCGCGGCGCGGGGTCGCGCCGGATGCGAGGCGGACGACCAGCGCCTGAATCTCGACCAGCACCGGACGCGTGCCTTCCAGCGCGGGGAAGACGACGGTGCCGCTGACGCTTTCGTCGCGGCTGGTGAGGAACAAAGACGACGGGTTGCCAACTTCGGTCAGCCCCTCGGTCTGCATCGCGAATACGCCGATCTCGTCGGTGCCGCCGAAGCGGTTCTTGACCGCGCGCAGGATGCGATACTGGTGGCTGCGCTCGCCCTCGAACGCCAGCACGGTGTCGACCATATGTTCGAGCACGCGCGGGCCGGCGAGGCTGCCGTCCTTGGTGACATGGCCGACCAGCACGAGCGCGGTGCCGCGTTCCTTGGCGAAGCGGATCAGTTCCTGCGACGATGCGCGCACCTGGCTGACCGTGCCGGGTGCGCCCTCGATCAGGTCGCTGTGCATCGTCTGGATCGAATCGATCACCAGCAGGTCGGGCGGGCTTGCGCCGCCGAGCGTGGTGAGGATGTCGCGGACGCTGGTCGCCGAGGCGAGCTGAACCGGGGCATTGCCGAGACCGAGACGTCGGGCGCGCAACCGCACCTGATCCGCCGCTTCTTCGCCCGAGACATAGGCGACGCTCTTGCCCGCCAGCGCCATTTTCGCCGCCGCCTGAAGCAACAGCGTCGACTTGCCGATGCCGGGATCGCCGCCGATCAGCGTTGCCGACGCCTCGACAAAACCGCCGCCCAGCGCGCGATCGAGCTCGGCAATGCCGGTGCCCATCCGCGCGGGGAGCGGGATGTCGGCGTCGAGCCCGGACATCAGGATCATCCGCCCGCCGCCCTGCAGGTTATGCTTCGCCTGAAACGGCGTCACGACCGCGCCGGCATCCTCGACCAGCGTGTTCCACTCGCCGCAATCGACGCATTGCCCCGCCCATTTGGACGAGACCGATCCGCATTGCTGGCAGACATAGCGCTTCTGGGGTTTGGCCATGCGCGTGCCTAACCCGAGTGGAACGAAAAGGGAATATGCGTTCCGAAAACCGCGTCGGTCACTGCGGCTTTGAGGTGCTTTCCGGCGCGGGCGTGGTTGGCTGCGTTCCACCGCTGGCGGGGGCTGGACCGCGGCCGCCCTTGTTCCTGCTCGAGCGGGCGGTGTTGTGGTTTGCCGTGGCATCGCCAGTCTCGACGGCGGGACCGCCCGGCGCGGCGATGGTCGATTTGTTCGACCGCGCGGTGTTGTGGTTGGCCTTTTCATCCCCCGCCGCCGCGCCGGACGGGCGGTCGGTCTGGATCGCGGCGGGCAGCAGCAGCGCGGCGAGCGAAAGTGCGAGAACGGACATCGGGACCCTCCCTGAAACGGTGTGGTACACGGAACAGGCCGACCGTCTCAGGGCGACAGATGCACTATTCGTTACGGGGGGTGAATGCGCAATGAATTGCGCCGGATCACCCCTTTGCCGTCACCATCAGCCCGCGCTGCACCGCCGGACGCGCAAGACCGCGTTCCAGCCACGCCGCGACGTTGGCGAAGTCATCGAAGCCGACCAGATCGCGTGCGTCGTAAAAACCGATCAAATTGCGGACCCAACCGAGCGAGGCGATGTCGGCGATCGAATAGTCGCCCATGATCCAGTCGCGCCCGTTGAGTTGCGCATCGAGCACGCCGAGCAGCCGCTTCGATTCAGCGACATAGCGGTCGAGTGGGCGCTTGTCGGCGATCTCGCGCCCGGCGAATTTGTGGAAATAGCCGAGCTGGCCGAACATCGGGCCAAGGCCGCCCATCTGCCACATCACCCAGCCGATCGTTTCGTAGCGCTGCGCCGGGTCGAGGAATTTTCCGGTCTTGTCGGCGAGGTAGAGTAGGATCGCGCCGCTTTCGAACAACGCGAGCGGGCGGCCGTTCGGGCCGTCGGGATCGAGGATCGCGGGGATTTTGCCATTGGGATTGAGGCTGAGAAACTCGGGCGTCTTCTGGTCGTCCGCGCCGATGTCGATCAGATGCGCCTCATAGGGCAGCCCGGTTTCCTCGAGCATGATCCCCGCCTTCACGCCATTGGGGGTGTTGAGCGAATACAGCTGGATGCGGTCCGGGTGCTGTGCGGGCCAGCGGGTCGTGATCGGGAAGTGCGACAGGTCAGCCATGCGGGAAACTCCTTTCCGGCGACATAGTATCGCCCTATTCGCATCGCTATGGGCGCGCCGATGACTCCGACCGATCTTCGCGTGGCGCTATTCAGCGGCAACTATAATTATGTGCGCGACGGCGCCAACCAGGCGCTGAACAAGCTGGTGCGCCATCTGCTCGACGCTGGCGTAACGGTGCGCGTCTATTCGCCGACCGTCGACAAGCCAGCCTTCGCGCCGGAGGGCGATCTGGTCAGCGTGCCGGCTTTTGCCATGCCGGGTGGACGCGGTGAGTATAAGGTCGCGCTGGGTCTGCCGCGCGCGCCGCGGGAGGATCTGGAGGCGTTTGCGCCGAACCTCGTCCATGTCTCCGCGCCCGAGTTTCTGGGCCATGCCGCGGTGGCGTGGGCGCGCAAGCAGGGCATTCCGGTGCTCGCGTCGCTGCACACGCGGTTCGAGACCTATCCGCGCTATTATGGGCTGGGCTTTGTCGAGCCATGGCTGATCCGCCGCCTCAAGCGCTTTTACAACCGCGTCGATCGGGTGATGGTGCCGGGCCAGTCGATCGCCGAGCTGATCAAGAGCTGGGGCGTGACTACGCCGGTCGGCATCTGGTCGCGCGGGGTGGATCATGCGCGGTTCAATCCGCAGCGGCGTGATCTGGCGTGGCGGCGCGGGCTGGGGATCGCCGACGATGTGCCGGCGATCGGGTTTCTCGGGCGGCTGGTGCTGGAAAAGGGGCTCGACATCTTTGCCGAGGTGGCGCGCGAGCTGACCCGGCGCGGGGTGCCGCACAAGGTGCTGGTGGTCGGCGAAGGTCCGGCGCGGGAGTGGTTCGCGGGGCAGGTGCCCGAGGCGATCTTTACCGGTTTTCAGTCGGGCGACGCGCTGGGCCGCGCGGTCGCGTCGATGGACGTATTCTTCAACCCGTCGGTGACCGAGACGTTCGGCAATGTGACGTCCGAAGCAATGGCGTGCGGCGTGCCGGTCGTCGCGGCGCGCGCGACCGGAGCGATGGACCTGGTGGTCGAGGGCGAGACCGGCTTCCTGGTCCCGCCTCGCGACGTCACCGCCTATGCCGATGCGATCGAACGGCTGGCGCGCGATGCGGCGATGCGGGTGCGGTTCGGCGTGCTGGGGCATCAGCGGATGCAGGCGCAGGTGTGGCCGCAGGTCAATCAGGCGGTGCTGGACGCGTATCTTGAGGTGATGGCGGGGCGGTGATTCCCACCAATCCTCTCCCGCAAGGGGGAGGTGTCGCCAAAGGCGACGGAGGGGGAGGAAGGGTCACGGCTTCAGGCTTGAGGACATCGCCGTCCTCCCCCTCCGTCAGCTGCGCTGCCACCTCCCCCTGGCGGGGGAGGATTACAAGCCTTGTCTATTCGGGTCGCGTCGCGTGTTGACTGGCCCTCCCATAACCCCTCCCGCAAGCGGGAGGGGGACTTAATCCCAATCGTACTTCAGCCCCTCCTCGCGAAACGCAAACCGGTCGATATGGCGTTCGATCGCGCCTTTCAGCCCTTCGGCCTGCTCGGGCGCGCTGGCGTCGATGCGGATCGCGATGCCGTCGGGTTTGGCGTCGAGCGTGACCAGTCCGTCGCCGGGCCAGTCCGCGCCGCGCGCATCCTTGGGGAAGACGATCGTGCCGTGGTCAGCGGTGTAGTCGACCTTCAGGTTATGCTCCCAGTGCTTGCACAGCTGCTGGAGGTAGCGCGACGCCTTGTCGGTCGCGGCGAAGCCGGTTGCGGTTACCGTCATTACAGCCGCTCCACCTTGCGCGCAGCGGCGTCGATGATGTCGACGATCGCGTCGACCGTCTCCTGATCGGTCTCGCCGTCGTTGAGCCGCTGCATCACCGCCATTTTGAGGTTGCCCATCGCGCGCCGCACCGGGCTGCGCCCGCTTTTCTCGCGCATCGTGCCGAGTTCGGCGAGGCGGCCCATCAGCACCGTCACCTGTTCTGCATTCTCGTCGAGATGCGCCTGTCCGGTGGAGGTGATCGCGTAGAGCTTCTTGGCGCCCTCCGCCGCCTGTTCGGCGATATGGTCCATGTCGGCGAGCAGCGTTAGCGTCGGATAGACCACGCCGGGGCTAGGCGCATAGGCGCCGCCGGTGCGCTCTTCGATCTCGCGGATCAGGTCATAGCCGTGGCGCGGCTGGTCGGCGATCAGCGCTAGCAGGACGAGGCGGAGCTCGTCGCCGGTGAACATGCGGCGGCGTCCGCGTCCGCCGCCGCCCGGCGCTTCGCCGCTCATATCCCATTCGACGGTGAACGGCCCCCATTGGCGGCGTCCGCGGCTGGCATGCATGTCGTGCGGCCCGTGGCCGCGATGATGTCCTCGAAACATTCTATATCCTTCATATCCGAGTCTTGATGCGTCTAAGATATATCTTGAACGCATTTTGACAAGACCCTTCGCGTTGCGGCGCGTAATTCCTATATCGTGCCCATGGCTGACCTGTTCGGCGGGACCGAACCCGCCGCCTCCCCTTCCGAAGTTTCCGCCTCCGCGCCGCTGGCCGATCGGCTGCGTCCGGCGCGGCTGGACGAGGTGGTCGGGCAAGAGCATCTGACCGGCCCCGAGGGCGCGATCGGGCGGATGGTCGCGGCGGGGAAGCTGTCGTCGATCATCCTGTGGGGGCCGCCGGGGACGGGCAAGACGACGACGGCGCGGCTGCTCGCCGATGCGGTGGGGCTGCGCTTCGTCGCGATCAGCGCGGTGTTTTCCGGCGTCGCGGATTTGAAAAAGGTGTTCGCCGAAGCCAGGGATCATGCCCGGATCGGTCAGCGCACCCTGTTGTTCGTGGACGAGATCCACCGCTTCAACCGCGCGCAGCAGGACGGGTTTCTCCCCTTTGTCGAGGATGGCACGGTGACTCTGGTCGGCGCGACGACCGAGAATCCCAGCTTCGAACTCAATGCCGCGTTGCTCAGCCGGGCGCAGGTGCTGATCCTGCGACGGCTGGATCATCCGGCGCTCAGCCAGTTGCTCGACCGCGCCGAGGCGATCGAAGGCCGCCCCCTGCCCCTCACCCCCGAAGCGCGCGACGCGCTGGTGGCGAGCGCCGATGGTGACGGGCGGTTCCTGCTCAATCAGGCGGAGACGCTCTATTCGGTCAGCTTCGACGCGCCGCTCGATCCGGCGGGGCTGTCGGCATTCCTGCAGCGCCGCGTCGCGGTCTACGACAAGGACCGCGAGGGGCATTACAACCTCATCTCCGCGCTGCATAAATCGCTGCGCGGGAGCGATCCGCAGGCGGCGCTCTACTATCTCGCGCGGATGCTGGTGGCGGGCGAGGAGCCGCTGTACGTGCTGCGGCGGCTGGTGCGGTTTGCGAGCGAGGATATCGGCCTGGCTGACCCGCAGGCTTTGGTCCAGTGCCTTGCCGCCAAGGACAGTTACGAGTTTCTGGGGTCGCCCGAGGGCGAACTCGCGATCGTGCAGGCATGCCTCTATTGCGCGACCGCGCCCAAATCGAACGCGGCCTATAAGGCGATGAAATCGGCGTGGCGCAGCGCGAAGGAGACGGGATCGCTGATGCCACCGCAGAACATCCTCAATGCGCCGACCAAGCTGATGAAGGAGATCGGCTATGGCAAGGGCTATGCCTATGACCATGATGCCGAGGGCGGGTTTTCGGGCGCGAATTACTGGCCGGAAGAGATGACGCCGGAGACCTTCTACACCCCGACCGACCGGGGCACGGAGAAGCGTATCGCCGAGCGGCTGGCGTGGTGGGACGCGCGGCGGGGGCGGTAAGACCTGATCCTCCCCCGCCAGGGGGAGGTGGCGCCGAAGGCGACGGAGGGGGAGGACGGCTGCGTCCTTGAGCCTCTTGCCGTCGTGCCTCCTCCCCCTCCGTCAGCTGCGCTGACACCTCCCCCTGGCGGGGGAGGAGGATTGGGCTAATCGCCGACCCGATAGCGCAGGACCACATCGCCCTCGCCCTTGCGCTGCCACACGCCGGGCCAAGCCACATCGGCGCGGAGGAGCAGGGCGTCGAGTTCGGCGGCCGGCCACTTCATCTCTTTGTGCGGCCAGGCTTCGACCCGCCCGCGATAGGCGGCGACGAAGTCGGTGGCGGCGCGCAATGAGCGGCCCTTGCCGTCGGTCCAGCCGTAGAGATCGACGCCAAGGCACGCGGCGCTGTCGGCGACGTGGTAGGCCGGTTCGATCGCGTAGAGCGAGTAATGGAAGCTGCGCGTGCGGCTAAGTTCCTCGGGCAGCGCGCCGCCGGGTTCCATCTGCTTTTCGATCCGATTTTTCGGGAAGTCGGCGACCACCTTGCGCGCCAGGTCGGGGCGGCGGGCGAACAGCGCGAAGCGGGTGACCTGTGCGTCGTACCAGATGCCGTGATTGTTGGTCTTGGCCCCCTCGCCTTTGCCATTCGGGCTGGAAAGCATCCAGTCGAGATAGCGGCTGAACCAGTCCTCGAGCGCGGTGACCTCTGCAGCCGACAATGCGCCCGCCGGGGCGATCAAGCCGACCGCGTCGATCACCGCGATGAAGGCGCTGGTGTCGAGCACGCCCTCGGGCCGCCCGTCCGAGCGCCCGGGCACCATCTGGGCGTAGTTCATGTTGGGGTTCATCGCCGTTGCCGGATCGAGGAACCAGGCGCGGACGATCGCCGCAACCTTGTCGGCGTAGATCTTCTCGCCGCGATAATAATAGGCCAGCGCCAGCACATCCGCGTCGCTCGCCATGCGGCCAAGCGCGGTGCGGTCAAAGCGGTTGGTGCTACGCTCCGGATTGAAACTGCCATCGCGGCGGACATAGGGGCCGGCAGGATTGGCGGGATCGGGCCACCAATAGGGGGCGAGGCTGACATAGTCGTTGCGGTCGCCCGAGGGCGGGATCGTGCGCTTGTCGAGCACGCTGCCGGGCTTGCGCTTGAGCGCCTGCTCAGCCCGCGCCATCAGCGCTGTATAGGCCGACTTGACCGCCGGATCGGTGGCGATCGTTGCACGCACTGCCTGAAGTTCAGCCGGACGCAGCGTGAAGGTGCGCCGTCCGCCGAACGCCGCGGCATAGCCCTCGACGCCGGTGCAGCGCTGCGCGGATGAAAAGGCCGCCGCCGGGGGTGAAGACCCCGCGGCGGCGGTGATGGCGAGGACCGAGAGAGGGATGGCCCAGCCGAGTTTCTGAAAGCTCACGGGCGGACCCGGAAGCCGAAGTGATCGTGCGTGCCGCTGTCCGGGGCGGCGGCGGTCGTGTCGCGCGTGTTCATGGTGCCGGGTGCTCCGGTATGCGATGTGTATGACAACTGGCGCGGTGGCCGTCAACTAGCCCTTAGTCTTAGTTGTATGACAATGACCAACCTGCCTCGACCGTTCGCGCGGGTATATCGCCGCCTTCACGCGCGCATTTGACGACCGTCGCGAACGGGCCGGTGGGAGCGCGATAGACCGGATCGGTCGCCGGCTGCGCCTCGCACGCGCCATAGCCGGTCGCGGCGAACCGCTTCACCGCGCCGCGTGCGAACTGGATGCCGGATGCACCCGTTGCGGGAGCGTCCGAGAAGCTGGCAAACTCCATATCGATCCGCGCGATCTTCACGCCTTCTGCAGGAACGATGCGGTCGCGGCGCTCGATCTTGCCCGGCGAAAAGCGATAGTGGGTTTCGATCGACACCCGCGTGTCGAGTTGCGCGTCGTTGCCGCCCATGCGGTCGAGCGCGGTCTGGTGCCAGCGCACATCGGTCACCGCTCCGCGCCGTGTGACGCGGACATCCTTGAAGAACGCCAGCGGCAACAGCACGTCGCCATTGGCCAGCGTGATGCGCGGCAGAAGCTGCGGATAGGGCGCATCCGCCGACGCGGCGAGCATCCCGGGCGAGAAGGGGATCGGGAAATAGGGGTTGTTCATATGCTGCCCCTCCGCCCCGTTGATGATCGGAAGCGCGATCATCCGCGCGCCGTCGCGGATCGTCACCAGCCCGCGATCATGCACGCCGCGCGCGAACCAGGTCATGGTCGAGCGCGGCAGCGTGTCGAGCCAGCGCGCGAACCCCGGATCCGGCGCCTGACCGCGATAGCCGAGCCGGTTCCAGATCGCATTGGTGTAGATGTGCTGGCGCGCGAGGCTGAAATTCTCGCCGAGAATCCGGCCTTCGCCACGATAGACATCGGTGCGCCGCCCCTGCCCCCATGCGGTGCGGCCCCACAGGTCGACCGACCCGCTGACCGGATCAATCCAGAAATCCATGTAACGCGCGGTGACCCGGCTGGAGAAGGCATAGGCCATGCGCTCTTCGACCGGGGTCATCACCTTGAGCAAGGCGGCGGCGGTCAGCACTTCGAGGAAGGCGGTGTCGCCATAGGTGCCGATGCTGCGGCCATATTCGAACCCCTCGCCATGCAGGTTGAAGCGCGGGAGCAGCAGGTCGACCGACTTGCGCAGCCATGCTTTGACCTCTGCGCTCGGCGTCATGCCGGTTTCGAGCAGGCGGTGCGCAATCTCCCCGATCAGCAGCACCGAATAGCGGTCAAACCGCCCCTTCCCCTCGGTCTCGTCGGCAAAGCCATATTCGCCCGAATATTTGCGGTAATGGTCGATCATCCGCGCGAGCAACTGGTCCCCCGCCGACGCATCTTCCCAGCCGAGCAGGTGGCGGAAGCGCGCGATCGAGAAGGCGACGCCGTAATAGTTGTTGGGCAGGTTGATCAGGCTGAGGTCGGGGCGGACAAAGCGACGCCAGTCGAGCTTTTCGCGCAACGCGGCGAGCGTCGCGGGCCGCACTGCGCGGTCGAGCAGTCCACGCGCGTGCAGGTCGTGCAGTGCGGCGATGTAGTAATAAAGGCCCCAGCTCTCATTCTCATTGGCAAGCGTAAGGTCGGCCATGTCGGCAAATTCGCGCAGCCGCTGGTCGAGCTTGGGATCGCCGGGTTCAAGCGCGACGATGCGGTGCGCCATCGTTGCGGCGATCTTGCCGGGCAGAAAGCGGTCACCGCCGCCAAACACAGCGACGCCATCAATCTTCGTCGCCTTGCCATCGCGCAGCAGCTGTTCGACCAGCCGTTCAAGCTGGGGCGACAGGCGGGTGGTGACGCTGGTGTCCATCGGCGCGACGCTGTCGGCGTAAAGCGGGCCGGCCGGCACATCGGCGCGGCGATCGACGGGGGCGGCCTGAGCAGCGACGGGGGCCGCGAGTGCCAACAGCAACAACGAACGCATCAATTGGACTCCTTCCGCGCGAGATCGGCCATCGCGGTACCGGCGAGCACGAACGCGCCTGCGCCATAGAATTGGGTTTCACGCGCTGAGACGCTGTCGGGTCGGTCGCCGACCTGCTGCACCCAGCCGAGCATGCCATCGGGCTGCACCGCGCGGACAATCGCGTCCCAACCGCGGATCGCCGCCGGCTGATAGGTCGCGCGGTCGAGCAGGCCGGCTTCGATGCCCCAGGCAAAGGCATAGGTGTAGAAGGCGGTGCCACTAGTCTCTGTCGGCGTGCCGGGATCTGTGTCGAGCAAAGAGGGCGACCAATAGCCATCGGGCTTTTGCAGCGTCAGCAGCTTTGCCGCCATGTCGCCGAACAGCCCTTCATAGTAAGCGCGCTTGGGATCCTTGCTGGGCATCGCGTCGAGCATGCGGACGATGCCGCCCATCACCCAGCCATTGCCACGGCTCCAAAACTGCTTGCGCCCCTTGGCATCGCGCGTGTCGAAGAAGCGGCTGTCGCGGAAATAGAGCTTCTCGACCGGGTCGTAGAGATAGTCGGTGGTTGCCTTGAACTCGGCATGTGCGAAATCGGCATAGCGCTGGTCGCCGGTCTGGCGCGCGAGCTGAAGCAGGGTCGGCGGGGCCATGAACAGCGCGTCGCACCAGCACCAGCGATCGGTGCATTTCGACCAGCCCGCCCCTGGCGCGCCGGGGATGAATTCGAGGCTGCCGGTCGGGCGCTTGGCGAGGACGTTGTCGAAATAGGTGACCATGGGCGCGAGCGCCTCGCTGCCGGCGCCGTTGCGTGCCGCCCAGATCCACGCCTGTCCGATCAGCTGATCGTCGGCGTGGAAGGGATTGTCACCGAGCTTCCACTGTTGCGCGCGGCCAAGCTCCATCAGCGGCGGGGTGTAGCGCGCATTGCGCTTGGCCAACTCGGTCAGCGCGATCCAGAAGGTCGCCTGCTGCCAGTCGCGCGGGTTCTGCACGCTCTTGCGCGCGGCGGGCATGGTTGCCCAGTTGGTGCGGTTGGCAAGCTGCCAGTCGGCGACGCGGCGGACCTGCGCCAGGATCGCATCCGAGCGGGGCAGCTGCGCGCGTGTCTCGACCGCCGATACGGTCGCCATCGGGGCGGACGCAGCGGGCACCGCTCCGGCAAGGGCAAGCAGAATCAACGACATCTCATTTCCTTCCGGGCATGACGCGAGTCGCGACGGTCGCAGCCCTCTCCTGATCAGTCCTGTGCATGATCGTTGTTGACACCGGTGCCACAATCTTTCCAATTGACGAATGGCTGTCAATAAGGTTGTCACACAACTAGACTATAGTCGAGGGGGTTGGATGTCGGAAGCGCGAATAGGACGGGTGTCGTTGCGCATCGCCGCGCTCGCGCTGCTGGCCGCCCATGCGGCGTCGGCGCAGGAGCATAAGCCACTGCGCCCCGCGACGGCGGCGGAGCAGACGGCGCGTGCGGCGGTATCGATCGCCGAGTATCGCTTTGGCGACCTGTTGTTCGAAAATGACCGGATCGCGTTCCGCATCTATGGGCGCCCGCTTGAGGCTGCCGAGCCGCCCTCCTCTTCCGGCATCGATGCGTGGGGCAAGCGCGTGCGCTGGCCGTTCATGGACCGCCAGCTGCGCACCGGTGACCAGCATCAGGACCAGGGCGAGGGCGTCGATTTCTACAATGTCGGCACCGGGCGCGGGGTCGGGGGGCTTGGCATCTGGCACGACAACAAGCTGTGGACCTCGCGGAATTATGTGAACCCGCGCATCGCCAGCGCCGGACCGGATCGCGCGGCGTTCAGCGTCGATTATCCCGCCTGGCCGGTCGACACCGCGCGCAGCGTCGCCGAAACGCGGCAATTCGCGCTGGCACCGGGCAGCAACTTCATCCGGATGACATCGACGATCGCATCGAGCAGCGCCGAGCCGCTGACCGTCGCGATCGGCCTGTCGAAACGCCCCACCGGCACCACGCTGGGCAGCATCCGCAAGGACGCGGACTCTGCGCGGCTGGTCTGGTGGGGGCCGGACAATCCGGGCAAGGGCGCGATGGCGGCGGCGGTGATGGTCGATCCGGCGGCGTTCGTCGGCTTTGCTGAGGATGCCGACAATTACCTGATCCTCGTCCGGGTCACCCCGGGCAGACCCTTTGTCTATTATGCCGGCGCGGCGTGGAGCGGCGGTCCCGATTTCAAGCGCGAACCCGATTGGCACGCCTATGTCCAGCAGCAACACCCTGATTTCAAACCCTAGTCATATGCCTGTGGGCAATGCTATCCGTCCGGTGATGACGGTGACCAAGGCGGCATCGCTGGCCGACGATCTTGTCCAGCGGTTCGAGGAACAGATCGAACGCGGAGAGATGCCGCCGGGCTCGCGCTTCCCGACCGAGAAGGCGATTACCGAGAGTTTCGGGGTCAGCCGTACCGTGGTGCGCGAAGCCTATTCGCGCCTCGCCGCGCGCGGGCTGCTCGTCTCGCGGCGCGGGTCGGGCGCCTATGTCGCCGAAGGTGCGCAGTATCGCGCGTTCCAGGTGACGCCGGACGAGGTCAACGCGATCGACGACGTCCTGCGCCTGCTGGAAATGCGCATGGGGTTCGAGGCGGAAATGGCCGACCTTGCCGCCCAGCGACGCACCGACACCGATCTTGAGGATATCCGCGCTGCGCTGGCGGCGATGGATGCAAGCACCGAGGCGGAGGGATCGGTCGCCGCCGACGCGGCGTTCCACGCGGCCATCGCGCGCGCGACCGGCAACGCCTATTTCGTGCGCTTCACCCAGTTTCTCGGCGTGCGGCTGGTGCCCTCGCGCAAGCTGGCTCTGCAGGGCAACGACACCAAGAAGCACCAGCGCTACGCCCGCATGATCAACCGCGATCATGAGGCGATCTATTCGGCGATCGCGGCGGGTGATCCGGCGGCGGCCCGGCGCGCGGCGCGGCGGCATATCCAGAAATCGATCGACCGGCACGAAGCGCTGAAGGCCGGGCGCAGTGTTGGCGAGGATGAAAGCTGAGGGGATTGGACGATTCGGCTGCGTTGGACCCTAGTCGCTGCATCGCTCGTGATGCTCTCGACGGCACAGGCGACCAGCTGGGTGAAGATCCCGCCGCATGATCCGTCCAGGGCATGCGCGACAATCGAGACAGCGGTCGCGCAAATGACCGGTGCGAAGCCGGATTTCGACCTCTGGCCGCTCTATTTCAGCGACGATTTCGGACATGTCGAATTTGGCGAGCGCGCCGCGTTTATCCGCAGCATGACGACCGCGCATGGCAAGCCAGACAACAAGCCGCTGCGCATCACGATGGTCTGGCCGGTGGGCAAACGCAAGGCGAAGGACGCCAAGGCGCTGTATGTCATCGGGCTACAGCGCGACCGCTGGTTCCCAGAGCGCGAGGGCAGTTTCGACCCGATGCAGATCGAGCCCGCAGGCTACCAGATCGATACGAGCTATTGGTTGGTCACCTTCTCCGGGCAGAACATCCTGGAGGTCCGCGAGGGGCGCAGTTATTTCGACTTCATCAAATACCACAGGCGGTTGAAGGGGTGCGCGGACAACTGACCGACAAGCGACGCCAACCGGCCCCTCTCGACTGTCCATCGTGGCCCTGAACCAGTTCAGGGACCATCCCCCGCAAACGACTGCGCCGCTGGGGGCAACAAAAAAGGGGGAGGGTTTCTCCCTCCCCCTCTTTGGAACGGCGGCGCTTCTGCGCCTCCCTTCCCTTTCCTCGGCCCCCCGGCTGGGAAAGGGGCTTGCCCGCCCTCGGCCCCCCGGCTGGGGCAGGCAAAACTCAGTACGGCGTCCTCAGAACGGGAAGAGCGCGTCGTAAATCTGCTGGCCCCAGCGCGCCTGCTGCGCGTCGGAGAGCTGTCCGCGGCCACCATAGCTGATCCGCGCCTCGGCGATCTGGCTGTGGCGCACGGCATTGTCGCGGCCGATGTCCTGCGGGCGGACCACACCGCTGACCACCAGTTCGCGCAACTCGTTGTTCACGCGCACTTCCTGACGGCCCCGAATGCCGAGATTGCCGTTGGGGAAGACGTTGGTGACGATCGCCGACATGGTCATGTTGATCGTTTCGGACCGGCTGATATTGCCGCCGCCGCCCGACTGCGACTTGCTGTCGGTGCTGGCGAGGTTGGCCGGGTTAAGCGACTTGGGCAGCAACTTTTCGAGGCCGAGCAGCGAGGCGATGCTGGCGCTTTCCGAGCCGGTGCGGACGCGCGAGGTGTTGTTCCCCACCTCCGCCTTGTCGGCGATGTTGATCTTGATCGTCAGGATGTCGCCCATGCGGGCCGCACGCTGATCGCTGAAGAACGCACCCGCGCCGGCACGAAACAGCGAGGCGGAGGCGGCAGGTGCCGGTGCGGGCACGACGCCGGGTGCCGACGGAGCGCCCGTCACGGCCGCGACCGCGTCCCCGCTGCGCAGGCCCGGCGTGCCGAGCGAGCGTTCGCCGCCGGGCATCGCCATCTCTTCAGGAGCGGTCATCTTGGGTGCCTTGCCGATGCGGCCGAGGCGTCCGACGCTGCCGCAGCCGGCAACCAGGCTGGCGGCGGTGATGGCGAGAATGATCTTCTTCATGGGGTCAACTCCCTCAATATGCGATGCGGACCAGCCCGTTGCCGGCGACAAAGCCGTCGAGCGTGCGCTGGGTGGACGAAGTGACGACGCGGACCGGTTCGCCCGCGCCCGCGCTGGCCAGGGCGCGGCCCTGGGTGGTGATGGTGAGCGCGCCGGTCTTGTAGGCGATCAGCACCGGCTCCCCCCGGCGGACCAGCCGCGGGGTGATGATGTCGCTGATCCGGACGACCGATCCGGGCGAGAGCGGGCGGACCGCTTCCAGCCCTTTGGCGGCTTCAGCCTCGATCGCGCCGCGGCCCATGTTGGGCGAGCGCTTTTCATAGACGAAGTCGTCGGCGGACAGGATCTCGCCGCGCTGGACCGGTCGCACGAGCACGGCGACCTCGACCTGTTCGGGCGCAACGCGCACGGGTGCGGGTGTAGGCGCGGGCGTCTGAGCGGGAGCCGGGACCGGCAGCAAAGCTGCGGCGATAAAGGCGATGCGGTAGATCATCAGCGCAGCTGGCTGGTGGTGGCCAGCATCTCGTCCGCAGTCTTCACGACGCGGCTGTTCATTTCATAGGCGCGCTGCGCGGTAATCAGCGCGGTGATTTCAGCCACCGGATTGACGTTCGACGCCTCGACAAAGCCCTGTTGCAGCGCGCCGAAGCCCGGCTCGCCCGGATTGGCGATGGTCGGCTGACCCGATGCGGCGGTTTCCAGATAGAGGTTGCCGCCCTGCGCCTCGAGCCCGGCTTCATTGATAAAGGTCGCGAGCTGAAGCTGGCCGACATTCTGCGGCTCGGGCTGGCCGGCCAGGATCACCTGAACCTCGCCCGACTTGGAGATGGTGACGTCGATCGCCTCGGCGGGGATGGTGATCCCCGGCTGGACCGCGAAGCCGTCGGCGTTGACCAACTCGCCCTGGTCGGACAGCTGGAACGACCCGTCGCGGGTATAGGCGGTCTCGCCCGAGGGCATGGTGATCGCGAAATAGCCGCGCCCCTGGATCGCCACGTCATAGCGGTTGTCGGTCTGGGTCATCGCGCCTTGGGTGGCGATGCGATACACGCCGCCGGTCTTGACGCCCGCGCCGATCTGGATGCCGGTCGGCACGCGGCTGTCGGGTCCGGACGCGCCGCCGGGGCGGGTGACCTGCTGGTAGAGCAGGTCCTGAAACTCGGCACGCTGGCGCTTGTACGCCGTCGTGTTCATGTTCGCGATGTTGTTCGAGATGACATCGACATTGGTCTGCTGCGCGAGCATGCCCGTGCCGGCGATGGAGAGGGTACGCATGGATCAGTCTCCGTGGAAATGGGGTCAGCCGAAGCGGCCAAGCTTGTCGATCGCGGACTTGCGCATGTCGCCCAGCGACTCCGACATCTTCATGCTGGTCTGATAAGCGCGCAGGATCTCGACCATGTTGGTGGTCTCGACGATTGCCTGGACGTTCGATCCTTCGACCCCGCCGCTCTTCAGCTTGGTGTCGGCAGCGGCCAGCTCGCGCCCCCCGGTACCGGTGAAGGTGCCGTCGCCGCGCGGATCGACCATGCGTTCATCGTCGAACACCGTCACCGCGACGCGCCCGACCTGGGCATCGCCCGCGCTGACCGTGCCGTCCTTGCCGATGCTGACCTGTCCCGCCTGTTCGGGCGGAATGGTGATCGGCCGTCCGCCTTCGCCGAGCAAAGCGAGCCCGCCCGCCGTCTCCAGCGTGCCGTCCTCGCCGACCCTTAGATAGCCCGCGCGTGTATAGGCGGTGCCACCCTCGGGCGTTTCGACCGCGAGATAGCCCGGGCCATCGATCATCACGTCGATCGGATTGCCGGTCGCAAGGAATGCGCCAGCACTCTGGTCATGCACCGCGCCATAATCGAGCACCATCGACGTCGTCTTGACCGGCGCATTCGTGCCGCCGCCCGCCTGCTCCACATATTCGCGGAACACCGGTGCCTCGCGCTTGAATCCGGCCGTCGAAATATTGGCCATATTATTCGCGCTCACGTCGAGCCGACGCCGGAGCGCCTGATTGTGACTCAGCAGCACATAGGATGAGATATCCATCGCGACCGCCCTTCAAAAAATTCGTCCAAGTTTTTTGCGGCTAGGCAAATGTTGCCGCCCCACTCCCCTATAATAGGAACATTCAGCCGGTCCGGTCGCGGATGGGCAAAGAGATTGGGGCACAGACAATGAGCGACGACATCATCGTCGAGGCGAAGGACGGCGAGGCGCCTGCCAAGCCCAAGGGCGGCAAGAAGAAGCTGATGATCATCATCGGCGCGGCCGTGCTGGTGCTGGGCGGCGGCGGCGGTGGCGCAGCCTTTTTCCTGATGGGGTCGGACAAGCCGGCGGCAAAAACTGCCGAGGGTGAAGATGGCGAAGCCGAAGCTGAGGCGGAAGCCGAGGCCGAGGGCGGCGACGAAAAGGGCGGCAAGGACGGCAAGGGCGGCGCCTATCTGGACGTGCCGCCGCTGGTCGTGAACCTGCGCAGCGCGGATGGCGCGGCACGCTTCCTCAAGGTTCACATCGTGCTGGTGCCGGGCTCGGCAAGCACGGTCGAGAAACTTCAGGGCAAGCTCCCCTTGCTCATCGACGCCTATCAGCCATTTCTGCGCGAGCTGCGCCCCGAGGACCTGAACGGGTCGGGCGCAGTCTATCGCGTCAAGGAAGAGCTGCTGGTCCGCGCGACCCAGACGCTGGGGCCGAATCAGGTCAAGGACGTCCTGATCCAGGATCTGGTGCAGCAATGAGCGACGATTTCGAGGATTTC
The DNA here is from genome assembly GCF_020177055.1 of Sphingomonas sp. R647. Classification (GTDB taxonomy): domain Bacteria; phylum Pseudomonadota; class Alphaproteobacteria; order Sphingomonadales; family Sphingomonadaceae; genus Sphingomonas. Next base: position 114,822 of record NZ_JAIQXT010000005.1, read on the forward strand.
GAGCTTCCCGAGCCGCCCAAGTTCGATCCGGACGCGGACGCGCTGCTCGACCAGGCGGGCATCGACGCGCTGTTCGGTCAGGTCGGCGGGTTCGGCCAGCCGAAGGAAGGGCTGCGCGCGGTCATCGAATCCAACGTCATCAGCCGCGAACGGCTGCCGATGCTGGAAGTCGTGTTCGACCGGATGGTCCGCATCTTCGCGACCTCGATGCGCAACCTCACCTCCGACGCGATTGACGTCAGCCTTGAAGAGGTGACCTCGATCCGTTTCGGCGACTATCTCAACCATATCATGCTGCCCGCGATGATCGGCGTGTTCCGCGTCGAGGAGTGGGAGAATTACGGGCTGGTTTCGGTCGATTCGAGCCTGATCTATGCCGTGGTCGATGCACTGCTGGGCGGGCGCCGCGGCGGTGGCGATCAGGTGATGATCGATGGTCGCGGCTTTACCACGATCGAGACCGATCTGGTTTCGCGCATGCTGGGGCATGTGCTGACCGATCTGTCGACGTCGATGGCCCCGATCACTCCGACCACGATCGAGCTGGAGCGTGTCGAAAGCAGTCCGCGCTTCGTCGCGATCGCCGGCACCACGAACGTGTGCGCGGTCGCGACCTTCCGCGTCAGCATGGACGAGCGCGGCGGGAATTTCAGCATTCTACTGCCCTATGCGACGATCGAACCGGTCCGGCATCTGCTCAACCAGCGGTTCATGGGCGAAAAGCTGGGCCGCGACACGATCTGGGAAGTCCATATGGCGTCCGAAGTGCGCAAGGTGGACGTAACGCTCGACGTTGTGCTGGGCGAGCGCGAAATGGCGCTGGGCGCGGTGCGCGACTTCAAGGTCGGGCAGACGATCCCGCTATTTGCGGACCCCGACCAGCCTCTCGACATGCAATGCGGCGGCGTCACGATTGGCCGCGCCCAGATCGGCCAGCGTTCCAACAAGGTCGCCGTCCGACTGGTATCCGACATCGCCAAGGAGATGCGCGCATGACCTATTCGCTCGCAGCGAACGTGCTCACGATGCTGTTCTGCACGGTGACGATCATCCAGAGCGTCCGCATGATGCGCGCGCTCAACGCATTGAAGCGCAACGATCTGGGCCAGGTCGTCGCGACGCTCGACCAGGCGACGGTACAGGCGCGGCTGGTGCTGTCGGAACTCAAGGGGACGCTGACCCAATATGCCCGCGGCACCCACGACGCGGCCCGCGCCAAGGCGGTCGCGGACGAGCTACGGATGATGATCGAGATCGCCGATTCGACCGCAGAACGACTGGTCGAGTCCGCCGCCGCGGCGCGCCGGGCCGAGCCGGTGGAGCGGTACTGATGCGCGTTCCCTTCCTGCTCCTCACCGCGCTTGCCGCAACGGTTGGCGCCGTCGCAAACGGGGTCGATGCGGCCGTCGCGGTTGGCGAATCCGCCGTGCCCAAGACGCGGCTTGGCAGCCAGATCGAGGGCGAACTGAACGATGCCCAGCGCAAGGAAGCCGAACGGCGCCGCGCGCTGGACCTGCGCGAACAGGCGCTCAAGGCGGCGCGGCTGCGCCTGCAACGCCAGCAGAAGGAAGCCGAGGCCAAAGCCGCCGCCGAGGGCAAGGCCGCAGCGGAAGCCGGCGCCCCAGGCGCGGTCGATGCAGCGCCGCCGGCGGAGGAGAAGCGCTACAGCGACCTTGCCCGGATCTTCCAGGCGATGAAGCCCGCCAAGGCTGCGCCGGTGTTCGAGAAACTGAGCGCCGACGTGCAGTTCCAGGTGGCGCAGCGCATGCGTGAGCGCAATGCGGCGCTGATGATGCAGGCGATGTCGCCCGACGCGGCCGCAACGCTCGGCATGGCGCTGGCCCGTGGTGGAATGGCCCAGCCAAAGGGAGCTGCCGCCACTCCGGCCAAGCCCGCCCGATCCGTGTCAAGATGAGACCGCAAAACGTTACTGTAGTTCTACAATACTGACAGAAGCCTCCGGCTAAGATCATTCTGCGACAAGCGGGGTTCTTAAGCGGAGACTGCAGTGACGATCCCCGACACGGACGATGTGCCCTTGTCGAGCGAAGATGCGCTGCGTCGCGCTGCGCTTTTTGCATCGGGATTGCTTGCGCTGCGTGAATCGCCGCGTTTCCATGAGCTTATTCAGGAACTGTGTCGCACGATGGACGTCCCGATTGCGGGCGTCAGCGTGATTGACAGTGGATTCTGCTGGCTGCCGGTGCTGCACGGAGCCGATCTCGACGCGGTGCCGCTTTCGGAATCGCTGTGCATCGGGGTGGTCGAAACGCAGATCCCGATGGCCGAGACCAACCTGCCTGCCAAACCGCAGTTCGCTGACAACCGCTTCGTCGCCGGCCCACTCGCCCTGCGAGCCTATGCTGCAGTCCCGCTGCTGGGCGTACAGGGGGCGAAGCTCGGCACCATCTTCATCGCCGACCAGCGCGTTCGGCCCGACTTTGCCGACCGCGCCGTCCCGCGGCTGGAGCGTACGGCGCTGCGCATTCTGGAAGAGGCGTCGGCGCCGCATCATATGCGCCGGATCGGTCGCACCACAGTTGAGGGTCTGGAAGCGCTGATCCGCCGGGCGACCCGCGATGGCGATGACGCGCTGGTTACCGCGATCGACCGGGTGATGCGCGACGTGCTCCCGCTGACCGGGGTGCGCGGGATCTAACGGCTTACGGGGCGCCGCGCGCGGGGCTGGTCCGAACCTCAAGAATCAGTACATGGCCGGCGTGCGGATCGGCGGCGTGCGCGGCGGTATCGAGCGCCTTGGCCAGCGCCACGGCATCCACCGCGACGCGCGGCGAGGCATTCAACTGAGCAAAATCGAGCAGCGCCGACAGCACCGCCGCGCGCAATGCCGGTTGGGCGGTACCAAGCTCGGCGGGATCGGCGCCTTCCGCCGGGGTAATCGCAAGGTCGAGCTCAAGGTCGCCGTCGAAGCGTCCGGCATCGATGATCGGCACGCGGAACTTGCCCAGCGGGACGACGCCAGCATCGCCCCCGCCCCCACCGGCGGCGCCAGCGGGCGCGGCTATGGCGAGCAGTGCGGCAGCGGCAGTCAGTCGAGCAGCGGGTCTGCGCATAGGGTCTCCGTCAAAGGCGTGCAGCGGGGACCGCACCCGGCCCCATCTTCCTATAATAGGTGGAAAACCCCGTGTTGGGACTTGCCCCTGTTGGGATTTGAATGAGCCACGATCAAAAGCCAGCACGGATACGCGTCGTCGGCGGCACCGCCCCCGATCGTCAGCGCAGTGCGGGCCCCGCGCTGAGCGGTGGCTTTGCGACCGGTCCCGCGCCGCGTCGGGCCAAGCCGCGCCAGGCGCGCAAGCCGGGGCTGGCACGCACGACCATCGCGTTTCTGTTTTTGTCCGCAGCATTGATCGGCGGCGCGGTTCAGGCGTGGCTGTTGCTGCGCGCATGACACGGCCCATCCGCATCCTCGCGCTGGTCCTGCTTGCCGGGACCGCAAGCGCCGCAGTGGCTGCCGGCGACCCCAAGCCCGCCGCCCCGGCGCATGGCGCGCATCCTCCGGCAGCGGCGGCCAAGCCCGCCCCCAGCGGAGCGGTGGCCAAGCCGCCTCCTTTTGCCGCCCAACTCGCCGAAATGCCGCGGACAGCCCCCGGCGAGCGGCCCGCGATCGACATTCCGCTCGCCTGGTCGCTGATCGCGCGGAGCACGGCGGAGACGCGACAGGCCGCACGCTGGAAGCTGGCCACGGCGTTGATCGACGGACGGCGCGGTGCCGAAGCGCTTGGCGTCCTCGAAACGATGCAGCGCGACGACAGCGCGCTCGACATGGTACCGGCATGGCGGCTGGCGATCGGCAAGGCAAATGTCCTGGCCGGCCGCGATGCCGCTGCGCTGACCTGGTTCAATGCGCCCGAATTGATGGCGGATCCCGAAGCCTGTGCCTGGCAGATCCGCGCGCGGGCGGTCATCGACGGCGCGGCGGGCAGCGCCTTGCTCAAATGCGCGGTGCCGGCGATCCTTGCACGGCGCGGGTCGGATCGGATCGCGTTCATGCTTGATGCCGCCACCGGTCTGATCCGGTCGGGCCATCACGCCCGCGCATTGCGCTTTCTCAATGCGCTCCCTGATCAGCATTCCGCCGCCAATCTTCAGCGCGGGATCGCGCTGCTTGCGACCGGCCAGCATGAGCCGGGTAAGCTGCGGCTTGAACGCGTGATGCTGTCGGGGACGCCGGGCGAACGCGCCGAGGCCGAGCTTGCGCTGATCCGCGACGGGGTTGCGCGCGGGAAGATCAAGCCCGGCGATGCGGCCAAGCGGCTCGACGCCCTCACCTTCCGCTGGCGCGGTGGCGACGTCGAACGTGCCGCACTCGAGTTCAAATGGCAGATTGCCGAGCGCGCGCAGGATCCGGTGATGGCGATCGTCGCATCCGCAGCGTTGTTCCGGCATTTCGACCTGGGCGCACAAACCGGCGCGACGCTGACCCGGATCCAGGCAGGCCTGCAGGCGCTGGTCAACGACCCCAAGCGCCCGATCGCGCAGGCGGCGGGGTTGTTCTGGGAGTATCGCGATCTATCGCCAACCGGCGCGCCGGGCGATCTGCTCGTCAGCACGCTCGCCGATCGTCTGTCCGCCGCGGGCCTGTATGTCCGCGCCGCCGAGTTGTTGCAGCATCAGATGCAGAACCGCGCGATCGACATCGCCAAGGGGCCGCTGTCGGTCCGCATCGCCCGGTTGCTGCTGCTTGCCGACAAGCCCGATCAGGTGCTGGCGATCCTTCAGCGCAGCGAAGGTCCGGACTATCCCGCGCCGATGGCCGAGGATCGGCGGCGGATGCAGGTCATTGCGACCTGGCGCATGGGGCGGCGCGGCGACGCGCTGGCGATGCTCGACCAGATCGAATCCGCCGATGATTTGCGCGCCGAAATGCTGTGGCAGGCGCGCGACTGGGCGCGCTTTGCCGATGCCAATCGCGCGGTCCTGGCCGCCGGTCGCAACGGTGCGGTGCTGCGTCAGGCGGTCGCGCTGGTGATGCTGGGCGACGAGCCCGGCCTTGCCGCGCTGCGCAAACGCTATTTGCCCGCATTGCGCGGGACCAAGGCGGGCGAGGCGCTGGGCGCGCTCGCCTCGTCCACCGGCGCGGTCAATCCCGCCGCACTCGACGCCGCGATGGCGGGCGTGTCCGAGGCCCCCGCCGACGGCGACCTGCTGCTGCTCGCGCGCGGGTAATCCGCTCTCTCAGTAGTGCATTCCATTCCTCCCCTGCTCCGCAGGGGAGGTGGCAGCGCGCAGCGCTGACGGAGGGGCCGCCGCGAAGACGGCGGAATTTTGCCGAACTGTTCACGGCCGTCTGCGCTGCCGCCCCTCCACCACCCGCTGCGCGGGCGGTCCCCCTCCCCTGAGCAAGCTCAGGGGAGGAACTGAAATCGCTCCCCCCACAAAAGAAAAGCGGCGGTGCCGGGGGAGGCACCGCCGCGAGAGTTAGACGGTCGGGGCGATATGCCCGGCCGGCTTGGGGATCAGAATTCGTCCCACTCGTCGTTGCGACGGACGAGTGCGGGGATCGCTGCAGCTGGCAGCGGCTTGACCGGCGACTGATAGACGCGCTCGCTGGGCTGCTGCATGGTCTTGAGCGCGATCTTCGGCTCGGGCGCAGCCGCACGCGGCTTGGCCGGGGCCTTCGTCACCGGCTTTGCCAGGCGGACCGGTGCAGCTGCACTCGGCGCAGAGCTGGTCGCGGTGCGGAAGCTGTCGGCGCGTTCGCCAAGCACCCGGACTTCGGAGTTCAGGCTGCGCGCAGCGGCCGAGGTCTCTTCGACCATCGCGGCATTCTGCTGCGTCGATTCATCCATCGTTCCGATTGCCGATGCGATCTGCTGGACGGCAGCGGCCTGGGCCTGGTTGTCCACCGCCATGGCGCTGAGCAGTTCGTGCACGGCCGACACGTCCGACGAGATGCCGACCAGTGCGCCATCGACGCGCTCGACCGCACCGACCGCCAGTTCGACGTCGTTCTGGGTGGCGGTGAGCTGTTCGCGTGCGCGCTTGGCTTCTTCTTCCGAACGCATCGCAAGCTGGCCGACCAGATCGGCGACGACCGCAAAGCCACGGCCCGCTTCGCCGGCGCGGCCCGCTTCGACCGCGGCGTTCATCGCGAGAACGCGGGTCTGGAAGGCAATCTTGTCGAGGCCCTCGATCACGCTGTCGATGCCCTTGGCGCTTTCGGCGACGCGGCCCATTGCTGCGACGGCTTCCTCGGCGGTGCCGCGACCGGTGCCGACGGTGACCATTGCCTGATCGGCGCGGCCGACGGTGGTGGTCGCGGATGCAGCGCCGGTGCGCAGGCGATCGTTGATCTGTGCGACAGCTGCCGAGGTTTCCTCAAGCGAGGCGGCGGCGCTTTCGGTGCGGCGGGCGAGATCTTCGGACGCCGCTTCGATCTCGCTCGATCCCGAGCCAATCGACCGGACGCTTTCCTTGACCGACTGCAGCAGCGTGCTGAGCGACGACAGGGCGCCGTTGAAATTGTCCTTGAGCGCAGCGTAGGAGCCGCTGAACTGGGCGTTGATCGGACGCGTCAGGTCGCCCTGCGCCAGCGACTCAAGGTGCGAGGAGACGGTGTCGATCACGGTCTTCTGCTCGGCATCGGCAGCCGCCTTGGCCGCAGCGAGGCGCTCCTGTTCCTGCGCATTATCGCGGAAGACGAGCACGGCCTTGGCCATTTCGCCCACTTCGTCGCGGCGATCGGTGCCGATCACGTCGACCTTGTTGTCGCCGCCAGCAAGTGCGCGCATCGTGCCTTCAAGGCCACGCAGCGGCGCGATGATCGTACGGCGCGCGACGAAGATGCCGATGGCGATCGCCACGACAACGCCGATCAGGCCGATGACGAGCATCGAGAGGCTGGTCGCATTGGTCGAGGCGGTCAGCGCTTCGGCCTCGGCGCTCGCCTTCTCGGAACGCTCGGTGGTGAAGCGACGCAGTTCGGTGCGGATCTTGAGTGCGACAGCATCCGCTTCGACCAGCTTCAGCCGCGCTTCTTCATTGCGATCCGTCTGCCCGAACGTGATCGCTTCGGACACCAGCCCGTGAAGGCCGTCCACGTCCTTGAGGATCGCTTCGATCGTCGGGGCAGTCGCCGGCTCCGCCTTCATCAAGTCGCGCAGGCGCTTCGTGGTCGCGTCATAGACTTCGCGCTCGCGGCTGGCGGCTTCCTTGCCCTGTGCGCTGGCGCCGGGATAGGCCATGACCTGATAGCCGGCGAGCGTCATGTCGATCGTGCCCTGATAGGCACGCGCGAGCTCGGTGTTGTTGGGCAGCGTCACGTCGGTGAGCTGTGAGTAGCTATGATCCACCGAGCGGATCGAGCTGACGCCGTTGAGGACGAGGCCCAACGTAACCGCACCGAGCAGCAGCATCAGCGCTGCGACCTTGTAGGCGATCTTGAGATTGGTGAACGCGTTCATGCGACACTCGCTTTCTGTGTTCTTGAGTTCGGCATTGGCGAGGATTGGGGCGGCGTCCGCCCGACATCCTCACCGCATGTAATTGAGCAAGCTGAGTTCATTGAGCTGGGTGAAGACCGAGTAGCTGGCCTCCAGCGTGGTCTTGTGCATCGCGAGGTCCATCGCGACCTGAGCAAGGTCGGCGTCCTCATTGCGGCTGATCACATCCTTGAGCACCAGCGCGCGTTCGTTGGCGCGATCGATGAGCGTATCGGTCTGGGCGAGCCGGCGGCCGTTCTCGGCGTTGATGCGCCGGATTCCCGAGACGGCGTCGTCCAGCTGGATCTTGATGTTGGTCAGCGTGGTCTTCTGGGCATCGGTCAGGGTCTCACCATAGGGACCGGCTTCGACCAGGCTGCGATAGACCTCGGTCATTTCGGTGCCGAGTTCGGATGCCGTGATCCCGTAATTCAGGTCGAGACCGTCCCCGACGCGGGCGCGCGCGATGGCGGTCCCGTCGGCAAAGTGATCCGTCGCCGGCAACCCCGTCAGGTCCTCGACCTTTGATACGGTATACGGTTCGCCGGAAATGCCACCACCGAACAGCGGGAGGCCGCCCTCGCTGGTATTGAGCATCGAACGGAACTGGTCGAACGCGGCGGAGATCGCTTCGCCCAAGCCCGCAGACTCGCGGGTGCCGACCGCGGTTGCGATGCGGTTGCCGAGTTCCATCGACCCGTTCTCGATCGCGGTGATTGAGGTTTCGTACAGGCTGAGCGTCGTACCGAGCCGGGTCGCGTTCTGCGCATGCGCCTCTTGCTTGGCGAGCAGCGTGTGGGCCGACAGCGTGCGCACGGCCTCGCTCCCAAGCGCGGCGAGGTCGGGGGCTTTCTTGCCGGTCGACAGCTGTGCCTGGGTGACGGACAGCTTCTGCTGCGCCCGCTGGATCGAGATCGCAGTGGTCTGTTGCAGCGGGATGGTGGCGACGCGCATCTATTCGATCCTCAACCCACGGTCCCGAGCAGGGCCTGGTACATTTCGTCGGCGACCCGCACGACGCGCGCGGCGGCGGAATAGCTGTTCTGGAGGACGATCATCAGCGACAATTCCTCGTCGATATTGACGCCGGCATAGGAATCGCGGCGCGTGATCGCGTCCTGGCTGCGCGCCGAGGCGTCCTCGTATCGGGTCTGGGCGTTGGCCGCGCTGGTGCCGGTCTCGCCAAGGATCAGCGACGCATATCGCTCCAGCGAGACATTGCCCTCCTTGCCGAGGTCGTTCACGCGGCCAAAGCTGTCAGTGTAGAATTGCGCGGCGCGCGTGTCGGACGCCAGCACCCCGCGCTCGCCCACGGCAGCACTGGTATTGAAGATCGCGAGCGGCAGCTTGCCCGGGCTGTTGCGCAGGTCGGGTGCGACCCCGCCTGCGGCAAGTCCGCTGGCGCTGCCGGTCAGTCCGGACAATGCGGTGAACGAGATGCCGGTGTCGTACCGGGCGGTCGCGTCGGACGGGACCGAGATCGAGGTGCCGGTGACGCCGGCCGCCTGTTCAAACCGGAACCGGCCGCTGGTGTCGATCGAGAACGTGCCGAACGTGCCGACCTGGCTCGCGTTGAGCTGCGTCACGAGGTCGCCCATCGTGCCCCCTGCCGCCGCGGTGAGGGTCGTGCGCGCGATCACCCGCCCCGATGAATCGCGCAGCATGATGTCCGACGTGCTTCCGGCGGCAAAGCCGTGCGGATCGCCGGCGGCAAAGCCGGCGGGGACCATCAACGCGCCCTCGGTCCGGACGACGTCGTTAAGCCCGAAATACTGGCTGAACCCGACGCCGCCGCGATTGGCTGGCGCGACGGGATCATCGGCAACCGCAACACCGCGACCGGTGCCAACGGCGTCGATCGTCAGGCGGCCGTCCGCGAAGCTGGCCACGCCAGCGCCGCCCAGCCCCGCATTGATCGCAGCAACGGCGTCACCGACGGTCGCGCCCGCGCCCATCGCGTCGAAGTCGATGCGCGTGCGGGCGACGATCGTGCCGTCCGAACCCATCACCGCAAAGATGCTGGCGCCGGTAAATCCAAGTCGGTCTCCACTGGCGAGCGCGGTGCTCGTGCCATTGAGTCGGTTGGGTGCCGGGACGGCGCTGGCGGCATTTGACGCACCGTTGAGCGCGCGGGCCAGGCCGGTGAACAGCGTGCCGAGCTGATCACGGAACCCCGGCAGGGTGCGATCGCGCAGTTCGAGCAGACCGCCGAGCTTGCCCCCGACCGCCGAGGATTCCACCCGGTCGCCGGTCGCCGCACCGAGCGCGCCCGCTTCAGTGGCAAAGCGGATGTCGATGCCGGGATATTCGGCCAGCGCCGCGCCCGACCCGGACTTAGACGTGGGGTAGGACAGCAAGCGCAACCGGGTATCGAGCAGCGGCGCGCCACCGGCGGTCTCGACCAGCAGCCGCCCATTGGGCTGTTCGCGGACCGTCACCGCCATCAGGCTGCTGAGTTCCTGCACGGCGTTGTTCCGCTGGTCGGCTGTGCCGGCAGGGCTGCGACCGAGCCCGTCGAGCCGCGAGACCGCGTCGTTGAGCGAATGGATCTGCTTGAGCAGCGCGTTGATCCGCTCGACCGTCAGGCCCGTCTCGGAATCAACGTCGCCGGTCAGCATCGAGATGTCGGTATCGAGCCGCTGCAGCGTCCCGATGGCGTCAGTGGTGCGGGCGATGAAGTCGGCCGCATTCTGTTCGGCACCGAGCGCACCGGTCATGGCAATTGCGGCGCTGTTGATCGAATTGAGCCGCGCCGGAATCGCTGATTCCGATCCAGGCGCACCGAGCAGCGTCTGCACCCGGTCAAGATAACTTGCCGTCACCTCCGAATTGCCAAGGTCGTTGGCACGGCGATAGACGGCAGCTTCGAGGAATTTGTCCGCGATACGGGTCGGTTCGCCGACGACGACGCCACTGACCCGGTCGGAATGGACGGCGGCGGCCTGGTTCGCGCGTTCGCGAGCATAGCCGGGGGTGCCGACATTGGCGATGTTCGTCGACACGGTCTTGAGCCCGGCCTGCGCCGCGCTCATGCCCGATACGGCAGCCCCCAGAATCTCGGATATCGACACGTCAGCTCCCCCGCCCGTTCAACGATCAGCGCTTGAGGTTGCTGACTTCGGCCAACATGTCGTCGACCGTGGTGATGATCTTCGACGCGGCACTGTAGGCGCGCTGGAAGCGGATCATGTTGCTGAATTCCTGCGCCAGATCGACCGTCGACGCCTCAAGCGTGCTCGAGCGGATCTTGCCCGCCCCAAGCGCGCCCGCGATGTCGATCGAGGCGTTGCCCGACTTGTCCGACAGCAGATAGGCGTTGCCGGAGATGCGGGTCAGACCGTCCGGGTTGGGGAAGGTCGCGACCGGAAGCTGGAAGACCGGACGGGTCACGCCATTGTCGAACACTGCGCTGAGCAGGCCGATTTCCGAGACCTGGATCGAGGCGATGTTGCCGAGCACGCCGCCATCGGTGGTCGCGGCGATCATCGCCGATTCCGAACCAAACTGGCTGAGGCCGCTGATCGTGCCATTCTCGCCCAGTCCCAGCCGGATCGGCACGGCGCCGGCGCCGTTGCTCCAGGTCACGTTGACCGGATCGAACAGGTCAGAGGTATAGACCGAGTCATCGCGGATCAGGCTGCCGTCGGGATTGAACCGCAGCTCGCCGCTCGCCATAACGCCGTCGGGTGCGGTGACGTCGGTGGGGGGCTCGGCAAAAAGTTCGCCCTGCCAGCTGTTCGGGCCGGTGCGGATATAGGCCATGGTCACGCGGTGCGAGGTGCCCTGTGCATCGAAAATGTCGAAGGAGCGGCTGAAGCTTGGCGTGGCCGTCCCGTTGGCAATGTCGCCCGTCGCATAGGTACCCGCGTAGAGCGGTGCGGTTGATTGCAGATTGGCGCGCACGTCGATCTTCGTCGTCGGGGCGGCTGCGCCGGTGAGGTCGCTGACACGCACCGGGGTCAGTGCCTGGACGTTGCCGGTGTTGGTGAATTCGCCGAAGCTGTCGAGACGCCAGCCCTGAAGATACATGCCCGACGCGTTGCGCAGGAAACCGAATTCGTCGGGCCGGAACGAACCGGCGCGGGTGAACGCGACATCATTGCCATCCAGCGCTTCACGCACGACGAAGAAGCCACCGCCTTCGATGCCAAGATCGGTCGTGCTGCTCGACGCCTGAAGCAGACCCTGTTTCGAAATCAGCGCCTGGGGCGCCGCCATCACGCCACCCGCCGTATAGGCCGACCGCGCACGGCCGTCGCTGACAAGCGTGCGGAACTGAGTATCGCTGCCCTTGTATCCGACCGTGTTGATGTTGCTGATGTTGTCGGCAACGACGGCCATTGCAGTCGCTTCGGCGCCGAGACCGGACACGCCGGCATAAAGTGCGGAATAAAGGCTCAAGGACTGTCTCCGGTTCGCGCCCCATGAAGGGCAAGTCAGGGCCATGATAGGAGGGCGCCCGGCCCATCGGTCTGCTGGGCCACGCAAAATTTGCTGGGCGGCAATTTTTTCCGGGTGCGGGACCGCGCCTGTCCCCGCGCTTCTATGAATGCAGCAACGCACAAGACGAGGACGTGACGATGCTGCGAATTTCCCTGCGCGACGGCGAAGCGCTTGTAGTCAACGGCGCAATGCTGCGCGCCAAGGGCCGCACCGAACTGGTGATAGAGAACAAGGTGGCGCTGCTGCGCGGCCGTGAGATCATGGCGCCCGAAGAGGCCACCACCACTGCCCGTCGGCTCTATTACGCGACGATGATGGCGTATCTCGGCGACGAGCCGGAGGCGCACAAGAACCAGGTGATCGACGAGCTGACGCTGTTGATCCCCGCAATGGCCAGCGACGAAGGCCGCGCCGCGTGCGTGCGCTTCGCCCGTCAGGTTGCCGAGGGCAGCTATTATCGCGGCCTCACCACCTGCCGCACGCTGATCGAGTTCGAGGACGCCACCACCGCTCCGGCCAACGAAGCAGCCTGAGGCGCATCGCGTGCACAGCCTGTCCACCGCCGCACGGACGATCGCCGCGTTGCCGCTGGAAAAGCGTCACGGGCGCGTCACCGCGGTCCGCGGCGCCCTGATCGAGGTCGAGGGCCTTGCCGGTGCGGCGCAGATCGGCGCGCGGATCGATATCGACACGCCCGAGGGGATGATCCCGTCGGAAGTGACCGGAATCGAGGCTGGCCTTGCGCAATGCATGCCGTTCCGCGAGCCGCAGGGGCTGAGTTCCGGCACGATCGCCTGGCTCCACCCCGGCGCGCTCGCGCTGCGTCCATGCGATGGCTGGCTCGGCCGAATGGTCGATGGCCTTGGCCGCCCGGTCGATGGCAAGGGCGAACTGCCGCAAGGCGCGACGCGCCAGCCGATCAAGGCACCCCCGCCCCCCGCCGCCTCCCGCGCCCGCGTGGGCGAGCGGATCGAAACGGGGGTCCGCGCACTCGACCTGTTCGTGCCTTTGTGCACCGGCCAGCGGCTTGGCCTGTTCGCAGGGTCGGGCGTCGGCAAGTCGGTATTGCTGTCGATGCTGGCACGCTGGACCGAATGCGATGTCGCGATCATCGGACTGATCGGCGAACGCGGCCGCGAGGTGCAGGAGTTCGTCGAGGACGACCTTGGCCCCGAGGGTCTCGCGCGCAGCATCGTCGTCGTCGCGACGTCGGACGAGCCCGCGCTGATGCGCCGACAGGCCGCCTGGACCACGCTGGCCCTCGCCGAATATTATCGCGACCGCGGCCTGCGCGTGCTGTGCCTGATGGACTCGGTCACCCGCTTTGCGATGGCGCAGCGCGAGATTGGCCTCGCCAATGGTGAGCCGCCCGCGACGCGCGGCTACACCCCCACTGTTTTTGCCGAGCTGCCCCGGCTGCTCGAACGTGCTGGTCCCGGCCTTCCGGGACAGGGATCGATTACCGGCCTGTTCACAGTGCTGGTCGATGGCGACGATCATAACGAGCCGGTCGCCGACGCAGTGCGCGGCATTCTCGACGGCCACGTCGTCATCACGCGCAAGATCGCCGAGCGCGGGCGCTATCCCGCGATCGACCTGCTCAAATCGGTGTCGCGTACCCTGCCCCGCTGTTTGAACGAGGATCAGAACGCCACGCGGCTCGCGGCGCGGCGCGTGCTTGGCACCTATGCCGATATGGAAGAGATCGTCCGGCTCGGCGCCTACAAGGCCGGATCGAACGCGGAAGTCGATCGCGCCGTCGCCATCGCCCCGCAGATCGAGGCGATGCTGACCCAGAACAAGGGCGATCGCGGTCACGCCGATCAGGCCTTTGCCGACCTCAACGCATTGGTGGAGGAAGCTCATGCGCACGCCCTATGACGCGGCCCTCCGCGCGCTCGACCGCGATATGGATGCCCTGAAGGGGCTGATCGCCGACGCGACGATCCGGCTGCAGGAAATGCAGTCGCTGCACGAGGCGCTAGGCGCGAAGATCGTGCGCGAGCGCGAACTGAGCGCGATGGACTGGCAGCTTTATGCCGAATCCTATCTCGACCGTGCACGCGCCGAGCGCCGCCGGCTGGAGCAATTGCGCCACGATGCCGAGGTCGAACTGACGATGCTGCGCCGTCAGGCCGCACAGCAATATGCGTCGATGAAGGCGATCGGCAACGCCGCCGATCAGTACAAGGCCGAGGCCGAACGCGTGGCGCAGACCGCCGAGCAGGCGATGCTCGACGACCTGACCGCAGCGCGCTTCGTGCGCCGCGCCCGCGAAATGCGCAGGAGCAGCCGATGATGACGATCCACACCCGCCCGCTGGGTTCGCCGGATACCGCAGCGACCGCCGCCGCGATCCACCGCAACGCGCTGGGTTCGGCGCAGCAGCGGCTGTGGCAGGCGGCGATCGGGACGATGGCCCCGGACGCCCAGACGAAACTGCCGCAGAACCCCGATATGGAGAAGCTGGACCTCGACGCGCTGCTGGAGCTGGCGGGTCAGGCGACGCAGCCGCGTCCGATGGCGGCCATGCTGCACAGCCCCGAATTCCGCGACATCGACCTGCGCAGCCTCGAGGCCAGCCAGCCCGAAGCCGTCGGCACGATCACGCTCGATCCTGCGCGGCTTGGCGCCAATGCCCGCCACGCCCCGGCGCTGGAGCGCGCGGCCGAACGCACCGGCATTCCCGCCACCGCGCTCGCCGCGATCGTCAATGCCGAGGCCGCGAAGGATTCCACTGGCCAGTGGAACACCTATTCGCGCAACAGCCGCTCATCGGCGGCGGGGCTTGGCCAGTTCCTCAGCCGCACCTGGGAGGGAATGGCCGAAACGCGCGGCACCTGGCTCAACCAGACCGCACAGGCAAAGGGCTGGCTCGACCGGTCGGGTCAGGTCCGCCCCGCCGCGCGCGCGGACTTGCTCCAGCTGCGCTACAACGCCGCTGCATCAATCGAAACGACCGCCGACTATGCCCAGGCGAACCTGAAGCTGCTCAAGCGATCGGGCGTCGCCACTGGCGAAGATCCGTCCGCGGTCGCGCGCACCGCCTATCTCGCTCATCATCTCGGCCCGGGGGATGCGATCAAATATCTGAAGACCGGCCTTAGCGACGAGCGTGCCGGACTGTTGCTGCGCGCCCAGATCGGCGGCGGCCGCGCCAGCCAGGCGATCGCCCGGACCGGCGACGCCAGCGCCGCGCACCGCGCGTGGCTGGACAATTATGTCGGCAGCCGCGTGCGCCCGGAGCGGTTCGCTTAATGGGTAAGTAAGAACGCGGGGGGCGACCAGCCATCCTGCAATTCTCCTATATGGGTAAGGATTGCAGCTGGGATGAGAGGGTCCTGCCATGACCGTGAGTGCCGAACTTGTCGAACGCCTGGCCTTTGCCGGCTTCACCGATGTCCAGCGCAGCGCGCTGACCAAGTTCGGCCCGACGCTCGAGCGCGCGCTTCCCGGCATCCTCGACAAATTCTACGCCAACCTGCGCGGCTGGCCGCAACTCGCCGCGATGTTCAAGGACAGCGAGGCCATGCCGCGCGCCGCGAACGCGCAGGCCGCGCACTGGAAGTCACTGTTTTCCGGGCGGTTCGACGATGCCTATGTCAGCTCGGTCAAGAAAATCGGCCTGATGCACAGCAAGATCGGGCTGGACCCGCGCTGGTATATCGGCGGCTACACCTTCATCCTGCGCCATCTGTTCGAACTGGCCGCAAGCAGCACCGGACGGACGCTGAGCCCCGCAGCGGCGCGGCGCACGGCGGACCTGTGCACCGCGATCAACATGGCGGTGATGATCGACATGGACCTCGCCATCTCGGGCTACATTGTCGAGAACAGGGTCACTTATGACGAGAAGCTGACCAGTCTCGCAGAGACTTTCCAGGGGCAGGTCGCGGGACTCGTCGAGCAGCTGAGCGTCGCATCGAACGAACTGGAAGCCAGCGCCCAGTCGATGAGCGACAATACCGGCGTCGCGAACAACCGCGCGCTCGCCGTCGCGGCTGCGGCCGAACAGGCAAGTGCTGGCGTGCAGACCGTGGCGTCGGCGGCCGAGCAGCTGTCGGCATCGATCCAGATGATTGCCGCCCAAGTCACCGAATCCACCCGCACCACTCAGCGCGCCGTCACCGACGCGCAGCAGACCGACCAGACGGTCCGCGCACTCGACGAGGCAGCGGAGCGGATCGGCACCGTGGTCGGCCTGATCGGGCAGATCGCTGGCAAAACCAACATGCTGGCACTCAACGCCTCGATCGAGGCGGCGCGTGCGGGCGAGGCCGGCAAGGCGTTCGAAGTGGTCGCCGCCGAGGTCAAGGCACTCGCCAGCCAGACCGAGCGGATGACCGAGGAGGTCGAGGCGCAGGTGCGCGAGATCCAGGACGCGACTCGCCGCGCCGTCACCGGCCTTGGCAGCATCACCGCAACCATCAGCCAGGTCGCCGAGATCAGCAGCAGCATCGCCAGCGCGGTGAATCAGCAGAACAGCGCCACCGCCGACATCAGCCGCAACATCCAGCAGACCGCCCAGGCGGCGCACGAAGTGTCCGCCAATATCGTCGGAGTCAGTCAGGCGTCGGAGGCCACGGGAACCGCGGCAAGCCAGGTTTTCTCCTCCGCGAGCGCGCTGTCGGGACAGGCCAGCACCCTCTCCGATCAGGTCCATCGCTTCGTCAGCCAGGTGCGCGCGGCGTGAGACACAGGATACTGTAGAAGTACATGTTGTGGAATTACGTATAGGAGTGGTTTACTCCTATTTACCGCAATGAGCGATCATTCCCCTGTAGCCGGAGCAAGCATCGCAACGGCGAAGACGATCGAGGGGACGATCATGTCGACCACCACTGCCGCGCTCGAAGTTGCCGTTGCGACCGTTATCGAGAACCTGGCCAAGGACGGCCAGCCGCAAACCAATCGCCAGCGCGTGCATGGCGATCGCGCCTTTGCCCATGTGCTGAAGCTGCTCGCTCCGCGCATCCGCCACTTCATCCGCCAGTACGGCCTTGCCGCCCACTGGGACGATGCCGAGCAGTGCTGCGCGATCGGCGTTCACCGCGCGATCCAGGCCTATGACTCCGAGCGCGCCCAGTTCACGACCTTCGTCAACTGGCAGCTGCGCGGCGAACTGCAGAGCCTGCGCTTCCGCGTCATGACCGACCAGCGCCCGTCGGCGAAAAAGGTCGAGGCGACCACCGTTTCGCTCCATGCGACCAGCGTCGGCGCCGAGGGTGAAGCCAACACGCTCGAGAGCATGATCGAGGACGAATACGCCCTTGAGCGTACCGAGGCAGCGGCCGGCGAGCATTTCGCGGTCAAGACCCGTGAAGCGCTGCTCGATGCCTATGTCGATCATCTGCGCGGCGTTGCGATGGAGCAGCTCAAGCGCCGCGCCCGCAACACCCGGTCGGTGCAGGTCCAGGACCCGCGCCTGCCCCGTTACCGCGCCGGTGCCGCGATCATCGATCCCGCCGAGATCGCCGAGCTGGAGGAAAAGCTGGAGGCGCAGCGCCGCACCGTTGCGCGCCGCCTGTCCGACGACGCCGCCGACATCGAGATGGAGGCCGATCCGCAGGAGCGTGAGCGCCAGCGTCAGGTCGCCAAGCGCGCCGCCAAGACGATCGCCGACATCGCCGCCAACGACCCCCGTTTCGGCGGGATGTTCGAGCGCCCCAAGACCACGCCGCGCCGCCGCGCCAGCGACAAGCTGGAAACGCCCCCGGTCGGCGTGCTTCCGGATCACAATGCACCGCACAACCGGCTGAGCCGCGTGATCGCGGTGGTTCCGGCCCCGCTACAGGAGACCCCGGCCGTTGAGCAGGACGAGCGCGAAGCCGCGCTGGTCCGCGGCACAACCACCCGTTCGCGCTGAGACCAACCCCGTGATCCGCGAGAGCATCATGACCGCTCAGGGCAGCGCCGACGGCCTTATGCCGTTCATCGATCCGGGTCTGGACGACCTGTCCCGGGAATTCTGTCACAATGCCCGCTACTGGCTCGACCAGTCGGGCCATCTGATCGCCGTATGGGGCGTCGGCGCCAACGGTAATTTCGGTGCAAGCTGGGATCGCTGGCTCAAGCGTCAGGACATCGCTCCGCTGCGCACTGCGCGGGCTTGCGAGCGGCTTGCCGGGCAGCTGCTCGAGCGGGTTCGTCAGCGGTGGCCGATCGGTATGGCGCCGAACAGCATCGGCCTGATCACCGACGGCAGCGGCGTTGCCGTCGCACCGGAAGATCCCTGGCCGCTCGCACCGGGCTGGCTCGACCGTCGCATTGCCCGTCCGGGCAGTCTGGTTGCGCTCCGTCGCTTTGACCCGGCGGGAAACTGGGCGCTGATCTCGCATCCGCCACGGTCGACCGCAGCGCGCCGGGCTGGCTGACCGCTTCAATCTCTAAACACTTGGAAGCATTCGGGAGGCCTGCTATCCTATATCATTATGGGTATAGGAGACCGGGGCATGGACGCGCCCGTCAAGTTCAGGACTGCGGCCAGTCCCGGCACCGTGCCGGTCGATCCCTACCGCGCGTTCATCTTTCCCAATAATATCCGAGAGTTGCGCCGTCGCGCGGGTTATCAGAAGCTGATCGGCCTGTCGCATCGCCTGCCCGGCCTCACCTATATCCGCCTGTCGAAGATCGAACGCGGCGAGGTGACGGCGCGGGCGCATGAACTGATCGAGGTCGCGGGCGTGCTCGGCGTCGCGCCCGACGCGCTGCTGCTGGATGCCGATGCGCCGGGCTTTTCGATCGACGATTGGGCAACCCCGTTCGTCAACATGCCGATGCTGGACCTCGAGCGCGAGCGCTTCGCCGTCCTGCTCGCGGCTGCGGTGCGTCATCTCCGCTCGACCGACCGGTCGCTGACGATCCAGGCGATCGGCGAGCGCCACGGGATCGCGCCGGTCAACCTGTCGCGCATCGAAAATGCCCAGCGCAGCTTCGAGGAGTGGAATGCACCGACCCGGCTGGCGATCGCCGAGCTGTTCGGCACCGCGAGCGAGGCGACGTTGCGCGCGCGCATCGATCAGTTGCACCGCGCCGGCGAGCTCGACCCGTGGATGTCTTCGGTTAGCGATCCCGACGAGCGGCTGCGCCGGACGCGTGAACGGATCGTGGCGCTGCGGGCCGAGTTGCGCGGCGATGTCGCCGGCGTGCCCGCGGCGCCCGCAACGATCGCCACCGTGGGCGACCCTGCAGCGACGATCGCAGTCCGCGGGATCGCCGGACCGGACGGGCTGGTGCTCGACCAGGAGACGGGCGAGCGCATTCCGCCCCCGCCCGGCTGCGGCGCTCAGGTCATCGCGCTGCGCCTGTGCCGTGCCACGCTCGGCGCCGGGCTTCCCGGGCAGGCGATCCTGTTCATCGACCCGGATCGTTATCCCGTGGCAGGGGGACTTGCCGCAGTACGCGAAACAGGCGGTTTTCGTATCCTTGCGGTCGCAGCCGGAATGGACGGCATGCTGGTGGGACACAGCCAGTCGCCACAGCGCTCCCTCCCCCTCAATGACCTCACTCAGGATGAGGTCCATGCGGTCGTCGCCGCACGATTTGTGTAACCAGTTGTAACCCCATCCAATCTGGGTAAAGTTAGCTACAGAAACGGGGCAAAGGCTGTAATGGGGGTGGCGTGACGCCGGGCGGTCTCTGGTTCCCGATGAGGTCGATACGCGGGCGGGTAGCCGCAATTTGTTTCGTCGCAGCCGCGCTTGTCTGCGCTGTCGCCCTGATCGGCTGGGTTCTGGACGTTCCTATACTCTTTAGCCCGCTGCCGGGCTTTGCCGCTGCCTGGCCCCCCGCCCTCGCCGCCAATCTGATCCTCGCCGCGACGTTGATCGCCGTCGGCGTACCTGGCGCCATCGCGCGCAGGCGCGTCGCATCAATCGGGATCGGCGTCGCACTGGTCGCATCGTTGCTGCTCGCGCTCTCGCTATTTACCAACAATGGCGGCAGCCCGATCTCCTGCCTGCTCATCATGTTGCTTGGCGCTTCGACGGTGATCCTGTTCCGCAACGAGCGGGAGGGCGCTCCGATTGCAGCGCTGGTCGCTGCGCTCGTCATCAGCTTCGCGCTGCTCATGCTGGCTGGCCAGCTTCTGGCGACCGAAGTGCGGGGGGGAACGGTCCAGCCCTGGCATATTCCGATCCTGACCAATATCGCCGAGTTGCTGCTGGGCGTTGGCCTGCTGATGACCGCGACCGATCAGGCGCTGGGCGACGATCGCCCGAATGGCGGCGAGCAATGGCCGATGCCGCTGCGCGCGGTGCCGGCGCTGATGGTGGCCCCCGCATTGGTCCTGGCAGCGGATCTCATTTTCTTCAGCGATCGCGACTTTCCGGAGACGACCGAAATCTGGGGCATGCTGGCGAACACACTGATCGTCGGTTCGGTGCTGCTGTGGGCGATCGCGCGGCTGACCCGGCAGCGCTCCAAACTGCGCATCTTTGCCGCGACACTCGACGCCCAGCCGATCGTGATGATCGACAGCGCGGGACGCATTACCCACTGGTCACGGGGATGTACCGCGCTGTTCGGCTTTTCCGCCGACGAGGCCATCGGACAAATCAAGGCGGAACTGCTCCGGACGCGGCCGGCCGATGGCGCCGAGGAAGAGGAGCTGGCGGTGGACGCCAGCGGCATCCATCGCCAGCGCCGACTGGTCGAAACCGCGCGCGACGGTCGCGCGGTGCAGGTGCTGGAGACCGAGCAGCAGGTCGACGATCGCGACCGCGGCACCGTGACCGTGCTGTCCGTCACCGATCTCGGCCCGCTGCTCAGCGCCCAAAGCGCGACCGCAGAAAGCGACGACCGGCTGTCGCTGGCGGCGCAGGCACACAAGATCGGCATTTTCGAATGGAATATCGCTTCGGGCAAGCTGACCTGGTTCGCCGATACCGAACCGCTGCTCGGGCTGCCCTCGGGGACCCTCAGCGACTATGCCACGTGGCAGGAGGCGATGCTTCCCGAGGACCGCGCCCTGCTCGCCAAGCGGCTGGAGGCCGCCGTGTGGAGCCGGGCCGAGCAGATCAGCTTCTTCTATCGCCTTCGCCTGCCCGACGGATCGGTCCGCGCGATCGAGGGGTCGGCGCGCTGCTTCTATGACGAGGCCGGCGCGCTCACCCGCACGGTCGGCGTGAACATCGACGTCACCGATCGCGTGCAGCAAACCACGCAGCTCGCCGCGCGAGAGGCGCAGATGCGCTCGATCCTCGAAACCGTGCCCAGCGCGATGCTGGTGATCGACATTCACGGACGGATTCTCAGCTTCAGCCCGGCGGCCGAGCGGTTGTTCGGCCACACCGCCAACGACGTCATCGGGTCGAATGTCTCGCTGTTGATGAACGACGAATATGGGCTTCGGCATGACAGCTTCCTCGATCGCTACCTGCGCACGGGTGAGCGGCGGATTATCGGACGGCCCCGGATTCTGACCGCACTCCACGCCAATGGCCGTGAATTTCCGATCGAGCTCCATGTTGGTGAGGCGGTGTATGAGGATAATCGCGTTTTCACCGGCTTCATCACGGACCTGTCTGAACGGCTGCGAAGCGAAGAGCGGCTGGAGCAATTGTCGAGCGAGCTGACCCAGATCGGGCGGATCAACGCGATGGGCGAGCTTGCGGCAGCGCTGGCGCATGAGATCAACCAGCCCCTGTCAGCGATCGCGAACCACATCGCCACCGCCGAGGTCATTCTCGAAAACGAACAAATCTCCGATCCGCTGCACGAGCGGCTGTTCGGCCAATTGCGCGCGACGCGCGCGCAGGCGCTGCGTGCTGGCGAGATCATTCGACGGCTGCGCGATTTTGTTGCGCGGCGCGATATCGATCTGCGCGTCGAGCCCGTAGAAGCGGCGATTCGCGAAGCCAGCGCATTGGTACTTGTCGGAACCCAGCGATTGGACGTATCGATAGTGTATGATCTTGCACCAGAGGCGCCCTTCATGCTCGCCGACAAGATCCAGATCCAACAGGTTCTGGTCAATCTGATGCGCAACGCGCTGGAGGCCTTGCGTGCAACTGCCGCAGACCAGCGCACCATTCGCGTCGCGACCCGCAAGCTCGAAGGCGACCGCATCGAGTTTGCCGTGTCCGACAATGGGCCAGGTCTGGCAAAACCGATACTCGACCAGATGTTTCTGCCATTCAATTCAACGAAGGGCGCGGGCAGTATGGGGATCGGCTTGTTGATCTGTCGCAGGATTATCGAGGCGCATGGCGGCAAAATATCGGCGCAAAACAATGACCAGGGTGGCGCCACATTCCGCTTTACCGTTTCAGGGATAGAGCGGCCGTTGGGGGAGGACTGATGCAGAGTGTTTATATCGTCGACGATGACCAGGCGGTTCGCCAGTCGCTCCATGGACTATTGTCCGAGCGCCCCAATCTGGTGATCCGCGTGTTCGCATCGGGGGACGCTTTCCTCGATAACATCGAGGCCAGTGACGGCGGCGTGCTGTTGCTCGATTTCCAGATGCCCGGACGCAACGGCATCGATGTGATGCGCGAGCTGCAGGAGCGCAGCGCCAAGTTCCTGACGATCATGCTGACCGGTCAGGGCGATATCTCGCTGGCGGTTCAGGCGATGAAGGCCGGCGCGACCGACTTTCTGGAAAAACCCTATGACCCGCATCACCTGCTCAATCTGCTCGACCAGGCATTTGCCCGGTTCAGTGAGACGAGCGGCATTGCCGAGCGGCGCGAACAGGCGCGCGAGCGGATCGCACGGCTGTCGCCGCGTGAGCATGAAGTGCTGATGGGCCTGATTGAGGGGCGGCCGAACAAGGTGATCGCCCACCAGCTCGACCTGTCACCGCGCACGGTGGAGATCTATCGCGCCAACATGATGGAAAAGCTGGACGTCAGCAGCCTGTCGGAGGCGTTGCGCCTGGCCTATGCTGCGGAGGTTGCGGCACCGGTATAAGGCCGGTGCCACCAAGGGTTACGCAGCCATGCGGCCTTCGCCAAGGCCCTCGAGTAGCGAGCGATTGACCTCGATCAGCGGATCGAGCGACTCACGCCCCTTCATCACGTCGCTGGCATGGCGATTGACCCACAGCGCGATCGAGATGATCGATGCGCGCAGTGCATCGGGAAGCTCGTTGCCAGGCGCGCCACAGGCGCTGGCGAACGTATCCCACATCTCGCGATTCCAGTGCAGCGCCTCCATCAGGCGCCCACCGCTATAGCCGTGGTCGCGCGCTTCCATCAGCGACGCGGTAACGGCCCGGATCAGTCGCTGTTCAGTTGCGCGGGGCGTCTCCACAAGAGTGCGGGCACGTTGATAGGCGCTAAGCGACATGCGGGTTCCTCGTTCGGGTTTACACCTATCTAGAGTGGTCAGCGTCGGTCCGGTCGCGCATGCATCGGCACCGCAAACAAATATCTAAAAGACGCACAGCGCGTCCGCCCCCCCTGCCCCCCGCCTATAATCCACGGGACCATCAAACACGGCAGGGGACGGCCAGCATCATGATTAACGGCGTCGGATTCGTGATAATTATGATCTG
This sequence comes from Sphingomonas sp. R647, assembly GCF_020177055.1. GTDB lineage: Bacteria > Pseudomonadota > Alphaproteobacteria > Sphingomonadales > Sphingomonadaceae > Sphingomonas. Next base: position 138,210 of record NZ_JAIQXT010000005.1, read on the forward strand.
CGTGTTCGGCAGCTACATCATGGCTGGCGGCAAGATGGACGTGATTCTGCACGCCTTGCCCCATGAAATGATGGCGATCGGCGGCGCGGCGATCGGCGCGTTCCTGGTGTCCAACCAGCTTTCGGTGGTCAAGGCCGCCGGCAAGGGCATCGCCAAGTCGTTCAAGGGCAGCCGCTGGAAGGATTCCGACTATCGCGACCTGCTGACGCTGATGTTCGGCCTGCTGTCCGCGTTCAAGAAGGGCGGCGCGACCGCGATCGAGCCGCATCTGGACTCGCCCAAGGACAGCCCGATCTTCAGCCGCTACCCGCGCCTGATCGCCGATCATCACCTCACCGATTTCATCTGCGACTATCTGCGCATGATGACGGTGAACTTCGAAGATCCGCATCAGATCGCCGAAGCGATGGAAAACGACATCGAGGCGCATCATCACCACGAGATGCACCCGCAGCATGCGCTGCAGCAAATGGCGGACGGCCTGCCGGCGATCGGCATCGTTGCCGCCGTGCTGGGCGTCATCAAGACCATGGGATCGATCGACCAGCCGGTCGAGGTGCTCGGTGCAATGATCGGCGGCGCGCTGGTCGGCACCTTCCTCGGCGTGCTCCTGTCCTACTGCTTCGTCGGCCCGCTGGCCGCCAAGCTGGGCCAGGTGATCGAAGCCGATGGCAAGCCCTTCATCATCGCCAAGACCGCCATCGTCGCGCACGCTCAGGGCATGCCGACGCAGGTGGCGGTCGAAATCGCACGTCGCGCGACGCCTTCGGACAAGGCGCCGAGCTTCCAGCAACTAGAAACCGCGCTCGAGGAGGCAAAGAGTGACTTCGCAGCCCAACCCGCCTGAACTGGCGCCGTCCCCGGGCGGCATCATCGAACTGCCTACCCATGGCGTGACGGTGACCGCCGAGGAGCTCAAGGTTCGCCTCGTGCTCGCGGCAGATTTCGGAGGCGACCTCGTCGTCGACGCGAGCGCGGTCGAAAGTGTCGGCCAGGCCGTGCTCCAGCTGTTGCTGGCCGCGCGAACCGAAGCTGAAGCGACTGGCCATCGCTTGATCATCAAGAACCCCAGCCCCGCCTTCCTGGCCAGGATCGAGGCGCTTGGTCTGAGTGACCGATTGGGCCTGAGCCAGACAGAGGAAATGCAATCGTGAGCAAGCTGATTCTTACCGTCGACGATTCCGCCAGCATGCGCATGCTGCTGAAGGCGTCGCTCACCGCCCAGGGTTTCAAGATCGAGGCCGCCAATGACGGGCGCCACGGCCTTGAGCGGATGCAGGAGGTCAAGCCTGACCTGCTCATCACCGACATCAACATGCCGGAAATGGACGGCTTCGAGCTGATCGAAGCGGTGCGCGGCCTGCCCGAATTCCGTGGCACGCCGATCCTGGTCCTCTCGACCGAATTCTCGGACGAGAAGAAGGCGCGCGCCCGCTCGGCCGGTGCCACCGGCTGGATCACCAAGCCGTTCGAGGCCGAGAAGCTGGGAGCGGCGATCCGCCGCGTCTGCCCATGAGCGACGATATGGACGATATCCAGGCGATCTTCTTTGAAGAATGCGCCGAGGGGCTGGCCGCCGCCGAACAGGGGCTGTCGGCGATGCAGGCGGGCGACGTGTCGTCCGGTACGATCGCGGCGGTGTTCCGTGCGGTCCACTCGATCAAGGGTGGCGCGGGCGCATTCGGCCATGTCGCGCTGACCGCCTTTGCCCACAAGTTCGAGAATCTGCTCGACGAAGTGCGCGCTGGTCGCATCGACCCGACGCCTGGAACCGTTGGCGTGATGCTGTCGGCACTCGACGTTCTGTCGGATCATGTCGGCGCGTCGCAGGGCACCGCCCCGCTGCCCGATGACAGCGCGTCGCTGGCTGCGATCCAGGCAATCCTGGATGGCGAGGCCGCCCCCGCTGTCGCCGCGGCCCCCGCGCCTGCGCCCGTCGAAGCACCGGTCGCGACTGCGCCCGAAGAGGAAGACCCGTTCGGGTTCGAGCCGGTCGCCGTCGCACTCGATTTCGATTTCGACGCACCCGAAGAGACCCCGGACGAGCCGGAAGAGCCCGCCGAAGCAGTGTGGCGCGTCGAATTCGGTCCGTCGCGCGACGCGATGGCCGCCGGGGCCGAGCCAGTCCTGGTGATCCGCGAGCTGGAGGACAATGGCGGCCGCGTGGTCGCGGTCGATTGCGACGCGCTGCCCGGTCTGCGCGACGTCGACCCTGAGCAATCCTATCTGCGCTGGACGATCGAGCTGCCTGGCTGGACCGCCGAATCGCGTATCAACGATGCGTTCGACTTTGTCGCGCCGGATTCGCACATCGCGATCAGCCGCGTCGAGCCGAGCGCCGTCGAAGCCCCGGCAACCGATGCCCGTGCCGAGCGTCTGGACGATGCCCGCGCGCTGATCGAACAGGTGACCGCTGCGGCCACCGTCGCCGCGCCGGCGCTGGCGGCAGTCCCTGCCGCACCGCCGCCTGCCGCTGCGGACTCGGGATCGCAGACGATCCGCGTCGATCTGGTCAAGCTCGACATGCTGCTGAACCTGGTCGGCGAGCTGGTGATCCGCAATTCGATCCTGTCCGATCGCCTGAGCGCAAAGGATCAGGAGCGGGTCGAGCTGCCCGAACTCGCCCGCCTGACGCGCGAGATTCAGGACAATGTGATGAGCCTGCGCGCGCAGCCCATCAAACAGGCGTTCAGCCGCGTGCCGCGTATGCTGCGCGACCTGATGGCCGAGACCGGCAAGCAGGTGAACCTGCAGACGCATGGTGAGATGACCGAAGTCGACAAGGGCGTGATCGAGAAGATCGGCGACCCGCTGACCCACCTCATCCGCAACGCGGTCGATCATGGCCTTGAAAGCACCGAAGAGCGGCTGCGCGCCGGCAAGTCGGCGCAGGGCACGATCGTCCTGTCGGCCGAGCAGAAGGGTGCCCGCATCATCGTCACGGTGTCGGACGACGGCAAGGGCATCGACCGCGCCCGCGTCCGCGCCAAGGCTGTTGAAAAGGGCATCGTGGCCGCCGATGCGGTGCTGACGGACGAGGAAATCGATCAGCTGATCTGCGCCCCCGGTTTCTCGACCGCGGCGACGATCTCGAACATCTCGGGTCGTGGCGTGGGAATGGACGTGGTCCGATCCAACGTCGAGGCGCTGGGCGGTCGGGTCGAGATCGCATCGGTTCCGGGCAAGGGCACAAGCTTCACCCTGGTGCTGCCGCTCACGCTCGCGATCCTCGACGGCATGGTCGTCCGGCTCGCCGGTCAGCGCTTCGTGCTCCCGCTCGCCACCGTGATCGAGGCGATCCGCCCCGAGCCGGGCCAGGTCAGCGCGACCACGCCGGGCAGCGAAGTGATCGAGATCCGCGGAGACTATCTCCCGGTCCGTCGCCTCACCCAGGTCTTCGGGCTCCACGCCAATGAGGATCGCCCGGTGCATGAGAGCCTGGTGATCATCGTCGAGAGCGAGAGCGCCGGCCGCGTCGGCCTGCTCGTCGACACGATCGACGACCGCCGCGAGGTGGTGATCAAGAGCCTGGAGCAGAACCTCCATCCGATCCGCGGTCTGGGCGGCGCCACCATCCTTGGCGACGGTTCGATCGCACTCATCCTCGACGTCGAGGCGCTCGTCGCCCCGGCCGGACAGACCCGCAACCTTCTGAGAGGACTTGCAGCATGAACGACCAAGAGACCCCCGCCGACGAGATCAAGATCGTCACCTTCACGCTCGGCAGCCGCAATTTCGGCATCGACATGCGCTCGCTGATCGAAATCCGTGAATGGGCCGAACCGACCCCGCTCCCCGGCGTTCCCGGCTACATCCTGGGCGTCACCAACCTGCGCGGCACCGTGGTACCGGTGATCGGCCTCGCCGATCGGCTAGGCTGGACCCCGAGCGAGATCCACGCGCGCTCCTGCGTGCTGGTCGTCAACATCGCGGGCAAGCAGGCCGGCTTCCTGGTCGACGAGGTCGATGACATCGTCGCGATCCAGGAAAGCGCGATCCAGGCGGCACCCGATGTCGAGCTGCAGGAATCGAACGTGATCTCGGGTCTGATCCAGATCACCGCCCGCGCCCGCGACGGAAGCGAGCCGAGCGCCCAGATGGTGCTGCTGCTCGACCTCGACGCGCTGTCGATCACCCGTCATCTGGACCTGGCCGCGTAATGAGCATGTCGCTGGCGCCTGCGCCCATGAGCCCGCTGCTGTCTGACGGCGCCCCGCCGCTCGGCGACAGCGAGTTCGCGGCGATCGCGCGGATCATGATGACCGAGGCACGCATCAGCTTGCCGCCGACGAAGAAGGTGCTGGTGCATTCGCGCCTGTCGCGCCGCCTTCGCGATCGCGGGCTGGCGTCGTTCAAGGACTATGTCGCCTTTGCCGAGAAGGATCCGGAAGAGCTGCGGCTGCTGGTCACTGCGCTGACCACCAACCACACGCATTTCTTCCGCGAGTGTCATCATTTCGACCATCTGCGCGACGTGCTGCTGCCGCAGCTCAAGAGCGATCCGACGCGTGCGCCGGTGCGGATGTGGTCGGCCGGCTGCTCCAGCGGCGAGGAAGTCTATACGCTCGCGATGACGCTGATGGGGTCGGAGCGCAGTCAGGCAGAATGGATGCGCAACCGCGACATCCGCCTGCTCGCGACCGACATCTCCGAACCGGTGGTCAACGCCGCAGCCGAGGGCTTCTACGCCGCGTCGGGCGTGGACGGCGTGCCGGAAGCCTATCGCAAGGCGTGGATGGTGCCGGAAGGCAACGGCTATCGCATGGCAGAGGCGGCGCGCGCGCTGGTGACGGCGCGGGTGCTCAACCTGTTCGGCGAATGGCCGATGCGCCAGCGCTATGATGCGATCTTCTGCCGCAACGTCATGATCTACTTTGACGATACGGCGAAGGAAGAGCTGGAGGCACGGCTGGTCGCGCTGCTCAAGCCCGGCGGCTACCTCTATATCGGACACAGCGAACGCCTGATCGGCCCCGCGGTCGCGCAGATGCGCAGCTGTGGAAACACCATCTATCAAAAAACGGACGGTGCAGCATGAAGCGGGTCCGTGCCCTGATCGTCGATGACAGCCCGTCCATGCGGGCGGCATTGACGCGCATCCTGTCGGGCGACCCCGAGATCGAAGTCGTCGGCGCCGCCCCTGAGCCGCACACCGCGCGCGACATGATCAAGGAACTCAATCCCGATGTGTTGACGCTCGACGTCGAGATGCCGGGGATGGACGGACTGTCGTTCCTTGAGCGGATCATGCGGCTGCGGCCAATGCCGGTGGTGATGTGTTCGTCGCTGACCGCAGCGGGTGCCGAGGTGACGATCGAGGCACTGCGCCTCGGTGCGGTCGACTGCATCGCCAAGCCATCCGGCGGCCCCGCCGAGCTGGCGCTTGGTGCCGAACAGCTGCGTGCAACCGTCAAGGGTGCCGCGCGCTCGCAGGCGCGCAGGGGGCATGTGGCCCCGACTGCGCAGCGTCAGCCCCCTGCCCCGGCCCCCGGCCAACCCCCCTTCCGCGATGTCGTCATCGCGATCGGGGCATCGACCGGCGGCGTGGAAGCGCTGTTCAACGTGCTCGGCGAGCTGCCTACCGATTGCCCGCCAGTGCTGGTCGTTCAGCATATGCCGGCGGCGTTCACCGCCAGCTTCGCTGCCCGGCTTGATCGTGGCTGCGCAGTGCGGGTGGTCGAGGCCACCGACGGTGCCCAGCTTCAGCGCGGCACGGTCTATATTGCGCCTGGCGGCTCGCACCACATGGTGCTCGACGGCGGCACGCATGGCCGGATCAAACTGGTCGCGGCCGATCCGGTGAACGGTCATCGTCCGTCCGTGGACATGCTGTTTGACTCGGTTGCCCGGCTCGGCAAGTCCGCGGTTGCCGCGATCCTGACCGGGATGGGCACCGACGGCGCGAACGGCATGCTGGCGATGCGCCAGGCCGGTGCGCGCACCTTCGGCCAGTCCCGCGAGGATTGCGTCGTGTGGGGGATGCCGCGTGCGGCGCTCCTGGCCGGCGCGGTCGACACCGAAACCAGCCTGTCTGCCATGGCAGGTGCCATCCTCGCCGCTTCGCGCGGCAAGTATCAGGAGCGTTAAATGCCCGCGGCGTCAGCTATCCGAGTCATGGTCGTGGACGACCAGACCAGTATGCGCGCGATGATTCGTCGCGCCCTGCAGGACTTTGGATTCAAGGATATTCGCGACAAGGCGACCGCGCCCGAAGCGCTGTCGGCGATGCGCGTGGATCGCGTCCACCTCATCATCTCGGACTACAATATGCCCGAGATGGACGGACTCGAATTCCTTGAGACCGTTCGCAACGATGCAACCCTCGCCAAGACGGTGTTCATCATGCTCACCGGATCGTCGGACCGTGAGGTCGTGGCGAAGGCGGCGGCATTGGGGGTCAACAACTATCTCGTGAAGCCCTTTGCGCCGGCAGCGCTGAAGGAGAAGATCGAGCGCGTGTTCGGCGACTTGTCATGAGTGTTATCACCGCCAGCAAGATCACGATCATCCAGGGCGAGTTCGCGGTCATCGCGAAGCCGGAGATCGTCATCTCCACCCTGCTTGGGTCCTGTATCGCCGTGTGCCTGCACGATGCGCGTGCGCACATCGGGGGGATGAACCATTTCTTGCTGGGGGAACCGAGCCCGGACCACAAGGTCAGCCAGTCCGAGCTGCAACGCTATGGCGTGCATGCGATGGAATTGCTCATCAACGGCATGATGAAGGCGGGTGCCGAGCGCTCGCAACTGCGCGCGCACATGTACGGCGGCGCGAACATCATCGCAGGGTTGGGCGGGATCGGCACGGCCAACGCCGCCTTTGCCGTCCGTTTCCTGAAAACCGAAGGCATCGCCATCGGCCTGAACGACACCGGCGGGACGCAAGCGCGCAAGGTCGAGTTCCGGCCCTATGACGGGAAGATCCGGTGCACCTATGTCGCCGAACCGCCGCCCGTCACGCTGCCGCCGAAAATGCCCGCGCATGGCGGCGAGATCGACCTGTTCTGAGGGGTTTAATCATGGAAGAAAACAACAACCCTATGGTCGCCAATTCCGGAGCCGACCCGATGATCGCCTCGCTGCACAGCGCGGTCGCGGGAGAATTGCGCCATGTTGGCGCGCTGATCGAGCAACTGGCCGAAGTGCTGGTCGGTGACGAGCATTTCGTCGACCGTTACCTCGACAAGCTCCAGGCGTTCGACCTGCTCGTCCAATGCACCGAGGAAAGCGCGGCGGTGCTCGACCGGCTCGCCGCTGGCGCCTGCACCCGCAGCGCGATCGCGCCCGTGCGCCTCGGCCAGATCCATGAGCGGCTGCACGCTGCCCTGCAGGCGGCGCACTGATCATGGCCAGCCAGGCACCCAACACGCGGCCAATCGTGATCCGCAAGATCAAGAAGGTGGCCGGTGGCCATCATGGCGGCGCGTGGAAGGTTGCCTATGCGGACTTCGTGACCGCGATGATGGCGTTCTTCATGCTGCTCTGGCTCATCAGCAACCCCGACAAGGAAACGCTGAAGGGTCTAGCCGAGTATTTCACCCCCGGCCCGCCGATGGTGGGGAGCGCGGGCAATGCTGCCGGCGGCGCTCAGGCCGGATCGGGCGGGCATGGCCGCGCCAAGAATGCCGATCAGGCCAAGGCCGCCGGTGTTCCCGCGATGGAGGCGCAGAGCGTCGGCACCGCGCGCGGCGGCTCCGCAACGATCCCGGACGCGACGCTGCGTGTATTGGCGCAGGAGCTGCGCGTGTCGCTCGACGCGATTTCCGCTGAGGCGAGCGCGCAGCAGAAGATCGAGTCCGACGAGGACGGACTGCGGATCACGCTGATGGACAGCGTGCGCCAGCCGATGTTCCGGCCCGGCACCGCGCAGCTCAACGACTTTGCCCGCCGCCAGTTAAACACCGTCGCCGAAAAGCTCGCCCGGTCGGGCGCACGCCTGACGATCGAAGGGCATACCGACGGCGCCGGCGGCGATACCGACGCCAATTGGCGCCTGTCGGGCGAGCGCGCGCTGACCGCGCGATCGACGCTGCTGGGTGGTGGGATCACCGCCGACCGCATCGCCGGGGTGATGGCGCGCGGGGCCAGCCAGCCGATGTACCCGGGCGAGCCGGCCCGCGCCGAAAACCGTCGCATCACGATCATCGTCAAGGGTGAATCCCCCGCGACGCCCGCCGATTCAAGTTTCAAACTGTGAGCGCAGGACAATGAAGAAGATCCTGTTCCCCATTATCCTGTTGATCACCGGCGGTGCGATCGGCGCGGGGAGCGGCTACGCGACCAACTTCTTCCTCGGCACGCCTGCTGGCGCGACGACCGCCAAGCCTGAACCCGCCGAAGAAGAACCGGGCCAGTTCGTCACCGTCCCCGCGATGACCGCGCCGCTGGTGCTGAAGGACGGCAAGCTGTCCGGCTATGCGACGTTCGAGGTCCAGCTGGAGGTCGACGAAAGCCAGGTCGAAGCAGTCACTGCGCGCCTCCCCTTTCTGCAGCACGCGATCAACCTGCGTACCTTCAAGGTGCCGCTGGCGGCGGGCGCGGACGGGATGCTGCCCGATCTCGACAATTTCCGCCGCGTGGTGATCGAGGCGGCGCGCGAGGCGATCGGTCCGGACAAGGTGCGCAAGGTCGCGATCACAAAGGCCGAGCCGGCGTGATGTACAGCGACCATCCCGAGCGCTGGGACAGTGCGCCGACCGCGCTCGACGACCGCCGCAGTGGCGGCGACACCCGGCTGGTCACGACCCTGCTGGTCGGGCGCCTAGTGACACCGCGCGGTGACGTCGTCTGCCGGGTGCGCAACATCTCCGAAAGCGGCGCACGGATCGAGTGCGCAATCGCCCTGTCGCGCGGCGAGCGCGTGCAGCTCGAGCTGCGCGGCGCTGAGCTGCTGGATGCCGAAATCGCCTGGTCTCAGGGCGGGGCGTGCGGCCTGCGCTTCCTGTCGAAGGTTCCCGCCGAACTGATCCTGAAGCCGTCGCCCAAGCAACAGGGCTGGCACAACCGCCTGCCACGGCTCGAAACCGAATGCGCGGTGCTCGTCACCTGCGACGGCCGACGCCTCGCCGCGACGCTGCGCGACATCAATCAGCGCGGGCTGCGGATTGACGGGCTCAGCCGCACGCTGACGCAAGGGACGCTGTCGGTCCATATTCCCCAGCTGGGCACGGTCAACGCCGCGATCCGCTGGCAGCGCGAGGACGCAGCCGGGCTGCAATTCCTGACCCCATTGCGGTTCGAGACGCTGTCAGCCTGGCTCCTCGATCCGGCGAGTCGGTTCGGCCGGCGGGATTAGGCTTCAGCCAAGCGGGCGTCTCCAACGCCGTTTGTGCTGAGCTTGTCGAAGCACCGGTCCCGCACTCAGTCCGGCCGGGATACGGCCCTTCGACAAGCTCAGGGCAAACGGTCGTTGCGAATGCCAGAAGCCTACCCCGTCCCGAAACTTCGGATCAGGCTGCCTGCCACCAGCGCCCAGCCGTCGACCAGCACGAAAAAGATGATCTTGCACGGCAAGGCGATCGTCGTCGGCGGCAGCATCATCATACCCATCGCCATCAGCACCGCCGACACGGCGAGGTCAATAACGAGGAAGGGCAGCAGCAACAGAAAGCCGATTTCGAACGCGCGACGCAGCTCGGAGATCATGAAGGCCGGGATCAGCGTGCCAAGCGGCACCTCGGCACGGGTCTTGGCCGGTTCTGCGGCAAGGCCGTTGAACAGTGCGATATCGTCGTCGCGCACCTGGCTCAGCATGAACTTGCGAAACGGCGCGGCGGTCTTTTCGAACGCGACATCCTCGGTGATCTTGCCTTCGGTATAGGGTTTGATCCCGGCGGTCCACGCCGCCTCCAGCGTCGGCGTCATCACGAACATCGACAGGAACAGTGCCAGGCTGATGATCACCGGGTTGGGCGGGACGCCCTGCGCGCCGAGACCGGTGCGCAGCAACGACAGCGCGACGACGATGCGGGTGAACGACGTCACCGTCATCAGGATGCCAGGCGCCAGGCTGAGCACGGTCAGCAGCGCGACCATGCCGATCGCCTTGCCGCTCATCGACCCGCCTGCCAGATCCAGCGCCGAGCCCCCTGCCCCGCCCCCCGCGGCAGCCGCGGCAGTGGCAGGAATCAGTAGCAGGACAGCGGCGAGACCGACGCGAAGCAGCTTAGGCATGTCGGGCGATCCGCGCGCTCGCGAACGTCTGGAAGCGTTCGAGATTGCTGAGGAACGCGGTCGATCCCGGCGTGTCGCTGCCATCGCGCGCCGCGTCGAAGATTGGTGCAGCCACCATGGGGGCCGGCTCGACCGGCATGGGCACCGCAGGCTGCGGCGCCGGGGAGTCGATCAGGCGCAGCGTGGGCGCGTCCATGCGCGCCTCGTGCAACACGACATTGCCCTCGGGCGCCATCAGAACGAGATGTTCGACATTGTCGCGGCGCACCAGCAGCAGCGAGCGTTTCTGGTCGACGGTCAGCCGCTCGACCACCTCAAGCCGCTTCTCCGGGGTGCGGCCCGCGCCCAACCGCCCGGGCAGCCGGATGTCAAAGCGCCGCACACCCCAAAGTACGCCTGCAAGCAGACCGAGCACGATCGCGAGCGCACCGAACATGCGCAACAGTGCCAGAATCGTCATGCTGCTGCGCTCGCAGAGACGACTTCGGAAATCTCGATCGACATATGCTCGCCGCTTACGATCACGCGGCCCTTGGCGATCAGCGTGTCGTTGACGTAGATCAGCGTCGGATCGGCGTCGGTGCTGTCGAGCGCGACGATCGCGCCGCGGCTCATCTTGAGTACCTGTCGGATCGGTAGCCGGGTGGACCCCAGCACGATCGACAGTTCAACCATGATATCGTTGAGCACGGCGTTCCCCTGCGTGGTCGTCATACCGTGTTTATAGGGGGCAGAATTTACCCCCGGTCCGACCGACCCGGAAAAACTTGCCTATAAGAAAGCTGTCGGGGGCAATTCCTGCCCGCCGCGCCGGATTTGGGATCATGGACCTCAAAAGTGCCGTCTCGGTCTCCGCCTCGGGCCTGCGTGCCCAGTCGCTGCGGATGCGCGTGATCGCCGAGAACCTCGCCAACCAGAGCTCGGTGTCGCAGACGCCGGGCGGCGACCCCTATCGCCGCCGGGTGGCAACTTTTGCCGCCGAGGTCGATCGCGCGACCGGTGCGACCAAGGTGTCGGTCAAGGGCGTCGCCACCGACAAATCCGCATTTCAGCGCGTCTATCAGCCGGGCAACCCCGCTGCCGACGCGCGCGGCTATGTGAACATGCCCAACGTCAACGGCCTCGTCGAGACCGCCGACCTCAAGGCTGCACAGCGCTCCTACGAAGCCAATCTCAGCGCCATCGAAGCCGCCAAGGGCATGACGATGCGCACCATCGACCTGCTGAAATAAGGGAAGCATCCATGTCCATCGGAGCACTTGACGCCGCCACCGCCTATGGCCGCGCCGCGGGCGTTTCGCCGCTGTCGCGCGGCCCCGGCATCGGCGGCCCCGGCGCCACCGACGCGCCGGCCGCCGGCGGCTTTGGCCAGCTCGTCCAGGGCATGGTCGGCGAGGCGTCGTCCAGCCTGAAAGCCGCTGAGACCGCGTCCACGCGCCAGATCGCGGGCAAGGGCGACCTGATCGACGTGGTGACCGCGATGGGCGCCGCCGAAGTCGCGCTCGACACCGTCGTCGCTGTGCGCGACCGCGTGGTGAACGCCTATTCCGAAATCATGCGGATGCAGATCTAGGCCGAATCGATGGACGCAAATTCCGCCATCGAGATCGGGCGCGCCGCGCTGATCCTCACCCTCACCGTCGCCGGGCCGCTGCTGTTCGCCGCGCTGTTTACAGGCGTCGCGATTGGCCTGCTTCAGGCGCTGACGCAGATTCAGGAACAGACGCTGACCTTCGTTCCCAAGATCATCATCATGGGCATCACCCTGTTGCTCAGCTTTCCGATGATCGGCTCCGCACTTGGCGACTTCATGCGGGTGCTGAGCGACAAGATCGTCCAGGGCGGCTGACCGCGCGATGATCGAAGACCTGCCGCTGCACGCCACCGCCTTCCTCATCCTGTTTGCGCGGGTTGGGTCGGTGCTGATGCTGTTGCCGGTGTTTTCGGAAGATGCGGTGCCCGCGCAGATCCGCCTGTTCGCGGGGATGGGCATGACGCTCGGCCTGTGGAGTTTCCTGTCGGCCAAAGTGATCCCGATCGCCGACGTCACCGATATTCAGCTCGCCGGTATCCTCGTCGCGGAATTGCTGGTCGGCATCGGGCTCGGCCTGATCATGCGGATCATGTACCAGGCGATCGCGATCGCCGGATCGCTGATCAGCCTGCAGATCGGCCTCACCTCGGCGATGGTGTTCGACCCCGCTCAGTCGGGTCAGGCGCCGATCCTGTCCAAGTTTGTCGGAGTTGCCGCTGCGGTCGTGTGTTTTGCGATGGCCGTCCACCATCTGTGGCTCGGCGCGCTGATCAAATCCTATGGCCTGTTTCCCGTGGGCGTCGTGCCCAACAGCCATGACTTCGCCCAGCTGGCGGTAAAGGTAGCGGGTAATTCGCTCGCGCTTGGCGTGTCGCTCGCCGCGCCGCTGCTGGTCTATGGCATCGTCTTCAACACCGTGCTTGGCCTGGTCGCGCGCGTCGCGCCGGCGCTGCAGGTATTCTTCATCGCCCAGCCGCTCAACCTGCTGCTCGGAATCACCATCGCCGCGGCCACGCTGGGGGCGACGCTCGTCACCTTCGCGAACAGCATCGCGATGTGGATGAATATGGGCTGGAGCTGACGCGATGGCTGGTGGATCGGACTCCGAAGACAAGGACTCGAAAACATTCGCCCCCAGTCAGAAGCGCATCGACGATGCGCGGAAGAAGGGCGATGTGCCGATGGCGCCGGAAATGCGCCAGGCGGCGATGTTTCTGGGCCTGATCGTCATCACTGGCGGGCTGGGCGCGCATGCCGCATCCACACTGGCCGGATCCCTCGCCCGGATCTGGGGCAGAGCCGACGATTTCCTGTTCAACCCTGATGGTGCGCAGAATTTCGGCGGCTATATCCTCGGCGAACTGGCCGGAGCGCTGTTGCCCCTGCTTGGCGTGTTGTTTGGCTTCGCGCTGCTCGGCGGCTTCGCCCAAGGGCGCCCGATGATCAGCTTCAGCCGCATCGCGCCCAAGCTCTCAAAGATCAACCCGGTGTCCGGGTTCAAACGCATGTTTGGCGGACAGGGCCTGTTCGAGTTTGCCAAGACGCTCGCCAAGCTGATCGTCGTTGCGACCATCGGGACGATCATTCTGTGGCCGTTCCTGCCAGGTTTTGAAACCATGGTCGGCATCGGCCCAACAATGATCGCGGATCTGTCGCAGCAGATGATCCTCAGCGTGCTGACCTCGGTCGTCGTGCTGGTTGCGGTGATCGCCGCCGCCGACTTCTTCTATCAGCGGTACAGCTGGACGAAGAAGAACATGATGTCGCTCAAGGACATGAAGGACGAACATAAGGAGCAGGAGGGCGATCCGAAGATCAAGGGCAAGATGCGCCAGATTGGTATGAAGCGCTCGCGCCAGCGGATGATGCAGGCGGTCCCGTCCGCCACTGTCGTCATCACCAACCCGACCCATTTTGCGGTCGCGCTCCGCTACGACCATGGCGCTATGAACGCGCCGATCGTGGTGGCCAAGGGCACCGACGCGATCGCGCTCAAGATCCGCGAGATCGCGACCGCCAATGGCGTGCCGCTGGTCGAAAACCGCCCGCTCGCCCGCGCGCTCTACGCGAGTGCCGAGATCGATCACCCGATCCCGCTCGAGCATTATCAGGCGGTGGCAGAAGTCATCAGCTATGTGCTGAAGCTCGCGCGCGGCGGAAATTAAGGCTGCAGCGCGACGGTCACGCGCCGGCGCACCGTTAACCATGCCGATTTAGAATTGCGGATCAGACCGTGCGGTCGTGCTTGGCGAGTTCGACGCGGACGCGCAGCTCGATATCGCGGGCGATGTCGGCAAGATCGGGATCGTCGGGCATCTCGAACACCGCCGCCCATTGCGTCAGCGCGTCGAGCACCGCCTCGTCGGGCGTGCCCTTCACCTGCGCAGCATGCAATTTTTCAAGGATTTCCAGCCCGCGTGCCGCCGGCCGTGCCTCGCGGCGCCGCTTGTCCTTCGGCGTTTCGAGCGCGGTCGCTGCAGCGAGCAGGACGTGGACGGTGGTCGCGGCCTGGAGCGTCGGGCCGGCCTGCTGCCCCTGCTGCGGTGCCTCAGGCATCGCCATTTTCGGGAGGGCCAGGCGCAGGGCGGCGTCCGACCGCGACAGTGCGTTGAGCACCATCTGGACCGGCATCGAGACGCCCTGGATCTGCACTGTCTTCTCACCTCCGCAAAGACCGAATGGGCCTTTCTCTTTCTATAAGAAGATTAACGGCATTTCGGAGACGATGGACAGGTTTATGCACATTTTGAGATTGCTGTTGTTAGCGCTGACCCTCGCGGTGCCCGGCACCGCGGCGGCGAACAGCACGCATCGGATCAAGGACATCGTCGACATCGAGAATGTCCGGCCCAACCAGCTGGTCGGATACGGTCTGGTCGTTGGCCTTGCCGGAACCGGCGACCGCACCCGCAACACGCCCTTCACCGAGGAATCGATGCAGGCGATGCTGGAGCGGATGGGCGTCAATGTGCGCGGGTCACAGCTTAAGACGATGAACGTCGCTGCGGTCTCGATCACCGCGACCATGCCGCCCTTTGCGCGTGCCGGATCGCGGATCGACGTGACCGTGTCGGCGCTCGGCGATTCCACCAGCCTTCAGGGCGGAACGCTGATCGCCTCGTCTCTCCGCGCGCTCGATGGCGAAATCTACGCCGTCGCGCAGGGACAGGTATCCGTGTCCGGCTTCAAGGCACAGGGCGCAGCGGCGAGCATCAGCCGCGGCGTCTCCACCTCCGCCCGCATCGCCGATGGCGCGATCATCGAGCGTGAAGTGCCGTTCGCGCTGCGCAGCGCGACTAGCCTCAAGCTGGCGCTCAAGAACCCCGACTTCACCACCGCCAACATGATTGCGGGCACGATCAACTCGACCTTCGCCGGCACCGCCGAAGTGCTCGATCCGGCGACCGTCGAGCTGAAGCCCGGACCCGGTTTCCCCGGTTCGGTGGTCGATCTGGTCGCGCGCATCGAAAACCTGCCGGTCTCGGTCGATCAGCCGGCCAAGGTGATCGTCAACGAAGCTTCGGGCACCGTGGTGATGGGCGCGAATGTGCGCGTCAGCCCGGTCGCGATCGCGCAGGGCGGGCTGACCATCAGCGTCGCGGAATCGCCGCAGGTGTCGCAGCCTGCGCCGCTGTCGCAGGGCCAGACTCAGGTGGTGCCGCGCACTCAGGTGACGGTCGATGACGGCACTGGCCGATCGCTCGGCACGCTGGGCGGCGAAACCTCGCTCGCCTCGCTGGTCGCCGGCCTCAACGCGCTCGGCGTCAGCCCGCGCGACCTGATCACCATTCTTCAGGCCGTGAAGAGCGCCGGCGCGCTCCAAGCCGATATCGAGGTGCAGTGATGAGCCCCCTTTCCACCCCCGCCGCCGCGACCACCGGCGCCGCGCCGAGCGTGCCTACGCCCAAGAACAAGGAAACCGCGCAGGCGTTTGAGGCGGTGTTCATCGGCCAGATGACCCAGTTGATGCTCGAAAGCGTCGAAGAGGGCGAGTTTTCCGGCGGGCATGGCGAACAGATGTTCCGCGGCGTGCTGGCCGAAAATCTCGGCACCGCCATCGCTGCCAAGGGCGGGATCGGCCTGGCGCCGGCCGTCATGGACCAGATCATCAAATTGCAGGGGGGCAACACCGATGGAAACTGAACTTCTCGACCTGTTCCGCTCGCTGGCGTCGATCAGCGAGGAAGAGACGTTGCTGCTGAGCCATGGTCGCCGTGGCGAGATCGCCGGGCTGGTTCAGGCCAAGACCCGACTGGTCGGCGCGGTCGATACCGAAGTCGCACGGCTCGACCGCACCAACCCCGGATGGCGCGACACACTCGATCCGGAGACGCGCGCCGAGCTGTTCGAGGTTGCGGGCCGACTGCGCGATATCTGCGCGGCCAATGGCGCGGCGCTCAAGCGCCAGATTGACCTGTCGGACGAAATGATGGGGGAAATCGCCGCCGACGCGCGCCGCCGCCATGGCAGCGGAAGCAGCGCCTATGGCGCATCGGGTGCGATGGCCGGTGTGGGGATGGCGGTGCCAATCTCCGTCAACACCAGCTTTTGAACGCACGCCTCGCCTTCGCCGTCGCGCTTCCGCTTGCGGTACCGCTGATCGCCGCAGGGGCGCCGCCGCGCGAGGGCGCGATGCTGATCGTGCCGCTGATCCCGGCGCGTCAGGCGGAGGTGATCGACTGGATCGCGCGTGCCGATGCCGGACTGATCGGTTCAGGCCCCGTGCCAGGCTCGCTGATCGTCATCGGAAACAGGGACGCCATCGTGCGGGAAACGTGGCGCCACGGGGCGATCACACTCGCCGCGCGACCAGAGATATGTACCGGAAGGAACGGTTGGAATGAATGAGTTGACGCTAGACGGCATTCGCAAGGCGGGATTGACGCTGGTGATGTCGGTGGCAGCAACCTTGTCCCTGGCGCTGCTGGCCGGCATGCTGGTCACCGGTGCGGATGGCTTCGTGACCGTCCTGCTCGCGCTGGTCGCCCTGCTCGCCTACCCGACCTGGCTGTGGCGGACGGGCGCCACCGATTCAACCGCGCGCATCGCCGCGAGCATGGCGCTCGTCGCCATCCCGGCGATCATGCTCTTCGCCTTTCGCGGGATGGCATGGCAGGTCGATCTGCATATGGCGTTCTTCGCCGCGCTCGCCATCACCGCAGTGCTCTGCGACTGGCGCGCGATCATCGGCGCGACGCTCGTTGTCGCAGTTCACCATCTCGTGCTCGGCATGGCAGTTCCGGACTGGGTATTTCTCGGCGGTTCCTCGTTCGCGCGGATCCTGCTCCATGCGGTGATCCTGCTCGGTGAAGCCGGCGCGCTCGTCTTCATTTCCGCGCGCGTCGTGGCGCTGCTTGACGCGATTACGCAAAAGGACGCCGTCCAGCGCGCGACCGAGGCAGCCATCGCCGCCGAGCGCGAACAGCGGATGCGCGAACTGGAAAGCGCATCCGCCGCGCTGGCGCGCGGGCTGGAAGGCCTGAGCCGCGGCGAGCTTCACCATCGCATCACCGGGACCATGCCGAGCGGCTATGCGACGATCCAGGCCTATTTCAACCAGGCGATCGAATCGCTGCGGACTTTGGTCGACGCGGTATCGGGCGGCGCGGCGCAGCTCGATCATAACTCGAGTCAGATCGCGCACGCCGCCGAGGATCTCGCTGCCCGCAGCGAGCGGACCAGCGCACGGATCGACGAGGCATCTTCCGCCATCGGGCAGATCGACGCGCGACTGAGCAGAGGCAACAGCACCGTCCGCGAAACCGTCGCCCGCGCCGACGAGGCGATCGACAGCGTGCGTCGCGGCCGCGGCGTCACTGACGACGCCGTCCAGACGATGGAGTGCGTCGCGACCAGCGCGAAGGGCATCGACGACGTCATTGAGGGCCTCGACAAGATTGCGTTCCAGACCCGAGTCCTTGCAATGAACGCGGCGGTCGAGGCTGGCCGCGCCGGCGAGGCAGGCCGTGGCTTTGCCGTCGTCGCCGATCTGGTCGGACAGCTTGCGATGCGTTCGGAAGAAGAGGCCAAGCGCGCACGCGAACAGCTCACCGCGACCCAGGATCAGGTGGCAAGCGCGGTTACCGCGATCGGCCAGGTGGACGGTGCGCTCAACGGCATCGAGCAGGTGGTCGAGGGCGTCCACCAGCTGCTGACCGACATGGCCGAGGATTACGGATCGCACACCAGCGCGTTGAGCGAGGTCAGCTCAGCCTTCACGACGCTGAACGAATTCACCCAGCAGAACGCCGCGATGGTCGAGGAAAGCAATGCCGCCGCCCGCGCGTTGTCAGACGAGGCGCGCGCGCTCGCGCGGCTGACTGAACGCTTCACGCTCGAGGAACAGGGCACGCCGATGCCGCTGCGCCAAGCCGCCTGAAGCCGGAGCGGACACAAAAAAGGGGCCGTCCCGGCTGGGACGGCCCCTTTTTTGTGCCGGTCGGTCGGCGTCGTCAGCCGCCGCCCTTGCGGCCGAGCGCCGACTGCATGAGCCCCTGGCTCTTGCGATAGAGGCTGGTCATCGCCGCGAAGTCGGCCTGCACCTGGCCCATCTTGAGCAGCTGGTCCTCCAGCGTGACGTTATTGCCATCTGGCTTGGTCTCGCTGGTATTGGCATCGAGCATCACGCTGCCCGCCGAGATCGGCGCGCGCGCGCCGAGCGCGGCCATGCCGCCAGTCAGTTGCACCTGCGGCCGTGCGATCGACGCGCTGCTGTTGCCGGTGTTGATCAGGTCGCTGAAATCGGGTGCGCGGACATCGCGGGCCTTGAACCCCGGCGTCTCGCTGTTTGCGATATTCTCGGACAGCACGCGCTGGCGCTCCGAGAGATGTTTCATGTTGCGGGCAATCCCGCCGATCAGATCGGACATGGTGTCAGAACCCTATGGACGTCGAAGGGCCGGAGGAGAGCCGGCTGAGCGCGGCCTGATAGTTCGCCATCTGGGCCTGTTCGCGCACGGTGCTCCCACCCTTCCGGCCCCCCTCGACCATCGCCTGCTTCGTGTCATCCCAATATAGCGAGCGATAGCTCGTCTGGGACATCGAGAGCGCGGATTTGAGCTTGGCAAGCGCTGCGGTCGCCGACTTCTGGTCCGCGATCGACAGCGCCGGGTTGAGGCCGAGGCCAAAACTGCCGCCGGGGCGGACGCGCGGCGCGTTCTTGTCGATCGGGTCCATCCCCGAAACGCGCGCTGCCGGCAGACCGAGCTTTTCGAGTGCGTCGCGGCCAGCTGGCCCGGCGATGAACTCGATATCGATCCCTGCCTTGGGCGACACGCGCAGCATCGCGCCGTCATCCTTTTTGGGCGTCGTCACCAGCGCCTTGGATCCGGTGATCTTGCGCACCTTGTCGGCGAGCGTGGCGAGCGTTTCGTCCTTGCCGATGGTAATCGTGCGGATCACGCCCCCGCCAATCCGCATCTGGAAATTGTCGCCGGCGCGCAGGCTGGAGCCGGTGGTCAGCTTGAGCGAGCCATCGGGTGTTGCCACGCCACGGCCAAGGCCCAGCGCCTCGACTTTGCTCGAGCCGCCCTCGGACGCGGCGACGCGGACCGGTTCGGTGCGCAGCGTCGGCTGGCCGAACTGGGTGATCTTCTCGACGCCGCCGCTGACCGGATCGACCCGCGCGACAAAGCCGTCGGTCGGGCCGCTGCGCGTACCGCCAAGGTCGCCGGTGGTGCGTCCCCCGACATAGAGTTTGCCGTTGGTGAAGGCGAGGCTGTCGACCTGTTCGTTGCCCGCCGTGCCGAGATAGGTCACGGCCATGCCACTGCCATCGGCAGCAAGGCGCGCGACGAAGCCGTCGCGACCGCCGGAAATGCCGTTGACCTGCGTGCCCGGCAGCGCCGCTAGCGTCGTGCCGCCGATCGCGATCGATCCATCCGGCGCAATCGCGATGGCGCGCGCGTCTGCCGTGCCAAGGTCGACCGAGCCCAGTTCGGTGCCGGGATTGGCGGGATCGAGAAAGCGCAGCTTCGACGTCGCGCCCTCCTTGGTCAGCGCGGCGAGGCGACCGTCGGCAGTCATCGCCATCGCGGTAATGCTCTCATCGCCCGTGCTGGGCAGCTTGACCCGCTGGGTAACCGCGCCGGTGCCGTTGAGCCGGGCGACGAACGCATCGCCCCCGCCCTGCCCCGCGCGGCCACCGACCAGGATCGCGCCATCATCGGCGATCGCGATGCTGGTCGCACGGTCCTCACCGACCGAGCGGATGCGGCTGGCGAACATCTCGTCGCCATTATTGGCATAGCGCGCGACGAGCATGTCGGCATCGGCGCTGGTACCGTCGAAACTGCCGGACACGGTGCCGGCGACGACGATGTCCCCATTTTCCGCAACCGTGACCGCAGCCCCCGACGCGCTGTCGGCGGCGCCCAGTGCGCGCTGCCAGACGACGTTGCCGATGCTGTCCATCTTGGTGAGATACAGGTCCTGCGTGCCCGCAGCGCGCAGTTCGTCGAGATCGCCGGACGCGGTGCCGACGACATAGGCAAAGCCATCGGCATCGGTCGCCACCGCGTCGGTGGTGGTCGCCACCGCCTTGGTCGTCAGCCGGTCCTTTGCCTCGATCGTCGCCAGCGTCTTGTTGGTCATCGCCGCTTCCGGATCGTCGATCCGGAGCACGCGGGCGGCAGTTGGCGTTTCAAGACCGGTGCGGCCGGTAGCGACGATCAGCGCGTCGGGCGCATCGACCTGATCGATCGAGACGGTCTCAAGCCCCTGCCGGTTGATCGCCATCGCCCAGCCGTCTTCTTCGGTCTTTTGCGGCTCGAACGCGACCTTCCATTTCGGCACCGGGGTGCCGTCGGGGTTGAGCACGACATTGCCGCCGGTATCGCGCATCGGGATATTGGCGATCGCCTGATTGACGAGGTTGGCGACGCTATCGAGCGTCGGCGGCTCTGGCAGTGAGCCAAGGTCGATCACGACCGTGTCGACCGAGCTGCCGCGCTCGAGCGTGACGCGGAACCGTTCGGTTCCAGACATTTGCGACAGGACCTCATCGCGCTTGGCCACGACGCCCTTGCCTGTGACGCTGACACTCAGGCCACCCGTGCCCGGTGCGACTACCGCACTTTCAGCGCGGCGCACCGGCTGACCGAACGACATCTCCAATTTGTCGGAGGGCGCGGTGCCCATATAGGTCTGAAGATCTGCCAGCCCCTTGGTGAAGGTCGAGGCGAGCTGTGACCGTTCGGTGGCGGACAGGCCGGGCTTGGCCGCGGTCGTCGCCAGCACATTGAGGCGGTCGAGCGCTTTCCAGGTGGTAAAGGCGGTCTGGACGTCGGTGGGGAGCGCGCGGACGCCGGTCAGCGGCTTGTCGATGATCGTCGCCAGACGACGGATCGCCGCGATCTGGGTCGAGATCGATCCGGTAGACCCGGCCTCACGCCAGGGCGGGGTGGTTTCGGGCAGCGTGAACTGCGCCTTCGCCTCGCGCACGGCCTTGCTCTCGATCGCCTGACCGATGCCCGCTGCCGAGAACCAGCTCGTATCGGCACCCAACAGGGTCAACCCTGCCAATCCCGAATTGATGTTCATCTTGCTGTCCTCACGCGACCGGGTGCCCCCTTTCGAGTCCATAATAGAGGGGTCGTAGGACGAACCGACGGGTTAACTACGAATAATGCAGGGGAACTAGACGATGATGATGACTCCGGTCGTGGAACCGCCAGAATTTAAGAAGCTCAACCAGCGCGAGCGTGCCGCCGCGCTGATGCTGGCGCTGGGCCAGGAGCATGGCGCGCCGATCTGGGAACAGCTGTCGATCGACGAGGTGAAGGAGCTGTCGCAGAGCATGTCGCAGCTCGGCCGGATCCCGTCGAACCTGATCGAATATCTGCTCAACCAGTTTCAGGCCGAGATGTCGTCGATGAGCTCGTGCCACGGCTCGTACGAGACGACCGAGCGGCTGCTGAACAGCGTCCTCGATTCCGATCGGGTCAAAGAGATCATGGAAGATATCCGTGGTCCGTCGGGCCGGACGATGTGGGACAAGCTGTCCAACGTGAATGAAGGCGTGCTCGCCGGCTATCTGCGCAACGAATATCCCCAGACGATCGCGGTGATCCTGTCCAAGCTCAAGTCCGACCATGCCGCGCGCGTGCTTGGCGCGCTGCCCCGCGACATCGCGGTCGATGTGGTACAGCGGATGCTGCGCATGGAGACCGTGCAAAAGGAAGTGCTGGCGCAAGTCGAAGCGACGCTGAAGACCGAGTTCATGGCGAACTTCGCGCGCGCCCAGCGCCGCGACCCGCATGAAGCGATGGCGGAGATCTTCAACGCGATGGATCGCTCGACCGAAGAGAGCATGCTTTCTGCGCTCGACACCCGCTCGCCCGACGCGGCCGACCGCATCCGCTCGCTCATGTTCACCTTCGAAGATCTGGGCGGCCTGCTGCCCGCATCGATCGCGGTCATCGTCCGCCAGGCCGACAAGCGCCAGATGGCGCTCGCGCTCAAGGGCGCGCCGGAAAATATCCGCTCGCTGTTCTTCTCGACCATGACCGAACGCTCAGCAAAATTGCTGCGCGAGGACATGGCGTCGATGGGCCCTGTCCGCGCGCGCGACTGCGAAGAAGCCCAGACCGCACTGGTCCGCCTTGCCAAGAACCTCGCCGATATGGGGGAGATCGTGCTGGTCGACCCCAAGAGCGACGACACGATGATCGTCTAGGAGGCGGCACATGGACCTTTCGTTCAGTACAAAGCCGTTCGGCTTCGACCGCGTTTTCAGCGCGCGAGAGGCGGCGCGCACCGTCGAACATGACGACACCATCTCCCTCGTCATCAAGATCGAGGCGCTGGAGGACGAGCTGGCGCATCTGCGCAACATGCAGAATGAGGAACTGGCGCGGGCGCGCGCCGACGCGTTTCAGGCGGGGCTCGACGCCGCCCGCTCGGACCGCGACAATGCGCTGCTCGCGGCGATGGACGCGCTGCACGCCGGGGTCGAGGGCATGGTCGAAGAGCGCGCAGACTTCCGCGCCGACACGGCCCGCGAGGCCGCCGAGCTGGTGCTTGCGGTCGCCCAGCATCTCGCCGGACACCCGCTGCTCGCTTCCCCTGCCCAGGCGATCGACGATGCGATCGGGCGGGCGCTGTCTCAGGTCGCGCGTGGCACCGAACTGGTCGTGCGCATCCACCCCGACATGGCCGAGCAGATCGAGGAGCGGATCGCGACACGTCAGGCCAATGACCGCCGCCGCCTGAACCTTCACGTCACCCACGACCCCTCGCTCGCCAGCGGCGACGCGCGGATCGAGTGGGACGAGGGTGGCCTCACGCTCGACCGCGCGATGCGTGAGGAGGCCGTGCTGCGCGAACTCAATAATCTTTTTCCCGCCGACGACAGGCAGGCCGCCTGATCCTCTATCAATAGCGTGTCGGACGGCTCGGCTCCCCTGCCCGGTCGCCTCCGCAATCGGCGCCCCCGGACCTCCCCCGTCCGGGGGCGCTTTTGTTTGGAATCCCGCGCAGCCGGATCCGAGCGGCCAGCCGCTTCCCCACTCGGCAATTTTTTCCCCCCGGCAAAACCTGCCGCCCGCTCCGCATCTATAATTGACCTGAGGGACAGGCAGTCCCGGTAGTCTGATAGGGTGCCGCTTGGAGCAGGTTAAAGGTCTGATCGCGCAGTTGGGGGCCAAACGGCTCATCATCATGGGCGGCGTCGCGGCATTGATCATGGCGGCGCTGGCGATGGTCGCACTGCGCGGCGAGAACAGCACGATGGGGTTCCTGTACACCGATCTGGACCCGTCCGCCGCGGCCGCGATCAGCGAAAAGCTCAAGGCGCAGAACGTACCCTTCGAACTTTCCGCCGACGGGACTGCCGTGATGGCTCCGGTCGACAAGCTCGCCGAGCTGCGCATGGCGATGGCTGGTGAAAAGCTGGGCGGCAAGATCGGCTACGAGGTACTCGACGAAGAACAGCCGTTCGGCGTGTCCGCCAGCCGCGCCAAGATGAACGAGACCCGCGCGATCGAGGGCGAGCTCGTCCGCTCGATCCAGAGCCTCGACGCCGTGTCGGGCGCGCGCGTCCATATCGTGATGCCCGAGCGGGCGATGTTCGCCGCCGAGGCGCGTCCCGCAACCGCTTCGGTCACGGTCAAGACCAAGGGCCGCCTGCCCGCCGAGACGATTCAGGCGATCCGCTACCTCGTCTCTTCCGCCGTCCCCGAATTGTCGCCAGAGTCCGTGTCGATCGTCGACCAGTCTGGCGCGCTGCTCGCCCGCGCGGGCGAACAGGGCGCGGCGGGCGGTGGCAGCGTCGACGAACGTCAGTCGCAGATCGAGGCGAAGATGCGCGAGGAGATCATCGCGCTGCTCGAACCGATCGTCGGCCAGGGCAAGGTCCGCGCGGAAGTCGCCGCGCAGATCGACCGCGACGCGACCCGCGAGGAATCGAACGTGTTCGATCCCGACAAGCAGGTGATCGCACGTCAGGTGACGGTCGAGAGCGACGACCAGAGCAGCGAGAATAGCGACGAGCAGGCCGCGACCGTCGGCAACCAGCTGCCCGAGGCACAGCAGCAGCCAGTCGGTGCCGCCGGCGGCGACACCCGCCAGCAGGCGCGCAAGGAAAATTCCGAAGACACGACCTATGCCAACAGCTCGACCCGCAGCGTCGTTACCCGCGAGCCGGGCAAGCTGACCCGCCTGTCGGTCGCGGTCACCGTCGATGGCGGCGCACAGGGCCTGCCCGAAGCGCGCAAGCAGCAGCTGACCCGGCTGGTCGAAAATGCCGTGGGCATCGACACCGAACGCGGCGACAGCGTGGTGGTCGAAAGCCTCGCCTTTGCCGCTCCGGCCGAACCCGCCGATGCGCAAACCGCCTGGTATTCCTATTTCACGTCCGACCAGGTCGTCGGACTGCTCAAGGTGCTGCTGGTTGGCGCCATCGGCCTCATCGTCCTGCGCATGCTGCGATCGCGCGCCAACAAGGAGGCTGCGGCCGATCCCGCCGCGCCACCGATGCTGCCCAGCGACAGGGACGCCGAGATGCTCGCGATCGCGCAGCAGGCGGCCGATGGCGATCCCGAGGCGCTCAAGCAGTTGGAAACGATGCAGGGCACCAAGTCCGACGTGCCACTGCTCGACCATGATATTCAGCTCAGCAATGTCGATGGCCAGATCAAGGCGTCGCACCTGCGCAAGGTCGGCGACATGGTCGCCAGCAACGCGCCAGAGGCGACTGCGGTGATCCGCCAGTGGATGAACGCATGATGGAGACCCCGATGTCCGACCCCGGTGAACCGATCCCGAACCTCGAAAGTGGTGTGATGGTCGAAACCGACACACCGCCATCGTTCGAGGAATTCGGCAGCAACAGTCACACGCCCGACGCCGGTAGCGGCGGATCGCTTTCCGCCGTCCACGAGGTGCCGGTCCGTGTCCAGGCGGTCCTCGGGCGCGCCCGCGTGCCGGTCGGCGAACTGATCCGGATGAAGTCCGGAATGGTGCTCGAACTCGATCGCCGCGTCGGAGAGCCGGTCGATGTCTATGTCAACAACCGGCTGGTGGCGCGCGGTGAGGTGATGCTGGTCGACCATGCGCTCGGCGTGACGCTCACCGAAATCGTGCGCCAGGACGGCTGATCATGCAGCTTCGCCTGATGATCATCGGCGCCAGCAGCGGCCCGTTCGGCGAGGCCGCGCGGATGGCACGCAGCCTGGGCGCCGAGGTAATGATCGCCGAGACCCCGGACGAGGCGCTCGTGCATCTGCGCGACGCCGGCGCGGGTCTGGTAATGATCGACGTTGAGAGCGACGTACCGACCTTCATGCGCGCGCTGATCGCCGAGCGGTTCGCAGTGCCCGTGCTTGCCTGTGGCATCGATGCTCCGGCCGAGCGGGCAGTGGCCGCGATCCGCGCCGGCGCCCGCGACTATATCCCCCTGCCTCCCGATCGCGAGCTGATCGCGGCGGCGATCGCGCAAATGGCGCAGGCCGATTTCGCGCCGATCGTCGGTGAGGATCCCGCCTGGCTGCGTGCGCTCGAGTTCGCCCGCGCGATGGCACCGGCGCATGCCCCGATCCTGATCAGCGGTGAGCGCGGTACCGGTAAGGAGCGCGTCGCGCACGCCACCCATGCCGCATCGGGCCGCAATGGCTTCGTCACCATCGAATGCACCGGCGTCGCCGCCGAAGTGCTCGAATCCGAGCTGTTCGGCCATGAAGCTGGCGCGTTCGAAGGTGCGCTGGCGGGCCGCCGTGGCGCCTTTGCGACGGCAAGCGGCGGCACCCTGTTCCTGCGCGACATCGATCGCCTGCCCGCCGCGGTCCAGTTGCGCGTGCTCAAGGCGATGAGTGCGCACGGCGCGCCCAATGTCATCGCCAGCACCCGCCGCGACCTCGCAGCGCTGGTCGATGCCGGGCAGTTCCGCAGCGACCTGCTCGCCCGCTTCGCGCTGGCGACCGTCGCGCTGCCGCCGCTGCGCGCGCGCGGCGGCGACATCCGTCTGCTCGCCGCGACCTTTGCCGCGCGCTTTGCGGCAATGCAGTGCCTGCCCTCGCCGCTAATCGACCCGGCGACCGAGACGCTGCTGACCAGCTATGAATGGCCGGGCAATGTCGCCGAGCTGCAGGATGCGATGCATCGCGCCGTGCTGCTGTCGCCCGACGGCTATATCGGACCGGAGGCCATCGTGCTCGCCGACGGGTCGCGGCTCGCTCCGCCCACTCCGGTGGCGGGCAAGCCGCTGATCGCCTCGCTCGTCGGCCAGACGGTCGAGGAGGTCGAACGCCAGCTGATCCTCGAGACGCTGGAGCGGTGCCAGGGCAACCGCACCTCGGCCTCGCAGATCCTGGGCATTTCTGTCCGCACGATGCGCAACAAGCTCAAGGCCTTTGTCGAGGCCGGCATTGCGGTCGTCCCGGTTACCTGACGCGGAGCCACTTCCATGAACGGACTCAACGGCTTCCTCGCTCGTCTCGGCAATGGCCGCGACATCGCGCTCGCGGTCGGCGTGCTGGCGATCATCGGCACGCTGGTCCTGCCGATGCCCGGCTGGATGCTCGATCTTGGCCTCGTCCTGTCGATCACCTTGTCGGTGATGATCCTGATGACCGCTTTGTTCATCGAAAAGCCGCTGCAGCTGGCGGCATTTCCGACGATCCTGCTGATCACGACGATGCTGCGGCTGGGTCTCAACATCGCCTCGACGCGCCTGATCCTGGCGCATGGGCATGAAGGCGCGCATGCAGCGGGCGGGGTGATCGCGGCGTTCGGTGATTTCCTGATCGGCGGCGAGCCGGTGATCGGCATCACCATCTTCGCGATCCTGATCGTCATCAACTTCGTCGTCATCACCAAGGGCGCAGGCCGCATCGCCGAAGTCGCCGCCCGCTTCAGCCTCGACGCGATGCCGGGCAAGCAGATGGCGATCGACGCCGATCTGTCGGCTGGCATGATCACCGAAGAACAGGCGCGCGCGCGCCGCACCGAGGTTGAAGCAGAAAGCGGCTTTTTCGGCGCGATGGACGGTGCGTCCAAGTTCGTGAAGGGCGACGCGATCGCCGCGCTGCTGATCACCGCGATCAACGTGATCGTCGGCCTGATCATCGGCGTCGCCATACATGGCGTTCCGTTCGGCGAGGCGTTCCACACCTATACGCTGCTGACCGTCGGCGAAGGGCTGGTCAGCCAGGTTCCGGCGCTGGTGATCTCGATCGCCGCTGGCCTGATGGTGTCGAAGGGCACGCAGGCGGGCAAGACCGGCGCGGCGCTGGGCGAGCAGCTTGGCCGTTATCCGCAGGCGTTCGGCATGTCTGCCGTGCTGCTGGGCGCGCTCGCGCTGGTGCCCGGCCTGCCGTTCCTGCCCTTCGCGCTATTTGCGGGCGGCACCGGCTATGCCGGCTGGTACCTGTCGAAAAAGACCAAGCAACGCGAGGCGATCGCCGAGCGCATGGCGCAGGTCGAAGAGGCACAGGCCGCCGCAGTGGTCGAAGAGCCGATCTCGCGCACGCTCGCGATCGACGCGGTCCGCATCGAGATCGGCTATGGCCTGCTCCCGATCATCAACGACGCCGCGCGCGAGCCGCGCCTCGACGATCAGGTCCGCGCGCTACGCCGCCAGATGGCGACCGAATATGGCTTCGTCCTCCCCTCGGTCCGCATCATCGACAATATGGGGCTGCAGGCGAACCAGTATGTCATCTACATCAAGGAGACCGAAGCGGCGCGCGGCGACATCCGCCTCGACCGCCTGCTGGTCATCAATCCCGGCGACGGCCCGGCGGGAATCCCCGGTGAACCGACGCGCGAGCCGGTGTTCAACCTGCCAGCCTTGTGGATCGACCGCGAGCTGCGCGAGGAAGCGGGCTTCCGTGGCCTGACCGTGGTCGATGCCGGCACGATCATCACCACCCACCTGACCGAACTGGTCAAGGACAACATCGCCGACATGCTGAGCTACACCGAGGTGCAAAAGCTGTTGAACGAGGTGCATACCGACTCGTCCAAGCTGGTGGCGGAGATCATCCCGTCGCGCATTTCGATCTCGGGCGTGCAGCGCATTCTGCAGAACCTGCTCGGCGAAGGCGTGTCTATCCGCGACGTGCCGACGATCCTGGAGGGGATCGCCGAAGCGGCGCCGATCACCACCAACCTGACACAGATCACCGAGCATGTCCGCGCGCGGCTCGCCCGGCAGATATCCGCAACCCAGGCGCGCGACGGATCGATCCCGATCCTGACACTTTCGCCGGAATGGGATGCAGCGTTCGCCGAGAACATCATGGGCCAGGGCGACGAGCGTCATCTCGCCATGCCGCCATCGATGCTTCAGGGCTTTATCGCGGCGGTGCGCGACACCTATGACCGGATGGCGAGCAGCGGCGAAATTCCGTGCCTGTTGACGAATCCGACGATCCGCCCGTTCGTGCGTTCGGTGATCGAGCGCGTGCGCCCGGCGACCGTCGTGCTCTCGCAGAACGAGATCCACGCCCGCGCCCGCGTCCGCGCGCTCGGCACGATTGGTTAAGCCATGCGACCGGACGGCACGCCGCACCTCTATGAATCGCCTATGGTGCCGAACCTCCTGCCCTTTTCCGCGTCCGTCACGACGGGCGGTGGATCGACCCAAAGCGCAGCCGCGGTCCCGCAGGGGCTACCCGGCTTCGCCGCGATGCTGGGGCTGGGCACAACCCCGGTGGCGCAAGGTCCCGCAGGCGGAACGATGCCCGGCATTGCTCCGGTTACGGTCACCCTGATCCCGCCGGCCGCAAAGCCGTTGCTGGGCCTGACCGGTGGCAAGGGTGTTCAGCCCCTCGAGACCGCCCTTCCCGAACTGCTCAGCATCGCCGATCCGGTAGAATCGCTGACCGATGCCATCCCCGAGCCGGTCAGCGTACCGGTCCTACCCGTCATAGCGCCGGCTCCGGCTCCGGCTCCGGTGGCGACACTCACCAAGGCACCCGCTCCCGTGCCGGAAACCGAGGGCGGAACCGTCACCGTCGTCGAGGGCGGCCGCAAATCCGCCGCCCCGCTATCCGTCACGGACGCAGTTACTGTGACGGTGGTTGACCGCCCCGACAAGCCGGCGCCGTTGGTCAAGCCCGTTCCTGCGCCAGAAGGCGATGGCGGAACCGTGACCATTGTGGACGGCCCCGACAAACCGATTGAGCGCGTGCCGGAAGGTCCGGTGCTGACGGTCGTCGCGCCGATCTTCAAGCCCGCCGAGCCCGCGCCCGCCACTGGATCCGAAGGCGGGTCAGTGACAATCGTAGAACCGGTCCGCAGCGTCAGCACGCCAAAGACCGCACCGGTTCTGGCGGACGTCAGCGTGACCGTCGTCGATGGTCTGCGCAAGTCGGTCGAGCGCGCGCCGGAAACGCCGATTAGCCCCGTCGATGCGGCACCGGTTGCCGAGCCGGTCGATGTCGCGCCGGTCGATGTCGCGCCAGCGCTGACGGAAGTCATCGCCGATCCACTGGCAACGGCGGATGGCGAAGCCGCACCCGCACCGCTAGCCCCGCCGGTCGCGACCGCGGCTCCGATCCTTTTGACCCCGGCTCCGGCCCCCGTCAGCCCGGCACCGATCCAGCCTCAGGCTATACCGGCCACCGCGCCCGCTCCGATTGCTTCGCGGGTCGCGGAACCGGCCCGTTCGGCTGACCCCTCCCCGACCGATATCGCACCCGACGCTCCGGTCGATGACGGCGCATTCGACAACCTCGTCACGAGCGAGACTGCACCCGACACCGACGCCCTGCGCACCAGCAGCGATACGGCGAGCGACGCCATGAACCGCGACGGCAACCGCCAATCGGCTCCGCAGCAGCCGGCAGCCGCACCGGCCCCAACCTCCGCAGCGCCGATCCCCGCCTTCGACCCGCTCGCCAGCGCAGCAGCGCCTGACGCCGCGCGCGCCGCAAACGACCCGGCCGCCGAGCCGCGTGCCCGCGCCAGCGCGATCGGTGAGGACGTGGGCCTGGCGATCGTCCGCCATGCCGATAGCGGATCGGGCGACGTGCTCGTCATCCGCCTCGACCCCGCTGAACTTGGCAAGATCGAAGTGCGGCTGCGCATGGACGAAGCGCGCCAGTTGAGCGCGGAAGTGACTGCGGACCAGCCCGCCACGCTCGACCTGTTGCGCCGTGACTCAGATAACCTCACCCGCGCGCTGAACGATGCCGGTTTCCGCGCTGACGACCAGAGCCTGCGCTTCGACAGCCGTGGCTTTGGCCAGAGCGACCAGCAGGCCCAGCAGGGCCGCCGCATCGCCAGCCGCGCCTATTTGCCCGAGGACGATGCCGCCGCGTCGTCGATCCCCACCCCCGTCCAGGTCCGCAGCTCGGGCCGGGTCGATCTCGTCGCCTGAAGGAACCGATCATGGCCGTCGACGCCGCCACCGCAGCCACTAGCGCGACCAGCAGCAATGCCAGCAATGCCCTGGGGAAGCTCGCCACTGACTCAACGATGTTCCTGAAGCTGCTGACCACGCAGATGCAGAACCAGGATCCGCTCGATCCGATGGATACGTCGGAATACACCGCGCAGCTGGTCCAGTTTTCGCAGATCGAGCAGTCAATTCAGCAGAATGCCTCGCTCAAATCGATCCTGACCGCGCTGACCTCCGACAATCTCGTCGGCGCGGCCTCGGTCGTCGGCAAGGTGGCAAGCTTTGGCAGCGACCAGGCCGGGCTGAGTGCGACCGCACCCGCGCAGTGGACCTATGCCACCACCCGCCCCGCCGAAGCGGTGGTCGCGACGATCAAGAACGCCTCTGGCGCGACGGTTCACACGATCAACCTGACTGGATCGGAAGGCGATCTGGTTTGGGACGGCACGCTGGCCAATGGCACCCGCGCGCCGGACGGCGCCTACAAGCTCGAGATTACCGCCAAGGATACGACCGGGGCGGGCGTGCCGACGTCGATCTCCGCACGCGGCCTGGTCAAGGAAGTGGCGCAGGACGCGTCCGGCATGACGTTCCAGGTCAACGGCGTATTCTACAACGCCGCCACGCTGATCCGCCTGACGCAATAATCGATACCGGCAGGACCGGGCAACGCCGCGGCCCTCTATATCGGATCAGGATCGTGGCGATCGGTTGACTTCCCCCCTGCTGGCAACCGGCGCCACGCTCCGCCCCGACCCGCGCTCAACCGTCCGCGCGGTCCTCCAGCATCTTGATGATGCCCGAAAAATCCATGCCGGCATGGCCAGCATCCGCGAACTTGGTGTAGAGCTCGGCGGCGCGCGCGCCCATCGGCGTATCGGCATGGACCGACTCCGCCGCCTCCATCGCGAGCTTGAGATCCTTGAGCATCAGCCCGACCGCAAAGCCGCCCTGATAGTCATTGTCGGCGGGCGATTTTGGGCCGACGCCGGGGAGCGGCGCATAGCTCGTCATCGACCAACTCTGCCCCGACGAGACCGAGCTGATGTCGAAGAACGTCTGCGGGTCGAGCCCGAGCTTGCGCGCGAGCAGGAACGCCTCGCAGGTCGCGACCATCGTCGCGCCGAGCAGCATGTTGTTGCAGATTTTCGCCGCCTGCCCCGCGCCGTTGGCCCCGGCATGAATCACCGCCTTGCCCATGTCGGACAGGAACATCTCCGCGCGTTCGAACGCAGCGTCGCTGCCGCCGACCATGAAGGTGAGCGTGCCCGCGCTCGCCGCGGCGATGCCGCCCGAGACGGGCGCGTCGACCGCCATCAACCCCTTGGTCGCGGCCGCATCGGCGACGCGGCGCGCGGTCTCGACGTCGATGGTCGAACAGTCGATCAGGATCGCGCCGGTATCCGCCGCGCCGAACACGCTGTCGGCATAGACCTGTTCGACATGCTTGCCGGCGGGCAGCATGGTGATGACCGCCTCGGCGCCGTCCGCCGCCTCCGCCGCACTGGCGACGGGCAGGCATCCGGCGGCCTTGGCGCGGGCGAGCGCGTCTTCGCTCAGGTCATAGGCGCGGACGTCATGCCCCGCCTTCGCCAGGTTCGCGGCCATCCCGCCGCCCATATTGCCAAGACCGATAAATCCTACGCGGGCCATGAGTTACTTCCTTCTCAGCTTGCTGCCGACGAGCGCCGCGATCACTGTCGGCACTGCGGCAAGGGCGACAGCGTAAAGCCCGATGACCAAGGCGGCGGCACCCGCCGGAAGGGCCAGCCACACCGCCGATAGGAACACCACCGCCAACATGGAGGCTGCAACTGCCATGGGCGGCAGTCGGGTCGCTGCAACCAGCAGGATCGACAGGATTGCCGCGCCCCCCGCCAGCTGCATCCAAAGTTCGAAGACACCGTGCATGTCGCTACTTCCCCGTCCAATTCCCCGGACGCTTTTCGACGAATGCCGCCATGCCTTCCTTCTGGTCGGCGCTGCCGAACAGGCCGTGGAACAGGCGGCGTTCGAACTGGACGCCCTGCGCCAAGCTCGTTTCGAACGCAGCGTTGACCATTTCCTTGTTCGCCAGCACCGCGAGCGGTGCCATCGACGCGATCGTCGCGGCGGTCTTCAGCGCTTCGTCCAGCAGTTCGGCGGCGGGGACAATGCGGCTGACAAGGCCAGCGCGCTCCGCCTCTTCGGCGCCCATCATGCGGCCGGTCAGGCACATTTCCATCGCCTTCGCCTTGCCCACCGCGCGGGTCAGGCGCTGTGACCCGCCCATGCCGGGGGCAACTGCGAGCTTGATCTCGGGCTGGCCGAACTTGGCGGTGTCGGCGGCAAGGATGAAGTCGCACATCATCGCCAGCTCGCACCCGCCACCCAGCGCGAAGCCCGACACGGCGGCGATGATCGGCTTGCGCGTGCGGGTGAACTGGTCCCAGCCAGCGAAGAAATTACGGCCGTACATGTCGGCGAAACCCTGCGCCTGCATCTCCTTGATGTCGGCGCCGGCTGCGAACGCCTTTTCGCTGCCGGTCAGCACCGCGCAGCCCTGTGACGGGTCGGCGTCGAACGCGGCGAAGGCAGTGAGCAGGTCGGACAGCACTTCGCTGTTAAGTGCGTTGAGCGCCTGCGGGCGGTTGAGCGTCACCAGCGTGACCGCGCCACGCTGTTCGACGAGGATGGTGTTGTAGTCGGTCATTCTTCTACCTTTCTCCCCTCCCGCTGGCGGGAGGGGTCGGGGGAGGGCCTGTAACTCAAACGACGTCGGGGAGGACAGGCCCTCCCCCAGCCCCTCCCGCAAGCGGGAGGGGGGTTAAGCGGGCGTCCACGCCTCAGCCTCGGGCAGCGGCGCGAAGATCTGGTCGATCAGATGGTCGCTTACCCCCTCCGGCGTGGCGGGGTCCCAGCGCGGGTGGTTGTCCTTGTCGATGATGAGGGCGCGGACGCCCTCGATGAAGTCGTGGCGCTGCACGACG
The DNA here is from genome assembly GCF_020177055.1 of Sphingomonas sp. R647. GTDB lineage: Bacteria > Pseudomonadota > Alphaproteobacteria > Sphingomonadales > Sphingomonadaceae > Sphingomonas. Next base: position 171,726 of record NZ_JAIQXT010000005.1, read on the forward strand.
CGCGTGGCGACCGCGAACTCCTGCCGCATCTCGTCCTCCAACGTCGGCATGGTCGCGCCGTCGAGCAGCAGCTTTAGGCTGACCTTCATCGACTGCGGCGATTTGGTGCGGAGAATAGCGAGCTGTTCGGATGCCCATTCTCCGCTATCCGCTTCCAGCGCGGCCAAGATCTCTTCCAGGGTGTCGGATGCGAACAGCCGATCGATTTGGGCCTGTTGCCTTGTCACGGCCGATGCCGGTGGTGCAACATGTAGTTCGTCAAGAATTGCGGGCGCCTCCCCACCTTCGCCTACGATCCGCTCCTTGGCCCCGGCAATCTGGTCACTGATCAAATAGTGGCTCGCCAGTCCTAACGCATAGCAGTCCGCACCGTCGAGCCGTGCGCCCGTCAGCGCCAGATATTGTCCCATCCGCCCCGGCAGACGCGAGAGATACCAGCCGCCGCCAACGTCCGGGAACAGACCGATCCCGGTCTCCGGCATCGCAAAGCGCGTATTCTCCGTAGCAACGCACATTCTGGCCGGCTGCGAAATCCCGACGCCGCCCCCCATCGTGATGCCGTCCATGAACGCGACGATCGGCTTGGCGAAGGTGAACAGCGCGTGGTTCATCTGATATTCGACGCGAAAGAACTCCCGCGCCGCCGCGCCGTCATCCGCGCCGCTGGTCGCGAGCATGCGGATGTCGCCACCCGCGCAGAAGCCACGACCCTCGGCATGGTCGATCATCACCGCCTCGACCGACATATCGCTGCGCCACGCCGTCAGCGCATCGAGGATCGCCCGGCACATGCCGGTGTTGAGCGCATGAATCGCCTTGGGCCGGTTGAGCCGGATGCGGCCGACCTTGCCTTCGACGGAGATCAGGACGTCGTCATTTGCTTGATCGGTCACTGGCGGGTCAGCTCCCGTCCGACGATCATCCGCATCACCTGATTGGTGCCCTCAAGGATCGAATGGACGCGCAGGTCGCGCCAGAAGCGCTCGATCGGATAGTCCATCAGATAGCCATAGCCGCCATGCAGCTGCAGCGCGCGGTCGACCACCGCCGATCCGGTGTCGGTGGCAAAGCGCTTGGCCATTGCGGCGAACTTGGTCTTGTCAGGCGCGTTGGCGGTCACCTTGGCCGCCGCGAGGTAGAGCAACGCGCGCGCGGCCTCCAGCTCGGTCGCCATGTCGGCGAGCATGAACTGGGTGTTCTGGAACTCGGCCACCGCAGTACCAAACTGCTTGCGGTCTTTTGTATAGACAATTGCTTCGTCGAGGCAGCGCTGCGCACCGCCGAGCGAACAGGCGCCGATGTTGAGGCGGCCGCCGTCGAGCCCCATCATCGCGATGCGGAACCCCTCGCCCTCGGCGCCAATCAGATTTTCGACCGGCACGCGGACATTGTCGAACATCACCTGCCGCGTCGGCTGCGCATGCCAGCCGAGCTTGCGCTCATTCGCGCCGAAGCTGACGCCCGGCATGTCCTTTTCGATCGCAAGGCAGGAGATGCCCTTGGGGCCATCCACGCCGGTGCGGACCATCGTGACATACAGTTCATTCTCGCCCGCGCCGGAGATGAACTGCTTCGACCCGTTGACGATATAGAAGTCGCCATCGCGCTTGGCGGTGGTTTTGAGCGCGGCGGCGTCGGAGCCCGAGGACGGCTCGGTCAGGCAATAGCTCGCCAGCCAGTCGGCGGTGACCAGCTGGGCGAGGTACTTGTCCTTCACCGCCTGCGACCCGAAGCGGTCGATCATCCATGCGGCCATATTGTGGATCGAGATGAACGCGCTGGTTGCGGGGCAGCCATAGGCCATCGCCTCCATGATCAGCGCCGCTTCGAGCCGGCCAAGGCCGATCCCGCCGCTTTCCTCGCTGACATAGATCGCGCCGAAGCCGAGTTCAGCGGCGGCCTTCACCGTCTCACGCGGGAAGATGTGTTTCTCGTCCCATTCCGCCGCATGCGGGGTGATCGCATCGGCGGTGAAGCGCTGCGCCATCTCCTGGATCGCGCGCTGGTCTTCGGTCAGGTCGAATTGCTGGTCCATCATTCTCTCTGTCTGATCCTGTCGGAGGAACGCCGGGTCGAGGCGTGCGATCCGGATGGCGTCTTTAGGGGGTCGTCACATGAAACTTCGCTTGTTGCTCGCCGCACCGTTGCTGCTCGCCGCCGCCTGCACCTCGGCAGAGGGGCTTAACACCTTCGCGGCCGGCGTATGCGAGCAAAGCTCGACCTGCACCGTGCGGGATCAAGCGCCGCGCTACGGATCGCCGCAACAGCGCGCGGTCGAAGACGTGATGCACGGGCGGCAGGAGCCGATGTAGCACGCTCACTGTCCCTCCCCCAGCACGCGCTTTGCAAACAGCGGATTGGCGATGCGCAGGTCGTTGCGGTCGTACCAGCGCGGCGCGGGCAGGCCCTTTTCCCACGCCAGCGCCTCGATCAGCGTGCCTTGAGCATGCGGCGTGTCGGGGGCAGCGTCGCGGAGCGGGTCGGTATAGGCTTCGTCGGCGGTGACGATGGTCCAGCCCTTGGCCTTCAGCGCCTTGACCAGATCGCCGATGAACAAAGCTGCGATGTCGGTTTCGTGGAGCAGCATGACGTGCGCTGGTGAGCGGCCCAGCGTTTTCAGCGCGAGCCCGTCGTAGAACTCCGCCGCCTCGACATGGCTTTCGACATAGAGGTCGCGCAGCGCCTTCATGTCGATCGGCTTGCTCGCCTGTTTCGCGGCGATGGTCAGGCTCTCAATGTTCCAGTCCGACGATTCAGCGGTGACGTATCCGTTGATCAGCCCACGCGCCTTCAGCCCTGCGCGGATCGCGTCGCGCTTGACCTTGTCGCGGCCGCCCTCATCGAGGAACGGGAAGCGGAACCATGGGCGATAGCCGGGGCGCGGCTTGAGCCAAGCTTCGGCGCGGTCGAGATCGGCGAGATAGGCGTCCGCATCGGTGCTGCCGAGCTTGGGATGCGACCAGCTATGGTTGGCGAGGACATGGCCCGCCTTCACATAGCGGTCGAGATTGGTGACGCCGTCACCATGGCCGGGCTGACCGACATTGCCCGGGTTCACGAAGAACACTGCCTGTTTGACGCCCGCCCGCTTCAACGCGGCGGTGAGCTTTTTGGCGCGGTCGTCGGGATCGAGGAACGCCCCGGCCCCGCGCGGTGCGTCGTCAAAGCTGAGCGCGATCCGCTTCTGCGCGGCAGCGGGCAGCGCGAGCAGCAAGCAGGCAAGCAGGGCCGCAACGATCCTCACTGGACGCTCGCCCCCTGCATCACCCGCGCCTCGAACAGTCGGTCGGCGATGGGGCCGTCGGTGCGATCATACCAGCGCGACCCCTCCAGCCCCTTTTCCCAGGCGAGCATCTGGATGCGGGTGCCATTGGCGAAATCGACCTGCGGCGTGCGGCGCGCGATCGGGTCGTCGAACGCCTCGTCCGCTGTGACGATGGTCCAGCCGGCCTTGCGCAGCCCGGCGACCATGTCGGGCAGGAACAGCGCGGCAAGGTCGGTTTCGTGCAACAACAGCACCTGTGCCGGGTGGCGGCCGGTGGCACGCAGCGCGAGGCTGTCGGCGAACTCCGCCGCGCCGACATGGGTTTCGACATAGAGGTCGCGCAGCCGCGCCATGTCGATCGTCCGCCCCGCGCGCTTCGCCGCGATCGTCAGCCGCTCCATGTTCCAGTCATAGCCATCGGCGGTGACGTAGCCGTTGATCAGCCCGCGCGCGGCAAGCCCTTCGCGCACCGCCTGTGCCTTGCCCGCGTCGCGCCCGCCCTCATCGAGGAACGGGAAGCGGAACCACGGGCGATAGCTAGAACGCCCGCGCAGCCACGCCTGCGACTGGTCGATATCGGCGAGGTAGAATGCGGCGCTGACCCGCGACAGGCCGGGATGGCTGCACGTATGGTCGGCCAGGACGTGACCCGCCGTCTCATACGCACGGACCAAAGCACCGTCGCGGTCGCTCTGCATCCGGCACGGGTTGATGAAGAACGCCGCCTGCCGCACGCCCGAAGCCTCCAGCGCCGCGATCAGCTTCGGCCCGCGTTCCTCCAGCGTCAGGAACGCCCCCGCCCCGCGCGGGGTATCGTCGAAGGTGATGGCGATGCGCTTGTCCACGCGCTCAGGCTCGCTCGCCGACAGCGCAAGCGGCGCGGCCCATGCGATGCAGGTGAGCGCCGCAACCGCCACGATTATCCGAAACAGCCAGACCAAGCCGCATCCCCCGCAGACCCGGAAAGATGGTTAGCATGGTCTCAAGCGATTCTCGAACTCCGCGGCGCACCCGTCTCATCCCATCGTGGGAATGACGAAGGCGTTGGCGGCGTCCCCCACCCCGCCATCGGGCCAGCGCTGGGTGATCGTCTTTACCTTGGTGAAGAACTTGACCCCCTCCATGCCGTGCTGGTTGGTGTCGCCGAACGCGCTGCGCTTCCACCCGCCAAAGCTGTGATAGGCGACCGGCACGGGGATCGGCACGTTGATGCCGACCATGCCGACATTGACCCGCGCGGCAAATTCGCGCGCGGCGTGACCGTTGCGGGTGAAGATCGCGACGCCATTGCCGTACTGATGGTCGCTCGGCAGGCGCAGCGCCTCCTCGAAATTGTCGGCGCGCACCATCTGAAGGACCGGGCCGAAAATCTCTTCCTGATACGAACGCATCTGCGGCGTCACGCGATCGAACAGGGTCGGGCCGACGAAGAAGCCATCCTCATGCCCCTGAAGGCTGAAGCCGCGACCGTCGATGACCAGCTCGGCACCTTCGTCGACGCCCATCTGGATGTAGGATTCGATCTTGGCCTTGTGCGCGGCGGTGACGACCGGGCCATAGTGCGCCTCGGCATCGGTCGACACGCCGATCCGCAGCGCCTCGATCGCGGGCAGCAGTTTCTCGCGCAGCGCGATCGCTGTCTTCTCGCCCACTGGCACGACGACCGGCAGCGCCATGCAGCGCTCCCCCGCCGAGCCAAAGGCGGCGCCGGCAAGGTCGTTGACCACCTGATCGAGATCCGCGTCGGGCATGACGATGCCGTGGTTCTTCGCGCCGCCCATCGCCTGAACGCGCTTCCCTGCCTCGACGCCGCGGCGATAGACATAATGCGCGATGTCGGACGAGCCGACGAAGCTGACCGCCTTGATCTCCGGATGGTCGAGGATCGCGTCGACCATCTCCTTGTCGCCCTGCACCACCTGAAGCACGCCATCGGGCATGCCCGCTTCCTGCATCAGTTCGGCCAGCCGCACCGGCACGCTGGGGTCGCGCTCGCTGGGTTTCAAAATGAAGGCGTTGCCGCAGGCGATGGCGACGCCGAACATCCACATCGGGATCATTGCCGGGAAGTTGAACGGGGTGATCCCCGCGACCACGCCGAGCGGCTGGCGCATCGAGTAGACGTCGATGCCGGGCCCTGCCCCCTGCGTGTACTCGCCCTTGAGCACATGCGGGATGCCACAGGCGAATTCGATGACCTCAAGGCCACGCTGGATGTCGCCCTTCGAATCCGCGATCACCTTGCCATGCTCGGACGACAGCAGGTGTGCCAGCTCGTCCATATGCTTCTCGACCAGCGCCTTGAACGCGAACATCACGCGCGCGCGCCGCTGGGGATTGGTCGCGGCCCAGCCGATTTGCGCGGCCAGCGCCTTCTGCATTGCGGTTTCGAGGTCGGCGGGGCTGCCGAGCGTCACCTGGGCCTGTACTGCCCCGCTATTCGGGTCGAACACGTCCGACCGGCGCGTGCCGGTGCCCGCACTGGCGCTGCCGCCGATGAAATGGGTGATCTCGCGCATGGGTCGGGCCTCTCCTATTTGCGGCAGGTGATGCACCCGCGGGGGGATTGGCGGCAACCCATCGACATGCAGGCCATAGCTGCATATTTGCAGGCAATGGACTGGAGCGACCTCCCCATCTTCCTCGCGATTGCCCGCACCGGCCAGCTTGCAAAGGCCGCGCAGAGCCTGTCGATCGACGCCACCACCGCCGGCCGCCGCCTCCGCCGCCTCGAACAGGCGGTCGGCGAGCGGCTGTTCGAGCAGGGGCCGGATGGCCAGGCGCTAACCCCGGCGGGCGAGCGGCTGCTGACCCATGCCCGCGCGATGGAACGTGCTGCGGCCGCGATCGGCGAGCGCGAGGCTGGCGGGCCGGTGCGCGGCACGGTGCGGGTCAGCGTGTCCGAGGGGTTCGGCAGCTGGTTCGTCAGCCGCCATCTCGGCACGCTCGCCGACGCGCATCCGGGGCTGTCGGTCGATCTGGTCGCGAGCAGCGGCTTCCTCAATCCGACGCGGCGCGAAACCGATGTCGCGGTGCTGCTGGCCCGCCCGCGCCGGGGGCCGTTGCTCACCCGCAAGCTCGCCGATTACGGCCTGCGTCTCTACGCCTCGCGCGCCTACCTCGCCGCGCACGGCACCCCCGCCAGCGCCGAGCAGCTGCGCGACCACCGGCTGATCGGCTATGTCCCCGACATCCTCTACGCGCCCGAACTGCGTTACCTCGACGAAATTCCCGGCGCCCCCGCGCCACAGCTGCGATCGTCCAGCATCAATGCACAGCACCGGATGACCGAGGCCGGTGCGGGGGTCGCGGTGCTGCCCTGTTTCATCGGCGATGCCGATCCGGGGCTGACGCGGGTGCTGCCCGACCTGGCGATCCGGCGGAGCTTCTGGCTGGTCACGCATGAGGAGACGCGACACTTCGCCCCGGTCGCGGCGTTTACCGACTGGCTCGGGGCGCTGGTTGCCGCGCATCGCTCCGAACTTGTCGGCTAGTCGAAAAGCCGCACAAAACCGCCATTTGTCACGGAAGTGTCACGCCCGGCTAACACGGCATTTACCCTCTACTCCCTATCACCAGCGCTATGTTCGCGCTCGCCGATCCCGCCCCCGCCCCTTCCACGACGACGCGCGAGTGGCTGTCGACGGTCGAGCGCAATCCGCCGTTCCTGCGCGAGCAGGACACGCTGTTCACCGCGACCGAGATGTTCCAGGCGAATATGGAGCTGCGCCTGCTGCCCGTGGTCGATGCCAGTCACCGCGCGATCGGGGCGCTGTTTGAAAAGGATGTGCGGCGGCTGCTGCTCAACCCGTTCGGTCATGCGCTGATGCGTAACCCGGCTTATGGAAGCGCGATTGCGGCGCATATCCGCCCCTGCCCTGAGGCGGAGGTGGACCAGGATATCGGCGCGGTGCTGGACGCCTATCGCGCCGCCAGCGGGCAGGAGGGGATGATCCTGACGCATCGCGGACGGCTGTTCGCAGTCGTCGCCAACCGGCGGATCGTCAGCCTCGCGGTCGAGCGCGAACTAAACCATGCGCGCGGACAGCTCCAGCGATCGGCACGGATCGAGGCGGCATCGGCGCGGTTCGAACAGCAGGTCGGATCACTCGCGCGCACGCTCGCCAGCCTGTCGCAGCGGATCGGCGGGAACGCCACCGCCACCGCATCACGCGCGGCGGATACCGGCGACCGCGCTGCCGCAGTCGCGTCGGCGGCGGCGCAGACCAGCCTCAGCATGACCGGAATTGCCGATCGCGGGCGGATGCTTGCCGAAGCCTTCGCGGCCATCAACGCGGATACGACGCGCGCCAAGGCGGCGGCGGAAAATGCCGTTGGGCTGGTCGGCGAAGGTGGTGCGCGGATGCGCCAGCTGATCCGTTCGGCGGAGTCGATCGACGCCGTGATCGCGCTGATCGGCGATATTGCCGGTCAGGTGAATTTGCTCGCGCTCAACGCGACGATCGAAGCCGCGCGCGCGGGCGAGGCCGGACGCGGCTTCACCGTGGTGGCGAACGAGGTCAAGGCGCTGGCGACGCAGGCGGGGCACGCGGCGGGAAGAATTACCGCGCATGTTGCCGAACTGTGCACTGGCATCGCTCAAGTGGCGGACGGCCATGGTGAGGTCGAACGCGCCATCGCGGCGATGGCGCGCCTGTGCGACACGGTCGAAGATGCGGTGGCGACCCAGCGCGACACGACCCGCCTGATCGCGATGACGGTGGAGGAGACGGTCAGCGCGGGGGCGATGATCGCCGACGATGTCGATGCGATCGGCGGCACTGCGGGATCGGCGACGAAAAGCGCGCAGGAAATGGGTTGCCTTGCGGACCGGCTGCAGGCTGAAGCGGGGGCGTTGGATGCCGCGGTTCGGGGGTTTTTGGCGGATCTGCGGGCGGCCTAAAGCCCGTCCACTGCCTCCCCGATCACAGCGTAAACCCGCGCCAGATCGTCGTCCGAAATGCAATAAGGCGGCATCACATAAACGCTGTTGCCGAGCGGGCGGAGCAGCACATCGCGGTCGCGGAAGAACGCCATCAGGCGTGGGCCGAGCGTAGACATATAGCTGCCCGCCGTCTGCTCGAACTCCATCGCGACGATCGTGCCGATCTGACGGAGATTGCTGACTTTTCCGGCGAGCGGCGCGGACAATTCCGCCTGACGCCGTGCGAGATCTGCGACCCGCTCCAGCACCGGCTCGTCCCGCCAGATCGCAAGGTTGGCGACGGCGGCAGCGCAGGCGATCGGGTTGGCGGTGTAGCTGGACGAATGGAAGAACATTCGTGCCCGGTCGTCGCTCAAATGCGAGGCGAAAATCTCTTCGGTCGCAAGCGTCACCGCCAGCGGCAGTGATCCCCCGGTCAACCCCTTGGACAGGCACAGCAGGTCGGGGACCACGCCCGCCTGCTCGCACGCCAGCAGCGTGCCGGTGCGGCCCCAGCCGGTCATCACCTCATCCGCGATGAACAGCACGCCATGCGCCGCGCACATCTCCCGCATCGCGCGCAGGATCTGCGGCGGATAGATCAGCATGCCGCCTGCGCCCAGGATCAGCGGCTCAACGATCAGCGCCGCCGGGCGCGCCCGGCAATATGCCTCCAGCGCATCGAGGGTCGCTTGCTCGGCACCCGGCTCGGGAAAGGGGATGACGTCGACGTCGAACAGCAGCGGCGCGTAACTCTTGTTGAACACGCCGCGCGCGCCGACCGACATGCCGCCGATCGTGTCGCCATGATAGCTGCCCTGCATCACGACGATGCGGTGGCGATCCTCCCCGCGATTGGCGAAATGGCCGAGCGCCATCTTGAGCGCGACCTCGACACTGGTCGATCCGCTGTCGGAGAAGAACACTTTGGTCAACGCGGGTGGCATCATCGCGGTAAGGTCCCGCGCCAGCGTCTCGGCGGGTTCATGGGTCCAGCCGGCGAAGATCAGCTGGTCGAGCCGCTCCGCCTGCGCGCGGATCGCCGCCATGATGCGCGGGTGGCAATGGCCGTGCGTCGTCACCCACCAGGACGAGATCGCGTCAATCACGCGGCGGCCATCGGCGGTGTGGAGGATTGCGCCCTGCGCATGCGTCACCAGCGGCACCGGCTCGTTGAGGCCATGCTGGGTAAAGGGATGCCAGACGGGTGACGTCATGCGAGCGGCCCGAGGTCGAGTTGCGCCGCCGCCGTGCGGAGGCTGTCCGGGGTCAGTGGATCGAGGCGCGGCAAGCGACCCAGCGACGACACCTGCCCCATCGCGCAGATCGTCGCCTCGCTGTCGGGCACTTCATCGCCCGAAAACAGGATGCCCGCCACGCGCACGCCGCGCGCACGCAGCACTTCGATCGTCATCAGGCTGTGGTTGATCGTGCCGAGCGCGGTGCGCGCGACGATCACCACCGGCAGCCCCCAGCGCGCGAACAGATCGGCGTAGAGCAGGTCGCGGGTCACCGGCACCAGCGCGCCCCCCGCCCCCTCGATCACCAGCCGCCCCGCTGGCGGGGTGAGGCGCCCGGGGTCGATCGTCACCCCGTCGATCTCCGCCGCACGATGCGGCGAGCAGGGGGTTTCGAGGAAATAGGCTTCGGGCAGCGTGTCCACCCCGGCCAGCCGCGCGACCGCCTCACGGTCGGTTTCTTCCTCTTCGCGCCCAGCCTGGACCGGTTTCCAATAGGTCGCGCTCAGCCGCCAGGCGAGCGCCGCCGACGCAACGGTCTTGCCCACCCCGGTATCGGTGCCGGTGACGACGATCATGCGAGTGCCTCTGCCAGTGAATCAATATCTTGCGGGGTAACGTTCAGCGTCAGCGTGATGCGCAGCCGCGCGGTCCCCGGCGCAACTGTCGGCGGGCGGATGCCGCGCACGTCGAACCCGCGCGCCTGCACCGCCGCTGCACGCGCCATCGTCGCCGCATCGTCGCCGATGATCAGCGGCAGGATCTGCGTCCCCGTCGCGGTCACGCCATGCGGGGCGAGTGCGGTTTCGGCATGGGCGATCAGCGTATGGAGCCGCGCACGCCGCTCCGGCTCGTCCGCCACGATGCGCAGTGCCGTGCGGACCGCTCTCGCCAGCAAAGGCGATGGCGCGGTCGAGAAGATGAACGGGCGCGCGCGGTTGATCAGGAAATCGATCAGCACGCGCGGGCCGGTGACGAGCGCGCCCTGACAGCCCAGCGCCTTGCCGCAGGTGTGCAGCGCGACGACATTCTCGGCGCCCTCGAGCGCCTCGGCCAGCCCGCGCCCATGCGCACCCCACACGCCGGTGGCATGCGCCTCATCGACCAGCAGCACGGCGTCATGCCGCGCCGCCACCGCCGCCAGCTCGGCGACCGGGGCGCAATCGCCATCCATCGAATAGAGCGTCTCGAATGCGATCCACGGCGTGCCCGTGCCCCCACCGGCGCGCCAGGCGCGGATCGCATCGTCCACCGCCTGTGGGTCATTATGCCCTGCCGCCATCGCCGGGGCGCGGGCGAGGCGCAGGCCGTCGTGCATGCTGGCATGGATCATGGCGTCATGGACGAGCAGGTCGCCCGGCTGCGGCAGCGTCGCCAGCAGCGCGACATTGGCGGCAAAGCCGGTGGCGAAGTACAGGCACGCCTCCGCACCGAACAGCGCGGCGGCTTCGGCCTCCAGCGCCGCGATCTCGGGATCGTTGCCGCGCAGCAGCCGCGACCCGCCCGACCCCACCGCCACGCCGCGCGCGACGGCATCGGCCACGGCATCGCGCAGTCGCTGATCATTGGCGAGCCCGAGATAGTCGTTCGACGCAAAGTCCAGCCCGGCGCGCGGGCTGAGCGACCGCAGCCGCCCTGCCCGCTCCAGCCGGTTCAGATCGTCGCGGTGAAAGTCCGGCGTCATGCCGCTCCCGCACGGGCTAGCAGCGCCTGCGCCTGTTTGAGGTGCGGCGCGTCGATCATCTTGCCGTCGAGCTGCAGCGCCCCCGCGCCGGGGTTGGCGGCGAACGCGGCAACGACCGCCTGCGCGTGGGCGATCGCCGCTTCGGACGGGGTGAAGGCCGCGTTGATCACCGGGACCTGCGCCGGGTGGATCGCCATCATGCCGGTAAAGCCGTCGCGCATTGCCCGCGCGCAATAGGCCTCCAGCCCCTCAAGGTTGCGGAAATCGGGATAGACGGTCTCGATCGGCGCGACTCCGGCGGCGTGCGCGCCGAACAAGGTGAGGCCGCGGATCATCTCGTATGGCGGGGTGTAGCGGCCATCTGCCTCACGCGACGATTGCGCACCGATTGCGGCGGGCAAATCCTCCGCCCCCCAGGTGATCCCGGCGAGGCGCGACGAGCAACCGGCATAGCTGCCCAGGCCAAAGATCGCGGCGGGCGTCTCGGTCGCGATCGGCAGGATGCGCGCCGATACGCCAGCGAGCATCGCGTCGAGCGCGGCCACATCCTGCCCGCTCGCCGATTTGGGCAGGACGATGCCATCAGCACCGCGCGCGGCGGCAAGGTCGTCCTGCGTCATTCCGCTGTCGAGCGGATTGATGCGGACCCACAACGCCGGGCCGCCATGCTGCTTGGCGAGGAACGCCGCCACCGCCGCGCGCGCCTCCGCCTTGCGCTCCGGCGTCACCGAATCCTCAAGGTCCAGGATCAGCGCATCGGCACCGCTGGCCAGCGCCTTTTCCATCCGGTCGGGCCGGTCACCGGGGACGAACAACAGCGAACGCAGGCGCATCGGATTTCCTCTCTCGTGCCCCGCGCCATGCCTTTGCCGCGCGCCAACGGCAAGCCGCATCAAAGCGGGCCGGCTGCAAGCGACTGGGTAGCGGACAGGCATCGCGTTGGCGCGCTCCCAAAAGAGGCGATAGGTGTCTGACAAAACCGATCGACTCGCGTAACCACTGGGGAACATCTATGAGGGAGATCGTGGAATTTCGAGCCGAGGGCGACCGACCGGTCGAAAACGATGAAGCAGCGGAGGCTCTACCGCTTGCCTCGGTGATCCACCGGCTCGTTACTCGCGATGGCTGGGAAACAGGCGATCTCGGTCGGCATTCATTCTACGGCTGGGCCTTTGACGCACGGCGACAGAGATTTCGGTCATGTTTGATGCTTGCGCGGGGACCGAGCGTTGATGCTTGGGCGCTCTATATCGATAAGCAAAGCTGGTTTGGCAGACGCGATCCCGAGCTAGCAGAAGCGATTGTAAACGGGCTGACGCAGATGCCTCAATTCGGTGACGTAAGAGTAACGCACGTCCGGCGGTTACAAGATTTCGCGAGCGTCGCGCTGGGAGCGACCGCTAATCGGACCACCTCCTAACGCACCGGCCGCTTCTCCAGCTTTCGCGCCAGCGTGCGGCGGTGCATCCCCAGCCGCCGCGCGGCTTCGGAGATGTTGAAGTCGGTCTCGACCAACGTCTGATGGATATGCTCCCACTCGACCGTCTTGATCGATGAGGTGCGGCCGTCGACCGGGGCGTCGACATCGCCATCGACGCGCGCGAACGCCGCCTCGATATCGTCGGTGTTCGACGGCTTGGCGAGATAGTGGTTGGCGCCCAGCTTGATCGCCTCCACCGCGGTCGCGATGCTGGCGAAGCCGGTCAGGACGACGATCTTCATCCCCGCATCGCTCGCTCGCAACGTCTGCACGCACGCCAGCCCCGATGCGCCGCCGAGCTTCAAATCCACCACCGCGAAATCCGGCGCATGCTCGGTCAGAAACGCGGCCAGCTCGTCATGGTTCGCCGCCCACAGCACGGTGTACTCGCGCCGCTCGAACGAGCGTTTGAGCGTCCGGGCAAACGCCTCGTCATCCTCGACGATGATCAGCAGCCGCGCGCTCATCGCCGCGCCGCCATCGCCAGCGCGGCGAGCGGCAGCACGATCCGCACCCGTGCCCCGCCGTCCAGCCGGTTCTCCGCGCTCGCCTCACCGCCCAGCTTGCGCAGGACGTTGACCAGCAGGAACAGGCCGAGACCGCCGCCCGGCTTGCCCTTGGTCGAACGGTAGGGCTGGCCGAACGTCTCAAGGATCTCGGGCGCGAAGCCGGGTCCGCGATCGGCGATATCGAGCACCAGCGCCTCGCCCTCGCGCAGCACCGTCAGCGCGACGCGGCCAGGCGACACCTCGATCGCATTGTCGATGACATTGCCGATCACCTGACGCAGCGCGGGATCGGAGACGATGGTGACGTCTGCGCCGAAGCGGTCGTCGAAGTCGAGCGTGCCGGGGAGCAGGCTGGCGCGATAGTCCGCGACAATCTCGGTCAGGAAGCGGCGCACGCTGGTCACTTCGGGCGCCACCCCGCGCGCCTCGCCCGCCGACATCAGGATGCCGCTGACGATCGCCTTGCACCGGCGAACCGCGCCGTCCATCTCGGCCAGCTCCTCCTGCAACTCCTTATCCCCCTTCAGCCGCGGCATCGCCCGCCAATCGCCGATCGCGACCGACAGCAGCGACAGCGGCGTCCCCAGCTCATGCGCCGCGCCCGATGCGAGCAGGCCCATGCGGACGATATGGTCCTCCTCCGCCGCGCGCTGGCGCACCGCAGCGAGCGCGGCGTCGTGGGTGCGCAAATTGCGGCTGATCTGGCCGATGAAGATCACCAGCAGCACTGCGATCAGCACGAAACAGACGATACCCCCGCCGAGGTATAGATTGACCGGGTCGACCGGCAGATCGGGGGGCAGCACCAGCGGCGTCGGATCGAGCGCGAGGATCCCGAGTGCGATCAGCGTCGCCGCCACGATCGTCCACGGATAATGCGGCCGCAACAGCACGGCGCCGAGCACGATATGCAACAGGAACAGCGCCGCGAACGGATTGGTGATCCCGCCCGACAGGCTGAGCTGCACCGTCAGCGCGCCGACATCGAACAACAGGGCGGCGGCCAGCGCACCGTCGGTGAACCGCGCACCGCTGGCGATCAGCACATGGCTGGCGATGTTGAGCGCGGCGAGCGTGGCGGTCGACATCAACAACTGCGTCATGGGCAGGTCGATGCCCAGGGCAAATTGCACGACCGCGACGGTCACCAGCTGTCCGCCCACCGCCAGCCAGCGCAATTGCGTGAGCAGCAGCATGTTGCGCCGCCCCGCATCCGCCGGCTGAAAGGCGGGCTCAAGGATCTGCCGGTTCACGCGTCCTTGTTGGGCGCTACCGCCACTTTGCGCAACACCAGCCAGATGGCGCCCAGCGACAGCAATGCCAGCGCGAACCAGGTCAACGCGTACCCCAGATGATTGTCGGAGAAGCGCAGCACGGTCAGTCCGCCGCGCGGCCACGCGCCCGGATTGGGCGCGGCATCGGCGTCGATGAAATAGGGGGCTGCGTTGTTCAGACCCTGCGCTGCGGAAATCGCGGCAACATCACGCGAATACCAATTGCCCGCCGCCGGATCGTTGTTCCGGAGAAACCCGCCTTCCGGCTCGGTGATACGGAGCAGGCCGGTAACGGTAACCTCCCCTGCTCCATTGCCTGCCGCGCGGCTGGCGGACTCGCGCCGGTCGGGCGGCACAAAGCCGCGATTGACCAGCACGGTGAATCCGCCGGTGTCGAGCGGGGTCACCACCCAATATCCACTGCCCAGATCGCTCACCGCGCGCACCAGCGTCTCGCGGTCATGCAGGAAGCGTCCGGTAACCCGCACGCGGCGATAGGCGTCCGCCTCGGCGCTGACCGCCACGTCCGGAGCGGGAGCGGCGACCGGCGCGGCGGTGCTGCGCGTCTCGACCGCGTCGATCAGCGCGTGTTTCCACGCCCGCCGCTCGACCTGCCAGATGCCCAGCGCGACAAAGCCGGCGGCGAGCATCAGCAGCAGCGCCGCTGGAACGGCGCGGCGGAGCTTCACGGGACCTGCTGCTCCATATGCTGCGGCATCATGTTGCTGTTGAGGTGATGCATGACCCACAGCGATCCGGCGAGCATGATGAAGATCACGATGATGGTGAACACGAGCGAGGTCAGCGACCAGCCGCCTTCAGCCTTTGGCGTCATGTGCAGGAAATACACCATGTGGACGACGATCTGCACCACCGCAAAGCCCATGATGACCGCAGCCGTCACCCCGGCGCTGAGCGGCATCGTCATCACCAGCCAGAACGGGATCGCAGTCAGAATCACCGACAGGACAAAGCCGATCACATAATCGCGCAGCGTCGCGTGCGGCAGTTCAGCGGCCGCGTGGTGCTCGTCATGGTGCGCGCTCATCGCAGCATCCCCATCAGATAGACAAAGGTGAAGACGCCGATCCAGATGACGTCGAGGAAGTGCCAGAACATGCCAAGGCACGCGACCCGGCGCTGATTGGCGGGGATCAGCCCCTTGCGCCCCAGCTGTACCATCAGCGTCACCAGCCAGATCAGGCCGAAGGTGACGTGGAGGCCGTGCGTGCCGACCAGCGTGAAGAAGGCCGAGAGAAACGCGCTGCGCTGCGGCGTCGCGCCGAGGTGGATCAGGTGCGCGAACTCATAGAGCTCGATCGCGAGGAACGCCGCGCCGAACAGGCCGGTGACGGCAAGCCAGCTCTGCGTCGCGCGAACCTTGCCCATCTGCATCGACAGCATCGCAAAGCCATAGGTGATCGACGAAAACAGCAGCATCGCGGTGTTGAGCGCGATCAGCTTGAGGTCGAACAAATCCTTTGGCCCCGGCCCTGCGGCATAATTGCCGCCCAGCACCGCGTAGCACGCAAACAGAATCGCAAAGATGAGGCAGTCGCTCATCAGATAGATCCAGAAGCCCAGCATCGTGCTGTGCCCCTCGGGGTGCGGATGCTCCTCCAGCTCGTAGAAGACGGGGGGCGCGTTGGTATCTGCGGTGATGGCGGTCATGCGGCGGCTCCGGCGGCCAGCTGGCGGGTGCGCGCGTACTCAACCTCGGTGACGGTCGCCGCCGGGATGTGGAAGTCGCGGTCATAGTTGAAGGTGTGGATGATCGCGGTGGCGAGCAACCCGACGAACGCCGCGATCGCCAGCCACCAGATGTGCCACACCAGCGCAAAACCGATCACCAGGCTGATGCCCGACAGGATGATCCCGGCACCGGTCGGGCGCGGCATATGGATGTCGCGATAGCCACCAACCGGACGCTCGGCGTTGCGCTTCTTCATGTCGTACCAGGCGTCCAGATCGTGGATGCGCGGGGTGAAGGCGAAGTTGTACTCCGGCGGGGGCGAGCTGGTCGCCCATTCCAGCGTACGACCGTTCCACGGGTCGCCATCGACCTTCAGCTCCTCGCGCTTCCAGATGCTGACCGCGAACTGGACCAGCATCGCGAAGATGCCGACTGCGATCGTCGCCGCGCCGATGCCGGCGATGATGAACCAGATCTGGTAGGACGGGTCATCGAACACCCGCATCCGCCGCGTCACGCCCATCAGGCCGAGGACATAGAGCGGCGCAAAGGCGAGCCAGAAGCCCACGACCCAGCACCAGAAGGACACCAGTCCCCACTTCTTGTCGAGCTTGAACCCGAACGCCTTGGGCCACCAATAGTTGATCGCCGCGAACAGGCCGAACAGCACGCCACCGATGATCACATTGTGGAAGTGCGCGATCAGGAACAGCGAATTATGCAGCACGAAGTCAGCCGGCGGCACCGCGAGCAGTACGCCAGTCATGCCGCCGATGGTGAAGGTCAGCATGAACGCGATCGTCCACATCATCGGCAGCTCGAACCGAATGCGCCCACGATACATGGTGAACAGCCAGTTGAAGAGCTTTGCACCTGTCGGGATCGAAATCACCATGGTGGTGATGCCGAAGAAGCTGTTGACGCTCGCCCCCGACCCCATGGTGAAGAAGTGGTGGAGCCACACGACGTACGACAGGATGGTGATGACCACCGTCGCATAGACCATCGAGGTGTAGCCAAACAGCCGCTTGCCCGAGAAGGTCGAGGTCACTTCGCTGAACACGCCGAACAGCGGGAGGATCAGGATATAAACCTCTGGATGGCCCCAGATCCAGATCAGGTTCACGTACATCATCGACGATCCGCCGAAGTCGTTCGTGAAGAAGTTGGTGCCGGCGTAGCGGTCGAGCCCGAGCAGCGCGAGCACGGCGGTCAGCACCGGGAAGCTGGCGACGATCAGGATGTTGGCGCACAGCGAGGTCCAGGTGAACACCGGCATCTTCATCAGGCCCATGCCCGGCGCGCGCAGCTTCAGGATGGTGACGATCAGGTTGATGCCGGACAATGTTGTCCCGACACCCGCTATCTGTAGCGACCAGATATAATAATCGACGCCAACGCTGGGGCTGTAACTGATCCCCGACAGCGGCGGATAGGCGAGCCAGCCGGTCTGCGCATATTCGCCGACAAACAGCGACACCATCGTCAGCGCCGCGCCCGACGCGGTCATCCAGAAGCTGAAATTGTTGAGGAAGGGGAAGCTGACGTCGCGCGCGCCGATCTGGAGCGGGACGACATAGTTCATCAGGCCGGTGATGAACGGCATCGCCACGAAGAAGATCATGATCACGCCATGGGCGGTGAAGATCTGGTCGTAGTGGTGCGCGTTGAGATAGCCTTCGTTCCCGCCGAACGCCATCGCCTGCTGCAACCGCATCATGATCGCATCGGCAAAACCGCGCATGAACATGATGAGGCCGAGGATCATGTACATGATCCCGATCTTCTTGTGATCCACACTGGTGAACCACTCTTTCCACAAATAACCCCAGAGGCGATATTTGGTCAGCAGCGCGATCACCGCCATGCCGCCGATCGCGACCACGGCGAAGGTCGCGATCAGGATCGGTTCGTGCAGCGGGATCGAATCGAGCGACAGACGACCGAAGATCGGATCGACCGACGGGACGGGATGCGCGGTGGGATCGGACACAGGCTTGACTCAGCTTTCCGGAAGGACGGGAATATCGGCCATGGCGGTGCGCGCGGGCAGCGGCACCGACTGGCGGACGCGCGACAGGCCAGCGCCGGTCAGCGGGGCGCTGTCCACCGGCGTGGGTTCGGGTGCAGTCGCCGCGACCATCGGGGTCGTGCAGACCGCCGCGACATAGCGCGTGGTGAGCGCCGGCAAGCTGCCGCGCGCTGCGAACTTGTCATAGGCAAGGTCGCGGACATTATAGGCGCCGGCAAGCCCAAGGCCGCCCTTGGCATCGATCGCCATCATGTCGTGCATGCACATCTTGCCCGGCTCGACGCAAAGGTTGACGACGCGATCGAACAGATTGGGCTCGACCTGCGCGTAGCGCCGCACCGGCTCCTTTTCGCTCGGACGTTCGAGCTTGAGATAGGTCGCACGGTCGAGCGGCGTTGCCGTCCCCTTCACCTGCGCCACCCATGCGTCGAACGCGCCACGCTCCATGCTCTTTGCGGCAAAGCGCATGTTGGAGAAGCCTGCGCCCGAATAGTTGGCGGAAAAGCCGACGAAATTGCCGGGCTGGTTGAAAATGCCGTGCAGCTTGGTCTCCATCCCCGGCATCGCATAGATCTGGCCAGCCAGCGCGGGGATGTAGAAGCTGTTCATCACCGAGGATGAGGCGATGCGGAAGCGGATCGGGCGATCCACGGGCGCGGCGAACTCGTTGACCGTCGCGATGCCCAGTTCGGGGTAGATAAACAGCCATTTCCAGTCGAGCGCGACGACCTGAACCTCCAGCGGCTTTTCGCGGTCGGTTTCCGGTGCGCCCGGCCCCTTCCCCTCAGCGGCGGCGAGCGGGCGGTAGGGGTCGAGCAGATGCGTGCCGACCCAGGTCAGCGCGCCAAGGCAGATGATGATCAACAGCGGCGCGGCCCAGATCACCAACTCCAACTGGGTCGAATGGTCCCACTCGGGATCATAGGCCGCATCCTTGTTCGCCGCGCGGTACTTGAACGCAAAAAACACCGTCAGCGCCATCACCGGCACGATGATCAACAGCATCAGCGCGGTGGAGATCATCACCAGATTGCCCTGTTGCCGCGCCACTTCACCGGCGGGGTCGAGGACGATCAGCCCGCAGCCGGACAACAGCGGCAGCAACGCAAGCGTGAGCAGGGGCCGGAGGCGATGGCGGACTCGGATGGGGTTCTGGGCCATGATCGGCGCCTACGCCCCCCGCACCGGCGCGGACATAGGACATTTTGTCCAATCCCTTGATGCCCATCAATGCAGCACTGCGTTTCTGCTGCGGGAAGCCGACACTGACCCGCCAGAGTGATTCGCGCCGCGCCGATGCGGCAAGCCGGGAAGACTGGAATGAGCGCCGACACCGTCCCAACGACCGAAGCCGAGCGCGACGCCCGCGCGGTCAATTCCGATGGTCCGCGGGACGGGCACAAGATCGCCCCGGGCGAGATCGCGATCGGTGTCGTCATCGGGCGTACATCCGAGTTTTTCGACTTCTTCGTCTACGCCATCGCGTCGGTGCTGGTGTTCCCCGCGTTGGTGTTCCCGCATCTCGATCCGCTGCAGGGGACATTGTGGTCGTTCGCGATCTTCGCGCTCGCCTTTGTCGCGCGGCCGGTTGGCACGCTGATCTTCACCGCGATCGACCGCGCCTATGGCCGGGGTGCCAAGCTGACCATCGCGCTGTTCCTGCTCGGCGGATCGACCGCGGCGATCGCTTTTCTTCCCGGCTATGCCTCGATCGGCGTGGGATCGGCGCTGCTGCTCGCGCTGTTCCGCATGGGGCAGGGCGTTGCGCTGGGCGGGTCGTGGGACGGCCTCGCCTCGCTGCTCGCGCTCAACGCGCCAGAGGGCAAGCGCGGCTGGTACGCGATGATCCCCCAGCTCGGCGCACCGCTCGGCCTGATCGTCGCCAGCCTGCTCTTCATGTTCCTGATCGCCGCCCTGCCCGCGCAGGATTTCCTCGACTGGGGCTGGCGCTACCCCTTCTTCGTCGCCTTTGCGATCAACGTGGTGGCGCTGTTCGCCCGCCTGCGCATCGTGGTGACGCCGGACTATGCGACCTTGTTCGAGCGGCGCGAGCTTCAGCCCGCGCCGATGGTCGAAACGATCCGGTCGAACTGGCGCACGATCATCCTCGGCGCCTTCGCCCCGCTGGCGAGCTTTGCCATGTTCCACATGGTGACCGTGTTCCCGCTGTCGTGGGTGTTCCTCTACACCGAGGAATCACCGGTCCGCTTCCTCGCGATCGAGGCAGTCGCGGCGGCGCTTGGCGTCGGCGCGATCGTCGCTTCGGGCTATCTCGCGGACCGCGTGGGTCGCCGCACCGTGCTCGCCGCCACCGCTGCCGCAATCGCCGCGTTCAGCGGCTTCGCGCCGCAGTTGCTCGAAATGGGCGAGGCGGGCGAGGCAGCATTCATGCTGCTCGGCTTCGTGCTGCTTGGCCTGACGTTCGGCCAGTCGTCGGGCGCGCTGTCGGCCAGCTTCCAGCAGCGCTACCGCTACACCGGTTCTGCCCTGACCGCCGATCTCGCCTGGCTGTTCGGCGCCGGCTTCGCGCCGCTCGCCGCATTGTGGCTGTCGTCGGAGTTCGGATTGCTTGCAGCGGGTGCCTATCTGCTCTCGGGCGCGATCGGGACGCTGGTAGCGCTGTGGCTCAACCGCGAGCTGGCGCGCACGATCGATTGAGCGCGGTCACGCGGCGCGGACAGCTCCCTGTTCCGCGCCGTGGGTCGCAATCCATTGGGCGACGAGCGCCAGCCGAAGCGGATTGGTAAAGACCAGCCCGATCCGCTCACCGCGCACCCAGCGCACATGCGCGCCGAGCGTGCCGATGCCCGCGATGTCAATCTCCGCCCCCTGCCCCAGTTCCACCGGCAGATCGGTTTCGACCTTCGCCCCGCCCTGCGACAGGTCGATCAGCGGGACGAGGTGCCACACCGCACCGATGCGCAAGCGCGCGCGCAGTGCCGTGGTGACGCGCGGGCAGCGCGGAAGCTGGTCGGGCAGCAGCACATTGTGGGTGTGGAGATAGGCGTGGACGTCGATCGGATCGTCAAACGCGATCCCCGCCTGCCCCGCCTGCGCCCAGCGCACCACCCCGGTAATCGGATCGCACACCTTCGGCTCGATCCGCACGCGCATCCCCGGTTCGAGCGGCGCGTAGATTTCCAGCATCATCCCGCCCGCGCCGATGTTGCGGATCAGACAGAGATGCTGCGTACCCTGTTCGGTGAGCAGGCGTGCGACCTGGAACAAGGTGGTGGTGCGGTCATCGGCGCGGCGATCGTCGTCCTGATGCAGCGCGACGTCCGACAGTTCTTCCGCATTCACGGGCATTCCTCCCGCGAGCAGCCATTTGCCGAAAGAAAGAGTGCTCGCAGCTCCAGCTCCGGGCCCATGATACCCCGGCCACTGGCGTACCCGAACTATCGATAGCGAAACGTCACCCGACCTGCTCAATGGCGCGTTAGTCACAGTTGAGGGCGGGACCAGGGTGACCGTTTCCCGACGCGTGTCGCGGGTTCGACGCGATCGTCCTTGACAACCGCCCGCAAACCTTCGATTTCGACGCGCCTCGCGGGTGTAGCTCAATGGCAGAGCAGGAGCTTCCCAAGCTCACGACGAGGGTTCGATTCCCTTCACCCGCTCCAGTTTCTCTACAGCATCACTCCACCGTCACCGACTTGGCGAGGTTACGCGGCTGATCGACGTCCGTGCCCTTGGCCACCGCGACATGGTAGGCGAGCAGCTGCACCGGCACCGCATAGACGATCGGTGAGATCAGCGGGTGGACGCGGGGCATCTCGATCGTCGCGAGGCAATTCTCGCCCGCGGCCGCGATCCCCTCGGCGTCACTGATCAACACCACCTTGCCGCCGCGCGCCTGCACTTCCTGCATGTTGCTGACCGTCTTTTCGAACAGCGGCCCGCTCGGCGCGATGACGATGACGGGGACATTTTCGTCGATCAGCGCGATCGGGCCGTGCTTCATCTCGCCTGCGGCATAGCCTTCGGCATGGATGTAGCTGATTTCCTTGAGCTTCAGCGCCCCTTCCATCGCCAGCGGATAGTCGGTGCCGCGACCGAGATAGAGGACGTCGCGCGCGCCGGCGACGCTGCCGGCCATTGCCTCGATCGCCTCATCGCGGCTCAGCGCGTCGTTGAGCGCGGCGGGCGCTTCGGCGAGGTGGAGGACGATTTCCTTCTCCTCCTCTGGCGTCATCCGCCCCTTCGCCTTGGCGAGGTTGGCGGCGAGCGCGGCGAGGACGGCGAGTTGGCAGGTGAACGCCTTGGTCGATGCGACGCCGATCTCCGGCCCGGCATGGGTGGGCAGCAGCAGGTCGGCCTCGCGCGCCATCGTGCTGGTCGGCACGTTGACCACGGCGGCGATCGTCTGGCCCTCAGCCTTGGCATGGCGCAGCGCGGCGAGCGTGTCGGCGGTCTCGCCCGACTGGCTGATGACGATCATCAACCCGCCCGGCTCCATCACCGGGGCGCGGTAGCGGAATTCGGATGCGACATCGATGTCGACCGCGACGCGCGCGAACTGCTCGAACCAGTATTTCGCGACCATCCCGGCGTAATAGCTGGTGCCGCACGCGACGATGGTCACGCGGCGGATCGCCGACAGGTCGAACTCGGGGATCGGCAGCGTCACCTTTTCCTCGAGCCGCTGGAGATAGCCGCGCAGCGTCTGTGCGACCACGATCGGTTGTTCGTAGATTTCCTTCGCCATGAAGTGGCGGTGGTTGCCCTTGTCGATCAGCTGGCCCGATGCGCCCGAATTGACGATCGGGCGTTCGACCGGATTGTTCTCGACGTCATAGACCTGCGTGCCGTCGCGGGTGAGGACGACCCAGTCGCCCTCTTCCAGATACGAAATGCGCTGGGTAAGCGGCGCGAGCGCGAGCGCGTCGGAGCCGAGATAGGTCTCCCCCTCGCCATAGCCGACCACCAGCGGGGAGCCGAGCCGCGCGCCGATCAGCATGTCGGGATGGCTGCGGAACAGGATGGCGAGCGCGAAGGCGCCGTGCAGGCACGGGAGCACCGCCTTGACCGCGGCGACCGGGTCGAGGCCCGCCTCGACCTGCTCGCTCACCAGATGCGCGACGATTTCGGTGTCGGTCTCGCTCTCGAACACGCGGCCGCGCGCCAGCAGTTCCTCGCGCAGCGGCTTGAAATTCTCGATGATCCCGTTGTGGACCAGCGCCACCTCGCCGGTCGCATGCGGATGGGCGTTGTTGGTGGTCGGGCCGCCATGCGTGGCCCAGCGGGTGTGGGCGATGCCGACCAGCCCGGGCAGCGGATCCTCGGCCAGCACCTTGCCCAGATTGACCAGCTTGCCCGATGCGCGGCGCCGCGCGATGCCGCCATCAACGATGGTGGCGATGCCGGCCGAGTCATAGCCGCGATATTCCAGCCGCTTCAGGCCATCGAGCAGCCGGTCGGCAACATCGTCATTGCCCAGGATTCCAACGATTCCACACATGGGGTCTGCTCTCGACTTTAGAGGGTATAGGGGACGCGGATCCCCGGCATGTTGGCCGGGAAATCCTTGGTGTTACGGGTAACGAGGACGCGGCCGCGCAGCATTGCGGTGGCGAGAATGACGGCGTCGGGCGATCGCAGGTGCTGCCGCTCCCGGCGCAGGCTGGCCGCACGGGTCGCGATCTCGACATCCATTTCGTCGATGCCAAAGCCCGACAGCAGAATTTCCGCGCGGCGGAGGCCTTCCCCCGATCCTTTGGACAGGACTTCGATCCACACCATGCGGCTGATCCACGCGCGCGCACCGCCCGATGTCGCGCGGCGCAATTCGTCGCGCGCTGGCTCCAAGCCCTTGAGCGCGTCGATCAGGATGTTGGAGTCGAACGCAAAGCCGCTCACTTGGCCGGCCTCTTCGGATCGGGGTAGCGGCCCTTGCTCATGTCGAGATAGATTTGCCGCTGGCGATCGTCCTCAGCGTCGAACAGATCCGGAAACTCGGCCTTCACCTCTTCATAGTCGTCGTCCCAAGGACGCGTCGATGACGCCCGCTCGCGCCGCTGCCATTCGACAGCATCGCCGATATCGTCGCGATCCTTCCACGCACCGAAGCCAATTTCCAGCCAGTCCTTGGGTGCCTCGGCGCGATACGCCGCCACCGCCTCACGCAGCACTGCGGCACGCGACTTGCCCTGCTCGGCCGCCTGAGCGTCGAGCCACTTGATGTCCTCATCGGGCAGATCGGCAAGGATGCGGGTCATTGATATACTGATATCATATCATGATATCATGTCAATGCGGGAACTTGCTGTCGACAAAGCTCCGCACGAATTCGACCGGGTCTGGCTCATGCCCCTGCGCGGCAATGAATTTGGCGCGCCCCTTGGCCCAGACCTCGTTGATCGCGCCCGCCATGCCCTCGGGGAACTGCATCCGCTGGACGACGATGCTGCGCCAGTCGCCGGTCGCGCCGAACATCGCGTGGAACGCCGGCTCCTGCGCAGCCAGCGCCGCATCACTCTCCGCATCGAGCGCGCCGATCGCGTCGAGGACATAGGCATCGAGCAGCTTCAGGAACGGCTTGCCTTCATAGATGTCGCTCATTTCGCCGCCTTTCGTGCCGCCATCGCCGCGCGGAACCGCTTCGCCCAGTCGGCGCGCGCGGTCTGTTCGGGGCGGACCAGTGCCAGCGCGTCGGCCTCGACATCCTTGGTCACGACCGACCCAGCGCCGACGATCGCGCCGTCGCCGATGCTGACCGGGGCGACCAGTGCACTGTTCGATCCAACGAACGCGCCCGCCCCGATCACCGTCGGATATTTGAAGAAGCCGTCATAGTTGCAGGTGATCGTGCCCGCGCCGATATTCGCGCCCTCACCTACCTGCGCATCGCCCAGATAGGTCAGGTGGTTGGCCTTGGCGCCTTTGCCCAGCACCGCCTTCTTCGTCTCGACGAAATTGCCGACCTTGCTGTTCTCGCCCAGCACCGTGCCGGGGCGCAGCCGCGCATAGGGGCCGACTTCGGCGCCGGTCGCGATCGTCGCGCCCTCTATATGGCAGAAGGCGCGGATGGTGACGCCATCGGCGACGGTAACGCCGGGGCCGAACACCACATTCGGTTCGACGGTCACGTCGCGGCCCAGCATGGTATCGTGCGCGAACCACACGGTTTCCGGTGCGGTCAGCGTCGCGCCATCGGCCATCGCCTGCGCCCGCCGTGCGGCCTGCCAGCGATCCTCGGCATAAGCGAGTTCGGCGCGGCCGTTGATCCCGATCACCTCATCCGCATCGGTCTCGACCACCACCGCGCGGTCGCCATCGGCCAGTGCAAGCATGACGATGTCGGGAAGGTAATATTCGCCCGCCGCATTGTCGTTGCCGACCCGGTCGAGCAGCGGCCACAGGTCGGCGGCGCGCACCGCCGTCACGCCCGAATTGCAGAGGTCGACCGCGCGCTCCTCAGAGGTCGCGTCCTTATACTCGACCATCTTGGCAATCGCGCCGTCCGCATCGGCAATGATCCGGCCATAGGCCTTGGCATCATCGGGGCGGAAGCCGAGCACCGCGACGCGCGGCGCATCTGTCGCGTCGAGCCGCGCGGCCATCGCCGCGATCGTCTGCGCCGACAGGAACGGCGTGTCTCCGAACGCGACGATCACGGTGCCGTCGAACCCAGCCAGTGCCTCACGCGCCATCAGCGCGGCGTGCGCGGTACCGAGTTGTTCGCTCTGGTGGGCGATCTTCACGCCAAGCGGCGCAACCGCAGCCTCGACCTGTTCGCGCCGTGCGCCGACCACGACGACCTTCTCCGCCGCGCCTGCCGCCGCGAAGGCATCGGTCAGGTGCAAAAGCATCGGCTTGCCTGCGATTCTGTGCAGCACCTTGTGCGTGTCGGACTTCATCCGCGTCCCGCTACCGGCGGCAAGGATGATCGCGGCGATCGGCTTGGTCATAGGCCCTAGGACTCCCCTGAACCGCGCCCCTGCCACGATCATGTTGCAATTTCCATAGCGGCACAGGCATTTGGCGCGATGACCGATTTTCCGTTCGATATCGTCGGGTTCGACCTCGACGGCACGCTGCTCGACACCAGCGCCGACCTGCTCGCCGCGACCAACCATGCGCTGGCGCTGGTGGACCGCCCCACCCTCGCGCCCGACCGGATCAGGACGATGATCGGCGGCGGGGCGAAGAACATGCTCAAACATGGGCTGGAGGAATCGGGCGGCTATGACGAAGACGTCATGCGTCGGGCCTATCCCGCGCTGCTGGAGTTCTATGGCGAGAACCTGTCGCACGGCACCGTCCCGTTCGCCGGGCTAGCCGAAGCGCTCGACGAACTGGAAGCGCGTGGGGTGAAACTCGCCATCGTCACTAACAAGTTCGAACGCTTTGCGACCCGGCTGGTGCGCGAAGTCGGCCTCGACCACCGCTTCGCCTGCGTGATCGGCGGTGACACGATGGGGCGCGGCAATGCCAAGCCCTCGCCCGCCCCGATCCACGAGATGATCGCGCGCTGCGGCGGCGGACGCGCGGCC
The DNA here is from genome assembly GCF_020177055.1 of Sphingomonas sp. R647. GTDB lineage: Bacteria > Pseudomonadota > Alphaproteobacteria > Sphingomonadales > Sphingomonadaceae > Sphingomonas. The sequence continues at coordinate 198,320 of NZ_JAIQXT010000005.1, forward strand.
TTTGTCGGCGACTCGATCTACGACATTATGGCCGCCAAGAATGCCGGCATCCCGAGTATCGCGGTCAGCTTCGGGTTCCTGATGCAGCCGGTCGCGGAACTGGGCGCGGACGCGGTGATCGACGGCTATGAGGAGCTGGTACCCACGCTCATCCGGCTGGCCGATAGCCCTTCCGCCACTTCGTCCACAGATGCTTCGCCAGCATGAGCGGCGGCATGCGGAGGAAATGGCCGCGCAGATAAAACCCCATCTCGGTCAGCTTGCGCGTCCGCTGCCCCCAGCCGTCACGGGCAAGCAGGCGGTGGACATAAAGGCGATCGGCAAGCGTCAGTGCTGCGCCTTCGCCGAACAGATGCGCGGATAGCCGAAGCGAGCGCTCGACCTCACGGGTCAGGCCGTGCTGCGCGGCGCAGGCCGCTAGGCTGAGGTCAAACTCCACCCCGCCAAATTCGTCGCGCAGGCAGTGGATATCCCACAAATTGCGCAAGCCGCCCTGCAGATCGCCATCGGCGAACAGATGCGCCGCCGCATGGACGACCATCCCCTCGGGCGGCAGCACCGACAGGCCATTGCCCAGCGGCACCGCGCTGGCGATGAGCGCAGCCGCATCGGGCGTCACGCGCGCGGTCAGCGGCAGGATCGTGTGGTGAACATCGATCATCCGGTCGCGCTCGCGATGGATCAGCGGCGGCAGCTCGTGCATCCAGCGGCGATAATAGGCGTCGTCATAGGGGTCGGACTTCACCCACTCCCACCCGGCCGCCAGCAGCAAACCCTCCGCCTCTTCGATCCGATCGCGCGGCACGAGGATGTCGAGATCGCCGATCTGCCGCCCCTGCCCCGCCGACAGCCCGCTCGCGACAAACGCCGTGCCCTTGAGCAGCACCACCGGCATCCCGCTGGCGGCGAGCGCCCGGCGGGCCATCTCCGCCTCCCACAGCGCCGCCATCCGCCCCTGTTCCGCAGCAGCGCGCGCATCGGCGAGGATGCGGGCGGCAGCGGGCGGCATCGCCAAGCCGGCCAGCCGATGCGCCAGCGTTCCGATCAGCGTCTCCGCCCGCGCGGCGCACAGCAATGCGGTCCAGCCCGCCGCATCCAGCGCCAGCACCGACGCCGGATCGCGCAGCGCGCAGGCGACCAGCGTGCCGCTCATGCCAGCTCGCCCCACAGCCGCTCGACCAGCGCGATCGCGCCATCGGTGTCGGGATAGTCGATCGCCCGCGCCGGAACACCGCGCACCAGGCCGGTCAGCGCGTCGAACCCGGCCTCGCCCAGTGCAACATAGTTGGTCGACGCCTGGGTCAACCGCACGAAACATTCGCTCGGCTCGACGGCGCGTTCGGCGAGCTGATGGCCGAATGCGGGAAACAGGATCAGCGTGGGCCGGGCCGGTTCATCCATCGCCGCAATCGCACGCGCGTCGGGGACGAGGTGGCGGATATCGCCCTTTGGCGTGCCCTTGAGCAACGGCCCCCAGCGCGCATCGGGCAGCGCCGCCTCCATCACCCCAATCGCCTCATTCTTCAGACTGATCAGCCGCGGAAAGCCGTGCAGCATCCCCGTCGCCGGATCGAGCAGCGCGAACTCGTCGCCCATCAGCCGCCACCCGCGCGCCATCAGCAATGCGGCGAGCGTCGACTTGCCTGCCCCGCTCTCTCCTGTCATCACCAGCGCACGGCCGTCCTTCTCGACCGCCGAGGCGTGGAGCAGCAGATAGCGCCGCTGGCCCAGCGCCATCTGCAGGTTCATCGCCATTTCCGCCGCCAGCACCCCCTGCGCCAGCGGCAGCGGCGCCGCCTCCGGGATCACGAAATCGCCGCCGAGATGCACCGCCGGGCGGATCCAGCGCCGCCAGAAACGCGCAGCGAACAGGCGGACGGTGAAATCGGGGATGCCATCCTGCGGCTGCGGATAGTCGCGGTAGAGCTCGTCCAGCGCGGCGACCGGCGCGCGCCAGTCGCTGCCGATGCGGAACCCCACCGGGCCGATGCGCAGCATGGTCGCGTGGCGCATCAGACGCGCTCCACCAGTCCGGACGCGACCAGCTCGTCGATCCGTGCCGCGAGTGCGTCGCGGTCAGGATCGACCAGATCGAAGCGTTCGGTCAGCGCCGCCAGCGCCTCATCCAGCGTCAGCGACTCAATCACGAGGTCGAGCAGCTCGGGCACCGGCGAATCCACCAGATGCGTGATCCCCGACGCGCGGTGATAGATCAGCGTGAGCGCATCCAGCGGCTCGATCCGCAGCGTCGCGGCGGGCGCGGCGCGATACCGGGTCACGCGGCGTTACCCGCGCGGCATCTGGAGCGATGCGAAACAGGTGAAGCCGCTCGTCCCGCGCTGCAGCCGGCGGATGTAGTTGGTGTAGGCGCGGCTCTGGTCATAGGTGGTGCCGGGCAGGTTCGCGCCGTTCAGCGCCTGCTTGACCTCTTCGCCCTTGAAGTTGCGGCCCGCCGGCGGGAACGCGCCCTGCGTCCCGGCCGGAACCAGCGAGCCATCGGCGGCGATATAATTGCCCGCGCGCCCTGCATCAGGGACCGGTATCTCGCAGTTCAGCACCGACCCGGCACTCTGGGCGAGCGCCGGTTTGATCGAGACGATCGCGGACGCGCTGGCCGCGCCCAGCATCAGCGCGCGCCTGCTTGGGCCTTTGGTCGGTCCGTCCTTGGGAGGCGTTGTGTCGGCCATGATGGGTTCATCACTCGCATACCCGCCTTTCACAAGTGTGAATCGCGCGGCGATCGGTTAGGCATGGTGCCATGCCCAGCCTGACCAACACCCGCACGCTCGCCGCACTGATCGCCATTCTCGTCACCGCGATCGTCGCGTGGATCACCGCCGGCCCCCAGGCGGGCGGGATCGCGCTGGTCGGCGCGACGCTCGCCGCGCTGATCGCGTCGCCCCCGCCAGAGGAGCCTGCGACGGACGACACGCCCCCGCTCGCGGTCGGCGCGAACCCGGCTGGCGTAGCTGAGGCAATCGAGGCGGTGTTCGAACCAATGCTGTTGGTCGAGTCGCAGCGAGTCGCGGCGGCGAACCGCGCGGCGCGCGCGTTGCTTGGCGAGCACATTCTGGGCGAGGACGTCCGCGTCGCCATCCGCCACCCCGCCGCTGCCGAGCGACTGCTGAACCCGGTGGACGGCGCACCCGGCGGTCCGATCCACCTCGTCGGCCTTGGCACCCGCGATCAGCGCTGGGAAATGCGGGTCCGTGCCCTGCCCGGCGGCGCGCGTGTCGTGCATCTCAGCGACCGGACCGGTGCCCATGCTGCGGACAAGATGCGGGTCGACTTTGTCGCTAACGCCAGTCACGAACTGCGCACCCCGCTCGCGTCGATCCTCGGCTTTATCGAGACGCTGGAGGATGCCGCCGACGATCCGGAAACCCGCACGCGGTTCCTCAAGGTGATGGACAACGAGGCGCGCCGGATGCAGCGGTTGATCGACGACCTCATCTCATTGTCGCGGATCGAGGCGGAGAAGTACCGCGCGCCTGACGATGTCGTTGATCTGGCTTCGCTGCTCCGGCAGGTCCGCGACGAAATGTCCGCGCTGGCACCCGAACGTGCCGCCGATATCGCGCTGACGGTTGATCCGCTGCCTGCGGTACGCGGCGACCGGGTCCAGCTTTCACAGCTACTGCACAACATCATCGGCAATGCGATGAAATATGGCCGCGACGGGACGCCGGTGTCCGTCGCGCTTACCGCGACCGAATCGGCGATGATCCGGCTCACCGTCCGCGATGAAAGCGAAGGAATCGCGCCCGAGCACCTCCCCCGCCTGACCGAACGATTTTATCGCGTCGATTCGAGCCGCAGCCGGGCAGCCGGCGGCACCGGCCTTGGCCTCGCCATCGTCAAGCATATCGTCGAACGGCATCGCGGTCGGCTCGACATCGCCAGCTCCGTGGGAGAGGGCACTGCGGTCACGATCCTGCTGCCCACAGCACCGATTCCAGAGTCGGTGTCATCATAACGTCACGCAATTGAAACAGAGGGCCGGTCGCGGACAGGCCCGGCCCCCGTCCCGCGACTCGAAAGCAGGCCGAGGGGATTCAACGATGCGCAGCTTCACTCTGATCGCGCTTTCGGCGCTCACGCTTTCTGCGTGCGGCGGCGGTGGCCAGGCTTCCCGCGACCAGATCAAGATCGTCGGCTCCTCGACCGTCTATCCCTTCACCACCATGGTCGCCGAGCAGTTCGTCAACTCGGGCAGCTTCAAGGCGCCGGTGATCGAATCGACCGGCACAGGCGGCGGCATGAAGCTGTTCTGCGCGGGCGTCGGCCCGCAGCACCCGGATATGACCAATGCCTCGCGCCGCATGACCGCATCGGAATTCGAGCTGTGCCAGCGCAACGGCGTGACCGAGATCATGGAAGTCCAGGTCGGCATGGACGGCATCGCCTTTGCCGAATCGATCAACGGCCCAAAGATCAAGCTGACGCTGGCCGAAGCCTATCGCGCGCTCGCCGCGACCCCGATGGGCAAGCCCAACACGACGAAGCTGTGGTCGGATATCAACCCGTCGCTTCCCGCCGTGCCGATCTCAATCATGGGTCCGCCCGCGACCAGCGGCACGCGCGACTCGCTGCACGAGCTGATCATGCATCCGGGCTGCGAAGAGGCGTATCCGCAGGTCAAGGAAATCGAGAAGACCGACAAGGACAAGGCCACCGAGCTGTGCACCCGCGTGCGTGAGGACGGCGTCTATGTCGACTCGGGCGAGAACGACAATCTGATCGTCCAGAAGCTGAGCGCCAATCCCAACGCGATCGGCGTATTCGGCTATTCCTATCTTGAGGAAAACGCGTCGCGCTTGAAGGGCGTGCCGGTCAACGGCGTTGATCCGACCTATGCGGCGATCTCGTCGGGCCAGTATCCAGGTGCGCGCGCGATGTTCATCTACGTCAAGAAGCAGCACCTGAAGGCAGTGCCCGGGATCAACGAGTTCCTCGGCCAGTATATCAAGATGTGGGAGCCGGAAGGCCCGCTGACCAAGCGCGGCATGATCGCCTCGTCCGATGCGGATCGCAGCAAGGCGAGCGACACGATCGGCCAGGGTCGCGTGATGCAGCGCAGCGACCTCGATTGATCCAAGCCGACACGCCCACCCCTCCCAGATAGGCGGTTTCGACCGGTGAACGTCTTCGCACTCCTGTTCCTCGTGCTCGGCCTCGGGCTGATCGGCTGGCTGACGGCGCGTGCGCGCGCCGCCCGCATGGCGCGTGGCCTCGCCGCCAAGCGGCTGCACAGCCTGCCCAGCCAGCATGGCTGGTATGTCGCGACCTGGGCCGTGGTCCCGGCGCTGATCTTCATCGTCGTCTGGGCGAATGTCAGCCCGGCGCTGGTCACTGAATCGGTGTTATCCAGCCCCGCCTCCGCCCAGCTCCCGGCGTTCGGGTTCGAGCGTGAGACGATCCTCAACGAAGCGCGCAGCCTTGCTGAGGGCAGCAGCCAGGGGGCGTTCTATCCGGTCGCCGAACAGCTCGCCCCGGCCTATGCCACTGCGCTTTCCCGCTATAACTGGATCGGCACCGCGCTCGCGCTGGTCATCGCGTTTGCGTTCGGGGCGCTTGCCTTTACCAAGGTCAAGCCGGATTTCCGCGCGCGGACGAAGTTCGAGCGGGCGGTAATGATGATGCTCCTCGTCGCGTCGCTGATCGCGATCCTGACGACGCTCGGCATCTTCCTCTCGCTGATCTTCGAGAGCGTCCGCTTCTTCTCGATCGTCCCGATCACCGATTTCCTGTTCGGCCTCAACTGGAGCCCGCAGGTCATCCGCGCCGACGATCCCGGTGCCAATCTGGGCGCGCTGCCGCTGTTCTGGGGCACCTTCTTCATCGGTGCCGTCATCGCGATGATCATCGCGATCCCGTTCGGGCTGATGAGCGCGATCTACCTCACCCAATATGCCCCGCGCAGCTTCCGTGCGTGGATGAAGCCGATCCTTGAGATCCTGGCGGGCGTGCCGACCGTGGTGTACGGCTATTTTGCCGCGCTGACCGTCGGCCCGCTGATCCGCGATTTTGCGGTCATGCTCGGCTTCCAGTTCGCCTCGGCCGAAAGCGCGCTTTCGGCAGGGTTGGTGATGGGCATCATGATCATCCCGTTCGTGTCGTCGATGGCCGACGATTCGATCGCGGCGGTCCCGACCGCGATGCGCGACGGTTCGCTCGCGATGGGCGCGACGACCAGCGAGACGATCAAGCGCGTGCTGATCCCCGCCGCCCTGCCCGGCGTCGTTGCCGGCATCCTGCTCGCGGTCAGCCGTGCGATCGGCGAGACGATGATCGTGGTGATGGCCGCTTCGGGTGCCGCCAACATCACGCTCAACCCATTCGATGGCGCGACGACCGTGACCAAGCAGATCGTCGACCTGCTGACCGGTGAAACCGCGTTCGACAGCCCCAAGACCCTCGCCGCGTTCGCGTTGGGCCTGACGCTGTTCATGATCACCTTCGTCCTCAACATCGTCGCGCTGCGCGTCGTCAAAAAGTATCGCGAAGCTTATGAGTGAGAGCCTCATCCCGCAGCTGCCGACCAGTTCCGAGGAGCCCCCACGCGCGGCCCCGACGGGTTGGAAAACCGACGTGATGCAAAAGCGCATCCGTGCCCGCTATGCCAAGGAGCGTCGCTTCCGCATGTGGGGGCTGGCGGCGGTCGTCGGCTCGGCCAGCTTCCTTGCCTTCCTGCTCGTCACGATGCTGTGGCAGGGCATTGGCGGGTTCCAGCGCGCCGAGATCGCATTGCCGATCGACTTCAAGGCTGCGGCCCTCGAAGTCACGCCCGAACAGCTGCGCGGCAAGGGTGCCGATCTGGCGCTCGCCAGCGCGGGGCTGAACGATGTCGTCGCCGATGCGGCGGTCGCGGCATTCGGCCCGGACGGCGCGGATTACATCTCCGAGAGCGCCTGGGTCGCGGTGCGCGATGAACTCAAGGACCGGCCTGAGCTGTTGCAGGGCCGCGCGTCGATCGACGTGCCTGCCTCCTCCCCGATCGCGCTCGCCGCTAAGGGCGACGGCAACGATCCCGAGGTGACCAAGGTCGCGGCGCGCCTGCGCGACGAAGGCACGTTGAAGCAGGGCTTCAACATCGACTTCCTGACCGGCTCCGACGCCACCGACCCGACCGGGGTCGGCATCTGGGGTGCGCTCAAGGGATCGTTGCTGACGATGCTGGTGACGTTGCTGATCGCGTTCCCGATCGGCGTGTTCTCGGCCATCTATCTTGAGGAATATGCGCCGCGGAACCGCTGGACGGACCTGATCGAGGTCTCGATCAACAACCTTGCCGCGGTCCCGTCGATCATCTTCGGCCTGCTTGGCCTCGCGATGTTCCTCAACTTCATGCAGTTGCCGCGCTCGGCACCGCTGGTCGGCGGCATGACGCTGGCACTGATGATCATGCCGGTCATCGTTATCGCCGGGCGCAACGCGATCAAGGCGGTCCCTCCGTCGATCCGCGACGCCGCGCTCGGCATCGGCGCGAGCCGCATCCAGGTGGTGTTCCACCACGTCCTGCCGCTTGCGCTGCCCGGCATCCTGACCGGCACGATCATCGGCATGGCGCGCGCGCTGGGTGAGACTGCACCGCTGCTGCTGATCGGCATGCGCGCGTTCATCGTTACCCCGCCCGGCGGCGTGTTCGAACCCGCGACGGTGCTGCCGGTGCAAATCTTCCTGTGGTCGGATCAGGTGAGCCGCGGCTTCGTTGAAAAGACGAGCGCCGCAATCATCGTTCTGCTCATCTTCCTGCTCGCGATGAACGCCATCGCCATCTATCTTCGCAACCGCTTCGAGACCCGCTGGTGATGACCCAAATCGATTATGCAAGCACCGCCGTCGACAGCGCCGCGCCCGCGCAGGCCGGTGGCCCGTCCAAGATGTCGGCGCGCGGCGTCAATGTCTTCTATGGCGAGAAACAGGCGATCCGTGACGTGTCGATCGACGTCGACATGGAGAATGTGACTGCGTTCATCGGCCCGTCGGGCTGTGGCAAGTCGACCTTCCTGCGCACGCTCAACCGCATGAACGACACCGTCGCCAGCGCGCGGGTCGAAGGCAAGATCATGCTGGACGGCGAGGATATCTACGACCGTTCGATGGACGTGGTGCAGCTGCGCGCGCGCGTCGGCATGGTGTTCCAGAAGCCGAACCCCTTCCCCAAGTCGATCTACGAAAACGTCGCCTATGGCCCGCGCATCCACGGCCTGGCGCGTTCACGTTCGGACATGGACGCGATCGTCGAGCGATCGCTCAAGCGCGCGGGCCTGTGGGAAGAGGTTAAGGACCGGCTGCAGGACAGCGGCACCGCGCTGTCGGGCGGACAGCAGCAGCGGCTGTGCATCGCGCGCGCCATCGCGGTCGACCCCGAAGTGATCCTGATGGACGAGCCCTGCTCCGCGCTCGACCCGATCGCCACCGCAAAGATCGAGGAGCTGATCCACGAACTGCGCGGCAAATATGCGATCGTGATCGTCACCCACAATATGCAGCAGGCCGCGCGCGTCAGCCAGCGCACCGCCTTCTTCCACCTCGGCACGCTTGTGGAATATGGCGAGACCGACCAGATCTTCACTGCGCCCAAGCAGGAGCGCACCAAGGACTATATCACCGGAAGGTACGGATGATGGTGACGGGCCACGAACATACGGTCAAAGCGTTTGACGAGGACATCAAGCATCTTCGCGCGCTGATTTCGCAAATGGGCGGCCTGTCGGAACAGGCAATCCACGACGCGATGAAGGCACTTGAGCGCAACGACACCGCGCTCGCCAAAGAGGTGCGCCGCAAGGACCGCGCCATCGACGCGATCGAGGCGGAAGTCGAAAAGCTGGTCGTGCGGGTCATCGCGCTGCGCGCGCCGATGGCCGATGACCTGCGCGAGGTTGTCGCTGCGCTCAAGATTGCTGCGGTGGTCGAGCGGATCGGCGATTATGCCAAGAACATCGCCAAGCGCGTGCCGCTGGTCCACACTGCCGGCGCGGAGCGGATCGAGGCGATCTCGCTGTTACCCGCGATGGCACGGATGGCGAGCGAGATGGTGCATGACGTGCTCGACGCATTCTCCGCCCGCGACGCCGAGGCGGCGATCCGCGTGGTCGAGCGCGACAACCGCCTGGACGATTTCTACGATAGCATCTTCCGTACGCTCGTTACCTACATGGTCGAAAATCCGCGCACGGTGAGCGAGGTGGCGCACCTGCTGTTCGTCGCCAAGAATATCGAGCGGATCGGGGACCACGCGACTAACGTCGCCGAAATGGTCTATTTCGCCGCAACCGGACAGTATCTCGCCGACCGCGATCCGGTCGAAACGCCGGGGATCTGACATGAGCCGCGCGCGCATGCTGCTGGTCGAGGACGATGCGGCGCTTGCCGAGCTCCTCACCTATCATTTCCGGCGTGAGGATTTCGAAGTCCGTCATACCCCGGACGGCGAGGAGGCGTTGCTGCTCGCTCAGGAATCGCCGCCGGACATCGTGCTGCTCGACTGGATGGTCGAAAGCCTGTCGGGGATCGAGGTGTGCCGCCGACTGCGCCGGATGAGCGAGACGGCGAACGTGCCGATCATCATGCTCACCGCACGCGGGGAAGAAGAAGACCGCGTGCGCGGGCTCGAGACCGGTGCCGACGATTATGTGACCAAGCCCTTCTCTCCGCGCGAGCTGGTCGCGCGGGTGGGCGCGGTGCTGCGCCGCGTCCGCCCGGCGCTGGCCGGTGAAGCGCTGACCTATTCCGACATCGAGATGGACACGGTCGGCCACAAGGTGCGCCGCGGCGGCGAAGTCGTGCCGCTCGGCCCGACCGAATTCCGCCTGCTCAAGCATTTCCTGGAGCATCCGGGCTGGGTCTTCTCGCGTGAGCGGCTGCTCGACGCGGTATGGGGGCATGACAGCGATATCGAGAGCCGCACGGTCGATGTGCACATCCGCCGACTGCGCAAGGCGATCAATATCGGCAACCGCCCCGACATCATCCGCACCGTGCGCTCGGCCGGCTACTCGCTCGACGCGGGGCAGTAAGGATCGCGGTCGAGCCCCCGCTCCCCGCTTGCCAGCCGCGCACGCCCGCCGCATAGCTTGACGGAAACGTCAAGTCGGAGGGGTTATGAGCATCAGTTTTGAAGGCCGCGTCGCGATCGTCACTGGCGCTGGTGGTGGTCTGGGGCGCGCCTATGCGCTGGAACTCGCAAAGCGCGGTGCGCGGGTCGTGGTCAATGACCTTGGCGGGTCTCGCGATGGCAGCGGCGCATCAGATGCCGCGCAGCAGGTGGTCGAACAGATCGAAGCGGCCGGCGGTGAGGCGATCGCCAATGGCGGCAGCGTCACCGACTATGCCCAGATGCAGGAAATGGTTGCCCGCGCGCAGGAGAAATGGGGCGGCGTCCATATCCTGATCAACAATGCCGGCGTGCTGCGCGACAAGAGCTTCGCGAACATGGAGCCGGAGGATTTCCGCTTCGTCGTCGATGTCCACCTCAACGGCTCGGCCAACGCGACCAAGGCGGTGTGGGCGACGATGCGCGACCAGAATTACGGCCGCATCCTGATGACCGCCTCATCGTCCGGGCTGTACGGCAATTTCGGACAGGCCAATTACGGCGCCGCCAAGCTGGGCCTCGCGGGTCTCACCAAGACGCTCTACCTTGAGGGCGCGAAATACAACATCCGCGTCAACACCCTCGCCCCGACCGCCGGCACGCGGATGACCGAAGACATCTTCCCTGAAGCGGCGTTCAAGGCGTTCACCCCCGAAAGCGTCGCCCCCGCCGCACTGTTTCTGGTCAGCGAGGACGCGCCGACCAATGCGATCGTCGGGGCCGGAGCAGGCGTGTTCCAGGCCGCCTATGTCACGCTGACGCAGGGCGTGCGCCTGAGCGACGCGGAGATGAGCCCCGAGGGCGTCGCCGCACACTGGGCGCAGATCACCGATCGCACCGGCGAGATCGTCCCCAAATCGGGCGGCGAGCAGGCGATGACGATCATGGCGAAGCTGCAGAGCTAAAGTTTTTTGGTGTGGCGGCGCCGGCCTGCTTCCCCACCCGGCCACCCAACGACAGTGTATCCTATGGGTGGCCGGGTGGGGGAGCGGGCCGGTGCCGGTTCAGCGCAGCTGAACAAAAGCCCGCGCAACAGCGTATTGCAACACTAATACACTTATGGCAGTCTCCCCGGCACAGGAGGGACTGCCATGTACAGCGAAGTCGATCTCAACAGCGCGGTGGAGGCCGGGGCGATCAGCCCGGAGGCCGCCGCCGCGTTCCGCGACCATATCGCGTCGATGCGCTCTGCGCCGATCGCGGATGAAGAGCCTTTCCGGCTGCTGACCGGGTTCAACGACATCTTCGTCGCCATCGCGGCGGCCCTGATGCTGGTCGCGGTCGCCAAGATCGGCGGCGAGATCAAGCCCTGGTTTGGTGGCGTCGCGGTGGCGGCGCTGGCCTGGGGGCTGGCCGAATATTTCACGCGCGTCCGCCGCATGGCACTGCCCAGCATCCTGCTGCTGCTCGCCTTTGTCGGCGGGATCGCGGCCACGCTGGTGGGCATCGTCGCGGTCAATGTCGAGTTGCTCGAACGCTATGTCGGCAACGACAACGAAACGCTGCAGCGTCAGGTCGGCGCCGCAATTGCCGCGACCGTGGGCATCGCGACGGCTGGAGCGGCATGGCTGCACTGGCGGCGCTTCATGGTGCCGATCACCGTGGCTGCGGGGGCCGTCGCGGTTATCGGCGTGATGATCGCGCTGATCATGATCGCCATCCCCACGGCGCAGGATTGGGCGATGCCGATCGTGCTGGGCGGCGGCGTGCTGATGTTCCTGTTCGCGATGCGCTGGGACATGTCGGATCGCGAGCGCAAGACGCGCCGCGCCGATGTTGCCTTCTGGCTGCATCTCGCAGCGGCACCGATGATCGCACATCCGATCTTCCGCATGCTCGGCATCTTCGACGGCGCGGTCCAGCCGGGCATGGCTGCGGTCGTGCTGCTGCTTTATGTCGGCTTCGCGATCGTCGCGCTTGCCGTTGATCGCCGCGCGTTGCTCGTCTCCAGCCTCGCTTATGTCCTCTACGCCATGTACGCGCTGCTCCAGACGGCGGGCGCGGTCGAGCTGGGCGCGGCGCTGACGGCTTTGGTGATCGGATCGGCGCTGCTCACGCTGTCGGCCTTCTGGCAGCCGATGCGGGGGCTGGTGGTTGGCCCGCTCGGCGGGCTCGGCAACCGCCTGCCGCCGGTCCCGGTGCGCCACTCTGCCTATGCCTGACTCCGGACCGGGGCGTGGCGCGCGCCGCGCCCCGGTTCAAATCAAAGCTGCACTCTCGATCCGATATGGGTGCGTCGCCGGCGTGATGGCGGCAAGTAACTGCGAGGTGCGCGCCGCCATGCTGCCCCCATTTGTGGCTTTCAGGTCGCAAGTCGCCGGATTTCCCGATCCCGGCCCGACAACGCGCGCAAAATGAGTAGCAGACGCGTTGCACCCGTGGCGCAGAGCGCTCTTACTTCCCTCCGCTTTGGGGGAAGTTGCTATTTTGTTGCGTCGAGACTTGATGTGCTTGGAAGTGGTCCAAGGCCATGTTGGCTGAGGCCAGAGTCCTCCAGCCGGCCTCGCCTCCGCTCGAAGGGGCAGCGTTCGACCTGCACGTCCTCACGTTCGCCGTGTCGGCCATGGCGCACGCTCTGGACGCATTCGGCAATCTCAACAGCGCGATCCTGTTTGCCGCGACTGCACGCGCCTGTGGCCCGTTCGACCAGACGCCGGGGCGCAAACGTCCGGTGAGTATCAACGCGCTCGCCGCCTCGCTCGGCCGGCCGTTCGAAACGACCCGGCGGCATGCCAACGCACTGATCGACGAGGCGCTGATCCTGCGTTCGCCCAACGGGCTGTCGGTTACGACCGAGGCGATCATCGAGCCGCGCGTCGCGCGCCTCACCGACACGTGCCACGACCTGCTGGTGCGCCTGATCGAGGATCTGGCAGGCGATGGCCTCACACTACCGTCGCCCGCGCCTGACATCGCCTATGATCCGCGATCGGGGATCGGCATCGCGCTCGACCTGATGCTCGCGGCGGTCGAGAGCCACGGGCGGCGCGAGGAGAATTTCACCCGCCTGGCGCTGCTGCTCGCGATTGAATGGGCGCAGCGTCGGGCGGCCCATGCGGGCGCGGACCGTGCGAGCGATCCGGTGATCCGCACCAGCACCGCCGCGCGCATCCTTGGCCTTCCCTATGCAACGACCTCGCGCAACATCGATGCGCTGGTCGATAGCGGGTTCTTGACGCGTAGCGGCGCAGCGCTGCGCCCGGTCGATGACGCCCGCGCCAACGATGGCCGCAGCGCGCTTGCCTATCGGGCGCGTCAGTTGATCGGGCGACTGGCCCAGTCGGGATTTCCGATGCGTCAGCCGGGCACCGCCTACATCCGCTACCGCGCGCAGGCGCAGGATCTGGGTTAGATCCGCTTCACCGCTGGTGAAGCCATGCCGCATTGCTGAAACGCGTTTGCCGCCCTCTCGCTTCGGCTGGGCGTCGAACCACGTCGCGACGTCCACGGAACCGCATCGCGGCGCCGTCCGTTCCCCGCTCCAACTCATCAGATAGGAGCACCCCCATGTCGAACCCTCAGGAACTCGCCGAAAAATTCTGGAAAGCGCTCGACAGCGACCGCACCCTTTTCCTTGGCCTTGATGGCGTGCGCGACGGCCATGCCCAGCCGATGACCGCGCTGCGTGAAGACGACCAGCATGGCGGCCCGATCTGGTTCTTCACGACCAAGGACAATGGCATCGTCCAGGGCCTGACCGAGGGTAACCGCGCGATGGCGCATTTCGTGTCGAAGGGGCATGACCTGTGGGCGACGATCCACGGAAGTCTCGTCGCCGACAATGACCGCGCGATGATCGACCGGCTGTGGAATCCCTTCGTCGCCGCCTGGTACGAAGGCGGCAAGGACGATCCGAAGCTGCAGCTGCTCCGCCTCGACACCGAACATGGCCAGATCTGGCTGAACGAGAATAGCCTGTTTGCGGGCCTCAAGATGATGCTCGGTGCCGATCCGAAGGAAGACTATAAGGACAAGGTCGCCGACGTCTCGCTCGCCTGACCCGGAGGACCTTCCATGAGCTATATCAAAACGCGCGATGGCGTGGACCTGTTCGTCAAGGATTGGGACGGCGGCGGCCGTCCCGTCATCCTCATCCACGGCTGGCCGCTATCTGCCGACAGCTGGGATCCGCAGGCAGTGGCTTTGGCCGAAGCCGGGTTCCGGGTGGTCGCCTATGATCGGCGCGGGTTCGGGCGCTCTGGACAGCCCTGGTCGGGCTACGACTATGACTCGCTCACCGACGATCTTGTAGATGTGATGCAGGCGACCGGCGCGACCGAGGATGTCAGCCTTGTCGGCTTCTCAATGGGTGGCGGCGAAGTCGCACGCTATATGTCGCGGCATCGCGGCAAGGGCGTCGTGTCGGCGGCGCTGGTCGGATCGGTGGTCCCGTATCTGCCGCAGGCCGACGACAATCCCGATGGCGTTCCGAAGGCGGAACTCGAAAAGATCGTTCAGGGGATCAATGAGGATCGCCCGGCCTTCTTCGCTGACTTCTTCCGCAGCTTCTTTGGCGTCGGGTTGATCTCGCACCCGGTGTCGCAGGAAGTACTCGACTGGGCATGGGGGCTGGCGATGCAGGCGAGCCTGCGGTCAACGGTCGAATGCGCAAAGGCGTTTGGATTTACCGACTTCCGCGGCGACCTTTCGGCCTTCAACGTGCCGACCCTGGTGCTGCACGGCACCGCCGACGCGACGGTGCCGATCGGCGCCACGGGTCGGAAGGCAGCAGCTGGAATCGCGAACGCACAGCTGGTCGAATATGACGGCGCGCCGCACGGGCTATTCGCGACCGAGAGCGATCGCCTGACCCGCGATCTTCTCACCTTCCTCGGCAACCCGGCGCGCAGCGGAGGCAATGAATCCTTCATTGCGCGATCGGATATCCAGCCTCTACAGGCCGGCTGATCCGCTGATCATCGGGATGGGCGGCCGGACAGGAACGCATGGCCGCCCACCCCTTTTCGATCCATAATTACCGCGCCTACTGGATCGCCCGCCTCGCCTCGACACTGGCCGGACTGTCGATGGTGGTCGTCATTGGCTGGCAGGTTTATGACATCGCCCGTGAGACGATGGGCATCCGCGAAGCAGCGATGCAGCTCGGCTTTGTCGGGTTGGTGCAGTTTCTCCCGCTGCTTGCGCTTACCCTCGTTACTGGCTGGGTCGCTGATCGGCTCGACCGCCGCTGGATCGTGCGGGCGGCGATCGCGCTGGAGCTGGGTTGTGCCGCCGCGCTGGCCTGGCTGACCCAGACCGACACCATCACCCTGCCCGCCTTGTTCGGTATCGCCGCCTTGCTCGGCGTTGCCCGCGCGTTCATCAGCCCGGCGCAGCAGGCGCTGGCCCCCAATCTCGTCCCCGCCGCCTCACTGCCCACCGCCATCGCGTTGAGTGCGCTGGCGTGGCAGGTCGGGTCGATCGGCGGCCCGGCGATGGGCGGCTATCTCTACGCGGTCGGGCCAGCGGCGCCCTATTGGGTCGCGACCGCATTGTTCGGCGTATCCTTCCTGATGATGATGCTGGTGACGCCGGTGGTGCGCAGCACGATTGCCCGCATCGGCAATCCGCTGATGCAAATGATCGAAGGGCTGCACTATGTCCGCCGCAACCGCCTGATCCTCGGCGCGATCTCCCTCGACATGTTCGCAGTGCTTTTGGGGGGCGCCACCGCAATGCTCCCAATCTACGCCCGCGACGTTCTGATGATCGGCGCCGATGGCCTCGGCCATCTGCGCGCAGCGCCGGCGGTAGGCGCGGTGGCGGTGGCAGTGGTGCTGTCGTGGCGGCCGCTCAAGACCAATGTCGGGGTCAAGATGCTGTGGGCCGTGATCGGCTTCGGTATCGCGACGACGGTATTTGGCTGGGCCGGGCCGTTAATGACCCGCTGGTTCGGGCCAGAAATGATCGGCAGCGAACTTGCCCCGGCAGTGCTGGTATCGATCGTCGCGCTGATCGCGCTGGGCGCATTCGACATGATCTCGGTCTATGTCCGCTCCTCGCTGATCCAGCTGCATACGCCCGATACGATGCGCGGGCGGGTCGGATCGGTCTCGACCCTGTTCATCTCAAGCTCGAACGAATTGGGTGAGGCGCGATCGGGCTTTCTCGCCTCCCTGATCGGTCCGGTTATCGCGACTGTGGGCGGCGGCATTGCAGCCATCTTGGTAACCGCGCTGTGGGCGCGTATCTTTCCCGAATTGCGGCGCGCGCGGACCTTCGATCCGCCCGCATCGTTGGACAATTCCCCGCCAGAGGAGATCAAGGCATGAAGGCGAACTCGATCCTCGAAACGATCGGCAACACCCCACACATCCGCGTGGCCCGGCTGTTCCCCGATGCCGAGGTCTGGATCAAGTCGGAGCGCACCAATCCCGGCGGGTCGATCAAGGACCGCATCGCGCTGGCGATGATCGAGGCGGCGGAGGCCGATGGCAGCCTGACGCCCGGTGGCACGATCGTCGAGCCGACCAGTGGCAACACCGGCGTCGGCCTGGCGATGGTCGCGGCGGTCAAGGGCTACAAGCTGGTACTGGTGATGCCCGAGAGCATGAGCATCGAGCGCCGCCGCCTGATGCTGGCCTATGGCGCCAGCTTCGACCTCACCCCACGCGAAAAGGGGATGAAGGGCGCGATCGAGCGAGCGATCGAGATCGTCGAGTCGACGCCGGGTGCGTGGATGCCGCAGCAGTTCGAGAACCCGGCCAATGTCGATGTCCATGTCCGCACGACAGCGCAGGAAATCCTCAAGGACTTCGCCGACACGCCGCTCGATGCGATCATCACTGGCGTCGGCACCGGCGGCCACATCACCGGGGTTGCCGAGACGCTGAAGAAGCACTGGCCGTCGCTCAAGGTGTTCGCGGTCGAGCCGGAACTGTCGCCGGTCATTTCGGGTGGCCAGCCGGGCCCGCATCCGATCCAGGGCATCGGCGCCGGCTTCGTGCCGAAGAACCTGCATACCGACTCGATCGATGGCGCGATTCAGGTCGATGCCGCCGATGCGAAGGAATTCGCCCGCCGCGCGGCGCGTGAGGAAGGGATGCTGATCGGCATCTCGTCTGGCGCGACTCTGGCGGCGATTGCGAAGAAGCTGGGCGACCTTCCAGCCGGTTCGCGGGTGCTAGGGTTCAATTATGATACAGGTGAGCGCTATCTGAGCGTTCCGGACTTCCTTCCCGAGGCGTAATGACTCGCATTCTGTCCCAATCCGGATAAGCTGTCCGAGTCGGGGTACACGGATTCCGGGGGGAAATCGTGCGTAATGCAATGATCTGTGTCAGCGTGATGCTGGCAATTTTTCTGGCGTGGCCGGCGGTGTTCGGCAGCGAAAAGACGTCGGCGGTGCGTGCTGCGGGGGCTCAAATGGTCTCCGTCGCGGCACCGGCGGCGATCGCCGTCGATGCGCGACTGGTCCAGACCAATGTCAAACCTGCGGGCGCTCCGCAGGCCAGGGCTCTGGAAAACTGCTTCAAACGCTATGAGCGCGAATATGCGCGCTGCAATGCGATCGACAGCAGCTGCCGAGTCAGGGTCGCGGACCAGTGGGACCTGTGCGAGGCGACGGGCTTCTGGCCCTGAACTGAGCACCGGATTCGACCATCCCGCCGGCCTCAGCAGAGGAGCGGGAGGAGGTTCCCTGCGCGCACCAGTTGGGGTAAGGGGACGACTGCCAGCGCCGCTGGTTTGTCGCCGCTGAAGGACCGCGCGCCCTAGTGACCCCCTCTCCCGCTCTGGCATCGCCGCTCCGGCCCACTCCCGGATTGTGGGCCGCGCTCGCAGCGATTGCGCTGGCAGTCGTTGCCGGACCGCTGGCGGTCGTGCTGCGCGCGCCGCCTCCGTCCGCTGCGCCCGTGCTCGCCGAAATCTCAAGGCCCAAGCGGGTCGTGCCCCAAGCCGAAGTGCCCGAGGTCGAGCCGGTGCGCCTCGCCGCGCTGTCGATGGACGATGCGCGGACGTTCAACGCTGCCATCCCCTTTTCCACCGCGCCCAATCCGGCGGCGCACCCGCTGATCCTCGACGCCGCCGCGGACGATTTCGGGCGGGCGGTCGACTGCTTGGCCGCCGCGACCTGGTATGAAGCGGGCGACGATCCGGTCGGCCAGCGGGCGGTAGCGCAGGTCGTGCTCAACCGGATGCGCCACCCCGCCTTCCCCAAATCGGTGTGCGGCGTGGTGTTTCAGGGGCAGGAGCGGCGCACCGGCTGCCAGTTCACCTTCACCTGTGACGGGGCGTTGCGGCGCACCCCCTCCCCCGCCGCCTGGGGTCGCGCGCAGACGATTGCGCGGCAGGCGCTGACCGGGTCGGTCTTTGCCAAGGTCGGACATTCGACGCATTATCATACCGACTGGGTCGTGCCCTATTGGAGCTCGAGCCTGGACAAGGTGGCCGAGGTGAACACGCACCTCTTCTTCCGCTGGACCGGCTGGTGGGGCACGCCGCCTGCCTTTCGCCGCGGTTATGCCGGGGCCGAGCCGGTGGTGGCGAAGCTGGCGGCGCTGTCGTCCTTTCATGGCGGTGGCGAGGTTGCACTGGCCGGGGTTGTCGATCCGGCGGCTATGCTGGACCCGGATACCATTCCGGAGTCCGCGGTGCCCAAGCCGGTGGCGGCGGGGGGTGACAGTTTTCATGTCGCACTCGACAAGGCGATGGGGGCGGATGCCTTTGCGGCGTTGGCGATCCGGACCTGTGGTGAGCGGGCCTATTGCAAGTTTCTGGGCTGGACCGATCGGGCCAAGGTCCCGGCGGTGGGGGCCAGCCTGACACCGGCGCAGATCGACGCGATGTCGTTTAGCTACCTTCGGGACAAGGATCAGGGGTTCGGCAAGGCGCTGTGGAATTGCGGCGAGTTCAAGCGGCCTAGCCCGATCCAATGTATGCGGCGGACGCCGGCTGCGGCTGCGGTTGCCCCGGCGCCGGTTCCTTCGACAACGCCGGAGGTGCTGAGCGGGGTGCGGCGGAAGGCTGCGCCGACGCCATCCCCTACCCCGGCCATCAACTGATTCCTGCGGCGAGGTCGCGGGCTAGCGTTGCTCCGTCCTCCAAAGCGACATCGACGACGGCGGGGGTTGCTCCCATTCCGGCTCCGGCGGTGTCGACTTCGACGGTTACCAGCCCCAGCCAGCGCTGGATCAGGCCCTGACGGAGGGTCACGACCTGGACATTCTCTACCGGAACGATCCAGTCGCGCTGGGCCAATACCCCTCTCATCACTTGCAGGCTGGCGCTGCGGAGGGCGTAGCGGTGGTAGCGGCGTTGGAGGAGGGCGGTGAGGACTGGCGGGAGCGTCAGGATCAGGCCTAGCCAGGCGAAGGGGGTTAGGAGCAGTGCTGCGGCGATGACTGCTAGTGGCAGAGGGATCGCCAGCACCAAGGTTCGGAGGATGTGGGCCGGGGCTACGGGGCGGAGGGGGAGCCTTTCGAACGGGGGTAGTCCGGCTCGGTCGACGATTCCTGCCACTTCGTAATCGCGGGCCAGCGGGGCCATGACCTGGCGGCCGCTGGGGTCGTTGCTGCCGCCAAGTGTTTGAACACTCAGGGCATTCCATCCGAGTAGGCCGCGGAACGGGCCGCGCTGGATCAGGGCGAGCTGGATGCGGCGCATCGCCACGACCACTTCGCTGCGGGTCAGCAAGCCCCTTGTCCGGCGGAAACGGCCGATCCCGGCGCGTAGTTTGAAGTTCCATTCGCGCAGTACCGTCCGGGCCACCCCGGTGATCACGCCCAGCACCACCACCAGCCCGAACAGGCCGAAGCCGGTGGAGTAGTTCAACCGGCTCTGCACCTCACCCTGGGCGCTTTTCGCCATGTCGGCGACTTCGTCCCAGCCGAAGCCCAAGGCATCGCCGAGGAACTGGATGCCGGTGGCCAAAGCGGCGATCCAGACCAGCGAGAAGCTGAACAGGCCCAGCAGCAACACGCGCTGGGGCGTCATTGCGAATACGTCGGTCAGCGTGTCCTCGATCGGCAGATCGAGGCCGACACTGGCCCGCTTCACCGGTGCCCCTCTCAGGGCTCCGCGCAGTCTGGCGGCTTCGGACAGGGTGACGCTGTCCAGCACCGCTTCGTCCTTGTCGCCGCCGCCGGTTTCGACGCGGACTTCGGCGAGGCCGAAGATGCGGGACAAGGGCCCCTGTTCGATGCCGACGTCCTGAATGCGCTCCAGCGGGATCGAGCGGCGGGTTCGGTTCAACAGGCCGCGTTCGATCACCAGTTCGCTGTCGGTGACGGCATAGGTGAGGCGCCGCCAGTTGATCCAGGTCCACACCAGACTGAGCGCGCCGACCACCCCCGCCGCCAGCAAAATCCAGCCAAATCCGCGGCCCGAAGTGATGCCGATCAGCGCGGGCAGGCCGACGACATTCTGGGGCGCCTTTTTGAGGAACCAGATGCCGATCGTGCCGGGATGGACGCGGCGGGGTTCGTGGTCCTCAAGCGCCTCCGGCTCGGCCAGCGGCTCGTTCACCTCCTCGCTCACCATGGGTCGACCGTGAGCTGGTCGCGGATCGCGTCGCGGATCTCCTCGGCGGTTTCGCGGGCGATGCCGGGGAGATGCACTTCGCTGTTGGCGGTCCCCGCGGTGTGGAGGACCAAGGTGGCGACGCCAAACATCCGCTCGACCGGTCCCTGCGTCACGTCGATATGCTGGACGCGCGCGGCGGGGACGATGGTGTGGCGGCGGGCGAGCCAGCCAGAGGCGACGTGCAGTTCCTTCCCCGTCCATGCCCAGCCCCAGCGCGCCCATTGCTTGGGCGCGGCGTAGAGGACGGACCACAGGCCGATCGGCGCGATGACCGCGGGCGGCGCCCAGAAGGGGAACCAGTCGAACGCGATGTCGAGGCCGATGCCGGGGCCGAACGAGACGAGCGTCGCGATCGTCCAGAAGACGGCGGCGGTGAAGCGCATCGCATTGAGCTGGCCGCGTTCGAACGGGTGGAGCGGCGTGTCTGGGAGCAGCATTCCTCCGTTATGGCGGGTGGGGCGAAAGGCTCAAGGGGTTATCAATCCTCCCCGGCACGGGGAGGGGGACCAGCCGCAGGCTGGTGGAGGGGGCCCGAGGCACCGGCTTCCCTTGCCTCGGGCCCCCTCCACCCCGCCGCTTCGCGTCGCGGTCCCCCTCCCCGTTCCGGGGAGGAATTGGATGGAGCCTCGGGCGGTTTCCCTTCCTCCCCCTCCGTCGCGCTATGCGCGCCACCTCCCCCTGGCGGGGGAGGATTGTTAGCCTCCCCCGCCGCCGCGCGGCATTTGGCTAGCCAGGCTTCGCGGGCGGCGTCGCCGGCGGCGATGAGCGGTTCGAGTTTGGCGTCCTCTTCGGCTTCGATGGCTTCTTCCTCTTCCTCGGTCAGGTCGCGCTCATAGTCGTCGGTGCCGGGGATGCCTTCGTCGAAGCCGTGGAAATCATGGGGCGGCGGGAAGCTGGTGCGCCAGGCGTTACGCTCGTCGCACCACCAGATGGGGGGCGCAGTCTCGTCACTGTCCAGACGATCCTGACAAGAATCGCGTGTGTCGGACGAGCTGTCAGGCTGTTCCTCTGGCGGGGCTTCGGAGGCGAGCGCGACGAGGCCGATGGCTTCGGCGCGGCGCCATTGTTCGTCGGTCCAGCGAGCGCGGTCGGCGGGGTCGAGGTCGGTGGCGGGGACGGCGGCGCTGTCGTCGACATGGGTGCGCAACCAGCGATCGGCGCGGGCGAGCGTGCGGATCGGGGCGAGGTCGTCCTCGCTCGCCACCCCCGCCGCACCGAAACGCGCGGCGAGGAACAGGCCGGCGCGGCCCGGTGCCGCCGATTGTTCGACCAGATCGAGAAATTGTTCGAAGTCCGCCGCGGCGAGCCGCACGGCGGCGGCGTCGGTATCGGTGCAGGCGGCGTCGGCGCGCTTGTCGAGCCGGTTCAGCATCTTCCACGCCAGTTGGTTGTCGTAGCGGTGGCGGGTGGTGATGCTGCCATTATCGCCGGTGACGGATTCACGCACGCCGTTGAAGGCGCGGTCCATCAGTTCGTCGGCGAGGCAGTCGCGGCTGCGCAGCTGAGCCGCCTTCCACCCCAGCGCGAACGCCGCGCCGCGCGCGCTGTCGCGCAGGGCATAGGCGGTCTGGCGCGACATGCCGACGATGGCGCACGCCTTGGTCACATTATGCCCGCGCGCGAGAGCGGTGAGGAAGCGCTTCTGCTTTTCGGGGGTCCAGCCGTCATACCGCTGGGCATCGGGCACGCCGGGTTCGAGTTCGTGGAAGGCGGCGTGGTTGAAGGTCGCGGGGTCGTAGGGCGCCGGTTCTGGCGTGGTGAAAGCGTTCATGTCTGCCGGTCCTTTGCTGATGTGATGCAGAGGACCGGTTAGGTATGCCGGAACGGGGGCTGTAGGAAAGTTCTATTTTTGTTCCGGAGCGAGGTCGAGACTTTGAATGCTCCCCGAGATTGGCAAACTCGGGATAGGGGCTCTTCCTGCCCCTCCTACAGTGATAACTATTTACTTACAGCTTCGCAGATTTAGACGTGGATGATGGAATTTAAGAACGCCCGAAAGAAATCCAGTCGACCTGACCCGGAAGAGGTCATCAGCCTGCTTCTTCGTGAAACGTCCGGGGATAGCGACTGGCTTTGGGAAACCGACGACCAGCGGAGGATCGTAAACCCCTCAAGGAAAATGCGTGATTTCTTCGAAAGCGACACGTTATCGGGTAAGCTACTGCTAGAGGCGGCTGCGGGACAATGTTGGCACTCTGGAAACTTTTCAACAGGTCTCAGAGATTTAGCAGACGCATTTATAAAAAATGAGAGATTTCAAGATTTAATCTTACCGGTTGTACGGTCCTCGGGCGAGACTTGGGTAGAAATATCAGGAAATCCGCGATTCAATAGTAAAGGCGATTTGCTCGGCTACCTAGGCGTTATGTCTGACATAACCTCCGCTCGTGAAAGCGCCAATAGATTAAGCAAGCTCGCGCGCTATGACGCGGCGACGGGCTTGCCAAATAGGCAGCTCACTATAGATGCTATTGATTCAGCCAACTTCGAAAGAATGTCAAATGGGACAATATCGGCGGTTGCCGGAATTGTCATACCTGGACTCGCGACTATCAAGACCGAACTTGGGGTACGCAAGTCCGAGTTGAAGGTGCGAGAAATCGCAGAAACTCTCCGGATTTTTCCAAATAATAATGTCTTTTTGTCACTCATTGGCCCGGGGGAGATATGCGTAGTATTTCGAGATGCCAGCCAGCGAGACTTCGACATCAACAAGTACCTGTCCAGCATGATATATATCATTCAGAGCAGCCACAAAGACGCCGACCAATTTGTCAAAGATATATCCTATGGAATTGAGTACTTTTCAGACGATCTTTTGACAGCAGATCATATTATCAACGCGGCATTCGAAAGAGCATACGAAAATTCAAAGCTGTTTCGACCGAAAAGTCATACCCCACCTGCTAGTGCTGGGCGAGAATTGCATTCTCATCGGCCGGATCCCCATGTCAAAGCACGCGCGATATTAGAAGATGCAATTTCCGCGCGCGAAGGCGTCAGACACCTCCTTTCTGAAATGAAGTGGAGACTTCACAACGGGGGCAGCGATCAAAACGATCTTGATAACATCGCAAAACTTGCTGAACTCGAATCGGCATTAAGCGATCTAATTTCTAGCGCTCAATCCGGAACGGTGCCGAAAAATAAAATTAAATTAGTTCGAAAACTATCCAGCTTAGTATTTTCATTCTGCGCTGATACAGGACATTTAATGGTCGCCGGCTTAAAGCCGCTTGCAGCCTCGGCACCTATTGCTTTCGGAACTCTAATGCTTCTTTATCAAGTATGCGAACCTGCGACGGCTTCAATACTAGCTCCCGGCGGAGCGCTAGCAGTAGTGGCTGGTTACTTCAGTCTCAATCTCAAAAAGGACTAAATTAAAAAAGCAGCTTCGGCGATCAACCAATGGCCTTCGCCAACGAAATCGAGGCCGCGCTCGCCGAGCGCGGCCTCGATCAGGCGGTCCATCGGGTCGTGGCGCGGCTCCACGGATGGCCGCGCTTGGGGATCAAACCCCAAACGCCTCCACCGGCAGCGCCATGATCGTCTCCGCGCCGCTTTCGATCTTGCGGCGGAGCGCGCCGGCGTTGGGCATGATGCGGTCGGCGTAGAAGCGGGCGGTGACCAGCTTGGCTTCGTAGAACGCCTTGTCGTCGTCGCCTTCGGCCAGTGCCGCGACGGCCGCGTCGGCCATGCGGAGCCACATCAGGCCGATCGCGACGGTGCCCATCAGCTCCATGTACGAATAGGCGCCGGCGCCGACCTGGTTGGGGTCCTTCATGCCGTTGGCCATGAACCACATGGTCGCGGCCTGAAGCTGGCCATTGGCCTTTTCGAGCGCTTCGGCGAGGTGGGCGAGTTCGGGCTTGGCCTTGGCGGCGGCGACCTCCTCCGCGACGATGCGGAACAGGGTCTGGACCGCGCGGCCGCCATTCTGGGCGAGCTTGCGGCCGACCAGGTCCATCGCCTGCACGCCGTTGGTGCCTTCATAGATCATCGCGATGCGGGCATCGCGGACATATTGCTCCATGCCCCATTCGGCGATGTAGCCATGGCCGCCATAGACCTGTTGGCTGTCGGTCGCGATGCGGTAGCCGGCGTCGGTGCCGACGCCCTTGATCACGGGGGTGAGCAGGCCGATCAGGTCGTCGGCGAGCTGACGCTCCTCCTCGCTCGCCGCCTTGTGCGACAGGTCGACCTGGAGGCCGCCCCACAGGCACAGGGCGCGGAGCCCTTCGGTCATCGCCTTGGCCTCCATCAGCATGCGGCGGACATCGGGGTGGACGAAGAGGGTGTCGGCCTTTTCCTGTGGCTCGGCGGCGCCGGTAAGCGCGCGGCCCTGACGCCGGTCGTGGGCGTACTGGACGGCGTTCTGGTACGCGACTTCGCCGATGCCGAGGCCCTGAAGGCCGACGCCGAGGCGGGCGGCGTTCATCATGATGAACATGGCGGCGAGGCCCTTCATCTCCTCGCCCACCAGCCAGCCGGTCGCGCCGTCATAGTTCATGACGCAGGTCGAGTTGGCGTGGATGCCCATCTTGTGCTCGATCGAGCCGCAGCTGACGGCGTTGCGGTCGCCGAGGCTGCCGTCGTCGTTGACCATGAATTTGGGGACGACGAACAGGCTGATGCCCTTGCTGCTTTCCGGCGCGCCGGGGGTCTTGGCGAGGACGAGGTGGATGATGTTGCTGGTGAGGTCATGCTCGCCGGAGGAGATGAAGATCTTGGTCCCCGTGATCGACCAGCTGCCGTCGGCATTGGGGGTGGCGCGGGTCTTGATGAGGCCGAGGTCGGTGCCGCAATGCGGTTCGGTCAGGTTCATCGTGCCGCCCCATTCGCCCGAGACCATCTTGGGGACGTACTTCTCCTGCTGCTCCGGGCTGCCCTTGGCGAGGAGCGCCTCGATCGCGCCGTGGGTGAGGCCGGGGTACATGGCGAAGGCCATGTTGGCGGAGATCATATATTCCTGAAACGCGGTCGAGACGACGTGCGGCATGGCCTGGCCGCCGAACTGCTCGGGCGCGCTGAGGGTGCCCCAGCCGGAGTCGACGAACTGCTGGTACGCTTCCTTGTAGCCGTCGGGGGTGGTGACGCTGCCGTCGGGGTGGCGGGTGCAGCCCTGCTGGTCGCCGCTGTGGTTGATCGGGAACAGGACTTCGGCGACGAACTTGCCGCCCTCTTCGAGCACCGCGGTGACGGTGTCGGGCGTCGCGTTGGCGAAACCGGGGAGGTCGGCGTAGCGGTCGAGCTTGAGCACGCGGTCGAGGACGAAGCGGGTGTCGCGGACGGGGGGATTGTAGCGGGGCATCTCTCTCGTTCCTGTTCTTATTTGATGGGGCTGGCGCGGCCTTCGAGGACCGCGATGAAATCGTCGAGTTCGGCAATGGCGGCGTCGATGTCGTGCTTTTGCCGCTCGAGCAGGTCGATGCGCGCGCGGCACTTGTCGAGCGTGACCTGATGCTGGGTGCGGCGTTCGTCGCCGACGTCGTAGAGGTCGATCATCTCGCGGATTTCGGCGAGGCTGAAGCCGACGCGCTTGCCGCGCAGGATCCAGGCGAGCCGGGCGCGGTCGCGGTGCGAGTAGATGCGCTGGAGGCCGCGGCGCTCGGGGCCGATCAGCCCTTCATCCTCGTAAAAGCGCAGCGCGCGTGCGGTGACGTCGAACTCGGCGCACAGGTCCGAGATCGAGAAGCTCTCCTTATCCGGCCGCGCCTCGATCGGGGCGAAGCTGGCTACGGCTTTTAGTTTCGTTGCCATGGGGGGAATTTAGTCGCGGTTGACGTTAACGTCAACTACCGCACAAACGCGTTCCTTCGGCGCTGCGCAGGGCTTCGGCTTCGGCGGCGGATTCGCTGAGGCGTTCGACTTCAAGTGCGGCGAAACTGGCGCGGGGGCCGCAGAGTTTGGCGCAGGAATCGGGGACGTTGGCGGGGAAGGTGATGCGGTCGCCGTCAAACTTGGCGTCGAAGGCGCAGGTCTCGCCGTTCCTGCCCTTGAACTCGATCGCGAGGGTCGCGCCGGAGCGGGCGGCGGTGCCGCGGCCGGTGCAGCTGACCTTGTCGCCATAATCGACGAACGCCCCGACGCGGTAGGCGGTGCCGTCGGGGACGACGCACAGCCGGTCGGTGTCGCGGGCGTAGAGGCCGGTGACGTCGCTCGCCTTGGGATCGCGGACGAGGCCGCGTTCGATCGCGGCGGATTCGAGGCTGGGGGGTGTGGGCGACGCGCCGGGCTGCGGCCCGCTGCCCGAGCAGGCGGCGAGGAGGAGTGCGGCGGCGAGGGCGGCCCCTCCCCTCACCCGCGCACCAGCTTGCCGTTTTCGATGCGGCGGAAGAAGCAGCTGGGTTCGCCGGTGTGGCAGGCGGGGCCGGCGGGGTCGACTTTGAGCCACAAAGCGTCCTGATCGCAGTCGATCCGTGCCTCAATGACGCGCAGGACGTGGCCGCTGCTCTCACCCTTTTTCCACAGGCGCTGGCGGCTGCGCGACCAGAACCACGCCTCGCCGGTGTCGAGCGTCCTGGCCAGCGCATCGGCGTTCATGTGCGCGAGCATCAGCAGCTCGCCGGTCGCGACGTGGGTGGCGACGGCGGTGATCAGGCCGCTGGCGTCGTAGTTCGGGTTGAGGTCGAGCGTGGAATCGCGGGGATCGGTCATGCGGCGGTGTTAGCGTCCGATGCCATTCGGATGAACCTTTTTCGCCGCGCGGCGACTACGAGGGAAAGCATGAGGTGAAAGATGCGGCCGGACGGCGGGGAACAATCAAGCGCGATCGCGGACGAGCTGCTCGTCGTTCGCTGCCAGCTGGGCGAGCGCGACGCGTTCGATGCGCTGGTGCGGCGATGGGCCGGGCCGGTCAGCGGCTACGCCCGGCGCGTGACCGGTGAAGCCGATGCTGCCGCCGAGCTGACGCAGGACATCTGGCTGCGCGTGGTGCGCGGGATCGGGCGGATCGAGGACACAAGCCGGTTCCGGTCGTGGCTGTTCGGCGTTGCCCATCGCGCCTTTGCCGACCAGCTGCGCCACAAATATCGCACCGCGACGCCGCTGCCCGCCGAGGATGACGTCGCCGAAGCCGATGCGGGCGAGGCGGAGTTCGATGTCGAGGCGGTCGAGCGCGGACTGGCGCGACTGGCCCCGGTCGAACGCGAGATCCTGACCCTGTTCTACCTTGAGGAACTGGCGATCGACGAGGTCGCCACGGCGCTGTCGATCCCGACCGGAACCGTCAAGTCACGCCTGCACCGCGCCCGCAAGCAATTGCGGCGCGTGCTCGAATTGCATGGAGATGTCCAATGACCCTTGCCCCCCAAATGGATGCTGCGGCCCCGGAAGTCCGGATCGTCAGCGCCGAATTGTCCACCGGCCCCCGCGTTGCGCACGCGCTGTTGCTGGCGGCAGCGCTCAGCGGGACGGTGGTCACGCTGTCGCTGTTCATCACCGAGCCCGACCTGCCGCTGCGCACGCGCGCCGCATTTGCGGTGCTGTCGCTGATCGGGATGGGGTGGACCACCTATGCGCTGTGGGTGCTGACCCAGCGCCGCGTGCTGTATGCGCGCCAGCAAGTCGTCGCGGGATGGATGGCGGTCGCGTTTACGTCGGTGTTCACGCTGGGCGCATTGGCGATCGGGATCGGATCAGGGATGGCCACGGGGTTCGTCGCGGCGGCGATGGGAGTGGCGATGGTTGGTGCCTCGCTGGTGCTGCTGAGCCGGGCACGACAGCGGCTGGCGGCGCTGACGGCAAAGCGGCGGGCGCTGGAGACGCAGATGGCGGAGCGCGCGCGATGATCCGGATCCTGCTGATCGGATTGGCGCTGCTGGCCGGCGCGGCCACCGCCAACGCCGCACCGATCGCGCCGCAACTGGGTGAAGCGCACGCCGAGCGCTTGGTTGCGCCGGACGGGCGCGCGATGGCGGTCGAGCGCGGCTTTCTGCGCGTCCCCGAACGCCGCGATCGCGCTGTGCCGGAGGGGGTGATCGAGCTGGCGGTGATGCGGCTGCGCTGGGCGGACGCGCCGAGCGGGATCGTCAATATGGTGCTGGCGGGCGGACCGGGCGATTCCGGAACCGGATTGCTGAGCGGCCTTTCCGCCGCGCGCGCGGCTGCTTTGCTCGACCTGATGGGCGGGGACGTGATCGCGTTCGACCAGCGCGGGAGCGGGCGGTCGCGGCCGAGCCTTGGCTTGCCTGAGCGCACACCGCTGCCACTCGAAGCTGAGGGCTCCCCTGCCCTGTGGCTGCCGGTGATGGCGGATGCGGCGCGCGCGGCGGCGCGGCGGTTCGCGGCGAACGGGGTGCGGCTGGCATCTTATACCAGCGCCGAAAATGCCGATGATGTCGACGCGGTGCGGCGGGCGTTCGGCTATGCGACGATGCACTTGTGGGGGCGCAGCTATGGATCGCACCTCGCGCTGGCAACGGTGCGGCGGCACCCGGCGAGCGTCGCGCGGCTGATTTTGGTCAGCCCCGAAGGCCCCGATCACACCTACAAGCTGCCCGCGCAGACCGATGCGGTGATTGCGCGCATTGCCGAACGGGCGGGAACGCCGGAGCTGCCCGCGACGATGCGCACGGTGATCGCGCGGCTGCGGCGCGAGCCGGTGACGCTCGAGGTGGCCGGGCCGGACGGCGTGGCGCGGCGCGTCACCATCGGAGCGTTCGACGTGCAGTGGTTGACGGCGCAGGCGCTGGGCGACCCGCGCACGCTCGCCACCCTGCCCGCCGCCTATCGCGAGATGGCGGCAGGCGATTTCCGCCGCATGGGTGTGGTGGCGCTGGCGGCACGCAGCCAGTGGCGGCTGGGGTCGGGGATGAAGTACATGATGGACCTCGCCTCGCATGCCAGCCCGGCGCGGCTGCGGCGGATCGAGCGGCAGGCGCGCACCGCGCTGCTCGGCAATGCGATCAACTTTCCGCTGATGGGGCTGCGCGATGCCTGGCCGGCCGTCGATCTGGGCGCGGCCTATCGCAAGCCGGTACGGAGTGCGGTGCCGACGCTGATCCTGGTCGGCGACCTCGACGCGCGCACGCCGGTGGAGAATGCGCGGGAGATCGCGCGCGGGCTATCGCATGCGCACGCCGTCGTGGTGGAGAATGCCGCGCACCAGTTCGACCTGTTCGGCGATCCAGTGCTCCAGCCGGTGCTGCGGGCGTTTGTTGCGGGTCGGACGGTGGCGACGCGGCGGGTGCGGGTGCGGGAGATTGGGTTTCAGCGGTGAGGGTGGCTGGAGTGGAACCCGGCACGGGCACCCGGGGTGAGGCGGGGCTTTGGCCCGGCGACCGGGCGCGACCGGCATCAGCCCCGGTCAGCAGCCGCCTTCTGATGATCCAACTGGCTCGCTGCAACGGCGATGACGGCACAGAATACGCCCTCAATCGCAGCTCCGATGAAGTCCGCTTCCAGCAGGACCGCAAGGACGGCGCGGATGGCGAACAGGATCGCCAGCACATAGGCGAGCTTCGGCGCATGGCGATTACCCGACACGGTCACGCCGAACAGCAGCAGACCAAGAAAGACGTTCCATCCACCCGCCGCTACGTTCGAGACGATCAGGGGAATGGAGAAAAGGATCATCCCGGCAGCGGCCGCGAGTACGAGCCAGCGCCCGAGCCCCGTCCATTGATAGGTCTTTCCCGTGTTCATGGCGCGGATGCTGCGGGCGATAGTCTGCTCAGTCAACCGCAGTGGGGGCAGCTTACGCCCGGATTTCGATGACGATGTTATCCGGCACGGTGCGCCAGATTTCCTCGATCTCGGCATTGGTTACCGCGATGCATCCCTGGGTCCAGTCGACACGACGATGCTGCGTGCCGATCCAGCCAAGGCCGTTGCGCAGCCCGTGGATCATGATGTCCCCGCCCGGATCGATACCGCGCGCGCGGGCGGCCTGTGCCTGCGATCGCGTCGGGTAGCTGATCCGCAGTGACAGATGATAGGCGCTGTCGGGGTTGCGGCCGCTGATCCGGTAGATGCCTTCCGGCACGCGATTGTCGCCCGACCATGTTTTGGGGCCAAGGCCGCCGCGGCCGAGGGCGATGCGATAGGTTCGGACGACGCGCCCGTCCTTCAGCAGCGTCATGCGATGCGCGCTTTTCTCGACGATGATCCGGTCGGTGGCTGGCGCGATGGGATCGCGTCGGGGCGTTTGGGCGAATGAGAAAGCGCAGAGGGCGGCGATGCCGAACACCACAGCCGCGATACCAATAACAACCAGTCGCAATCGCATCTCACACGCCCCTGCCGTTTCTGCATAACCCGTGATCCGGCCAGTTCAAAATGGTCGTTGGCGGCCTCAGGCGAAAAAGCCCTGTCCCGGCTCAAGGCCGGGACGACGAGGGGTTTTGCCGGGCGCTTTCGCCACCCCGGCGGCGTGATTGCCTCAAGATTTATCGGAAAACGATAACTTCACTTGCCGTTATTCGATGTGTGGATTATCGAATAGCGATAATTCACGGAGACTCGACATGCTCATTCTCACGCGGCGCATCCTGATGGTGCTGCTGGTTCTCAACTGGATCGCGGTGGCGGGGTTCGTGGTGTTCGGGGGCGTGCTGCTGGCGATGCCGGAGTTCATGGCGGGCAAGCTGGCAAAGGGTTTCGGCAGCGATGCAGACGCAGTTCGCCTTGCGCTGGTCGGCGTGATGGCGATCGGGTGCGTCGCGGCGGTGCCGGTGCATGTCATGTTTACCCGGATCATCGCGATGATCGACACGGTGCGCATCGGTAACCCGTTCGCGCCGGTCAATGCCGAGCGGCTGCGGCAGGTCGCGTGGGCGATGCTGGCGTTGCAGATCGTTGACCTTGGCTATGGCTGGTTCGCGACGCAGCTGAGCGAGGCGACGGGCGAGTTCATGGCGTGGCAGTTTTCCTTCACCGGCTGGCTCGCGGTGCTGTTGCTGTTCGTGCTGGCGCGGGTGTTCCAGCAGGGTGCGGCGATGCAGGACGAGATCGAGGGGACGGTCTGATGGCGGTCCGCGTGACGCTGGACGATGTGCTGCATGCGCGGCGCATGACCCTGACCGAACTGGCCGAGCGGGTCGACATCACGCTGGCCAACCTGTCGATCCTGAAGACCGGCAAGGCCAAGGCGATCCGATTTTCGACGCTCGAGGCGATCTGTCGCGCGCTGGAGTGCCAGCCGGGCGACATCCTGACCTATGACGAAGGGGAATGACGATGGGACGCGACCTGATTGAAGTGTTCGTGCGCTCGGGCCGCTATGCCCTGCTGTGCCCGCTGTTGTTCCTGGTGCCGGTGGCGATCGAGATGGTGCAGCATGCGGTAGAGATCCGCGCGGGCATGTATGTCGATATCGCTGGCCTGAAGGCGGCGGAGGGCGATGTGCTGCGGCTGATTATCGGGCATGTGAAGGTGATCGCGCTGTTCCTGACCGGATATTGGGCGGCGCGATTCCTGGTGTTCGGCGATGATCCGGTGGCGGCGCGGCGGATCGATCCTGTGGCGGTGCGGCTGTTCCTGCCCGTCATGGCGTGGAGCCTGTTCTGGCTGATCCTGGTGCAGGATGTGCCGCTGGTCGCCGATGCGGCGGGGATTTCGGGCAATGTCGCGGCGTGGGTGCTGATTTTGAGCCTGATCGTCAGCCTGTTGTTCGAGCCGTTGCTGTCGGCGTGGAAGACGGCGGCGGCGGCGGGCAATCCGGCAATCGGCTTTGTGCGATCGATCCGGCTGATGCGGGGGGTGTATCTCTACGCCGTGGTCGTGTCGCTGCTGGCGATGCTGCCGTTGATGGTCGCGCATTATGCGCTGGCGTTTTTCGCGGTGGGCAAGGCGCCGGGGGTTGTGTGGGCGGTGATGGCGCTGGATTCGCTGCTGGTCGGATATCTGGGCGTAGTGATGGTGGCGGCGGCGTTTGTGGTGGCGCGGCGGGCGGCGGTGAGGGGCGGGGTTGGGTTGGCGGTTGGGGGCCGCTGATCTGGCTTGTCAGACGCAGGTTGCGCGGGCACGACCCTGACAATGAGCCTGGCTTTCCTCGGTGCTGGCACAGCGATGCTGTTCGCAGGAGCGACGCCCGCATTGGCGCAGGCGATGCAAGCCGGGGACGTCTATGAACTCACGCAGAGTTACCAGACGACCGAGACGTCGAGCGACGGATCAAAGGGCAGTTCAAGCGGCCGGACGGGTCTGGTCGAACGGGTCGTGAGCTTGCGCGATGGCGGGGTTGAGCTGGAATATGACCTGCCGTCCGAAGCGACACCGGAAGACAGGGCGCGCGAATGGCTGTTGCCTGCGCTTGTCTTCAAGGCGGCCGACGGGTCGCGACAGTTGCTCAATACCGCGCAACTCGAAGCGCGTCTTGAGGGCTGGTTGAAGGTGGCCAAATGGGACCGGTCGGTTTGTGGACGCTGGATCTTCACCTGGACCGCGTTTCGCATCGAATGTGACCCGCAAGCGATCCTTGCCCGCATAGCCGAACTCGACCCCGCTGCGCAGATCGTGACGGAGGGGGCCACCTATTCAGATCCGCGCGCGGCGCCGGACGGTCGGATCGTTCAGACCGGCAAAGCTGGGTTCAGCGTCACGGTCCGCATCGATCCGGACAAGGTTCGCCATGAACGCGCCGAGACCGATGTGGTCGTTGGTGAGATCAGCGGGAAGCCGGTCAGTCTGGAGGCGGCGCTTCGCGAGCGCGCGGGCGAGCAGGTGACGGGTTCGATCACGGTTACGTGGGAAACGGACGCGACGGGGGTGGCCCGCAAGCGGGTGAAGACGACCCGAACCGAGATCAGGCGCGAAGACGGGGTAACGGAGAAGAGAACCGGGACCGAGACCGTGGAACGACGCAGGGTTGGCTCAGCTGTTCGAGGCGACTGACGGTTTCGATCACCACCGCCGCGACACCAAGAACGACCCGTCGCAATCGCATCGCACACCCCCATCGCCTGAGCCTAATCCCCTTGCTCGTTGCGATCCTCTGCAGTGTCGTCCCGGTATTCCTCCAGCACCTCGGCTGCGTCCTGCTTCTCGTCTGATCCCGCAGTCCTGGGCGTGGCGTTGCCCGCTTGCCCGGCCGCCGGGTTGAGGCACAGGCGCGCGATGACGGGGCGATGGTCGGATCCGATCGCGGGGCCAACCTGCATGTCGGCGACCACGAACTCCTTGGTCACGAACAGATAGTCGAGCGGCCAGCCCAGCCAGGTCATGTCGGCCGGAAAGGTGGCATAGGTGCCGCGGCCGATCCGCGGATCGAGGAAGCCGCCAAGCTCCTGAAACAGGCGGGTGGTGTCGGACCACGCGACGTCGTTGAAGTCGCCGATCGCGATCACGGGCATGGCGAGGCTGCGCGCATAGTTCGCGGCGAGGACGATCTCGGCATCGCGCTCCTCGGTATCTTGCCCCACCGTTGGAGGGCGCGGATGCAGGGCGACCATGCGGAAATCCTGCTTGCCCGCGCGCAGCGTCGCGAACATCGACGGGGTGTCGGGTTCGGCAATGTCCTGAACGCTGCCGTCGCGCATCGGCATCCGGGTCGCGAAGATCATCCCATAGGTGTTCGGCAGCGGGCGATGCAACTGACTTGGATAGCGCTTCAGCATCGGGGCCATCGCATCCATCCATGCGCGATCGGTTTCCATCAGCAGCAGGATATCGGGATCGACGTCGCGGATCAGCTTTGCGGTGCGGTCATAGGCGCGGTTGGACTGGAGGACATTGAACGACAGCACCGTGAAACAGCCCGGCGTCTTCGCTTCGGTCGAGGCGATCTGCATGACTTCGGGGTCCGCCAACGCGGTGTAGGGGAAGATGCGATAGACCTGCCAGATGCTCAGCGCGACAAGGAAGACGGGGAGCCATGGTCGCGCCTTGCGGTCGACCATCCATAGCGCCGCCGCCGTCGCGACCAGCGCGATCAGGATCTGCAGGCGTGGAAAATCCCAGATGCGGATCCACCATTCATTGAAATCAGTCGCGCTGAGCAGCGTACCTGCCGCGAGCAGGGCTGCCAGCCCGCGCAGCAGCCAAAGGCCGGCCGATTTCCAAGCCGCAGCTGGCAATTTCATGGTTCAGCCCCTCTCTACCCCTGCGATAGGGAGGTCCCGTGCGGGGCACCAGCACGCATTGCAAGCGCGCCGTGCAAACAAGGATGGGCGGCGGCACGCCCGTCAGCGCGCCGCCGCCCATCGATCGATGCCACCCGCCCCCGACGACGGGGGCGGTGCGGTCGCCTTACGCCTTCAGGTCGAAGCGGTCGGCGTTCATGACCTTGGTCCAGGCCGCGACGAAGTCCTTGACGAACTTTTCCTCATGGCCGTTTTCGGCATAGACTTCGGCGACGGCGCGGAGTTCCGAGTTGGAGCCGAAGATCAGGTCGGCGCGGGTCGCGCGCCAGGTTTCGTGGCCGCCCTTGCGGTCGGTCGCGATGAACTCCTGATCGTCCGAGCCTTCGGAGGCCTTCCAGACATTGGTCATGCCGAGCAGGTTGACGAAGAAGTCGTTGGTCAGCTGGCCCGAGCGCTTGGTGAAGTGGCCATGGCCGCGCTCGCCGTGGTTGGCGCCGAGCACGCGCAGGCCGCCGACCAGCACCACCAGTTCGGGGACCGAGAGGCCGAGCAGCGACGCGCGGTCGAGCATCATTTCCTCGGTCTTTACCGCCAGCTTCTTCTTGCCGAGATAGTTGCGGAAGGCGTCGGCCTCCGGCTCCATCACGGCGAAGCTGTCGGCGTCGGTCTGGTCGTCGGTCGCGTCGCCGCGGCCGCCGGTGAAGGGGACGGAGACGCTGTGGCCGGCGTCCTTGATCGCCTTTTCCAGACCCACCACGCCGCCGAGCACGATCGCGTCGGCCATCGACAGGTTGCCGCGCAGGCCGTCGAGCGTCTCGAGCACCTTGGCGAGCATCTCCGGCTCGTTGACCTCCCAGTCCTTTTGCGGGGCGAGGCGGACGCGCGCGCCGTTGGCGCCGCCGCGATGGTCGGACTTGCGATAGGTGCTGGCCGAGGCCCAGGCGGTCTTGATCAGCTGGCTGACCGTCAGACCGCTAGTGGCGATCGCCGCCTTCACCGATGCCACGTCGGCGTCGCTCGGCATGGTGCCGGCGGGGATCGGGTCCTGCCAGATCAGGTCTTCGGCCGGCACTTCCGGGCCGAGGTAGCGGACCTTGGGCCCCATGTCGCGATGGGTCAGCTTGAACCATGCGCGGGCGAAGGCGTCCTTGAACGCTTCATGGTCGGTGCGGAACTTCTCACTGATCGCGCGGAATTCGGGGTCCATCTTGAGCGCCATGTCGGCGGTGGTCATCATGGTCGGAACCTTGACGTTCGGGTCCCATGCCGCGGGGGCCATGTCCTCTTCGCGCTGGTTGATCGGCTGCCACTGCTGCGCGCCGGCGGGCGAGTGGACGAGTTCATAGTCGTAATCGAGCAGCAGGCGGAAATAGTTCTCGGTCCACTCGGTGGGCGTGTTGACCCACGATCCTTCGATGCCGCTGGTGACGGTGTGTTCGCCAATGCCGCCGCTTTCATGGCTGCTGACCCAGCCAAAGCCGAGCGCGGAGATGTCGCCGCCGGCCGGGGCATTGCCGAGCAGCGAGGCGTCGCCATTGCCGTGCGCCTTACCGAAGGTGTGGCCGCCGGCGGTGAGCGCGACGGTTTCCTCCGAGTTCATCGCCATGCGTTCGAACGTCGCCTTCATGTCGCGCGCCGACAGCAGCGGATCGGGGTTGCCGCCCGGCCCTTCGGGATTGACGTAGATGAGGCCCATCTGGATCGCGGCGAGCGGGCCTTCCAGCTCGGCCATGTTCTTGTCGGGGTCGATGCGGGTCTGAACGCCCTCATTCACCCACTTGTCTTCGCTGCCCCAATAGATGTCGCGCTCGGGCTCGTACACGTCGGCGCGGCCGCCGCCGAAGCCGAACACGGGGCCACCCATGCTCTCGATCGCGACATTGCCGGTGAGGATGAACAGATCGGCCCAGCTGATCTGCTGGCCGTACTTCTGCTTGATCGGCCACAGCAGGCGGCGCGCCTTGTCGAGGTTGCCGTTGTCGGGCCAGCTGTCGAGCGGGGCGAAACGCTGCTGCCCGCTATTGGCGCCACCGCGACCGTCGGCGGTGCGATAGGTGCCGGCGGCGTGCCAGGCCATGCGGATGAAGAACGGGCCATAATGCCCGTAATCGGCCGGCCACCACGGCTGGCTGTCGGTCATCAGCGCGACGAGGTCGGCCTTGAGCGCGGCGTAATCGAGCTTCTTGAACGCCTCGGCATAATCGAAGTCAGGGCCCATCGGGTTGGACGGGCCGTTGGGGTTGAGGATTTCGGTGGCGAGCATTTCGGGCCACCAATCCTTGTTGGTGCGGCCGAGCAGCGCGCGGACTCCGCCATTGCCGTGAACGGGGCAGCCGCCGCCGTCGATCGATCCGGTCTTTGCGTCCATGTTGGAATCCCTCCTTGGGTGATTGGTCTTGGAGGGAGGCTATCGGAGTGGGGCGCGCGGCGGAAACGGGATAAACCGGTCAGTGCGAGTGAGGAAATCGATTATGTCATCGCTTCGTCATCGATTGGGACGAACAGAGTGGGGATTTGGGTTTACTAAATCCTCCCCGGCACGGGGAGGGGGACCGCGCCCGCAGGGCGTGGTGGAAGGGGCCCCGAGGCACCGGACTCCCTTGCCTCGGGCCCCCTCCACCATGCTGCGCATGGTCCCCCTCCCCGTTCCGGGGAGGATTTGCCTGCCTCAAGCCCTCTCCCCCCCACACAGAAACACACTGATCGCGGATTTGATGTGACAAACAGGCGACAAAGCCGGATCGACCGCTTATAGGCCCGCGGATCGACCAACGACTCCCCCGAAGGGCCGATGCTGACCACAAATCCGTTCGATGACGACAAGCTGCGCGAAGAGTGCGGCGTTTTCGGTGTTTCCGGTGCCGAGGGCGCAGCTGCGCTCGTTGCACTGGGGCTGCACGCGTTGCAGCATCGTGGACAGGAGGCGGCCGGGATTACCAGCTGGGACGGCGCCAACTTCCACACGCACCGCGCGATGGGCCATGTCGCGGGCAATTTCGACCGCGACGAGGTGATCCGCGCGCTCGCCGGGACCGTGGCGTGCGGGCATGTCCGCTATTCGACCACCGGCGAGACCGCGCTGCGCAACGTGCAGCCGCTTTATGCCGAGCTGGCGAGCGGCGGGTTCGCGATCGCGCATAACGGCAATATCTCGAACGCGATGCATCTGCGCCGCGAGCTGATCCGGCGCGGTTCGATCTTCCAGTCGACGTCGGATACCGAGACGATCATCCATCTGGTCGCAACCAGCGGCTACAAGGATCTGCTCGACCGGTTCATCGATGCGTTGAAGCAGGTCGAGGGCGCCTATTCGCTGATCTGCATGACGCCGGCGGGGATGATCGCGTGCCGCGATCCGCTGGGCATCCGGCCGCTGGTGATGGGACGGCTGGGCGACAGCTTCATCTTTGCGTCGGAAACGGTGGCGCTCGACGTGGTCGGTGCAACCTATGTCCGCGACGTCGAGCCGGGCGAGCTGGTGATTGTGCAGGACGGCGCGATGCGTTCGATCCGCCCGTTCACCGCGATCGCGCCGCGCCCGTGCATCTTTGAGTGGGTGTACTTCAGCCGCCCGGATTCGATCGCGCAGGACCGCTCGGTCTATACCGTGCGCAAGGGCATCGGCGCCGAGCTCGCGATCGAATCGCCGGTCGATGCCGATCTGGTGATCCCCGTGCCGGATTCGGGCGTCCCCGCCGCGATCGGCTATGCGCAGCAGTCGGGCATTCCGTTCGAGCTGGGCATCATCCGATCGCACTATGTTGGGCGGACGTTCATCCAGCCGAGCGCGGAAGTGCGGCGGCTGGGCGTCAAGCTCAAACACAATGCCAATCGCGCGCTGATCAAGGGCAAGCGGATTATCCTGATCGACGATTCGATCGTGCGCGGGACGACCAGCCTGAAGATCGTCGAGATGATGCGCGAGGCTGGCGCTGCCGAGGTGCATATGCGCATCGCCAGCCCGCCGACGACGCATAGCTGTTTCTATGGCGTCGACACGCCCGAGCGCTCGAAGCTGCTCGCCGCGCAGCATGACGTTGCGGGGATGGCGAAGTTCATCAAGGCCGACAGCCTGGCGTTCGTGTCGATCGACGGCCTGTACCGCGCGCTGGGCGAGGCGGAGCGCGGCGACGTGCTGCCGCGTTATTGCGATGCGTGCTTCACCGGCCAGTATCCGACCCAATTGACCGACCATGACGAGCAGGCGGTGAGCCAGCTCGCGCTGCTCGACGAGACGCGTTGATCCGATGACAGAACAGGCACTTGCAGGGCGCATCGCGCTCGTCACCGGCGCGAGCCGTGGGATTGGCGCGGCGACCGCGATCGCGCTGGCGGCACAGGGCGCGCATGTCGTGCTGACCGCGCGAACCGCCGGTGGCCTCGAAGAGGTCGAGGAAGCGATCTTCGCAGCCGGTGGATCGGCGACGATCGCGCCGATGGATCTGATCGAGAGCGATTCGATCCCGCGTCTGGCCGCTGCGGTGGCGGAGCGGTGGGGGAAGCTGGATATATTGGTTTTGAATGCGGCTGCGCTGGGCACGTTGTCGGCGGTGGCGGCGTTCGATCCCAAGGAAGTGGCCAAGGTGCTGGCGCTCAACGTCAGCGCGCAGGCGGCGCTGATCGGGGCGTTCGACGGCCTGCTGCGCAAGTCCGACGCTGGCCGCGTGATCGGCCTGACGTCGAGCGTCGCGCGCCAGCCGCGCGCCTATTGGGGCCTGTACGGCGCGACCAAATCGGCGTTCGAGACGCTGCTGCTGAGCTATGCCGATGAGGTGCGCAACCTGACCAAGGTGCGCGTGGCGCTGCTCAACCCCGGCGCGACGCGGACCAAGATGCGCGCGCGGGCCTATCCGGGCGAGGCGCCCGAGAGCGTCAAGCCGCCGGAAGAGGTGGCGGAGCGGATCGTTGCGATGCTGGGCGAGGATTTCGAGACGGGGGCGTTTGAGGCTTTGGGGTGATCCCTCCCCCATCGTCGCCCCGGGCTTGACCCGGGGCGGGGCTTCTTTCTTCTTCTGCTCTGCACGCACACCAAGGCAGCCCGGCCCCGGGTCAAGCCCGGGGCGACGAGATTTGGGTGGTCGCTGGCCGCCCCTCTCGCCTTCCGTCATGCTGAACTTGTTTCAGCATCCACCGTTCAAAAGGCGACTGAGCCGCTGGTGGAGACGTGGATCCTGAAACGAGTTCAGGATGACGGTGGGGTGGATTGCGGCCTGCCGTCACCAGAGCGCGTGCAATTTGCATTGTCCAACCGCCGTTTGCCCTGAGCTTGTCGAAGGGCCGTCTCCCGTCCTCACTGAGCGCGGGGATGGTGCTTCGACAAGCTCAGCACAAACGGCTTGAGGTGATCCCTATCGAGCGGGTGGCCGGCCCTACTCCCCGGCCCCTTCGATCCCCAGCAGTTCCACCGTGAACAGCAGCGTTGCGCCGCCGGGGATCGGGCCGCGGCCGTTGGGGCCGTAGGCGATCTCTGCGGGGATCGCGAATTCGACCTTGTCGCCGACGCCCATCAGCTGAACGCCTTCGGTCCAGCCGGGGATGACGCGGTTCAGGGGGAAGACGGCGGGGACGCCGCGCTTGACCGAGCTGTCAAACTCCACGCCGTCGGTGAAGCTGCCGACATAATGGACCGCGACGCGATCGGTCGGGCCGGGGCGTTTGCCGGTGCCGTTGCCGGCGATCAATCGCCAGCG
The DNA here is from genome assembly GCF_020177055.1 of Sphingomonas sp. R647. GTDB lineage: Bacteria > Pseudomonadota > Alphaproteobacteria > Sphingomonadales > Sphingomonadaceae > Sphingomonas. Next base: position 238,654 of record NZ_JAIQXT010000005.1, read on the forward strand.
CAGGCCGGTGGCGGTGACGTTCCAGCCGGTGCCGCTGTGTCGCTCAGCCAGCGCGCGCATCTGGTTGTTGTGCCAGGCGACGTCCTGCGAGCGGTCGGGGGCGTCGTCCTGAACCATGGCGGGGAGTGCGGCGAGCGTGGCGGCGGCGAGTGCGAGGGTGAGGATCATGCTGCGAGGAATGCCTTTACCTGAGCCTGGAAGAAGGGCGCGTTGTCCCACATGATGAAGTGCGCGGAGGCGGGGACGCGGACCAGCTTGGCGCCTTTGATCGGGGCGAAGGACGCCTGATAGAATCCGTCCATCTGCGCGTCGGTGACCGGTGCGCCCTTGGGCGTCACGTAGAGGACCGTGGTCGGCGCGGTGATCTTGCCCAGTTCCGGCATCAGGTTGGTGACGACGAGTTCGCCATAGGCGCGGGCGGATACGTCGCGGTCGGACTTCATCGCGTCATCGAGTGCGGGCGCGCGCATGGTTTCGGTCGCGACCATCGATGCGATCGTGCCTTCAAGCTGCTTGGCATAGGCGTCCTGCGGGCTGTTGCGCATGCCGGCCATGATCTGGTCGGCGATCGGCTTGAGCGTCTCCGGCGTTGCCTGCGGGCCACCGAACATCGCGCCGAGGAAGGGGAGCATGTCGACGACCATCAGCTTGCCGACCTGATCCGGGTGGCGCGCGGCGAGCATCATCGCCATCGTGCCGCCCATCGAATGGCCGATCACCGCGACCTTGCCGAGCTTGTGTTCGGCGATGTAGCGCGAGATTTCCTCGGCCACCGGAGCCGCGACATTGCCTTCGGTGTTCCCGCCCTTGTCGAGCCCGCCAAAGCCGCGCACCTGAACCTTGTGGTAGCGATAGCCGGGGAGCGCGGCAGTCATCTCCGCCCAGACACGGGGGGACGAGGACAGGCCGGGGATCAGGATGACGTCGGCGCCCTTCCCCTCCACGGTCACGGCAATGCGGTCGGACGCGAAGTTCTTTGCCGTCGCTGGCGTGGGAAGCAGGGCTGCAGTCAGCAGCATCGCCAGTGTCGCGAACAGGCCGCGGCGGTTCATCATCTCAATCCCTCCCATGTCACAGGCGCCAAGCGGGCGGCGCCGGGTCCCCCAATTCGATCAGCAGTTCTTCGTCCACCGCCGCCTCTTCGTCCAGTTCCTCGGCGCTGAAAATCTCGCGGTTCATCACGAAGCTGCCGTGATAGCCGGAGAAGCGCCAGTCGCCGGTAACCTCGGTCCCGTCGTCGCTGATCCAGCCCGTGTACGCGACGCTGTGCGCGAGCGGACCGGATGGGTCATATTGTTTGGTAAAGACGAGCGTGTCGAGGCTGCGGGAACCGGAGACGAAGGCGCGGCGGATTTCGGAGCGGCCGGTGTCGTCAGGTTCGGTGATCGTGCCCTCGACCGCGCCGCCAAATTCCTCAAGATGCGCGATAAAGCTGTTTTCGGGCACGTCCCAGCCGGTCGCGAAATAGCGGCCATACCAGACGCCGGTCGCGTCGCGCGGATCGTTCATACAGGGTCCACCAATGCGATGAGTTCGGGTAGGGTCAGCGGCTCGGCGCAGAGGAAACCCTGATAATATTGGCACCCCTCCTTGGCGAGCAGGTCGAGCTGTTCGGGGGTTTCGACCCCTTCGGCGATGACGGTGAGGCCGAGCGAGCGCGCCATGTCGATGACGCCGCGCACGACGATGCGGTCGCGCGCGCTGCCGGTGATGTCCTGAGTCAGCTTGCGGTCGACCTTGAGGTAATCGAGCGGGAGCGCCTTGAGATAGGCGAGGCTGGAATAGCCGGTGCCGAAATCGTCGATTGCGACACGGCAGCCGGCCGCGCGCAGCTCGCTGAGCAGGCGTGAGGCTTCGCCGAGGTCGTCGATCAGGCCGCCTTCGGTGATTTCGACAGTCAGGCGCGCGCGCGGAAAGCCGCTGGTGTCGACCCAGTCGAGGAACAGGTCGGCAAAGCTCGAGCGCGCGACATCGGCGGCGGTGACGTTGACCGAGAGGCGCAGATGGCGGAGTGCGGCGGGCCAGCGTGCGGCCTGCGCGAGTGCAAGCCGCTGGACATGCTCCGAAAGCGCGAGTTCGAGTTCGGCGCGGGCGGCGGCGGCGAACAGGGTTTCGGCGCCGACCTCGCCATGGTCGGGGTGGCGCCAGCGGGCCAGCGCCTCGACCCCGACGATCGCGCCGGTGGCGACGGCGACCTGGGGCTGCATGCGCAACTCGATCTCCCCCGCGTCCATCGCGCGGCGCAGGTCGATCGCGAGCGTTTCGATCGGCACGCTGAGGGTGCGGTCGCTCTCTTCCCCGGCAAGTGCCTCACCCGCCCGGCGCATCAGCGCGGCGGCATCGTCGTCGGGGCGGGAGTGCGCGGTGGCGACGCGCGCGCCGACCGGGGCGATGGCGTCGCCGATGACGAAGGGGCGGGTCAGCGCGTCCTCGATCCCCTTGGCAGCGGCGGCGAGCGTGGCGGGATCGGCATCCTCGACCGCGACGAGGAATTCGGCCCCGCCCATCCGCGCGAGCACGGCGCGACGACCCAGCGTGGCGCGCGCCGCTTCGGCGATACGGGTCGAGGCGGCGCGCAGCACGGCGTCGCCAGCGTCGCGGCCATAGGCGGTGTTGACCATGTCGAACCGGCCAAGCGCGACGAGGATGACGCCGATCGGCTGGGCATCGTCGAGGCGGCGGGTGATCCAGCGGCGCATCCCGGCATCGTCGCGCACGCCGGTAAGCACGTCGCGGACCACGGCGCTCGCATCCACCTCACCCAGCCGTTCGATCAGCGCGTGGATGCGGCCGGTGCGGGCGTCGCGCTGAAGATGTTCGACCACGCGGCCCGCGCCGGGCAGGTCGTGCGCAAAGGCGGTCGCCTGAATGCCGTCGCGCAGCCGCTGAAGCGCGCCGCGCATCGCGCCGCGATCGGCGGCCTCGACATGGCGCAGCACGGTGCGCAGCGAGGGCGCCGAAGTGAGGCCAAGCATCGAGGCGAGTGCTGGCGTCACCTGAAGCGAGCGCAGCGCGGGGTCGTAGCGCCAGCCGAGCGGCTCGCCGGTCGCAGCGCGGGCGGCTTCGTTGCCGGCACGCTGGGCGTGGCGCGCGGCGAAGCGCAGCGCCTGGACGAACTCGATCTCGCGCATCGGACTGGCGAGGAAATGGGTGGCGCCGGCATCGTAAAACTCGCCGAGCCGGGCGGTGTCGTCGCGCGAGACCAGCGCGAGCAGCGCGCCGCCACTGGCGCCGGTGACGGCGGCGAGCGAGCGGACGGCGGCGAGCCCTTCATCGACCGATCCGCGCGCATCGACCACTGCAACCGCCGCGCCGCTGGCGAGGAAGCGGCGGTCCGCCCCCTCCCCGCGCCGCGCCGCGACGACGCGCCACCCGGCACGCGCGGCATGGGCGGCAAGCTCGTCACGCTGGCGGAAGGACAGCAGGAACAGCGGGCGATCGCGTCCGGTCATCGGGGTGGCGGGAACGGGCGCGGCGTCGGTCATCGGCAGCAGTCCTAACCCAAGCCCGGGCGGAACCAAAGCCTTGTCCCCGCGCTACGAACAGCTTAGCGAATGGAGGATGGCGATGGATCGGCCTTTGATGGACAAGCATGGCCGTGCGATCCGCTACCTGCGGGTATCGGTGACCGACCGGTGCGACCTGCGCTGTCGCTATTGCATGGCCGAAGAGATGACATTTTTGCCGCGCAGCGAATTGCTGGCGCTGGAGGAAATCGCGCTGATTGCCGAACGGTTCGTCGCGCGCGGGGTGACCAAGATCCGGCTGACCGGGGGCGAGCCGCTGGTGCGGCGCGACGCGCTGGATCTGGTGCGGCGGCTGGGGCGCAGCGTGGGTGCCGGGCTGAACGAGTTGACGCTGACCACCAATGGCACGCGGCTGGCGACCCATGCGGCTGCGCTGGCGGATGCAGGCGTGCGGCGGATCAATGTCAGCCTCGACAGCCGCGATCCCGAGATTTTCCGGCATGTCACCCGGCATGGCGATGTGCGCCAAGTGCTCGACGGCATCGCAGCGGCGCAGGCGGCCGGGCTGGACGTCAAGATCAACATGGTTGCGATGAAGGGGCTGAACGAAGCCGAGATCCCGGCGATGCTGGAATGGACCAGCGCGCAGGGCATCGACCTGACGCTGATCGAGACGATGCCGCTGGGGCGGATCGACGAGGATCGCGCCGATCGCTTCGTGCCGCTGACCGCGGTGTTCGACGATTTGTCTGCACAATTCGACCTGACCCGCGATGCCCATGACAGCGGCGGTCCGGCACGCTACTGGCGCGTTGGCGGGACCGGCGCGCGGCTGGGCCTGATTTCCCCGCTCACGGGCAATTTCTGCGACAGCTGCAACCGCGTGCGGCTGACCACGGAGGGCAAGTTGTTCACCTGTCTGGGCCATGACGACCAGGTCGATCTGAAGGCCGCGATCCGCAGCGGCGGGCTGGCGGCGGTCGATGATGCGATCGATACGGCGCTGGCGGCAAAGCCCGCGCGCCACAGTTTCGACGTCGCGCCGGGCGCTGCGCCGGCTGTTTCGCGGCATATGAGCGTGACCGGCGGATGAGCGACGTACGCCGGGCGCTGGCCGCCTCTCCCACCACGCCGGCGGAAACCGCTGCGGCGGAACTGCTCGCCGGGCGCGATTGGGTGGACGTCGATGATGCCGACATGGTCGTCGCGCTGGGTGGCGATGGATTCATGCTGCAGACGCTGCACGCGATGCTGGAGCGGCGTCGGATCGTGCCGGTGTTCGGCATGAACCTGGGCACCATCGGCTTTCTGATGAACGACTGGCAGCCCGAGGGGCTGGAGGATCGGCTGGCGCGGGCGCGGCCGTTCAAGGTGTCGCCGCTGGTGATGACCGCGACGACGATGGACGGCGAGCGCCACGTCCTGCCGGCGATCAACGAGGTGTCGTTGCTGCGCGAGACGCGCCAGACCGCCAAGCTGGAGGTGCGGGTCAACGATCGCGTGGTGCTGCCCGAACTGGTGTGCGACGGCATCCTGGTGGCGACGCCGGCGGGGTCGACCGCGTATAATCTGTCGGCGCATGGCCCGATTCTGCCGCTCGGCTCGCGGCTGCTCGCGCTGACCCCGATCAGCCCGTTTCGCCCGCGGCGCTGGCGCGGCGCGATCCTGCCCGAAAAGACGCGAATCTCGCTGCGCGTGCTCGACCCCGGCAAGCGCCCGGTCAGCGCGGTGGCGGACCAGCGCGAGGTGCGCGACGTGGCGCAGGTCGACATCGCGATCGACCGCAACCGCGACCTGACCTTGCTGTTCGATCCCGAACACGCGCTGGATGAGCGGATCACGATGGAACAGTTTATCGCGTGAGTGCCCAATTCCTCCCCTGCCCGCAGGGGAGGTGGCAGCACGCAGTGCTGACAGAGTGGCCGCCGTCGTTAGACGGCGGAATTTTGCCGAGCGGTTCACGGCTGTCTGCGCAGCCGCCCCTCCACCACCCGCTGCGCGGGCGGTCCCCCTCCCCTGAGCAAGCTCAGGGGAGGAATGAGAAGCCTCCCAAAAAATCCCGTTTTCCCCGCTTGCAATGCGCCGCACCCCTTCGTATAGGCGCGCCTCGCTGTCGTTCCCCGATAGCTCAGCGGTAGAGTAGGTGACTGTTAATCACTTGGTCGTTGGTTCGAATCCAACTCGGGGAGCCAATTCTTAGGGCCACGCGAGGCCAAGGGGGGACAAAACCCCTTGAATTCAGCCGATCTAGCCCGCACAGACGGGCCACGGCGGGACATCGCGGGTCAGGGAAACGCCCCCAAGGTGGGGGCACTCTTGGGGCACCGGTCGCCGCATCTGGGGGCACCGGTTGCTGACCGACATGCAGTGCCGCAAGGCGGCGAAGAAGGACAAGCCCTACAAGCTGGCCGACGCACTCGGGCTGTATCTCTATGTCACGCCGACCGGCTTCCGCTCGTGGCGCTTCAAGTACCGCATCGATGGCAAGGAGAAGCGGCTGATCTTCGGCCCCTATCCCGATGTGCCGTTGAGCGAGGCCCGCGAGCTGCGCGACGCCGCGCGCAAGCATCTCCGGACGGGGCGGGATCCAGCGTTCGAGCGAAAGCGCGATCAGGCAGCGGCGGCGCGATCGTCGGCCAACACATTCGAATCGGTGGCGCTGGAGTGGCACCAGCTGAAGGCGCCGACCCTGGCCGCGCGCTATGCCCGACAAATCCTCGATCGGTTGAAGGCGGATGTCTTCCCGCTGATCGGCGCGCATCCGGTGAGCGAGATCACGCCGGCCGAGGTGCTGGACGTTGTTCGCGTGATCGAGCGGCGCGGCTCGACGGAGATGGCGCACAAGGTTCGGTCGCACATTTCGGACGTGTTCGTCCACGCGATCGCGACGGGCAAGGCGCAGCAAGATCCTGCGCACGTCATCCGCAAGGCGCTCAAGCCTACGACCCCTCGGCTGTGGCCGGCGATGACGCGCATCGTCCCCGCGCGCGAGGTGCTGGCGAAGGCGGAGGCGCAACACCGCAGCTACTGGGCGTCGCGATTCGCCTCTCGACTTTTGGCGCTGACAGCCGCGCGCCCTGGTGTGGTGCGGTTGGCGGAGCGGGACGAGTTCGAGGATCTCGACGGCACGGCGCCGATCTGGCGCATCCCGGCCGAGAAGATGAAGCTGACGCGCGAGCGCAAGAACGACGTCACCTTCGAGTTCGTCATCCCGCTGTCGCGTCAGGCGGTCGAGCTCGTGCAGCAGGCGCTGACGCTGTCGAACGCGCCGCGGCTGCTCTTCCCCAGCATCCGCAGCCTCCACAAGCCGATCAGCGACTCGACGCTGAGCAAGCTGTACCGGGACGCGGGCTTCAGCGGACAGCACGTGCCGCATGGCTGGCGCGCAACCTTTTCCACGATCATGAACGAGCAGGCGGCGATCGACGATCGCGAACGCGACCGCGCCATCATCGACATGATGCTCGCGCACATGCCCGAGGGGGTCGAGGCGGCGTACAACCGTGCGGCCTACATGCCACGCCGGCGCGCGCTCGCGCAGCAATGGGCGGACATGCTCATCAGAGGACTGGAAACGCCGGAGCAGCTCGCCGCCAGGCGTTGATCGCGGGAGGCCGCGCATGACGGCCCGCGTCTCCACCACGCCCTCGGGCGCGTCCGCGTTCGGACTTTTCGCCAAGGCGCTCGCCTCCGGTACCGCGGCGAAGATCCGCGGCGACGCATCGCGATCGGGCGCTCCGGTCTGGCGCAACAGTTACTATGTCGGGCAGATCGAGGATCGCATCTGGAAGCCGATCAATGGCGGCACCCGCCGTGGCGGCAAACGCTGGACGGCGGCGCTGCTGGGCGCGGCCAAGCGATTCGAGCGGAAGACCCGCGCCGAGCGCCGCGAGATCGAGCCTGGCGCGCGCAACGGCGCGCTGGGCGACGTCGGCCTGGCTGTGCTGGAATACCTCTATGGCCTCGTCGATTTTCAGACCGGCCGCCTCGAGCCCGCCCTGCGCACCATCGCCGACGCCGTCGGCCACAGCTACTCCGCAGTGCATAAGGCGCTGGTGCGCCTGCGCGACAACGGATTCCTCTCGTGGATGCGGCGCAGTGAGCCGGTCGAGGATCCGCAGCCGGGAGGGCCACCGGCAAAGCAGGTGAGCAACGCCTACGCGCTGCTGTGCCCGGCCGGGATGAAGGCGTGGCTCAATCGCCTCTTAGGCAAGGGCCACCATCCGGAATGCGACGCCGATCGCCGCAAGCGCGAGCGCGCCGAGTTCGATGCGATGCTCGCCGGCCTGACGGCTCAGGAGCGCCTCGCCGCAACCTGGACTGGCAGCGCGCTGCTGGGCGACACGCTCGCGGGGCTTGCCGCCGCAGTCGACCGTCGCGAAAGCCAGAGTCGCGAATCCTCCAGGACCGATGAGATCGGGGGATCATTCTGATCCATGTAAAGGCAGGTCGCTTCGCGACGCGCATTTGATCTGAAACCCCACAACCTGCGTCCACGCACCCAACCGGATCGCCCGACAGCGCCTCCGGGATGCGGCGGCATGCGCCGCCGCGTGGCTTTCCAAGGGGGAAAGGGTCAAGGCTCGTCCGCCCGATTGGCGTCTAGCGCGACGCTAGGGCGGTCAGGAGTGGCCCCGAGGGGCAAGCCGCCGCTCCTCGCAACAAACTGCAACGCGGCCCCTGTACGGCCCACCGCCCGCCCAGCGGCGCGATTTGGCTCTCGCAACAAAACCGGTACCAAAAGCCTCCGGGCGAGGCGCGGGGGCAAGCGCGGCGCTGGGGGTCTGGCCGCCGCCGCCCGTTCGTGCTTTGTTCCCTTCAGTGTTCCGCGATTCGAAATCGATCTCTCAGGCCGACTGGCTGCGCCACCGCTGGGCTGTCGATATCGGCCGGCGCGTGATGCTGGGCGAGGTCACGCACATCGTGAGCGTCGGCGGCTGCGAGCTGACGCACCATCGCACCGCTGCCGCAGCAAGCCGCGTGGCCGAGCAACTCAGCCCCGTCAGTCTCGAGGAGATGATCGCGCGATATCCGGAGTTCGCCGCCGGCGTCGCGTTGATCGAAGGATACGCCCGGCCCGTGGAGCCGGGCCAAAGCCCGCGTCTGGCGCGGGTCCCGCGACGCTTATGGGCGAGCTACGATGTACTGCTGGTCTCTCGACAGGCCCGGTACCTTTGCCTGATATCGGCCAAGGCCCGGGCCATGTTTCCGCGGCACCATGCCGTCTTCGTTCGAGTTTATCCCCCGGTCGGCAAGGCGTAGTTGCTGATCAGCAGTTCACCAGCGCGAACTCCGCCTGACTTCATTCCGCCGACGGTGTAGGTCGTTTGGACCTCGGCCATCTGAAATCCGTCGAAGCACTGGCGTACCCCTGGGCAATCGTTGATCGACAGGAGGAACTTCCCGCGCACTCCGCGCAGCGCGCCCGCGAGACGATCGAAGTCGTGCCGCCCGAATAGCTCGGCCCCATAATCGTCCTCGCTGCCCCAATATGGCGGGTCGAGGTAGAACAGCGCGTCGGCGCGGTCATAGCGCCCGATGAAGGTCGCGAAGTCGAGCTGCTCGATCCACACGCCGCACAGCCGCTCGTGAATGTCGGCGAGCAGCGGCTCCAGCTTCGATACGTCGAACCGAGCCGACTGACCCGGCGAGATGCCGAAATGACGCCCGGCGACCTTGCCGCCGAAACCGAGCTTCTGGACATAAAGGAACCGGGCCGCGCGCTGCAGGTCGGTAAGGCGCGTCGGATCCATGCCGATCAGCCGGTCGAACTCCGCGCGGCTGGCGACCCGCCAGCGCAGCATATCGATCAAATAGGGATAGTGCTCCTGGAGCACGCGAAACAACGTGGCGACGTCACCCGACGCATCGTTGATCGCCTCGACACTCGGCCGACGCCGGCGCCGAAGGAAGATGCCGCCCATGCCGACGAAGGGCTCGCCATAGAGCGCATGCTCGGTCGCATCGATCATCGGAACGATCTTTCGCGCGAGGTTGCGCTTCCCGCCGATATAGCCGGCGGCGGGACGGACGGGGGAAACAGGGGTGCTTGACGGGTTCATTGCATACGTGTCCATGGGCCCCGCCCGTTGCGCGGGTGCGGGGTGGCTCAGTCGGCCAGCTGTGTCATGGCGAGTGCATGCTCGTCGGTTTCCGCCTTGCAGGGCGGCGACCCCCGCTTCCCCCCGGCGCTATTGACGCGGCAACAGCGGCCTGTTGTGTATCCGGCGGGCACAACATGAGGCCAGCGAACATGTCGGCAGCAACCAAGAATGATTACGACGGGTCGTTTCACCGGGATCTATTGTTCGCCGATCAAATCGCTCGCGAGGCGGAGCAATACTATGCCAGCACGCCGATGCCCGCAGAAGATCGGGTGACCACGGTTGCCAGGATGGCGGCGCGACTAGCAGTTCAGCGAACTTGGGAACATGCCGCGCGCATCATCCGGCGAGTGGACGAGGATCTGGACCTCAGGGATCCGTCACTGTCTGCTTTTGCTGACGCCATAGATGGACGGAAGAGCGTCGGCTATCCCGTTCCGCCTGAGACCCCCACCCGCTCATAAGGCCGGAACGCCACCGCCTCGAGGCCGACGAACTCATTCACCTCAAGCATCCGACCCTGCAGCGGTTCGATCTCGTTGAAGAAATAGATGTCGCTGGCCTTGCCGACGTCGCCGAACCCGCCGCTGTTTGTCGGCACGACGCCGAGCAGCTGGGGCGGCGTGCGATGGGTGGCCAGCATATCGTCGCGGCTCGTATTCTTGATCGGCATGAAATCGTCCTTCGCCGCGACCTCGGCGATCGGGATGACCTTCACGCCATGTTCCTTGCCGCCTGGGACGTGCAGGAACATGTTCTTGAAGTTGCCCGGCCCCTTCGCGTCCTTCATCGCCTTGCGGATCGCCTCGGTCTCGGCGCTGCCAAAATCGGTGCCGTTCAGATACAGGATGAAGCCCGCATGGCTGCCGTTGTCGTAATAGCGCCGGCGGAAGATCGTGGCGCTTTCGTTGAGGAACGTGCTCTGCAGCCCGCCCATGTAATATGGGACGCCATAGATCTCCTGGCTCGGGTGGTGCTCGCTCAGCTGAAAGACTGTGCCTGGCCGGAATTCATGCTCCTGACGCCACCCCGGCACGAAGAAGAACTCGCCGTCGACCACGCCGCGGCGCGTATAGCGCGACAGGCTGTGCTTCAGCGCCATAGGCCGCCCCGCCAGGTTGTCGCGCCGCTCTAGATAGCCGTCGCCCATCGTGAGGAAATCGAGCGCGAACCGCATGAAATCGTCGCGGTTGAGCCAGCGGCTCGGGATGAACTGACGCGCCAGCAGGTTGACCTTCAGCTTGATCGCGCTGGCATGGTGCGGCGCGGCGTCGAACGCTCGGGCGAGCCCGTCGCGGCTTACCGGCGGCTCATACCAGCGTCCGTTGTGCCAGCACTCCATCATCAGCATGCGCCGATCGCGAACCGATTCCGCCTCGCCGAACGCAAAGGTCATTCCACGCCCGCCGCTGGCGATCACTTCGCCCTCCACAGTCTCTACCGTCTCGGCGATCGCCGGCAGCTGCTCGCTCATCTCAACAGATCTCCACGATATTGCCCTGGCCCGGCGCGCCGCCGTCCAGCTCTTCGAAACTGATGCCGTTCATGATCGCCCAGGCCACGTCGCCATGGCCGACATTCCCTGCGCGGCTACTGGTGAAGGTTACGGCCCGCTGGCTCTTGGTCAGCTCGGCATGGATCGAGACGAACGCCTCGACGATATCCATCATGCCGGCGTCGAACTCGAGGCGGCCGGCGCGGATGACGTTCTTGGTCTTGAGCACCAAGAGCGTCTTGAGCTCGACCGAATAGACCAGCCCCCGGGTGTTCGCGAATTTCTTCGCGACCAGCTTGTAAACGGCATCGCCCAGGCCGGTCTTGTCGATCGCGATGCCGACGACATTATAACGGGTGCAGACGTCGAGGATCGCCTCCGCCTGCTCATCATAGTCGCGCCCACGGAAGCGCTTGCGCTCAAGCACACGGAACTTGCCGGATTTCGCTTTCGCACTTTTCCCGATCTCGGGCATCGCCAGGACGGCCAGCGACCCTTCGTCACCGGTCAGCGACTGTTGCGGATCGTACCCGATGACGCACGGCTTGTCGCCGAGCGGGCGCAGCGCATAGGGCTCGAAATCGCGCCACGCATCCTCGCTGTCGACCATGCACCGCCGCATCGTCGCCCAGGGGAAGGCCGATTGGGCGTCGTCGATGAACCGACACATATAGAGGTTGTCGAACACCTCGGGCGACTTGCTCGCGCGCAGCTTGTCGAGGTCGAACAGGTCGCACCCACCCGCCGCCGCGTCTTCGATCGACACGACCTGACGCCAGATGTCGTCAGCGCCGAGTTCGCCCGCGCGGAGGGCGGCGACATTCGCTTCGCTGACATCGACCTTGACCCGATCCGCCTTCGACTTGCCCTCGTTATACTTCTCGCCGCTCCACTTGCGGTGCGCCTGATGCTGCACCGTCGACGGGGTCGAGAAATAGGTTTCGCGATAGCGCTTCTGGCTCGCCATGCCCGACGCGACATCGTCGGTGCGCTCGAAGTCCTGACTCCAGAAGCACTCGTCATAATAGAAATTGCCGTGCTCGCCCTGCGCGGTGCGGTAATTCGCGCCCAGGAAGAACATCGTCGGCATCTCGAGCGGCTTACCTTCCGCGTCGTCGCCCCGATCGATCGTCAAATGCTCGCCGGTCAGCTTCACGCCAGTGACGCGGAACACGAACTCGACGATGTAGCTGCGGAAGATGTTGGCCTGGCGCCGCGACGCCGACAGGAAGATCTGGTTGCGCCCGGTGTCGAGCGCATCGATCAGCGCCTCGCGCGCGAAATACCAGGTCGCGCCGATCTGGCGGCTCTTCAGGATGAAGCGCGTGCGCTCGCCGCCTGCTTCATACCATGCCAGCTGATAGGGGAAGCATTCGGCGATGAACGCCTCGCGCAGCGCCTCGGCCTGCTCGACGGTGATCTGGTTCTTGCGCGGCTTCTTCTTCGGCCCGGCGTTTCGATTGGCGACGCGATCGTTGAGGTCGCCCTCATGGCCGCCGGGAGCCTCATATCGCCGGATCCGCGCGAAGCGCTCGAGCTGGCGGCCGAGCAGGTCGATATCGCGGACATCCTTGCCCGTCTTATCCGCCTTGAGGACGAGCCGGATCAGCTCGGCCGACATCACTTCCTCGGCGCGGCCGATCGGCGCGATCGATTCCCATTTGTCGCGGTGCTTCCAGCTGCGCACGGTCGCGGCCGGCACGTCCAGCACCTCGGCGATCTGCTCCAGCGTGTAGTGCGCCCAGAACAGATGACGCGCTTTGGCGCGGGGATCGTGGCGGAGGCCATCCAGCATGCGCGGACGCTAGACGCGGCGATGCCCGGACAGCCCTAGCCGCTTGTTGTGTCTCCGCCCGGCACAACAGCCCCGCGTTGCGAAATGGCCGCTTCCTCGCGCCTGTTGCGGCGACACGAAGCTGACCAGCTGCAGGAGCGCGCGCCGTCATGGCCAAGACCAAGTTTTTCCGCGTCGCCGTTGAGGGTGACACCGTCGACGGCCGCAAGATCGAGGCGAACTGGATCAAGGACATCGTCGCGACCTTCGACCCTAAGACCTATGGCGCGCGCGTCAACATGGAGCATATCCGCGGCATTACCGACAAGGCGCCGTTCAAGTCCTATGGCGACGTCGTCGCGGTTCGCACCGCTGAGGTCGATCTCAACATCGGCGGCAAGCCGGTTAAGAAGCTGGCGCTCGAAGCGCAGATCGACCCGACCGACGATCTGGTCGCGATGAACCGCGACAAGCAGAAGCTCTACACCTCGATCGAGGTGCAACCGAACTTCGCCAACTCGAACAAGGCGTATCTGGTCGGCCTGGCCGTCACCGACAGCCCGGCATCGCTCGGCACCGAAGTGCTGAGCTTCGCCCTCGACAAGGGCCAGGGCATGAGCCTTGCCCCGCGCGTCCAGCAGGACGGCAACGTCTTCTCGCTTGGGCTCGAAACTAGCTTCGAGCTGGACGAAACCGCGCCGGCGGTGCCGAGCGATGCGCAGGGTCTGTTCGCCGCCGCCACTGCCTTCTTCAAGCACTTCACCGAGGGCAAGCCCGCCGAGGAGCCGAAGAAGGAAGAGCCGAAGGACCCCGCCAACGACAACGAAATGGCCGCCCGCTTTGCGGCATTCGGCCAGGGCGTCGAGAAGCTGACCGCAGGCATGGCGGCGCTCCAGACCGATTTCACCAAGCAGCTGGGCGAGGTGAAGGCCGACGTCACCAAGCTGCGCTCGGACATCGAGACCACCGACGGTGACCGCCACCGCCGCCCGCCCGCTTCCGGCACGGGCACCTACGCCCAGGCCGACTTCTAAGCCACCGCCCGCCCCGCCGCTTACTAACGAGGATCCCGCCCGATGCGTCCCGAAACCCGCCAGGCCTTCGACGCCTATTGCCAGCGCGTCAGCTCGCTGAACGATGGCGCGCCCGCCGACAAGAAGTTCACCGTCTCCCCCTCGACCCAGCAGACGCTCGAGCAGAAGACGCAGGAATCGAGCGGCTTCCTCAAGCTGATCAGCATGCAGGGCGTGCCCGAGCTGACCGGCGAAAAGCTGGGCATGAACGCGACCTCCACGGTCGCGGGCCGCACCGACACGACCGGCGCCGGTCGCCGCGTGCCGCGCGATCCTACCGGCCTGACCGGTGAGGGCTACACGCTCAAGCAGACAAACTATGACGTGGCGCTGCGCTACGACAAGCTCGACAGCTGGGCGAAGTTCCCCAACTTCCAGACCATGTGGCAGTCGGTGCTGATGGAGCGCTGCGCGCTCGATCGCATCATGATCGGGTGGAACGGTACCAGCGCTGCCGCGACCACCGACCGCACCGCAAACCCGCTCCTTCAGGACGTCAACATCGGTTGGCTCGAGAAGATGCGGACCGAAAACGAAACCCGCGTGGTGGCCGAGCTGGTGACCGACTCGAACCAGATCACGATTGGCCAGGGAGGCGACTATCGCAACCTGGACGCGCTGGTCATGGACATGACCCACACGCTGCTGCCGAGCTACAATCGCACGCGCAGCGATTTGGTCGCGATCACCGGCGCCGATCTGCTCCACGACAAGTACTTCAACAAGGTCAATGTCGAGCAGGCACCGACCGAAGAGATCGCTCTCGAGGTCATTCTCGCGTCGCGTCGCCTCGGCGGCAAGCAGGCGATGGTCGTGCCGTACTTCCCGGCGAACGCCATCCTGGTCACGCCGCCGAAGAACCTCGCCCTTTACTATCAGGACGGCAAGCGCCGCCGGCACATCCAGGAAGAGCCGGATGCCGATCGCGTGGCCGACTATAACAGCTCCAACGACGGCTATGTCGTCGAGGACTATGAGGTCGCGTTCCTGCTCGAGAACGTCGTCATCCTCGATCCCGAGGAGCCGTGATGCGCCTCAGCCCCGCCCAGCGCATGATGCAGCGCCGCCACGCCAGCGTGGCGGCCGGCGGCGCGCCCCGCGCGCTGGGCGGGGCTCAGGCTGCCGCGACGTCGGAGGAGCGCCTCCAGCTCGCCGAGCTCGGCGACTGCCTGCGCCAGCTCAAGCAGATCCAGGCCCGCGAAGCCAAGATCGCCCGCAAGCGCGAGTTGATCGCAATCTTCGACCAATGGGTCGCCGGGATCCTCGACGCGCATAAGGCCGGCGCGCCGGCGGTGCAGGACGATATCGTGCTGACCATGATGGTCTGGGCACTCGACATCGAGGACCACGATCGCGCGCTCCCGCTGATCGCTTATGTGCTCGGCAACAATCTGGCGATGCCGGAACGCTACAGTCGCACCGCGCCGACGGTGATCGCCGAGATCGCGGCCGAGGCAGCGATCGCGCGTCTCGGGCGCGGCGATACGCCGAGCATCGACTTCCTGCAGCTGGTCGAGGAATCGACCGCCGATCACGACATGATCGATGAGGTTCGCGCCAAGCTGCACAAGGCGATCGGGCTGACGTTGGTCCGCCTCGCCACGCCGCCTGAAGGCGAAGCCGATGCCGAGGCGTCGGATCGTGCCGGCGGCATTCGCGCTGCGCTTGATGGCGCCGTCACCCACTTCAAAGCTGCCCTCCGCCGTCACCCAAAAGTCGGGGTGAAGAAGGATCTCGAGAAGGCGGAGCGAGATCTCGTCAAGATGGGTGACGTCCAATGAGCCTGCTCATCCTATTTGCCATCCTCGCCGGTGCGATCCTCTTCGGCACCTGGCTCGAACGCCGCAGCCAGCGCCGGGTGCTGATCGTCGAGCTCAGCGAGAAAGTCACCGATCATGATGCCGAGGCTGTCGCGGACGCGATCGTCGATGCGTTCGAGGACGCCGGACTCCGCAAACCTCAACTGATCATCGCCCGAGGAGCGCACATTACGCTCACGTCGGGCCGCATCATGACGCCCGCGCCGGAAGTGGCCGCGCGCGAGCCTTTTGAAGCAGGAGACTGACAATGCGACTGACCCATATCATTGCCCTCGCATCCCTCGCCCTGACTGCGGCGCTTGCGAGCAGCGTTGCCTTCGTGAAGGCGACGATCGTGCATCCGCTCGAGCGCTTATTGTCCGCGTTCACCTTTGCGGCACCCTATCGCCACCACGATCATCTGATCGCAGGCCATCCGCGCTCGCCGCGCTACGCCGCCTGACTTCCGGGGCCGGGCAACCGGCCCTGTCACCCCCTCGCCCCGCGAGCGCTCGGGGGGCGGAACGACGGGCGGACGGCCTCACGCCTACGCAGCCTTCCCGCCGCGATCGTCTCCTCACCCCCCGCTAGCATTTTTGGAACCGCCAATGACCGGCCCCGCCATCATCTCGATCCCGCCCGCCAGCGCCCCGTGCGCCGGCGCGGAATCGTGCGAGCAGCTGGTCCATGCCGATGGTTGGTTCGCGCCGGTGGATCTGCACCATCTGCAGGACGTCATGCGCGTCGGCACTCAGATCACATTCCCGCGCCTGCGCGAGGCGGCGCTCAAGGGGATGACCGACGCGCTCAAGGATCTGGCGGCCTGGCGCACCAACTGGGTGCTCGCTGGTGTCGAGCACGTCAGCCAGGTTCCGGGTCTGCAGCTCGACGGGGAAAGCGCCTGCTCTCATTTGTGGCGCAGCGCGGTCTATAACTACGCCCTCGCCCAGCTCGCCGAGACCCATCGTGATATCAGCGCCACCGGCGCCGGCGACGAGCGTGCGGAGATGAAGGCGACCAGCGCCGAGGATTATCGGCGCGATGGCCTTCACGCCGTGCGCGACCTGCTCGCGATCGTGCCGTCGCAAGATCCCGACGTCGACGCGCCGCCGGCGCGGACGCGCATCGATGTCGAGCTGATCTGATGGCCGCGATGACCGTCCCGGCCCGCCAGGGTGAGCGCCTCGACCAGCTGGTCTGGCGCGCGATCGGCGGCGGCCCCGCCGCTGTTGAGGTGGTGCTCGGTGCAAATCGCGGCCTTGCCGGTCTCGGCCCGGTGCTTCCGGAGGGCCGCGCTGTCCTCATTCCCGAAACCTCGCCAGCGGCGCAGCGCGTCGAACTGGTCCAGCTGTGGGACTGATTCCATGGAACAAGGCCTCGTCCAGGCACTGATCGGAAGCGGCCCCATCGGCATCTTCGCGCTATATTTCTATCTCCAGACCAAAGCGGATCGCGACGCGCTGCGCCAGGAGCGCGCCGATCGTCTGATCTTCGACAAGGATCGGCTCGAAACCGACAAGAAAATCGCCGCCGCGCTGACGGTGCTGGCGTTCAAGATCACCGGAAGCATCCCCGATGACCGCGCTCTCTGAGCCCGGGCCCGATCTGGCGCGCGCCGCCGATCGCCTGATGGCCGCGTGCCTCAAAGCCGCGTGCATCCGCGTCGCGTCCGATGCGCCGTCGACCGCGGCGATCGACGGGCTCGACGCCGGCGTTTGCGCGCTCGCCCAAACCTATGACCGAGCGGCTGCACGCCCCCGCCGCACCAAGAGGAGCAAGCCATGAAGCCCGCGAGCCGCCCCAAGATGACCGAGACTGAAGTGATGGCGAAGGTCGCTGCGCTCGGCCTCACTGCGCGCGATCGGCTCTTCATCGTCGGTGTCCGCGGCTATTACCGCGACACGATGGGGAAGCCCGGCGCGAATGATCGCGGCATCTATGACGATGCCCTGTTCATCGTCGCGCCCGGCGTTCATTTCAGCGCCTGGAACGGCAATACCGACCCTTCGCGCGGTCGCCTCGGTTCGGGCACCGGTGCCGGCAAGGGCATGGCGGTGCTGAAGCCGGGCCTGTGGCGTGCGCACCGCTTCGGCCTGCACAAGGGCCAGTACCGCGCCCTGGTGCAGACCGGCGGCAAGGTGACGGTCACGCGGGATGGCACGCCGCCCTATGATGACACCGGCTTTTTCGGGATCAACATCCACCGCGGCGGCAACTCAACGACGTCGTCGGAGGGATGCCAGACCGTGCCGCCCGATCAGTGGGATGCGTTCATCGCCCAGGTCGACGCGCTCGCGAAGCGGCTCGGCGTGTCGAGCGCGACGATCCCCTACGCACTGGTGACGGCATGATTGGCGCGGCGAAAGCGGTGTGGGCGTTTCTCGGTTGGCGCGGAACCGGTGCGCTCATAGCGCTCGCGGCCGTCACAATCCTGAACTTTCAGCTCGCCGGTGCCCGACTCGAAACGGCGCGCGCGCGGGTCGAGCTCGCCGACGAACGCACCGCGCACCGCATCACGGTCGCCAACGTCCGCTTGGCGGCCGCGCAGGCCAAGATCGCGGACGCCGAGAATGCGAAGCGCGTCATCGCCGAACAGTCCCGCATCAACCAGGAGGTCTCTCGTGACTATCAAACGCGCCTTGCTGGCGTCCGCGCTCGTGCCGATGCTTTGCGCCTTCAGCTGCAGCGAGCGGCCCCAACCGATCCCAGCAGCGCCGCAGACCCGCGAATGCCCGCCGCCGGCACAGCCGCCGGCGGACCTGATGGTGCCGCCGCGCAAGACCGACTTCCTCTCGCCATCGGGCTGATGGATCTCGAGGACCGCCTGATCGCGACCGAGCAGGCGATGCAGCTCGAGGCGCTGCAGGCATGGGTGCGGGCGCAGGCCGCGATCGAGAACAACGGCCCTGCGCCGCCGGCGCGCTGATGCTCAAGCCCGACTCGATCCGTGCCGCCCTCACCGCCGCGCTGCCCGACTATGCGCGCGACCCTGATCGGCTTGTGGTCTTCGCTGAAAAGGGGCGCATCGCCACCCGCCCGACCGCGCCCGGCTCTCCGGTCGATCGAGGCTTCGAGTATCGTTACGATCTTCGGATCATACTGCTCGACTTCACCGGCCATCTGGACGCGGTCATTCTGCCCCTGCTCGACTGGCTCGCGACGCATCAACCCGATCAGCTTCAGACGCGCGCGAACGCCAACGAGGCCATCGCATTCGACGCCGAGTTCCTCGGCGGCACCTCTGCCGACCTCGAACTGACGCTGCGCCTGACCGAGGCGGTCGGTGTGGTTCGCAAGCCCGACGGCGGTATCGACTTCGTCCACCACGCGGAGCCGGGGCCGATCGACCCGGGCTATGACGGCAATCCGGTGCTGCTCGAGCTCATGGACCCCGCTGGCGTCATCCTGCCGTACCCGCCCGCGCAATGAGCGACGCCGGCGACTTCGCCGCGCTCGAGGCGGAGCTCGGCGCGATCATGGCTGCGGTTTCGCCTGATCGCCGCGCTGGTCTGGCCGTGCGCATGGGGCGAGCGCTGCGCCAGGCTCAGGCCCGCCGCATTGCCGAACAGAAGAACCCCGATGGGTCCCCGTTTGCTCCGCGCAAGCCCCGTGAGGGTGGTCGCGCCCGCCGTGGCGCGATTCGGCGCCGAGCCCAGGGCGGCCCGATGTTCCGCAAGCTGCGTCTCGTCCAATGGCTGCGCAATGAGGCCGGAACCGACGAAGTGGCCGTCGGCTTCGCTGGTGCGGCCGGCAGAATCGCCCGCATCCACCAGCTCGGCCTGCGTGACCGAGTCTCCGGCGAGCCGGGTGCTCCCGAGGTCACCTATGCGGCCCGCGTTCTCCTCGGCTTTCGCCAAGCGGATATCGACATGCTGCTTGGCATGGCGGCGGCGGAGATCGCTAGGTAGTAAGACGCCAGCGGGTTTGTACCAAAGGCTCCGGCTCCCACGCTCCCGAGAACGCTGGCCCACGACGGTGGGCCAGCATCACAACAAAGCGGGTTGGTGACGGCGGGAAAGAACGCACCCCTGCTGTTGTGTCTCCGCCCGGCACAACAGCACCCCGTGGCAAGGGCTATGCGCGGGCGGCGACATGGCCCCGTGTCCGACCCCGCCAACTCCTCGACCGCGATCGACCTGTCGCGTCTCCCGCCACCGAGCTTTGTCGCGGTGCCTTCGTTCGAATCGATTCGCGCGGAGCTGATCGAGTACGTCACGCGCCCCGAAAACCTTCCTGAGTTCGACGCGACCGTCGAGGCCGATCCTGCCGTTATGCTGCTCGAGACGATCGCCTGGCGCGAGCTGGTGATCCGCCAGGCATTCAATGAGCGCGCCTTGCAGACGATGCTCGCCTACGCCACAGGCGCGGATCTCGAGCAGCTGGGGGCACTGGTCAATGTCCCTCGTCTGATACTCCAGGAAGCGGACGGACCAACCCCGGCGATATACGAAAGCGACGCGGATCTGCGCCGCCGCATCCAGCTCGCGCCCGAGAGCTTCAGCGTCGCTGGTCCCGCGACCGCCTATCGCTTCCACGCCCTGTCGGCCGATGCGACGATCGCTGACGCGCTCGCCACGTCACCGACCCCCGACGACATCCTGTCGATCGTGCTCAGCGTCCTCGCAGCGCATGACGCAGCGCCCGAACTCGTAACGGCAATGACGACTACGCTAGGCGCCGCCGACTGGCCCGGGGACGTCCTTGTCAGCATTCTCTCCCGCCTGGGCGACGGCACCGCTTCCGCCGACCAAATCGAAGCGGTCGAGGCGATCGTCAATGATCGCGAGGTGCGGCCCCTGACCGACAATGTCCGGGTGGCGTCGGTCACGCTGCTGACCTTCAACGTCCTTGCCGTGTTGACCTTGTTCCATGGTCCGGATGCGGTGGTCGTGCTCGCGGCGGCCGAGGCACGGCTGGCCGCTTATCTCGCCGATGCACGCAAGATCGGGCGACCCGTCACCCGCTCGGGGATCATCGCCGCCCTCCACGTCGAAGGCGTGCTCAACGTTGCCCTGGTCGAGCCCGCTACCGACATTTTGCCTGACGGGACCCAGATCGCCCATTGCACCGGCACCGATGTGACGTTGGCCGATGACTGATCTTCTGCCACCGGCCAGCACTCCGCTCGAGCGAACCTTCGCCAATGCCGGCGCGCGGATCGGCGACATTCCCGTCGACGTGGCTACGCTCGTCAACCCCGCCACCTGTGCCATCAACGCGCTTCCCTGGTTGGGATGGATGCTTTCGGTCGATCGCTGGCAAGCCGATTGGGGTGACGATCAGAAGCGCGAAGCCGTCGCCGGGGCAATCGCAGCGCAGCGCATCAAGGGCACGCGCCTCGCGGTCGAGGAAGCGCTGCAGGCGCTCGACGACCTGCTGCAGCTGGTCGAGTGGTTCGAGGTTTCGCCCAACCTTCCCCGGCACACTTTCGAGGTGCGTCTGCCCCTGATCGATGCCGATGGCGTCGCTGGCGGCAAGCGCGCGTCAGCCGAGTTCGCGCGCCAAATCCTCATCGACGTGACCCGCGCCAAGCCGGTCCGCGCTCATTTCGCGCTGGTCCAGCAACTCGAGCTGATCGGCCTCCCTGCGCCGATCTCGGCGGGGCAGCCGGTCGCCTATGCCCGCCTCGACATGGCCGCGACCGACGCGAGCGAAACGCCATGGGCCGACCTTATCCAGACCGAGGACGGCGAACCGCTCGAGGATGACAGCGGCGAATTCATCGACGGGAGTGCCGTATGACGACACCGCTTCAACTCGTAATTACCGATGCCGGTCGCGCCGCCCTGGTCGATGCGGAGGGCGGCGGGTCGGCGGCTGTTGTGATCGCCGAGGCCGGCCTAACCGCGTCGGTGTTCGTGGCCGCGCCGACGCTCACCGCGCTGCCCGGTGAGTTCAAGCGGATCGACGCGATCGCGGGCACCGCTGCGGATCCCGATACGGTGCACCTGATCGTGCGCGATTCGAGCGACGATGAATATGTCGCGCGCGGGCTGGGCTTCTATCTTGCGGACGGGACGCTGTTCGCCGTCTTCAGCCAGGGCGACCCCTTCCTCGGCAAATATCCCGCCTCGCACTTCCTCACCGCGTTCGACCTCAAGTTCCTCGACGGTGAGGCCGATCTGATCGCGTTCGGGGACACCAACTTCCTCAACCCGCCCGCAACCGAGAGCGAGAAGGGCGTCGCCTATCTCGCCACGATTGCCGAGGCGCTGGCCGGAGCCGTCGCGGACAAGATCATCACGCCCGCGACGATGGCGGCGGTGCTTGCCAGCTATGTCGCGGCGGACCAGCTCGGTGTTGCAAACGGTGTCGCCACGCTCGGCCCTGATGGCAAACTGCTCGTGTCGCAGCGCCCGCCGATCGATCTGATCGACGTGTTCCCTGCGGCAAGCGAAGCCGCGATGCTCGCGCTCGCCGCCACAGTCGGGGACTTCGCTGTCCGAACCGACAACGGGCTAGTCTACGTCCTTCAGGCCGCGCCAGCGACCGTCCTCGCCAACTGGCTCGAGATCTCGACCCCGGCACCGGTGTCGAGCGTCAACGGCAAAGTCGGCACTGTGGTGCTCACCGCCGCCGATGTCGGCGCGGTGCCGACAACGCGCACGGTCTCCGGCGGGGGGCTGGTCACCGGCGGCGGGAGCCTCGCAGGGAACATCACGCTCACCGTGCCGAAGGCGTCACCGGTCGATGTTGCCACGGGCACCGACGATGCGAAGGCCGTCACCCCCTTAGCCATGGCGGCCGCGCTTGGCGGCAAGGTGCCGTCTGCGCGCAGCGTTACCGGCGGCGGGCTGGTGACCGGGGGAGGCGACTTCACGGCCGACCGCACCCTGACCGTGCTGCCATCTTCTACCGCAGAGATCCTGGCAGGCTTGGCCGGGGACAAGGCCGTGACGCCTGCCGCTCTGGGCGGGTTGGCAAAGAGCCTCACTCCAAACGGCTATGCGACCTTGCCGAACGGCATGATCATCCAGTGGATCGCGTACCGCGCGGTCATTCTCTACGAAATCGCGATTCCGATCAGCTGGCCGATCGTGTTCCCGAACGCCGCGTTGGTCGGCTCGGCCACGGCCTGGCTGGAAGCGCCCAGCATCTACCGGAACCTTCAGCCGCAGATCGTCTCGGCCGACCGATACGGCTGTCAGGTGATGCTGCAGCTCCACTTCGACCGCGACATCCGTGTCGACGGCTTCGACCTCATCATGATCGGACATTGAGGGAGGGCTTATGTTCTATTCCCCAGCCACCGGCGGCTTCTACGATCCCGCCATCCATCCCGAGCTGCCCGCCGACGCGGTGCGGATGTCTCGCGCGCGCTATGCTGAGCTGATCGAGGCGCGCAGCGCCGGCAAGCAGATCGTCGCCGATGCCAAAGGGCGACCCGTCATCAAGGCGACGCGGCTTAGCCTGGAGCAGCTGCGCGATCGCGCGGTCAACTCGATCAAGGGCGAGGCTCGCCGCCGGATCCTCGATGTCGCCAGCCTCGAGCGCCAGGCCAACGACAGCGCCGATATCGCGATCGAGGCGTTCGCCGGGGCAGCGACCGATATCGGCGGCGCGCTCGATCGACGCGCCCGCATCAACGCGATCCGCACCGCCTCCAACGCGATCGAGGCGATCGTCGCTCGCATGCCGGCGTCGAACCTCGCCGCCTTCGATCCTTCCTCGCATCCCCTCTGGCCGGAAAACTCCTGATGGCGAAGATCTCCGAACTGCCCGAACTTCCTGAACCTACCGGCGCTGAGACCGTCCTGGTGCTCGCTGACGGGGAGGCGAAGCGCGTCCCACTTGATCGCGTGGTCGAGGCAGCGACGGCGCCGCTTACTGCAGCGGTATCGCAAACCCCCTCGGCAGAACCTGATTTCGATCCGCATGCAATAGCGCGCTTTCTTGATCCATCCGGCGCTGTCGCGGCGAGGCTGCTGGCGTCGGGTATCTTCGAAACGCGCGGCTTCAGCGCGGTTGATGCAGATGGTGTGGCTGCAGTGCTTACCGCAATCAGCGGCGCGATCGCGATGGATAGGCTGAATGTCGCTGGGTTCGCTTTGGAGCAGGCCGACGATCCAGGCTACGCATTCGTCGTTACCGATGAAAATGGTGGCGTGCTGTTTGAAGTCTCCGAAGTGCCGAGTATCCCCGGCGACGTCGAACTCGATGCACAAATGCGAATAGTAAATGCATCCAAGGTTCGCTTCACTTCGCGACGGCAGGCAGTCATTATGCTGGTTGTCGATGACCTGAATCCAACTGATGCTGACGTCCTGGACATGCTGGACGAGCGAGGTCTCAAGGTTGGCTTTGCTTTAAACACGGCCAACGTGAGCTCCGACACTATTGCCCTGTACAAGCGCGCCTATGCGCGCGGCCACTCGATCCTGTCGCATTCGACCGACGCGACGGCGATGAGCAGCGGGGCAACAGATATCGCGGTCATCGAGTCGAAGATGGCGGACAGCAAGGCAGTGCTGGAGAGCTACGGCTTCAAGGTGTCGGGCTGGGTGACCCCCAGCAGCGAGCTGCACGCAAGCTATTTTGACCCGCTTCGGAAACACTATGGCTACGCGTTTACCTATACCAACGCGCTTGGTTGGGATCAGACCGTCGATCCGACCCGCCTTGCGCGCAAGGGCATCGAGTCGCTGCTCAATGCCGACCCAGGTATCCATGGCGGGCACAATGTCGCCGCCGTAACCGGCGATATGGATGCGGTAGCAGCCGCGAAATATCTCCGCGGCTATTACATTCACGGTGTCCCATCCGCCTATTACACGAACCCTGACCTGACACCTCGCCCCTCCACGGCCGAGTTTGAGCAGATCCTCGATCACTTGGCCTGGCTTCAGCAGACCGGCGCGGCTCTTGTCCTCGCCCCGGATGAGGCGATGGCCGTCTA
This sequence comes from Sphingomonas sp. R647, assembly GCF_020177055.1. GTDB lineage: Bacteria > Pseudomonadota > Alphaproteobacteria > Sphingomonadales > Sphingomonadaceae > Sphingomonas. The sequence continues at coordinate 263,262 of NZ_JAIQXT010000005.1, forward strand.
TTACCACACCCTCAACTTCTAGGAGCCGACCATGACCCTCAACCTTAAGGCTGTCGGTGTCACCGCCACCAATCCGATCCGCTATATCAAGCGGGTGAACCCTCCCGTTCCGTTGGCTTCCTTCCTGTTCCTGTCGGATTCGCTCGAGCATGCGGTCAGAAACGTGGTCACCGGCGGCGAGGATGCAACCGTGGTGGGCGCACCTTCGGTCGATGTCGCGGCGACCTTCACCGATGGGAATTACATCGACACAGGCATTCAGGAGAGCGCTGACATGACCCTGATTGGCGTCGTCCAGCGGAATAACGCCCAAGTCATGTTTATGGGAAGTGATCTGAACGGCGATGCAAATTTCATCCGCCTTTATACCAACGGCTCCTCACCCCGTAAGCCGGTCTTCAGTTCGAAATGGTCGGCGAGCGCGGGCGTTGCCGTATCTGCTGACGCGGGCTGGCCGGTTAGTCCGCTTGAATACGAGGTTGTGTTCGGAATTGTGAACACTTCGACTGGCAAGAACATACTCTACATCCCGCGTATCGGAGAGCTCATCGAGGCGGCATGCACCGGGTCGCGCACCCCGTCTGATCGCAGCATCATTCTCGGGCCCGGCCCCAGCCCTCAGTCGATATACTCAGGTGACACCGTGCGCTTTAAAGCTGCTGGCGTGGCACAGTCGGCCCTGACGGTCGAACAGTGTGACACTCTCTATGAGTGGATCAGGAAGCGCGTTCCGGGGGTCTGACATGATCCTCTGGTAGCAGGGTATGGCAGCTCGGTTCGGGGTTCGCTAGGAAGCAAGCCCATGGGGTTGATCTGCTACCTTGACGACAGCGACAATGACAAGGGACCCGTAATTGTCCTCGGCGGCTACGTGACACTTGCAGAGCGTTGGCGCGCCTTCGAGGAGGAGGCGGACAGATACATGAAATCATGGGGTATCGAGGTGCTCCATACGAAGGATTTTCAGTACCGGAAGGGGGTGCACAGGGGCTGGCCGGATGCGAAGCGCACAGCGTTCATCGAGGGCCTGTTCTGGATCGCTGGCCGGTATGGGATGTTGGGGATCTACGCGTCGGCAAACAAACTCGACGCAAGCGCCCTCCTGAAGCAGACGCCAGGGCTTCAGAATATGTCACCCATCGGATTGTGCTTTGGGTCGATTATCACCGGGATCATTTTAAAGCGCCGCCCTATCCCCGCCGCACTTCCGCTCACATTTATTGTCGAAGATGGCCACCGCAACAATGGGAACATCGCCAATTACTTTGACTGGTTTAGGAGGAATAGCGAGGATGCAGCGAAGGATTTAGGTTCACTCAAATTTGTCCGTAAGGATGACTCGCGAGCGATCCAACTCGCAGATTTTCTGGCGTTTTACGGTCGCAAATCTGCAGAAGAGGCCGATCGCGCGGGCTACCCTCCAAAGTGGCCCACGAATCCAACTCTCACTCAAATTCGACGCCACGTTCCTCATCAATATGAACGAATCTTTGGGACGCGCTTTTCCCCGCTGTCGCCGGGAGAAAACCTCGTTGATGAAAGCGGACTGCTGAAGAGCATTTTCTTCAAGCCTGGGCGGCGCGGCATTTGAGCCTCTTGCCCGCGCACTTCGGCCGGTAACGCCACCCCCCTACCCCGCCGCGCTCTCCAAAGCCGCGCGCGCGGCCGCCCCCCGGGGCATGCTCGCACAGGAAGGTGCTGACCCGAGCCGCTGATCTCACCCCTTGTTGTGTCTCCGCCCCGCACAACAGCGGGCGGATGACGCGCCGCGCCCTCGCTCGCAACCATCTGCGCGCTCCCGGACAGCCGGGATGGTCATTCAGCCGAGGGAACGTCCCGATGTCCGATTTCCGCCGCCGCGTCCGCGCCGCCTTCACCCGTCTCGCGAACACCACACAGTATGCTGCCGGTGACTTGGTCGCCAACCATGCGACCGCAGGCAGCGTCGTGCCGCTCGAAATTTCCCCCGGCGCACGCTTTCCCGGCGGGGCTGGCACCATCACCGCGGTGTCGATCGACAAGTCGAGCGTCACGCTCACCGACGCCGAATTCAAGGTGCACCTGTTCGACCAGGCGCCCGGCGTCACCAATGGCGACAACGGCCCCTTTGCGATCACCAATGGCCGTGCAAAGGGTTATATCGGCTCGGTTGCCGTGGTCGTCGGCCAGGCACTCGGCGATGGTTCGCAGGGTCGCGCCAGCTGCGATATCATCTTCGACACCACCAAGCCGAACAGCAAGCTCTATGCCCTGATCGAGGCGACCGACACCTATACCCCGGCGTCGGCCGAGGAATTCGGCGTCACGCTCGAGCTCACCCGCGACTGAGCATGGGCGACGGCGAGGATCCGCACGGCCGCATCGGCGAGCTGCTCCGCATCGGCAAGGTCGAGGAAGTCGATCTTGCCGCCGGGCGCATCGTGGTTGCGGTCGGCGAGATCCGCACAAGCAAGATCCGCTGGCTCGAGCGCCGCGCCGGCGCGACGCGCACCTGGTCGCCGCCCAGTGTTGGCGAGCAACTGCTTCTACTCTGTCCCGAAGGTGACATCGAGGGCGCGATCGCGATTGGCGGCCTGACCCAGTCGGCTTTCCCGCTGCCCGGAACCTCGGCGCGCGAGCTGGTGGAATTTGAGGATGGATCGATCCTCGCCTTCGACCCTGAAAACTCGACCCTCGATATCACCCTCGCGGAAGGTTCCACCCTCAATGTCCAGGGCGGTTCGGTGACCGTCGTCGCAGCCGATGGCGTGTCGATCGAGGCGAACGTCTCGATCACGGGCGACGTCTCGATCGACGGCAAGCTCAGCGTCACCGGCGATGTTGAGGCCGATGGCGACGTCAAGGCTGGCGCGATCAGCCTCAAGACCCACAAGCACGCCGGCGTCCAGGCCGGCGCGGCCAAGACTGCGGTGCCGGAATGACCACCCCGCGCTTCCTCGGTGTCGACCAGCATGTCCGCGGCGCGAAGACCGGACGTGTCTTGATGGATCGCTCCCGCCGCCCCGATCGCACCAGCGAATCCAAGCCCCAGAGTTGCGGCAAGTCCGATCGGCCAGCGCGATGATCGGCATGGACCGCCACACTGGCAAACGCCTCGCCGGCCGCGATCATCTGCGCCAGCGGCTCTCGATCATCCTCAACACGCCGCTCGGCACCCGCGTGAACCGGCTCGATTTCGGCTCGATGCTGTTCGAGCTGATCGATCAGCCGATGAACGCGCTCGGCCGGCTTCGCCTGTTCGCCGCAACCGCGACCGCGATCGCGCGGTGGGAGCCGCTGTTTCGTCTGACCCGCGTCGCGCTCGCCTTCGCCGCCGACGGCAAGGCGCAGCTCGAGCTTGAGGGCGTCGACCTCGAATCCCCCGCGCCCAACGCGCTGGCCCGCCTCTCTGTCCCGCTCACCCTGCCCCTGCAGCCGGCAACCTGAAGGATCCTGCCATGCCCGTCCGCCACGGTATCTTCATCACCGAAACCGCCCAGGGCGCCCGCCCGATCGTCGAGGTCGCGACTGCGGTCGTCGGCCTGGTCGCCACCGGCCCCGACGCCGACGAGGATCTGTTCCCGCTCGACACGCCGGTGTTGATCGGCGACATCCGCGCCGCGATCGCGGTCGCCGGTGAGACCGGCACCCTGCCGGCAGCCCTCGCCGCAATCTACGACCAGTGCAGCCCGATCCTGATCGTCGTGCGCGTCGCGGAAACGGTGGATCCCGAGGATCAGGATGATGCGGTCATCGGCACGATCGCCGGCGGCGCCTATACCGGCATTCAGGCGCTGCTCGCGGCCGAAGGCGCGACCGGCGTCCGCCCGCGCATCCTGGGCGCCCCGGGTCTCGACACTGCCCCGGTGTTCGGCGCGCTCGGCATCGCGGCCCAGAAACTCAACGGCATGGCCTATGGCTATTGCACCGGCGCCACCAGCGTCAGCGAAGCGCTGGTCTATGCCGAGGACTTCGCGTTGCGCGAACAGATGCTGTTCTGGCCAGGTACCAGCGCCGAGAACGGCCCCGCCGATCTGATCGCCCGCGTGCTCGGCATGCGTGCGCGCATCGATGAGACGGTCGGCTGGCACAAGACGATCTCCAACGTCGTCGTCAACGGCATCACCGGCCTCGCCACGCCGGTCTTCTTCGACCTTCAGGACGCCTCGACCGACGCCGGGCTGCTCAACGACGGACCGATCACGACCGTCATCCGCAAGGACGGCTATCGCTTCTGGGGCAACCGCACCCGCTCGCCCGACCCGATGTACGCGTTCGAAAGCGCCGTGCGCACCAGTCAGGTGCTGCGCGACTCGATCGCCAATGGCCTGCTCTGGGCGGTTGATCAGCCTCTGACCGAGGGTCTGATCAAGGCGATGATCGAGACGATCAACGCCGACTTCGATGCGAAGATCGCGCAGGGTCGGTTGATCGGCGGCCGCGCACGTTACGACCGCGACCTGAACCCCGCCGTCAATCTCGCCGCCGGCAAGCTCGCGCTCATCTGGGACTTCACGCCCTGCGCCCCGATGGAGGAGCTCAACGGCACCCAGCAGATCACCGACATCTACTACGCCGATTTCGGCCGCAACCTGGGCTGATCCCCAGCGCACCGCCACGACCGCCCCCGCCTGCCTGACCCGAGGATACGACCATGCTCCCCTCCAAGCTCAAGAACTTCAACTACTTCGCCGGTGGTACCTCATTCATCCACCAGGTGCCTGAAATCACGTTGCCCAAGATCGTGGAGAAGACCGAAGGCTATCGCGGCGGCGGCATGAACGGTGAGCTCGACATCTCGCTCGGCCTCGAAAAGCTCGAGCTCGAGCTGACGGTCGGCGGCATCGCGGTCCCGATCATGCGCCAGATGGGCATGGTCGGCGTCGCCGGCGCGATCAGCCGCTTCGCGGGTGCCTATCAGGAGGAGAGCGCGGGCACCTGGCTCTCGGCCGAGGTGATCACCCGCGGTAAATGGATCGAGTTCGATCCGGGCAACGCCAAGCCGGGCGACGATACCGAGCACAAGTTCAAGCAGACCGCCGCCTATCTGCGCTGGGACGTCAACGGCTCGACCGAGATCGAGATCGACATCCTCAACAACATCTACCGCGTCGGCGGCGTCGATCGCCTCGCCGAGATGCGCGCGATCCTCGGCCAGTAAGGAGCAGTCATGGAAGCCGAAGCACCGGGTGCGCCCAAGTCGCCCAAGTTCAAGAAGCACACGCTGGACGAACCAATCCAGCGCGGCGACACCCAGATCACCGAGGTCACCGTGCGCAAGCCGACCCCGGGAGATTGTCGCGGCCTGACGCTCAACGCCGTCAGCAACGGCGACGTGACGGCGCTGACCAAGCTCCTCCCGCGCATCACGACGCCGGCGCTGACCGAGCAGGAGATCAGCAGCGGCCAGCTCGAGGTGCAGGATCTGACCGACCTGTGCGAGATCGTCGTCGATTTTTTGTTCACGAAGGCGCGGAAAGCGGGCTCGTAGACGATCTCGATGAGGTGATGGCGAACCTCGCCGAAATCTGGGGCTGGATGCCCGACCAGATGGACCGGATGGCGATCGGCGATCTGGTCCGCTGGCACAATTTGATGGTGGCGCGTCGCCCCAAGGATAAGTGACATGGCAATCGACCGCTCGCTCTCCCTGGTCATCAAGTTCGCTGCGCTCGATCGCCTGACGGGCAAGATGCGGACGATCGGCGGTTCGGCAAAGAAGACCGCCGCCGATATCGCCGAGACGCGCAGGGAGATCGATCGCCTGCAGAAGGCGCAGGCGAAGGTCGGTGCCTTTCGCGACATGGAGAATCGTTTCCGCGCGAGCGCGTCGGCGATCGAAGAGCAGCGCGCGAAGCTCGCCGGGCTGCGTGCCGAACACGGGAAAGCAGAAGGCAGCACCAAGCGCCTCACCAGTCGGATCGAGGCGGCCGAGCGCAAGGAAGCGCGGCTGATCGCCCAGCACGAAAAGCACGGTATCGAGCTGCAGGGCCTGTCCCGTGACCTCGATCGCGCCGGCGTCGACGTCGCCGAGCTGGCGCGCCACGAGGAGCGTCTGGGCAACGAGCTGCACGACACCAACAAGCGGCTCCAGCAGCAGCGCCAGGAGCTTGAGAAGCGCGGTCGCGTCCAGGCCCGCGCGGAGAAGGTGCAGGCGGTCGGCGGCAAGATCCAGGGCATGGGCATGGCAGCCGGGATCGCGGGCACGGCTATCACTGTGCCGCTCGGCTTTGCCGTGCGCGAGGCGATCGACTTCGAATCTGCCATGTCCGACGTGCGCAAGGTCGTTGACGGGATGGAGGATCCGCGCGCGTTCAAATCGATGGGCCGCGATATCCTTCAACTGTCGCGCGAGCTGCCCATCGCGGCGGAAGGGCTCGCCCAGATCGTCGCCGCGGGCGGTCAGGCCGGCCTTGCCGGCAACGAGCTGCTGCCCTTCGCGCGCAACGCCGCGCAGATGGGCGTCGCATTCGACATCGACCCCGATAAGGCCGGCGAGACGATGGCGAAGTGGCGCACCGCCTTCCGCCTCGGGCAGCGCGAGGTGGTGCAGCTCGCCGACAAGGTGAACTGGCTCAGCGACAAGACCGCCGCCGCCCCGGATCAGATCTCGGCGATCGTGACCCGCGTCGGCCCATTGGGGGAAGTCGCGGGCCTCGCCGCCGGCGAGATTGCGGCGATGGGCGCGACGCTCGCCTCGATGGGCGTGCAGGAGGAGATTGCCGCCACCGGCATCAAGAATACGATGCTCGCGCTGACAAAGGGCGAGGCAGCGACGAAGTCGCAGAAGAAGGCGTTCGGACTGCTGGGCCTCGAGTCTACGGCTGTCGCTAAATCGATGCAGCGCGACGCCACCGGCACGATCATGACGGTGATGCAGAAGATCGCGGCGCTGCCCGACTATCAGCGCGCCAGTATCCTCGATCAGCTGTTTGGCAGCGAATCTATCTCGGCGATCGCGCCGCTGCTGACCCAACTCCCGACGCTCGCGACCAACCTCGAGATGGTAGGGGACCGCGGCGGATGGGCTGGGTCGATGATGCGCGAGTTCGACTCGCGATCGGCCACCAGTGCCGCCCGGCTCGCGAAGTTCAACAACCGCGTGAACGCCCTCAAGATCGGCATCGGCGAGCGCTTGCTTCCGGTGATCGAGAAGGGCGCGGAGCTGTTCGGCCGCTGGGCCGATCGCGCCAGCGCGTGGATGGATGCGAACCCGAAGCTCGCCAGCGGGTTGCTTACGCTGGTGGGCGCGATCGGCGCGTTCCTCGTGGTCGCCGGCGGACTCGGCCTCGTCGTCGGCCCGATCGTCACCGGCATCGGATGGCTGATGAAGCTGGGCGGCGTACTCAGCTTCATCCTGTCGCCGCTACGCCTGGTTGCGCAGGCTGCCCTATGGGGCATTGGCGCGATCGCGGCCTTTGTCGGCCTGCCCGCGTGGATCGTCGGCGCGATCGCGATCGCCCTGATCGCTGCCGGGGTGCTGATCTGGAACAACTGGGAGAAGATCAAAGGCTGGTTTGTCGAGGGCGCGCGCTTCCTCACCAATCTTCGCATGCAGTTTCTCAAGATCGGCGCGCAGCTGATGATGGGCCTGATCACCGGCATTTCATCGAAGCTCTCCGCTCTACGCGACAAGATCGTCGGACTCGGCAAGCAGGCGGTCGGCTGGTTCAAGGGCGTGCTGGGGATCAAGTCGCCGAGCCGGGTCTTCATGGGCCTCGGCGGATACATGACCCAAGGCTTGACCATGGGGCTCGAACGCGGCGCAGACGAGCCGATCGCGCGCATGCGCCGCCTCGCGGGTCAGGTTACCGCGGCGCTCGCGATCGGCTCCGCTGGCATGACGCCGGCGGCCGCTGCGCCACCCGGGGGCGGCGGCGGCGGGCGACCGGCGATCATCCAACATCTGGCGATCAGCATCACGATCCATGCGCAGCCGGGGGAGGACACCGAAGAGCTCGCAGAAAAGGTCGCGGCCGTCATCGAGCGCAAATCACGCGCTGCGGCCGCCTCCGACTATGGGGACAACGACTGATGCAGCTGCTCGCCCTCGGCCTGTTCGTGTTCGAGCGGGAGACGATGCTCCCCGACGAGCTGACCTCGCGCGCCAACTGGGAGCACGCGGCGGCCGAGCGTATCGGTGCGCGCCCCGCCTATCAGTTCACCGGGCCCGGTCCGGAGGACGTCTCGATCCCCGGTCGGCTCGTGCCTGAGCTCGGCGCCCGCGATTCCGCGCTGAAGACGCTGAGCGAGATGGCCGACGCGGGCGAGGATTACCCACTGGTCGATGGTGCGGGCGAAGTGCTCGGCACCTATCGCATCACCGCGATCGACAAGACGCGCCGTCACCTGATGGACAACGGTCAGGCGCGGATGACCGATTTCGCGATCCAGCTCGTGCGCACGGGCTAGGGAGGTACTAGTGACACTTCATCCTGCGACCGATGACATCATTGAATTCTTGAACCAGCTTCTTGCGCTCGACCCGGGATTCACCGCCGCCCTGGTCGACACGCGCCTTCCGTGTAACTCGGGAGTCGTGGACCATCCCACAATACAGGCCGGGATTGTCGATGATGTCGCAGTCTGCGGCATCCTTGGGCTGCTGAACGGCTTCGCGGGTCGCTATGAAGATGGACCTCGGGCTGGTTGGGGGCCGATCTGCGCTCAATATGACGGCGGCAAGTTGATCGGGTTCGGGCGGGTGCCGAATGGCGACGAGTAGTGCCCTGATCCCCGATTACCGACTGACCGTCGACGGCAAGGACATCACGCCTACCGTCGCGGCCCGCCTGATTTCATTGCGCCTCGAGGAGAAGCGCGACGGCTCGGCCGATCAGCTCGACCTCGTCCTCAATGACACCGACGGAAAGCTCGCGATCCCGAAGGAAGGGGCCGTCATCACTGTCCAACTCGGGTGGAAGCAGGGCACCGGCGTTGCGCCCGGGTTGATCGACAAGGGTCGCTTCAAGGTCGATGAGGCAAGCCACTCCGGCCCGCCAGATCAGGTCACTGTCCGCGCCCGCTCCGCCGATCTGACCGGCGACTACCGCGTGCGGCGCGAGCGCAGCTGGACCGATACGACGCTCGGCGATGTCCTGGGCGAGCTCGCCGGCGCAAACGGGCTGCAGCTGTCGATCGATCCCGATCTGCGCGGCGTCCAGATCCCGGCGCTCGCCAGCCATGAAAAGAGCGACATGGCCTTGGTGCGCGAACTCGGCCGCCGATACGATGCGGTCGCGACGGTGAAGGCAGGCAAGCTGATCTTCAACGCCAAGGGTAAGGGGCAGACTCCCGGCGGGCAGTCAATTCCCGACACCGTCATCGGCCGTGGCGCCGGCGATCGCCACGATTATCGGCGGCTCGAACGCTCGAAATATGGCGGCGCCGAGGCGCGGTGGCACGACAGCGACGTCGGCGGCCGCAAGACCGTCAGCGCCGGATCCGGCCAGGGGAAGAAAAAGCGGCTGCGCCGCGTCTATGCGAGCGAGAGTGCGGCGCTGGAAGCCGCGTCAGCCGAGGCGCGCCGCGTCGCCCGCGGCGCGGCCGAGCTCGAACTGAACCTCGCGATCGGCAACGCTGCCCTCTATCCCGATCGCCCCTGCACCGTCAGCGGCTTCAAAGACGAGATAGATGCCCACAAATGGCTAATCAGTGAGGTCAGCCACGAGCTCACCAAAAAAGGCTTCCGGACGAAGCTGAAGCTGGAGACGCGGGGTTAGGCTACCGCCAGCTTGTACGTGAACCAGCACAGGAGGCCGACACCGACGATATCGAGCAGCCACCCCAGGAATTTGGGACTTCTGGTTCTGATGGTCACTTCGTAACCCGGGACGAACCCTTGGCGGAGAGGGTGGTTGATGGTCTCTCCCATCCCGATCGCCGTCAGCCCCGCACACAGGCCCGCATAGAGCGGCTTATCGGCGGCGATCGACGCGACGAGGAGCACGACGCTGACCGCCAGCCAGACGAGATACCATCGATCGGCGTCGATGCCGTTGAGAGGGTTGCTCACTCAGCGCTCCGCTTGGCGAGGCGCTCGCTCAGCTTTGGACTGTTCGCGTAGCTCAAGCACCGCGTCGAGCTTCGCGGAGATTTTGGTCTGCTCGACTTGCATAGCGTGTAGGGTCGCCATCCGCGCATCGTCCTTTTGGTCGATGTAGAAATATAGGCCGCCGACCATCGCGGCCAAAGCGACGACCGACGCTACGCCAATACGCAGCATGGCGCGGATATCGCCGTGCAGCCTGGCGAGCTGGGTCTCGACGCTTGCCTTCCAATCATCCGTCATCCCGCCTGATGTGCCCCCTCCTCCGCCGCCTTTCAATCCGGCGTCTTCATATTCGCGCACCTTGGCCCGTAACTCGCTCAGTTCTGCCCATATCGGCTGATTGCGCGTGTCAACCATCGAGCGGCTCCCTTGCGACGGCCAATCTTCCCATCAGCCTTTGGTAGTTGGTGAGTCGAGAGATCACCTCGTCGAGCTTTTCGGTTAGCTGCGGCTTGTTTTCTGCGGCATTGGCAACGAGCGCATGCGCAATAGTCGCGCTGAGGTTCGATAGGCTGTTCGTGAGCAAGAGCGCCTCGCGGACCGTTAGAGGTCGATCGAGCGCTATTTCGTCGACTTCAAAGTAAAACCGGTCGGGTTCGTCATCACTCACGGCAATCTCCAACGAAAATAGCTTGGCTTTTCCTGTAGCTCACTCGCAGGCGACCCCATCGCCGTCCCGGTCAAGTTTTCGACTATAGCCCGACTGGCCCCGGCGGATAGGCGCTGCACCGGCGGCGCGCACAGCGCTGCAATTCGCATAGTAACTCGCTCCGCTCGATCGCTGAGCGCGGCGCGCGCCGGCGCGCGGCGCCGGGTCTGCCGCCCTCCGCGGGCGGGTCGTCGGTTGAGTCACTACAACCTTTGGCCTTTCGACCGGTATGGGCACCGCCAGCGCAACAGGCGCGGCAGCCCGGGCGGGAGGCGCCGCCTCCTCCGTCTCTTCGGCAAAAGACCGTCGGATCGGCTCGGGGAACGCTTCGCGCCGCATCTCCTGGATCCGCTGCGCGAGCGTCTTTGCGGAGCAGAGCGGTGCACTGCGAAGACCCGCCGTGCTCACCACCGCCACGCCGCTCCTGATCTGCGCACCGATCGCCTGCTCTATTTCAGCATCAGTCAAACAGGGGAGCTGAAAGGCGAGGGCGGTGGCGGTGATCGCGATGGCACCGATCGCGGTCACAAGGCTTGCCGACAGAAGTTTCGAGCCCCGTCGGCGTAGCTTGTGCAGAACTGCGCGACAGCTGGATCCGCCACCCGAGCGATGTAGATTTCATCTGCTAGATTGAGAATGTCGAACCAGGTCAAATTGTCATAGTTCGCGCGCCTCAGGTCGCTCACAGAAAAGCGCATCTGAAAATATTTGCTTGTGTCCTCTTCCCCCAAACGACCGAGCGTCGGGCCGCGAACGACCACCTGCACATACTTGGTTTCAGCCGTCGGGCCGGGCATCCCCGACTTGAGCGCCTTCCCCAGCTTTTCGACCGCTTCGCCTGCGCGCTCGACAGGCAAGTCGCCCGTCGCGCCAAGATCCATGTCGATATTGAGGTTCGGCCCCATGTACGTCGCCGCCTTGATGAGCGGATCGACCTCCTGGGGAGTTTTGGGTGGAGGCGATTCTCCGCCACTGCACATTGCTACGGCAAGGCCCGCAAGGATTACCAGCACTAGGCAGCCGATTCCGCCCTGCCACAGTTCCCTGCGCTTGGCTGCTTTGCCGGCTGCAATCTCGCCATCACTCATCACGTGACCGCAGTGCTTGCAGATCCTGGCGTCGATCTTGATCGCCTCCGCACATTGCGGGCACTTACGCTCGTCCGGCTTCATCCCGTCCCCCTCCTGATCTCCGGCCCTGCCCCATTGTCGCCGGCATAAAGCTGACCGGTGTCCATCTGCGCCGCTCGGGCGCAGACTTACTGCTCGCCATCGATCTCGCCACTTGGACCAGCGCGATCTGCTCGGCGCGGTCTAGCCGGTCGAAATACTCGCGCAATTCCAGCTCCAGATATTTCAACGCCCATACCGGCGCCGTCGCTCCGACCCCATTCGCCCCCCCCGTTTCGGAGGAACGTGCCGCAAGGGTCGGTTATTCGGAGTAAATCTTGGAGCGGTCGAACTTTCAGCTCTCGCTCTCCCCGTGATAGCTGCCCGTGGTCGCATGGACCCGGTTGGACGGCGCAGGGTGCCCGCGCATCGATCGCGCGATCGTCAGCAGCGCCATGCGTTCGCCAGGCACCAGACTGCGAAAGCAGTCCAGAAGCTCTGCCTCATCGGCGGCGATCTGGTCGCTGGCGCGCGTGCCGGTAATGATGAAGCCGACATCGATGCCCTGCTGCAGTAACGAGAGCAGATAGCTGGCATCGCACGGGCGCCGGCCCGCCTCGTAGGTGGCCTGGGAATTCCGGGTCACGCCGCCGATCAGTCCGAAAGCCTCCTGATTCACGCCCAACCGCTCCCGCTCAGAGCGAAGGCGCGCGCCGACATCGGACAAACTGACAACGTCCGTGCTCATAGATCCCTTGACGTGACAACGTGCGTGTGCAATCACGCCCGAAATAGACGGTAATTAGGGCATAGCATGGAATCGGCCTCTGCCAAGATCGGGATCACAAAGCGCGGTCGCCCTAGGGCGCAGCGCCCCGATCCCGCGCGGTTGAGTGCCGCCCGCGCCCGACTCGACAGCGAGGGCAAGACCTTTGCGGACTGGGCTCGGGAAAATGGCTTCGCGGTCGACACCGTGCAGAAGGTGTTGAGCGGAACTCGCCCGTGCACGACCGGCGCGCAGCACGAAGTCGCGGTGGCGTTGGGCATCAAGGATCCGCCGCTGCCGCGCAAAAATCTCGCAAGCGACGGCCTCGAGGGGGCATGCCGATGACCGGCTTGCCGTCCAGTGGCTCGACTGCAGCTGCTCTGCGCTCACCTACCTTTCCCCCCTTCGGTCCCCGGCGAGCGGACCGGAACGCCGCGCTGTTGCTTCCCGGTCGCCGCGCGGTGCCCCTTGCTCGCCATGTACTGCGTAACAAGGCGGGCGCCGATCGTCTCTTGCGGTCGGCGTCCGCTTTTGCAGCCTCCTTTCCCTGGCCTGCGCGCTTCGCAACACGCGCGGTCAACCTCCGCGCCGATGGCCTCGTGTCATCGGCGCGGCTTTCCCGTTTCGGGCGCGCGGCCCGTCCCGGCGCCGCGCGCATGGCCGTGCGCCCCGCGTCGAACGCCGGCGCCACCAGCGTGGGATGCGCACGGTGACCGGCGCGGCCGACCTTCTTTCGATCGTGCTGGCGGTCGCGGCTATCTCCTTGTGGTTCGCGGGTGTGTTCGCCCTCACTCGTATGCCAGCGTCATCTTGCGCCGATGTCTATCACCCCCAGTTCGTTCGCGGAGTGAGGCTGCTCGGCCTCGCCGTTGGTCTCGCGATCATCGCTTTGGGGTTGTCGATCGTGGCTTGGGGCTCGACCGCACCATGACCAAGGTCCGCCCGCCCCTGTCGATCAACGCCGCGCTGGACCGCATTGCCGGTCTCGTTGAGGGTGGCTGGCTCGCCATGGGCGACGCGATCGGCAAGGCCGAGCGCACCGTGCGCAACTACGGTGATCCCGACACGCCCGAAGAAATCAGCGCGCGTGACGCCATCACGCTCGACATCTTGTTCCAGCAGAACGGTGGCGAAGGCGCGCCGATCTTTCAGACCTATGCCCTCCAGCTCGAGATCGATCGGGCCGACGTCTTCGCCACTCAGGCGGAGATCGCGCGGCGCGTCCAGATCTCGATCGTGGAGGGAGCGGAAGCGGCGCAGGCGGCAATCGCCTGCGCCCTTCCCGGCGCGACCGACGCCGACTTTGCGACCGCGATCCGGGAGCAAGTCGATGCGATCAGCGCCAACACGGACACGCTCGCCGCCTTGAAGAAGGGCGCGGGGTCTTTCGGCGACGGTGCGCGTGTAGCCCCCGGGGAGGGAGGCGCATGACAAGCCAGCCCAACGACTTCGGAGCCGATAAGGAGCGAGCAAAATGCCCGCACTGCGGCCATCATCTCGCCACCCGGTCGAGCCGATCGGTAACGCCGCTTTTCAAGCAAAAGGTACTGCAGTGCAGGAATCCCGCTTGCGGTGCATCCTTTGGCGCGAGCAGCGGCATCACGCATCAGATCTCGCCCAGCGCCAGCCCTGACCCCTCGGTCGAGCTGCCGTTCGCCGCGCCGCGCGCGCGCCGGGCACATGCCAACGACGATCAGCCCAAGCGGCTTGAAAGCGGCGCGGAGGTGCCGCCCGCTCTGAATGACGATGCGGTCGCCGGCCTGACCGGCTGATCGCCCCCGCCCTCACCGAAACACGGACCCGCCGCTCCCTCCGGCGGGAACGATATCGCTTTGCCTGGAACGCCCCATGACCAGCACCCTGCCCAGCCCCGGAACCTACCTCCGCATTCGGCGTGAGGCGCAGCGCCTGTCGATCGACGACGTCGCCGCCCTGGTCCGCACCGAGCCGAGCCTTCCGCTCGCCTCGCGCGCCGATCTGCTGCGCTCGATCGAGGCCGACATCGCGCCGATCGGCGACGACGTCATCGGATCGCTGATGCGCGCTGCCGAGGAACAGGGTTCGTTCCGCTTCGACCCCGAAGTGCTCGTGCGCTTGATCGACATCGCCGCCGGCGACACCACCCGGGCGTGGCCCCGGCTGTGCCGCCGCTGCGCGTGCAGCGAGCATGATGCCTGCAATTGCGGAGGCCAGGGCGGGCAATGGATCGGCTGCCACTGGGTCGAACCCGATCTGTGCAGCGCCTGCACCCCGTCGCAGGCCGCCGCCGCCGCCCTCCAGCCTGAAACCCGCGCGGCATGAAGGCGCGCCGGGCCATCCGCGCGGCGCACGCCGCGACGATCGTCGTCGGAATCGCCGTCGCGCTCGCCGCCTTGCGCCGACCGGCCGAGGCAGTGATCGCCGCCGCGATCGCCGCCTTCCTAATCATCCTCGCGCTGCTCTGGCAGCTCAAACAGGAGGACAAGCGCTGATGCGACACGCCCGCCCCCATGACGAGCCACGCCGAACGACGGACCTCCATCCGATCGACTGCAGCTGCTGCAATCAGGACGATAGCGCGCTGGACTGGAACGGGGTCGCGGCGCGCGTCCTGATCGGCCTCGCCCTCGGCACCGTCATCGCCCTGCTCCTTTCCGCCGGCTCTGGAGTGCCCGTGCTATGAGCCATCCCCTGTTTAATGGTCTCGATCTTACGCTGATCAGCGAAATCGCGGATAAGGTCACTGCGTTCATCGACGCCGCCGCTGCGCTTGCCGAGCACCAGCTCGCCCATGATGATCGCTACGATGCCCGCGATCTCGCGGCGGGGATGCTCAAAGCGCACCTAGATTATTGCGCGAAGGCAATACCGCACCCCCACACCGACGAAGACCAGGACGATCTGCTGACCGACCGAGCGTGCGACTATCTGCGCAACCGTGTCCTCAAGGCGCGAGGTGCTTTGCAATGAGCGATAGCATCTCCGCCGAGCAGCTGCGGCTGCTGATCGAGCGCATCGAGCGGCTCGAGGAAGAAAAGAAGGGGATCAGCGAGGACATCAAGGACGTCTATGGCGAGGCCAAGGCGACCGGGTTCGACGCGAAGATCATGCGCACCGTCATCCGGCTGCGGAAGATGGAGAAGCACCAGCTCGACGAGCAAGACGCGCTGCTCGAGGTCTACCGCGCCGCGCTGGGGATGCAGTGATGGGCGCTCTCCGCACCCCCGCCGCGCAGGAGCGCGAGATCGAGACGCCGATCTGGCCGCGCGACCGCGCCTGCCCGCTGCGCGCCGACTTCGCGCCGATGGCCCGGCCGATCGTCCTGCTCAGCTCCGGGGACAGGTGCATCGTCCCCCACCCCAGCGGGCACGAGGCCGTCGCCCCGATCGCACGCGGCACGCACCTGGCTTGGGCTCATGCGAAGCCGGTCGGCGACGTCGCGCTCGTTCAGTTCGGCGGCAACGGCGAACCGGACGGCCTGGTCACGATCCTTTCCCGCGCCGGCCTGCGCAGCCTGATCGCCGACCTGCAGGCGATCGACGCTCAACTGGGAGATCGCTGATGTCCGAACCCGTACTCTACCCGGGCACGCCCCACGCCCTCGATCGCGACGCGTATCGGGCGGGGGTCAATCCGCCGCAGCTGCTGCTCCAGCTCGAGGACATCGATCCTTTCTGGCGCACGCTCGGCGGCAGTACGACGGATCCATTCGGCTGCGGCGGCGAGACTTTCCGCCAGCGCGCAAAGGCCGACGCCCTCGGCATCGGATCGATCGCGACGGGTCACACCCGGTGAAACCGAATCCTGGCCTCCTGCCCCCGGAGGCGATCGGCAAGCGCGTTCGCGTGCCCCTGGTCAATGGTGAGGAGCACGATTGGCCCGCCGACGGCAAGGGCGGTGCCAGCTGGGCCTGCACCGGCCACCCCTTCGACATCGCCAGCTACGAGGTGCTGTGATGCGCGCTGGGCCTTGGACAAAGCTGCGCGGCGACGGGACCGACCCGGTCCCCCCGGTCTGGACGAAGTACGAGGCGCGCCTGCGCAACGGGCAGCTCTGGACCGAGCTAGCCATTACGCCCTTCTGTATCGGCCTCGGCGCGCACCTGTTTCGTCATAGCGGAGTGGCGCTCGACCCGATCGCGATCCGCATAATCGCGTCCGTCGATCACGTTGCGGGGCGCGGGTAATGGGCGACGCCCGCCCCGAGACGATCGCCATGGTGGCAGAGTGGCAGCGGCGCGACGAGCTGTATTGGAATCCGCCCGAGCAGGAGCCGGACGACTTTCTCGATCGCTGGCTGCCCGCCGCCGCGCCGCATCTCGACGCGGGGTGGAACGGATATGGCCTCGCTCCCTCGAAGGAGATCGGCCTCCGTTACTGCATGGGCATGTCCGGCTCGCTCGAAATGGTCAGCCGGACGGTGGCGCATGCCCAATGGATCATGCGGCGGGCCACCGCCCTGCACCGGCGCGGTTACCACCCCAATCCATTGACCACTGCGCGCCCGGAAATCCCGGTCGCGCAGCCCTTTCCGCCCCTGTCCCCCGAAATCGGCGCGCCAGCGGTAGCCCCCGCCGGCGCGCCTCGACCTCCCGCACCGGAGACCGTCCATGACCGTTAGAACCTTCACTGCTGCACAGCTAGACGTATCGCCGTTCAACGTTCGCAAGGATCGCCGCGCGATCGAGAGCCTCGCCGGGCTTGAGGCGTCGATCCTGCGCGTCGGCCTGATCCTTCCCCTCGCCGTCCACCCCATGAAGGGGTCGAAGAAACACGGCGTGTTCGACGGGGGCCGCCGCTTCCGCGCCATTCGCAACCTGATCGGTCGCGGCGATCTGCCAACCGACTGGCCGATCGACGCCAGCGTGCGCGAGATCGAGAGCGAGGCACAGCTGCTGGAGATCTCCAGCGCCGCCGGTCTGCTCCACGTCGATCTGCTGCCCTGGGAGGTGATGGAGGGGCTGCGGCGCGCCACCAAGCGGGGCGCGACCCCTGAAGAAATCGCCGAGGTCACCGGCCAGAGCATCACCTGGGTGCGCCAGCACCTGCGCCTTGCCGATCTCGCCGAGCCGATCTTCGCCGCCTATGTCGCCGGCACGATCACGCAGGACCAGGCGCGCGCCTTCGCGGCGACCGCCGATCATCAGCTTCAGCTCGCCGCATGGGACGCGTACGGCCACCTGCCCACCTGGGACAAGACGGTCGCGAAGATCCATTTGCTGATGAAGGTCGGCGATCGCGAGGACCAGCGGCTGCTGCGCTTTGTCGGCGAGCAGGAGTTTCGCGCCGCCGGCGGCGTATTCGAACTCGACCTGTTCGCCGAGGCGGCCGAGCATCGCGGCCACGTCGTCCAGCCCGGCCTGCTGCGCGAGCTGGCCGAGGCAAAGCTGGAGGGCGTTCGCGAAAGCCTGCGCCGCCGCACCGACCGCGCCGACCTGCGCTTCGCCGTCGAATATCCCCAGGCGCGCTATGGCGGCGTCGATCGCGATCTCGAGCTGGTACCGGCCCTCCACACCACCGGCGCCGACGCGACCCGTCTCGCCTACCTGATCGACGAACTGGTCGAGCTGGAATATCAGGCCAAGCGCGCCGAGGAGCCCGCGGCAACCGCCGCCGCTGTCGAGGTCGCCGATTGCCGCAAAGAGATCGCCGCCATCGAAGAGCGCCGCGCGATCGAGCTTCCCGAGGGCGACATTTACGCCACCGTGCTGATCGAGGAATCGGGACAGATCGAGGCGCGCTGGTGGTGGGCCAGCCACAAAGCGAAGAAGGCGGCGGAGGAGCCCCAGCCGGAGCGCCTCGTCTCCGCCGGCCCGATCGGCGAGACGGTTGCCGCCCCCATCGCCCTGGCGGTCGATGCCGGGCAGGGATCGGCCAACCAGCAACAGGCCGATCACGCGGCAAAAGGTGAGCACGGTTTCACCCAGGAGGGTGTCCAGATCGTGCGCGCGGTGCGCCGCGAGATGCTGCGCGCCGCGCTGATCGGCGACTATGGCTGCGAAATCGGCCACGATTACCTGATCTGGGGTCTGCTGCGCCGCGAGCTGGGCGAGGGGCATGACCACCGCGCGATCGGCGCCCGCGGCCTTGCCCGTTCAGACGACGCCCCGCCCTTCACGATGCACGACGCGGTGCGGCGCGCGGTCGCGGAGACCCCTGCCCACGCGGCCTGGACCGCCCAGCTCGCCCAGCTGCGCGCGCACGCGGCGGTCGCCGAACGTGACCCGGTCGCGGCGTTCGCCGCGTTCCGGGACGAGACCGCAGAATGGAAGGAGTTCGCCGCCGCCGCCGTCGCTGGCATGGCGCTGGCAAGGACCGCCAACCTCGACGGCTATCGCCTCCCGATCCACGACCACCTGATCTGGGAAATGAGCCTCGACGACGACGCGGCGCTGCGCGAGTTGTGGGAGCCGACCGACGGCTTCATCGCCCTCCTGCCCCGGGCCAAGCGTCAGGAGATCGCCGATCCCCACCTCGATGAGGCGACCAGGCGCAAGCTGCCCGGGCTGAAGGCGGCCGAGACAATCGCCCCCGTCACCCGCGCACTCAAGCGCGTCTGCTGGGTCCACCCCGCCCTGCAGTTCCAGACGAGCGAACCCGCGTCGATCGCGGCCGAGCTTGGTGAGGCGGCGGAATGAGCGCCTCTCAGCCCCTCCCGATGCCGTGCGACTGCGTTGCCAATTTCAACAAGTCGCTGCTCGAGCATAACACGCGCATAGTCGGGACGCTCGGGATCCCGCGCGACAGCAGCCCTTGGTATACCAGGCCGACGATCCAAACAGAGAAGATCGAGACCCGCAAACGCGGTGGCCCCGCGATCGTTCTTCCGACCTTCTGCCCGTTTTGTGGCGAGCGGTACGAAGCTGCACCCGCAATTCCGGCCGTCAGTGGCGGTTCACCGGAATGACCCACGCGCTTGAACAGCGAGAGGCGATTGCGCGGGCGCTTTTTCAGCGTTTCAAAGAGCGGGCAGCTTCCCGCCTGCCCGAGCCGCAGCCCGGCAGCTACGCGCTGGACCACTGGGAAAACCTTCCGCTGTCGTTCAAGCGCGACTTCTATCTCGATGCCGACGCCATTCTCGCCCTCACGCCGTCACCCTGTATCGAGCGGGCGGTTGTCGATCGGGCCGTCGAGCATGGCCGGTCGTGCCTGAGCACGATTTCGAGCGACACAAAGCACGTACAAATTGAAAGAGCGGCGCTGCGCACATTGCTCAGCTACGCAACCGAGACAAACGCTTATCCGGCCGCCGCTCGCCAAATAGAGATCCTACGTCGGGCGCTGGCGTGGCACGGCGATGCTCTGCGCATGGCGACAACACGCGAAGAGTGGCAGCAGGAGATCGACGCCGCGCTGGTCTGGGTGCGGCAGAACCCGGAAGAGGGTTACCCGTCGTTCCCCTCCTTCACCGCGCGGGAGTATCTGCCTGAAGCGCTCCCCGGCCATTGGGCCACCGCCGAGGGACGCGACATGGCCCTGCGTTCGCTCGATGATCCTAATATCGCGCCCAGCCGAGCGCGCGTGCCTGACTTGGCGCTGGCGAATGCGGTCTTTCTCACCCCTCACATCGCGAACCTGACAGACGCGAAAGAGCGCATCCGCTGGCTATCCGCCATGCTCGCAGTCGCGACCGGTTTCTCTCCAATTCCGGAGGGTCCCCGATGACCGCCCTCCTCGACACCTCAAAACTGATCGTCGGCGCCACCGGCTCGGGCAAGACCGTAACCGCAAAAGACGAAGTCGATCAGCTGCTCGCCCAGAATCGCCACGTCGCGATCGTCGATCCGACCGGCGTCTGGTGGGGCATGCGCGCGGATCCTTCGGGCGATCCGAACGGGGCGCAGCTCTACATCTTCGGCGGCGCGCATGGCGACATCGCGATCACGGCCGACCAGGGCGCCGCGATCGCGCGCATCATCGTAGAGCAGCGGGTGTCCGCGATCGTCGATCTGTCGGCGATCGAGACCAGCAAGAACTGGCGGCGCTTCATGCGCGACTTCGTCGCCGAGCTGCGTCGCAAGCCGCGCGGCAACTTCCACCTGGTGATGGACGAGGCTGACGAGTTCGCGGCCGAGCGCCCCGCCGACGATATCGGCTTCGCGCTGCGCGAGGATCTGATCTGGATCGCCAAGCGCGGCCGCGTCGCCGGGTTCGTGCCCACCTGGATCACGCAACGCACAGCCGAGATCGCCAAGGCGGTGATCAGCCAGGCGCAGACGATCGTCGCCCACCAGCTGATCGCCCCGACCGACCGCAAGGCGATCGACGATTACCTGAAGGGCCACGGCACGCCCGAGGCGCGCCGCGAAGTGATGGCCAGCCTCGCCGGACTCGGCCGAGGCGAGCGCTGGATCTATTCCCCGGCTGAAGGCGTGCTCGAGCGTGGCACCACCACGCCGCTCGCGACCTTCGACAGCTCGCGCACGCCCGAGCCGGGCGAGACACCGCTCGAGGCGCGCCCGCTTGCCGCTCTCGACACCAGCGCGATCGCCGCCGCGCTGGCGCCAAAGCCAGAAAGCCAGAATTCTGGCTTTCCCGACGACACCATTCCGGCCGACCCCGTCGCGGCATACCGCAAGGGTGGTGATGTCGCGGCGATGTTGATTGAGCGCGACGCGGAGATCGCTGACCTCAAGGCCACAAACGCGCTGACGGAGGCGAGGGCCATGGAGATCGCCCGCGAGCGAGACACCGCCCGCGCACGGGCTCACACCTACAAGCTGCAGCGCGACTTCCTGATCTACAAGTTGAAGGACGTACGGGAGGCCGCTTGGGCGTCAGCAGCTGATTTCGATCGCTTCGGGTCGTCAGAGATGGCTGAAGAACGCGCTACAATCGACGCGATCTTCGCCGGCAAAAAAACGAAATCCACCCCGGCACCGGGCCGTCAATCCGCGCCGAAGGTGGAGGGCGCACCCGCAGGCGGCAATAGTGCCACGCGGCAACCTGCGGGCGCGCCTGCCCTTTCCGGCCTGGCCCAGATGAGCCGTCGCCTGATCGAGACGCTCGCGCGCTTCTACCCTCGCGCCATCCCGATCGAGCACGCCGCCACGATCGCGAAGGTCGGCATTAAGTCGAGCCAGTGGGCGCACCACTTCCGCGAATTCCAGGGCAGCGGCGTGGTCGAACAGATCCACAACGGTAACTGGCGGATCAGCACAGATGGCGCGAACGCGCTCGCCTTGGCTGAGGTCCCCGATTCCCGCGAGCAGCTCGTCGCGTTCTGGGTCGCCGCGTTCCAGCCCGCGATCGGGCGCATGCTTCAGGCGCTGGTCGATGCCGGCGAGTGGCTGACCCGCGCCGAGATCTGCGAGCGCTCGGGCGTCAGCCCGACCTCGAGCACCGTCGGCGCCGGGCTGAAGGAGCTGCGCGATCACGGCCTGCTCGACGCGGACGATCGTGCCGGCACCTTTCGCGCGGTCGACATCCTCGTGGTGCCCTTCTGATGCCCTGCCAAAACGTGACCCTGCCCGATGGAGGCCGCGCGATCGTCTGCGGCCCCCGGCCGCGCCAGGCGCGCTGCGCGTGCGGAGCGCTCGCCCCTTTGCTCTGCGACTGGAAGATGCCCCGCAATCGCAGCGGCACCTGCGACCGGCCGATCTGCGCGAGCTGCGCGACATCACCGGCGCCGGACAAGGATCTCTGCCCCGAACACGCCTCGGCGTGGCTTCAATGGAAGGCCAGCCGGTGACGCGGCTCAACCTCTTCATCGGATCCACGCCGGATGCGCTTCGCGAAGCCGAAGAGGCCGCGCTGCGCGACCTCGTCCATCGCTTTCCGACGCTGGGCATCCAGCTCGAGTCCGCCCTGCGTGCCGCCTATCGCCGCGCACTCTTCGACGCCGGCGTCATCCCGCGCGACTCCCCACTGCTCAACACCAGCCAGCGAGCCTTGCCATGAACCAGGAACCCATCGCGCCCGCCGCCAATGCGCCGCACGGTCGCTTTCTCAGCATGAAGGACGTCGTTGCTGACAGCGGGCTCTCGAAGCGCACGATCAACCGCCTCCATCTGGCCCGCCAGTTTCCGCCGAAGCGCAAGCTGAGCGGCAACCGAATCGGGTGGTTCGAGAGCGACTATCTCGCGTGGAAACTCACCCGGGCCAGCGCGATCGACGACGGCTGAAGAACCCAGACCGGGGGCGCTATCGGGGGCACTCGCCCGCCCCATCACCAAATCAGCTATGTTTTTTCAGGGGGTTAGTCATGCAGTTCGGTTCGAACTCGGGGAGCCAGCCTTTTTCCGACATTGCCGGAACCGGCCACCCGCCCGCGCCCCTTGCGCTGAGCGGGTTTCTGTCGTTTCGTTCAGCTCAGGGACATTTGGCCTATGCTGTTCGTTGTCATCGCAGCATCGGCACGATTCGCCGCAGAACGAAGCACTTAGGAGGAAAATGATGTCCAGCAGACACGCACGCCGTTCGCGGATTGCGGCGGCCGCGCTTGCGCTTGCCAGCGCGAGCGTGCTCGCATCCTGCGCCACCCCGACGCCCTATCAGCCGGCGACCGGCATGGGCATGTCGCGCACCGGATATTGGGACGAACAGATCGAGAGCGATCGTTTCCGCGTCACCTTTGCCGGCAACAGCATGACGTCGCGCGAGACGGTCGAGCGCTATCTGCTCTATCGCGCCGCGCAGCTGACGGTGGAGCGCGGTGGCGACCATTTCATCCTGTCCGACCGCGACACCGAGAAGAAGTCGCGCACCTATGCGACGACCAGCCCGTTCAGCAGCGGCCCGTGGGGCGGCTGGGGTCCGTCGTGGCGCTATTACGGCCCGCGCTGGGGCTGGCGCAGTTGGAGCCCATGGGGCGGCGATCCGTTCTTTGACCGCGACATCGATATCCGCACCGTCGAACGCTATGAGGCGAGCGCGGAGATCGTGATCGGCAAGGGCCGCAAGCCCGACAATGTCCGCGCGTTCAATGCGCGCGAGGTGATCGAGAATCTGGGCGCGTCGATCGCGCCGCAGCGTCCGCGGTGAGGTGATCGCATAGAAGCTCCCCTCCCTGGAAGGGAGGGGCTGGGGGTGGGTTGGCCGCAGTTTGCGGCGACCGATCGGCACTGGCTTCGATCGAGTGCCCGGCGGAGAGCCACCCACCCCTAACCCCTCCCTTCCAGGGAGGGGGACATAGAAAAAGGGCCGCCCGGTCAGACCGGGCGGCCCTTTTTCATGTCAGCGCTGGGTGACGATCACACCACTGCGCCGTGGCATTGCTTGTACTTGCGACCTGAGCCGCACGGGCAGGGCGCGTTGCGGTTGACGCGGCCTTCCCAGGTGGCGGGGTCGTCGCCGAGCGCGTCGCCCGCCGGACGTGGGATCTGCATCGGGGGGAGCTGGTTCGAGATCAGGCCCGCGCTGCCCGCATCCCAGTCAGCGCTGTTGTCGAGGCCGGTCAGCGGGTCGATATGCGTCGTCAGGAAATCGGGCAGTTCGGGCAGTTCGGGCGGGGCCTGGAACTGGAATTCGGCCCAGGCGATCGTGCGGGTCACATCCTCACGGATCGCGACCAGCATGCGTTCGAACATCGCGAACGCTTCCTGCTTATACTCGTTGATCGGCGTCTTTTGCGCATAGGCACGCAGGTGGACGACCTGACGCAGCGCGTCGAGCATCGCGAGATGCTCCTTCCAGTGATGGTCGAGATTCTGGAGCAGGATCGACTTTTCGATCGAGGTCCAGGTTTCCGGGTCAAGCTCGTCCGACTTGGCGGTGATCCGCGCGCTGGCAAGATCGCGGATGCGGGTTTCGACATCCTCGGGCTCGATGCCGTCCTGCGTCGCGATCCACTCCTCGACCGGTGCCTCGATGCCCAGCATCTCGTGCGCGCGGGTCTTCAGCCCCTCAATATCCCATTGCTCGGGATAGGTTTCGGGCGGGCAGGCGGCGCCGACAATGTCGTTGACCGCTTCGGCGCGCATATCCTCCACCACGTCGCCGACGGTGTCGGCGTCCATGATATCGGCGCGCTGTTCGTAGATCACCTTGCGCTGATCGTTCATCACGTCATCATATTCGACGACCTGCTTGCGGATGTCGTAGTTGCGCGCCTCGACCTTTTTCTGCGCGGTCTCGATCGCCTTGGTCAGCCACTTGCTGCCGATCGCCTCACCATCGGCGATGTTGTTGCGCATCATCTTGGCGAACAGCGTGTCCGGGCCGAAGATGCGCAGCAGATCGTCGTCGAGGCTCAAGTAGAAGCGCGACAGGCCGGGGTCGCCCTGACGACCCGAACGGCCGCGCAGCTGGTTGTCGATGCGGCGGCTTTCGTGGCGTTCGGTGCCGAGCACGAACAGGCCGCCGGCTTCGAGCACCTTCGCCTTTTCGGCGGCGATCTCGGCCTTGATCTGCGCCACTGCGGCGTCGCGCTCCGGCCCCTCGGGCATCTCACCCAATTCGGCCTTGACGCGGAATTCGAGGTTGCCGCCGAGCTGAATGTCGGTGCCGCGGCCCGCCATGTTGGTCGCGATCGTCACCGCGCCGAGCCGGCCGGCCTGGGCGACGATATGCGCCTCCTGCTCATGGAAGCGGGCGTTGAGGACCGAATG
This sequence comes from Sphingomonas sp. R647, assembly GCF_020177055.1. Classification (GTDB taxonomy): domain Bacteria; phylum Pseudomonadota; class Alphaproteobacteria; order Sphingomonadales; family Sphingomonadaceae; genus Sphingomonas. The sequence goes on from NZ_JAIQXT010000005.1 coordinate 288,342, forward strand.
GTCGACGCCTTCCTTGGTGAGATATTCGCTGAGCAATTCGGACTTTTCGATCGACACGGTGCCGACGAGGACCGGCTGGCCCTTCACCGCATGCTCGCGAATGGTGCGGGCGATGGCGATGAACTTGTCCTGCATCGTCTTGTAGAACTCGTCCTCCTGATCGATCCGCTTGACCGAAACATTGGTCGGGATGGTGACGACGTTCATCTTGTAGATGTCGAAGAATTCGGGCGCCTCGGTCGCGGCGGTGCCGGTCATGCCCGAGAGCTTGGGGTACATGCGGAAATAATTCTGGAAGGTGATGCTGGCGAGCGTCTGGTTCTCAGGCTCGATCTGCACGCCTTCCTTGGCCTCGACCGCCTGGTGCAGGCCGTCCGACCAGCGACGGCCGTCCATCATGCGGCCGGTGAATTCGTCGATGATGACGACCTTGCCGTCCTTGACGATGTAGTCGATGTCGCGCTTGTACATGACGTTCGCGCGCAGCGACTGGTTGAGGTGGTGGACCACCTGGGTGTTCTCGAAATCATAGAGGTTGCTGCCCTTGAGCAGCCCGGCATCCTCGAGCATCCGCTCGGCGGCTTCGATGCCCTCCTCGGTCAGGACGATGCTCTTCTGCTTCTCGTCCTTCTCGTACAGCTCGGGCGTCAGCTGCTTCACGATCGCATCGACGCCGACATAGAGCTCGCTCTTGTCGTCGGTCGGGCCGGAGATGATCAGCGGGGTGCGCGCCTCGTCGATCAGGACCGAGTCGACTTCATCGACGATCGCCATCGCGAACGGGCGCTGGACCATCGACGCGCGGTCGTACTTCATGTTGTCGCGCAGATAGTCGAAGCCGAATTCGTTGTTGGTGCCGTAGGTGATGTCCGAGGCATAGGCCTCGCGCCGCTGATGGTCGGCAAGGTTGGGGACGATCACGCCGACGGACAGGCCGAGGAAGCGGTAGATCTGACCCATCCATTCGGAGTCGCGGCGGGCGAGATAGTCGTTGACGGTGATGACGTGCACGCCGTTGCCGGGCAGCGCGTTGAGGTAGCAGGCGAGCGTCGCGACCAGCGTCTTGCCCTCACCCGTCCGCATTTCCGCGATCTCACCGCGGTGCAGCACGATGCCGCCGATCATCTGCACGTCGAAATGGCGCATGCCGAGCACGCGGACGCCGGCCTCACGCACCGTCGCGAACGCTTCGGGGAGGATCGCGTCGAGCTTTTCGCCATTGGCGAGCCGTTCGCGGAACTTGACGGTCTGCGCCGCCAGTTCGTCGTCTGACATCGCCTTGAGCGTGGGTTCGAAGCCCTCGATCTTGGCGAGAATGGGGTTGAGCGAACGGACGTACCGGTCGTTGGACGAACCGAACAGGGACTTGGCCAAGCCGCCGAACATGATGATTTCCAGTCGTGTGAAATTGCAGGGTGTGCGCCCGCGTCGCGAGCGCCAACGATTCGAATGCGAAATGGATGCCAGCCGCAGGCCCCAGACAGGGACAGGCGGCGGCGCGCGCGGCTATTCGAGCCGGCGTTCGCTGGTCAGGCGGGCGGAGCTGCCGGCCGGGGCGTCATGGATCGCGAACAGCGCAGCAGCGGGCGCTTCACGGGTGGCAAGGGGTCGGCTGGCAACCGCAGCCGCGACGCGCGACACCGCTTCGACAGTCGTGTCGGCGGTGCGGGAAATGGCGGTGTCGCTGCGCTGCGGGAATCCGCGCATATCCCGGTCGCCGGCGATAACACCGGTGAGGCTCGCGAGGAGCGCAGAGAGGAACAGCAGCAATTGCACGCGAAAACCCGTTAAACGGCCCCTTGTTGCCCGCCGCTGAACGGCGGACCGAGTGGACATAGGGGCTGGGGTGAATGACTCCAACCCCAAAAGTGGCGTGGCTGCCGAACCAAACGGCGAGCGATCAATCTTCCAGCATCCAGCGGAAGCGCAGCGTTTTGCTGCTCTCCACCGCCTGTCCCGCCGCATCGCGGGCAGGCGTATAGCGCGCGCGGCGCTCAATCAGCGCGCAGGTCGCCTCATCGAGCGCGTCCGAATTCGAGGAGACCGTCACGGTGCATCGGGTTGCGCGGCCCCAGACATCCACGGTGAAGGTGACGCCGACCGCTCCCTCTTCATTGCGTCGACGGGCGCTTGGCGGATAGTCGTCGGGGGTGACCCAAGTGGCCGGGCTCTCCACGCTTTGCGCTGGATTGTTCGCCAGGCGCGGATCGTTCGGGGGTGGCTGCAGGGCCGACTGAACGAGCATCACCACCGCCCAGATTGCGGCAATCGCCGCCAGCGCGCCAATCAGCGTGAGAAGCTGCGCCAGATCATTGCCGGGTCGCACCGGCGCGCCCGGCCCACGATCGGGCAGCCGTTCATCGAGCCGCATCAGCGTTCCCGCGCGCCCGCACCACCTCACACCCCACGCGCGCGTCGAGATAGACGTCGAGCTTCATCGAGCGGACGCGGACTTCGGCGACGCGGGGGTCGGCGGACAAAGCGAGCGCGGCGACGGCGTCGCACAGGGTTTCCTGAAGCTCGATATGCCCCTTCGCCGCGAGTGCGAGGATTCCGGTGCGCAGATAGTCGTAATCGACCACCGCATCGATCGCGTCGTGCGGCGGCACATCATAGACGCAGCGCATCGCGACGTTGAGTTCGACCCGCTGGGGGGCGGCGCGTTCATGGTCGTGGATGCCAAGGCCGATTTCGGCGACGAGGCCGTCGAGATGGATGGTGTATTCAGCCATGCGGGCGATCCCTTCCGGTGAACATCACGTCGCTGTCGCGCTTCACGAGGCGCTGGCCGCAATCGACGAAGACGTTCTGGCCGGTAATGCTGCGGGTGGTGAGCAGATAGGCGACGGTCGCGGCGAGATCGCTGAGGTCGACCGGGCGCTCGAGCAGATTGGCCGAGGCGACGCTGACGAACTCTTCCGGCGTCTGGTCGAGGCTCGGCAGGCTAAGGCCCGGCGAGACGGCGTTGACACGGACGCGCGGGGCAAGCTGCATCGCGAGCAGGGTCGTTGCTTCGGCCAGTGCCGCCTTGCTGAGCGTATAGGTCAGAAAGTCGGGGTTGGGGTTGGCGAGCTTCTGGTCGAGCAGGTTGACGATCGCCCCCTCCCCCAGCCCGACCTGCGCCGCGAGTGCCGAAGCGAGCAGTAGCGGCGCGCCGACATTGATGTGCATGTGCCGGTCGAGCCCGGCATAGTCGGCGAGCGGCATCGCGTCCCACGCAAAGCGCGAGGCGTTGTTGACCAGCCCCTCGACCGGCCCGCCCAGCGCATCGGCGGCGGCGGCGATCAGATTGCGGGTGTCGGCTGCATCGGACAGGTCTGCGGTGACGGGCGCAACGCCGAGTTCGGCCGCGAGTGCCGCTGCCTCGTCATGCGAGTCATGATGATGGACCGCGACCGCGTGCCCGTCCGCGACGAGCCGGCGCACGATCGCCGCGCCGATCCGCCGCGCGCCGCCAGTGACGAGAATCCGCATCAATACCCCATCAGCGCGAGCACTTCCTTGCGGCTGCGCTCGTCTTCGCGGAATGTGCCCATCATGCGGCTGGTCACCATGCCGACACCGGGGGTGCGGACGCCGCGCGCGGTCATGCAGGCATGGCTCGCCTCGATCACCACCGCGACGCCGCGCGGCTTGAGATGCTCCCAGATGCAATCGGCGACCTCGGCGGTCAGGCGCTCCTGCACCTGAAGCCGGCGGGCAAAGGCGTGCAGCACGCGGGCGAGCTTGGAAATGCCGACGACATGGTCCTGCGGCAGATAGGCGATCGATGCCTTGCCGATGATCGGCGCCATGTGATGTTCGCAATGCGACTGGAACGGAATGTCCTTGAGCAGGACGATCTCGTCATAGCCGCCAACCTCTTCGAACACGCGGCTCAGGTGATGGGCGGGGTCCTCGCCATAGCCCTGGCAATATTCCTTCCACGCGCGCGCCACGCGCTTGGGCGTGTCGATCAGCCCTTCGCGACTCGGGTCGTCACCGGCCCAGCGCAGCAGCGTGCGGATTGCGTCGGCGACCTCATCCGGCACTGGAATCTTGGGCGGCGACGTCACCATGTCGCCATCCATTGGTTCGTCATGATTATGACAGCTCATCCGGCCCCGTCCCCCGAAACTTCCTGTTACGCTACGGCATGCGGATGCGACCGTGTTGCCCAGCGGCCACAGATGGTATCGTAACGGGAAATAGCAAGCATTTCCGCCGGATTGCCGGGGCGATTTGACGTTGACGTAAGGATTCGAGCGACGGTAGCGTGCGGGTTAACGACAACGAGAAGAATGGTCCCGGAGGGAAGACCCCGGCGACCCAGAGAGGAGAGACCCCATGCGAACGCTCCAGCTGTTTTCCGCATCCGCCCTGGCATTGATCGCCGCCACCCCGGCCATCGCCCAGGACACCGCCACCCCCACCGCGCAGGAAGAAGAGGCTTCGGGTAACGAAGTCGTCATCACCGCGACCCGCCGCAACGAAACCGTGCAGGATGTGCCGATCGCGGTGACCGCGGTCCCCGCCGCGCTGCTCGAGAATGCGGGCATCGAAGATATTCGCGGGCTGGAGCAGCTGGCACCGTCGCTGCAGAGCTCGACCGGCCAGTCGTCGGCGACCGGCACCACCTTGTATATCCGCGGCATCACCACCGCGGGCGACAACCCCGGGTTCGAACCGGCAGTCGGCGTGTTCATCGACGGCGTGTTCCGCGCACGTGCGGGTGTCGCGATTTCGGAGCTGCCGCAGCTTGAGCGCGTCGAAGTTCTGCGTGGTCCGCAGGGTACGCTGTTCGGCCGCAACACCTCGGCCGGCGCGCTGTCGATCTTCACCGCTCAGCCGGCGTTCGAGCTTGGCGGCTATATCGAGGGAAGCTACGGCAATTATAACGCGTTCGAGCTGAAGGGCGCGATCACCGGCCCGGTGACCGACCAGCTCGCGCTGCGCGTCGATGGCGGCTATCGCAAGCGCGACGGCTATATCGAGGACGTTAACGCCGACCGCTCGTTCAACAATGTCGACCGCTGGTACGCCCGTGGTCAGGCGCTGTACGACACCTCGACCTTCTCGCTGCGCCTGATCGCCGATTATTACGAGACCGACGAGCAGTGCTGTGGCGCGATCTCGGCCGTGCGCGGATCGTTCGCGCCGCTGATCCAGGGCATTGCCGCCGCACAGGGCCGGACCGGCCTGTTCGTCGGAACGAACCGCACCGTCGGCGGTCTGCCGACCACGGTCGATCCCGAGCAGCGCCGCATGGCCGCGTCGCCCAACCGCGATCTGAGCGAGCGCGTGCGCGACTGGGGCATTTCGGGCGAGATCAACGCCGAGCTGGGCGACATCAAACTCACGTCGATCACCGCCTATCGCGACTGGCGCGTGCGGCGTAACCAGGATGTCGATTTCTCGGGCATCGATCGCGCTTATCGCGAAGGCTATCGCAACGAGCTGGTCGACTTCACTCAGGAGCTGCGCTTCCAGGGGTCGGCGTTCGGTGGCGCGCTCGACTGGCTGGTCGGCGGCTTCTACCTCAACGAAACCAACAAGGTCCATGACACGGTCCGCGTCGGCAATGACGGCAACCGCTATGTCGACTCGATCTTCAACGCACTGGCCGGCCCGTCGTTCGGCGGAGCGGTGCAGTTCTATGGCTCGCTGGGCTCCGCCCCGACGCCGGGCGGTGTGTTCCTGAACCCGGCGGTGCCGAACTCGCTGCTCGCCTATCAGGCGGCATATGGCGCGGCGCTGGCGCCGGTCGTCGGCTGTTTCCGCACGGCCGTTGGCGCAGCGCCGTCGGGCGTGGTGCCGGTCGCGACCTGCAACGCCCTTGGCTATTCGCCGACGCCGGTCGCGGGCCTTGCCGCACTCGCCGCCAGCCCGCTGCCCGGCGTGACCGCCGGCCAGGGCAACAACAACGACTATCGCGTCAAGACCAACGCCTTCGCGCTGTTCACGCACAACATCATCAACATCAGCGACAAGCTGTCGCTGACGCTGGGTGCGCGCTGGAACTATGAGAAGAAGGACTTCACCGCGACGGTCAGCAACAACACCGGCAGCTGCACCTTCTTCAACCAGGTGCGTGCGGGCAACACGGCGGCGGTCCAGTACGCCACGCTGCTCCGCCAACTCGGCCTGTTCAACAACCTGTTCCTGCTGAGCTGCAACCCGGCGATCAACACCGAGTTCAACGGCAGCTATGCGCATGACCGCGATGAGAGCAAATTCACCGGTACCGCCAAGCTGGCGTACAAGGTGAATTCCGACATCCTCGTTTATGGTGGCTATGACCGCGGCTACAAGTCGGGCGGCTACAACATGGATCAGGCGACGTTCGACAGCGTCCTGCTGGGCGGCAACGGCCCGCAGGCGAGCGATCTGGAGTTCGGGTCGGAATCGGTCGACGCCTATGAAATCGGCGTGAAGACGCAGTGGGGCCGCGCCTTCACCTTCAACATCGCCGCCTTCTACCAGAAGTTCAGCAACCTTCAGTCGCTGGTGTTCAGCGGCAACAACTTCGTCGTCCAGAATGTCGACAGCACGACCAGCAAGGGCGTCGAGGTCGAATCGATCGTCCAGCCGGTGCGCGACTTCACCGTCCGTCTGGGTTACAGCTATATCGACGCGCAATATGATGCCGACAACAACTTCGTCGGCACCCCGCTGCAGGGTCAGGAAGGCCGTCAGGTCAGCAACCAGCCCAAGCACACGGTGACGGTGGCGACGACCTGGACGCCCAGCATCACGTCGGGCATCCGTGGCCTCATCCATGTCGACATGCGCTACAACAGCGAGGTCAACATCCCGTCGAACAACCCGAACCCGGTCACGGGCCGGACCGCGCTGTACAATCAGGGGTATCCGCTGGTTGGCGCACGCATCGGCATCCAGACCGAAGACCGCCAGAAGAGCCTGGAGTTCTTTGTCGAGAACCTGACCAACCAGTACTACCACGTCACCGGTTTCGCGGTGCCCGAGCAGACCGGCAACTATGCCGCCTATCCGGGTCTGCCGCGCTTCTTCGGCGTGAAGGCGAAGGTCGGCTTCTGACCCTGACCTGATCGGGGCCGGATGATCCGGTCCTGCGAGATATGGGGCGCGTTCGGGACACCGGGCGCGCCCCTTTTGTCAGCTTTGCTGAATTGCGGTGGCACGTGCGGCTTTGCTGGTGGGAACAGGTCGAAACGCCGCTCGATTGCGCCGGATCGCCCCTCTAGAGCGGTGGAGAGGCGAGTTCTCCACAAACAAACGTATCAAACCCCCTTGGAACCGCATCAAATACGTGCATCGTGGAGAGAACCGGATTACATCCGGCGCAGCGACAACGGTGGCAAGGCTTAGTTCTGGCCGTCGGCGCTGACCAAGATCGGGATCCGGCATCGGTTGCCGGACCGCAGAGGAGAAGAATAGAATGGCCGAAAACAAGGCATCTGGCGGCGCCCGTGGCGGGATCGCCAAGCCCGTCACCCCCTCGCCCGAGCTCGCCGCGATCGTCGGCACCGCCGAGCTGCCGCGCAGCGAGATCGTCAGCAAGATGTGGGAATACATCAAGAAGCACAATCTTCAGAATCCCGAGAACAAGCGCGAGATTCTGGCCGACGACAAGCTGAAGCCAATTTTCGGCGCGGACAAGGTGACGATGTTCGAGATGAACAAGCACATCGCCAAGCACGTCAAGTAAGTTTACGTTCCGGAGCAATCCGGATCGGACAGCGAGAGCCTCCGAAGCCGCTGGTTTCGGAGGCTTTTTCGATCGAAGATAGTACCTCGCGGTGGCGGGGGGACCGGGGGGACCACGGGTGAACGGGTATACGGGGAGACTGCTGGAGCGACTTCCGCTTGCCCGCGCGCATCGCTGGCAGGGCTATAGCGCTGCCATCCTGCTGTCGCTGATCGGGCTGGTGACGCGATGGGCGCTGGCCGATTCCTTCCCGCCGGGCTTCCCGTTCCTCACCTTTTTCCCGGCAGTGGTGCTGTCGGGGTTCCTGTTCGGGCGTGGCCCGGGCATCCTGTCGGCGGTGCTGTGCGGAGCGCTCGCCTGGTATTTCTTCATCCCGCCCGAAATGAGCTTCGCGCTCGAAAGCGGCGCCGCCCTCGCGATGGGATTCTATGTCGGCGTGGTCACGGTGGACCTGCTGCTGATCGACTGGATGCAGCGCGGCACTGCGCAGCTGCGGCAGGAGCGTGAGCGGTGTGAGAAGCTGGCGCAGCGCAGCCATTTGCTGTTCAGCGAGCTGCAGCACCGGGTGTCGAACAATCTGCAGATGGTCGGCGCGGTGCTGGCGTTGCAGCAGCGCAGCGTCGCCGATCCGGCGGCGCGGCAGGCGCTGGTCGACGCCGGGGCGAAACTGCAGACGATCGGGCGCATCCAGCGCCAGCTCTACGACCATAGCGGCGATCCCCAGACGCTGGAGCGGATACTGCCCGACCTGGTCGATGATCTGCTCACGACGTCGGGGCGCCCCGGCGTCACCGCGACGGTGGAAGTCGACAGCGCGATCAAGCTTCCGCCGGACTCGATCATCCCGGTCGCGCTGATCGTCGCGGAAACGATCGCCAATGCAGTCGAGCACGGCTTTGCCGGGCGCGAGACCGGGCGGATCGACGTACGGATGTGCGCGGGCGCCGGCAGCGTCACGCTCACGATCGCGAACGACGGTGCAAACCCGCCAGCGGACTTCAGCGCGGCGGCGGCGACCAGCCTGGGCCTGCGGATCTCGCGCACCCTGGCCGATCAGCTTGGCGGCAGTTTCGACCTGACGCCGCGCGATGGGGGCGGCGCGATCGCGACGCTGCAGTTCAAGCCGGCCGCTGGGTAACGAACTTACGTCGCGTGCCGGTCGATCAGGGCGAGCAGCGCGCGGCTCCAGCCGGTCCAGCTTGCCTCAAGACTGGCGGGATCGACGGCGGTGGCATCGTCGGTTCGGGCATGGTGCAGGCGGTGCGCGCCGATCGTCGCGACCATGTTACGATAGCCGCGCTCCATGAAATGACGCGCCTCGCCTGCGCTGTTTTCGATCGTCGCGGGATAGGGCTGCTGATAGCCGGGCAGCGCGGCGAGCATGGGCCGGAGCGTGCCGAGCCAGGCTTCGGGCGCGAGCAGATAGCGTTGGGCATCGGCGGCGGGCAGCGGCGCCAGCACGCCATCGGCGACCTCATGCCAGTCGCGCGCGGCAAAGCCTGCACCGAGATGCACCCACAGCCGCACCTGATCGGGCGGCGGGGCGTGCGCGCCGACATAGGCATCGCCACCGACATATTCGCGCTCATGCCCGACCAGCCCGGCAAAATGCAGATCGGCATCGGGGTAGCGGCGCGCGAGTAGCGGCGCGACGTGCAGAAAGGCGGCGATCCCCGAGCCGCGCTCGCCCGCGCAGCCGAACCAGCCGGACAGCGGCGTGGTGACGATGATCGCCCGCCCCTGCCCCCGCCGCTGCGCGACGATGTTCGCCGAGGATGCGGTGATCGCTTGGCCCTCTACCACGATCCGTCCGGCATCGCCCCGCGCCGCCGCGGTGATGATCGGCCCGGCGTCGCGCGGGGCGATGACGAGGGTCGGGACTGCTGAGACCGGGTGTTCGAGCGGGGCGTTGAGCGCTAGCGCCTCCCCCGACGGGCCGCGCGTGACCAGCACCAGCCCGACGCATCCGGCGGCGAGCGCGGCCTTTACGGCGCGCGCGGTGCGTCCTTCGAGGATCGAGGAATGGCGCGCGTATGGAAGACGGATCACCGCGATCTTTCCGGCCAGCCGCGCCGGACCCACCGGCTCGTCGGCGAGTACCAGCGGCGCGGACACACCGGCGGGGCCAGTCGGGCACGCAGGGCGCTGGACGATGCCCTCCAGCTGGACCGCGCCGGTCGCGACCGTGGCGCGGGCAACATCATGGTCGGCGTAGCGGACCGGCTGGCGCGCAACCGCGAACCCCGCCGCGCCCAGCCGCGCTTCGACCCAGTCGAGCGTCGCGAGGTTGCCGGGCGTGCCGGTGCGGTGCGGGCCGAGCGCGGCATAGTGGCGCACATCGTCCATCAGCGACGGCCCTGCCGCCGCCGCGCTCGCCATGCCGGCGGGCAGGCTGGTCGCCAGACCGAGTGCAAGCGTCGTGCGGCGGTCGAGCAAGGGGCCGCCGCCGTTCATGGCGTCACACGCTTGTCGGTGCGGAAATCGAGATCGGGGCGTTCCCCGACCAGCATCGTGCGGGTCGGCGCCTCGGCACTGTCCTGCGCCGAGAGGCGGGTGATCAGCGCCGCGCCCTGCGCCGCCATCGCACTGCGCCAGGCAGCGGCATCGTCATACCAGAACACCGCGACATGGCTGTAGCCGCGCGGGATCGCCGCAGCATGCAGCTGGACCCGGCGAGTCTGCGGCAGCGCGGTGAGCGGGGCGAGCGCCTCCTTCACCCATGCATCCGCGTCGGCAGTCCCGGCGGGCGGGCGGATGAACACCACCCAGCGGGCATAGGGCACCGCCTTGTCGGGGGTGGCGGCGTCCTTCACCGCGACCGGTGGCAGCTTGACCGTCACCGTCCGCGTCTTGATCCCTGTAGCAACGGCGGGGTCCGGTGGCGTCGGCGGATGCGCGGCCATCGCCTCCCCCGTCACCCCGGCGCGGAACGCCGCGACGCTGGCAAAGCCGATTTCGGTCAGGCGTCCATCGACCAGCTTCAGTTCCTCAGCCTCTTCGGGCGTCGTGCGATAGCTGCGGTGGCTGACATAGCGGGTCTGGCGGTTCTGTGCGCGCGCCAGCGTCTCGGGGGCGTGATAGGTGATGTACCAGCGGTCGACCGCGAGCAGATCGACCGGCGGCTTCACCTCGACCATCACGAAATGCTGGATCGGCACCTCCTGCGCACGCGCCGCCGGGGCGGTCAGCGCGGCGAGTGCCAGCAAGGGAGCGAAGAGCTTCATGGCATCACCTTCATCGCCACCAGCCGCTGCGGCAGCCGCCGATAGCCGGTTGAAAAGACGAGATATTGCTCGCCCCCGGCCATATAGGTCATCGGCGCGCCGAGCATGAAATCGGGGAGCGTGAGCGTCGCGAGCACTGCGCCACTCGCCTTGTCGAGCGCGCGCAGCCGGGGTTCGGCGGTGATCCGGTCCTGCGGCCCCTCGCCGACGAACAACAGCGTCTTCGTCGCCAGGATCTGCGCCCGGCCGAACGACCCGGCATCGCCGGGGTGGAGGGCGCGGAACGCTGGCAGCCGGCTCATTCCGCGGCCGTTCGGCGTCATCCAGCGATGCTCGCCGCTCGTCATGTCGATACAGGTGGTGCGGCCATAAGGCGGCTTGAGCAGCGGCAGCCCGCGCGGCCCGCGTGCGATCACGCGTGCCCCGGCGACCTCGACCTCGGCCTGTTCGGTCGCGCGGATATTGCCCTTGTCATCCAGCGCGATGTGCAGCGGGACATTGACCGACGGGACGAACAGCCGCCCGCTTTCCGGATCGAATGCCGCGCCGTTCCAGTTCGCGCCGCCGACAAAGCTCGGCATGATGATCGTCGGCTTGCTGCCGGGCGGGGTGAAGATCGACCCGTGGAGGTAGCCCGCCAGCGCCGCCTGCGCCTCCGCCTTCAGTTCCGGCGTGAAGTCGATCAGGTCGTCGGGCGTGATCCCCTGTCGGTCGAACGGCAGGGGCCGGGTCGGGTGCGGCTGGGTCGGGCTGGTGCGCTCGCCGGGCAGGGTCGATTGCGGGACCGGGCGCTCTTCGATCGGCCAGATCGGTTCGCCGGTCGCGCGGTCGAACACGAAGAGGAAGGCGTGTTTGGTGACCTGCATCACGATCTTGCGGCGGCGTCCGGCGATGGTGACATCGCCCAGGATCGGCGCGGCGGGCAGGTCATAGTCCCACACGCCGTGATGCACGGTCTGGAAATGCCAGCGGCGCTTGCCGGTCTTGAGGTCGATCGCGACCAGACTGTCGCCGAACAGCCCATCGCCGGGCCGGTCGCCGCCATAAAAGTTGTTGGTCGGCGTCGATACCGGGGCATAGACGATGCCCAGCTCAAGATCGGCGCTCATCGGCGCCCAGACATTGGTGTTGCCGGTGCGGCGGTGCGATCCGTCCTTCCAGCTTTCGACGCCAAATTCGCCATCGAGCGGGATGGTGTGGAATACCCAGAGCAGCCGCCCGCTGCGCGCGTCGAACGCACGGATGTCGCCGCGCGGCATCAACCGTCCATCGGCGCGATCGTCGATATAGCTGCCGATGACGATGACATCGCCCGCGACCAAGGGCGGGGAGGTGATGCCATAGATGCCGGGTTCGTCCGGGACTGGCCGCACCATGCCGACGCCGCGCAGATCGACCACGCCATCGTCGCCAAAGCCCGCGATCGGCTTGCCGCTGTCCAGCGCCAGCGCCATCAGCCGCCCGTCGCCGGTGGCGAGGATGACGCGCGCCGACTTGCCGCGGCCCCACACCGCGATGCCGCGATGGAGAAAGCCCTTGGTCGTGGTCGGCCCGCGCTTCCAGCTTAGCGGGTCGAAGCGCCACAGCGTTTGGCCGGTGACCGGATTGAGCGCCGCGACCTGCGACATCGCAGTGCTGGTGATCAGCAGTCCTTCGGCGAAGACCGGGGTGGACTGGAACTCGCCGGGCTTCAGATTGGGGTTGGCGGCGAGGATTTCGGCGTCGGGCGAGTCCCACGTCCAGGCGACGCCCAGCCGGGCGACGTTGCTGGCATCAATGGCGTCGAGCGCCGAATATTTCTGCGACGCAAGGTTGCCCGCATAGTGGCGCCATGGCCCGTCCGGTGTAGCGCGCGACGCCCGCGCGGCGGCGGGAAATGCCAGCAGCGAGGACCCGGCGAGCGCACCGCCGATCACGCGACGCCGGGACAGGCCCGCCATCACAGCCGCTCGATCGCCGGGGGCGACCAGCGCCCCTGCCGGATCGGCGCACGCGGAACATAAGCGCGCAGCGACACCCGCATCGGACCGTCGGGCGTGGGCAGCCAGTTGCCCTCACCCTCCGCCACCGGCTCGCGCGACAGGATGATGTCGATCGCGCCGTCCGCGCGGCGGATAAGGCCGGGCGTGCGTTCGGACACCGAATAGCGCTGGATCGGATTGGCGGCGAAGAAATAGCGGCCATCGGGCTCGGCGGCATACATGGTGATCGACCAGAAGCCGTCGACCGGAATCCCCTCCGCCGGAATGCGGATGCGGTAGCGGCGCGCGGGATCGAGCGGCTCGCCGCGATGGTCGCGGACCGAGCTGAAATACATCGCCTCGTCCGGCGGCAGCGCGGCCAGCCCGCTGAGCGCGACGGCGGCGCGCAGCCGATCGTTCGCACCGAACGCGCCGACCTCGGTAGTCGACGCGCCCCAGCCATTCACTTGCCGCACCCCGGCGGTGAACGTCTCCCGCAGCCGGGCGATGGAACGCGGGGTTTCGGCGCGCCACGCCGCCTGCAATGCGGGCGTCAGCGCGGCAAAGCTGCCCGCGCCGCCGGGACGGATGCCCGATGCGGCAAAGTGCCGCCAGCGCCGCGCCTGTCCCACCCGATCGCTCGACCGGCTGAGCATTTCCGCCGCCGCATCGACGATCTGGGCGGCGTCGGTGCCATCCACCGCGCGCACCTGTGGCGCCCGCACCGGCCCGCGCCCGGGCACGGGCAGGATCGCGAACCTGTCCTGCAGCGCACGCACTGCGGGCAGGTCGGCGGGACCGGACACGAGGATGCGGATCAGCATCCACACATCGTTGGTTTCCGATCGGATCAGCGTCGCGTCCGCCGGCGGCTTGCCGGTCCAGTCCGGCCCGACCAGCCAGAAATCCCCGCCCCGTCCCTTGGTCGCGTGCGTACCGATCGTGCGGAAATTGTCGGTGAACGCGTTCATCAGCGTGACCGAGAAATAGCGGTCGGTGATGTCGGGCACGCGCAGCCGCACCGGGCCACCCGACAGCTCGAAAAAGCACGAGCTGTAGATCGTGTCGTTGTTGGGCGCGGTCACCTGCCGCGCGGTCGCATCGGCGAGGACGCGGCGGTGATAGATGCGGTTCAGCCGCTGATCGAGCGGCAGCGTCGGATCGGCAAGCTGTCCGATCCGCTGCATCGCGCGGCTGAACTCGAACAGCGGATAGGCATAGTCGAACGCGCGGGTCAGGTCGGGCGCCGCCGCCGACGCGGCCGCCGCCGGGAACACCGCCAGCGTCGCGGCGCCTGCGAGCAGGGTGCGCCGCCCGACCGTCAGTTTGCTGTTGATACCGGACATCGTCTTACTCCGTCGTTGGCTGAACCGTCTGGAAGGCAAGCCGCAGGAAGGCGCCGTCGGACCAGCCTTCCCCCGCTGCGCGCGCAGCGCTGGCATCGGCCAGCGACAGCTGCGCCAGGCGCACCACGGTGATGCCGAGCCGCTTCGACACATAGAGCCGCTGATCCCCGGCACCCGCCGCCATCAGCAGATCGTCGGGCAGCGCCCCTGCGGCGGCGAAATCGAGCCGCCCCACCGCGCGCGGCGTGCGATCGGGCGCCAGCGCCTGTAGCTTTGCTGGAAGCCACCAGGTCAGGCCATAGCCGGGCAAGGCCGGGGATGGCTGATGGAACGCCGCCAGACGCTGTGGCGCGAGCGAGGGCTTGCCATCGATCACCCCGTCCCGCCGCACCCATTCGCCAAACCGCGCCCAGTCACGCGCGGTGAGCGACAGGCCCTGTGGCAGCAGCGGGTTGCCGTCCGGGGTGCGGCGCCATTGCCCGACCCGGATGCCGGCGGGGGCAAACAGCCGCTGTATCAGCCACTTGGCGGGGTCGGCATCCATGCCCCGCGCGGCTAGCTTGCGCCGCATCACCTCTCCGAAAATCTGGAACGGTCCCGGGCCATAGGCGAAGCGCGTCCCCGGCGCCGCCGCCGGACGCAGCTCCACCGCCTGCGCATAATCGGGCGGGCGACCGACGACGCTGTCGATGCCAGAACTCAGCGTGAGCAGATGGCGGATGGTGACGCTTTGCCGATCGGTCCCGTCGCGCCATTCGGCCAACGTCGCCGAGACCGGCTCATCGAGGTCGAGCAACCCGTCCTGCGCGGCGAGCACCGCCATCGCCCCGGCCATCGTCTTGGTGCCGGAATAGAGCGGATGCGCGTCCTCAGCGCCTGTCCCCGCGCCATAGGCTTCGCAGACCGGGCGGCCGTCCTTGAGGATCAGCACGGCGCGCCCGCGATGCGCGTCGGAATAGGCCGCCGCTGCGGCGCAGGCCGGGCTCAACGCCTGCGCCTGCGCGCCCGGCGCGACCGGCAGAACGCAGGCGAGCAGGGCGAAGCGCAGCCTCACCAGCGATAGCCGAGCTGGACGCCCCAGTTGCGCGGCGGGTTCAGCCGTCGCGCACCCGCGCCGCGAAACACGTCATAGGTGGCGTCGGTGAGATTGGACACGAACACGCCCGCTTCCAGCCCGCCCAAACGCACGGAGGCACGCGCGTTGAGCAGGTCGATCTTGTCCATGTCGAATGGGGCCGGCGCACCGGGGGCGACCAGATCGTGCACGCCACCGCGCTGGCCGTTATAGTTGACGTTGACCAGCATGCTCACGTCGCCCGACAGCGGCGCGTTGAGCGTGGCGTTGGCGGCGAAGGTCCAGCGCGGAATCTGGGGCAGCAGTTGTCCGTCGAACGGACCGTCGGTCACGCGCCCCTTTTGATAGGAGCCATTCGCCGACAGCTGAAGGTTGCCCGATCCCAGCGCGATCCGCGACGCAAGCTCGGCCTCCGCACCCCAGATCCGCGCCTTGCCCGCATTGCTGGAGAAGGTGACGGGCGAGCTGTTGCACACGGTGCTGCCGATGAAACAGCCATTGTTGAGCGCAACGATGATGTCGGTGCTGTAGGTCTGATAGGCCGCGATGCCGAAGGTCGTGCCGCGCGCGATCCGCCCCTTCGCACCCAGCTCGATCGAGGTGCTGCGCTCGTCATCATAGGCCGCCGGGATCGGGATCGGCTGGGTCGCCGGGCCGAGATCCTGGTTGAACCCGCCGGCGCGATAGGAGCTGCCAACCTTGCCATAGAGCGTCATCGCCGGCTGCGGGCGCCATGACAGCGTCGCGTTATAGCTGAAATTGCTGGGGGCATTGGCGAAGTCGACGACAAAGCCGGTGCCGCCCGAGGGCAATCCGGTCGCGAGGTCGAAGCGGCGCGAGGTCGCGCTCTTCTCGTCCCACGTCTGCCGCACCTCCCCGATCACGTTGAGCGTCGAGGTCAGCGCATAGTCGAGCGAGCCATAGACCGCCCAGCTATCGAACGTGGTCCGCAACGGCTGGCGGTTGCCGGGCGAGGGATTGGCCGTAGTCGGGGTGCGCAGCGTGCGCTGTTCCGAATTGCTGCGCAGGTGGAAATATTCGAGGCCCGCGAGCCATTTGAGGGCGCCGTCGCCGACTTCGCCGGTCAGGTTCAGGTCCTGGGTGAAGAATTGCGCATCCTCCTCCCGCTCCTGCGCCTGACGGGGGTCGACGGTGGTGCTGGTTACCGTGCCATCGGCGCGCAGCTGCGCGAGCAGCTCAGGGTTCAGTCCGTCGAGATCGAGCGCATAGTCGGCCTTGCGTTTGCGATACTGGGTCACCGAGCGGAGCTTGGCAAAGCCGAGTTCCTGATTGAGCTCACCCATCCAGCTCGTCACCTCCTGCCGCGAGAAGGCGTCGGTCGACCAGGGATAGGTACGCTCGGGCTGGATATAGCCGCGCGGGAAGCCGGCGCGCGGCGGATCGATATAGGCGCGGAAGGCGATCGCGGGAACGAAGCCACGCCACGTCTCGCCGCGCACGACCAGGTCGGTACCACCCTGCTTCCAGCGGATCTGGCCGCGGATGCCGGTCGAGTCATTGCGGTCGAGCACCGTGCCCAGAAAATCGTTGCGGAAGAAGCCACCGCCCTGCGTCACGAAATCGACGCCGACCCGGATCGCCAGCGCATCCGACAGCTTCACATTGGTGACGCCCTGCAGCTGGAACTGCTCATTCTCGATGGCGTAGCGGGCATTGGCAAAGCCGCTATTCTCGAACTCGGGCTTGGCCGAGACGATGTTGACCGCCCCGCCGACCGAGTTGCGGCCGTACAGCGCGCCCTGGGTGCCGCGCAGCACCTCGACCCGGTCGATGTCGAACAGGTCGATGCGCGAAAAGCTGCGCCCGGAAAAGCCGCCGCCGCCGATATAGGCGCCGTCGCGGAACAGGCCAACGCTGGGGTCGCCCGATGTGCCGCGCGTGGTCGGCGATCCGCGCAGCGACACCTCATTGGTCATCGCCGAACCGGTGTCGAGGATACGGACGCTGGGCTGGCCGCCGAGCAGCTCGACCGGGTTGGTCGCGCCGCCACGATCCGCAATCGCGCTGCCGGTCAGTACAGTCGCCGCGGTCGGAACGTCGATCAGCCGCTCTTCACGCTTGCGCGCGGTGACGACGACATCGGCGTCATCCGTGACGTCCTGCGCGGCATCGCTCGCAGTGGTGGGTGCGGTCTGCGCAAGCGCCGCAGTCGGTGCGGTCAGTGCCGTGCAAAGCAGCAAGGTTGCATATCGAGCCATCGCCCTATCCTCTCCCTGTTCACCAGCAGCGTAACGGGTCTGTGCCCTTTACACGCTACTTACCGACCGGTAGGTAACCGGCGGAAACACGCTTGTCCAGAGGGGAAAACCTGTCGCCCCGGGGTAGGAAAGCGCAGAGCGAACGGTTACGAACGAGACGATGAACGACGCGATGTGGCAGGAACATACGACCGGCACACCCGCCATCATCGGACGGCGCGAGCAGATCTACGTCCACGCAGCGCAGCTCTTTTGCACGCGGGGCTTTGCCGCGACGTCGATGGCCAACATCGCCGAAGCGGTGGGGATCACCAAGGCTGGCCTGTATCACTTCGTGGCGAGCAAGGAGGAGCTGCTATTCACGCTGATGTCGTTCAGCATGGAGCGGCTGGAGGAGGATGTGGTCGCTCCGGCGCGGACGATCGCCGACCCGGTCGAGCGGCTGACGGCGATCGTGCGCGGCCATTTGCAAAGCGTGATGCAGGTGACGACCCCGGTCGGCAACCCGCTGACCATCATCCTTGAGGAAACCAGCGGCCTGAGCCCCGACAAGGCGGCGCAGATCAAGGCGCGCAAGGCCGCCTATTCCAGCTTCGTCCGCACCACGCTGGACGAGATCAAGGCGGCGGGCGGGCTGGCCGATGTCGACACGCGGATGGCGACGTCGGCGATCATGGGGATCATCCTGTGGCTGGCGCGCTGGCACCGCCCCGATGGCCCGCTGGCGGTGCCCGACATCGTCGATAATCTGTCGCGGATCGCCCTGCGCGGCGTCTTGCGTTAGCCGGCCGGGACAGCACGCTAGTTCAGCAGCGCGTGCAGGCTCCATTCGGTGCGCACGCCCAGCACCACTGCATCGGCGACGCCGGGGTCGGCGGACGGGCGGCGGACATAATGGGCGTTGGGCTGGATCGCGAGCCAAGGTGTGACCTGTGCGCGATAGGTGAGTTCGACGGCGACTTCGGACGCCGCCGCGCCAGTCGCGGCGCGATAGGGATCGGCGGTGAACGCTGCGGCGATCGCGATGCCGAACGCGTCCTCGTCGCGCCCCTTGACCCAGCCGGTGAAGTTGAGCCCGCCGCTGAGGAACCGGTCGAACGGATTGAACCGGCTGCTCGCGACCCCGGCGCGGATGAAGGCGTCGAGCGTGCCGTCGTCGCGCCGCGCGAGCGGGAGCTGTGCGCGGACATAGCTGCCCGAGTTGCCGGTTTCCGCGCCCGCCCCGTCGGTGCGATCGAACGCCGCAGTGTAGCGCCAATGGCCGAGCAACAGCTTGCCCCCGGCGAGCGGCGCTTCGACCTCGCCGACCAGCAACGCGCCATCGCCCTTGCCCAGCGTGACCGCCGTGCGCGCCGGCCGTGCCGGGTCGCCGGGAACGCCGTCGAGCACCGCCGCGCGCACCGCCCAGCCCTCCGCCGGGGTAAAGGCAACGCGCGCGGCGAGCGAGGTGGACGGGAAGATCGACGGACCATTTTGCCCGCTCTGCGCGAAATCGGTGCCGATGCCGTGCGGACTGCTGACGAACAGTCCCGATGCGTCGAGCGCGTCGAATTCGGAGTTGAGGTCGTAGAGCCCGACGCGCAGCGAGGCCTCGTCGCCGACCTTCTGGTCGATCCACGCCTCATACAGCCGGATCGCGCGGGTACCGGTTTCGATATTGCTGACCGCCTGCGCATCGCCGACCAGATCGCTGATCGAATTGCCGTTGTTGTAGAGGCCGTAGAGCCACAATTGCGCGCCGCTCCAACCGACCATCCGTTCAAGATCGGCGTCGAACACGATGTCGAGATTGTCGAGGTAGCGCGCCCCCCGCTCCACCCCGCCCGCCGCGTTTCCCATGAGTTCGGCGGTATAGACGACTTCGAAGTTCCACGGCTTGTTGTCACCCCCTTCCTGCGCAGGAAGCGTGCGATGGGTGTGCGTCTGCCCTTCGCGTTCGTCGCGTGGCGGCTCGAGTGCGGTCAGGGCGAGGAAGGGAAGCAGCATCGGGTCTCAACATCAACAGGGGTTGGAACAGTCGGCGGTTACGCCGCCCGGCGCGGCTTGCGGCGCTTGAGCCAGAGCAACACGCCGGCGACGATCATCGTGATCAGCCACAGGCCGATCGCGATCGAAAGGATCCGGCCGATCAGCCCGCCTGCCTCGCCGGTGTGGATTGGGAATAGTGCGCTCATGAACCGGTTCGCCGCGCTCGCCTCAGCGATCGGGAAGACGCCGCGCACCTGCCCGTTATTCGCATCGACCAGCACATAGCTCCCGCCATAGGCGCGGCGCAGTTCGTCGGGCGCGCGCAGCCGGACGCGCCAGGTTGCGTCGTCAGGCTTGGGCCAGGCGACCTGGGTCAGGCTGCTGCCCGGCAGTGCCTCGAGCCCGGCCCGCGCCGCTGCGGCAAAGCCGATCGGCGCACCGGTTGGCGCGACTGCGGGCATCGCGACCGGCGCCGCCCCGACCAGATCGCCAACGCCGTCCTCAAACTTGAGCAGCGTTCCGGTCGCCGCGATGACGAGTGCGGGGATGCCGACCCACAGGCCGAGCGCGCGGTGCCAGCTGTACAGCCGTGGGGCGGCAGGGCCGCGCATCGCCGGGCGCAAGGCACGCCCCCACGTCCCGCGCCGTGGCCAGGCGGCGATGATACCGAGGATCAGGTTGGTGCAGAGCAGGACGCCGCTGATCGACACCAGCCAGCTGCCCCACGCGCCGAGCAGGTCGTGATGAAAGCCGACGAGGAAGCCCATCAGGCTTTCCTCATCGGGCTTGGGCGCGTGGAGCACGGTGCCGTCGCCAGCGATCCGGGCCGAGGCGCTGGTCCCCTGCGCATCCTCAAAATGGACATTATAGCGGTCCGGCGCGCCCGCTGCGGTCCAGATCGACGCGACCTTGCCCCCCTGCGGCACCAGCGCGTCGATCCGCCGTTCGATCGCGGCAAGATCGGTCGGGCGGTGCAGCGACGAAATGCCTGCGTCGGTGATCTCCCAATGGAAGACGATCAGCACGCCGGTCAGCGCCTGAAGCAGCCAGAACACCGCCGCACCGAGGCTGAGCCAGCGGTGCAGCTTCAGGATCGACCGACGAAGCGTCGGCGCAGAGGTCGATGCGGTCATGCGGCCTTGTCTGGCGCAACGGGGTGGACCGCCAAACCTCCACTTTCCGGAACTGTCGGGGACCAACGCCGGGCGCGCTATTCCAGACTCTTCGCCACAAAGCGCGCACCGTCGGCAATCGCCTCCCGCGCCACCGCCGCCACCGACATGGCTTCGAGAAAGCTGTGCGTCGCGCCGGGGTAGATCTTGTCCGCCGTGGCGACCCCCGCCGCACGCAGCCGCGCGGCCATCGCCACCGACTGTTCGGTGAGCAGGTCGCATTGCGGGATCACCAGGAATACCGGCGGCATTCCGGCCATGTCGGCCAGCAGCGGGCAGACCAGCGGGTCGGCGCATTCGCGCGCCATGTCGGTCAGGTAATTGGCGTAATAGGCCAGCGCCTCGTCGCGATCGAGGTTGGAGGTCGGCCCGCCGAACGTCGCTTCCGCCTTGTCGGAAATCACGTTCGAGAAATAGCCGTAGTTGGACAGGATCGAACGCACCACCCCGCCCTCGCCTTGCTCACGCAGGCGCAGCGCGGTGGCGAAGCTGAGGTTCGCCCCCGCCGAATCCCCGCCCATCGCCAGACGGCTGCCATCGATACCCAGATCGTCGCCATGCTCGCGCAGCCACAGCATCAACGCCGCGATCCGATCGAGCGCGACCGGATATTTATGCTCGGGCGACAGCGGATAATCGACGCCGACCACCGCAAAGCCCCCGGCGGCGGCATATTCGCGCATCAGCCGGTCATGCGTGTCGATCGAGAACAGGGTGAACCCGCCACCGTGCAGATAGACCAGAGCCGGCGCAGGCTCACGCGCGCCTTCGGGCAGATAGACGCGGATGCGCAGCCACCCGGCGCCGGGATCGAACACCCGCTCTACGGTCCGCGCCATCGCTGGCCCACCCTCGGCCCAGCGCGACCGCACTGCTTCGCACACCGCGCGCTGGCCGGGGTAGTCGAGCGACCCGAGCGGCGGATGCGCGGCCCAGCGCGCGGACATCGCATCGAGGAAGACACGGATTTCGGGGTCGATCGTCACGGGTCCGGTAGCCACTGGGTTTCCTTCTCCTCGCCCGCGAACCACGGCGCGGGCAGTTTGCGCCGTTGCGGCCAGAGTTCGTCGAGCGTGTCGGCGTCGAACAACTGGCCACCGCGCATCACCAGGCTGACCGACCGCGTGTTGCGGATATCGGTCAACGGATCGCGGTCGAACACCACCAGATCGGCATATTTGCCAACCTCCAGCGTGCCCATGTCGCCGAGCCGCCCGATCACCTCGGCCGCGCCCGCAGTCGCGGCGTGGAGCACCGCGATCGGCGTCATCCCGCCAAGGACATGCGCCTCCATCTCGTAATGATAACCAATGCCGGGATCGTCGCCATGCGCGCCCATGCCCACCAGTGCGCCGGCTTCGGCAAGGCGCGCGGTATCCCTGGCCAGCACGGGCGCACGGCTGGCGGCGAGCGAGGACCAGTCGCGCTGGGCCAGCTTCGCCGCGATCGTCGCGGGCGGCCAGAAGCGGCGGACCTTGGGATCGAGCGCCGGGTCGTATTTGGCGACGAAATGGTGCCGGGCGGCGGGGCCGCTGGTGTTGACGAGCAGGGTCGCGACATAGCTGGTACGGGTCAGCGCGAACAGCTTGAGGACATCCTCCTGCAACGGCGCGATCGGGAGCGCATGCTCGCTGCCGGCATAGCCGTCGAGCAGTTGGCTCAGGATCAGCTTGGGGTTGTGGCTGCCCTCGGTGGTCGGGATCAGGCCCTGCGCGCGCGCCTCCATCGCGATCCATTGGCGCACCGTGCGGCTCTCGCCGCGATATTGCTTGATGCTGGTCAGGCCCCACGCTTCGCTGTAGCGGCGCAGCATCGCGCGCACCTGTTCCTGCGAGGTGAAGCGTTCGCGCGCGAAGATGCCGGGGCCGGTCGAGCGCAGCCGCGGCGCGACCATCAGGCCGGCGTCGATCAAATCCTGATAGGCGATCTGGTCGATGCTCAGGGTCGAGGGGTCGAACGCGGTGGTCACGCCAAAGGCGAGCCGCGCGCGCATCGATGTGTCCTCATAGGCAAGCGCATAGCGGCGGATCGAGCCGATATGGTCGTGATCGTCGATCAGGCCGGGCGCGATGGTCTTGCCGCCCAGCTCACGCTCCGGGGTACCGGCGGGCACGGTGAAGCTGCCACGCGGCCCGATCGCGGCGATGCGGTCGCCGGTGATCAGGATGTCGGCATTCTCGATGATCCGGTTACCGCCCGCCATCGTGAGTGCGCGTCCGCCCCGCAGCAGGATGCTCCCTTGCGGACGGGCGCGGGGCAGTTCCGCGATCAGCTCGACATGGCTGGTCGGCACGGGCGCGCTTGCGTCGGGCAGGATTTGGAGGAAATTGCCAACCGACCAGACCAGCGCACCATCGCTGCGCCAGTCGTAGTAGTTCGCCCCGATATCGGTGACCTGCCGCGCGGGGCTATCCGCTGCGGCGAGGTCTACCGGCTGTTCAGGATCGGCGGGAACGGGGAGCAAATAGAGCTGTTCGCGCGCCTGCGCCGCCAGCCATTTGCCGTCCGGACTGATCCGAATATCGTCCATCTTCGCCGGGGCTTCGGTGAAATAGTAATTCTGGGTCAGCAGCTTGGCGACATCGCGCTTGGCGCCAGTGGCAAGGTCGATGGCGATCAGGCCATCGTCACTCATCACATGCGCGGCGCCCGGTGCCGCGCGCGTGAAATGCGGGCGCTGACCCAGAATGCCCCGCGCGACGACCCGCACGGCGCCGCCGCTGGCGGGGAACGCAACCAGTTCGCCGTCGCGCAGCGGCGAGACGATGTAACCGCTCAACTGCCGCGCCGCCGCCGCCGAGCGCACCGTCACCACGCTGCGCCCGTCGGGCGTGAAGGCGGGCCAGGTGTAGAAGGCGGACAGCGCGCTCAGCTTCACCGGCGCGCCCTTGCCGTCCGCCGCGACGCTCCACACCGCGCCACCGTCGCGCTCGCTCCAGGTGACATAGGCGATGCGTTTGCCATCGGGGCTCCACCCCGGCTGGGACGCGGGGTCGCCGCTGATCGGCAGGCGCAGCGATGGCCCGCCCGCAACCGGCTGGACATAGATGCTGCCGAGCGCCGCGAATGCGACCCGCTGGCCATCCGGCGACGGGCTGGTCCCCATCGGGAGTTTGGCGCGCACAGGGCCAGTCGGCTCGCGCACCGCGATGCGCGTCGGCATCCCGACTTCAAGGTCGAGCTTCGCAGTGAAGGGAATCGGAGTCGCCGCCGATCCATCGACCGGGCGACGCTCGATCCTGCCGTCCACTGCGATCAGGATCGCCTTGTTGTCGGGCGTAAAGGTGTAGCGCGGGATCAGGTCCATCCACGCAGCCCCGTTCATCAGGTCGAGCGGCGCGGGGCCGAGGTCGCGGTCGAGCCCGGTAGCAAGGTCACGCACCCGCAGCCGCGTTTCTGCCATGCGCCGCGTGGCATAAGCGAGCAGCCTGCCATCGGGCGAGATGGCGGGGCGAAAGAAGGTTTCCTTGGCCGCCTCACGCGCGCCCGAGTTGGTGATGACCGGCTGTTCGGCACCGGTGGCAATGTCGCGGCGGACGATCGTCCACGCGACCGGCTGGTCGAAGGATGAATCAGCGATGGTGCGCGCGAAATAGAGATATTTGCCATCGCGCGAGGGCGACACGCCCAATGTGCTTTGCGCGCCGCGCGCGGTCTTGATCGGGGCGACGAGTTCACCCGGCCTGCCATCGACCGGGTGGCGCCACAGCTCGTAATGGCCGACACGAATGCGGTGGCGGCTGACATAGACCGACTTGCCGTCCGCGCTCCATTCGGGCGAGGTGCGCACCGCGCCTTCGTCCTCGTCCGTGATCCGGCGCGCGCCGCTGCCATCGGTGCGGGCGATCCACACATTGTCGCCGCCTGACCGGTCGCTGACATAGGCGATCCACTGGCCGTCGGGGGAGAAGGTCGGCTGAACCTCGAACGCGAGTCCCTGAGCGATCGGGATCGCGCGGCCACCGGTCGCGGGCATCGCGTAAAGCTCGCCCAGCATGTCGAACAGGATCGTCTTGCCGTCGGGCGACACCGCCAGCGACATGAAGGTGCCGCTCGACACCTCATAGCTGAGGGTCCGGCGCTCCTTCATCGGCAGGTCGTCCCTGGCCAGCGCGGGCGCAGCCAACGCCAGCAATGAGACCAGTGCCAGCGCACCCCAAACCATATGCTTCCCCCGAAACCGACACGCCGACCCTAACCCGCCCGCCTCCGGGTCGACACGGGCCAAGACCGGATTTCCATGCGCACCAATCAGGTCAGATGCCGATGCGCGCGGTGAATACTGCCCGTGGCCGCTATCCGGCGAGTTCGCGCGAACGTGCCGCCGCCGCATCGACAACCGCCCGGGCCAGCCGGTCGATCGCATCGTCCTGATCCATCTGCATCAGCCCAGCCGCGGTAGTGCCACCGGGGCTGGTCACCTGTTTGCGCAGCTCGGCCAGCTCGGCGGGGTCGGCGCCCGCCAGCGCCGCCGCACCGGTGAAGGTCGCGCGAGCCAGCTGCATCGCGAGGTCGGCGGGAAGGCCGGCCTGTGTCCCTGCTTTGGCCAACGCTTCGGTGAAGCGGAAGAAATAGGCAGGTCCGCTGCCCGATAATGCGGTCACCGCATCGATCTGGCGCTCGTCGTCGAGCCAGACGACCGGACCGGTCGGGGCGAGCAGCTGGTTGACCGTGGCGAAGTCGCTCATCCGCACATCGCGTCCGGACACCGCTGCGGTGATCCCCTGCCCGATCGCCGCTGGCGTGTTGGGCATCGTCCGCACCACGCGACCGCTGCCCAGCGCGTCGCCCAGTCCTTGCAGCGTGATCCCGGCCATGATCGACACGAACAGGGCGTCGCGCGCGGCAAGCGAGCGCAGCGAGTCACCGATCGCGGGGAAGACCTGCGGCTTGACCGCCAGCACGACCGCGAGATCGCCGCCCGGCTCGATATCGGCGAACGCATCGACCCGCTCGCCGCCCTCGGGCAGGTCGGTCGCCATCGGATCGAACACCAGCACGCGGTGCGTGCCGCGCCAGCCGCGCGCCATCGCGCCGCCCATCCGCCCGCATCCAATCAGCAACACATCCATCAGCGCACATCCTTGTAGCGTTCGGCGAGCACGTCCTGGCGCGATCGGTTCGACACCGCGCGCCCCTCAACGATCACCCGCACGGCATTGGTCGACGGCTCCAGCGGATCGCCGTCCCACACGACCAGATCCGCATCGGCACCCGGCACCAGCGTCCCGCCACCCCGGCCCCAGATGGCGAGCGGCGCGGTGGTGACCGAACGCAGCGCCTCGATCCAGCTCAGGCCATTGGCAACCGCGATCCCCGCGCCTTCGCGCAGCGCCATGCCGGCATTGTAATCGCTGTGGATCGCCCCGCCCGCCTGACCGATCGCAACGGCAACGCCCGCACGGCGGAGCAGGGTTGCATTGTCCTGCCGCGCGCCGAGCTGGTCGAAGCTGCCGGGCAGATTGATCTGCGGGTCGAGCACTACCGCGACGTTGGCCGCAGCGAGCACATCCGCCGCGCGCCACGCCTCGGTCCCGCCGACGATCACGACGCGAATGCCGAACTCGCGGGCCAGCGCCGCGGCCTGACGGATGTCGCTTTCGCGATGGGTCTGGATGGCAATCGGGACGTCGCCGCGCAGCACGGCGCGGATCAGCGCTTCGCCCGCGCGCTTGCCGGGGGGCGGCGGGCCGTCATGCTTGCCCTTCTTCCACTTGCCCTTTTCCGGGGTCAGTGCGGGTCGCGCATCGACCAGCGCCTTGCGCAGCGCCGCCCATTGCACCGCACGCGACCCCAGCCGGTCCCACGCCCCACCGCCGATCACCGCATAGACGCCGACATCGGCGGCATCGAGAATGTCGACCCCCTCGCGCAGCCGCGCCATGCTCGCCTCGCCGTTGAACGGGGCGAAGCGCGACGGCGATGGATAGATCAGAGCGCGGGTGATGCCATCGGCGCGCGCCAAACTCACCAACGTCGAATTGCCATTGAGCGCGCTGCTCATGTCGAACCCGGCATTGCGCTCGTCGGCGGACGCCATGTCGCGGGTGTCGCCCGATCCCGAGACCTCGACCAGTCCGATCTGGGTCGCGGCGTTGACCAGCCCCGGCGTCACCGGCCTGCCCCGCGCGTCGATGACCGTCGCGCCGTCCGGCACCGCGCCGCCGGGCGTGACCGAGACGATCTTGCCCCCCGCGATCACGATTGTCGCATCGCGCACGGGGGTTTCGCCCTCGAGCGTCCATGCCTCGGCATGAGTCACCGCGATCGTTTGCGCGGACACGGGCGCGGCGATGACCAGCGCGATCAGCGGAGCGAGGCGCATCATGGTTTTGCACCCCCGCGGCCGGCCTCAAAATCGGAGACCGGCACCGCTGGCGGGCGGCTGCGATCATAGGCGACCGCGCCGTCGATCAGCACCAGATCAGCCTTGGCGTAGATGCTGAACGGATCGCCTGACCACAGTACCACATCGGCCTGATAGCCCGGTGCAAGCGTGCCGACGCGCTTGTCGAGCCCCAGCAGCCGCGCCGGATTGCTGGTGGTCCATTTGATCATCACTTCAGGCGGAGTCGCGATCCCGATGCGCCGCCCTGCCGCCGCCGCTTTCGCCGCAGCGATGTTGAGCCGCTGGCCATCGGCGGGGGAGTCCGAGTGCATCATCACGCAGACGCCTGCACGTTCGAGCAGCGGGGCTTCGGCGCGCACAGCGTCCTGCGCTTCCATCTTGAACCCCCACCAATCCGCCCAGACCGCAGCGCACGTCCCCGCCGCGCGCAAAAGGCCAGGGATCTTGTACGCTTCGGTCGCATGGTGGATTGCGCCGATGGTGAAGCCGAATTCCTTCGCCACCGCTAGCACCGACGCGATGTCGTTGGCGCGATAGCAATGAAAATTGACCCGGATATCGCCGGACAAAATCCCGGCGAGCGTCTCTAGCTTGAGGTCGCGTTTGATCGCCGCGCCGCGGTCGACCGCGCGCTTATACGCCTGTGCGTCGCTGAACGACTGGCGCATGAATGCGACGACGCCCTGTCGGCTGGTCGGGCCATCATTCTTGTCATCGGCACCCCAGCTTTTGGGGTTTTCGCCGCACGCCATCTTGAATCCCTGAACGCCGCCCACGGCCTTCATCCCCCAGACGGTCGGTGCGCGCACCGGTTTTACCACCACCGACCGGCCCGCGAAGATCGGGGTCGATCCGGGCAGGATCTGGATCGTCGTCACCCCCGCCGCCAATGCGCGATCGAACGCCATATCCTGCGGGTTCACCGCGGTCTCGATCCAGGTGTCGGCGCTGTCGGGGGTTGCGACTTCGGAAACGTCGCTTGCCTCACGGTCGATCGCGGTGAGGGGGAGCACATAGGTGCCGTCGTGGCTGTGGACGTCGATCACGCCCGGCGTGATCCAGCGGCCCTTGGCATTCACCTCTCGCACGCCCGGATTGGCCAGTCCCTTGCCTACCGCCACGATCTTGTCGCCGCGTATCAGCACATCACCGTCGTCGATTCGCCCGCCGGCGCCATCGAGCACGGTCGCGCCGCGCAGCAGCATGTCGTCGGGTGCTGGGGCCTGATAGCGGCTGGGGAACGGGTCCTGCTTCCACGGGGCAACCGACTGCGCGCCGGCAAAGGGAGCGGTCAGCAGCGCCGCCGCCATTCCGATCCCGATGTTCGCCCCCCGCCGCATTCCCTACCGCCCCCGGTTGAACCGGCGCATCCACGCCGCCATGTCGCCATCGGGCAGCGTCTCGAGGATCGCGCCCAGCGTCGCATCATCCTCGTCCTGCCCAAGTTTGAACTTGCCCGACACGCTGGTCACGCGCGCGCGAAAGCCGATGATCCGGTCGAGCATCGCGTAGTAGCGCGGGCCAAGCTCTTCCACGCCCCATGGCGCGGCGCGGCCCGCCTCCATCGCGTCGATCAGCACCTTGAGCGCATATTCGGTGAGAGCGCTGTCGAACGCGATCTCCGCGCGAACCGTCAGCTGCGCATAGTTCCAGGTGGGCGCCCAGTTGCGGCGTCGCGCATGTTCCGGGCTGACATAGGCTTGCGGCCCGGAAAACAGGATCGTCGCGCGCGGATCGTCGCTCAGCGCCGCATGCAGCGGGTTGGAGCGCATCAGATGCCCGATCAGTTCGACCAGATGCCCGGCTTCATCGAACACGCCGATCAGCGGCAACTGGCTCGACTCCAGCGCTGCAGCCGCCCCGCCGCACACCCAGGCGAGCGGATACCCCTCGACCAGCGCGCGAACATCGGCGTCACCGAACCGTTCGAACAGCGGAACCTGTACCCCCGTCATGCCGTCCGCGTCGCTCATCTGCCTCATTACCCGCAATCAGTAGCCCCCTTTGTTTCCGAACGCTGGGGCAGGGACAAGCACCAATTCACAAAAGACCGATGGTCCACCCCCGGTTGCATGACAGCGAGGTTACAGTTAGCGTTGGTACCATCATAGGCCAATTTATTGCAATGGAGATGGTCCAATGCTGCGACCGTGGCAAGTCAGCCTGGGGGATCGCATCGATCCGTCGCGCGATGTTCCGATCTATATGCAGATCATTCAGGCGCTGATCCGCGACATCGAACGTGGGCGGCTGACATCGGGCACCTATCTTCCCAGCAGCCGCGAACTTGCGACGATCCTGGGCGTCAACCGCAAGACCGTCGTGCTGGCCTATGAAGACCTGATCGCGCAGGGCTGGCTGGATTCGGCGGGCACGCGCGGGACGATGGTTTCGGCCTCATTGCCCGAGCCCGTGACCCGTCAGCGCGCCGGTGTCGAGGCGACGATGAGCGACGTGCCGATCGACTATCGCTACGCCCCGCCGCCCGAACGTCCGCTCGCCCTCCCCTCCGGCCCCGGCCTCAAGCTCGACGAGGGCGCGCCCGACGGTCGCCTGTTCCCCGCCGACCTGCTCGCCCGCGCCTATCGCGCAGCCGCGCAGCGCGCGTCACGCGAAAACCTGTTCCAATACGGCAATCCGCGCGGCTCGCTGACGCTACGGGAGAGCATCGCGACGATGCTCAAGAGCCAGCGCGGCCTCCCTGTGACGGCCGAGAATATCTGCATCACGCGCGGCAGCCAGAACGGCATCTTCCTCGCCGCGCACGTGCTGGTCCGACCGGGCGATACGGTCGTGGTCGAGGCGCTGACCTATGAGCCCGCAGTCGCAGCGTGCCGGTCGCTGGGCGCGAACATCGTCTCGGTCGGGCTGGATGAGGACGGGATCGACGTCGCGGCGGTCGAGCGCGCGTGCCGCCGCAATGCCGTGCGCGCGGTGTTCCTGACGCCGCACCACCAATTCCCCACCACCGTATCGCTGCGCCCCGAGCGGCGGCTGCGGTTGCTCGAACTCGCCCACCAGTTCGGCTTTGCAATCATCGAGGATGATTACGACCACGAATTCCACTTCGAATCACAGCCACTGTTGCCGATGGCGGGCTATGGTCCCGGCCATGTCATCTATGTCGGGTCGATGTCGAAGCTGCTGCTGCCCGCATTGCGCATCGGCTATGTCGCCGCGCCGCCGCCGGTGATCGACGCAATCGCGCATATGGTCTCGCTGACCGACGGCATGGGGAATACCCTGACCGAAAATGCCGCTGCGGAGCTGATCGAGAATGGCGAGCTGCGCCGACATGCGCGCAAGGTGCGGCAGGTCTATGCCAAGCGCCGGGAGAATTTCGCGAAGGAGATCGATCGCGGCCTGGGTGACCTGGTCGACTATCGGATGCCTGATGGCGGGCTGGCCTTCTGGTTGCGTTTTCCCAACACCGACCTCGATACGATGGAGGCTCGCGCTGCAGCGATGGGGCTGCGCTTTGCCGCATCGCGGTCGTTCATGACCCGCGACGATGCCCCGCGCGGCCTGCGCATCGGCTTTGCCAGCCTCAACGAGCATGAGGCACGCACTGCCATTGCCGCGCTGCGCAAGGCGGCGGGGTGAACAGCACTGGTCCCGCGAGTCCCAACACAATTGGATGTTTGCTGATCCAGCCCCTGGATGGAAGGTGACGGCCAGGCAAACACAAGCATGAGCGATCGCATGACCGTCCTCGCCGTTATCGCTGGAACACCAAGGCCTAGTCGCGACTGATTCGCATTTGCTCAACAGTATGTCAGTGCTACGCACCATTGTCGGCGGCGTTCAGCGTTTCGGCTGAGCGACTTACCCGCCGCTGTGAAGCAGTTACCCAATTGGTCCCTTGCATCTGTGCAAACTGGATGTTCCGCGGGCCAGTTCAGGCCGACATGCTGATCCTGCGATAACAGGCTTGGACCCTGATCCAGCCGTATCGGGAGGGAAGACACAACCAACTCGGGGGAAGTATCATGGTTTCGAGAACGAATGCACTGCGCGGGGTCGGCCTCTTCGCGATGACTGCCGCGATGCTGGCGGGAGGGCCGGCGTTCGCGCAGGAGGCGCAGAGCGACGACGAAGTGCTGATCACCGCGCAGCGCGACAACCAGAGCCAGGTCAGCCGGAGCGGCAAGCTGGGCGCGCTCGGCGATCAGGACGCAATGGACACGCCCTTTTCGGTCAAGAGCTACAACGCCGCGCTGATCCTCAACCAGCAACCGCAGACGTTGGGCCAGGTTCTCGAAAACGATCCGGCGATCCGCGTCAGCACCGCCTTCGGCACGCCCGCCGAGCTGTTCGTGGTCCGCGGGTTCAACCTTGCGTCGGACGATATCGGATTCAACGGCATGTACGGCCTGACCCCGCGTCAGTTGGTCGCGCCCGAACTCTATGATCAGGTTCAGGTGCTCAACGGTGCCAGTGCGTTTCTGAATGGCGCGGCACCGGGCGGATCGGGTCTGGGCGGGGGTATCAACCTCATCTCGAAGCGCGCGGGTGACAAGGATCTCAACCGTGTCACGCTCAACTATGCGGGTACGGCGCATTTCGGCGGCGCGTTTGATTTCGGGCGGCGCTTCGGCGACGGCGCATTCGGCGTCCGCCTCAACGGCGCGTTCCGCGCCGGCGACACCGCGGTCGATGACGAGTTCCGCCGCGCGACGGTGCTGGGCGCGAGCTTCGACTGGAACTCGGGCGGCCTGCGGCTGACCGCCGACTTCGCCTATCAGCGGCTGTTCGTACGCGGCCTGCGCCACAAGGTCGCGATCCCCACGACGACCACCGTGATCCCCGAAGTGCCGCGCGGCAATGTCAATTACTCGCAGCAATGGCAGACCTATGAACAGCGCGACGTGTTCGGGATTGTCGGGCTGGAATATGACCTGACCGACAAGGCGATGTTCTATGCCTCGTTCGGCGCGCGCGACGGGATGGAGGCAGGCGTGTCGCTCAACGCGGTTACGCTCACCAACCTGGCGACGGGCGCTGCGGTCAGCGCCAACGCGCAGTTCACGCCGCGTACCGACAATAATGAGGCGGCGCAGGCGGGTTTCCGCGTCAAGGGCGACACGGCGGGCATTTCGCACCAGTTGAACCTTGGTTTCTCGCTCAGCTGGCAGGTCAACCGCAACGCCTATCAACGCTACGACACCTACACGACCAACATCTACAACCCGGTTCAGGTCGCGCGTCCGGCGGAGAACGCCGTGCGTGGCGGCAATCTGGTCGATCCTTTCCCGGTCGCACGGACCCGCTATCACAGCTTCTACGTCTCCGACACGCTGGGCTTTGCCGACGACATGGTGTTCCTGACGGTCGGTGCGCGCCACCAGATCATCAAGGATCGCCGCTACGCCTATAACCAGACCGGCACGATCGCGCCGGGCGGACAGACCAGCCGGTACCAGAAGGGCACGACCACGCCGATCGTCGGGCTTGTCATCAAGCCGAGCGAGGGCATCTCGCTTTACGCCAACCGCATCGAGGGACTGGTCGCCGGCAGCGTCGCTCCGGTGGATGCCGCGGTGATCAACTCGGGCGAGGTGTTCGCGCCGTTCAAGACCACCCAATATGAGTTCGGCGGCAAGGCGGCGATCGGGAATTTCAACGCCTCCCTCGCCTTCTACCAGCTCAAGCGCCCCAATGCCTTTACCCGCAACATCACGCCGGTGCCGACCGCCGGACCGACGCGCATCTTTGTGATCGAGGGTGAGCAGCGCAATCAGGGCGTCGAACTGTCGCTCGACGGGGAGCTGACCGAGGGGCTGCGCGTCATCGCCGGTGCCGCGATCAACGATGCCAAGCTGACGCGCAACGCCGACGCGACGCTGAACGGCATGAAGGCGGTGGGCGTGCCCGACTATACCGCCAACGCCAATGTCGAATGGGACGTCATCGGCGGCCTCACGCTCACCGGCCGCGTGATGCACACCGGGCCGCAGATGGTGACGATGCGCAACACGCTGGAATTGGGCGCATGGACCCGCTTCGACCTTGGCGCGCGGTTCGTGACGGTGATGGGCGGCAGCCCGATCACCTTCCGCGCCAATGTCGATAACGTGCTCAACGATCGTTACTGGGCGGCGTCGTTCACCAGCTTCCCGACCTTCGATGCGTCGCTGCTGCAAGGGCTGCCGCGCACATTCAAACTGTCGGTTACCGCCGACTTCTAAGCGAATGGGGGGCGCGCATCGCCGATGCGCGCCCCTTCCAGCCGGTTTATCGCACCGCAAAGCAGATCATGGTGACCCGGCTGACCATCTGGTAGCTCGACTTGCCCCGCTGCATCGGTTTCCGGCGCCAGCATCCACCGTTCGGGCGAGACGCCTGTTGCGGCACCGGCCGCCAGGTGCCGCGCGACTGCGGGCTCGACGAAGAACAGATCGAGCGTCTTGTGGAAGCGGGAATAGTACGGGCGAGCCAGCGCTGGCCCCCGACACAGGACCAGCCACACCAGCCGGACGCGTGCCGCGATCGCATTGTTCGGATGAAGGTGGTGGTGCCCCTGGCCGGACTCGAACCAGCATGCCTTGCGGCGGTCGATTTTGAGTCGACTGCGTCTACCATTTCGCCACAGGGGCAGCGAGCGAGCGTGGCTAGACGAAGGTCCCGGCTTGGGCAAGCCTTTAAGGCGCATGCGTTTGACACTCGCCCTGCCCCGGCCTATATCGCGGCCCTACCCCGTCCGGTCGGGACATGGTGTGCCGTCGCGCAGCGCGCCGTACGAATGGACCGGACGGGTATCATAGACGCTTGAGAGGCTGAGTTTTTCCCCGTTTCGACGAAGGGAATCGCTCGGCCCTTTTCGCGTCTGTTTGCGTGCCTGTCCCGGCGGATACCGGGGCGAAATTCAGGCTGAGAAGGCGAAAACAGCACATGGCAACCAAGGCGACCGAAGTTGGCGCGGCAACCCGCGCGAGCTCCAGCGGCACTGCAAAGCGCCGCATCCGCAAAGTGTTCGGCGATCTCCACGAGGTCGTGCAGATGCCGAACCTGATCGAGGTTCAGCGCGAATCCTACGAACAGTTCCTGCGGTCGGACCCGTCGATCGGTTATGTTTCGGGCCTGGAAAAGACGCTGCGCAGCGTGTTCCCGATCCGCGACTTCGCCGGCACGGCCGAGCTCGACTTCGTGACCTACGAGCTTGAGCATCCCAAGTTCGACGTCGAGGAATGCCGTCAGCGCGGCATCACTTACGCCGCGCCGATGCGCGTTACCCTTCGCCTGATCGTGTTCGAGGTCGATCCCGATACCGATGCCCGCTCGGTCCTCGATATCAAGGAGCAGGACGTCTACATGGGCGACATGCCCCTGATGACGGGCAACGGCACCTTCTTCATCAACGGCACCGAGCGCGTGATCGTGTCGCAGATGCACCGTTCGCCGGGCGTCCTGTTCGACCATGATCGCGGCAAGACCCACGCGTCGGGCAAGTACCTCTTCGCCGCACGCGTGATCCCGTATCGCGGCTCGTGGCTCGACTTCGAGTTCGACGCCAAGGACATCGTCAACGTCCGTATCGACCGCAAGCGCAAGCTGCCGGTCACGACGCTGCTGTATGCGCTGGGCCTGAACAGCGAACAGATCCTCAACCACTTCTACAACACCGTCACCTATGTGCGCGGTCCAGGTGGCTGGCAGATCCCGTTCGCGCCGGAAAACTGGCGCGGTGCCAAGCCGATGTTCGACATCGTCGACGCCAAGTCGGGCGAAGTGATCTTCCCCGCGGGCCAGAAGATCAGCCCGCGCGCTGCCAACAAGGCGGGCAAGGACGGTCTTGAGACGCTGCTGATCCCGACCGAGGAAATCTTCGGCCGCTACAGCGCGTTCGACCTGATCAACGAGTCGACCGGCGAGATCTACATCGAGGCGGGCGACGAAGTGTCGGCCGAAAATCTCGAACTGCTCGACAAGGCCGGCATCGATCGCATCGAGCTGCTCGACATCGACCACATTTCGACCGGTCCCTGGATCCGCAACACGCTCAAGGTCGACAAGGCCGAAGAGCGCGAGCAGGCGCTGTCCGACATCTATCGCGTCATGCGCCCCGGCGAGCCGCCGACGCTTGAGACTGCAGAGTCGCTGTTCGGCGGCCTGTTCTTCGATCCGGAGCGCTACGACCTGTCGGCCGTGGGCCGCGTGAAGCTGAACATGCGCCTCGACCTCGACGCCGAGGACACGGTGACGACGCTGCGCGTCGACGACATCCTCGCGGTGGTCAAGACGCTGGTCGACCTCAAGGACGGCAAGGGCGAAGTCGACGACATCGACAACCTCGGCAACCGCCGCGTGCGTTCGGTGGGCGAGTTGCTGGAGAACCAGTATCGCGTCGGCCTGCTGCGCATGGAGCGTGCGGTCAAGGAGCGCATGTCGTCGGTCGACGTCTCGACGGTCATGCCGAACGACCTGATCAACGCGAAGCCTGCGGTTGCCGCGGTGCGCGAGTTCTTTGGCTCGTCGCAGCTGTCGCAGTTCATGGATCAGACCAACCCGCTGTCCGAAGTCACCCACAAGCGCCGCGTGTCGGCGCTTGGCCCGGGCGGTCTGACGCGTGAGCGCGCTGGCTTCGAAGTCCGCGACGTTCACCCGACCCATTATGGCCGCATCTGCCCGATTGAGACGCCGGAAGGCCCGAACATCGGTCTGATCAACAGCCTCGCGACCTTCAGCCGCGTGAACAAGTACGGCTTCATCGAGACGCCGTACCGCAAGGTGATCGACGGCAAGGTGACCGACGAGGTCGTCTATCTGTCGGCAATGGAAGAGGCCAAGCACACCATCGCGCAGGCTTCGGCCGAAACCGATAGTGAGAAGCGCTTCACCGAGGATCTGGTCTCGGCGCGTCAGGCGGGCGAGTTCCTGATGGCGCTGCCCGACACGGTCACGCTGATGGACGTGTCGCCGAAGCAGCTGGTTTCGGTCGCTGCATCGCTGATCCCGTTCCTGGAAAATGACGACGCCAACCGCGCGCTCATGGGCTCGAACATGCAGCGCCAGGCGGTGCCGCTGGTCAAGGCCGAGGCACCGTTCGTCGGCACCGGTATGGAAGAGACCGTCGCCCGTGACTCGGGCGCCGCAATCGGTGCACGCCGTGGCGGCGTCGTCGATCAGGTCGATGCCAGCCGTATCGTCATCCGCGCCACCGGCGAAGTGTCGGCGGAAGAAAGCGGCGTCGACATTTACACGCTGATGAAGTTCGAGCGTTCGAACCAGTCGACCTGCATCAACCAGCGTCCGCTGGTGAAGGTGGGCGATCTGGTCAATGCCGGCGACATCATCGCCGACGGCCCGTCGACCGAGTTCGGCGAGCTGGCGCTGGGCCGCAACGTGCTCGTCGCGTTCATGCCGTGGAACGGCTACAACTATGAGGATTCGATCCTCATCAACGAGCGGATCGTGAAGGACGACGTGTTCACGTCGATCCATATCGACGAGTTCGAAGTGATGGCCCGCGACACCAAGCTGGGGCCGGAGGACATCACCCGCGACATCCCGAACGTCGGTGAAGAAGCGCTGCGCAACCTCGACGAGGCGGGCATCGTGTACATCGGCGCCGAGGTTGAGCCGGGCGACATTCTGGTCGGCAAGATCACGCCGAAGGGCGAGAGCCCGATGACGCCGGAAGAGAAGCTGCTCCGCGCGATCTTCGGTGAAAAGGCCAGCGACGTGCGTGACACCTCGCTTCGCCTGCCGCCGGGCGTTGCCGGTACGATCGTCGACGTCCGCGTCTTCAATCGTCACGGCATCGACAAGGACGAGCGCGCGATGGCGATCGAGCGCGAAGAGATCGAGCGCCTGAAGAAGGACAGCGACGACGAGCGCAACATCCTCAACCGCGCCACCTGGTCGCGGCTGCGCGAGATGCTGCTCGGTCAGGTCGCGACCGGCGTGCCGAAGGGCCTGAAGAAGGGCTCCGAGATCGATCAGGATCTGCTCGACAGCGTCGACCGCCACGAGTGGTGGAAGTTCGCCGTCCAGGACGACAAGGTCCAGGGCGATCTGGAGACGGTCAAGGCGCAGTATGACGAGGCCGTCAAGCGCATCAAGGACAAGTTCGAGGACCGCCGCGAGAAGCTCGAGCGGGGCGACGAGCTGCCGCCGGGCGTGCTGAAGATGGTCAAGGTGTTCGTCGCGGTGAAGCGCAAGCTGCAGCCGGGCGACAAGATGGCCGGCCGTCACGGTAACAAGGGCATCATCAGCCGCATCCTGCCGCAGGAGGACATGCCGTTCCTTGAGGACGGGACTCCGGTCGACTTCGTGCTCAACCCGCTGGGCGTGCCGTCGCGTATGAACGTCGGACAGATCTTCGAAACGCATCTTGGCTGGGCCGCGCGCGGTCTGGGCAAGAAGATCGGCGAGGCGCTGGACGCATGGCGTGAGGCAAATCCGAACCCGCAGGCGGGCGAAGCCCCCGAAGCGGTCAAGGAACTGCTGCTCGAAATCTACGGCGACAACTATGCCGAGCAGATCAAGAGCCGCGACACCGCATCGCTGATCGATCTGGCGCAGAATGTCCGTGGCGGCGTTCCGATGGGCACCCCGGTGTTCGACGGCGCGGTCGAAGCGGACGTGACCGACATGCTCCGGCTCGCCGGACTGGACGAGAGCGGCCAGGTCGACCTGTTCGATGGACGCACGGGCGACATGTTCGACCGCAAGGTGACCGTCGGGTACAAGTATGTGCTCAAGCTGCACCACCTGGTCGACGACAAGATCCACGCACGGTCGATCGGTCCGTACTCGCTCGTCACCCAGCAGCCGCTGGGCGGTAAGGCGCAGTTCGGTGGCCAGCGCTTCGGCGAAATGGAGGTCTGGGCGCTGCAGGCGTACGGTGCCGCCTACACGCTGCAGGAAATGCTGACGGTGAAGTCCGACGACGTGGTCGGCCGCACCAAGGTCTATGAGGCGATCGTCAAGGGTGACGACACGTTCGAGGCCGGCATCCCCGAGAGCTTCAACGTGCTCGTCAAGGAAATGCGCTCGCTCGGCCTCAATGTCGAACTCAAGACCAATGAGGATCTTGGCTTCGGCGAGGACGGCCACGCGATCGCGGCGGAGTAGGAATAGGCCATGCGCATTGACCTTCAAAAGCCAATCACGCTTCCTCGCTGGCAGTGGCTCATGCCAAATCTGACAGCGATGATTTTCGCGATGATCGTGCTTTTGAAAAGCGATGCGTTTGGCTCGTTCCAACCGACCGCTGAGCCTGTTCTGCTGGCCATTGTCGGCATGCTCTTGATCGCAGCGGTTGTGGTGCTGGTTGCAGCTTTCAAAGCCCAATCCAGCAACTAAATTTGCCTCTACCGAGGGATAGAAAATGAACGAACTGACCAACTTCGCGAACCCGGTGGCCAAGCCGGAGACCTTCGACCAGATCCAGATCGGCATTGCGTCCCCGGACCGCATCCGTTCGTGGTCGTTCGGCGAGATCAAGAAGCCCGAAACCATCAACTATCGCACGTTCAAGCCCGAGCGTGACGGCCTGTTCTGCGCGCGCATCTTCGGTCCGATCAAGGACTACGAGTGCCTGTGCGGCAAGTACAAGCGCATGAAGTACAAGGGCATCGTCTGCGAAAAGTGCGGCGTCGAGGTCACGGTCTCGAAGGTCCGCCGTGAGCGCATGGGCCATATCGAGCTGGCCGCGCCGGTCGCGCACATCTGGTTCCTCAAGAGCCTGCCCTCGCGCATCGGCCTGCTGCTCGACATGCAGCTCAAGCAGCTTGAGCGCGTGCTGTATTTCGAATCCTACATCGTCACCGAGCCGGGCCTGACGCCGCTGGAGAAGTTCCAGCTGCTGACCGAGGACGAGCTGCTCGACGCGCAGGACGAATATGGCGAGGACGCCTTCTCCGCCGGCATCGGCGCGGAAGCGGTCAAGATTATGCTCATGGACCTCGACCTTGAGGGCGAGAAGCGCACGCTGCTCGAAGAGCTGGCGGTTACCAAGTCCGAGCTGAAGCCCAAGAAGATCATCAAGCGGCTGAAGGTCGTCGAGAGCTTCCTGGAATCGGGCAACCGTCCCGAGTGGATGATCCTCGACGTCGTTCCGGTCATCCCGCCCGAGCTGCGCCCGCTGGTGCCGCTGGACGGTGGTCGCTTCGCGACGTCGGACCTTAACGATCTGTATCGCCGCGTGATCAACCGCAACAACCGCCTGAAGCGCCTGATGGAGCTGCGCGCGCCGGACATCATCGTCCGCAACGAAAAGCGCATGCTGCAGGAAGCCGTCGACGCGCTGTTCGATAACGGTCGCCGCGGTCGCACGATCACGGGCGCCAACAAGCGTCCGCTGAAGTCGCTGTCCGACATGCTCAAGGGCAAGCAGGGCCGCTTCCGTCAGAACCTGCTCGGCAAGCGCGTCGACTATTCGGGCCGTTCGGTCATCGTGACCGGTCCTGAGCTGAAGCTGCACCAGTGCGGCCTGCCCAAGAAGATGGCGCTCGAGCTGTTCAAGCCGTTCATCTACGCCCGCCTCGACGCCAAGGGCCTGAGCATGACGCTCAAGCAGGCGAAGAAGTGGGTCGAGAAGGAGCGCAAGGAAGTCTGGGACATCCTGGACGAGGTGATCCGCGAGCACCCGGTTCTGCTGAACCGCGCGCCGACGCTTCACCGTCTGGGCATCCAGGCGTTCGAGCCGGTGCTGATCGAGGGCAAGGCGATCCAGCTTCACCCGCTGGTCTGCTCGGCCTTCAACGCCGACTTCGACGGTGACCAGATGGCCGTGCACGTCCCGCTGAGCCTTGAGGCCCAGCTGGAAGCGCGCGTCCTGATGATGTCGACCAACAACATCCTGTCGCCCGCCAACGGCAAGCCGATCATCGTGCCGTCGCAGGACATGGTGCTCGGTCTCTACTATCTCTCGATGGAGAAGCAGAACGAGCCGGGCGAAGGCATGGTGCTGGGCGACATGGCCGAAGTGCACCAGGCGCTGTTCGCGGGTGCGGTGACGCTGCACACCAAGATCACCAGCCGCGTGCCGCAGACGCTGGAAGACGGCAGCACCGTGATGAAGCGGTTCGAGACCACTCCGGGCCGCATGCTGCTCGGCGAGTGCCTGCCCAAGTCGCACAAGGTGCCGTTCGACGTCGTCAACCGCCTGCTGACCAAGAAGGACGTGGGCGACGTGATCGACGAGGTCTATCGTCACACCGGCCAGAAGGAGACCGTGCTGTTCGCCGACGCGATCATGTCGCTCGGCTTCCGTCACGCGTTCAAGGCAGGCATCTCGTTCGGCAAGGACGACATGATCATCCCGGCGAGCAAGGAAGCAACGGTTGATGAGACCCGCGCGCTCGTGAAGGACTTCGAGCAGCAGTATCAGGACGGCCTGATCACGCAGCAGGAGAAGTACAACAAGGTGATCGACGCCTGGAGCCGTTGCGGCGACGTGGTGGCGGCGGCCATGATGGACGAGATCAAGTCGGTGAAGATCGACCCGGAGACCGGCCGTGAGCTGCCCGCCAACGCGATCTACATGATGGCGCATTCCGGTGCGCGTGGTTCGGCGGCGCAGATCAAGCAGCTGGCCGGCATGCGCGGCCTGATGGCCAAGCCATCGGGCGAGATCATCGAAACGCCGATCATCTCGAACTTCAAGGAAGGTCTGACCGTCCTTGAATACTTCAACTCGACCCACGGCGCCCGCAAGGGCCTCGCGGATACGGCGTTGAAGACGGCAAACTCGGGCTACCTTACCCGCCGCCTGGTCGACGTGTCGCAGGACTGCGTCGTCATGGAAGTGGATTGCGGAACCGAGCGCGCGCTGGAGATGAAGGCGATCGTTCAGGGCGGCAGCGTCATTGCCTCGCTGGGTGAGCGTATTCTGGGTCGCACGACCGCAGAAGACGTGGTCGATCCCAAGACCGGCAAGGTGCAGATCCCGAGCGGCACGCTGCTCGACGAGCCGATGATCGCGCAGATCGAGGCGCTGGGCGTCCAGGGCATGAAGATCCGCAGCCCGCTGGTCTGCGAAGCGAAGATCGGCGTGTGCGCCAAGTGCTACGGGCGTGACCTCGCCCGCGGTACGCCGGTGAACATCGGTGAAGCGGTCGGCGTCATCGCGGCGCAGTCGATCGGTGAGCCGGGCACGCAGCTGACCATGCGTACCTTCCACATCGGCGGCGCGGCGCAGCTCAACGAGCAGTCGAACCTCGAGGCACCGGTCGATGGCCGCGCCGAATTCCGCGACCTGCGCCTGATCACCGATCAGCGTGGCCGCCGCGTGGTTCTGGCCCGGTCGGGCGAGATCGCGATCCTGGACGAGGATAACCGCGAGCTGGCGGTCCACCGCATCCCGTACGGTGCGTACGTCATGTTCGACGATGGCCACATCGTCAGCAAGGGCGAGCGCATGGCGGAGTGGGATCCGTTCACCATGCCGGTGATCACGGAAACCGGCGGCGTCGTGAAGTATCAGGACCTGATCGAGGGCAAGACGCTTGCCGAGCAGGTCGACGAAGCGACCGGCATTGCCCAGCGCGTCGTGGTCGAAAACCGCGGTGCATCGGCGAAGAAGGAAGATCTTCGTCCGCGCCTGACCCTCACCGGCGACGGTGCGGCCGAGGCGGCCCGCTACATGCTGGCACCGGGCGCGATGCTGAGCGTCGAGGATGGTGCGACGGTTCAGGGCGGCGACGTTCTGGCCCGTGTGAGCCGCGAGTCTGCCAAGACCCGCGACATCACCGGCGGTCTGCCGCGCGTCGCCGAGCTGTTCGAAGCGCGCAAGCCCAAGGAAAATGCGATCATCGCCAAGGTCTCGGGCCGCGTGGTGTTCGGCAAGGACTATAAGGCGAAGCGCAAGATCGGCATTCAGCCCGAGGATGGCGGCGAGGTCGTCGAGTATCTGGTGCCCAAGTCGAAGGTGATCGACGTTCAGGAAGGCGACTACGTCAAGCGTGGCGACAACCTGATCGGCGGCTCGCCCGATCCGCACGACATTCTCGAAGTGCTCGGCATCGAGCCGCTGGCGGAATATCTCGTTGCGGAGATCCAGGAAGTCTATCGACTTCAGGGCGTGAAGATCAACGACAAGCACATCGAAGTGATCGTTCGCCAGATGCTGCAGAAGGTCGAGATCATCGAATCCGGCGACACCACGCTCCTCGTGGGCGAACAGGTCGACCGCGACGAGATGGACGACACCAACGCAAAGCTTGAAAAGGGCCAGGCTCCTGCACAGGGCAAGCCGATCCTGCTCGGCATCACCAAGGCGTCGCTGCAGACCCGCAGCTTCATCTCGGCGGCGTCGTTCCAGGAGACCACCCGCGTCCTCACCGAGGCGGCGGTCCAGGGCAAGCAGGACACGCTGATCGGCCTCAAGGAGAACGTGATCGTCGGCCGTCTCATCCCCGCCGGTACCGGCGCGGGCATGAACCGGATGCGCATCGCGGCCAACAGCCGCGACGCCGCGCTCCGCGTCCAGCAGCGCCGGCTGCAGGAAGTGCTGATCGCGCCGAACTCGGCAGCCGAGGAACGCGCGGCCGAGCTGGCGCAGGATCCGATCGACGCGATGGTCACCAGCGACGCGCTGGAGAAGGTCGAAGTGTCGGGTGACGGCAGCGACGAAGCAGCCGGCGAGTATCTGAACAAGGGCGAGTAATCGCCCGCGTTCAGCGCCCCGCTGACACAAAAAAGGCCGCCGCCCGACAGATCGGGCGGCGGCTTTTTTGTTGGGTCGGGGTCAGGCGGGAGGGTCGCTGACGCGCCCTCCCCCGCCCGGTCAGAAGAAAGTCGACAGCGTCAGATAGCCAAAGCGCATGTCGCCAGTCGCCGGGGCATTGGGGGCGTCGGTCAGGAACCGCCCCTTGGCGAGCCACGCCGCGCCCGCCTCGACCCGCAGCCGCTTGGGTACCAGCCAGTTGCGCACGCGCCCCTCGATCTGCGTACCGGCATCGCGGCCCGACGCGCCGCTCGCGTCACGGACCGAAGTTGCGGCAAAGCTGTCGGTGGCCGACGCCAGCATGAACTTGCGCGCCTTGACCGAGAAGTCCCACGCCTTGCTCGGCTTCGCTTCGAGCGCGATGCCGGGGCTGACGATGTTGGACCAGCTGGCCGGGCCATAGAGGCTCAATGGGCCGTAATCGCCACGGCGCCCGCCGAACAGCGGATCGAAGCGACGATAATCGGTCGCGCTGGTGTCGCCGCTGGCATAGCCGACGAACGCAGTCACGCGCGGGGTCCAGCCCGAGGCAAAGGTGTAGCCGATCTCGACATTGGCCATGCCCGCACGCACCTTGCGATCGAGCACGTCGCTCGCCGAGGTCGATCCGCGCGTCGTGCCGCGCTGAAGCGCGCCTTCAAGTTCGAAATCGAGCTTGCCCTTGCCCGCGGCGCGGTTCACCCGGCCGCCAAAGGTAAACAGGTCGCGGTTGCGGGTCGCCCGTCCAGCGCGGTCGCGCTCGTCCAGCCCATAGGCAAAGACCTCGGCATTGGCGCCCGCCAGTGCCTTGGCGCGGGTGAACGATCCGCCCCAGAAATGCACCCCGGCATTGGCGCGATCCAGCTCGACCTGGTTATCCTCGATCGAGGCGCGGTCCGACGGCAGCTTGTCGAACGGACGCACCGCGATCAGCTGAA
The DNA here is from genome assembly GCF_020177055.1 of Sphingomonas sp. R647. Classification (GTDB taxonomy): domain Bacteria; phylum Pseudomonadota; class Alphaproteobacteria; order Sphingomonadales; family Sphingomonadaceae; genus Sphingomonas. The sequence continues at coordinate 331,915 of NZ_JAIQXT010000005.1, forward strand.
GCCGGTCGCCACGCTTGCTGCTCCAGTCGAGATTGGCGCCGAGGAAACTGTTGGGCGAATTGGACCAGTCGGGCCGGTCGAGCAGACGGCCCGACCCGGACGAGGCGGTGAAGCGGCCAAGACGCAGCACGCCCTTGCCCTTCTGGTCCGCGACCGTGCCGAGGTCGATGCCGAGATACGCCTGAAGCGGCTCAAGCGCGTTGGACTCGCTGGTCCCCGCGGTCGACTGGCCATGCTGGAAATAGCTGCGCGCATCGTCGATTTCGCCGGTGATGTGAACGCCGCCAAAGTCATAGCTGGCCGTGATCAGCGTGCGGAACGAGAGCATCGCGTCGCTGTCGGGCGCATTGGGACGGACCTGTCCCTCCACCACCTCGGCGCGCGCACGGACGCTGCCTTCGATGGAGAAGCCGGTCGCATCGGCATCCTTGCCCGATCCAGCCTGCGCAGTCCCTGCCCCGCCGACCAGCAGCGCGAACGCCGCGCCGCTCAACATGGCGGTGTACCCTGTCTTCATGCGTGATATCCTCAACCTGAAATCCGAACCTCTTTATAGACGACGCGGCGACGAATCGGCGGCGAGGCGCGGCAATCGAGGGTAAGAGACTGGCGGTTTACCGCGATACTACCGGTACAACTTCCCTTCAGCAGCTAAAGCCAAGTATAATTACAGTAGCGCCGCCCTTCAGAACTCGAACGTCGTCCGCAGGCCAGCGACCAGCACCGCGCCGCGCCCCCGCTCCCCGGCGGGATTGACGACCAGCTGAAGGTCCGGCTGGATGCTGAGCCAGGGCGCGAGGCGATCAGAATAGGTCAGCTCGAACGCGGTTTCAGCAGCCACGCTCTCGATCCCGTCCGCAGCGAGCACACGGCGATAGCCGTGCGCAAGATAGGCCTGATTGACGCCGAACGAGAGCTGCGCGTCTTCCCGGCCCGCAAACAGGCGGGTCATCAGCATCCCCGCCTGCCAGCCGCCGCGAAACGGCGTGGTCCGGCCATCGGAGATGCCGACGCGCGCAAAGGCGGCGATGCCCGGCACGCCCTCACGATCGCGCACCTGCACCTCGCCAATCGCATAGACGCCCCACGCCGTCCGCTGAACCGGGTCGCCCGCTCCATCGGTTGCGTGAATATCGTCATGCCGGTCGGTATAACCCCAGCCACCCACGCCCAATTTGCCGCGTTCGTTGGCGATCCCGACTTCGCCGATCAGCAGCGCGCCAAAGTCAAAGTCGAGGTTGACGCCCTGAGGATCGCCCAGCGTCCCGGCAGCGGCATTGAGGACCGCAAACCGCGCATAACTGCCCCGCGTGTCGAGCTGCCGCTCGATCCGCACCGCGAGCGCGGTTGAGGGAAAGATCGACGGCCCATTGGCGCCGGTCGCAGCGATTTCCGATCCCACACCGAATGCGGGCGCGATCAGCAATCCCGCCGCGTCGTTCGAATAGAATTCGCTGTTGAGGTCGTACAGACCCAGGCGAACGCTCGTGCGCGCGCCCAACTGCTGTTCGACCCACGCCTCGAACAACCGCAGCCGCTGACTCGCCACCTCGATATTGTTCACGCCCTGAAGTGTCGCGGCACGATCATTGGGCACGCCGCCGAGATTGTTCAGCACATGAACATGCGCCTGCCCACCGCTCCAGCCAAGCAGCGCATCGAGATCAAGATCGGCGACAACATCCAGATTATCCAACAGAAAAATATCGTCGGCACCACGTTCCGATACCGCAACGACGTCGACCGTTTCGACCGCCGAAATCTGGAAAGCGTCTTCGGAAAGTGCAGGATGTGCATGAATCGCAATGCAAAATGCGATTACTTTGAACAATCTAGTTCGCATGATCGGCTCCTCAGCCCAGTTCATGCATATTTTAGAAGATGACGACCGATTCGGTTCGCAAGTTAACTATAATGATCGTGACTGCCACTTTGAGGTGATGTTGCGATGATTTCTCTGGACCTTGCCGCACGGCGGGCATCCGCGCTCATCCTGGGGCTCATGTTGCTCTGCGGCGGCGCAGGACTGACCGCGACCTGGATGTTGAGCGATGCCCTTACCCGGCAGCAGGAAGCCGCATCGTTGCTGCGATCGCATCTTGAGGCCGACATGATGCACGACGCGGTGCGCAGCGACGTGCTCGCCGCGCTCGCCTCCGCCGATCCGGCGACGGGCATCAAACGTGCCGAAGCCGCCGCTGACCTCGAAGATCACCTCAAGACCTTTGCCGAATCAATCGCCGAGGAGCGCGCCTATCAAGGCTCCGCGGAGATCACCAAACTCACCGAAACCCTCGCGCCACCCCTCGCCGCCTATGGCGAGGCCGCCAAGAAGATCGTGACGCTGGCCGAACGCGATCAGGCCGGCGCACTCGCCGCGCTGCCCGACTTCTTCACCCGCTTCGGCGCGCTCGAAACCGCAATGGAAAGCGCATCGGGAGCGATTGAGGCGCATGTTGCGGAGGTCGGTGACAGCAGCCGCCGGGTCGGCATCATCGCCATGGTGCTGCTCGGCATCACACTGCTGCTTGGGATCGGCGTGGCGGTTCAGCTGTCGCGGCTCGCCCGCCGCCACCTCGTCACACCCTTGCTGGGCCTCACCGACGCGCTGCGTAGTCTGGGCGCAGGCGCGGGCGATGTTGTCATCCCACCCGCAGGGAACGTGAGCGAGCTGGGCGAACTGACCGCCGCGACTACCAGCCTGCAGCAGCAGCTTGCGACCGCCGCCGCCGAGCGCAACGCTCAGATGCAATTGATCGTCAGCAGCATCGGGACCGGGCTCGGCGCCCTCTCTCGCGGCGACCTGACCGCTGAGGTGACCGCAGACCTCGACGGTCCGTTCGCCACGCTGAAAACGGACTTCAACGGCGCGCTCGCCAACCTGCGCGACCTGATCGGAACCGTCGTTTCAGGCGCGCGCGCGATCCATAGCGGGTCGAGTGAGATCGCCCATGCCTCCGACGACCTCGCCCGCCGGACCGAGGGCAATGCCGCGAGTCTGGAGGAAACCTCGGCCGCCGTCACCCAGATGAACGATCGCCTGCGCCAAACCGCCGAAGCCGCGACGCGCACCGTCGCGCGGGCTGACGGCGCAATCGCCGTCGTCGCATCGGGCCGCGCGGTCGCTGAGGAAGCCACGCAGGCCATGACCCGCGTCGCCGACAGTGCCAAGGGCATCGACGACGTGATCGAAGGGCTCGACAAGATCGCGTTCCAGACGCGAGTGCTCGCGATGAACGCCGCCGTTGAAGCCGGGCGCGCCGGCGAGGCCGGACGCGGCTTCGCGGTCGTCGCCGACCTCGTCTCGGCGCTCGCGATGCGCGCCGAGGAAGAAGCCGGACGCGCGCGCGAACAGCTGACCGTCACGCGCACCGACATCGGCTCTGCCGTCGAAGCGGTGCGGAAGGTCGATGGCGCACTGGTCAATATCTCGGGCGATGTCAGCGAAGTGCACGCGTTGCTCGGCCAGATGGCGGCGGACAATCAGGCGCAGTCGGTAGCGATCACCCAGATTTCGACCGCGATCCAGGCGATGGACCATTCGACCCAGCAAAATGCGGCGATGGTCGAACAGACCTCCGCCGCCGCACGCAACCTGTCGACCGAAGTGACGACGCTGACCGAACAATCGGCGCGCTTTAATATCGGCGCCAACGCCACGACGCGGACGACCGCGCCCCGCCCATCGCCAGCCACACCTGAGACACCAGCCCCTGCGCCCAAGGCAAAAGCGCCCGCCAAGGCTGCTGCAAAGCCAAAGCCGGCGGCCAAGCCCAAGGCTGAATCCAGCGCCAAAGCCTATCGCTCGCCGGTCAAGGCGCTGCCGGTGACGAACGGGTCGGCTGCCGTCGCGATGGACGCGGATACATGGGACGCCTTCTGAAGGGCATCGCAACGCTATCTCAGCCTAACTCCGCGGTGCCTGCCGTCGATAGCTCAGCGCCTCGGCGATATGGATGCGGCCCACCGTCTCGGCGCCCGCCAGATCGGCGATCGTGCGCGCAACCCGCAGCACGCGGGTATAGCCGCGAGCACTCATCCGCATCGCCTCCGCCGCCTGCGCCAGCAGCTTGCGGCCCGGCTCGTCGGGAGTGGCCGCGCTGTCCAGCACCGGGCCATCAGCCTCGGCATTGGTGCGCGGGCCGTCACTGCCATAGCGAGCGCGCTGCACCGCGCGTGCCGCTGCGACGCGCGCTCCGACTTCGGCCGATCCTTCGGCTGGCGGGGGCAGGACGAGGTCGGCGGCGGTGACCGGCTGAACCTCGACATGCAGGTCGATGCGGTCGAGCAAAGGCCCCGACACCTTGGCCTGATAATCGGCGGCACAGCGCGGCGCGCGGGCGCAGGCGAGCGCCGGATCGCCCAGATGCCCGCAGCGGCACGGGTTCATCGCCGCGACCAGCTGCACCCGCGCCGGGAAGGTGACGTGCGCGTTGGCGCGCGCAACGCTGACCGTCCCGGCCTCGAGCGGCTGGCGTAGTGAATCGAGCACCGCGCGCTGGAACTCGGGGAGTTCGTCGAGGAACAGCACGCCAAGATGTGCGAGGCTGACCTCTCCCGGCTTGACCTTGAGTCCCCCGCCGGTGAGCGCAGCCATCGAGGCTGAATGATGCGGGCTGCGGAACGGCCGCGTGCGCGTCAGCCGCCCGCCTTCCAGCGTCCCCGCGACGCTGGCGACCATCGAAACTTCCAGCGCCTCGGCGGCGTCGAGCGGCGGCAAGATACCGGGCAGGCAACTCGCCATCAGCGACTTGCCCGCGCCAGGTGGGCCGACCATCAACAGGTTCGATATAGCTACACCCCTATCGACGGTATCTGTGGATAGATTGCTAAAGGTTGGGCGGACGGCGGCTAGTGGGCCGGTTGCAGACTGGCAGGTTTCAGGCGGCCACCTTGCGAAAGCTGCCGCGGGTGTTGGGTGCTGACGCACGACGGCTGCCGATCAGATCGAGAAATTCGTTTCTGGCTGCACGAACGTCTTGGCCCGACAATAGCAGTCATTCGGGCTGCGTGCGGCCGCTGCGCCGGTGCCGCGGAGGTTGCGGATGTTGACGCCTGTATCCGATCGCCCCATCTGGTGATCGTCACTTGTCGACATCGTCAAAGACCGAGCGCTTCGTAGCCGCAGGTTCCGGCGGTGATAACTCCTCTTTCTTATGCGTAACGATATGGGTCCAGTCCGTATCGTCTTCGGTCTCCTCGTCGCGCTCCTGCTTGCGCTCTTCGAGCCCGTCTATCGCCCGTTTTACCTGGTCTCGCGCGTCGTCAATCAAGCTGACCGCATCGTCATCCAGCTCGACGCCCATTTCCTTGATGCAATCGAGAGCACCGAGCAATTTCTTGAAGTGGCTGTCGGGTTCCTCATCCAGGTCGGCATCCGCAGCAATTTCGTCGATCTTCTCCTCAAGGGCCGGCAGGAGATTGGTTCGCAGCGCCAAGCCCAACCCGCGCAGCGCTGAGGCGGGCGACGGTGGCGCGCCACCGGCTGAACGCCAAAATCGCGCGTGACGATAAGCGGGACTGGGTGGTGAAGCGCCGCGAGCGTACGCGCCAGCTGATCGAACTTGGCGGGCTCGTCGCCAAGGCCGGGCTGATCGATCTCACTGACGACGATCGCGCGGTGATCTTCGGCATATTGGTCGATGCCGCAGCCAGGTTGCGCGGCGAGGATCGGGACAAAGCGCTGCTGCTTTGGTGGCGACGGGGCGCGCGCGCGTTTGAGGCACTTGCTCCCGAGCGCGAACCCCGCGCATAGCTCGGCGATGACCGAAGACCTCGAAGCGACGATCCTCGCCTTCCTCAAGCGCGCGCCAGAATGGGTTCGCCGCGATCTGACAGCGAAGGACCAGAGCGCCCGCACCCAGGCCGAAGAAGCGTTCGCCGCGATGCTCGCGGACGCGCTGCGGCGCGCGGGGTCCTGATTTCGAAGACGCGAACGACGCGCGATCAGTCGCGCGGCGCGAGCCGCCGTTCGCAGACCTCGCGAACCACATTCTGCAGGACTTCGATCCGCTCCATGAGCCACGCCAGCTCCTCCGGCGTGATTCTGTAGTGCGGCGAGTAGCGCGCATTGACGTAGGCCTGCTGCAGCAGTTCGAAGCAGCGCCGCGCGAACTTGGTATCGCGCGGCCAGACGCCGATCAGCTCATGAACCAGCGGCTCCGCCTGCGCGCGCAGGAAGTTCAGCTTGTGCGATTTGGGGCTGTACAGCGTTAGGGTCAGCAGCACGCAATGATACAGGCGCTCGGCGCTCTGGTGGAGCAAGAACGCTGCGTCGCGGGGCTTGCCGCTATCGATGTAAAACCTTGCACCCAGCCGAGCGCTTTCGGCCTGCTCAGACCAGTAGTCGAAATTCTTCTTCGCCTCTGCGCGTGCGGCCTCTTCTGTGAGCGGCTGCGGGGTCGCGAACGGTTGGCCGTCGGCCTCGTAAAGCACGACACCCTGCTCGATGGCATCGATGAAAAACGGGCGCCCGCGCATCAGCTGATCGTTCACATCCGCAAGGCTGTGAACGATGAACGCGACCGGCGCGCTGATCCGCTTGGAGATGGTCACCTCGCGGACGAAATGGTCGTCCGCCTTGGCCCAATATTCCACCGGGTCGGTGAGCCTGCCGTCACTGACAACGACCAGAATCGTAATCGGAATAATAGCCCCCGACCGGGTCCTCGACCCAGTCGGTGCGCGCGTAGGAGCCGTAGAGGATCACCTTGAGGATGCGTCCCTGCTTCTTCCACTTCTGGGTGGCAAGCGCGGTCGCGTCCTCGAACTCCGAAAACAGAATCTGCACAATGCGCTCCAGCTCGCGCTGCTTGGTCGATGGAAGATGGTCGAGGCTGGTTTGCATGGGGGCATCCTAACGGCATGAAGATGCTTGGGACAGCCTCGCCGACCAACCGGCGAGGCTGCAATGTTCATTGCCGCAGCTTCGCGACAAACCGGCGGAGGATGCGCCTCCCTCTCGGTGTCTGCGGCTGCCGGTCAAGCGATTGGCGGAGCGCGAAAAGGCACTCTGCAAAATGCCGCTCGACCTGCTCGACACTTAGGCCTGTGCGCTCGGCGATTTCGACGTACGACGCGTCGTCCAACCGGATCGCGAGGAAGATTTCGCGCCGCAGTTTGGGCATCCGCAGCAACCCGGCCTCGAGCCGCTCGATGATTTCGGCGTCGGTAAGGTTGTCGCTCATGACAGCGCCTCCCCGGAAGGCGCAAAGGCGAGCAGATAGTCCGCCGCCTTGCTCGCGGCACTCGCCGCGCGGAAGATAGCCCGCTCGTCGTCGCGCAGCACCGCAAGCCACGATCCGATGTAATCAGCATGCCGAACGGTCGGCGCGATCGCCAGCGACGCACACGCAAACGCACTCGCCATCTCCGCGACCAGTTCCTCGTGGGCATAATCAGCACTGCCGAACCCACCGCGCTGGTTGCGATCCAACCGGGTCGAATGACCAGTCCAATGGCCAAGCTCGTGCAGCGCGGTGCGATACCAGTTGATCGGCTCGCCAAACGCTGCCTGCGGCGGCACCGCGACATAGTCGCCACCCGGCGAATAATAGGCCTCGCCCCCGCCAACCCGGAAGTCCGCGCCGCTCGCCTCGATCAGGCTGTGAACCTGCGGCAGGATATCCGCCTCCGCCGGAAGCTCGGGCAACTCAATCAATCGCTCGGGCAAGCCTTCACACTGCGCGACATTGAACACGGTGAACCGCTTGAGGAACGCCAGCTGCCGCGCCTCGCGATCCTCATCGCGCGCGCGTTCCGCCTCATCCTTTGGCGTAAATCGATCCGCATAACAGACGGTCGTGCCCCGCTCGCCCTTGCGAACACTCCCGCCCGCCGCCTGCGCCTGCTTGAAGGTCAGCCAGCGCTGCGACGCGTACTTCCCTTCGAGCACCGCCGCCCACAGGATCAGCACATTGATCCCCGAATAGCGCCGCCCGGTCACGGCGTTGGCGGGCATGGTGCATCCGCACGACGCTGCATCCCAAGGCTGCACCCATGGCAGCCGCCCTGCCTCCAACTCGGCAATCACCCGCGCCGTCACCTCGGCATAAAGGTTCGCACGCTCGTTTCCGGTCCTCATCACTCCTCGCTCCTTCAAAACCACCGCAACCGGCGCCGGAATGGCGGGGGTGGGCGGCAGGAGCGGACCGGCGATCCCGCCGACTGAGGCGGGCCGCACCCGAAGGGCCGAAATGCAATGGAGGACCCCGGCATAGCCGGGGTTGCGGCACGCCGCGGCGGGTTCAAAGGGTAGCGACGCCCACCTCCGCCAGATCGAGTGCCGGAGGCCAACGCCACCGCGCCCAGGCGCGGTGACCACAGCAATTCAGCGCGCAGCGCTGCTCAGCTCGAACAGAGCTGCACAAACACGCACTCTCGAAGCCGACCGGCCGTCGCGGCGGCGTGCGCGCGCAGCTGTGCGCCAGCCGCCGCCGCGCCCTCCGGTCGGATCGAGTGTGCCACGCGCAAAGCAAAAGGCACCGCCGACCCTGGCGGCTTCGCAGAAGTCCGCCAGCGCACGCACATCATCAATCGCGTTCCGTTTCCGGGCAGCGACCGGCCCGCGTCACGCGATCGTCACCTGGAAAGGCCGAGACGCCGCAGAGCGACTCGGCGACGCGCAAGCGGCGTAGAGCGCGGTCACGCGAAGCGTGAGACGCCATGGGATTCGAGCCACGAAAATCGAACCTACGCGTGAGTATGTCTTTGTACGACACAGCACTGTCCTGGTGACGCTCAGCCCCATCCCCCTTGCACGGCAAGCTCGATTCTAATCCTGTTCGCGGGAAGCCAGACCGACGCAGACAGGACCAAGCCATGCCCGAGATCCCCGACCGCATCCTCCGTCTGAAGAGCGTGCTCGAACGCACCGGACTCAGCCGCTCGACGATGTACCGCAAGATGCAGAACGGCACGTTCCCGCAGAACATCCGGATCAGCACGCGATGCACCGGCTGGCGCGAGTCCGCGGTAAATGAATGGATGCGCAATCCAATCTTCTACGACAGATGCGATGGCTGTGCGGACTAATACGAACTGTCAGAATTCGGGGTTCGTCGATGCTCTAGCAACCTTGCGCGACCCAACGTCCATCACAAAAATCTGTGCATGGCACTGGGCCTGGTCGCCGCAAGCCCTTTCTGATGATCCGGGAAGGTTGGCTCGCCCTTCAGGATTGTTCGAACCGAGCAGGCCCGACATGAGCGAGCGGACCATCGCTTCGCACCCCACATCGTAGACTGGATTTGCGTTATATCACAGCGGTTCGCCTCAAATACCCTACCGGTCCATGGATGTTGGAGCAGTCAATGGATAGCGACATTGTCATTGTCGGCGGCGGACCGGCTGGCCTGAGCTTGGCCACCTCCTTATCAGGCCATGGCCTGGCGATCACCGTCGTCGAACGTCAAACTCTGGAGCAGTTGGCCGAACCTCCATTTGACGGTCGAGAGATCGCTCTGACCCATCGCTCGATCCGCATTCTCGATGGGCTTTCGGCATGGACCCCGCGCATGGGCGACGAGGCCGCCCCGCTGCGCGCCGCAAAGGTTCTAAATGGCAGGTCTCAATTTACGCTGTGCTTCGAGCCAAGTTCGCGGATCGAAGGCTTGCTCGGCTGGCTGGTGCCAAACCAATGCATTCGACGCGAACTTTTTAGGACGACGGCTTCTCGCTCTGACATTCGCTTCCTTACCGGCATCGAGGTGACTGGCGTTCGGTCCCAACATGATCGCGTCGAAGTTGTCCTGAGCAACGGAAGCGTGCTCCACTCGAGAATGCTCATCGCTGCGGACTCGCGCTTCTCGACGATTCGCGGGATGCTCGGCATCGGCGCGACGATGCAGCGCACGGGACGCTCGATGCTCGTCTGTCGTGTCGAACATGAGGCGAACCACGCGCGTGTCGCGACCGAATGGTTCGATTACCGCCAGGCCTTGGCACTGCTTCCGCTGCACGGGCGAACATCGTCCGCTGTCATCACGCTTCCGTCCGCCGAGGCAGAGCACTTGGCCGGCCTTAGCGAAGCTGCGTTTGGTGAAGACATCAGCCGCAGGTTCGCGTTCCGGCTGGGCCAAATGCGCCTTGTCAGCACGCGGCACGTTTATCCGCTCACGGTCACCTGGGCGAAGCGCTTTGTGGCACCACGCGCTGCCCTGATTGGCGATGCGGCGGTGGGAATGCACCCGGTGACGGCGCATGGCTTCAACCTCGGCCTGCTAGGGCAGCATGGTTTGGCGCGCGAGCTGCTTCAAGCGCATGGACACAGCCGCGATCCCGGAGACGCGCACGCCCTACAGCGCTTCGAGCGGCTTCACAGGCTCGCCTGCCGTCCGGTCTTCGATGCGACCAATGCCATTGTGGGTCTCTACACCCGCGACGACGCGATTGCGCGGCTGGCGCGGCCCGCCCTGCTCCGCGCAGCCGGTCGCCTGCCGATGATCCGACGCGGCGTCGGGACGTTGCTCGCGCAACACTGACGGCACCGCACCGCACACGATGCACCGGTCCGGTTTTCAACGCCGCCGGCCATGGCTATGCTGTAGAGGCAGTGAGTCAAAACAAACCATGACCATGATTGCCCCCGCTATCGTCATCGCCGCTGGCGGGGCCGGTCGACGAATGGGCGGAGGCAAGCCCCTCCGCCCACTCGCCGGGCACAGCTTGCTCGACCGGGCGATCGCGATTGCGCAGGCCCAGTCCGATTGCATCGCGCTGGCGGTGCGCAAGCCCGACCAGCTTCCGGCAAGCGATCTTCCACTGCTTTGTGATGCCCGACCCGGCATCGGCCCGATCAGCGCGCTCGACAGCGGCTTCCGCTTCGCGCGCGCGCAGGGCCGACAGCATCTCCTGCTTATCGGGTGCGACCAGCCCTTCCTGCCCGGCGATCTGGTTGCCACCTTGACCGCCGCGATCGCCGGGCATGATGTCGCAATGCCTGTGATCAATGAGCACTATCAGCCACTTGCCGCATTATGGCGCGTGGACCAGCCTGCGTTGGACGCCTATGTGCAGGCGGGCGGCACGTCGCTGTATCGCTTTGCCAGCACCCGCGACCTCATCCCTTTGCAATGGCCCAATGCGCCCGACGACGATCCATTTGCGAATTTGAACGACCGCGACGCGCTTGCCGACGCCGAGCGACGCCTCACGCGTCCGGCGTAAACGAAAGCGCCGCGACAGCCTGTCCGCATGGCAAGGCCGGCTGGCCAGCCGGGCACCGGATCAACCATCCGGCCTCGACCAGCGCGTGCTGCGCGCCGCTGTCCTGCATCGCGATCGGGCGGAGACCGGCATCGTCCCAGCAGGCCCGCACCAGCGTCTCGCGCGATCCGGTCGCACCGAGCGGGGCGGCGAGCGGAAGGTGGCGCCAGCGCAGCAGCTGCGCCACCGCCTGCCCCTGCAGCGCCGCCAGCAGGGGGAGCAGGAACAGCCGCGCGGTCACCATCGCCGATCCGGGGTTACCCGGCAGACCGACGACCCATGTCCCGCGGGCGCGACCGATCCACACCGGCTTGCCCGGCTTGATCGCGACCTTTGCAAACAGCAGGTCCAGACCATGCGGGGCGAACATCGGCCGCGCGAAATCCCGCTCGCCAACCGATGCCCCGCCGGTCACCACCACCACATCGGCGCCGGCGACTAGCGTAGCGGCCAGTGCCTCCAGCATGTTGAGGTCATCGCCCCCGGTCGACCGCGTCACGACTTCCCCGCCCGCCTGTTCGACCATCGCGGCAATCCCATGGGTGACGCTGTCCGGGATTGCGTCACTCCGCTGCCAGGCGCTGCCGGGCGGCGCGAGCTCGTCCCCGGTGCCAAGGATCGCGACCCGAGGCCGGGCATGGACACTCAGCATCGCCCGATCGGCCGCCGCCGCAGCGACCATAGCGCGCGGCCCAAGGCGCGTGCCCGCCGCGAGCAGTTCGCTCTCCGCTTCAAAGTCGCTGCCGGCAGCGCGCACATGCCACCCCGGGCCATAGCCGGGGGCGAAGCGCACCAGGTCGCCGTCACGGGTCGCATATTCCTGCATGATACAGCGGTCGGCGCCGTCGGGCATGGGTGCGCCGGTGAAGATCCGCACCGCTTCCCCGGCACCGACACAGCCGGCGAACCGCGCGCCCGCCCGGCTTTCGCCGATAAGGCGCAGCGGCGCATCGGGCACCGTGGTCGCGGCGCTCACGGCATAGCCATCCATCGCCGCCACGGCGCTGCGGGGCGATGCACTGCGCGCGATCACCGGTGCGGCGAGCACGCGCCCGGCCGCGGCGTGGATCGCCACCTCTTCGCGCGCCAGCGGCGTCACCGCGTCCGCCAGCAGCGCGAGCGCGGCATCAAGGGTGATCATGCGCAGACATCGCGTAGCCGGGGCAAGGCGCCGGCGATCGAGCAGGGCCGGTGCCGGCTGTCGAATTCCAGTTCGAGCAGCCCATCCCAGGCATCGCGGCACGCACCGGTCGATCCGGGCACACAGAAGATGAAGGCGTCGCCCGCCTGCCCCGCAAAGGCGCGCGACTGCATCGTCGCCACCCCGACCGTGGTCAGGCTCTTGGCATGAAACGCAGCGGAAAACCCGTCCATCTCGCGCCGCAACAACGGCTTGACCGCCTCGGGCGTATTATCGCGCGGCGAAAAGCCCGTGCCGCCGGTGGTCAGGATAATCTCGATCTCCGGCTGCGCCAGCCAGCGCTGCAACTGCGCGCGGATCGCCGCGATATCGTCGCGCACGATCGCCCGGTCGATCAGTGCATGCCCGGCCCGTTGCAGCCGCTCGACCAGCGTTGCGCCCGACGTGTCGGTGTCGAGCGTGCGCGTGTCGGAAATGGTCAGCACGGCTATGCCCAGTGTATAGAAGGTCAGGCTCTCGTCAATTCCGGGCACAATTCACTCCTCGATCGGCGCCCAGCGCCGGACATCATCCATGTCGCGCTCGGTCGGCTCGATCCAGCGATCGATTGCCCCTTCCTCCCGCTTCCAAAACACCGCCTCGGTCTTGAGGCGGTCCATCATATAGTCAGCAGCTTCGAACGCCGCCCGGCGATGGCGGGCCGCGACCGCGACAAACACGATCGCCTCGCCCGGCGCGATCCGCCCGTGGCGATGCACCACATCGCTGCGCGTGACCGCGAACCGAGCATGTGCATCGCGCGCAATTTCCCGCATCGAAGCGAGGGTGACGCCGCGATATGCCTCCAGCACCAGCGAAGTCACCGCGCCCTCGTGGCCGCTCGCGCGGGCATGGCCGGTGAAACTGACCACCGCGCCCTCCTCTGCCGCCGCGCAACCGAAGGCCGCGAGCCGCGCCGCAGGATCAAACGCGGCCTCGGCAAGTTCGACTGCCATGATCAGCCCCCCGACACCGGCGGAAACAGCGCGACCAGGTCGCCAGGTCGCACGATCGTCTGATCTGGAACGATCGTTTCGTTGATGCAGGCGCGGATGCGCCCCCGTTCAAGCGCCGGCAACAGCGCCGGAAAGCCCTGAACCAGCCGTGCGACCAGTTCGGGCACCGACAGCCCCGGGGCGGGAATGCCGATGCTGACCGATCGGCCGCAGGGATCGGCAAGGCGGCCGCACAATTCGACAGTAATCCGGGCGTCACCCGTCGTGGTAGTCATCGGTCAGCCTCCGATCGATGCAAGATGAGGAGTAGCACCGCTATCGCCGGCGTGCAGCCGATGCGCCGGAGCCTTGGTGGCAACCAGCCCCCGTATCCGCGCGAGCAGCGCCGCCGGATCGTCCCCGGTCAGCTGCGGCCGCAGGTCGATGCCGCCATCGCCGAACAGGCACAGATGGAGCCGTCCGTCGGACGACAGCCGTAGCCGGTTGCAGCTCGCGCAGAAATCCTGCGAATAGGGCGCAATGATTCCGATCCGACCCTTGGCGGAGGGATGCCCCAATTCGATCGCGGGCCCCGCGCCGGGCTGGCGGGGCAGTCGCGTCCAGCCCGAAACTTCGAGCCGATCGATCACCGTCTGGCCCGCGACATGGCGCGCGGCGAAGAATGCGGCATTGTCGTTGGTCCGCATCACTTCGATGAAGCGCAGCGACAGATCGCGGCTGGCGACGAAATCGACCATCGCCTCCAGCTCATCGTCGTTGATGCCGCGCATCAGCACGGCGTTGAGCTTGATGCTTTCGAACCCCGCCGCCTGCGCCGCGTCCACACCGCGCAGGATGTCGGCAAGCCGGTCATGGCCGGTGATCGCGGCAAACCGAGCCGGATCGAGCGAATCAACGCTGATGTTGATCGCGCTGATCCCGCAATCGCGCCACGCCTGCGCGCGCTCAGCCAGCCGATAGCCGTTCGTGGTCATTGCCACCCGACGGATTCCGGGCACTGCCGCCACCGTCCGCGCCACCGCATCGAAATCACGGCGCAGCGTCGGCTCGCCCCCGGTCAGCCGCACTTTCCACAAGCCCAGCGCCGCAAATGCTGTGACCGCCCGTCCGATCTCGTCTGGCGACAGTTCCACCGGGCGGTTGCACGGCCGACGATAGCCGTCGGGCAGACAATAGGTGCAGCTGAAATTGCAGACATCGGTAAGCGATAGGCGCAGATATTCGAAACGCCGACCGATTCCGTCGCGCAGCGGCGGGGCGAGCGACAACAGGTCGGGCTGCCGGGCGCGAAGGTCAGTCACTGGACCAGCGGCCCGTCCGCGATCGGCAGTGCGACGCCCTCGACCGTCACCTGGCTGGCCAGGATCGACAGATATTGGGCCATCGCCTTGCGGTAGCTTGCTTCCTCCAGATAGGCGCGGATCGACGCCTCGACCGCCTCGAACGGCAATTGGCGCCCCTCGACCCGCCGTCCGGCACGGACTACATGGACGCCAAAGCGTGTGCGGACCGGTTCGGGACACAATTCCCCCTCGCCCAGCGCGAGCAACGCGGCTTCGAATTCAGCAACGGTCTGCCCCTTGCCGATCTGCCCCAGATTGCCGCCATGCTCCTTGGACGGACAGGCGGAGCGGCTGCGGGCGAGCTCGCCGAAACAGCCGGGCTCGGCCTGGATCTTGCGGATCGCCATCCGCGCATCGCCAACCGCAAGGCTATAGGCAAAGCTGTCGTCCGGACTGGCCGAAAACAGGATATGTTCAGCCTCGACCAGCGTATCGCTGGTGAAACGGTCGCGATGCCGGTCATAGAAGCGGCGCGCCTCCGGCTCGGTCGCGACCGGAACCGCAACCTCCTGCTCCAGCAAGGCGTCGATCCGCGCATCATCCTCGGCCAACGCCCGCCCCTGTGCATCGCTGCGCTCGGTCGCAGCAATGCCCAGCCGGTCGGCCTCGACCAGCAGCAGCTGGCGGATTGCGAGCGCCTCGGCCGCCTCGCGCCACGCGGTTTCGGCGTCGGGCGCGGGATGGTTCTGCGCCTCCGCCGCGATCGCGGCTTCGGGAATTTCCACCCCCGCGACCCGCACCGGGCGGCGTTCCAGCACCTCATCCATGGCTGAGGTTCCTGCGCGAACGGACGATCTGGTAGCCGCCGCGCCACAGATAGCGCACCGGCGCGCTCAACATGTGGACCAGCCGGGTGAACGGAAACAGCAGGAAGATCGTCAGGCCCAGAAAGATATGGACGCGGAAGATCCAGTGCGATCCATCGAGAAACAGCGAGGCGGTCGGGTTGAAGGTGAAAATCCCATTCGCCCAGCTCATGAACCGCACCATCTGCTCGCCATTCATATGGCCGAGCGAAATCGGCACGGTCGCCAGGCCGAGCGCAAGCTGGAGCCACAGCAGCGCCAGGATTCCGGTATCGGCAAAGGTCGAATGTTTGCGGATGCGCGCGTCGAACAGCCGGCGATGCAGCAGCATCGACGCACCGATGAACGAGATAATGCCCGCCGTCCCGCCGCCGAACACTGCCAGCGCCTGTTTCCATTCGTGGCGAACATAGAAGCTGTCGAATACCCAGATCGGCACGAGCAGGCCGACGATATGGCCGAACAATACGAACAGCACGCCGACATGGAACAATACCGATCCGATCATGAGCTGCTTGCGCCGGAGCAACTGGCTGGAGCCGGTCCGCCAGCTATAGGGCTCGCGGTCGAACCGCATGATCGATCCGATCGCCAGCACCGACAGCGCGATATAGGGGTAGATGCCGAACAGAAGGTGGTTGAGAAAGGTGTCCATGGCTCAGCTCCTGGGTGCCGGGTGGGCAGCAAGGGGGGCGCGCATCCGGTCAAGGATCGCGCTGACCTGCGGGCAGGCGGCGTTGGGGTCGGGCGCGGCGTCGGCGGTGAAGCGAATTTCCTCCTCCTCCCACTGCGCATCGAGGGTTTCGAGGTCCTGCGGATCCTCGACCGGCGGCAGCGCGTTGCGCGCCTCCGCGTCCATCTCGATCCCCGCAATGTCGCACAGCAGCGCGAATACCGGGGCATAATCGGAACCGCGCGCCTCAAGCCGGGCGGCAAGCGCGATCAGCACGACGCCGGGTTCGGCGAGCGTTTCGCGCGCCACCGCGTCGGGCAGGGTCGAGCAATAGTCGAGGAACAGCGGCAGATAATCGGGCAGCTCATTCCCCTCCGGCTCAAGCCCGGCGTCGAGATAACGCGCGCGCAGATCGACCATCGCCTGCCCACGGTCGCGGCTTTCGCCATGAACATGTTCGAACAGGTGCAGGCTGTGCGCCCGGCCCCGGTCGAACAACTCGACATAGACTTCCTGCACCGCATAGATGTCGTCGGTGGCGAGGCGGTTCAGCAGCGGATCGAGCCGGGCCAGCGCCGCCGCCGGTACCGCCGGGTCCGCCGCCAGCCGCGCGCGCAACTCGCCCGCCACCGCCTGTAGTTCGAGCGAGGGATATTGCAGCAGCAGCGAGATCAGATGGAGCGCGCGCATCAGAACACCTCCGTCGGGGTCTGGAGCTTCTTGCGCGCCGGCGCGCCGAACAGATTGGCCGAGCTGCTGCCGCCCGAACAGCCATTGCCGAACGAAAAGCCGCAGCTGCCCTTTTCCTCGAACATGTCCTCGGCATCCTCGCGATGGCCGGTCGGAATGACAAAACGGTCTTCATAGTCCGCCAGCGCCATCACCTTGTACATCTCCTCGATCTGGGCACCGGTGAGCCCGACCGCCTCGGCGATAGCTTCGTTGCGCACCCCCTCGACCGTCTTGGCGCGCATATAGCCGCGCATCGCCAGCATCCGCTCAAGGCACAGCGCCACCGGCTCCTCGGCGCCTGCGGTAAGCAGGTTGGCGAGATATTTGAGCGGGATACGCAACGATCGCACATCGGGCATATTGTTGTTCACCGAAATCTGCCCAGCGCTCGCCGCCGCGTTGATCGGCGAGAGTGGCGGCACGTACCAGACCATCGGCAGCGTGCGATATTCAGGGTGGAGCGGGAAGGCGACCTTCCACTCCATCGCCATCTTCCACACCGGCGAATGCCGCGCGGCCTCCAGCCACGCTTCGGGCACGCCGTCCTTGCGCGCCTGCGCGATCACCGCCGGGTCATTGGGGTCGAGAAAGATGTCGAGCTGCGCCTGATACAGATCCTCGACATTCTCCGCGCTGGCCGCCTCCTCGATGCGGTCGGCGTCATAGAGCATCACGCCGAGATAGCGGATGCGCCCGACACAGGTTTCGCTGCACACCGTCGGCTGCCCCGCCTCGATGCGCGGATAGCAGAAGATGCACTTTTCCGATTTGCCGGTTTTCCAGTTGTAATAGATCTTCTTGTACGGACAGCCCGACACGCACATGCGCCAGCCGCGGCACGCCTCCTGGTCGATCAGGACGATGCCGTCCTCATCACGCTTGTAGATCGCGCCCGACGGGCATGCCGCAACGCAGGTCGGGTTGAGGCAATGTTCGCACAGCCGCGGCAGATACATCATGAAGGTATTTTCGAACTGGCCGTAAATCTCCTTCTGGACCCCTTCGAAATTATAGTCCTGCGAGCGCTTGGAGAATTCGCCGCCCAGGATCTCCTCCCAGTTCGGGCCCCATTCGATCTTCTCCATCCGTTCGCCCGAAATCAGGCTGCGTGGGCGGGCAGTCGGAAATGCCTTACTCTCGCCCGCCTGCTGAAGATGGGCGTAGTCGAAGGTGAAGGGTTCGTAATAATCGTCGATTTCGGGCAGGTCCGGGTTAGCGAAGATCTTCGCCAGCAGCCGCCACTTGCCGCCCATTTTGGGCCGGATCGACCCGCCGGCCGTGCGCACCCAACCGCCGTTCCAGCGCTTCTGATTCTCCCAATCCTTGGGATAGCCGATGCCCGGCTTGGTCTCGACATTGTTGAACCAGGCGTATTCCATGCCCTCGCGGCTGGTCCACACATTCTTGCACGTTACCGAGCAGGTGTGACAGCCAATGCACTTGTCGAGGTTCAGGACCTTGCCGATCTGCGCGCGGATTTTCATGCTGCTGTCTCCCCGTCGGCCAGCGCGCCTTCGAGCCAGTCGACTTTGTGCAATTTTCGGACGATGACATATTCGTCGCGGTTGGAACCGACGGTCCCATAATAGTTGAAGCCATAGGCAAGTTGGACATAGCCGCCGATCATGTGCGTCGGCTTCAGCACCGCGCGGGTCACCGAATTGTGGATACCGCCGCGCTGACCGGTCAGCGGCGATCCGGGCACGTTGGTGATCTTCTCCTGCGCATGATACATGAACAGGGTGCCTTCCTTCATCCGCTGCGACACGACCACGCGGGCGACCAGCGCGCCATTGCTGTTGAAGGTTTCGACCCAGTCATTGTCGACCAGCCCCGCCTTGGCCGCATCCACCTCGCTCATCCACACGATCGGTCCGCCGCGCGACAGCGTCAGCATCAGCAGATTGTCGGTATAGGTCGAATGGATGCCCCATTTCTGGTGCGGGGTGATGAAGTTGAGGATGACGTGCGGCGCGTCCTTCGCGATGTCGAGCATCGGCTTGACCGCCTTGGTATCGATCGGCGGGCGATAGACGCAAAAGCCCTCGCCAAAGGCGCGCATCCATTTGTGGTCCTGATAGAGCTGCTGCCGCCCGGTCAGCGTGCGCCACGGGATCAGCTCGTGGACGTTGGTATAGCCGGCATTGTAGCAGACATGCTCGCTCTCCAGCCCCGACCAGGTCGGTGAGGAGATGATCTTGCGCGGCTGGGCCTGGATGTCGCGGAACCGGATTTTCTCCTCTTCCTTCGGCAGCGCGAGATGGGTGTGGTCGCGACCGGTCTTCCTGGAAAGTGCGGCCCATGCCTTGACCGCGACCTCGCCATTGGTTTCGGGCGCGAGCATCAGGATCACCTCGGCCGCGTCGATCGCGGTTTCGATCTGCGGCATCCCCGTGGCGGGCCCTGCTTCGAGCACCGGCCCGTTGAGCGCGCGGAGATTGGCGACTTCATGGTCGGTGTTCCAGCCGATCCCCTTGCCGCCATTGCCGAGCGATTCCATCAGCGGCCCCAGCGCAGTGAAGCGTTTGTAGAGATTGGGATAGTCGCGCTCGACCACGGCCACGGTCGCCATTGTCTTGCCCGGAATCGGCTCGACCTGCCCCAGCCCCCAGTCTGCAACGTCATATGGTTGGGCAATCTCGTTCGGGCTGTCATGCTGGATCGGGGTCAGCACCACATCCTGCTCGACACCGAGCACTTCGGGCGCGATCTCCGAGAATTTCTTGGCGAGCCCCTTGTAGATGTCCCAGTCGCTGCGCGATTCCCACACCGGATCGACCGCCGCCGAGAGCGGGTGGATGAACGGGTGCATGTCCGACGTGTTCAGATCGTCCTTCTCGTACCAGCTCGCGGTCGGCAGGACGATGTCGGAATAGACGCAGGTGGTGGACATGCGGAAGTCGAGCGTCACCAGCAGGTCGAGCTTCCCCTTGGGCGCCTCGTCATGCCATTTGACCTCCTTGGGCTTCTGCGCGCCGGTTTCGCCCAGATCCTTCCCCTGAACGCCATGCGCGGTGCCGAGCAGGTGCTTGAGGAAATATTCGTGGCCCTTGCCCGACGAGCCGAGCAGGTTCGAGCGCCACACGAACATGTTGCGTGGCCAGTTGGCGGGATCGTCCGGGTCGAAGCAGGACAGTTCCAGCTCGCCGGACTTGAGCGCATCTGCGACATAGTCCTTCGCATCCTTGCCGCTGGCCTTGACCGCCTTCCCCACCTCAAGCGGGTTGGTCTTGAGCTGCGGCGCCGACGGCAGCCAGCCCATGCGTTCGGCCCGCGCATTATAGTCGATCAGGCTGGCGTCCCAGTCGCCATCGGGAGCGGTCGGCGACAGGATCTCGTCCACGCCCAGCGTCTCGTAGCGCCACTGATCGGTATGGGCGTAGAAGAAGCTGGTGGAGTTCATGTGCCGCGGCGGGCGGTTCCAGTCGAGGGCGAAGGCAAGCGCGGTCCAGCCGGTCTGCGGGCGCAGCTTTTCCTGGCCTACATAATGCGACCAGCCGCCGCCCGACTGGCCGACACAGCCGCACATCACCAGCAAGTTGATGATCCCGCGATAGTTCATATCCATATGGTACCAGTGGTTGAGACCGGCCCCCAGGATCACCATCGACTTGCCCTTGGTCGCTTCGGCATTGCTCGCAAATTCGCGTGCGACGGTGATGATATGATCGGCCGGGACGCCGGTGATCCGCTCCGCCCAGGCTGGGGTATAAGGGACCATCTCCCCATAATCGCGCGCGACATGTTCGCCGCCCAGTCCGCGGTCGAGGCCGTAATTGGCGCAGAACAGGTCGAACACTGTCGCGACATAGGCCTTGCCGCCCTTGAGCTGCATCTGACGCACCGGCACCCGGCGACGCAGGACGCTCGGATGATCGGTGCCCTGAAAATGATCATGTTCGCGATTCCCGAAATAGGGAAAGGCGACGTCGATCACTTCATCGTGATGGCGTTCGAGAATGTTGGTGAGACGCAGCTTGGTCGCATTGCCGCGTCCGTCGCGTTCCTCGAGATTCCATTTGCCTTCTTCGCCCCAGCGGAACCCGGCCGAACCGGACGGGACGACGACCTCATCGGCGATGTCGTCGATCGCGACCGTCTTCCAATCCGGGTTGTTCGCCTCGGCCAGGTCATCCAGGAAGTCGGCGGCACGCAACAGATTTTCCGGGACCCACGCGCCATCCTTTTCAACGAGGCGCACCAGCATCGGCATGTCGGAATATTTGCGGCAGTAATCCTCGAAATATTCGGCCTGCCGGTCGAGATGATATTCGCGCAGGATGACATGGCCCATCGCCATGGCAAGCGCCGCATCGGTGCCCTGTTTCGGGTTCAGCCACAGGTCGGCGAACTTGGTCGCCTCGGCATAGTCGGGGCTGACCACGGCAACCTTGGTACCGCGATAGCGCGCCTCGGTCATGAAATGCGCGTCGGGCGTGCGGGTCTGGGGCACGTTCGAGCCCCACATCATCAGGAACCCGGCATTATACCAGTCCGCGCTCTCCGGGACGTCGGTCTGCTCACCCCAGGTCTGCGGCGAGGACGGCGGCAGGTCGCAATACCAGTCATAGAAGCTCATGATCGTCCCGCCGAGCAGCGAGAGGTAGCGCGAGCCGGCGGCATAGCTGACCATCGACATCGCCGGGATCGGCGAAAAGCCGATGACCCGGTCAGGCCCATGCGTTTTGACGGTATAGGCGTTGGCGGCGGCGATGATCTCGTTGACCTCGTCCCAAGTCGAACGCACGAACCCGCCATGACCGCGAATGCCGGTGTAGCTTTTGCGCTTGACCGGATCCTCGACGATCGAAGCCCAGGCCGCCACCGGGCTGTGCCGGAGCCGCGCTGCGCGCCACAGCTTCAGCAGCCGCGAGCGCACCATCGGGTATTTCAGCCGCTGGGCCGAATAGATGTACCAGGAATAGCTCGCCCCGCGCGGACAGCCGCGCGGTTCGTGGTTCGGCAGATCGGGCCGGGTGCGCGGGTAATCGGTCTGCTGGGTTTCCCAGGTAATGATCCCGCCCTTGACGTAGATCTTCCAGCTGCACGAACCGGTGCAGTTCACGCCATGGGTGCTCCGCACGATCTTGTCGTGCTGCCAACGCTTGCGATAGCCGTCCTCCCAGTCACGATTCTGGTTGGTCGTTACGCCGTGGCCGTCGGCAAATGCCTGTTTCTTCTGGCGAAAGAAGGTCAGGCGGTCGAGAAGCTGGCTCATGCAGCGGCTCCTTTGGTAAATGCGGGAGTGATGGAAGTCGGGCGGGCAATCCCGCGTTCGATGTCATGAAGAAGGCCGCCACGCCTTGTGTAGGCGAACCAGGTCAGCGCGGCGCAGCTGGCGTAGAAGATCAGGAAACCCCACAGGGCCGCCATCGGCGAGCCGGTCGCGGCGATCGCGCTGCCGAAGCTCTTCGGGATGAAGAAGGCGCCATAGGCCGCGATCGCCGAGGTGAAGCCGACGATCGCCGCCGATTCCTTCTCCGCCTGGCGCAGTTGGGCTTCGGCGGGCAGGTGCGGCATCAGGCGCGGGACTTCACGGCGCATGATGTTGGGGATCATCTGGAAGGTGGAGGCGTTGCCGACCCCGGTCATGAAGAACATGAAGATGAACCCGGCGAGGAAGCCCCACCAGCTGCCCGCGTCGATCGCCGCCATCACCCCGAGCACGCCGAGGATCATCAGCACGAACACCCAGAAGGTAACCCGCGCCCCGCCCCAGCGATCCGATACCCAGCCGGTGCCTGCACGGCTGAGCGCGCCGACCAGTGGGCCGAGAAAGACGAACTGGAGCACGTCGACCTGCGGAAATTGCTGCTTGGCGAGCAACGGCAGCCCGGCGGAGAAGCCGATGAAGCTGCCAAAGGTGCCGGTATAGAGCCAGCACATCAGCCAGTTATGCTTGCGCTGGAAGATCACCGCCTGCTCGGCAAAGCTCGCCTTGGCATCGGCAATGTCGTTCATTCCGAACCAGGCCAGCAGCGTGCTGGCGATGATGAACGGCACCCAGATGAAGCCGGCATTCTGCAGCCACAGCTGGCCGCCGGTAGCCGTCTCCTGGCCCGCCCCGCCCAGCGCGCCGAACACGCCTGCGGTGATGATGAGGGGCACGGCGAACTGCATCACGGAGACGCCCAGATTGCCGAGCCCCGCGTTGAGCGCGAGGGCGTTGCCCTTCTGCGCCTTGGGAAAGAAGAAGCTGATGTTCGACATCGACGAGGCAAAATTGCCGCCGCCAAAGCCGCACAGCAGCGCCAGCACCAGGAAGATGAAATAGGGCGTATCCGGGTTCTGGACGGCATAGCCGATGCCAAAGGCCGGGATCAGCAGTGACGCGGTGCTGAGCGTCGTCCACAACCGCCCGCCAAAGATCGGGACCATGAAGCTGTAGAAGATGCGGAACGTCGCACCGGACAGGCCGGGCAGCGCCGCCAGCCAGAAGAGCTGGTCGGTGGTATAGGCAAAGCCGATCACCGGCAGCTTTGCGACAACGACCGACCACACCATCCACACCGCAAAGGCGAGCAGCAGCGCCGGAATCGAGAGGGTCAGGTTGCGCCGCGCGATGCGTTCGCCCTGGGTGCGCCAGAAATCGGGATCCTCGGGCGTCCATTGCGTCAGCACCCGGCTGGGCTGGGCAGCGGCGTGGCGGTCCGCGTCATGCAGGTCCGCCATTTCGGGGAATTGCGGCAGCGAGCGCGCGTCGATTCCGCTGGCCTTCTGTTCCATCTGGCGGATGGCGATGTGCATCCAGGCGAGCGCAACGCCGACCAGGGCAAACAGGACCATGAAGCAGCTGGTCCAGATGCCGGTCAGGTCGCTGACTGCACCGAACACGATCGGCAGCACGAACCCGCCAAGCCCGCCGACCATGCCCACCATGCCGCCGACCGCGCCGACATGATTCGGGTAGTAGACCGGGATGTGTTTGAACACCGCCGCCTTGCCGAGCGACATGAAGAAGCCGAGCACGAACACGGTAACGACGAACGGTACCAGACCCATCGAGGTGGTGAAGGTGATGTCGCCATCAATGCCGTGGATCACATAGTCGGTCGCCGGATAGGACAGCATGAACAGGCAGATCAGCGACACGCCGAAGGTCGCGTACATGATCCGGCGCGCGCCATATTTGTCCGACAGCATCCCGCCATAGGCGCGGAACAGGCTGGCCGAGAGCGAGAAGGTCGCCGCGAGCATGCCCGCGACCTTCACGTCCACGCCATAGAGGCCGACCATATATTGCGGCAGCCACAGCGCGAGCGCGACAAAGGCGCCGAACACGAAGAAATAATAGAGCGAGAAGCGCCACACCTGTTCGTTGCGCAACGGGGCGAGCTGATCCTTGAGGCTGCGCGCGCCGATCCCCGCTGCCTTGCGTGCGGCATAGTCGGGGTCGTCGCGCGCGAACAGGTAGAACAGCACCGCGACGACCGCGAGCGTCCCGGCCCATATCTGCGCCACCCCCTGCCAGCCGACCGCGACCATCACCCACGGGGCGAGGAATTTGGTCACCGCCGCGCCGACATTGCCCATGCCGAAAAAGCCGAGCGCAGCGCCCTGCCGCTCGATCGGATAGAATTTAGAGACATAGGCGACGCCAACCGCAAAGCCGCCACCCGCCAGGCCCAGGCCGAGCGCAGCGAGCAGCATGAGATAGTAATTGCCGCTGTAGGACAGCAGGAAGGTCGCCGCCGCCGAGCCGAGCATGGTCAGCGGAAACACGATCCGCCCGCCGAACTGGTCGGTCCAGATGCCCAGCATGAGGCGGACCAGCGACCCGGTCAGGATCGGCGTGCCGACCAGCAGACCGAACTGGGTATCGTTGAGGCCGAGCTCTGCCTTGATCTCGATGCCGATGATCGCAAAGATCGTCCACACGGCAAAACAGATTGTGAAGGCAAAGGTACTCAGCCCAAGGGCGAGCCCCTGTTGTCCTTCTGTTGCTGGCTGTCCGGCCCCCATGTCGAGCTCCCGTCACAAATCAAGTTCAGGGGTCTGCGGTGGAGGCTGTCGCGCCCCTCCCGGTTGATCAGGATCAAAAAGGGAGATTGGGCGCGACGAAAAGTCGGCCCGCCTGACCTATGCCGCGCAAGATGCCGACGCGGATCAACCCCCTGATTGATCAGGATCAATTTTACCGCTAGGCTCCGGACTGACCGGAGATGAAGTGAATTGATGCGAATCGGCGAAAAGCCCGAAATTGCCCGTCTGCCCCTGTTCGGCGACATGGAAGAGGGGATGCGCGAGCGCGTGCTTTCGGGATCGTTCCTCCAGGTGTTTCCGCCACAGCTGATGCTGTTCGAAACCGGCCAGCGCGCCGATTTCCTGCATGTGCTCGTCGATGGTCTTGCCGAACTCTATGTGACCGCGTCAGGGCGCGACACGACGATGCGGATTGTCGAGCCGGTCAACAGCTTCATCCTCGCGGCGGTGGTCACCGACCTGCCCTATCTGATGTCTGCGCGCACGCTGGTCGCGTCGCGCGTCCTGCTCGTGCCCGCAGCCTTGATGCGCGAGGTGATCCGCAAGGACACCGCGCTGATGCAGGCGACGATGCATGAGCTGGCGCTGGGATATCGCGATTTCGTCCGCGCGCTCACCGACCTCAAGATGCGCCAGTCGACGGAGCGGCTGGCCAACCATCTGCTCGACTATAGCGCCCAGCGCGGCGGCGCGAACGCGTTCGAACTGGGGGGGGAGAAGCGGATGGTCGCGTCGCTGCTCGGCATGACGCCGGAGAATCTGTCGCGCGCCTTCGGCACACTGCGTAGCCATGGGATCGAGATATCCGGCGCCCGTGTCCAGATCACCGATCGCGCGGCGCTTGCCGCCTTTGCCCGGCCCGATCTGGTGCCGCCCGACCGCTGACCGGCGGCACCAGCGCGTTCAGAAGCCCAGCTGCACCGAAAACCACGCCTTGGTCGTGTCGGTCGCGAACCGGTCGGCGCGATAGCGGGCGAATTTGGCGGTCACCGACAAGTCGGGGCGGATCGGATAGTGCCCCAGCAAGTCGAGCTCGCCGCCATAGCGCCGGTCGATCGCGGTGGCGCGGAAGTCGTGATAGATCGCGCGCAACGCCAGCCCCTTGAGCGGCGACCCGGCACCGAAACGATAGCCCAGCTCGCCATAGAGGTCGCGCAGCCCGGTCGCCGGAGTGGTCAGGAATTTGTCGGCCCAGCCGTTAAACGCGTGCAGCGTGGCGAGCGGCGTCTGCACCGCCACCACCCCATTGCCGTCGAGCCGTTCCAGACCGGCCTTTGCCGTCCAGCCACCACGCGCTATGCCCGGTTCGACGAGCAGATAGCCAAGATCGAACCGGACCGGACCGCGCCCCCAATCCGTCTGCCGCGCATAATCGACGACATAGGTCAGGCTGAATCCACTCCCCACCGGACGTGCGCCCGAAATGCGTGCACCCAGAGTCCGCGACTGCGTCCCCAGCAGCGGCAAATCGAGCCAATAGCCATAGGCCGACAGCTCACCGACCGGCTTTGCCTGATAGGAGATCTGCGCGGCATGGATCCTGGCATCGCGCACCACGCCCTGCGGCGAGTCGGGCCCGAACACCCGATCCACCCGCCAGCTGTGCAGCGCGTCGAGGGTGAGTCCGGCCCGTGGACGCAGCGTCACCCGTGCCAGGTCAAGGGTCTGGTCGTTCTGACGCCAGTCGACCGAGCCGATCCAGCGCTGGTTGCCAAGATTGACGTTGCGCCGCCCCACCGACAGCTCAATTGCGGCATCGGGGCGCCAGTGGACATAGGCCTGGTTGAGATGGACCAATCCGGGGTCCGCCACCACCGGATAGCTGGTCTTGCCGTTCACCGTGTCGTTGAACCATTCAGGCCCTGGCCGGGCGACGGTTTCGCCCTCGACGTGCAGGCTCAGCCCCTTCCAGGCATCGAGCCGCGCGCCGGCCCGCAGCCGCAGGGTCGAAGCGGCGGCCGTTTCGGGCAGGCCAGCCTGATCGACCAGCTCGACCCGGTAGCGCAGCTCCACATAGGGATCGATCGAAGGTGCGGATGACTCCTGCGCCTGTGCCGCTACCGGCATGGCAATCAGCGGCAGCAGCGCGAGCGGGATCAGGGGCAGGCGATTGTCCATGCGCGATTGCTAGCCCATCGCCACGACCGGCATTTGATCTGGCGCAACTTTTCCCGGCACATCTGGTGCACGGTCATGTCGATGGAGATCGACTGGTTCACCCTCGCCCGCGTCCTGCACGTCGTGTCCGTCGTCGGATGGATCGGCGGAGTCTGGTTCGTGACCTTTGTCATCATGCCGGCGGTCACCCGGGCGGAGCCGCCCCAACGGCGGCTCGTGGCATTTCACCGGATCGAACAGGGATTTTCGGCGCAGGCGCGCTGGTGGGTGGCGATTGCCGGCGGATCCGGCTTCTGGATGACGTGGCAGGCGGATCTGTGGTCGCGTTTTACCGATCCGGGAATGTGGTGGATGCATGCGATGCTGGCGTTGTGGCTGGTGTTTGCGCTAATGCTGTTCGTGATCGAACCGCTGACGCTGCACCGGCGCATGGCGCATTCGCCCGCCCCCGCCGCTGACTGGCGGCGGATGGTGCGGCTGCATCGCATCCTGTCGGTCGCGGCGCTGATCACACTCCTTGGCGCGATGGCTGGAGCGCATGGCCTGATCTAGGGTCGCGCGTGATGAACGCGTCGGATGCAGGTGCGCGTGGCTCGACATTGCCCGCCTGACGCGCCAGTTCCGCCGCATCGTGCAGGATCACGCACGATCGGCCGCGGGTTTCGATGATCCCGGCATCCTTCAGCTCACCGATCTGACGGCTCACGGTTTCGATCGTGAGGCCGAGGCTGTCGGCAATGTCCCGCCGCGACATCGGCAGGTCCATGCATCCCGGCACATGATCGCGGCAGTCGAGTCGCTCGGCCATCGCCAGCAGAAATCCGGCGACGCGTTCGCGCGCGGTCTTCTGCCCCAGATTCACCGCCTTGTCCCGACAGCGGAACAGGGCGGTTTGCGAGCGTTCGAGCAGGAGTCGCAGCACGCGTGGGCTGACCGCTGCGCGATCATAGAAGCCTTGCGCTGGAAACAGCGCCAGGCTGCAATCGCGCAACGCCGTGAGCACATGGCGATGCAGCCCTTCGGCCGGGATCGAGATGATGTCCCCGGCAAAGTGAAAGGCGACGATCTGCTGCCGCCCGCGTGATGCGAGCGCCCCGAGCTTGGTCGCGCCATCGGCCACGAAGGCGAGTGTCGCGATGGTCGAATCGGTTTCGAGCGTTTCGCCCCGACGGACCCGGACCCGGCGACCGATCTGATCGATCTGACGCGCGAACTCGCCCGCCGCGTCGATGCCCAGCAGCGCGCGCAGGACGGTCGAACACGGATCGGCATGTACCATCGCGCGCCTTTTCTTCGTCGGCTGGCTGCGATCATGCCTGTGTTCAGCAGCACTCAATTGATGGAGATCAAATGCGATGCAGCGGCCGCCCGGTTCCCCCGATCGCCATCCGGTGCGTTCCCGAGGCGAAGTCTTCCGGCACAGGAGGTAGAGCCGGTCAAGCCCTACTCCAAGGAGCCACGCCGAGTGACCCCCGACCTGCTCGCCCGCTACGCCGACCGACCGCTGCCCCGCTATACGAGCTACCCGACCGCACCGCATTTTGCGGCCGGGATGGATGGCGCCGACTATGCTGCCTGGCTTGCCGCGCTGCCCCCGGAGGCGCCGGTGTCGCTGTATCTGCACGTCCCCTTCTGCCGGTCGATGTGCTGGTACTGTGGATGCCACACCGCGATTACCGCTCGCGAAGCGCCGGTCACCCGCTACCTCGACGCGCTGTCGCGCGAGATCGACTGGGTGGCTGAACAGATCGGGCATGCGCAGCCCGCACGCCATGTCCATTTCGGCGGCGGAACGCCCAGCCTCATGCAGCCGGGGCAGTTCGTGGCGCTGATGGACCGGCTGCACCAGCGCTTTCGCTTTGATGATATGAGCGAGGTCGCGATCGAGATTGACCCGCGCACGCTGGCCCCGGCGATGACCGCGGCACTGGCAGAAGGCGGGGTGACTCGCGCCAGTCTTGGCGTCCAGAGCTTTGATCCGAAAGTTCAGCGCGCGATCAACCGCGTGCAAAGCCTCGCCGAAACGGCGGCGGCCACCGAAGGACTGCGCGCCGTCGGCATTGCGGCGGTAAATTTCGACCTGATCTATGGCTTGCCCTACCAGACGCTGGAGTCGTGTCGCGACACGGTGGCCCAGGCGCTGACGCTATTGCCCGACCGCTTTGCCGTCTTTGGCTATGCCCATGTTCCCGACTTCAAAAGCCACCAGCGCAAGATCCACGCCGCGACCCTGCCCCGTGGTGCCGAGCGCCATGCGCAGGCGGAGGCAATAGCCGCGTTGCTGCAGGACGCTGGCTATGTCCGGATCGGGATCGACCATTATGCACGCCGCGACGACCCGCTCGCCATTGCCGCCCGATCGGGCACGCTGCACCGCAATTTTCAAGGCTATACGACCGACGCCTGCGATACGCTGATCGGGTTTGGCGCTTCATCGATCGGGCGGTTGCCCATGGGCTATGTGCAGAATGCCGTCCGGATTGACGCCTATCGCGACGCCGTCGATCGGGTGGGGACGGCGATCGCGCGGTCCTGTCGCTTCAGCGAACAGGACCGGCTGCGCGCCGAGATCATCGAACGGCTGATGTGCGACTATAGCGTCGATCTCCCCGAAATCTGCGCACAGCACGATGCGGATCCCACGGCGTTGATCGCCAGCGCCAGAGGGCTCGGCGCGCTGGAGGAGGACGGGCTGATTACCGTGCGCGACGGCGTGATCGCCGTCGCGCCGGGGGCACGACCGCTGGTGCGGGCGGTTGCCGCCGCGTTCGATGCCTATCTCGACGGCAGCCCGGCGCGCCATTCACGCGCCGTCTGATCCGCCCGCCCGCGCCGTTCAACTGCAGCGCGAATAGCCGCATTCAAGACAGCTGGCGCAACCCTCCGACTTGATCAGCGCCGCCGCACCGCAGTGCGGACAAGAGCGCGGCACCGCCTGCACGCCCGGGTCGGCCGCTGCCTGATGGTCGGCCGACGGCGCTGCGGGCGCAGCGCCCTCCCCCGGCTCAAGACCGGCGATATGCCGTTCGATCACCCCGCCGATCGCAGCCGGCAGCGACGGGACATAGCGGCCATGGATCCACCCGCCGCCGCGCGGATCAAACACCGCCTTCAATTCCTCGGCGACGAAGGACACGTCGGCGGCCCGGCGGAACACCGCCGAAATCATCCGCGTCAGCGCCAACGTCCAGGCATAATGCTCATTATTCTTCGAATTGACGAAAATCTCGAACGGTCGTCGCCCTTCGCCGCTCTCGACATCGTTGATCGTCACATAAACCGCGTGCGGCCCGTCGGGCCAGCGCAGTTTGTAGGTGGTGCCGTCGAGCGCTTCGGCGCGGGGCGCGAGCGCCTGGTCGGTCGCGACCACCGCGTCGACCTTGGGGGTGGGCGTGGTGCTGAGGATCGATCCGGTCACCGGGTTGGGGCGATAGGTGGTCAGCCCTTTGCAGCCGAGATGATAGCCCTCGATATAGATGTCGGCAAAGGCGTCGAAGTTGATATCCTCCGGGCAATTGACCGTTTTGGAGATTGAACTGTCGATCAACGCCTGGGCCGCGGCCTGCATCGTCAGATGGTCGGATGGCGTCAGCGTCTGGGCGCTGACGAACAGCGCTTCGGGCGGCGGCAGATCGCCCTTCTCGCGACGCCAGACCTGCATCGCGTAATCCTCGACCGCCTGCTCGCGCGTGCTCCCGTCGGGCTGACGGATCCGGCGGGTATAGGCATAGGCAAAGACCGGCTCGATCCCGGAGGAGACATTGCCCGCCAGCAGCGAGGTGGTGCCGGTCGGCGCGATCGAGGTCAGGCAACCATTGCGCAGGCCATAGGCTTCGATCAGCGCCCGGGTTTCGGCATCGAGCGATGCAATGTTCGGCCGCTCGAGCATCACTTCGTCATAGGTCGGGAAGCTGCCCTTCTCCTCTGCCAGCATCGCCGAGGCGCGATAGGCTTCGCGCTTGATCACCCCCAGCCAGCGCCGGGTCAGCGCGACCGCCGCACTGCTGCCATAGGTAGCGCCGCAGAACAGCAACGCATCGGCAAGGCCGGTGATGCCCAGCCCGATCCGGCGCTTGGCGCGCGCTTCGGATTCCTGTTCGAACAAGGGATAGCGCGACAGATCGATCACATTGTCGAGGAAGCGGACGGCGGTACGGGTGAGGTCCGCCAGCGCCTCCTCATCAAGTTCGGCACCGTCGGCAAAAGGCCGCTCGACCAGCCGGGCGAGGTTGATCGAGCCCAACAGGCAAGCCCCATAGGGGGGCAGCATCTGCTCGCCGCACGGATTGCTCGCCGCGATGCTCTCGCAATGCGCCAGATTGTTGGCGGCGTTCACGCGATCGACAAAGATCACGCCCGGCTCAGCGGTGTCATAGGTCGCGCGCATCAACCGCTCCCACAGCGCCCGCGCCTTGACCGTGCGATAGCATTGCCCGCCAAAGACCAGCGGCCAGTCGCCATCCGCGGCCAGCACCTGCATGAAGGAATCGGGCACCAGCACCGACACGTTGAAATTGCGCAGGCGCGCCGGATCCCGCTTGGCGTCCATGAACGCCTCGATATCGGGATGGTCGATGCGCAGACAGCCCATCATCGCGCCGCGCCGCTGCCCTGCCGACTCGACGGTGCGACACATCGCGTTCCAGCAATCCATGAAGCTGAGCGGGCCGGATGCCTCTGCACCGACGCCGCGTACCGCGCTGCCCGATGGGCGGATCGTCGAGAAATCCATGCCGACGCCACCACCCTGCTGCATCGTCATCGCGGCTTCGCGCAGATGCGCGAATATGCCTTCAAGACTGTCGGGGATCGTCCCCATGACGAAACAGTTGAACAAGGTGACCGAACGCTCGGTCCCGGCCCCCGCCAGTATCCGGCCAGCGGGGATGAAGCGGAAATCCCGCAACGCGTCCTCGAACCGCGCGCGCCAGACCGGGCGCAGCGCCTCCACCTCCACCTCGGCAACGGCGGCCGCGACGCGGGCGATGGTCGCGTCGATCGTGGAGTCACCCTCCCCCGGCGCGGGCGAAAACCGGTATTTTGCGGTCCAGATTTCTTCGGCCAGTGCGTTCTCAAAGTCCATGCGCGTCCTCACTGCAATGCTGAGATGACAGTCTGGCGCGCGGGCGGTGGGCCGACTTGACCTGACTCAAATGCGGAACTGACCGGCCTTTTTTGTGAGGCGGCGACTAAGATCGCTTAAAAAAAATCGGCGGCAGGGGATCACCGCTGCCGCCAAGTCGTGGAGGGTTTGGGTACAACCCAATTGCCGGGGTACGTGCTTACGCGCTCGGCCGCTTGCGCCAGCTCAATTATGCCCGCGCCGGCGCGAATTTGACGTCGCTCATTTCCCAGCGACAGGCACTGTCGCGCAGCGCCACCGGGTCCAAAATATAGAGTTCATGCACCCCCAGCATGCGGATCAGCCCGGCCGCCTTCAATGCGCCCAGCTCGCGACTGACCGTTTCGATCCGCAACCCAAGATAATCGGCCATGTCCATACGCGACATCGGCAGCGCGACGCGTCGCGGTTCACTCGGAAATTGTTCTGAATGGTTCGCCATGTCGAGCAGGAAACTTGCGAGACGTTCGCTCGCCGTCTTTCGGCCCAACAGGACCACTTGCTCGCGCACCACCGTCAACTCGCGCGCGGCGGCGGCATAGAGCCCCTTTTGCATCTGCGGATGCGCGCTGACGAACGCGTCGAACCGCGTGCGACTGAACTGACACAGTTCGGCGCTGCCGATTGCCTCGGCGGTAAAGGGATGCTCCTCCTCCAGGGTGAGACCGATGAAGTCCCCCGGAAAGGCAAAGCCGGTCACCTGTCGCCGACCGTCGGGCAAGTGCCGCGACAGGCGCAGCGCGCCATTGGTCAGGGTGTAGACATGCGTCACCGCATCGCCCTCCCAGCACAGCGCCTGGCCCGGCGACAATTTGCGGGTGACCCCGTTGCGGCGATATTCAGCCAGCTCGACCTGAGTCAGCGTGTTGCACAGGGCGGTGTCGCGGACCGTGCAACCATGACAGGGATGCCCCAGCGCGATATGCGGGTCAGCGGTAGCCAGATTGCTGAAATACATGCGATTTCCCCTCTTCGATGCGTTCGCCGATAGCGTTCAGGCGTGGAGCGGGCGTGCCACTTGCTTGATCAATTCCCGCGCGACCGTGGCGAGTTCGTCGCAGAGCAATGGCTTTTCGACCAACCGGGCACCCACCGCCCCTACCCGCTCAAGCAGGCGCGGGGTCGGGTTGCTGGTGATGATGATCGCCGGCGCCTGTTCCCCCGACGCGTGCAGCCAGGCGAGCAGCGAGAGCCCGTCCATCCCCGGGAGCCGCTGGTCGATCACGACACATGCGTATCGTCGCGACATTTCCCGCCCGACAACCTCCTCCGCGCTTTCGAACGCAGCGACGTCGAACCCTTCGATTTCGAGCGCGAAGCTGATCGATGATCGCACTGCGGGGTCGTCATCGACAAGAAGGATGCTGGGACGGGACATAGCAACAGTCCTTTGGGCGACGGTCCTTTGGGGGCGGCGTTGTGCCGCCCCGCATGAGGTCAGGCGGCCTGTTTCCAGACGGGCTCAAGCGCCTGATGCGGCGGACAAGGCGCCACCGCACAAGGCGGCAGTCCGGCCAGTTCGTTGGCATAGCCATGGTTGACGTCGCGATGATGCGCCTCGTCCGCCCGCACGACGAGCACCACGTCGCGCAGCGTCGCGTCTTCGGCCAGCCCCCAATAGCGCTTCGCGATTTCCGGCGCGGGAACATTCTGCGAGCGCCCCTCGTCGATCTCGGCCAGATAATGAGTGTAGCTGATGACCGCCTCTTCCTCGAAATAACCGACGACGCGGTGCGCGGTCTTTGCGCTGATCAGGTAGAGCGCGAAAAAGGCGAGGTAGAACACCCATTGCGCGCCGAGGATCACCGCGCGCTCATACCAGGTCGGCTTGCACACCGCGACGAAGGTCATGAGGTGCATCCGCTCATTCTCCGCCTCGTCCATCAGCGTCTTGATCCAGCCGCGATCGTCACACATGCGGCGCAGGCTTTTGAGGTGATTAAGCGTCGCGCCGACCATTCCCGGCACCGCGGCAACCGTCTCCAGCACGACCGCACGATGCCCGTAGCGCTCCGCGAAAAACGTGTCGGCGATCCAGCGCAGGCTCTTGGTAAAGCCGAGGGCAACCCGGTCGGACAGCCCGCGCGGGGCGTGGTGAACGGTGAGGTCGATATACGGGGCAATCATTTTGAATTATCCTTTCCGCCTGGATATTTGATCCACAGCAAGTGCATGGCGGATTCTAGGCTGCGACTGCGGGAGCGGGAATTGGGTTTTCATCCTAAGGGACGCACCGGAGGTGACAGCGGCGCCGGAGCCGCGTTCCCGCCGACGCTGAAGGACGGCGCGGTGCCGCGCCCGCTGCTCGACCGGCTCGACCCGGTCTCGTCGCTGGTGGCTGCCCTTGTGGTGATCGCAGTCGCCTTTGCGCTCCGCCTCGCGCTCGATCCGCTGTTGCAGGAGCGGGCAACCTATATCTTCTTCGTCCCCGGAGTGGTGATCGCCGCACTGGGCGGCCTGCGCCCCGCGCTGCTCACGACCGCGCTGGGCGCGGGAGCGGGCGTGCTGGCCGACAGCATGACCGGTCAGGTTCTCACCGGGGACTGGATCGCCGCCAGCGTGTTCCTGGCGATCGGCACCGCGATCGCGGCGGGCGGCGCGTGGCTGCATCGTGCGCGCGAACGCGCGGCGGAAATCACCCGCCAGCTGTCGGCGCGGGAAGCGCATCTCACCTCGATCCTCAAGACCGTGCCGGACGCAATGATCGTGATCGACGAAGCCGGGCTGATCCGCGATTTCAGCGACACCGCCGAGCGCCAATTCGGCTGGCGCGCCGACGAAGTGACGGGGCGCAACGTCTCCATGCTGATGCCCTCCCCCTATCGTGAGGCGCATGACGGATATCTCCAGCGCTATTACCGCACCGGAGAGCGGCGGATCATCGGCGTCGGCCGCGTTGTGGTGGGCGAGCGCAAGGACGGATCGACCTTTCCGATGGAGCTGGCGGTTGGCGAAATGGCGCTGGCGGAAGGGCGATTCTTCACCGGCTTTGTCCGCGACCTCACCGAACGGCAAAAGACCGAGACACGGCTTCAGGAATTGCAGAGCGAGCTGGTCCATGTCTCCCGCCTCACCGCGCTGGGCGAAATGGCGTCGGCGCTGGCGCATGAACTCAACCAGCCGCTCAGCGCGATCGGCAATTATCTGATGGGCAGCAAGACGTTGCTGGGCCGCGACCCGGTTCCGCACGAACGGGTCGCCGACGCGGTCGATCGCGCCGCCAAGGAAGCGCTGCGCGCTGGCGAGATCATCCGCCGCCTGCGCGATTTCGTGTCGCGCGGCGAAACCGAGCGGCGGCTGGAAAGCCTGCCCAAGCTGCTGGAAGAGGCGAGCGCGCTGGCGCTGGTCGGCGCCAAGGAGCATGACGTGCGGGTGCGGATCGACATCGACCCCGTGATCGACTTGGTGCTGGTCGACAAGGTGCAGATCCAGCAGGTGATCCTCAACCTCGTCCGCAACGCCGTCGACGCGATGACCGAGAGCGAGCGACGCGCACTGTCGATCCGTGTCCGCCCGGCGGGCGACGGTATGGCCGAGGTCATCGTCGCGGATACCGGCCCCGGCATCCATCCGGACATTGCCGGGCAATTGTTCCAGCCCTTTGTCACGACCAAGCGGACCGGGATGGGGGTCGGCCTGTCAATCTGCCGCACGATCGTGGAGGCACATGGCGGGAACATTTCGGTCGGTGACACACCGGACGGTGGCGCCACCTTCCGCTTCACCATTCCCAGCGTCAGTAAGGAGGAACTTGAGAATGCCAGCTGAGCCGGTGGTTCATATCGTCGATGATGACGAAGGCGTGCGCAGCTCGCTCTCCTTCCTGCTCGAATGTTCGGACCTGACGACCCGCACCTATGAATCGGCGGTCGAGTTCCTGAAGGCGGTCCCGACGATGGCCCGCGGCTGTATCATCACCGATGTGCGGATGCCGCAGGTCAGCGGGATGGAACTCGTCGCCCGGCTCAAGGATCTTGGCGTCGGCGACCCGGTGATCGTCATCACCGGCCATGCCGATGTTCCGATGGCGATTGCTGCGCTGCGCCAGGGAGTGGCCGACTTTATCGAAAAGCCGTTCAGCGACGAGGCGATCCTGCTCGCGGTGCGTTCGGCGCTGGCCAAGCAGCAGAGCCGCGGCGAGGTCGAGATCGAACGCGACGCAATCCAGCAGCGGCTGGCGACCCTGTCCGGACGCGAACGCGAGGTGATGGACGGTCTGATCCTTGGCAAGGCGAACAAGGTTATTGCCTTTGACCTCGATATCAGCGCCCGGACGGTCGAGGTCTATCGCGCCAATGTGATGACCAAGATGCGCGCCCGGACCCTATCCGAACTGGTCCGCATGGCGATGATCGCACAGCTGGGCTGAGCCGAGCGCGGGCGCGCCTAATGCGTGCTCCATTTGCGCGCGACCCAGTCGCAGAAACGCGCGCGCGGATCGTGCAGCGTCGCGGACGGATCTTCGGCGGCGGCAACGCGCACCACCTCCGGCACCCAGCGCCGCACGGTCTGTTCGATCCCGCGCTTCAACGTGATCGGTCCGGAGGGGCAGCCACCACATGCGCCCGTCATCCGGATCCACGCCGTGCCGGAGTCGGCGTCGAAGCGGATGAGCATCGCGTCACCGCCATCGGTGCCTAGGCCGGGCCGCACCCAGCGGTCGAGCACGTCTTCAATGCGCTGTTCGATCTCGCTGCGCTCCGGACGGACCGCCGCGATCGCGACGACAGTCGGTTCGAGATCGATCGCCGGCATTTCGAGCAGCGCGAACGCAATTTGCAGGCGCAACGCTTCCCAGTCGCGCGCCGGATCGCGCCCGCACCACGGTGACAAAGTCCAGACCGATCATCACCCGTACGATACCTTCGATCGCCAGCAATGCGGCGGCGAGCGGATCGGCGGCGCGCTCGCCCAGCATGAACTGGCGCGGGGGGCCGGACGGCAAAGGGCGATCCGACACGATCCGCAGCGCGTCGGGGTTGGGGGTCGTCTCAAAGACGATCGCACTCATGACATTGCCGGGTGACCGGAGCTGCCGACCGGCCCACGGGCACGCCCTGTCCGAACGGCAAGCCATCGCCACAGCAGACGCCACGGCATGGCGATGCGGGCGGGCGGGCATCGGGGCGAAACGAGCCTGTCGCAGAACGCGTCGGGTCCGCCGGGCATCCCCGTTGGCCATAACAGGGCAATGTCACGCTCGGTGATCGTGGCGTTCGTCTGCAACATGGCCTGAACCTTCAATGTGAGAAGCGACGCAGGTAGGATGCCAACTCGCACCCTTGCCGCCAATTCGGTCACGTCCCTAAGGGCGCTACCGGAGGTGGGCCGGCGCGTCGCCGCAGGCGCTCAGGGGCGGCCATCCGGCCGCGCGTCGAGCAGATACGGGCCATAGGTCCACAGGAACAGGATGAACGCCCCGCTCCACAACAGGCCGCTGACCATCACGGTCTGGAGATAATCGAACGGAAGCGCAGCGGCAGCGACGCGCAACGCCGCGCCGACCGTTACCAGCGTGTAGATAGCCCGCGTCCAGCCATCCGCATGCAGCGTCCGGCCGGTATGGCCGAGCGTAGCGCGGGTCATCACCGCCAGCGTCATCGACGCCATCGCCCCGGTCCCCAGCGCATGCAGCCCGGTCGATGCGGGCATTCCCGGCAGATAGCCAGCGAGGCCGAGCAGAACCAGGCCGATCGGTAGCCAAGCGTAGGAAATATGAAGCATCAGCACCAAGGGGTCATGCCGCGTGCGCAGGCCAGACCAGCGCGCGAGCCGGATCGCCTGCAGCGCCCCGGCGGCGATCAGCAGCGTCGCTGTCCACGCGCCCTCCGGCGTAAGCGTCCACGCGACCAGCGCCAGCGCCAGTACGGCCAGGGTGGCAATATCGAACCGGCCCGGCTGGGTCGGCAACCGCTGCGTCACCCCCTGTTTCGCGAGCCAGTTGCGGGTGAAGGAGGGGACGATCCGTCCCCCGATCAGGGCGATGAGCATCAGGACCGTGCCAAACCCGAGCCGCCACCCGAGTCCCGCTGGCACATCGACGCCCAGTGCCGCGCCATGGTCGAGTGCGCTCGCGCAGGTGAGCACCGCGATCACGATGACGACTGGCAGGTTGCGGTTCTTCGCCGCGATCACTTCGCGCGCGGCGACGAAAGCGAGCGTGGCGAGGAAGCCGATATCTAGTACCGCCGCGAGCAACGTGCCCAGCACGCCGGAGAACAGCACCGCGACGCGTGCCGCGAGCCAAAGCCCTGCAAACAGCGCGAGTCGCCCGCCCGCCATCGGCAGTCGGCCGGTCCAGTTGGGGATCGCCGTCAGCAAGAAGCCGGCAATGACCGCGCCGAGATAGCCGAACAGCATCTCGTGCCGGTGCCAGGCGAGCGCGTCGAATGCGGTGGGCAATGTCACCACCCCCGCCAGCGCGGCGAGCCATAACGCGACAACGACGAGCGACCAGATGGCTCCCCCCAAGAAGAACGGCCTGAAACCGCCCCGCCATAGCGGTGGCAAAGCCATCAGGCGGCGGTGGCGATGGTCTTCGGCCTTCATCGATCGGGTTCCCACTGGCACTTGCCGCCTAGTGGTCGCCGCCTCCCATGCTGGCCACTCGGGAGCGCGACCTAGGGGGGATACCGGATAGACGCTTTAACTCAGGACCTAGTCAATTCGACGATCGTGCTGAGCGGCACCTCGCGATGATCCGGAATGGCCGCAGCGGCGCGACGAGCCGGCAGCCCATCGTTGCCCAGACAATCTACAATGATATATGCGGGAGGAGCCGACTGGGGACGTTCGATCGCAGCTACACCAAACTGGCGGAAGCCACCCTTGGCACCGTCCCGGAACGTGCCGCCGATCTCGGCAACATCTGCAAGCGGACGGTCACTGATCGCCGCGACGAGGGTGTTGAGCCCAACATCGAAACACACACAGCCCCGCGCGCGCCCCGGCAAACGACGTCAACGCAGCCCGCCAAGGTCCACCAACGGCTGACCAAAAGCACTGATGATCTTCGAACAAGTCTCGCGTTGACATAGTCCAATCTCAGCTGCCAAATGGGGCACATGGGGATCGCGATCACCCCATGAGGCGAAAGGCTGAAGTATCGCGTCCTGCATATCTTAAGGGACGCGTCATGCCTGCGATAAACACCATATCACCCGGCAAGCTCGCCCGACTGATCGGAATGCCCAGCGCGCCGCTGGTCATCGACGTCCAGACACCGGAGGACTTCGCCGCCGATCCCCGCCTCGTGCCCGGGGCGGTTCGGCGGAGTCATGAAAATGTCGCCGACTGGGCTCCAGGACTAAAGGGACGCCGCGCAGTCGTCGTTTGCCAGAAGGGCCAGAAACTCAGCGAAGGCGTTGCCGCCTGGCTGCGGCACGAAGGGGTTGAAGCCGAATCGCTGGAGGGTGGAGCGCTTGCCTGGGCCGCGGCGGGGCTGCCGATGGTGCCCGAAGCAGTCTTGCCGCCGCGCGACCCCCAGGGACGGACGGTTTGGGTTACGCGGGCCCGGCCGAAGGTCGATCGCATCGCATGTCCCTGGCTGATCCGCCGGTTCGTCGATCCGGACGCAGTTTTCCTGTTCGTCAGCCCGCCCGAGGTCGCCGGTGTCGCTGATCGGTTCGCCGCGGCACCATTTGACGTCGAACATGACGGCGTCTTCTGGAGCCACGATGGAGAGCGCTGCACCTTCGACGTAATGGTCGATGGCTTTGGGCTGTCAGGCTTGCCCGCGCTGGCACATCTCGCCGTAATCGTCCGCGGCGCGGATACCGCGCGGCCAGATCTGATCCCCGAGGCGGCGGGGCTTGTTGCGGTGTCGCTGGGCCTGTCGCGTATGTTCATCGACGACCTCGAACAGCTCGACGCCGGAATGCTGGTCTATGACGCGCTCTACCGCTGGTGCCGCGATGCGACCAGGGAGACGCATGACTGGGTATCGCATCAGCCCAAGTCCTCGCGCCCCAAGGTGGAGGCATGAGCACGGCTGCTCTGGGGGCGATTCCCAGGACGATCCGGCCTGGCCCGGTTTCGATCGGCGAAGCGTTCTGGGTGTGGCTGCGGATCGCGGCGCTCTCGTTCGGTGGCCCCGCCGGCCAGATCGCGGTGATGCA
The DNA here is from genome assembly GCF_020177055.1 of Sphingomonas sp. R647. Taxonomy (GTDB): domain Bacteria; phylum Pseudomonadota; class Alphaproteobacteria; order Sphingomonadales; family Sphingomonadaceae; genus Sphingomonas. Next base: position 372,150 of record NZ_JAIQXT010000005.1, read on the forward strand.
CCGGATATTGGTCGAAGAGAAACGCTGGATCGGCGAGCAGCGGTTCCTGCACGCACTCAACTATTGCATGCTGCTCCCCGGTCCGGAGGCGCAGCAACTCGCCACCTATATAGGCTGGCTGATGCACAGGACCCGCGGCGGGATCATCGCGGGCGGTTTGTTTGTCTTACCGGGCCTCTTCTCGATCATGGTGCTGAGCTGGATCTACGTACTCTACGGAAAGCTCGGTATCGTCGCGGCCCTGTTCTTCGGCCTCAAGGCGGCGGTGCTCGCGATCGTGCTGCAAGCCGTCGTGCGGATCAGCTCGCGCGCGCTCACGAACAACGTGATGCTGGCAATGGCGGCGGCCGCGTTCGTGCTGATCTTCTTCCTCGGCATGCCCTTCCCGATCATCGTGCTTGCCGCAGGCTTGATCGGCTATTTCGGCGGGCGTGCCGGACTGACGGTGTTCATGGTCGGCGGCGGACATGGCGCGTCGAAGGGCGAACTCGTCGAAGATGTCGATACCCTGCTGGGCGAGGAGCTGCCGGACCATGCTCGCGTGACGCCGCGCCAGGCATTCCGAACCGCGGCGGTGTGGCTGGCGCTGTGGCTGATCCCGGTCGCGGTGCTGCTGCTCTGGCTGGGACCCGACAATGTCTTCAGCCATATCGCGACCTTCTTCTCGACCATGGCCACGGTGACGTTTGGGGGCGCCTATGCGGTGCTCGCTTATGTCGCGCAGGAAGCGGTGCAATCCTATCGCTGGCTGCAGCCTGGCGAGATGCTCGACGGGCTCGGCATGGCCGAGACCACGCCGGGCCCGCTGATCATGGTGCTCCAGTTCGTCGGTTTCATGGGTGCCTATCGCGACCCTGGCATGCTGCATCCGATGATCGCAGGCACGCTTGGCGGCCTGCTCGCGACCTGGGTCACCTTCATCCCGTGCTTCCTGTGGATATTCGTGGGCGCGCCCTTCGTTGAGCGGCTGCGCGGCAACGCCGCGGTCGCAGGCGCTTTGTCGGCGATTACCGCGGCGGTGGTAGGCGTGATCCTCAACCTTGCAATCTGGTTCGCGATCCACACCATTTTCCGTGCCGTGCAGCCGTTCAAGGCAGGCCCAGTCCGGTTCGACATGCCGGTACTCGCGAGCGTCGATCTCTGGGCGCTTTTGCTCTCTGCGGCGGCGATCCTGGCGATGCTGCACTTCAAGGCCGGGACGATCCCGACGCTTTTCGCGACGTCCGCCGCCGGCGTGCTGCTCTATTTCACCGGCCTCATCCAATGAACCACCAGCTTGCAGGGAGCATCACATGCCCGACTCCAGAATTGACCGCCGCACTTTGCTCGCCACCGGCGCAACCCTCGGCGTCGGTGCGATGAGCGGCCTCACCGGCCAAGCATCGGCCGCACCGTCGCCTGCCGCCGCCCGGAGTTTCACGCCCCAGCCGTTGCCGTTCAATCCCGCCTCGATCGCGGGCCTGTCCGAAAAGCTGCTCGTCAGCCATCACGACAATAATTATGTCGGCGCGGTGAAGCGGCTGGGTGCGATTGCGACCCAGTTCGCGAGCATCGACCCCGCGTCCGCGCCGGGATTCACGATCAACGGGCTCAAGCGCGAGGAGCTCATCGCATGGAATTCGATGATCCTTCACGAGCTCTATTTTTCCGGGTTCGGGACCCCCTCTGACCCAATCGAGCCGCTGTCGCAGACGATCGAGCAGAATTTCGGGAGCTTCGATCGCTGGGCTGCCGAATTTGCGGGCATGGGCAAGGCGCTGGGCGGCGGTTCGGGCTGGGTGCTGCTAACCTGGAGCCACCGCGACAAGTGCCTGGTGAACCAATGGGCGGCTGATCACACCATGACGCTGGCGGGTGGGACGCCGATCCTCGCGCTCGACATGTACGAGCATGCATATGCGATCGACTATGGCGCCAAGGCCGCCGCCTATGTCGATGCCTATATGAAGGTGATCGACTGGAGCGCGGCCAGCCGCAAGTTCTCGGCGCTAACTTCGGGCTGACATGGCGATCCATTCGCGCTTCCGGGCACCCTTCTCGCGACCGACCGGGCCGGTCGCGGTGCTGGGGCTGCTTGCCTGTGCCCCCCCGGGATGGGCGCAATTCGCGCTCAGCCACATATCCTGTCTGGTCGCATACCCGGTGGCCGGTCAGCTGGGCGCGAAGACAGGATGGGCGTGGCTTTTGGTGCGACCGCATTCCTAGCGCTGTTGGGAACGGGATTTGCTGCTCTCGTCTGGCCGGCGCAGGATCCAGAGATCGTGAAGCACAGTCACGGCGAGCCAGCCGAAGATCCTCATCTAGCGGAGGGAGATCCCGAAGGTGAAACCCGCCTCAATTATGTGATCGACGACGAGCATCCCCGCTGGCCGGGCTGAGTCGCCCATTTGCCGCAGCCTAAGCCCCTCCCCGGCCCACCGCGACTGGCACGTTGTCCCAAGCTAGGGCACGAAGTCCGAGAAACTTGATGGTATGAATGATGGTACCAGATTTGCAATTCTGACGTTTGTTTAATAATATCAAATAGATATCGACGCATATCGGCTTCCGTAGGGGTCACCATCGTCAAGTGAGAAATGGCGGAATATCGCCATCTCGGACGATATGGTCAGATTACGTCCCACATTTCGTCCCACAGAATCTCGAAGCGCTTCCTGCATCTTGTGGCACGTTTTGAGCAGCTGAAGCGATTCCCGATCGTACATTCACTGACGGCCCCTCATGGGCCGGTCTTGCGAACTTTGATGTTTCAGGAAAGCTCACGCAAGCAACGAGGTTGTGCGATTGTCGGTCCGCGCGCCTGACAGCTCATCGGTCAGCGCATCAAACCCGGTTTCGAGGAGCTCGATCAGCGTGCGCTGTTCGCCCTCAACGCCGAGGGCTTCCGTAGCGAGGCGGATGGCTCCAATCGCGAGCATGGCGACGAGCCGGAGCGCCATCTCGCGCGCGGGGTCGGGCCATCGTTCACGCAGCGCGGCGTACAACGTCCGTTCATGCTCGACATAGCTCGCCTGCTTGCGCGCCTGCACTGCCGGACTCGACCGCATGAGCCGATCGATCGCGATCATGTCGCCGGCGGGCACCTCGGCGCAGACCGCGATCACCGCGTCGCGGATCGCATCGATTGGTGAGACGGCATCCCCCGCTTGCCGGACCCGCGCTGCGATCATCTCGCCCATGCCCTTCTGAAGCGAGAGGAGGATGTCGTCCTTCGACTTGAAGTAATGAAAGAATGTGCGACGCGAGATGCCCGCCATCGCGGCGATCTCGTCCAGCGTCGTCGCGTCGATGCCCTTGTGGATGAACAAGCCGATGCCGGCCTCGGTGATCCGCCGCAGCGTCTCCTGCCGCTTCCGCTCGCGGAGTCCCGCCAAGGGCCGGGCAACCTTCTCAACCGTTCTCATCACTTCACGCTTGATTATTGCACTGAGTGCAAGTTAATAATTGCACCGAGTGCAGATAGCAGGATCGGTGATGATGCGAAAGTGGACAATCAGCGACATGCCCCGTCAGGAGGAGCGAGCAGCGGTGGTGACCGGCACAGGCGGACTCGGCTTCGAGGTGGCGCTGGCGCTGAGCCGTGCAGGCGCCGAGGTCGTGATCGCGGGACGCGATCCGCGCAAGGGTGCGGAGGCCGTTTCCCGCATCAGATCGGACGTGCCCGCAGCGCAAGTCCGCTTCGAGGCACTGGACCTTGCCTCGCTCGCCTCAGTCGCACGCTTCGCCGATCGGGTGCGCGAGGACCAGCAGCGGGTCGACTTGCTCGTCAACAATGCGGGCGTGATGGTGCCGCCCGAACGCCAGCAGACGGCGGACGGGTTCGAGCTGCAGTTCGGCACCAATTATCTTGGGCATTTTGCGCTGACCGGGCACCTGCTGCCGTTGCTGCGCGCGTCGGCGGGTGCCCGCGTCGTTTCCGTGTCAAGCGTCGCGGCGCGATCGGGAACGATCGATTGGGACGATTGGAACGCGAGTGACGGCTACGCGGCGATGCCGGTCTATGCCCGCTCTAAGATCGCTTGTCTCATGTTCGCGTTTGAGCTTGAGCGGCGCAGCGCAGTGGCCGGGTGGAACATTAGCAGCATCGCCGCGCATCCCGGGGTCTCACGCACCGAGCTCCTTCACAACGGACCGGGTCGTGGCAGCGTGCATAGTCGCGTCCGGTCGCTGCTGCCGTTCTTGTTCCAGCCCGCAGCGCGAGGTGCACTGCCGCTGCTGTTTGCAGCGACAGCGCCCGATGCGCGCGCGGGAGGCTATTACGGCCCCGACCGGCTTGGCGAGACGCGCGGCTACCCTGCCGAAGCCAAGATCCCCCCGCAAGCACTGGACCGCGCGGCCGCCGAGCACCTGTGGGCATTGTCGGAAACCGCGACCGGCGTACGGTTCTAAGCGATCGAGCGAAGAGGCGATCATGGCCAGGTATCTGACCCTTGCCGCATTCGGTTGGCTAACGCTTACCGGCACGCTGCATTTCGCGATCGATGTCGTGGGCCAATACCTGCGCGGCAACCATGTGCCGGGGCCGCAGACCACGCTTTACTACGGGTTACACTCGGTCTTCGCGCTCGGACAGGTGCTGTTCGGGTTGATGTGCCTGTGGGCGGTGCGGCGACGGCCCGATCTGCTGCGCGACCCCGCCATCGTGCTACTCTCGGTGGCTGGGGCCGGGGCGTGGCTTGCCCTCACCATCTTTGCAATGGAATATTGGGAACCGAAGCTGAACGCGGGCATCTTCGTCGCGTTGCTGACCGTCGCGGTCGCGGTGGAAAACGCGCGGGCCTGATCACGACCAACGCGCTGACGGCATCGCCGAGAAGGCAAGCCGGGAAGCAACGGCGAGCCAGGCCGACGCAATCGCAATCCCACGTACGCGAACACGCATGAAAGCCTCCAATGTCGGCAGCTCCGGCCACTGCTCAAAGCCGGATGAATGAACGGCAGGTTTCAGGTTCGCGCCAAATCAAGGTGAACGACTGCAATGGGGCGCGAAGCTGTCGTTGCGCGCGGCGCAATTGACGGCAACGCGATCAAGAGCAGGTTCGAAATGGCTACAGCCATGCCCAGTAAAGTGGTTGATAACATGCGCGGTCGGCACGTCACACCTTAGGCGCGCAGCTTCGATCGCTGGCAGGCGAGATCGATTGGCTTGAGCCCCAGATCCTCGCCTGGCATCGGCCCCATCACGGCATCAGCGATCGGCGCAGCTCTGCCGGATGTATCGCTGTTCCGATCCAGTCGCCAGTTCGCGGCGTAGTTGGGTCATAACCCGCGCACCAATAGCTCAGGCGGCAAAAAGCGGCTCGGTGGGATCAGCAAGCAAGGCGATAGGTATCTGCGGAAGCTGCTGGTCGTTGGCGCCACCGCTGTGATGCGCATGGCGCGCAAGGTTGCGAGCCGCCAGCCCTGGCTGGTGCAACTGCTCGAGCGCAAGCCAGTGAAGATCCCCTCGTGGCCGATCGCACGACAGTTGCCACCTCGTGTGGCGCCCGCGGGCGCAGGAACTTGACCATGGCCGCTGCCCGGCGGGGCAGACGATCAGGGTGCGCGGCAGCGCTGGCAGAGCACCATCGGGTGCAGTTGAGTGGATAGCAGGTGAGAGGGGAAAAATCCCTTGTCACCGCTCGCTATCTGCAAGCGAGGTTAAGATATGGCTTACGGAAACGCGCTCTCGAAACTTTTTTCCTATCACGTTGCAGCGACGCAACATATCAATCCGGACGATGGGCTCCGCGATGGCGCCCGTGATTTCAGCATCCAGTCGACGTCGCCGATGACGGCACGCGGCCTCATGCTGATGAAGCAGGCGGTGCGCGAACACGGTCGCACGATCGTGTCGCTGATCTACGACGTCGATGGCGACACACCGAAGCTCGACCGGGTCTGGTTGATGATGCCATCCACCGACCCAGCGGTGCTCGCGCGCGGCGACGACCTGACTTTGCTCGTCGACTGCAAGCTCTGGGCACCGGCCAACGACGGGCCGATCATCATCCTCGCGCCGACGACGTTCGGCGGGCACTTCGCGCTGTCTGCCGACGGAACCCGGCTCGAGCATCGCTCGCACCGGCCTGCGCAGCAGCTGCTCGCGGGCGTGCAGCGTGCCGAGAAGCGGATCGCGCGCGCTGCGCGGTCGCGTGGCCTGCGGGCACCCCGCGATACGACGATGCTGATCGCGGCCTGACACCAAGGTTCGGCGGGATGCTTCGGGCGTCCTGCCGAACTGCTCGCGCGCGCCGGCCACGCGCGCATTCGTAAACGACGTGCATCGTCTGCGTTTTCTCACCCGTCCCCGTAAAGCGGAAACTTGGAGCGTTAACGGGAATAATCAATTGCCAAACCGACCGAATAGCAAATCGTTCTGCATACGTTTCACCATCGGGTGGCTTTTGAATGACAAGTTCGATATGCCATGACATGGCGCCGCGGGCGTTTTGCCCGCAAATTCAGACCCTCCATCCGGTACAACCGCCGAACACGTTTCACATTGACCGCCCAACCTTCGCGGCGCAGCAGCACGTGAATGCGCCGGTAGCCATAGCGCGCCGCGTCTCGGCAATCTCCTTGATCCTGCTCCTCAGTGGCGCCTGATCGCCTCGGACCGACCAGTAGCGGTGCGTCTTGCGATCGAACCGGAGCACGGAACAGCTGCGCCGTTCACTCACTCGATAACAATCCTGCACCCAGTGGACGATCTCGCGCAGCCGACCAGGCGCTAGGCTTTTTGCCAGCACTTCCTGGAGCATGGCCTTGTCGAGCGACAGGTCCGCCACAAGCCGCTTCAGCTTGTGGTTCTCTTCCCCGAGCTGGCGCATCTTGCGCAGCTCCGACGGCCCCAGGCCACCATACAGCCGCTTCCAGCGGTAGTACGTCGCCTCCGACACACCCATCTTGCGGCTGACCTCGGCGACCGGTGTTCAAACCTCGGCCTGGCGCAGCGCAAACGCGATCTGCTCGCCCGTGAACTTCAATTTCTTCATGCAAAACCTCCAGCTTCCGTCAGCTTCGACTTTGTCAGATTCCTCTCATTCTCACTGGAGGCATTTTTCGGGACAGGGTCATCGGACAGCGTGCAACGCCTCCGCCCTGCCCCGCTGCCTGAACCTAATTACGGTAACGACGAAGTCCGATAGAAATGGGCTATGTTCCGGACTTCGATCCTCGCGTTCACTCTGCTCACTTTGGTCAACGGCTGCGCCGACGAGCGGCAGGCGGATGTATCCCGCCGTGCGTCGGCACCGCTCAAGATCGTCAGCTGGAACCTCGAGCATCTCGCCGAACGCAACGGCCAAGGCTGTTGTCCCCGCACCGATGTGGACTATGCCGAGCTGCGCCGTCACGCCGATGCGCTTGCTGCCGATGTGATTGCGCTCCAGGAGGTCGAGAGCAAGGTTGCAGCCGAGCGAGTCTTCGATCCAGCCCGCTATGATGTCGTGATGTCGGCGCGCCCACAAAGCCGCCGCGGCGGCACCTGCTATGGCAAACCGGGACAAAGCATCGGCCACCAGGCGGTGGGTTTTGCAATCCGCAAAGGAGTTTCTTGGACCCGCAACGACGATCTGTCAGCGTTGGCGCTCGGCAGTCCGACTTGCGCTGGGGTGTCGATGTGACGATTGCAGGACGCCGCCCGCTGCGCCTCCTTGCCACTCACTTTAAGTCGGGTTGCCAGACAGGATTCGAACCCGAAATATCTGCCCCCTCAACCCACGGATTTCTGCGGGTTTCGCGGGATCGCGAGGCCCTTGTGAATCGGTTTTGTGTACGTGTCCAGTGCGATCTGGGGATTGATCCCTTCGCGCCCCGATCTCGGCCATCTGCATTTCGCGAACCGCGTTCTATTGCCGCTGGAGCTTCGCTCAGCGTATCGGGCATGCATGGAAGCGCTGACGAAAACCGACTACCGAATGCCGCGCATTTGGATAGCTTTTGCATGGTCATGTATAGCGCTTGCCTGGGGCCCTGCCGCAGCACTTGCTTCGAGCCCCCGCCCATCGCCCATGGACTTTTTCCTCGCGACGGCATTCTGCTTTGCAACCTTCCTCCCTTGGGCTCTGGCGACCCCAGTGCTATTCGCGATTTGCCGGAGACATCCGCTCGGAACGGGGCGCAATGCTTCCTCGGTCACAGCACTGCTGACCATCGGTTTGGGTGTCGTCGCGCTACTTTCGAGCCTGGTGCCAGTGATGCAAGCGCTGGGGGCGATCATCTTGCCGGCGCTTCTCGGAGGGCCGCAGTCAGTCGAGGCGTTGGCGAGACGTATCCTGGTCACATCCTTGTTCGCCGTGCCAACCTACGTGGCAGTCATCGCCGTCGGCCAGACGCTGGTATGGGCGGAGCGAGCGCGCGATCAGGAGGTCCGGTCAACGCGCGCAGAATTGCGAGCCTTGCGGGCCGAACTAAACCCCCACTTCCTGATGAACGCGTTGGGATCGATTGCCCAAATGGCCCATGCCTCCGCCGACCGCGCAGAGGCAGCACTATCGGCGCTGGCGAACGTCCTGCGTAGCGGTTTGTCGGCAGAAGAGGAGTTGCACACTCTTGCCGACGAATTGGGCGCCGTAGAAGAGCACGTGCTGCTCTATCGCCAATTGGACGGCAAACTCGATTACCGGCGCGAGGTCGCCGACGGACTGTGGCAGCGGCAGGTGCCGTCGCGCATCCTTGTTCCGTTGGTTGAAAACGCACTGACACATGGCGCGCCGCTGCCTGACGGCACGCGGCAGATCGAGCTATGGGTGACGGCTGCGCAAGATGTGACACGGATCAAGATCATCAATCCGTTGTCTCTCGTTCCGCACGCCTCGATCGGCCTAGGCTCCGGTCTTGAGCAGGTCAGGCAGCGCCTGTCGATCCTGTATCAGGACCGCTTCCGCCTCACTGCGAAACCTGAGGGCGCTCGCTTCCACGTGGTTCTAGAGGTGCCATTTGCCTGACCTGACGGTGCTGGCCGTCGAGGATAATCCGCTGGCTCGTGGAGCTTTGCTTCGGCTGCTAAAAGCACATGCTGATATCGGTCCCGTGGTCGAAGCTGCAACTTTGGCGGAGGCCAGAAAGAGCATCGCGTCGAGAACCTTCGACCTGGTCTTCCTCGATGTTTGCCTCCCTGATGGTGCGGGGACGCAACTTGGCAGCGAGCTGAGCGCACACGTGCAAGCCCCCGCGCTGGTCTATATCACGGCCGATCCGGGAGCGGCGGTAGAAGCCTTCCGGCAAGGCGCGTTCGATTATCTGCTCAAGCCCATTGTAGCCTCCGATCTTGCCCGGGCCTTGGGTCGTGTGCGCCAGGCCCGGCATGGCTCAGCGCCCGCGCCGATCGAAATTCGCGACGGGTCTTCCACGCGCTTCATCGCAACCGAACTGATCGCGGCGGTAGAGAGTGCCGGCCATTACCAGTGCGTTCACGCCGCTGGCGAAGTGCACCTTATCCGTGAATCGATCGCTACACTCCTTGCACGGCTTGGGCCGGGCTTCGTACGCGTCCATCGCTCTGTCGTTGTTCGCGCCAACCTCGTCACCGCGATGGAAACGAAGCGTAATGGCGATGGGGAACTCGAACTGGTTGGCGGCAAGCGAGTTCGCTTCAGCCGATCTTTTCGAGGCGCCCTGGAAGAAGCGCTCTGCGCACGCTGACCGGTTCGCGTCGCCTGCGCCCCATCTCACGTCGCGGAAGCTGGCAGGGAGCAGCAGAGAGCCTAGCGCCGGGCAACTCACGAAGGAGTGGTCATGTTGCGCTTTATTGTTCCGGCCCTTGCCATGTTGCTTGCGTCCGCCCCACTTGCCGCCGAAGAGGGAGAAATTACCGGCGGCCCCCGTATTGCCGTCACTCTGCCCAAACCCACCCTTTCGCTTGAAGGAGGGAGGTGGTTCGACGGCCAGCGTTTTGTCGAGGACAGCTGGTATAGCGTCGACGGAAAGCTCACGCGCAAACGTCCGCCGAGAATTGATGTGCGAGTGAATTTGCAGGGGCAGTATATGATCCCACCGCTTGCCGATGCGCACAACCATAATCTGCAAAATGCGTGGTCGGCATCCACCTTTGCTGAAGATTATTTGAGACGCGGCATCTTCTATTCAGCGCAGCTGGCAGCGAATACGGAGGAGATTGCCGGGCATCGGGGCTTGCTCGGCGGTCCGGGACGCGTTGACGTGCTGTGGGCAGAAGCGACCTTGTCCAGTTCGGATGGTCATCCTCTAGGACTTGCCCTTGCGGGCGCAAAACAGGCCGGAATGCCCGCGAACCCAGGCGACTACATCGATAAGGCGTTTTGGGCGATCGATAGCCTCGCAGATCTGGATGCCAAATGGCCGAAGATTGCCGAGAGCCGCCCCAAACTGGTCAAGGTAATCGTTGTCGATGATGCCCATGCAGCGGCTCAGCGCCAGGATCCATCGAGTTATGGCCTTCGTGGAATGAGCACGGCTTTGCTGCCGCAGGTCGTAGAGCGAGCCCGCGCCGTCGGAGCGCGCGTCGCGGCCCATGTTGATAGCGCGGACGACATCGCCCGTGTCGTTGCTGCGGGTGTCGACATCGTCGCACATCTCAATACGCGCATCCCCGCTGGCCTGAGCGTGTCGGATCTGCGCCTGTCGGACGCGACGATCGCCGAAATGAAGCGGCGCAACACGGTGATGATTCCGACCGTCGCGGTCTCGCGCTACTACCTGATGGCGCATCCCGAAGATCGCGAAGCGCTGATGGCGGTCATCGCCGATAATCTGGCCCGGCTGAAATCAGCAGGTGTGCCGATCCTGACTGGCAGCGACCTGTTCGACGGATCGGTGATCGACGAGATCGAGGCCCTGGATGGGACCAAAGTCTTCAGCCCCGCAGAATTGCTGCGTCTTGCCACCACCACCACGCCGCAAGCTATTTTCCCCCACCGGAACATCGGCAATTTTTCGGAAGGAGCGGAGGCCAGCCTCGTCGCCTACGCTACCGATCCGACGCGCAACCTAGGAGTCCTCCGACGACCGCAGATCGCGATCAAGCAGGGTGAAATTCTAGCTCGCTAAGGTGATACAGATTGATGGGCCTATCGCTGCTGATGACTCGGGTCTGGTTGCTGGCGCGCCGCCGCACCCTGGCCGCGGCGTGGATGCAAGGCATGATCAACGCTCGCCGCGATTGCCTTCAACGTTCAGCTGTGGCGCCGGGGCTGGTCAGCCGAAGCCAATTTGCTGCACCTCACCCTGGCGATTGGGGTCGCTGCGCTGGTCCTTCACGTACTGCGTCGATCCGATCGGCAAAGCTGACTTGGAACGACGGATTGCACATGTTGTTGTTTCGCCTTCCTGCGGTGGGACATCGTCTGCTTCCGGCCCGCTTTCAGCCCATTACTCAACACCGCAGCCGACTGACGCGGCCTTATCTCCCCGGGCGGGGGATAGGGCCGTCCAGGCTCAACTCCATACCATCGCCACTAGCCCGCCACTTGGGGACGATATTCATTGAAGAGGCGATGGACTGGATCACGCGCGATCCCAGACCAGAACCCTTCGCCGCGCGCTCTGCCTCTGCCGCGCCTGCGGTCCCGTTATCACGGCAAAGGAGCGCCAATCGGCCAGGCTGCGCATCTATCTCGACCTTGATTGAACCATGACCTGAGCCGAAGGCATGCTTGACGGAATTGGAAACAAATTCGTTGACTATCAAGACCAGCGAATTGGCAAGTTCCGGGCCTACCCCGCCGTCGCGCACGACTATAGAGAGTTCTATTCCTTCAGGGAGCAACTGTCGCAAATCGGTCTCGACGCGCATAAACAGCGATTTCGTGCTTACCAGATCCTGCCCACCCAGCTCGTGGAGTTCTGCATGAAGCGATGACAGTGAGCGAACGCGGCTACCCGCATCCTCCAGCGCGTGCCGCACAGCGGCGTCTGTTTCCCTCCGCGCCTTCATAAAAAGCAATGCCCCGATCGACGCGAGCGAGTTCTTGACCCGGTGATCGACCTCCCGCCGGAGTGTCTGCTCCTGATCCAGCGCCAAGCGAAGGTCCAGTTGACGCATGATATGGCGCGACAGCACCCGCAGCACCTTGCGCTGATGTTCCGACAACGCCCGCGGCTTGTGGTCCAGGACGCACAGCGTGCCTAGCGGAAGACCGTTAGCCCCCTTCAGGACCGACCCAGCGTAGAAGCGAAATCCCGGATCGCTGGTGCAAAGCGGATTATCCGCCATCCGTGCATCATCGAGGGTGTCTGATATCTCGATATAGTCGCCCTGCAGGATCGCGTGGCCGCACAGGCTTGTCTCGAGCGGAGTTGATCTGACGCCTAGCCCGACCTCTGCCTTAAACCACTGTCTGCCTTGGTCGATGAAATTGATAACCGAGACGGGGGCTTCGCAAATTTCCGACGCTATTTCGACCAGCTCGTCGAACTCGCGCTCCCGGTCGGTGTCCAGAATCCCGTAGCGACGAAGTTCGCGCAGGCGATCATCTTCATGCGGGTGCAATGCGGGCTTCATGCGCCTCCGTTAGCAACAGAGCACCGACAGCGGAAGTGACCGAACAGCACTATACCTCCCCGTCCCTTCCCCGCAGTCGGTGCCACGAAGCCGACAGGCTAATCCGGCCCAAGAGCGTCTTCGTAGGGGTCCCACCGGCAAAACTATTTTTGTCGCTCAGTGGCCTTTTTCGGACCCGTTGCGTTTGTCGCCAGCCGGATCGCAGTTGCGTCGCGGAATGGAGACAGGAATGACGTCATCGATAGCGTGGATCGCAGCCCAGATGGCGCGGAAGCTCGAAGCCGACGATCTGCTCTACCTCGCCGACGATGACCAACAGGCGCAGGCGCTTACTGCCGCGCTTCGGGCGATGCTCCCCGCCGCGCCGGTTTTCTTCGTGCCCTCGAGTGACGCCCTGCCCGGCGACGTGGCGCCCGCATCGCCAGCCAATATTGGAGTGCGCGTGGCTGCGCTGCACGCACTCCGCATGGCCCAACACGTGGCTAATCGCGCTCACTTGGCCTGCGTTATGAGTGGCGAGGCCGCGGCTCGGCTCTATCCGCCGCCCCAAGCCTTCGATCAGGCGCTGCCGCGGCTCTCGGTCGGGGACGTGCTGGCAATCGGGCGCTTGTCGGAGATGCTAGAGACAATCGGCTATGTCGCGGATGATCGCGTCGATGAACCCGGCGAGATGGCTGTTCGTGGCGACGTCGTCGATATCTTCCCCGCCGACGCCGGGGCGCCGGCCCGGATCGAAATTGCCGAGGGCAAGGTGGCTGCGATCCGTTCCTACGATGCCGTCACGCAGCGCACAGTCGGCGATCTCGAATCGATCGAGATCGGTCGCGCCGCCGAGCCGCCTGCCGACGGCGCGGGCTCGATCCTGCCGCATCTCGTTCCTGGCACGATCCTATTTTCGGAGAAAGCCGACAAGCGTCGGCGGCGTTTCCTGCGCTTGGCTGAGGATGCTGCGCAAGGGGATAAGCGAAAAATCGACGCGGTTGCGGAAGCGGATTGGGCGGCGACACTGTCCGAATGGCGAGTGGACCGCCTTGAAGCGGCATTCGATCCGGTTCCCCATTTTGCGGAGACGCGCTCGCCGCTGTCGGCGCTCACGCGTTTCGCCAAGCCGTTGCTGGAAACACATGACTTCGTGTTAGCGGGGAGCCAGCGCGATCTGCGTTTCCTGCGTACCCGCGTCGCCAAGCGTCTCGGCCTGGAAGTCGCATCACTCGCCGATTGGGCCGAAGCCGAAGCTCTTCCCACCGGCACCGCCGGGCTGCTGGAGATGCCGGCCGATCGTGGCTTCGTAAGCAAGGCAATGGTGCTGGTGGCGGCCGCGGACCTGCTCGGCAGCCGCGCACTCAGCGACGGCTCCAGCACTGCCGCCGCCAATCCCTGGTCGGTCGGCGGCAGCGAAATACGGATTGGCGATGTCGTAGTTCATGAAGATCACGGCGTCGGCATCGTGGCAGGGCTTGAGCCCGCACCTATTGGCGGCGAAGGCGGCGAGATGATCGCGCTCGAATATGCCGGGGGCGCGCGGCGCCTCGTGGCGATCGATGACGCTGACCGGATCTGGCGCTATGGCGCGGATGCGGAAGCCGTCACCCTCGACAAGCTCGACGGTTCTTCCTGGTTGAAGCGCCGTGGTGAAATCAACGCAGCGATCACCGAAAGCGCGAAGGGATTGGCTGCCCTTGCCGAGACGCGTGCCAAGCTCGTCGCACCGGTCCTCGAGCCCGATCCCGCCGCCTATGAGCGTTTCGCTGGCGGCTTCCCGTTCAACGAGACCGCCGATCAAGCCCGTGCCATCGCCGCGGTGCGCGCCGATCTTGCCAGCGGCAAGCCGATGGACCGGCTCGTCGTCGGCGATGTTGGTTATGGCAAGACCGAAGTTGCGCTGCGTGCCGCGGCGATTGCCGCGCTGTCGGGCCATCAGGTGGTGATCGCGGCGCCGACCACGGTGCTCGTCCGCCAGCATCTCGCCAGCTTCCAACGTCGCTTCGAAGGGTCGGGACTGAACGTAGCCGGATTGTCGCGCCTGTCGAGCGCCGCCGAGAAAAAGGCGGTTAAGGCCGGCTTGGCCGACGGATCAGTGCACATCGTCATCGGAACCGGCATACTAATGGCGAAGGGCGTGACCTATGACCGGCTCGGTCTGGTGGTTATCGACGAGGAACAGCGCTTTGGTGCCGCCGACAAGGCGAACCTGCGTGGATCGGGCGAGATGCATTTGCTCAGCCTCAGCGCAACGCCGATCCCGAGGACCCTCCAGATGGCGCTTGTCGGTCTCCAGCAAATTTCGATCATCGCCACGCCGCCTGCCCGGCGCCAGCCAATACGCACCAGCCTTGATCACTATGACGATGGGCGCATCCGCACGGCACTGCGGCGCGAGAAGGTCCGGGGCGGGCAGAGCTTCGTCGTCGTCCCCCGGATCGAGGATATGGCCAATGTTGCCGAAAAACTGAGGCGGGTGGCGCCCGATCTGCTCTTGGTCGAGGCGCACGGCAAGATGCCGCCAGCTGAAATCGATGCGGTGATGGCGGGCTTTGCGGACGGACAAGGGGACGTTCTGCTCGCCACCAACATCATCGAAGCTGGGCTCGACGTGCCCCGAGCTAACACGATGATCGTCTGGCGTGCCGACCGCTTTGGTTTGGCCCAGCTTCACCAGCTTCGCGGGCGCGTCGGCCGAGGTGCGCGTCGTGGTCAGGTAATCCTGCTCACCGGCGATGACCGCACGATCGGAGAGCGGACGATGAAGCGACTGCGCACCTTGTCTACTTTCGATCGCTTAGGCGCAGGTTTCCAGATCAGCGCGCAGGATCTCGACATGCGCGGGGCCGGTGATCTGCTGGGCGAGACGCAGGCCGGGCACGTGAAATTGATAGGAATCGATCTCTACCAGCATTTGCTCGGGCAGGCGCTGCGCGAAGCGCGCGGGGAGCCGGCAGACCGTTGGACACCAGAACTTCATCTCGGCACGCATGGCGCGCTGCCGGACAGTTGGATACCCGAGGCCGATACGCGTCTGACGCTCTATGTGCGGCTAAGCCGATTGACGCGAGAAGCCGAAATTGACGCGTTCGAAGAGGAGCTGATCGACCGTTTCGGGCCGCTGCCCAATGCCGCTGCCGATCTGATGGCGCATTCCCGGCTGCGCCTGGCCGCGCGGACCGCCTGTGTCGCCCGCGTCGACGCCGGGCCTTCAGCAATCGCTTTAACGCCTCGACGCGACTTCAGTGCGGATGCTGCTCGGCACGGCCTGACGGCCAAAAACGACCGCCTCGTGCTTCTCGAAGCGATCGACGAACCCGCGCGAGCGGAACGGGTCCAGGCGTTGTTGGAAGCGCTTGCGGCTTGATCACAAGTCAGGATTGAGTGCTAGTGCGCATGCAGGCCCTGTGAGGGTCTGGATTTGCAGCTTGACGACTTCGGCTATGTCGGGATCGACGCGGAAGATGCGCGTGCCTTGACTGAGGCCCCCGAGATTGCCTGACAGGCTCCCTCACCTTGCGCGAGGTGTCGATTTTAACGCCCCAGAAGATGCACTTATGTTCGCGGTTCAAAAAAGCGAATATACCGTGCTGTCGAACGAGGCTGAGGTACGTCCCCGAGCAGATCGCGGCGCAGCGCATATCCCGCCTGCCGGGCCAGGTCATCGAGGTCGATGCACGCGTCGACGTGCCACCCCGGGAAACCTTGACGTGCAGCTTGCACCGCCTCCTTGAAGTTTCCCGCACTGAAGAACCGGTAATCATGCTGCTCGCGTATCGCGTTCGCCGAATTGCGTCCGAGCTCCACAACGAAAAACGATGGCCCAACTCGCGCCCCATCCTCGGTCAGATCTTCGAGCTCCAGTTCGATCCATCCGTCGAGATGGGCAGCCCGCATCGCGCCGGCAAATCGGGACCGACAATCGAGAATCAACTGCTCCTCGCCGGGGGCGACCAGCGCATGGACTTCGTGGCACTCGAACAGATTACCGTCGCGCATGCCTCCTATTTCCACGAGGTAGAGCTTCATCCTATATCCTTCATGCTGGCGATTCGATTGCGCGCCCGACAGGCGCGTCGTTGCAGGAACCTCCCACCGGCGGGCGGCGTTCCAGCATCCCTTCGAAGCGCGATGCGCGAATAGAGGCTTTTCTTATCCATACCGAAGATCGCCATGACTTGGGCGAGCGCATCGCGATCGTCGGTGCCGGTGCCACCGGCACCTATGTGCTGGATGCCCTGCTCCGCAGCGGGGTGGCACACGCGATTGTTGTGTTTGAGGTCAGCAACGCTCTGGGGCCGGGTTTCGCCTATGCCGAGCATCTCAACGAGGCGCACGCCCTCTCCAACATCGCCGGGATCGAAATCCCGCCACTGATCGAGAGCGTCAACGCGTGGGCATTGCGGCAGCCTTCCGCCAAGCTCGATGCCTGGGGCATCCGCGCCTCCGCCGGCGACAATCGCGCCTTTTTCCCCCGGGTCGCGCTGGGCGCCTGGCTGGCGGATCAGTTCGCCATGATCGTCGCCCGCAGCCCGGTACCTGTTTCCGTGCAGCGGCAAGTGGAAGTTGTCGATGTGATAGCGATGCCGCAGGGTTGCCGGGTCGACTGGCGTGGCACTGACGGTCACATCGTCCAGGACCATTTCGACCGGGTGATCGTGGCGACGGGCTATGGCCCGATCGCGACGGATGCGGCGGCGACCGACGGGCACAACGAGAAGGCTCCTGCAGCCTTGGGAGGGGGTCAGCGGACCGAACGCTTTGCTGTGCTGGGCTCGTCCCTGTCGGCGATCGACGTGGTGACCGCGATTGCTACGGCTCGCGGCACGTTCGTCCCGCGCGGTGGTACATTGACCTATGTGGCCGAAACCCCGTGGCACGCGACCTTGCTCAGCCGGAACGGCCTGTTGCCGGAAGCGGACTATTGGTTCCCCCACCCGCTCCCTACACTGAACGGGTTCACGCCGGAGACTGCGGCCGCAACGACGCGGGGGGACGACGGCGACCTGGACAGGCTGTTCGACCAATTCGTCGCGGTGCTTAGGGACGGAGCGCCGGATTGGGCGGCGCGGCTCGGTCTTGCGGACGCCACTGCGGATGATTTCGCGGATCGCTACTTCGCCGCACGCCATTCAGCCAATGCTTGGGCCTATGCCCGCCAAAATCTTGCCGACGCCCGGAACGGGCATGAGCATCAAGATACGCCCTTCTGGCGCATCGCGATCCTCAAAGCGCACGAGGTGTTTGCTAGCGTGCTCCCGTCGCTGTCGAAGGTGGATCTCGCCCGCTTTCATCGGGGGCTGAAGCGCGTCTTTACCGACAACTATGCCGCGGTTCCACATCTCTCGATCGAACGGCTTCTCGCTTTACATGACGCCGGCTACCTCGACGCCCACGCGCTCGGCGAAGCGTATAACATAGTATCCCAGCCGGATGGCACCTGCTTGGTGGCGTCTCCGAATTGGGCCGTAACGTTCGACGAACTGCTCGACGCCCGCGGAACCCAGACGGCCGCCATGAACCACTTCCCGTTTCCCACTCTCCGCCTTCAGCTTTGCGCCAGTGCAATAGAAGCCGACCAGGCGTGGAGCAGCGGCCTCAATCCAGCAGGCGACCTCACGATGCGTGAGCAGGACCGATCGTTGGAGCGCGTGCATCTTTGCGCGCTACCCTTTTTGCTGGGCAATCGGCCGTTCGTGCAAGGGCTCGTGGAGTGCGCAGGGATGGCGGCGGCGATCAGTCGTGCGATCGAGGAAGGCCGCGCCACGACCTTCACAGATCAGATGTCCGCTGCGGAGCTACTGGATGTCCTGGAAAGGCCCAGCGTCATCCTCCCGGACGGAGCGGTGCTCCCGCTGGCCGGTTCGAAGCGATGAAGACGGCGCGGTCCCGGCATTTGACGAACGCTGGGACCGCGCCCTTCCGAGGCACGTGGAGATCATACTGCCGCGCTCGGTCAGGCCGCGAAACGAAGCGGTGCCGCCTGTGCCGGGCGTGCCGTAAGAGCATAGCGCGCCTGGATGGCATTCAGCGACGACAGCAGACTGAGCACCGCACCCTCGGTGCATGCGAAATCCTGGCGCTTGGTGTTGAGGACGCCTTCGGTCATCAGCGTCTCGAGCGCAGCACGCGCCCGCGACACACGGCTTTTGACCGTGCCCAGCATCACGCCGGTAACTTCGGCGACTTCCTCATAGGACATGCCTGCCGCGGCGACCAGGATGATCGCCTCGCGCTGGTCGGAGGATATCTGCTGGAGCGCCCGCATCAGGTCGCGAAGCTCCACTACCTTGTCCTGGATGGCCGGTGCGGCCAGCACGCGATCCGCGACGACGTCATCCCACTCACCCACGAAGCGCTTGCGCCGCGTCTGGCTAAAATAAAGGTTCCGCAAAATGGTGAAGGTCCACGCCTTGAAATTCGTGCCGCCCTGAAACCGGCTACGCGCGGCCCATGCCTTAAGCATGGTCTCCTGGACGAGATCGTCGGCAGTATCGGGGTTGCCGCTGAGCCCCCGTCCGAAAGCGCGAAGGTGCGGAATGACCTTCTGAAGCTGATCCTTGAAGTCTTCGTCGCTAAGCGCGGCAGCGCTTGAAACGCTGGGTTCAGCGTTATGCATTGTTACCTCCACCCGGTATCACGTTCCCTATAGAAACGTTTCGCTAGGGAAACTGTTCCACCCGCGACACATCCTCGCAGCCATTTACTTCGGCGGCGGTTATCTGAGCGCCCGTCAGACGCAAAGATTGGTCGTCATAGCTGTGTGTGGTCCGCAGGCCCCTAGACCTTTCAGGAAGAGTCTCGATTCGAGTTCGTTCCACATAACCGCACATCATGGGCCGACAGCTGATCCGGCTATTGGCTCGCCCGAACGTCAGCTTCCGCCATTCCTCAATCTGAAACCAGACAGGCAGAAGTCAGCCCAGTTCCTTCCGCAGACAACCAGTCAGATGACGGTCTCCGGAACCAGGCTTGCTGTTTGCCGATCGAATTTCATGCCTGTCAGCGTACCATTCTCGATCCGCTGCACGATTTCGTCGATCACCGGCAGCGGGACCAAGAACCATTCCCGCGGCCTGAACGGCTTTCCGAAACGGTCGGTGAGTTCCGCATCGAAGCGGACGCTGTCGAGAACGCGGTGGATCAGGCGTTCGAGTTTTGGGCGGTCGACGTCGAGCAGCTTGTAGGTCGCGATGACATCGACCTCGGCAAGCAGGAAGGTGGGATCGTCGATCGCGCCGGCAATGCGGCGCTCGACTGAGCCTCCGGTGATGCCGATCTTGTGGACCAGATCGCGGTGCGCGGCGATCGTCGAATGGGTTGAGCGGCTACGCAGGACGTACAGCGTGCCGGTTTCGAGATAATCGCCGTCCGGCTCGATCTCGGGCGCGTCGAACAGCGGACCGGCGGTGGGCTCAGTAACGCGACGACCGCCTTCGTCCTTGTATAGCGCGCGCTGGAGTGACCAGCGGAGCAGATCACTCTCGGTGCCGTTCGAATAGATCACGCGCAGCCGCGCGTCGTTCTGACCATTCGCCGCCTTGATCGGTTCGCCGATGATTTCAGCGACATAGGCGAGCTGACCGCGCAGGATGAAGAAATCGGTGACATCGATGCTGGCGTCGCGACCGAAGCGCCGCGTTGTGCGGATGCCCTTCTCGAGTTCCGCCTGGACCTGATCGAACAGCGGCTTGAAGCGGTCGAAATCTTCGCAGCGTTGCGCGGTGGCGATCTCCTCCGCCGCCTTGCGTTCGGTGGCGGAGCGGACGTTGCGGAGTTGGGTGATGTCGTCGTCGGGCGTCGCGTCGACACCGAGTTCGGCGAGCAGCGCGTCGTCGTCGAGCGGTGCGTCGCCCGCATCGCCATCGAGCAGCCCGTGCGTGTCCATCTCCGCCAGCAGCGCGCGGCATTCGGGCAGCGCGCGCAGCCGGTCGAGCCGGACGGCGTAGAGCCGTTCGAAAATGTCGTGCCCCTCGCCATGCTGGGGCGCGCGGCCATGTTCCTCGCGGAACTTCACGATATCCTCGAACCCGGCGATGATCAGCTCTTCGCGCGGCGTGCGCGCGCGGACCTGTTTGGGCGCGAGGTCGATGCCCAGTTCGGCCAGCAGTTCGTCGTCGGTCATGTCAGCCACTGGCGGCAGCCTTTGCCCGATAGCGCGCGAAGGCCGCAACGCCCTCCGCCAGCTGGCGCTCCCACGGGTCCTGTGACGTCACCTCGGGCGCGCGACCGCGTTCACGCTTCCACTGCACCGCGCGGACGGCATAGGCGCGCGCCTCCTCCTCGCTCAGCGTCACCTTGCGTCCGGTGATCGCCGCCTGCACTTGGCGCAACGTATTTTCGTTCATCGCGCGCGACAGGATCGCGTAGGCGGCGTCGAACGGGTTGATGCGGTCGATCAGGTCGATGTCGAGATCGCGCACATTCATGAACTTGCGCACCCCGTCGACGAAGGAGGTATTCGCCTTCAGCTCGCCCGATCCGTCGTCGGTGGCGCTGTCAGCGACGATCTTTGCCGCCTGTTGCGTCACGTTGAGCGCGGCGATGGCGTGCTGGCGGATCGCCTCCTGATCGTCCTCGCTCAGCTCCGGGTAGCGGTCGCGCACGATCTTGCCCATCCGCACCACCGTCAGCTCTTCGGGCACCACTTCGGGGTCGAACAGCCCGCGCTCGATCGCCTGCTTGTCCTGAATGAAGCTGGTGATGACCTCGTTGATGTCTTCGGCACAGATGCGCTTGGCTTCCTTCGAGCTGGGCAGGAGCAGGTCCTTCAGCTCGAAATGAAACTGCCCGCGCTCCTCGTTGAAGCCGACATTGGTGCGTCCTTCCTGATAGCCGCCGGGACCGTAATCGAACCCTTCCTTCGGCCCGACATCCTTGGGCGTGAAGTCGAACCGGGGGGCGAGCACCTGTTCCATCAACAGGCTTGCGGCGATCGCCTTGAGCGTATCGTTGACCGCTTCGGCCACCACATCGTCCGCCGCAGCCGGCTCCGCGATCAGGTTGGTGAAGCGCGCCACGGTCTTGCCTGGCGCGTCGCGGGTGGCGCGACCGATGATCTGGATGATCTCGGTCAGACTTGAGCGATAGCCAACGGTCAGCGCATGTTCGCACCAGATCCAGTCGAACCCCTCCTTCGCCATCCCCAGTGCGATGATGATGTCGACATGGTCGCGGTTCGCGCGCGCCTCAGGGCTCTTCAGCGCCGCAGCCACCCGGTCGCGCTTGGCGGGGTCGTCATCGACCAGATCGGCGACCTTGATCGTCCGCCCATCGGCTGTTTCGATCAGGTGAAAGCCCGTCGCCGGATCGGTGCCGCGCCAGGTGCCGAGGTGATCCATGATCTCCTCAACCTCGCGATGCTTGTCCTTGGTGCTTTCGCGGCTGTTGACGCTGGGGATATGGACGATCGTATTGACCGCCGGGTCGAGCAGGTCGTTGATCTTGTCGATGTAGCGCCCGGTGTAGAAGCTGTAGGCGATGTCGAGCGTCTTGAGCCAGGTATAGCCGTTGAGCTGCTCATAATAGGTGTAGGTGACGGTGGTGAACTTGCCCTCATCCTCGGGCGACAGCACCGCCGCCGCGTCGCCCCGGAAATAGCTGCCGGTCATCGCGACCAGATGCACCTTGTCCCGCGCGATCAGCTGGCCGAGCTGTGCGCCCAGCCGGTTGTCGGGATTGGCAGAGACATGGTGGAATTCGTCCACCGCGATCAGGCGATCGTCGAACGCTGCGATCCCAAGCTCATCCACCGCAAAGCGGAAGGTGGCGTGGGTACAGACCAGCACCCGGTCCGCGCTCGCCAGAAATTCGCCGACCGCCTTCACCTTGGATTTGGCGACCTTCACATCATCGGCGCCGGGCGTGTTGCACAGGTTCCAGTGCGGGCGGACCACCCAATCGGCCCAGAAGCCATGCTTGCTCAGCGGCTCATCGGCAAAGCTGCCGCCGATCGATCGTTCGGGGACGACGATGATCGCCTGCTTGACGCCCTGGTTCTCCAGCTTGTCGAGCGCGATGAACATCAGCGCGCGCGACTTGCCCGAGGCCGGGGGCGATTTGATGAGCAGATACTGCTCGCCCCGATGGGCATAGGCGCGCGCCTGCATCGGGCGCATGCCGAGTTCGTTGGCGCTGGCCGATGCGCCGGTGTGGGCGGTGACCAGCCGGACGGCTGGGATCGGGCGATTGTCGGTCATTCACTGTCCTCACGCGCCACGCCAAATTCCTGGCGCAGGAAATCAGCGGTCTGCTGGTCATAGATTTTGCACGCGATCGCCTGATTGGCGAAGATGCCCTGATAGGTCTTCGCCTCGGCACGATCGAAGGTCCGCAGCCATTCTACCCCGACGACATAGGCAGCGCGATCGGGATCATCGGCAAACTGGGTGAGATACCGAACGGGCAGCACATCCGTCAGCACCCGCCCATCCGCGAGCACATAATCGCTCGCCAGCATCTTCGCCGTCGTTACCCGGCCACAGCCCAGATAGCCGGTCTTCTTCTGATAATAGAAGATCGGCGCACCCACTTCGAGCCGGTCGAGCTGATTGGTGTAGTGCCGCCCGCCATCGGCGGTGAAGAAGCCGTATCGGCGCAGTTCCTCCCACGGACGATCCTCTTCGGCACCGCCGGTGATATAGTAGAGGCCGGACCACGGCGCCCGCGCCTTTTTGACCGCGCGATCCTTTACCTCTTCCTGGTCGAGCAGGCTGTCGGTGGTCAGCCACTCATGCCCCTCGGCGCCAAAGATATTGAAGAAGCTGGCGTTGATCCCGACGTCATGCTCTTCGGACAGATATTCGATGATCCGCTTGGTCGCTTCGTCCACCTCGCTCGCCACGACGATCATCTGGTGGGATGCGTTGAGCGTCTCCGGTACGGCCTTGCCATAGCGGTCGCGATACAGGTCGGGCAGAGCGCGTCCGGTCACCGCGCGGGTCAGCTCATGCACGTCCTTCGTCGTCAGGTGCCGCACCCAGGATGCATAATCCAGCACTTGGCCGACGATGTCGCGCGGCGATCGATCCCGCTTCAGCTCGATGATGATCAGATTGCCGTCTTCGTCCATCGCCAGCAGGTCGATCCGCTTGCCATGATCGGTGGCGACCTGTCGCCCGATGATGATGCCATCGACGCCGACCAGGCTGAGGTCACGCGCCACCCAATCCTCGATCCGGCTTTCCAGGTCGAGCGGCTTGCGGCGGCTCTCGATCAGCCCCTGATCGGAAATGCGGAACAACCGGGTCATGCGGCCTTCTTGCCCTTCTTTGGCGTTGGCTGGTTCGCCGTCATCTTGGTGTACATCTCGAACAGCTTTTCCAGCCGTTCGGTGTCGTTGCGGAAGCGGCGGCCGATATAAATGCGTTCCAGCACTTCGTCGTTTTCCTCATGCGCGCGGCGCAGGTCGTCGGGCATCGCGTCGGGATTATAGAGCTCGGCGATGGTCGCGGGGAAATGCGCCTCTCGCGCCAGCAGGATATTTTCCGCCGTGCGGGTGAGGTCAGCCTTTTCCTGCTCGGTCAGCTTGGGGACCGGGAAGGTGTTCCAGCCGAGGGTGTTGGAGTAGCGGTATCGGGTCTCGAGCTTCCCGCACACGGTCGCGATCCAGACAAGGTGCAGGCGCGATGCGATCAGCGCCATGTTCCAGAGAGGCGCATCGTAGAGGCCAAAGGCCTCAGTCACGATCGCGCCTGGCGGTAACAATCCCGTTGGGAGATACTCGCGCTCCTCGGAGCTAACCCTAGGCACGAGAATGGCACTTCGGTATTCTTGCGACCTTATTTCGACAAATCGGTGTGGTTTCGCGCTCCACGCGGCAGTTTCCGCCTTCGTGCTTTGGCTGCGGTACGCCGCCACGCGCCGGTAGCGGTCTGCAACTTCGTGGCTTTTTCCAGCGATCTCGGCCTCATCATCGGAGATCCACAGGCAGTATCTCCTGATGCCTTTGATGAATTCTTGGGCGCCGAAGATCGGTCGGACAAAGCGGGCGGCATTCGCGTCAAGCTGATCAGCTTCTGCGCCGTCGAGAAACAGATGACCGCCGTCCTTGGCAAAGTTTCCCAGCGCCATAGGCGTGATCCGTGAGACTGGTGCAGCCCTCCCATCGACCAGCACAGTTTCGCCAGCTGTCAGATAAGGCGTGATCTGGCTCACAGTCCGAACGGAGTCGTTCTGATAGAGCGTCTTAGTCGGGCGAAGTCCGTTCGGTGCCAAACCCACGATCACGCAGGTCACGCCCGCGTTGTCAGAGGCAAGGTTGCTCCACTTGAACGAGAGGTGGGCGAAGCTAATTTCGACCCGGTTCAGAACGAGGGGCCAGAACTGTGCAACTTGCATGCCCTGAGACACGGAGTTTGTCGTTACGAACGCAGCGCCTCCGTCGCCAAAGCGAGGTAGATATTCTGCAGCCTTGTAAATAAAGCCGTCGACGTAATCGAATGAGCGCCATCTATCGGTGAGGCGACCGAAGACAAACCCAGTGTCACCCTTCTGTTCCTTGCTCTGCTTCTTATCTCCCACGTAAGGCGGGTTCCCGCAGATATAGGTCTCGACCCGCCCCCCATCGTCCAGCCCATTGTCCTCCAGCGCCAGCCGCCCGGTCGGCCCGGCGAGATCCTGTTCCTCCACCAACGTCGCGCCGACCGGCGGGCAGACCTCCAGCCAGTCGAGCCGCAGCGCGTTGCCGACGGTGATCTGCCCCGTCTTGTGCAGCGGGAGGACCATCGCGCGCGCCTCCTGCTGGCTCAGATACAGGCAGTCCGCCTGGAACTCCGCGATCAGCAGCGCGAGCCGGGCGATTTCTGCCGCGAAGCCCTTGATCTCGATGCCATAGAAGTTGCTGAGCGGGATGACGCTGCGGCGATCGGCGAGCTTCAGGCTGGCTTCGCCGCCCAGCCGGGTGACGATCTCCGCCTCGATCGCGCGCATCTGCTTATACGCGATGACCAGGAAATTGCCCGATCCGCAGGCGGGGTCGAACACGCGGATATTGCCCAGGCGACGGCGCAGGTTGCGCAGCTTGGCCCTGCTGCCCCCCGCCGCCTCCAGCTGTTCGCGCAGATCGTCGAGGAACAGGGGGTTCAGCACCTTCAGGATGTTGGGCACGCTGGTATAATGCATGCCCAGCTCGCCACGTTCGCCATCGTCGGCGACCGCCTGGATCATCGATCCGAAGATGTCGGGGTTGATCTCCTTCCAGTCCAGCTCCCCCGCGCGCAGCAGGTAAGCGCGCGCGGTGCGGCTGAACCGCGGGCAATCGGTCGCCCCGGTGAACAGGCCGCCATTCACATAGGGGAAGACATCGGCATAGGGCCGGATGCCCGCCGCGCGGCGATAGCGATCGTCCAGATTGCCGTTGTGCGTGACGGGCGTGTCCATCGCCCGAAACAGCTCGGTCAGCACGATATGGGTGTTGCCCCATTGCTCGTCACCGCTGCCATGGCCAGCCTGGCTCATCTGGGTGATGGTCGCGGTGAACTGCCCCTCGCGGAAGATGCCGGTATCCTCGGCAAAGAAGCAGAAGATCAGGCGGGCCATGAACTGGTTCAGCGCATGCCGCCGATCGTCGGTCGCCCAGTCGGGATTGTCCTTGAGCAGCTCGACATAGAGTTTGTTCAGGCGCCCGGTCGCCTTGACGTCGATCGGGTTGTTCTTGATCTCCTTGACGGTGGAGATGCCGGCGAGCGGCAGGAAGGTCGCGAAATGCCGGGGCAGTTCGGCATAGGGGCAGGCGACGACATCGCCGCCGACCAGATCCTCCGCCTCGACCGTCTCGCCATCGGTGGCGAGGATGAACTTGGCCTTGGCGCTGGCGGTCTTTGCGCTGGCACGCAGGGCGGCGAGGGTTGCGGCGACCGCTCCCGATGGCGCGACGGCGAGGTGAATGTTGTTGCGCCACAACACGCCCCCCGCGACGTCGGACGCATTCGAGTCGCCCTTGCGCAGCCGCTTGAGCGTCGTCTCCTTCGCGCCGAAAGCGGTGAGGAAGTGGAAGGGGAATTCGGCGGCATCAAACGGCTGGACGACCAGCTCCGATACGGCCTCTTCAATCTCGACGGCGTTCATGGGGACAGCTGTGCCAGTCCACCACCGGGGGATGCAATCTGCTTTCGATGCGAGCTGGCCTTAGATCGGCGAAAGCCCGGTCTTCTGCTGATAGATTTTGCGCGCCGCCGGCCCGAGGGATCGGGAGATGATGATGCGACGATGATTGATTTGCCCTTGAGGCGAGTGGTTCAGATAGAAGTGATTTGCGTAGGGGGCGTCGATACCTTTCGCCATATATTTCGCGAGCTTGCTCGTAGTTGTCGCCGGCTGCACCAACAAACAGCGGCTGGGCATATTCGGCGCGAGCTTTTTCAGCGTTCGACGGATGCGCTTGTCGAGATCGTCCTGATCAAGCGGTGACCAGCGCAAAAGCCAGTGAACATGGATTGGGCCGCCAAGGGGCTTTTCCCACACGGCCATCGCATCAAAGGTGCCATGCGCGAGTCCTTGGCCGACGCGATACTTCCATGCTCGCTGCGTATTCTGCCAAATTTTTCGAAACAGCGCATAAGGCTGCGCACTACTCGCCAGCGCCGAGCTGAACTCGATGGTGATCGCAGTATCCAAAGGTGACAGCGCTTTGCGTGCGAACCGCTCGGCATGCAGCAGCGCTCGAGCGCTCTCGGGCCGCAGGCACTCGCCCTTTGGCAGTTGGGGCACGCCCGCGGTCATGGAGGATCGCCACATACCCTTTAGGCTAGTGGGCATTGGTTAACGCTCTGACCACCTAGTTTTCGTCGGTAGTACGCCCCCCCGGGACTTTATATAATCAATGGTCAGAACGGGCCCGTGCCGCAGCTTGGTTCCGCCGTGATCCGATTGGATCTCCCCATAGCCACAATCATCTTGACTAACTGGCTGGCTCACTTTCGTTGGAGCGCCGGCCCCTTCAAAGTCTCTGCAGTGGCCGCATCTTCCAAATGATCACGGTCCAACGCTACCAGACGTCGAATGCGGTTGGTACCTGCGGGCCCTGGCAGCCGCACCCCGTCGAAGAGGCCCGCCCGTCCCAGTTGATGTTCGGGGGACGTTTTGATTTCGAACAGCAAGAACAGCCACAGGCGGCGTTCTTCCTCCGTCAATTCTCGCGCCGTTCGGGCGCAATGTTGACCGACGAAGCGTTGCGCCCACACCCCATTCTCTTCATCTTCGGCGCCGACTGCCAGCGTCTCCTCTAGGCTCATGGGTATCGCCAGTGCCCGCATCGATCGATCGTCAGGAAGTTGCAGGTGCAACGCCGCCGCATCCTCGGTCGAACGGACCTCATCCTCCTCGATGCGATAGCCAGTACCGGTCACATCGATGATGTCCCAGATGCCCTGGCTCAATTCTTGGTTGGCTGAGGCGTCTGAATCGGCGCCTGTAACTGTGCTAACCGGCGAGGCATCCGACAAGCCTGTCGTCGAACCGCTGCCTAGGCTCGTGTCGACACGCCGCTCCACGCGGTCAGGGTGCGTCTGCGCAGACGATCCGTCGACCTCCGTCAATTCGGCCTCGTCCCCGTGATCCGGTTCGGGCCACGAAGAACGCGGGAGATTATCTGGAACGTCGGCGAGGGCAGATTGCAAGTCCACATCCTTGATCGCCGCTACGACCCGGGCTAGCCGGTCTCTTGGCATGAAGCGGACGTCTCTGGCGACCACGCCCGAGGCCATCAGGCGATTTACGAAATCGACCATAGCCAGCGGGATATCACGCAATTCATCTGCTGCGCGATGACGGGCGTCAGTCGCGATCTCTCGCAATTCCTGGTCGATCGCGACGTGCTCGACCAAGTGGCGAATGAGCGTATCCATAACCCGCCCATTCGCGTGAATTGCACGCTTTGCGTCTGAAAACACATTTACGGGAGATTTTTTCTCCAGCCACGGGCGAGACGTGGCTCGGACCCCAGTTAGTCCAGGAAGGTCCCGCTCCCCCGCTGCAAGTTCGTCACCGGCCAATTTTGCCTGCGCGCCAACTTTTCGAGCGGACTCGCTAATTATTTGAGATATTCGGTCGAGCTTCGCTTCAGTTCCCAATTCCTCTATCGGATCAGCGAACTTATCGCTCGATGCAAAGAGCGCCTCACCCGCCATTTCCGGCGCGTGCACCATGACCATCGATCCGATTATTTCTTGCGTTTTCCGTGGCCTACCGCGCCCGCTGCGGACTGGCCTTGTCCCTTTACCCATACACGTTCCTCCACCGCGACAACTTCGCCGACGCGGGATCCTGACCACCTCACATAATTGCTTTTTAACCCGCAGCTCAGATACTAGGCAGTCAAGGCACAGCTATCAATGGGCGCTAAAGCCCGACTTTTGTTTTTGTGAGAAGGAAAACGGCACGAGTCAGCCACATTCGACCAGATTCTGTCGTCTGAGCTCGTTTGCCGGTGCCTAAAGGCACCCTGATATGTCAGGCGCAATACCGCAAACGTGACGCAAGCGTTCACGTTTGCTGCGCGGCGTCGTTTTTTACTCCGCGGAGGCCCTCGCTTCGCTCGCCGGGTCGGCGCGTCGCGCCTCGGATCGGATGCTTGGCATCCTCGGTCGTGCCGCCGCGTCTACGACTGCGGCGGCACGTGGGTTCGCTTGGTGCGAACCCTGCGTCATCCTAAAACAGGTATACCAAGGAGGTGGTCGTGGAAACCTTGTTCGACGCATTGAAATATCTAGCCCGTCGCTATCACGGTCGATGGAGCAGGCTTGACGACGCTCTTTTGCGAATTCGCGCCGAGGACGATGGCGGCCGGAGCAAAGAAGGCGAACGCGCGCGACGTACGCTGATCAATGCTTTTCGGGTCCAGGCATATCTTGGGCCGACCCGCGATACGCTCTACGCTGATCGATCAAACGCCATACGCAAGCTCGGGGAGCCGCTTTCGGAAGCTCTCGGTCACATCATTACGATCGAACTGGCCGATCAGATGCTCGAAGCCTTGGAAGAAGCCGAGCGTGCGCGTGGGCAGGAACGCGATGATGCAGAGGCCGTGGAAGGCAGCTCCAGCTCATATGGACCGCTGATTACTGCCCTGCATCGGCATGGCGTTAATCGCGGCAACTATCACGTTCTGCTTGATGTCGAATACGCTGCCATCGCGCGTTACATCCGGCGGAAGGTCGAGCAACGACTAGCTCCTCTACCGCCAATACGTTCGGCATCTGAAATGCGGTCTCCACACGGGCGCCTTCATCCCTTCTGGAACCCATATCGTATGTCTTTCAAGCGCGGTGCCCCCTGATGACGCACGGCGCGACCTTTGAAAATTTAGATTGTAGGTGGCTGAGGAAGGTTTTGGAAAAATCCTTTTATCAACTCGTGTTTGCCGTCAGGCGGCACGCTTTCCGTCAGTGTGTCGATACTATCGGGTGAAACCACCGACCATCTGCCCTGTGATCAGGGGCAAGATGAGAAAGTTGCCGGACAACTTCGGTCAACCTGTTGGCGACACCACCACACCACACAACCAATGATGAGGTAAGTCTATGCGCGCATCCGTGCGCCAGCCATGCCGTGCGCCTAGCACGCAGTCGGTGCTGGCCTATGATATCGAAACCATTGCACCCCAGCAGGAGGACGGTTCGTTTCCACCCTGGCCGCTCCACAGGCCCGTTGCGATCGGTTTCGCCGCGGCAGCGTATCGCGAGGGTAGCTGGTCTTTCGATATTGAGGCGCTTGTCATCAAAGATGGCGCGGACGAAGCAGACCTGATCCGTGCCGCAGACACCCGCATGGCCACCGTTTCGCTGGTGACTGGCTACAATTCTGCTCAGTTCGATGCTCTTGTTCTGCGGCTCGCTGCTCAGCGGTGCCGGGTATGGGACGCTAAGGCGTTGGGCAATCATGCGGGTGCTCATCGCTATAGTGGCGAGCACGCCGATCTGGCAGATCTCTATGCGAGCTATGGCCGCAAGGTCGGGCTGGCTCAGCTCTGCGACGCGGTGGGCATTCCTGTGAAGACTGACGTAGGTGGCGGCGACGTCGGGGGCCTGTGGGAAGCAGGTGAAACCGAGCGCATCCGCCGTTATGTAATGGAGGACGCAGTCGCCACGCTCTGCCTATACTTCGCATGGACGGCCGGACGTGCGGGGGACGAGGCGCTGGTCACCCGGCCTATGGCAGCGCTCGCTCGCCATATCGAATGCTCGCCGGACCTCTCGCATTTGCAAACGTTTATCGACTGCGCACTCATGCGCTGGTGCCGCCCGCGCGCGCTGAAGGCCGATGTTGCCGCCTCGCTCGAACGGGTCACGGCAAGGCTTCGCCGCGAGCAAGAGGAAAGGACATTTAAGATGTCCTGAACACAGCCGTCGCCCTCTCATCAACTCACGCCATGCCGGCCTGGCCATCACCACGATGGCCAGGCCGATTTCATTTCGAAGGCAGAACATGAACACGGATACCGTCATCCTTTCCACCGCCTGGATCAATCAACCTGAACTCGGCGAACGCCCTGCGCGAACGCTGCTAATCGGAACTGCAACGCTGACCGTTTCTAATCGGTTCGGCACGCTTGCCTTTGATCTTGCCGCCCACAGTACGACTGTGACCTGTGATCAAGTCGAAACCATGAAGTGGCTCGCCGACCGCCTGCAGGCGCCACCGGCGCGACTGCTATTGTGGAGAGCGGGCGATATCGTGGTCCCATCGCTCATTGCTGCAGCCGAGACCGCCCGCGACGCTATCTCGGGCGCGCGGCTGCTGCGTCAGTTCGACTTGGCGCTGACCGGCGAGGTGATCGACGTGGCGGATAGCTATGGGGGCAGCAAAGCCACATCTTTCGATGCAATCGCACACCAGGCGGGTCTGTCCTTCGTGCCGATGACACGCGCCGACCTTGCCGAAGCACACCGCACCGGATGCCACGGGGCGATACGCGACCATCTGGCTGCGCGAGCAAAGGCGACTTGGCGACTGTGGCTGAACGGTCTGGACGATGCCACGACGCAGATTGCTGCGACCACGGCTTGGGACAACACGGCAGAGTCGGAGGTGCAGCTGTGATGATTGTCGAGGGCAAGCCCCACATCCGTCCATGCCGATCGATCCCCAGCGACGGAAACGAGAACAACGAGTGGGTCGCCTCGATCCCGCATCTCTATGATTGCCTGACGGTTCCGCTGCCATTGGCCGGCGCATCAGCGCTGCCCCGGCCGCGCGGCGGTAATGAGTCACGGATCGCGGCGATCCTGCGGGCCGAAGCGCCATGGATGGCGACAGCGATCGACCGTATTGCGGACCAGTGCGCACTCAACTTGTGGGCGGGCCGGCCTTGGCTATCGTTGCGGCCGATGTTGCTTACGGGACCGCCAGGTGCCGGCAAAACGCATCTCGCGCAGCGAATCGCAGATCTGTCCGGGTGCGGCAGCGCTCTTTTGTCGCTGGCCGGGGTGAGCAGTAATGCCGAATTGGCTGGCAACCCGCGGGGTTTTCGCCATCAGCAGCCGTGCTTCCCGGCGATGACGATGTTGAAGACCGGTACCGCCAATCCAGTGGTAATCATAGACGAGATCGACAAAGCGGCGGCCGGGAATATGGGCGATCCGGTTTCAACGCTGCTCGGCATGCTGGAGCGATCAACTGCTGCCCGGTTTTTCGACGGCTGCCTTGCGGTCGAGATCGACCTTAGCCACGTCAACTGGATCCTAACGGCCAACCGCATCGATCGGCTCCCCGCCCCGCTGTTGTCCCGCGTGGACGTGGTGGAGGTGGCCGGCCCCGGGCCGGAGCATGCCGAGTTGATCCTGGCCACGCTTTGGCGCGACGTTGCCCGCGATGTCGGACTGCTACCCTCGGCTCTGCCGGGCATCGAGCGCGGGTCGGAAGCGGCGTTGCTGCGATTGTTCCGCAACACCCGTTCAGTCCGCCGGCTGCGTCGAGCGATCGAGACGCTTGTGGCGGTGTCGGCGCGACATATGTCCCGCACGATCAACTGACTTCGGCGGGAAGAATCAGGGATGAGCCCCCTGACGAACGGGAAAAATGCTCGGCCGCGCAGGCCATCACTCAAACGGAAAGAAACCATGGAAATATTAAAGGCCGAGACTATCACTCTGCCCCGCGCTCGACGTTCTTGGGTAGTCCTGGACATCGAATCTGCAGTGCTCGATGATATCGGGCACAAGCGCTATCAGGTCATGGAGCGTTGGGTCCCCAGCGACGACAAGCCAATCCGGCGAGGCTATACGCGCAGTGAGGATCCACTCACGTGTCCCAGATGGGTTTTCCAGACGATCACCACCGCCGCGGTCATGGTGCTTAGCGAAGACGCGCAGGGTGGCATTGACGTTGACCGCTTCGTAACGCTTTCTGCCCCGGAACAAAACGAGCGAGCCGTACTCTCCGGCATCCTGCGGGTCCTCGCAGAGGCGCCGAGCGAAACTGAAATCGTAACGTGGGCGGGTCTCGCTCATGATATTCCGCTGCTCATTAGCGGATGCATGCGTCACGGACTAACCCTGCCTCCAGGTTGGGGCTGGCTCATGCATGGCGGATTCCATAAGCAACGGCACCTCGACCTAGCTCACGCATTCACCGGCGGGATGCGTATGAAGCCTCTGCACTTGTCCGAGGTTCTGGCCGCGATGGACATCCCGGGCAAGTTGTCGTGCCCGCCTTTCGCGGTCACAGGACTTATACTTGCGGGCGAATGGGATAAAGTGAAAAGCGCCTGCGAAATCGACGTGGTTTCGACCGCCTGCCTGCTAGCGCGTTGGCGTGGACTAGTCGATGCCCGCGTCGCGGCGGTTGCGGTGGAGGATCGCATTCTGCGGCGCGTGATCAAGAAGCGTAAGGATCGCGAATACATCGCAGCGCTTGAAGCGCACCGACGAAAGCGCTTTGCGGCTCTCTTCGCAAAAACTGCTAGCGATGCCAGCACGCTGGCGCCGTGGCTTGATCTTGACGCCGCTTAACCCTTGGGCCGGACTTACAACCACCAGGTGGCATGTGGTGGTTATGAGTCCCGACCCTGGGCAACTACGGCAATTTCTATAATCTCTCGAGCGGTTACGGCATAAACTTCGCGATGGTAATCCCCTGCCGATCGCCACCCCAGTCCTCCCAGCCAACATGCATCTCTACGCCGGTCTTCGTGGCTATGACGACAATCAGGTGCTCGGATGAGAAAGACATGCGTTCGACAAGTCCGTGCGCAGCCTCCATCACCAGCGACCTTGCCTCAAACCGGATGCGCTCATCCTCGTCGTTCAGCGTACCACGCAACTTTTGGATGCGGCGTCGATGCTGGGCCGGTGTCGCCGTACCGCGGGCGTCTTTGATGTGTCGCTCGAGTTCCACAATTGATGCGTCGAGTTCGTCGATCTCCTGAGTGATCGCCATCCACCTAGCCTTCACCTCAGGGCGGTTGGTCTCGACGTAAAGTGCAAGCGCCGTTTCGGCACGCTCTCGGTCAGTTTTCCGCTTGCGGATGCGTTCAGCCAGTTGGATCTCGAGCGGGCGGATTATCTCGGGTGACGAGAAGTGGCGGTCCTCCATCGCGTCGTAGAGGATCGCGTCAAGGATGCCGTCCTCCCAAACCGAATAGTTGAAGTGACGACCGTTCTGACAGCCAAGCCCCCGTTGGTACCTGTCGCAGATGAGGTAATCCTCGTTGACGATCGAGCCGTCAGCCCGAACCTTCTTTCCCTTGCCCCTGAAGGTCATCTTCGAGCCGCAGCCGCCGCAGACCGCTAGACCGCCAAATAGATTGACCAAACGTCGTCCGCGCCCACCGACCCGACGGGGGCGACCCGAAATGCTCTTGAGAGTACGCGCGTAGAGGTCCTCATCGATGATACGGGGATAGTAGTCCTGGATGGGGTCGCCAACGGATTGGCGCGGTTCCCCCCGCGCCTTTTGGCCGGGCTGAAACTCGCCGAGAACTGCGGGACCGGTTAGGATCTTCTGAATGTACGACGGATGCCAGCCCGACGCCCTGCCGAAAGTCGGAACGCCGTCGAGGTTAAGACCACGCGCGATACTGTGCTTGCCGAGGCCGGCGCTAGTCTCTTCGAAAATGCGGCGGACGACAGCGACGCGCTCGGGGATCGGGACGAATCGCGCGGGCGTGCCCTCGACCGCAAGCCAAGCTGGTGCTCGGCGCGTCAGTACCTGGGTCTCACCATCTGCCAGTCTACGTCGCTTCGACGCCCATGCCGCCGCCAATCGCGAAGACTTCTTCTCCGACTCCTCGTTTGCGAGCTCAGCCTTGACCACGACCTCGATGATCGAGGCCATGTCCAGATTGTCCTTCGCGTAGCGCCGGTCGCCATCGACGGTCGCCACGACGACGCCGAGGTCAGTGATATCGACGACCCACGAGAACACCTTCTTTGCCTTCTCACGCGACAGTCGATCCAGCTTCTCAGTCAGGAGCACCACCCCATCGGGATAAACACCGGCCTCGACATCAGCCACGAATTTCCCGAGTTCGCCAACGATAGCGTGACGCCCCTTGAACGCCGACACGCCATCGTCCACGAGTTCGGCTACGACGTTCCATCCCTTTCTTGCCGCGAGCGCGCGACACTGTTCGCGCTGCCGCTCTAGGCTGCTGCCCTTCCCCTGCTCGGCCGAGGACCAGCGAATGTAGATAACGGCGTCCATGATCAATCCTGTCCGGTGTAGATCAACATTACATTAGCAGATTATGTCCACCAGCCGCCGCGATCTCGAGCGCGCGTTTGGCCGTCTCCTGCCCCTTCACCTGTTTGAGATCGGGCCCGAACCCCGGCGGGTCGGCCTCCCCCGGCTCCGGCGACCCAAGCAATTGCTGACCCTTCAAATGGTTGAGCAGCGCGATCAGGTCGGGCGCCGCCAGCACCGCGCCGGTCCCGGCCCACGCCGCCTCCGCACCCTGCGCGGCGGGGCAGATCAGCCCCTTCCCCTCCCCCGCCGCATGCAGCGCCGCGAGCAGCACGCCCGGCGACGAGGCAATGCGTCCGTCGAGCGCGAGTTCGCCGACCACGACATAATCCGCCAGCGCCTCGGCATCGGTCACCCCCATCGCAGCGAGCAGCGCCAGCGCGATCGGCAGATCGAAATGCGACCCTTCCTTGGGCAAATCCGCAGGCGACAGGTTGAGGACGATATGTTTCGGCGGCATCGCAAGGCCGATCGCCGCCATCGCCGCGCGCACCCGCTCGCGGCTTTCCGCCACCGCCTTGTCCGGCAGGCCGACGATCATGAATTTGGGGAGGCCGGGGACGAGGTTGCACTGCACCTCGACGCTGCGCGCCTCCAGCCCCAGATACGCCACCGTTGAGACGCTCGCGACCATGAATCCCCCCGAATAATCCAGTCGTTGTAACGGGTTTTCGACGGCAGGGAACGGTTCGTCGTGCCTGCGTCTTGCATCTGCAACACACAACCCCACCTCGACGAGATGCGCAGCACTCCGCATCCCTTTGTGCGAATCGCCCTGCTGGTGACCGGATGGACGCTGTTCCTCGTTGTCGCCCCGCTGGTCTCGCCCTTGCCCGGTCCGGCGGGGACAGTCGTCGCGGCGTTCGGGTTGATCCTGATCCTGCGCAATTCGCGTTGGGCGCGGATCCGATTCGTGCGGCTCAAGGCCCGCTGGCCGCGAGTCGGCGCGTTCATCGACCGGATTCTGGTCCGTGGAAGCGCCAAACGTCGCCGTGCGGTGGCAAAAAGGCTCGCCGCGAATTGACTTCGCACTCCGCTTTGGCTAACGGCCCCGTTCACACGGTCGCCCCTGCGGCGACCTTTTCAGTTTCTAGAATTCAGGGAATGAGCGATGAAGCGGACCTTTCAGCCGAGCAATCTGGTGCGAGCGCGCCGGCACGGCTTCCGGTCGCGCATGGCGACTCCGGGCGGCCGCAAGGTGATTCGCGCCCGTCGCGCCCGCGGCCGCAACAAGCTGAGCGCATAAGCCTGACGCCAGCATCGCTGGCGCCACACCAGCCCGTTTCCTCAACCGGGGAAGCGGGCTGTTCTTGTTCGCCCATTCCGCTCGCGCGGATGACGCAGCGCAAGGACTATCTCGCCGCCAATGCCGGCAAGCGCGTGCCGATGCCCGGCTTTGTCCTGATCGTCCGGCAACGCGGCGATGACGATACGACGATGCGAATCGGCATCACCGTGTCGAAGAAGGTCGGCAACGCCGTCACCCGCAACCGCATGAAGCGCCGCTTTCGCGCGCTGGTCCGCGAAGTCCTTCCGGTCGACGGCGTCGCGGGCGCCGACCATGTCCTGATCGGCCGCGCGAGCGGGATCGAACGGGACTATGCCGCGCTCAAGGCGGAACTGGCCAAGGCGCTGGCGAAGGTGAAACGGTGATCGCGCGGCTGATGATCCTGGTCGCGCGCGCATGGCAGATCGGGCCGTCGCGGATCCTGCCGTCCAGCTGCCGTTACGCGCCAAGCTGTTCGGCCTATGCAATCGAGGCGCTCTCCCGCTATGGGGCGCTCAAGGGCGGATGGCTTGCGCTGCGGCGCATCCTTCGCTGCCATCCATGGGGTGGGCACGGCTATGATCCCGTGCCCTGATTTCCTGAACCGGGGAATGACGTGAAAGACGACCAGAAGAATTTCCTGCTGTTCGCAGTGATTGCCGGCCTGTTGCTGTTCGCATGGCCCGCGATCACCAGCTGGCTGTTCCCGACCCCACCCGCCACGACGGTGACCAAGGCAGCGGACGGCACGCCCAAGGTCGTCCCCAATCCGGGCGCGAACCCCACCGCCGACACGCCACAGGCGATCCGCGACCGCGACAGCGTCCTGCGCGAGAGCCCGCGCATCGCGATCGAAACGCCGACGGTACGCGGCACGCTCAACCTCAAGGGCGCGCGCATCGACGATCTGGTGCTGGTCAAGCACAAGGAGACGATCGCCAAGGACAGCCCGCCGATCCGCCTGCTCTCGCCGAGCGGCACGCGCGACGCCTATTTCGCCGGTTTCGGCTGGTCGGGTCAGGGCATCAACGCTCCCGGCCCCGACACCGTTTGGACGGCAAGCGGGTCGAAGCTGACCCCCACCACCCCGGTCACGCTCACCGCGACCAGCGGTACGCAGCGTTTCGCGATCGAGCTGTCGGTCGATGACGGCTATATGTTCACTGTCCGTCAGAAGGTCGCGAACCTGGGGCAAAAGGCGATTGCGGCGGCCGGCTATGGCTATCTGTATCGCTATGGCGCGGGCAAGGACCTCGACACCTGGACCATCCATGCCGGCCCGGTCGCATCCTA
Source organism: Sphingomonas sp. R647 (assembly GCF_020177055.1). Lineage (GTDB taxonomy): Bacteria > Pseudomonadota > Alphaproteobacteria > Sphingomonadales > Sphingomonadaceae > Sphingomonas. The sequence continues at coordinate 409,835 of NZ_JAIQXT010000005.1, forward strand.
TGGCGGCGCGGTCGATTACGGCGTCAACTATTCGACGGTGACGGAAGAAGGCGCAAAGCGCTTCGATTCCAAGGGCGGCTGGATCGGCTATACCGACATCTACTGGCTGACCGCGCTCGTGCCCGATCAGGGCATGCCGGTGGGTCTGAGCTTCCGCCCCGCCGCCAATGGCGCAACGCAGGCGCAGTTTGAGCCGACCGCGGCCCGCCAGGTCGCCCCGGGCCAGGTGATGACGCAGACGACGCGCTTCTTCGCCGGCGCGAAGGACGTGAACCTGCTCGACCAATATGAGGAAGAGGGCGGCATCCGCCAGTTCGGCAAGTCGATCGACTGGGGCTGGTTCGAAATCTTCGAAAAGCCGATCTTCCACTATCTCCACTGGCTGTTCCGCATGGTCGGCAATTTCGGTCTGGCGATCATCCTGCTGACCGTGACCGTCCGCCTGCTGCTGTTCCCGATCGCGCAGAAGCAGTTCGCGTCGATGGCGGCGATCCGCGCGCTCCAGCCCAAGATGAAGGCGCTGCAGGATCGCTACAAGGACGACAAACCGCGCCAGCAGCAGGAGATCATGAAGCTGTACAAGGATGAGAAGGTAAACCCGCTCGCGGGCTGCCTGCCGACCCTGCTGCAGATTCCGATCCTCTACGCGCTGTACAAGGTGCTGATGCTGTCGATCGAAATGCGGCACCAGCCGCTGGTGCTGTGGGTCAAGGATCTGTCCGCGCCTGACCCTGCGAACCTCGTCAATCTGGTCCATTATCTGACCGGGATCCAGCTGCCGATGTTCCTGGCGCTGGGCGTGTTCCCGATCCTGCTCGGCGTATCGATGTGGGCGCAGTTCAAGCTGAACCCGGCGCCGACCGACGAAGTCCAGAAGCAGATGTTCGCGATCATGCCATGGATCCTGATGTTCGTGATGGCGCCGTTCGCGGCGGGTCTCCAGCTCTACTGGATCACCTCGAACCTGCTCACCATCGCGCAGCAGAAGTTCCTGTACATGCGCCACCCGGCGCTCAAGGAACCGATGCCCGCGACTGGCGCGGTGATCGACGCCAAGCCCGGCAAGGGGAAGAAGTGACCGAATTCGACCCCGAGCTGATCGAGAGCGCGCGCAAGACCTTTGCCGGTCCGGTCGCGTTCCTGAAGTCCGCGCCCGCGCTCAACTTCCTGCCCGATGCGACGCTGCCGGAAGTGGCGTTTGCGGGGCGGTCGAATGTCGGCAAATCCTCGCTGCTCAACGCGCTCACCGGGCGCAACGGGCTGGCGCGCACGTCAAACACGCCGGGGCGGACGCAGGAGCTGAACTTCTTCGACGTCGGCGATCCGGTGAAGTTCCGGCTGGTCGACATGCCCGGCTACGGCTTTGCCAAGGCGCCCAAGGATGTCGTCAAGAAATGGCGCTTCCTCGTGAACGACTATCTGCGCGGGCGTGATGTGTTGAAGCGCGTGCTGGTGCTGATCGACAGCCGCCACGGCATCAAGGAGGTCGATCGCGACATCCTCGACATGCTCGACGCGGCGGCGGTCAGCTATCGCATCGTCATGACCAAGGGCGACAAGATCAAGCCCGCCGAACTCGCCGAAGTGACCCAGCGCACGATCGACGAAGCCCGCAAGCGCCCCGCCGCGCATCCCGACATTCTCGCGACATCGAGCGAGAAGGCCGACGGCATCGCGGAACTGCGTGCTGCGGTGATCGAGGCGGTCAGCATCTGACGATCAATTCCCGTCACGGGGAAGAACATAGTCGTTACTGCGCAAGATAATGTCCCGAAAAAGCCGCTTACTGTCAGGAATTTAGCTGACAATATCCGCCCCGTCGTCTCAGCAGAGGCGAATCGAACTGGGGGTTTCATGCTAAAGACTATGACGGCCGCAACCGCGGCTGCGCTCGTGCTCGCGTCCACTCCGGCGCTGGCCAAGGAAAAGGTCGACAAGGATCAGGCGAAGGTCGCCGCGTCGATCGCAAAGATCAGCGCTGAAGGCACGGTCAGCCCGGTCGCGCTGACCTGGCCGACCGGCGTCACGTCGGGCACGCCGACGGTCGACGCGAGCGCGGTGCTGCCGAGCAACACCGAAATCGTGATCAAGATGAATTCGGAACTCAGCTCCAAGAAGGCACGCCCCGGCGACATCTTCGTCGCTTCGGTCTCGCAGGACGTGATGCTGGGCAACATGGTGGTCATCCCGCGCGGCACCGCCGCCAATGGCGTCGTCACCTATCGCACCGGCAAGGGTTCGTTCGGCAAGAGCGCGAAGATGAACTACGAAATCCGCAGCGTCGAACTCAACGGCCAGCGCATCCCGGTGTCGGGTCAGTTCCGTCAGGAAGGCAGCGGCAACACCGGCGCGACCGTCGGCGCCGTCGCCGCAGCCGGCCTGATCGGCGGCTTGTTCGTCACCGGCCGCAGCGCCGTGGTCGAGGCCGGGCGTGAGCTGAAGGTTCACACGACGGCCGTGGTTCCGGTGTCGGTGCCCGCAGCCAACTAATCAGCGGATCCGGATCAAAAAAACAGGACGACGCCCGGGCACTCCCGGGCGTCGTTTTTTGTGTGCGCTACCGCCGCCGATTGACCGCCGTCACGCCGGGTTGTGCTTCGCCAGAAACGCCTCCAGCGCCTTGAGGAATTCGACGCGGTCTTCCTGCCGGGTGAAGTGATGGTCGGCCAGGGGCTGGACGATATAGGTCACGTCCTTACCCGCGCTTTTGAGCTTTTGCGCCATCACCCGCGACTGGATGATCGGCACGACGCGATCCTCCTCACCATGCATGAGCAGCACCGGGATGCTGAACGCAGCGGGGAAGTTGACCGGCGACACATCCTTCAGATCGGGAGCCTGCGCGCGCAGCCAGTCGCCCCGCGCTTCGGCAAAGAGGAAACCGCGCTGATGCCGCAGCATCCGGTTGAGATCCGAGACCCCGGCATAAGACACCGCGCAGCGATATTTGTCGCCGTCACGCTGCGCCGCGCGGAGCGCCGCATAGCCGCCATAGGATGCGCCGACCATGCACACCCGCTTGGGATCGGCGATGCCCTGATCCGCCAGCGCCTTGATCGCGTCGTCCAGATCGTCCTGCATCGCCAGGCCCCATTGTCCCTCGCCCTTGTCCTGGAACTTGGTGCCGTAGCCCGTCGAGCCGCGATAATTGGGCTGGACCACCGCATAGCCGCGATCGGCGAGAAACTGCGCCCACCAGTCCCACACTTCGCTGTCGCGCACACTGGGGCCGCCATGCGGCATTACGATCAGCGGCAGCTTGCCCGTCTTGCCGCGCGGCAGCGTCAACACGGCGGCGATCTCCAGCCCGTCCCGCGCCTTGTAGCGAATCGTCCTTACCGGGTGCATCCGCTTGAGCCCGATCGTGCGGTTGTCGAAGGCAAGTGGGCTCAGCACGCGGGTGTCGTTGCGAAAAACCAGCCACGCGCCGGGCGAGTCCGCTCCGCCGACATTGACGACTGCTGCCTGCCCATCGCGGCTCAACGAGCTGATCTCCACCTGCCCGCCCTTGACCTGCCCAGCGATCGCGGTGTGCATCGCCGCCATCTCCGGGTCGATCCAGCGGATCATCGGGCGATTTTCTTCGACATAAACGCCGGCGAAGCCGTCGCCGTTTATATTCGCGATGACCCCGCCAACGTCATAGCCGGGTGTCGCGAACAGCTGTTTTCCTCGCTGAAGCGTCGCGAGGTCGTATTCATAGAGCGCGGAATAGCCCTGCTCGTCATCCTCGATCACCAGCGCCTTGTTCTTGTCGCGCAGGAACAGCGACGGGACGGTCAGCCGGTCCTTGCCCCGCTTCGCCCGATCGACGGTGCGGACGGGCGCATCGGCACTCTCGCGATAGAGCAGGCGGCTCGACCGCCCGTCGAGGCTCGATCCGATGCCCATACGAATGACCCCGTCGCGGTCGGCATACCAGTCGAGCACACCTTCGCGCGGCCCCTGGACCAGACGGCGTTTGCCGGTGGCCAGATCGACTTCCTCAACCTTGGACCAGAAGCCGGGGCGGTCGATATAGATTGATGTCTGGTAAGCGAGCATCACGCGCGCCGAGCCGTCGCGGGCCGCCCACACGATGTCGTCGCCGCGTTGCGCCGCATCCTTGTCCGCGATGGGCACCATCTGGCCGGTCGATGTCTGGATTCCGATCGCGCGCCTTACGTAGAAGTTGGTGCCCTCGACATTCTGCTCGCGTCCGACCCCGACCACGATCCAGTCGTCATTGACCCAGCGCCACCAGTTGAGATCGACCTTGCCGGGATGGATATAGGTCGGCGCAACCCCGCCATCGACCGCGATCACGGCGAGGAACATCTGTCCATCGCGTGCCAGCCGCGCAACGATCCGCTTGCCGTTCGGCGAAATGCGCGGACGTTCGATCTGCGGGAGTTCCGCAAATACCTCGAGCGGGAGCGGCGGGCGCGCGGTTGTCGATGCGGGTGCGGACACCTGGGCCACCGCCACTGGAGCTGCAACAAGCGCCAGCACCGCCATGAAAAGACGCGACATTATTCCCCCTACTCCGTTTCCACGCAAAATGTCCGGGCAGCGCGCGGCACGCAAGCGATTCGGCGCGGTTGCCCCATCCCCGCCCCGCCGCTATCCCCGCGCGATGCTCAAGCTCTTTATCGGCAACAAGGCCTATTCCTCCTGGTCGCTGCGCGGCTGGCTCGCGTGCAAGCTCTCCGGGCTTCCGTTCGAGGAAGTGGTGGTCCCGCTCTACGATCAGGACTGGGACCAGCGCCGCGAGGGCGACGAATTCGCGCCGTCGTCGGGCAAGGTGCCGATCCTGTGGGACGGCGACGCGGTGGTGTGGGACAGCCTCGCCATCGTCGAATATCTCAACGAGAAATCGGGCGGCGACAAATTCTGGCCGACCGACCCCGCTGCGCGCGCGATGGCGCGGTCGATGGCGGCGGAAATGCACTCGGGCTATGCCGCGCTGCGCCGCAAGCACAGCATGAACATCCGTCAGGTCTACCCGCCCAGGACCCCCGACGAAGACGTGATGCACGACATCCAGCGGATCATGGAGCTATGGGCCCAGGCCCGCGCGCGCTACGGCAGCGACGGCGAATTCCTGTTCGGCCAGTTCGGCGCGGTGGACGTGATGTTCGCGCCGGTCGTCACCCGCTTCGTCACCTACTCCCTTCCCGTCGCCCGCTTTGCGCCAGCCTATATGAACGCGGTGCTCCAGCATCCCTTCATGCAGGACTGGATCGCGGGCGCGCAGGAAGAGGAATGGGTGATCGAGCAGTTCGAGCAGGAAGCGGTTTGATCTTCTAAGCCCCACCCCTAAAGGGGAGGGGCTAGAGTCGTCTAAAACCCGCTGCCATCCTTCCGCCTGAACCCGCCGCCGTTCGCGAGATGCATGTCGATGTCGGGATAATGGCAGTCGCTCGCGGCAGCGCAGCCGATCGCGACGAACACGCAGTCGGCGTCGCTGCGGTTCTGAAGGACATGGCCATTGCCGTCGCCCTTGGGAAAGGCAGCGACGTCGCCGGCGCGCAGGACATGCTCGCCCGCATCATCGACCAGCACCGCTTCGCCCGCGATCATCACCACCAGTTCATCCTCACCTTCATGCCAGTGGCGGTGCGCCGACCAAGCGCCGGGCTTGAGCGTGACATGGCTCGCACCGAAATCGGTGAGGCCCGATGCGGGGGCAAGGCGGCGGTACCAGCGGCCCTGCACCACATCGGCATATTCGGCGGGATAGCCGGTCGCGTTGGTCTGCGGGATTGTGTCGAGGTCGAGCTTGGGCAAAGGAGCCTCCCAGTGAAGGAGCGAATATGCCCGATGTCGTCGACCTGACCAAGGCGCTGATCGCCGCGCCCAGCATCACCCCGGCGCGGGGCACGGTGTTCGATGTGCTGGAGGCGGCGCTGATCCCGCTCGGCTTCGACGTCGAGCGGTTCGTGGCGGGTGAGGCACCCGACGGCCCGGTCGAAAACCTGCTCGCGGTGCGTAGCGCAGGGCTGGGGCCGCATTTCGCCTTTGCCGGGCATCTCGACGTGGTCCCGCCGGGCGAGGGCTGGGCCAGCGGCGCGTTCGAGCCGGAGATCCGCGGCGACCTGCTTTATGGCCGGGGCGCAGTGGACATGAAGGGCGCGATCGCGGCGTTCGTGGCGGCACTCGCCCCCCTGCCCGCTTCCGGCACCGTCAGCCTGATCATCACAGGGGACGAGGAAGGGCCGGCGACCTATGGCACGCTCGCGATCATGGAACGAATGGCGGCACGCGGGCTGACCCCGGACCTGTGCCTGGTGGGTGAGCCGACCTCGGCGCATCGGTTGGGCGACACGATCAAGATCGGGCGGCGCGGATCGACCGTCATCGATATCGAGGTGCCGGGGCGGCAGGGCCATGTCGCCTACCCGCACCTTGCCGACAATCCCGTGCCGCGCCTCGTCCGCGCGCTGGCGGAGATCGACGCAATCGTGCTCGACCAAGGCACGGACTGGTTCCAGCCGTCGAATATCGAGGTGATCGACCTTGAGGTCGGCAATCCCGCGACCAACGTCATCCCCGGCCGGGCCAAGGCGCGCATCTCGATCCGCTTCAACGACCAGCATCGCGGGACCGACCTGATCGCGCGGGTGCAGGACATCGTCCACACGCACGCCCCCGCCGGAATCGTGCGCGGCCGCGTCTATGGCGAGGCGTTCCTGACGGAGCCGGGCGCCCTGTCCACGCTCGTCGCCGATGCGATCCGCTCAGAGAACGAGGTCGAGGCGGAACTGTCCACCAGCGGCGGCACGTCCGACGCGCGCTTCCTGTCGCGCATCTGCCCGGTGGTCGAATTCGGCCTGCTCAACGCGACGATGCACAAGCTGGACGAGGCCGTCGCGCTGGACGATCTGCACGCGCTGACGCGGATTTACGCGGGCGTGCTGGGCCGGGTGTTCGGGTAGGGCTTACGCCCGCAGCGCCAATCGCGGCGCGGCGCTCGCCCATTCGAGGAACGCGGCCTCCGGCATCGGCTTGGCGATGACATAGCCCTGGAGGATGTCGCAGCCGATCACGCGCAGCACTTCCAGCTGCGCCTCGGTCTCGATCCCTTCGGCCACCACTTCGCAACCGATGCCGTGGATCAGACCGATCACCGCATGCGCGATGGTCCGCGCCTCGGCATTGGTCGCGACATTCTCGACCAGGCTGCGGTCGAGCTTCACCCGGTCGAGCGGCAGGTCACGCAGGCGCGCAAGGTTGGAATAGCCGGTGCCGAAATCATCGACCGCCACCGTCGCGCCGTCGCTACGCAGCGCGGCGATCGCATCAATCACCTCGCGCGAGCAGTGCATCGCCAGCGTCTCGGTAATCTCCAGCTCCAGCAACCGCGCTGGCGCACCGGCGGTCTGCATCGCTTCGCGCAGACGGCGGAAGAAGGCGGCATGGTCGAGCTGGCGCGGGCTGATATTCACCGCCATCCGCTGCTCGATCCCCATCTCGCCCCAGCGCGCGATCGTCGCGGCGACATGTTCGACCACCCAGTCGCCGATCTCGACGATCAGGCCGGTCTCTTCGGCCCGTCCGATGAAGCTGCCGGGCAGGCATAGCCCGCGCGTCGGATGCTGCCAGCGCAGCAGCGCTTCGGCGGCGACGATGCGGCCGTCGCCCGCGCTGATCTGCGGCTGATAGACCAAAGTGAACTGGTTGCGCTCGACCGCCATGCGCAAATCGCTTTCGAGCAGTGCGCGTTCGGCGATCTCGTTGGCGAGCTGGTCGGTGAAATGTTCGGCGCGGCCCCGGCCCCTCGCCTTGGCGTGGTACATCGCCGCATCGGCAGCGCGCATCAGGTCGGTCAGCGACGAGCCATGCTCGGGCCGGATCGCGATGCCGACCGATGCGCCGATCGACACTTCCTGATCGGCCAGATCGAACGGCTCGGACAGCGCGAACAGGATGCCACGCCCGACGCGGTCGGCGTCGCGGACATGGCCCAGCTCGGGGAAATAGATCGTGAATTCGTCACCCGACAGGCGCCCGATCAGCGGCTGGCGCGCATCGCCCTCAATCGCGAAGCGGTCGGCGACGGCGCGCAGCCGGTTGGCGACCATGCTGAGCAGTTGATCGCCGACGGCATGGCCCAGCGTATCGTTGACCGCCTTGAACCGGTCGAGATCGATGAAGAACAGCGCCGCCATCGCGTCCGGCGGCAGCTCGGCCAGCATCCGCTCGCAACTGCGGCGGAAATGGGTGCGGTTGGGCAGGCCGGTGACCGGATCGAACAGCGCCAGCCGCTGAACGCTCTCGAGATTGGTGTGGAGCTGGCGGAACAGGCCGTCCATCGCATGGGCGAGCGGTGGAACGAACTGCTCGACCTCACGCGGGATTTCGCTCTGCAGATCGCCATTGGCAGCTTGGGTCAGGCGCTCGATCGCGGCGTCGATCGCCTCGGCGGTCGAGGCGATGGTACGCTCGGCATAGGCCCAGCACATCGCGGCACAAATGATCGCGGCGATCAGCGCGCGGCTCGCGCTCGCGACATCGAACGGCCCGCGCGTGGTCGCGGCGAGCGCAAGGATGAAGACGAACGCCCCCGCGCACAACGCGAACGCAATCGCGCGGCTTTTGAGCGAAAATCCGTCCATTGCGATTGCGCGATCCCCCACGCCAGCCGGACCATCCGGCTTCCTGGAACGAAGGTATGCCGCGAAAGAGTTAAAAATTTCGCGCCGGCGACCGGGATCGGCGCAGCACGATATAGAGCGCGCCCTGCCCCCCATGCCGGGGATGCGCCCCGCGCACCGCCGCTATGGCATCGGCATGGCGTGACGCCGCGAGCCAGTCGCCCACCGCCGCGCGGATCGCGCCACGCGCATGCGGCCGCTCGGACTCGGGGCGCGGCGGCTTGCCGGTGATCAGCAGCAGCACCCGGTCCCCCCGCGCCACCGCCTGGTCGAGCCCGCGATCGAGCATCGCATGCGCGCTGGCGAGCGTATGGCCGTGCAGATCGATCGAACTTTCCGGCGCGACCAGGCCCCGCGACAGGCGACGATCCCACCCACCATCCAGCGTATCGCGCGGCGGCTTAGGTGGTGGCGGTGCGGGCTGGCGCGGCGGCGGAACCCGCCCCTTCACCCGTCTGGCCGGTTCTGGCTCGGGCGAAGGGGTCGCCACCGGTGCGGCAAAGGGCACGAGCGGTGGCGCCGGAACCGGCTTGGCCCGTGCAATCGGCGTCACGCTGGAAATCACGCGCTGCCACAGCGCCCGTTCCTCGGGCGAAAGCGCGCGCGGCGGGCGGGCCATGGATCAGTCGCGCGCGGCGCCGAGCCGCTGTAGCGTTCCCTTGGGCAGCAGCAGCCACGCGGTCCCGCGCGCGGCCATGCCGCCGGCAATCGCGCGCGCATCGTCGCCCGCGCCCCAGAAGGTATCGAAGCGGTTGGACCCCTTGATCGCGCCACCAGTATCCTGCGCGATCCACAGGCCATTGGCGTCCTGCCGATCCATCGACAGGAACACCGGCGCGCCCAGCGGCACGAATTTCGGATCGGTCGCGACCGTCGCCAGCGCCGTCACCGGAATCCCGAGCGCGCCCAGCGGACCCGCCCCGGTCAACTCTCGGAAGAACACATAGCTTTTGTTCTCGCGCATGATCGCCGTGCCCTGTGCGGGGTTGGCGCGCAGATAGGCCATAATGCCCTGCATCGACGCCTGCCCGCGCTGGACCAAACCGCGGTCGAGCATCAGCTTGCCGATGCCGGTATAGTCGCGCCCGTTCTGGCTGGCATAGCCGATGCGCATCACCCCGCCATCAGGCAGGCGCAGGCGGCCCGAGCCCTGGATCTGCAGGAAGAACAGCTCGACCGGATCGGCGGCCCAGGCGATTTCCAGCCCGCGCCCGGCGAGCGCACCCTGCTCGATCGCGGTGCGGTCGTGATAGGGAACCAGCTTGGTGCCATCGACGCGACCGCGGATCGACTTGCCCGCCAGCGTGTCGGTGAAGCCGCCCAGATCGACATCGATCAGATCGGTCGGGCGGGCATAGACCGGCACTTCATAACCGGGGCGACGCGTGCGCGATCCGGCGATCTCGGGCTCATAATAGCCGGTCGCGAATGCCTTGCCGTCGGCGACCTGCACCGTTTCGAAATAGCGCGCGAAGAAGGTCGCGGCGTCGCGATCCTGCGTCGTACGCGCGGCATCGCAGGCCGGTTGCCAGTCCGCGCCGCGCGAAAGACCGCTCGCATCGGTACGGCGGACCAGTGTCGCACAGCTGAGCTTGAACGCGCCCAATGCCCGGGCCGCGGCGGCCATCGTGATCGGCAGATCCTCGACAGCCGGCCCTGCGAGCAATCCGGCGGCGGCGGCGGTGGTGACACCCGTCGGGACCGGCGCGGCAGGTGCCGGGGTCAGCGGGGTGGCGGCAACCGGCTGGCGCACCGGAACACCGCCGCTCGACGGTGCAGGCCGCACGGGCGCCGCTCCACCAGTGGCGGGTCGACCCGCCGGAACCACTCCGGACGAACACGCGCCCAACAGCGCGGCGCAAGCCGCTACTCCCCAAGCGCGCATCATGTCCCCCTTATGACCGATCAAACTTCGTCGGTGTCGCTGAGCTTCCAGTTCGGATCGCCGCTGCCGAGCGTGCGGCTGAACGTCCAGGAATCATGCGTCTGCACCGCATCGCTCATCGATCCGGCGATCACGGTGCCGTCCTTGTCGCGGGTGATCGCGGCGATGTCGGCGTCGAAGCGCACGGTGATGCGTGCGGCCCGGCCATCCAGCGCGATGTCCGAAATCACCGCGCGCTCGATCCCGATCAGGCGGTTGTCGAGCGTCTCGCCGGCAGCATCACGCGCATCGATCGCGGCGATGAAGCTATCGCGGACCTCGGCTTCGACCAGCCACTCCAGCGTCTCGCGGTCGCCCTTCCAGAACGCTTCCAGAATCATGCGATAGGCCGACTTCGCGCCCTCAACGAACTGGCCGACATCGAACGACGGGTCAGCGGCGACCAGCGCGCGCAGACCGGATTCGGCACCGCTCTCCAGCGGGCGGGGACCCGCGTCACGGACTTCGGCCGGCATATCGATGGTACGCGGCATCTGCGGCGCGCCGACGCGCTCCTCCGCCGGTTTCGGCAGGGGCTGCTCATGCCCGGTGCGCTTGCCCAGCACCGAATAGAGGCGGAGCGCAAGGAACGCGGCAATCGCCGCAAACAGGATCACTAGATACACGTTGGCACCTTCTTTCTCTCCCGCAACATAGGCGGGAACACGCCGGGTTTCAAATCCGCGATTACGCCGCTTCGGACGCCCGTTGAAACGGGCAAGCGCCCCTGCTAGTCGCGACCGTCATCGCAACGCGGGTCGCCGCGACAATATCCCGAACACGCAAAGGAAGTTTCACGACCATGGATACGCCCGACACCGCAGCACCCCAGGCGAACGGCGCCGATACCGCCCCGTCGGTCGGCGTGATTTCGCAATATACCAAGGACTTCTCGTTTGAGAATCCGAACTCGCCCGCCATCTATCAGGTGCAGGGCCAGCCCGCATTCGACGTCCAGTTCAACATCGGCGCGGCCGAAGTGGCACAGGACGTCCATGAAGTGACGCTGAAGATCGACGTGCGCGCCACGATGGAAGAGCAAGTCGCGTTCATCATCGACCTCTCCTATGCGGGCCTGTTCGCGATCCGCAACGTGCCGGACGAGCACCTCCAGCCCTTCCTGCTCGGCGAAGCGCCGCGCCTGCTCTTCCCGTTCGCGCGCCGTGTGCTGGCCGATGCCGTCCGCGACGGCGGCTTCCCGCCGCTGATGCTCGAGCCGATCGACTTCAACGGCCTGTACGAACAGCAGCGCGCGCAGCAGGATGCACAGAACCTGCTGGGCGGCGAGGCCGGCCAGGCGTAAAAGTGTTCGCCCCCTTCAATCCTCCCCTGCCAGGGGGAGGTGGCAGCGCGCAGCGCTGACGGAGGGGGCGGAAGCACGACGGTCGAGAGGACGTTCCCGTCCTCCCCCTCCGTCGCCTACGGCGCCACCTCCCCCTGGCGGGGGAGGATTGAGATAAGGGCGGGGAATCCATGAATCTCGTCAAGGCACTCGGGTCGATCGGCGGGTTGACGCTCGTCAGCCGGGTGCTGGGGCTGGTCCGCGATTCGCTGTTCGCCCGCTATGTCGGCGCGAGCTTCGCGTCCGACGCCTTCCTGATCGCTTTTCGCCTGCCCAACCTCTTCCGCGCGCTGTTCGCCGAAGGGGCATTCAGCGCCGCGTTCGTCCCGATGTTCAGCAAGAAGGTCGGCGAAGCCGGCGGCGACACCAAACCGGCGCTGTCCTTTGCTGAAGAGGCGCTGTCGGTCCTCTTGCCGCTCCTGATCCTGATCACCGCGGTGATGGAGATCGCCGCCTTTCCGGTGGTGTGGGCGCTGTCGGGCGGGTTCAACGACGCAAGTGCCGGCGAATTCGCCTATGCGGTCGAACTGTCGCGGATCACCTTCCCCTATCTGCTGCTGATCAGCCTCGTCTCGCTGCTCGGCGGCATCCTCAATTCGCTCAACAAATTCTGGGTCAATGCCGCCGCGCCGATCCTGCTCAACGCGACGCTGATCGTCGCGTTGCTGTTCTTCCATGCCGACGAGACGCTGCTGACCGCGCGCAATCAGGCGATTGCCGTCACCGTCTCGGGCGTGCTCCAGCTGTTATGGTTGATCCTCGCCTGTCGCGCTGCTGGCGTGAAGCTGAAGCTGCGCCTCCCGCGCCTGACCCCGGACGTAAAGAAGCTGCTCAAGCTGATCGGCCCGGCGGCGGCGGGTGCGGGCGCGTATCAGATCAACCTCGTCATCTCGACCGCACTCGCCGCCAGCCTGCTGGTCGAGGGGTCGGTGTCGTACATCTATTATGCCGACCGGCTGAACCAGCTCCCGCTCGGGCTGATCGGCATCGGGCTTGGCACCGTGCTGCTCCCGACCATCGCGCGTCAGCTGGGTGCGGGGAATGACGGCGCGGCGATGCACACGCAGAATCGCGGGATGGAGCTGGCGCTGTTCCTCACCCTCCCCGCCACCGTCGCGCTGGTCGTGTGCGGGGTGCCGATCGTCGCGGCGCTGTTCCAGCATGGCGCCTTCACGCCCGAGGACAGCCGCGCGACGGCCCAAGCGCTCGCCGCCTTCTCGGTCGGCCTGCCCGCGTACATTCTGGTCAAGGTGCTCACCCCGGGCTTCTATGCGCGGTCGGATACCAAGACGCCGGTGCGCTATGCGATGATTTCGATCGGCATCAATCTGGTGCTCAACCTCGCCCTGATCGTCCCGCTCAAACATATGGGCCCGCCGCTCGCCACCGCGATTGCCGCCTGGGTCAATGTCGCGTTGCTCTACCGCACGCTCGTCAAGCGCGGCCATTTCGACGCCGACCCGCAATTGCGCCGCCGCGTGTGGCGACTGGTCGGTGCGGCAGTGGCGATGGGCGCGGTGATGTTCTTCCTCAACGACCTGTTCACACCCTATACCAGCGGCACCTGGACGATCCGCACCGGCGCAATGATGGTGCTGGTCGGCGCAGGCTGCATCGTCTACGCCGCCGCCTGTTTCGCAACCGGCGCGTTCCGGCCGAGCGACATCAAGTCGCTGGTCCGCCGTAAAGCCACCTGAACCTTGGACACCTGAACATGCGCGTCGTTTCCGGCATCAAACCCACCGGCAATCTCCACCTCGGCAACTATCTCGGCGCGATCAAGCAATGGGTGGGCATGCAGGCGGAGGTCGAGGCGGCGGGCGGCGAGTCGATGTACTTCATTGCCGACCTCCACGCGCTGACCGAATGGAGCGAGCCCGCCGCAATCACCGACAGCACGTTTGAAGTGACCGCCGCGATGATCGCCAGCGGCATCGATCCATCGCGCTCGATCCTGTTCAACCAGGCCCGCGTCCCCGCGCACAGCGAGCTCGCCTGGTTGCTCAACAATGTCGCCCGCGTCGGCTGGCTCAACCGCATGACCCAGTTCAAGGACAAGGCGGGCAAGAACCGTGAGGGCGCGAGCGTCGGCCTGTACGATTACCCCGTGCTGATGGCCGCCGACGTCCTGCTCTATCGCGCGACGCATGTGCCCGTCGGCGAGGATCAGAAGCAGCATCTCGAGCTGGCGCGCGACATCGCCGCCAAGTTCAACCTCGACTACAAGACCGACCTGCTGCTCGAGCCCGAACCGCTGATCAGCAAGGCCGCGCCGCGCATCATGTCGCTGCGCGATGCGACGCAGAAAATGTCCAAGTCGAACCCGTCCGAAGCGGCGCGGATCAATCTGGTCGATGACGACGACGCGATCGCCCAAAAATTCCGCAAGGCCAAGACCGACCCCGAACCGATGGGCGAGACCCTGGAATCGCTCAAGGACAGGCCGGAAGCGAAGAACCTCGTCACCATCTTCGCCGCGCTCGCCGACCGCACGCCTGACGATGTCGTCGCCGAATATGCCGGGCAAGGGTTCGGCAGCTTCAAGCCCGCCCTCGCCGACCTCGCCGTCGCGAAACTCGGCCCGATCCGCGACGAGATGGTCCGCCTGATCGCCGACAAGGGCGCGGTCGATGCCGAACTGCGCAAGGGGGCAGAACGCGCCGCCACCCTCGCCGCACCGCTGCTGCGCGACGTGCAACAGGCGATGGGGCTACGCATCGGCTGACAGGCTTTGTCTCTGGCGCATGCGCGGCGCGGTGATAGTCTGGCAGCATGCATGCGCTTCTCCCCCTGCTGCTGCTGGCTACGCCAACCTTCGCCGCCGAGCGCGCGCCCGTGCCCGCCCGCGCGACGCTCGCCCAGCTTGAGGCGGCGCATGATCGCTGCAAGGCGGCGACGCCCAACGGCGACCGCTGCCTCGACCTGCAACTCGCGCTCGCCCGCGCGCTGATCCCGACCGACCCCGATCGCGCCGCAAAGATCGCCGATCGCGCGCGGCTGGACCTTAATTGGGTGTTCAATGCCGTCTCAACGCGGCTTCGACCGCTTCACGACAAGGTGGACGCCGGCACGATCACGCCCGCCGAGCAGGCCGTGATCGACCGCGCCGGCAAGGAAATCGCGCCGCTCTGGCTCGAAATGGCCGATGTCAACGAGATTGAGGGCGATGCCGGCGTGCGCGGCGGCACCGCATTTTACCGCGCATCGGCCAGCCGCTTCCTCACCGCCGTGTCGATCCGGCGCAATAGCGGCACGACTCCCGCCCATGCCCGCGCGCAGTTCCGCGCCGCGGCCAAGCAGATCGATTCCTACATCGATTCACCCGGCATCGCCGAGGCACTGCCCGTGGCGCGACAGGCGCTGATCGATGTGACCGCCGCGTTCGGTGCGAATGATCCGGCGACGGCGCGGATCGTGCTGTCGCTCGCCGACGTGCTCACCGGAATGGGCCAGACGGCGGAGGCCGAACCGCTCTACGATCGCGCACTCGCGGGGCTGGCGACGCAGCCACCCGAAGTGCTGCTCGACGCCCGCGCGCGCAAGGCCCGGTTCCTCGCCGTCCTCGACCGCAGCGAAGCCGCCGAACAGCTGCACCGCGCAGTGGTGGCCGACTTGCTCAAGACCAAGGCCGATCCCG
This sequence comes from Sphingomonas sp. R647, assembly GCF_020177055.1. Taxonomy (GTDB): domain Bacteria; phylum Pseudomonadota; class Alphaproteobacteria; order Sphingomonadales; family Sphingomonadaceae; genus Sphingomonas. The sequence goes on from NZ_JAIQXT010000005.1 coordinate 425,374, forward strand.
ATCGCATCGCCCGCGCCTATATCGACCTCGCCCCGCTCGTCGCGCCCAGCGAAGGGCTAACGCTCGCCAGCGCCGCGATCACGCTGCGCCAAGAGCAATTCGGCGCGCAGCATGTGCAGACCGCGCGCGCAAAGGTCGCCTATGCGCGCCTGCTCGACCAGTATCGCCGACCCGGTGAGTCCGCCCAGCTATGGCGCGAGGCGATTCCGGTGTTGGAACGGCATCTTCAGCTGACGCACCCGGAAACCGCCACCGCCTATCTCGACTGGGGCTACACATTGCTCTCGCTCGGCGATCTTCCCGCTGCCGAAGCCACCTTCGCCACCGCGCGCAAGTCGCTGATTCAAGCGTTCGGCAAGCGCCACCCGCTGACCGGCCGCGCGATGATGTACGAGTCGGTGGTGATGATGCGTCTGGGCAAGGGCGACTGGCTCGGGCTGATGCGCGCGGCGGTCGATATCGTGCGCGAGACCCGCCCGGCGACGCATATGGAGCGGGTTCAGGCCGAACTCGCCTATGCCGGGATCCTGCTCTACGCGCAGGGCGACGCCGCCGGAGCGCTCGCCCAGTTGCGCATCGTCACCCGCGCAGGCCTCGACCGCTCCGCCGCCTATCGCGATTTCGGCAGCCGGGCGCAGAAGGAACTGCGCGATTTCGGCGGCATCTTCGCGCTTCAGGTCCGCGCCGCCTGGGACACGGCGGCGCAACAGAAACGCTAGAACTTCGTCTCTGCGTAAATCTGCGAAACATCGCCCTGCCACTCGCCATGGTAGCGGTCGAGCAGCAGCTCCGCCGGCACCTTGCCGCTCCGCACGATCTCACGCAGCGGGTCGAGGAAGCCATTCTCGCTGTCCCCCGCCGAATTGAGCCGCGCACGCGCGGTCAGCCCAGCCCCGGCGATGTCGATCACCTGCCCCGCAATATCGCGCAACGTCCCGCCACCCGGCAGCGGCGCGTCGAGGCCAAGCCGGGGGACGCTGTCGCGCAGCTCCTGCCGCCCGGCCATGTCCCAGTCCTTGACCAGATCCCATGCCGCATCGAGCGCGCCCTGGTTATAGAGCAGCCCGACCCAGAACGCCGGCAGCGCACAGATCCGACCCCACGGCCCACCATCGGCGCCGCGCATCTCGAGGAAGGTCTTCAGCCGCACTTCGGGGAAGGCGGTCGACAGATGATCGGCCCAGTCGTCGATCGTCGGCTTCTCGCCCGGCAGGACCGACAGCTCGCCCTTGAGGAAGTCGCGGAAGCTTAAGCCAGCCGCGTCAATGTAACGCCCCTCGCGATAGACAAAGTACATCGGCACATCGAGCGCATAGTCGGCATAGCGCTCGTACCCGAACCCATCCTCGAACACGAACGGCAGCATGCCGGTGCGGTGCGGATCGGTGTCCGACCAGATATGCGAGCGATAGGACAGCATGCCATTCGGCTTGCCTTCGGTGAACGGCGAATTGGCGAACAGCGCGGTCGCCAGCGGCTGCAGCGCAAGCCCGACGCGGAACTTCTGCGCCATGTCCGCCTCGCTCGAATAATCGAGGTTCACCTGAATCGTGCAGGTGCGCAGCATCATGTCGAGGCCGAGGGTGCCGACACGCGGCATATGGTTCAGCATGATGCCGTACCGCCCCTTGGGCATGATCGGCAGCTCGGCGCGCGTCTTGTCCGGCCACATGCCAAGGCCAAGGAAGCCGATGCCCAGCTTCTCGCCCACCGCCTTGACCTGCTCCAGATGGCGGCCCGTCTCGGCGCACGTCTGATGCAGATTGTCGAGCGGTGCGCCCGAAAGCTCCAGCTGCCCCGCCGGCTCCAGGCTGACATTGCCGTCCGGCCCGGCCAGCGCGATCACGTTGCCGCCCTCTTCGACCGGCGACCAGCCAAATTGCGTCAGTTCGGCGAGCAGGTCGCGGATCCCGCCGGGCTCGTCATAGCTCGGCGCGTGATTGTCCTTGGTGGCATAGACGAACTTCTCATGCTCGGTGCCGATGCGCCAGCGCTCCGCCGGCTTCTCGCCCCCGGCGAAATAATCGAGGAGCGCCTGACGGCTCTCGATGACAGGCGCGTTGCTGTTTGAAACCGTCTTTGTGCTCATCGCGCGCATTTAGGCGCGCGAAACGATCTGCGAAAGGGGGGATGAAACACCCAAATCGGGATGGGAGATGCGGCGGTTGAACTGCCTGCTGTCCCGCGCTTCTTCCATGACGCCATTAACCTGGCCCCGCCCCTCTTAGCGGCCGCTCACGAACGGCAGCTATCAGGATAAGGGGCGGTGGCGCCAAAGGTCCACAAATGGGTGGGAAGCGGTCCTTGCTGCGGTGCTGGCAGGTAGATATTCTACGTTATGGCTGGTTATCCTAACCCCAATTCCGATTTAGAGCGCTTTCTACTCGCTCTCGATACATGGGCGGCAAATGACCGAGTAGCCTCAGTAACTTGTGACCGATGCCGCTCTCTAATCGCCTTCCGGCAAGAGGGCACAACGACATGGCACCAGTGCGAGTGTGGCAAGTTCGACGGAGTTCTACGAGGGCTTTAGCGGACATCCGCAATGGCGTCGTTTGCGGCCCGTCCGCTATCGGGATGGCGGTAACAGCGCCGCAACGGCGGAAACTGGGTGGAAAGCGGTCCGGCAGCTATTCCGATGGCCACATAAGGGATGCCGCCTTCCTGAGAAGTCCTTGCGTCTCTTCCAGCGGCGTAAGCTCCAAATCAGACAGAGCATCGAGCAAGTGATCGTGCGCCAAGCCGAACTCGTTATTGCTGAGGAAATCGGTCACAATCTCCACTTGCTCGGACCCGAGTCTACCGCGCTCCCGTTCAAGCGCGTTGGTCAGAATTATTCGCAGCTTTCGCCAAAGCAGGACATATTTGAGGGCGTTCATTGCCCTTCTTTATGCGCTCTTCGCAAAGGGCGGCAACTGGGTCGTTTACCTCAGGCCGCTGTTCGCTACACTGACACTGCTGACGTAGCTCAATCGGCTGGAGCAACGGTCACAACCGGAGGTTGCGGGTTCGAGTCCCTGCCGTCAGCGATGTCCCCAACGGGGTCGTCAGCCGACAGACGGTTTTTGGCGACAGACTGCCCTAATCCGACTGTGCGTTACCGTGCGCGGTCCACCCTGGCACTTGCTTAAACGCTCACCAATCCCCCACCGCGCCCATCCACAGGCTCACCGCCGCCGCCGCCGCGGTCTCCGCGCGCAGAATCCGCGGGCCGAGTGAAATTCCGACCGCCCCCGGCGTCGCCCGGATCGCGTCGCGTTCCTCGGCGTCGAAGCCACCCTCCGGCCCCACCAGGATCGCCGCCGGGCCGGGATGCGCCTTCATCGCCTCCAGCGCGGGCGTGCCGCCGGTCTCGTCGGCGAAGAACAGCGTCCGCCCCGCCGGCCAGTCACGCAGCATCGCCGCCAGCTTCACCGGCTCGACCAGTTCGGGCAGCGCAGTGCGGCCGCATTGCTCCGCCGCCTCGACCATATGCGCGCGCAGCCGGTCGAGGTTCAGCTTGTCTACCACCGCGCGCCGGGTCAGCACCGGCGCGACGCGGGCGACGCCCAGCTCGCACGCCTTTTCGACCACCCAGTCGATCCGCCCCTTTTTGATCGGCGCGGCGCACAGCCACAGATCGGGGACGGCCTCGCGCTCGCGCAGCTTCTCGCGGATCTCCAGCACCACGTCGCGCTTGCGCACTTCGCTCGCGACGCCCAGCCATTCGCCGGTCGCGTCGTCGAACAGCTTTACCGGGTCGCCGACCTTCAACCGCATCACGCTGGCGAGATAATGGCCCTGCTGGCCATCGATGCGGCGATGCTCGCCCTGCGTCAGCGCGGGTTCGACGAACAGGCGCGGGGTGGATTGCGGCGGCCAGGCGGGGGTGGCGATCATGGCCGAGCCTTATCGCGACCCAAATGGTTCGTCACCCGGCGTCTTTTCGCTGTCCTACAAGCGGCCCGATGTGGCAGCAGGAGGCATGACCGAAACGGCCCCCGCCCCCTGCCTGACACCGCGCATGACAACCCATGTTTTTTGTCAGTTTCGTTGTCAGTTTCGCGCATGACTGACCCCGCACAGATCGTCCCCGATACCGAACATCGCGGCCTGATGGCGCTGCTGCCCGCCGCCGCGCGCCCCTACGCCCTGCTCGCCCGGTTCGACCGGCCGATCGGCTGGTGGCTGCTGTTCTGGCCCGGCGCCTGGGCAATCGCCCTCTCCGGTGGCGCGGTCGAGCGGTGGGACCTGATCCTCTGGTTCCTGCTCGGTAGCATCGCAATGCGCGGCGCGGGGTGCGTCTATAACGACATTGTCGACCGCGACCTCGACCGTCAGGTCGCCCGCACCCGCAGCCGCCCGCTGGCCAGCGGCGCGGTGAGCCTGAAGGCCGCGTGGCTGTGGCTCGGCTTCCTGTGCCTGATCGGCCTCGTCGTGCTGGTCCAGCTCAACCCCTTCGCCGCCGGGATCGCCGTCGCCAGCCTCGCGCTGGTCGCCGCCTATCCCTTCATGAAGCGGATTACCTGGTGGCCACAGGCATGGCTCGGCCTCGTCTTCTCATGGGCCGCCTTGGTCGGCTGGGCGGCGGTCGCGCGCGAACTCCCCCTGCCCGGCTTGCTGCTCTATGCCGGGTGCATCGTCTGGGTGATCGGCTACGACACGATCTACGCGCTGCAGGATGTCGAGGACGATGCGCTGGTCGGCGTCCGGTCCTCCGCCCGCCGTCTGGGCAGCAATGTAAAGTTCGGGGTCGCCATCTTCTACGCCCTCGCCCTCGGTCTGTGGGGCGCGGCTTTGTGGCAGGTCCGCCCCGACCCGCTCGTCCTCGCCGCGCTCGCCCCGATGGCGCTGCACCTCGTCTGGCAGGTCGTGACGCTGGCCCCCGCCGACGGCGCCAACGCGCTCCATCGCTTCCGCTCGAACCGCAATGCCGGGCTGCTGATGTTCGCCGCCTGTTTCGTCGTGGGGACCACTGCCTTTTGACCTTCGCCCCTGCACTTCCTAGATCGCGTCGATGCTGACCCCCGATCAAGCCCGCGACCGCGTCCACGACGCCATTGCCCGCGCCACCCGCGCCGGTGCCGACGCCGCCGATGCGATGCTCTCCGCCGGCGAATCGCTGTCGGTCTCCGTCCGGCTCGACGCTCTCGAGGATGTCGATCGCGCCGAGCATCTCGAACTCGGCCTGCGCGTCTTCTTCGGCCAGCGTTCGGCGAGCATCTCCACCACCGACCTGACCCCCGCCGCACTCGACATTCTCGCCGAACGCGCCGTCGCAATGGCGCGCGAAGCCCCCGAGGACGAATGGGCCGGCCTCGCCCCGGCCGAGCGGCTGATGCGCGGCGATGTGCCACAACTCGACCTCGACGATGGCGCGCTGGGCGATCCCGCCGCGCTCAAGAAAACCGCCCTCATCGCCGAACGCGCCGCCCGTGCCGTCCCCGGCGTGACCAACAGCGAAGGCGCGGGTGCCAGCGCCAGCCGCAGCATCTGGGCGCTCGCCACCAGCCACGGCTTTGCCGGAGCCTATGCGTCGTCAAACCACAGCATTTCGGCCAGCGTGCTCGCGGGCGACGCCGGCGCGATGGAACGCGATTACGACTATCACAGCGCCCGCCACACCGCCCGGCTTGATTCCGCCGAAGAGATCGGCCGCCGCGCAGGCGAGCGTGCCGTTGCCCGCGTCGGTGCCGGTCGCGTCCGCGGCGGCGCGATGCCGATCGTCCTCGACCCGCGCGTCGGATCCAGCCTGCTCGGTCATTTGAGCGGCGCAATCTCGGGCAGCGCGATCACCCGCAAGACCAGCTTCCTGCTCGAAGCGATGGGCACCCGCATTTTCGCGCCGGGCATCGACATCATTGACGACCCGCACCGCCCCCACGGCCTGCGCTCGCGTCCCTTCGACGGCGAAGGGCTGCCGGTTTCGCCGATGACATTGGTCGCCGACGGCATGCTCGAAACCTGGCTGCTCGACAGCGCCGCCGCGCGCCAGCTCGGCCTCGAACCCACCGGCCATGCCGTGCGCGGCGTCGGCGGCGCCCCCAGCGTCGGCCCAAGCAACCTCTACCTTGCCAATGGCAAGACCCCGGTCGCGTCGCTGATCGCCGACATCGACTATGGCATCTACGTCACCGATCTGATCGGTCAGGGGATCAACCTCGTCACCGGCGATTATAGCCGCGGCGCGGCGGGCTATCTGATCGAGGGCGGCGTCATCACCACGCCGGTCAGCGAGTTCACCGTCGCGGGCACGCTGCAATCGATGTTCCGCGAACTGGTCCCCGCCAACGACCTGAACTTCCGCTATGGCATCAACGTGCCCACGCTGCGGATCGACGGGATGACGGTGGCCAGTGGCTGACGATCTCGCCGCCGCCGTCAGCGCCATCGCCGCCGAGGCGGGTCGGCTGGCGCTCGGCCGCTATGGCACCGATGTCGAGAAATGGGAGAAATCGCCCAATAATTTCGTGTGCGAAGTCGATCTCGCGGTCGACGAACTCCTCCGCAACCGCCTCTCCGCCCTGCTCCCCGACGCCGGCTGGCTGTCGGAAGAGACCGCCGACGACCTCGCCCGCCTGTCCTGCCGCCGCGTCTGGGTGGTCGATCCGATCGACGGTACCCGCGACTATCTGCGCCAGCGCCCCGGCTGGGCGGTGTCGGTCGCACTGGTCGAGGATGGCCAGCCGGTGATCGGCGTCCTCGACGCCCCGGTGCGCGGCGAACACTGGCTGGCGGTAAAGGGCCAGGGCGCGATGCGGAGCGGCGCGCCAATCGCGGTGTCCGACCGCACCGACCTGACCGGCGCACGCGTCCCCGCCGACGATCTGGCCAAGGTCGACCGCCATCTGGTCACGGTCGACAAGCCCAATTCGATCGCGCTGCGCATGGCGATGGTCGCGGCGGGCGACGCCGATCTGCTCGCCACCTTCCGCTGGGGCGCCGACTGGGACATCGCCGCCGCCGTGCTGATCGCGCGCGAGGCCGGCGCGACGGTGACCGACGCGTTGGGCAAGAAAATCCGCTTCAACACCCCGCGCGGCGAAAGCTTCGGCCTGCTCGCCACCACCCCCGCCATCCACGCCGCCGCCGCCGATCACCTGCGCCCGCGCGCGGTGGAGGCTTTGGGTAGGGTGCGTTAACGCACCACGCCAGCAATCTCTAAACGAACGACCATTTGTCGCATTCTGCCTCCCTCATCCGGCGCAAAGAGCGTCGCGCCACTCTCCAAGGGACCACCATCGTCGCACATATTCAAAGTTCTACCTTGGAATTCGACGCTCACTCGCGAAATACAATGCTCGACTTTTCCAGCGGGTGAGATCTTCGCGAGCGCTTCAGTAAGAATTGCTCGTTCTTCCGCGCCAGTCTGCCGCAAAACTGTAATGTCGGATGAGTCCGCTTCCACCGCGAGCGTTACCGAGACCGTCTGATATGCAGTCAAAGGCTTCGACAGGAAATGCCTGGCCATTTCCTCGACCATCTGCGGATCGCAGTTGATCGTCTCAGCCTGCAACTCGTATTTCTCTGATCTGCAATTGGCTAGCTGCCCCCCGGCCCCAACATCAAACGTGAAGCGTACGCCCATCGTAGTCAGCTTCTCGCGTGGGATTTGCCAGATGATTCGGGCGGAGAAAAAGGCTTCGGTTGCACGTCCGTCCGCTCCCGTCGCAGGTTTGAATCGCGCACGTTGCATCAGTAGCGAACAGGTCAGAACGTCTAGCTCTTCGGAGCCTGACGATGTCCGAACCGTGCAACCCGTCGGAGCACCAGCGGCATTCACCGTTAGCTTGACCGATACAGTGCCGTCTACATCTGCGGCGATCATCTTCGCGGGATAGTCCGCCGCGCTGATCCAAGCCGAAGGCTCGCCGATGGGTTGAACTTGGTCACCGGCCGGCATCATCAGCCCGGCCAGCATTGCGAACTGCAACATTCTCCGCCCACCCCTTGCTCGACGAAGCCGCGTATTTACCCCGCAACCTCATCATCCCCGCGATAGCGGATCTGCAGATACCGCCCCCGCGTCGCCAGCGCATCGAGATCGCCCTGCGCTAGTTGCGCCGACATCTGCGAAATCTCCTGATCGATCAGCGCAAGGCCATCGACCAGCTGCTTGTCCGGCGACTGGCCGAAGCGATCGACGCCGCGCAGATTGTCCGGCACGCGCTGATACCCCTTGATCAGCTCGGGCAATTGCTCGCCAACCAGCTTGCGGACTTCCGCCGCGGCCGGTTCGGCTTCGTTCAGCGTCTTGAGCTGGTTCGCCAGTATATCGAGCTTCACCCCGATGCCATCGACCAGCGGCATCGCTGCGCCCGGCAGGCTGAGGCGTTGGCGGTCTAGCCATTCCTCGGTCTGGTGCGGCAGCGTCGCCAGCGGCGCTTCGCCGAACTTCTCCGGCGCAACCTCGCGACTGGTCGGCGCGAGCCCGAAGAACAACGTCACCGCAATCAGCGCCGCCATCACCAGCAACGCGCCGCCCATGCCGAGCGGAATGAACCAGCCGACCACGATCGCGCCGATCAGGATTGCACCCACGGCCGCAGCGATCCGCCCGATCCGCCCGAGAATCTCGGCCTCCCGCCGCTTTTTCGCGCGCGAACTCAGCGTCGTGTAGCGCTCGCGCGAGCGGTTGAGGACTTCGCTCGCGCGGTCAATCTGGCGGTCGATCTCGGTCGGCACGGGCGTTTACAGAGCCTCCAGCTTGAACGTGTCGTTGGCGCCGCCGATCTGGTTCTGCGCCGCGCCCTCGGCCCGGGCGATATAGCCCTTGGACTTTTCGACCTCGGTCGACAGCACGTTGACCGTGGTCTTCATATTGTCGAGCGCCTTCACCTTGAACGTGTCGATCGCGTCCATCGTGTCATAGATATTCTGGAACGCGCGCTGCAGCGTTTCGATCGGGATCGTCGCCGACGCCGCCTGTTCGTGGATGCGGCCGGTATTGTCCTTGAGCAGCTTGCCGGTCGAATCGATGATGTTCGCGGTGGTCGTGTTGAGCGCGGTAATCTGGTCGAGCACCAGCCGCTGCGCGGTCAGCGCCTGCGCCACCGTCACCGCAGTGCGCAGCGCGCCTACGGTAGTGGTGCTGGCGCGATCGACGCCCTTCACCAGCTCGACATTGTTCTTCTTGACCAGATCAAGCGCAAGATAGCCCTGTACGGTGACCGCCATCTGGGTCAGCAGGTCTTGCGTGCGCTGGCGGGTGTAGAACAACGCGGTCTCGCGGATCGCCTTGGCCTTGGCCGGATCGCTGTGATCCAACTCCAACGCCTTGTCCTCCAGCCGCTGATCCATCTCCTTCGAGATGTAGATCATCTGTTCAAGCCGACCCATCGCCGCCCACAGATTCTGCCGCTCAACATCGATCGCGGCATTGTCCATCAACAGCTCGTCCTTGCCGGACTGCAGGCTCTTGAGGATCGCCGAGATATGCCCCTGGCTCGACTTGTAGCTGTCGAAATAATTGCGCAGCGAATTGCCGAACGGGATGATGCCGAACAGCTTCTTGCGCTGAGTCAGGCTGCCCTTCTTGCCGGGGTCGAGATCCTCGACCACGCGGCGCAGCTCGGCCAGATCCTTGCCGACGCCGACATCCTTGTCCATCGCGCGGACCGGGCGATCGAGGAAGCGGTTGGACTGGCCCGCCGCGTCGCGGATTTCCTTTGATCCCATCGCGGTGATCGCATCGACGCGCTTGCCGAACTCGGGCGAGTTTACATCCTGCGCGACGAGGTCATCGATAAAGCCCTCGACCCGGGTCACCAGTTCGGACTTCTTGCCTTCATCGACGGGCACCAGTCCCGACATTTTCTCGATCGGACGTTCCTTCAGCGGCTCGGGCGCGGTCAGCACCAGATCGTCGGTCTTTTCGGCAGTCGCAGTCTCGGTCGCCATCCCATCCCTCCAGCGGTTCTCCCCTAGATGAACGGGAACCGCGTTGCCTTCAAGTGTATCGCAAATATAATACACGTGCGTTATCGTGCAACCGACTGTGATTATCAGTGGTTGATGGCAAACAGGCTGTTAACGTCTTGGCCCTACGGAGGAGTCATGGAACGCAGGCTCAGGATGATGATCGCCGGTTCGATCGCGGTGTGGGTGCCGGTGGCTTCGGCCGCCGCTGCGCGCCCTGCCGCAGTCGATCTGGGGAAAGTCTATCGCCTGAAAGCCCAGCCCGCGAAGGATGCGCCCCCCGTCATGGAGGATCATGCGCGCTAGTTTGATCGCGGTTCTGCTGTCCGCGCTCGCCATCCCCGCTTCGGCATCGCAGGCAGATCTCTGCCAACAGACTTATGGCCAGCGCGCGTGCTCGGCGACTTCGCTCGCCCCGCTCCGCGCCGAAATGGCGCACAAGTTCGCAGCGGTGATGGCGCTCGGCAACCGCACCGCGACCTGGCAGGCACGGCATGACGCGGTGCTGCGCGACATTCGCGCCGCGCTCGACTATGACGGCAAGCCGATGGACGACGTCGCACTGGAACAGACGTTCCGCGACGCCATCGACGCGTATGACAAGGCGCTCGCGCAGGCGCAGGGCGTGCGCACGATGATAAAGACGCCATCGGCGCGCAGCCAGACGTGCATGGCCAAATGGCTGGACCGGGGGTGCGGGGTGACCGCGTCGGGCGTCCTGTGGCGCAAGGACGGCCAGCCGGTCCATTGGCAGATGATGGACGGCGCTTCGGGTGACGACGGCATCGGCGCGGGCATCGTTCTGTGGGCCGAAAGCGGACACGGCACCGCAAAGGCGATCGGATGGTCGTTCGACGGCGTTGTTTATGAGCCGCCACGCATGACGCAGGACGGGATGATCTGGGTGCCAGGCCGCACGATGGGCACCGGTAATGGCAATGCCGACCTGCTGTTCAAATGGGACGCGGCGAGCAAAAGCTGGCAGGACATCGAGCTCGAAAGCTGGCGCGACGCCCTGCCCGCAAAGCTGCCCACGGGGTTCGGCATCTGGAAGGGCGTCGATTATGATTTCGAGGGGATGGCGGCGACCAGCAAGCTGTGGCGCGACAAGGATCCCAATTGCTGCCCGAGCGGCGGCGACGCGCTGCTCGAGTTCTCGATTGCGGGGCGGCGTCTGGTGCTCAACGCGGCGCGCTTCGATATCGTCGACAAATGGGCGCGGCCCGCAACGGGATCCTGACCGCAGATCCCAAAATGAGTAACTCGAACTGCCAGTGAATCCCTACGCACCCGGATTTTAGACCTTTTTTTACATGCTTCACGCCATGGTTCAGCCGGGCGGAGGGCGGCATGAAGGGCGTGATTTTCAATATCCTCGAACAGGTGGTCGTCGAACAACTCGGCGATGGCACCTGGGACGACCTGCTCGATGCCACGGGCCTCGACGGCGCGTACACGTCGCTGGGGAGCTATCCGGATAGCGAGATCATGGCGTTGGTCGATGCCGCATCGGGTGCACTGGGCAAGACGCCGGCGGACATTCTGCGCTGGTTCGGCGCGCAGGCAATCCCGCGCCTGGCAGTAAAATATCCCGCTTTCTTCGACAATCAGCCCGATGCACGAAACTTCCTGCTCAGCGTCAACGGGATCATCCACCCGGAGGTGCGCAAGCTCTATTCAGGCGCCGGATGCCCGCATTTCCAGTTCAAGGAACAGGCCGGCGAACTGCTGATCGGCTATAATTCGCCGCGCAAATTGTGCGCACTCGCGCACGGGTTCATCGAAGGGGGCGCCACCCATTATGGCGAGACCGTCACCGTGGAGCATCGCCGGTGCATGCATGACGGTGCCGACGACTGTCAGCTCGCGGTCAAATGGGTGTCCTGAACCCCGTCAGTTTCGACGTTTCGGATGCGATCGATCTCGCGCAGGAACTCGCGCGCGCTCAACGTGCGCTCCGGCGCGAACGCGCCGCGCGCGATGAAGCAGAGACGATTGCCGAGAAGGGTCTGCGCGATCTCTATCTGGCGCAGCAGCGCGCCGGCTTGCTTCAACGCATCGCCACGGTCGCCAATCAATCATCGGCAGTGCGTGAAGCGCTCGATTTTGCGCTGGTCGAGCTCTGCGAATTCACCGAATCGGCTTTCGGCAACGTCTATCTGACCGCATCGGATGGCGAATCGATGGAGCCTGCCGGAATCTGGTATTCCTCCGAACCCGAAGACCTTGCCGACTTCATCGGCTTTTCACTCAACCATAGCTTCGCGAAGGGCGAGGGGCTGCCCGGCCGCGTGCTCGCCGATCTGCGCCCGCACTGGTTGTACGACCTGCGCAATGCCACCAATTTCCCCCGGCGTGACGTCGCGCGGACGGCGGGTCTGAACTGTGCCTTCGCCTTTCCGGTGATGGTCGGCAACCGGATCGAGGCCGTGATCGAGTTTTTCGCTCGCGACAATCGCGACGCAGATCCCGTGCTGCTCGACCTGACCGCCCAGATCGGCACCCAGTTGGGCCGCGTGATCGAGCGTGACAGGTTCAACGCCAAGCTTATCTTCGACGCGCTTCACGATCCACTGACCGGCCTGCCCAATCGGGCCTTGTTCATGGATCGCATCGAACAGGCGCTGCGCCGTCGCGAACGGCATCCCGATCAGGGCATCGCGGTACTGTTCATCGATCTGGACGGGTTCAAATATGTCAACGACAGCGTCGGCCATTATGCGGGCGACGCGATCCTGTGCACGACGGCGGATCGGTTTCGCGAAGCGCTTGAAACCGCGCTCGGCGACTCGCGCGCCAGCGCCCAATGGACGCTGGCGCGACTGGGCGGGGATGAATTTACCGTCGTGCTCGACGATTTCGATGACGCAGGCCTGCCGCTCCGCATCGCATCGGCGCTGCTGAACGCTGCGTCGCTGCCGCATGAAGTTGAAGGCACCGAAGTGGTCGGCGGCGCCAGCATCGGTATCGCCGAGGCAAACAGCCCAGCGACGACGTCGATCGAACTGCTGCGCAACGCCGACACCGCCATGTACGCGGCCAAGGCGCGCGGCCGCGGCCAGGCCGCGCTGTTCGACGACGCATTGCGCACACGCGCGCTCAACCGCCTGCATATCGAAAATGGCCTACGCCGCGCGCTGCAACGCGGTGAGTTCCGTCTGTTCTTTCAGCCCATTGTCGACATGGGAAGCGATGCGCTGGTCGGGTTCGAAGCGCTGCTGCGGTGGGAGCGCCAGCGCGGCGAGATCGTGTCGCCGGCCGAATTCATCGAGGTGGCGGAGGAAACCGGCCTGATCGTCGCGATCGGCGAATGGGCACTCAACGAGGCGTGTCTGGCAGCGTCGCGGTGGAACCGGCGCTTTCCCGGGCGATCGCTGACGATGAGCGTTAACGTCTCGCCACGGCAATTCGCTCAGCCAGGCTTCGCAAAGATTGTGCGGGCGGCAATCGCAACGAGTGGGATCGCGCCCGGAACGCTTGCGCTTGAGATCACCGAGAGTATCGCCATCGCGCAGCCCGAACGCGCAATCCGCGTGATGCGCGATCTGGCGGATATCGGGGTCAAGATCAGTCTCGATGACTTCGGGACCGGCTATTCCTCGCTCGGCAACCTTCACCGCTATCCGTTCAACACGCTCAAGCTGGACCGGTCGTTCATCGTCGGCATGAGCGCGGTCGACCGGCGCAAGGGCGTCGGGATCGTCCAGGCGGTGCTCGACCTGGCGAATACCATGGATATGGCCGTCGTCGCCGAGGGCATCGAAACCATCGGCCAGCGCAATCGGCTGCGCGAGATGGGATGCACCTTTGCCCAGGGCTATCTCTATTCACGGCCCGTCGACGCCGACTCTGCAGAGCGGTTGATCGCCGCGACCGCTTAGGTCTTCCCGCAGTGCGACATTTCCGCTAAGGGCGCCCGCACCGCACTTCTGCGATATCCAGGAACTCGTATGAATCTCCGCAACGTGGCGATCATCGCCCACGTCGACCATGGCAAGACCACGCTCGTCGACCAGCTCTTCCGTCAGTCCGGCACGTTCCGCGACAACCAGCGCGTTGAAGAGCGTGCGATGGATTCCAACGACCTGGAAAAGGAGCGCGGAATCACGATTCTGGCCAAGCCGACCTCGGTCGACTGGTCGCCCGACGGAACCGAGGCGAACTCGATCCGCATCAACATCGTCGATACGCCCGGCCACGCCGACTTCGGCGGTGAGGTGGAGCGCATCCTGTCGATGGTCGACGGCGTCGTCCTGCTGGTCGATTCGTCGGAAGGCGCGATGCCGCAGACCAAGTTCGTGACCGGCAAGGCGCTCGCGCTGGGCCTGCGTCCGATCGTCGTGGTCAACAAGGTTGACCGCCCCGACCAGCGTATTCAGGAAGTGCTGGACGAAGTGTTCGACCTGTTCGTCAGCCTGGACGCGAATGACGACCAGCTCGACTTCCCGGTCCTCTACGCATCGGGCCGCAACGGCTATGCCAGCGATGATCCCGACCGGCGTGAGGGCACGCTCGCCCCGCTGTTCCAGAAGATCGTCGACCATGTCCCGCCACCCGCGCTGGACATCGACGCGCCGTTCACCTTCCTCGTCACCCTGCTCGACCGCGACAACTTCCTCGGCCGCGTGCTGACCGGTCGCGTGACCAGCGGCAAGGTGCGCGCGAACCAGGCGATCCATGCGCTCGACATGGACGGCAACATCATCGAGACCGGCCGCGCGTCGAAGATCATGACCTTCCGCGGCCTCGACCGCGTGCCGACCGACGAAGCGCAGGCGGGCGACATCATCTCGCTCGCCGGCCTTGCCGTCGCGACCGTGTCGAACACCATCGCCGACATTTCGGTCAGCGTGCCGATCCAGGCACAGCCGATCGATCCGCCGACGCTGTCGATGCGCTTTGCGGTCAACGATTCGCCGATGGCGGGGCGTGAGGGCACCAAGGTGACCAGCCGCATGATCCGCGACCGCCTGTTCCGCGAAGCCGAATCGAACGTCGCGATCAAGGTGACCGAAGCAGCCGACAAGGACAGCTTCGAAGTCGCCGGCCGTGGCGAGCTTCAGCTGGGCGTCCTGATCGAAACGATGCGCCGCGAAGGCTTCGAACTCGGCATCAGCCGCCCGCGCGTGCTGCTTCAGGAAGAAGACGGCCAGAAGATGGAGCCGTATGAAACGGTCATCATCGACGTGGACGAGGAATATTCGGGCACGGTCGTCGACAAGATGAACATCCGCAAGGCCGAGATGACCGACATGCGTCCGTCGGGCGGTGGCAAGACGCGCATCACCTTCAGCGCACCCAGCCGCGGCATGATCGGTTACCATGGCGAGTTCCTGTCGGACACGCGCGGCACCGGCATCATGAACCGACTGTTCGAGAAGTACGGCCCGTACAAGGGCACGATCGAGGGCCGCAAGAACGGCGTGCTGATCTCCAACGGTTCGGGCGAGGCCAATGCCTATTCGCTCAACACGCTGGAAGAGCGCGGCATCCTGTTCGTCGGTCACGGCGAAGCGCTGTACGAAGGCATGATCATCGGCGAGAACGCCAAGCCGGACGACCTTGAGGTCAATCCGATGCGCGCCAAGCAGCTGTCCAACGTCCGTTCGTCGGGCAAGGACGACGCAATCCGCCTGACCCCGCCCAAGAAGATGACGCTGGAGCAGGCCATCGCGTACATCGACGATGACGAGATGGTCGAGGTGACGCCGAAGACGATCCGCCTGCGCAAGCGCTTCCTCGACCCGCACGAGCGCAAGCGCGCGAGCCGCGCCAAGGCAGCTTGAGGGGGACCCTCAGCTTAGGTTGAACAAGAAGGCGCCGGGGGAAACTCCGGCGCTTTTTTGTTGATCGCGTCGCCTCCAGGTATCGGCGGTCATGCCGCTGGAGCGATGCGGGTCGGCACCATGGCACGCAGATCACCGAACCTCGATTTCTAGGCAAATGGTTCAATCCAAAGCGGAAATCGTTTCGCAGCCGGACTGTGGCCACTGGGCAACACCGATCGAAAATGTCAGGCGCAAGACATAAACTTGCGTCTGCCCGTGGGTCCGTGTCGGGGTCGCCAGCGTTGCTATGCCGATCGTTCAGTCCGGACGACGCGTCATCGAAAGCTCTCCCCCATATGCCCATGCTCCACATTTCCCAGTCGCCACGCACGCGCGCACGCTTCACCCTGGCCTCGGCGCTCGCCGGAACTGCATCTGCCTTGCTTCTGGCATTGCCGTCCGCAGCGCTGGCTCAGGAAGAATGCGGTGCCGCACCGGCGACCGCTGGAACCGTGGTCTGCACCCGAGCGGGCAACCCCTATACGAACGGGGTCACCTACATCGCCCCGCCCGCCGACCTCACCATCGTGCTGCAGGACGGTGTGCGCATCGACACCACCGGCGGCCTCAATCTCGGTCTGCTCGCGGTCGGCGACAATGCCTTTACGATCGAAGGTGGAACGAACACGCTGATCACCAGCGACAGCTTCGGTGCCCTCGTGTCAAACAACACCGATCCGATTTCCGTGACGCTCGACCGGATCGTCACCAACGGCGCGAATAATTTCGGCCTGATCGTCAGCTCGTCGGAGGGCTCGATCACGACGAGCACCAACGCGATTACCACCAATGGCGCCAATGCCGACGGGATCAGCGCCAGCACCGACACCAGCGCGATCACCATCCGTTCGGGCAGCGTCACGACCAGCGGCCAGAACGCGATCGGCATCGACGCCAACAGCGATTTCGGCAATCTCAACATCACCTCGGGTACGATCACCACCAGCGGCGTAGGCGGCGGCGGCTTTAGCGGCGGCGCGGTCGGCATTCTTGCCCAGACCGGCGGCACCGGCACGGTCACCGTCAACTCGACCACGATCAACACCGCCGGAACCGACGCCTTCGGGATCCGTGCCGTGTCGAACACCGGCGCGGTATCGGTGACCTCGGGAACGATCGGCACCACCGGCCTCAACGCTGACGGCATCACCGTCACCACGGCAGGCACCGCGACGATCAATGGCGGCGCGATCACTACCACGGGTGCGAATGCTGATGGCATCGTCGCCAGCGGCGTCACCGGTGCCAACATCAACTTCACCGCGATCAGCACCACCGGCGCCAACGCAAATGGTGTGCTCGTCCCGGCAGGTGTTGCGTTCTTCGGCCCGCGCGCAACCGCAACCACCACGGTCAATGGCGGCAGCGTCAGCACGGTCGGCGCAACATCGGATGGCGTGCGCGCGATCGCCGGCACCGGCTCCGCGACGGTCAATGTCACCGGGAACATCTCGACCCAGGGCGCGAACAGCCGCGGCATCTTCGCCACCGGCCCGACCGGCGTGACCGTCACCAACGGCGGAACGATCACCACAGCTGGCGTCACCTCCAACGGTGTCGACGCGTCGAGCACGGCTGGCCCGGTCGCCGTCACGGTCAATAACGTGACCACCACCGGCAACGGCTCGCGCGCCGTCGTCGTCAATGCGACGACCGGCAACGCCACCGCAACGGTCAATGGCGCAGTGCGCGCGCTCGGCACCACCGCAGATGCGCTGACCGTCACCAGCGGCGGCAACAGCGTCGTCAATGTCGGCGCCGGCGGCTCGTTCGCCACCAGTCAGGGCAACTCGATCGTCCTGAATTCGGTGGGCACCAGCACGCTCAACAACGCCGGAACGATCGCCAATAACGCCAATGGCTTCGCGCTCGTCGCCAACGGCGGGCCGATCACGATCAACAACAGCGGCAACCTGTCGTCCGACATCGTCCTGACCGCAGGTGCGGACCGCATCAACAACAGCGGAACCTTCACCGTCGGCGCCAACCCAGACTTCGGGGCGGGCAGCGACAGCTTCGTCAACAGCGGGCTGATCCTGGTCGGATCCGGAGCGACCGCGACCGTCGCGCCGACGTTCACCGGTCTCGAAAGCATGACCAACAGCGGCACCATCGATCTGCGCAATGGCCGCGCAGGCGACACGCTGACCCTGCCCGGCACCTATGCCGGCGCGAACGGCACGCTCGGCCTCGACGTCACGCTCGGCGCGACCCCGGTGACCGATCAGCTGATCATCGGCGGCGTTGCCAGCGGCACCACGACCATCCAGCTCAACCAGCTGGCCGGAAGCCAGCCGGTCCTGAACTCGGGCACCGTGCTGGTCCGCGCGGCGACCGGATCGGCTGCCAATGCGTTCGATCTGGCGGGCGGCTCGCTCGATGCGGGCTTCGTCCGGCTCGAAGTCGTCTTCGACGCCGCCACCGGCACCTACTCGCTGACCGGCGCACCGAGCGACAGCGCCTTCCGCACGCTCAGCTTCAACGAGGGTGTTCGTAGCCTGTGGCTGAAGTCGGCCGACACCGTGTCGGGGCAGCTTCGCGCCCGCCGCGATGCACTGTGGACGCAAGGCGGCGGCGATGTCGCCGGTCGCTTCTGGACCCAGATGCATGGGTCGGTCGAAACCCGTGGCGGCAGCCGCAACTTCAACACCTTTGGCCAGTCGCGCCTGACCGACACCGGCTATGAGCAGGATTATTTCGGCGGTCAGATCGGCTTCGATGTCAGCGGTGCGAGTGGTGAGCGTGGCGGCTTCGCCTTCGGCGTCACGGGCGGCTACACGAATTCGTCGATGAACTTCGCGGGGTCGGCCGACCGGCTGAGCTTCGACGTCATCAACGGTGGCGTTTATGGCAGCTTCACGTCGGGCAACATCTTCGTCAACGCGATCGGCAAGTACGACTATTTCTGGTCGAAGGCGAACATGGCGGGCGCAGGGTTCCGCGCTGACACCAACGGCGGCGTCTATGGCGCGCGGGCAGAGGCGGGCATCCGTTTCGGCAGCGACAGCTTCTTCGTCGAGCCGGCGGCCAGCATCTCGTATGTGAAGAACGACTTCGACGATCTGTCGCTCAATGGCACGACCGTCAGCTTCGATGATGAAGACGGCCTGCGCGGACGCGCCGGCGGCCGCATCGGCGGGGCCTTCGGCATCGGCGGCGGTGCAGAAGCCGCGGTCTATGTGGGCGGCAATTACGTCCATGAGTTCAAGGGCCGCGACAGCGTCACCTTCACCAGCGGCACCACCAGCCTTGGCTACACCAATGATCGCCTGCGCGATTATGGCGAAGCGACGCTGGGTGTGACGATCGCCCAGAGCCAGGGGATCAGCGGCTTCATCGAGGGCAACTACATCCGCTCGTTCAGCGACAGCAACGGCATCCGCAGCATCGACGGTGCTGGCGGCCGCGCCGGGATCCGCCTCCAGTTCTGAACGGTTCGGACGTAGCAAGACGACACGGGGTGCATGGCAACATGCACCCCGTTTTGTTTGTGGGACCGGCGCCGGTTGCACGGCCCGCCGCGCGAACGGCACCGATCGCCCGGACTCGGGGGCACCCCGCTGGAACCAAGGTCGTTACGCATGCTTTGCTCCCCCAGCCCCGCAATGGGCTGACCAGTTTCAGGAGTATGTTCATGCGTTCCATCACCCCCAAGATCCTTGTCCTGACCGCCCTGTTTGCAAGCGCCGCACCCGCGAGCCTTGCCGCGCAGGAGGCAGCGATGCAGCCCGAAAGCGATGTGACGATCCAGAGCACCGCGCTGCCGCCGCTGGAGCAGCTGGCCGCGGGACCGGAGGTTTCGGGGATGATCTCGGCGCGCAAGGGCGACCAGATCCAGGTAACCACCGCCGATGGCACGCCGACGCTGATCGCGGTGACGGGCGCGACCGACATCCGGGCGAGCGGCGGGTTCCTGGGGCTGAGCCGCGAGAAGCTGGGCGCCGATGCGCTGCTTAACGGGCTGCCGGTAACGATCCGCACGCGCGACTGGAACGGGACCTTGGTCGCGAGCCAGATCAAGCTGCAGAACAAGGACCTCAAGACCGCGTCGATGATCCGCAATGGCACCGACCAGCGCTTTGGCGAGCAGGCGGCGGCGACCGAGGCGCTGAAGGGCCGGGTCGGCGATATCGACCAGTATAACGTCAAGGGCACGACCAATGTGAACTTCGACACCGGCAAGGCGGTGCTGAGCGCGCAGGCGAAGGCCGAGCTGTGCAATGCGGCGAGCCAGGCCGGGTCGATGGAGAACGCGCTGTTGCTGGTCGTCGGCTATACCGATGCGACCGGCAGCGAGGAGCTCAATCAGGAACTCAGCGAGAAGCGTGCGAGCCGGGTGGTCAACCATCTGCAGCAGGCGTGCGGATGGAAGCCGTATCGCATGCTGACCCCGACCGGCATGGCCGAGGCGGATCCGCTGGCGGATAACATGACCGAGGAAGGCAAGGCGCAGAACCGTCGCGTGGCGGTGAACATCCTCGTCAGCAAGGCAGTCGACGGGTTGTAAGATCGATGACGGCCCGCGCGTGGTCAGCCGGTGCTGGCCGCGCGCGGGCTGTCCTCTACGCTGTCCGCGATCCGCTCGGCGAGCATCCGGCCGGACAGCCACGCGCATTCGAGGCGGGGGGCAAGCAGCCAGTCACCGCACGCGCCGAGTTGAAGCCCGGGGTTCCAATAGGCGCCGTCGCTGCCCGGACTCGACAGGGCATAGCGCCAACGGTGCGCGCGGGTCGCGGCAGGCTGTGCCACCAAGCCGATCGCGGCGAGGAAGGCGGCGGTCAGCTGGTCGGCCACCTCCTCATTGGGGAGATCGAGGTGCGCGATCGACCAGTCGCTGGCGGCGTGCAGCACCCATGATTCTCCGCCGTGGCGGCCGGGTTTGGCGGAATCGCGCGCGGCCCAGGCAATCGGGCCGATATCGCGCAATACATCTGCATCAACCGGCAGCGGCGCGTCGAACGCCAGCATCACCGCCCAGCATGGCCGCGAGGGCGACATGACCGCGCGGCGGGCGAGCGTGAAGTCCTGCGCACCGGCGAGCGCGGCGACCTGTTCGGCCGGCATCGCGAGCACCAGCGCATCGAACGGCCCCGCCGCCCCTTCGGTCAGGGTCAGCGACCAGCTGCCTGCGCGGCGGACGATCGACTGGACGTGGCTCGACCAGCGCACCCCCATTCCATCGGCGAGGTCGCGCACGATCGTCGCCATCGCGGGCACGCCGACCCAGGCATCGTCGCCCGCCGCCTGCCAGCGCGCGGCAATGCCCCGCTCCGCCCAGCCATTGGCCTGATCAACGAAGTCAGGATGCCGCGCGGTGAAATACTGCGCGCCGAAGTCGAACGCGTACAGGCGATCGCCGACAGCCTGCTCACGGGTCGAGGCGCGGCCACCGGGGCGGCGCGCCTTGTCGAACAGGGTGACATGATGCCCCTGATCGCGCAGCGCGCGCGCGCAGGACAGCCCGCTGACGCCAGCCCCGACAATCGCAACCGAACTGCTCATCGATAGCCGAGCAGCGCCAGCAGCTCCGCCCGGCTCGAGCGGTCCTCAAGGAAGCAACCGAGCAGCTTGCTGGTGACCATTCCGACGCCCGGCGTGCGGACGCCACGGCACGTCATGCAGCCATGCTGCGCCTCGATCACCACGGCGACGCCATGGGGGTTGAGCGTGTCCATGATGCACTGCGCGATCTGGACGGTCAGCCGCTCCTGCACCTGCAGGCGATGGGCGAAGGCGTGGACGACGCGGGCGAGCTTCGAGATGCCGACGATGCGCTCACGCGGGAGATAGGCAACCGCCGCCTTGCCGATGATCGGGGCCATATGGTGTTCGCAGTGCGAGTTGAAGGGAATATCCTTCAGCACCACCATCTCGTCATAGCCGCCGCTGTCGCCGAAGGTGCGGGCGAGCATCGCGGCGGGATCCTGCTCATACCCCTCGAAATATTCGCGATAGGCGCGCGCGACGCGATCGGGGGTGTCGCGCAGCCCTTCGCGATCGGGATCGTCGCCGGCCCAGCGCAGCAGCGTGCGGACGGCTTCACGCGCCTCTTCCTCGCTGACATGAGGCGACGCGCCGGAATTGTCCTCACGCGGTGCATAATAGTTCATCGACGCCTCCTTGGTCAGGTTCCACAATCCTCCCGGTTAACCGCGCGCACAACATGGCCGGAGGTGCAGGTTTGCGCTGCGCCCACCAAGCTGGCATGACGCCAGCATGTCACCGTCCGAGATGATCGCCGGAAGCGCGGTTGCCGCTGTCATCAGCGATCCGCACCGGCCCGATACGCCGATCATCGAATGCAACGACGCGTTCGTCGCGCTGACCGGCTATTCGCGCGAGGAGATCATCGGCAACAACTGCCGTTTCCTCGCCGGGCCGGGGACCGAACCCGAGCTGACCGACGAAATCCGCAAGGCGGTGGCGGCGCGGCGGACGGTGCTGGTCGAGATCCTCAACTACAAGAAGGACGGTACCCCGTTCCGCAACGCGGTGATGGTCGCGCCGATCTTCGACGATCGCGGCGAGCTGCGCTATTTCCTCGGTTCGCAGGTCGAAGTGCGCACCCCCGCCCCGGTCGCAGCGCCGCAGACTTCAGCGCGCACGCGCGTCGACATGCTGTCGGCGCGGCAAAAGGCGGTGCTGCTCGGCATGGCGGCGGGACGGCTGAACAAGCAGATCGCGCATGAGCTGGGCATCACCGAACGCACGGTGAAGATGCACCGCGCGGCGATGTTCGACGTGCTGGGGTGCCGCACTGGCGCCGACGCGATCCGCATGGCGATCGAGGCGGGATACTGACCCTCGCGTCCGGCGCGCATGGTCCAAGGTACAGGTCGCTCCGGCCCGTCCGAGTCCCGATCTACCAAACATGAGCGATGATGGGTTGAAGTCCGGCCCCGGCCGACGCGTACCGCGCGGGCGATTGGCCCGGCTGGGCGGCTTTGCGCGGCTGACCGCTGGCGTCGCCGCCAATGTCGCGCGCGACGGGGTCAAAAAGATCGCGGCGGGCGAGCGCCCAGCTTTGTCCGACCTGATGCTCACCCCCGCCAATGCCGAGAAACTGACCGCGCAGCTCGCCAATCTGCGCGGCGCGGCGATGAAGCTGGGGCAGATGCTGTCGCTCGACAGCGGCGACCTGTTGCCGCCCGAACTGGGCACGATCCTCGCCCGGTTGCGCGATCGTGCGCAGCATATGCCCCCTGCCCAGCTTGACCAGCGACTGAAGGCCGAATGGGGACCCGACTGGCGCCGCCGGTTCCGACGGTTCGAGGCGACGCCGATCGCCGCCGCGTCGATCGGTCAGGTGCATCGCGCCGAAACGCATGACGGGCGGATGCTGGCGATCAAGGTCCAGTATCCCGGCGTCGCCGACAGCATCGATGCCGATGTCGACAATGTCGCGACCCTGCTGCGCCTGTCGCGCCTGCTGCCCGACAGCATCGACATCGCCCCGCTGCTGGAGGATGCCAAGGCGCAGTTGCACGAGGAAGCCGATTACCAGCGCGAGGCCGGGATGATGGCGCTGTATGGCGACATGCTCGCCGACCGCCCCGAATTCATCGTCCCGCGCGGCGATCCGGCGCTGACCACCGACCATATCCTGGCGATGGACTTCGTCGCCGGTCGCCCGATCGAAACGGTCGAGACCGCCCCGCCCGACGAGCGCAACCGCGTCGCCGCGCTGCTGATCGATCTCGTGCTGGACGAGCTGTTCCGCTTTGGCGTGATGCAGACCGATCCCAATTTTGCCAATTACCGTTACCAGCCCGAAACCGGCCGCATCGTCCTGCTCGATTTCGGCGCGGCGCGTCGTGTCTCGCCCGAGCTGGTGGAGGGCTATGGCCTGCTGCTCGGCGCGGCATTGTCGGGCGACCGCGCGCGGACCGAACAGGCGGCGGTGGACTCCGGCTTCATGGGACAGCGCGCGCGCGAGCGGCATCCAGCGCTGATCGCGTCGATGATCGATGCGATCCTGACCGAACTGGAACGCGGGCCGGTGTTCGACTTTGCCGACCGCGCCTTCTTGCAATCGATCCGCCGCGACGTCGGCGACATCGCCGCCGACCGATCGAGCTGGCACCTGCCGCGATCCGAACTGCTGTTCGTCCAGCGCAAGGTCAGCGGCACCGCGTTGCTCGCCGCGCGGCTGAGCGCCGTGATCGAGATGCGCGCGCGCGTCGGGCGCGCGATCGGGACGGTCGCCGCCTGATTGCCAGCCGCGTTCAATCGGATAGGATTGGCCCCTGAAACCAGGGGGGACGATTGGTATGGACAAGATTTTGCGGCCGTGGCGGCACTATGTCGACTTCAGCGGGCGATCGACGCGGACCGAATTCTGGCTGTTCATCATCATTTTCTACGCCGTGCTAATGGTGCTGGCCTTTGCCGGCGGCGTATTCAGCGCGGCCGCCGAGCTCGATGACCCTGCCGACACGTCCATTTCTCTGACGATCATCCCGATGGCGCTCTGGATCCTCGCATGCCTCCTCCCAAGCATCGCGGTGACGGTGCGGCGGCTGCATGACAGCGACAAGAGCGGGTGGCTGTTTCTGCTGACGATCATCCCATATCTCGGCTTCATCATGACTCTGATCTTCGGTTTCTGGCCCGGCACGCATGGTGAGAACAGCTACGGCTTTGACCCGCGATTGGGCGAAGGTACGCCGGATTATGACGCACCCGAAATATTCAGCTGATCTGAGGACTCAGCGGCTAAGTATCTTTACTTAGCCGCTTCCCACCCAACGCGATCGAACCTTCCGACCGCCAGTCGCGCGGCGGAATTTCGCGCTGCACTGCACAACCGCCATTTCACAATGCTTTAATCCGCGCACATAGGATTTGGGTAGCCGCGACCGGCCCCCGCATCTCCCCCGCTATAATGGCTTCAGTACTATTCGGGAGAAGCTGAATGCGCGTGCGGGCCTATCTGTTGACTGCCGCTGCGTGTGTCGGGTCGGTCAGTCCGGCCGGGGCACAGGCCCTGCGGGGCGTCGAGCCCGCTCCGGCCGAGGCACCGTCCGCCGAGCAGGCGCCGGCGGAGAATACCGCCGACATCGTGATCACCGCGACGCGCCGTTCGCAGCGCCTGTCGAGCGTGCCGATCGCGGTCAGCGCCTACAGCACCGCCGCACTCGAAAATTCGGGCGCGACCGACATCCGCCAGATGGCGCAGATCGCCCCGTCGCTGCTGGTCGCATCGACCGGGTCGGAGGCCAATGCCACCGCGCGTCTGCGCGGCATCGGCACGGTCGGCGACAATCCCGGCCTGGAAAGCTCGGTCGTCGTGTTCATCGACGGCGTGTACCGCAACCGCACCGGATCGGGCCTGAACGATCTGGGCCAGGTCGAGCGGATCGAGGTGCTGCGCGGGCCTCAGGGCACGCTGTCGGGCCGCAATTCGTCGGCCGGCGCGATCAGCATCTACACCAAATATCCCGAGTTCACGTTCGGCGGCTATGCCGAGGCCAGCTATGGCAATTATGACGCCGTGCGCGTTGCCGGCGCCGTTACCGGCCCGATCATTGCCGACACGCTGGCGTTCCGCGTCGATGGCGTGTTCGCCAAGCGCACCGGCTTTTATCACGATGTCGTCAACGACACCGACTATAACGACCGCAACCGCGTGTTCGTTCGCAGCCAGCTGTTCTGGAAGCCCAACGCCGATTTCTCGATCCGCCTGATCGGCGATTACACGCGCCGCGACGAGAAATGCTGTGGCGCGGTGCTGATCGATACGCGTGAAAAGACCGACCCGACGCCGGGCGTAGCGGGCGATTACGCGGTCGCGGCACAGAACCGCATTATGCCGATCCTCACCAACCTCGGCGCGGTGTTCCCGCATCTGGGCGACCCGTATAACCGGCGCATCGCCAACACGCGCGGGCGTGCCTATTCGAACCTGACCACCGATTATGGCGTGTCGGCGCGCATCGGATGGAATGTCGGCGCGGCGCAGCTGATCTCGCTGACCGCCTATCGCAAATATGAAGCCGGCGGCGCGGCCGACATCGATTATGGCAATGTCGACATCGGGTACCGCCCAGATGACGGCAACGCGTTCCGCAAGTTCCGTACGTTCACGCAGGAAACGCGGCTGAGCGGATCGGCCTTCGGCAACCGTTTCGACTGGCTGATCGGCGGCTATCTCGCTGACGAAAAGCTCAGGGTCTCCGACAACCTCAAATTCGGCAGCCAGTACGGCGCCTTTGCCGCGTGCCGCATGGTCGCGACGATCAACCCCAACCCGGTGCTGCAGAGCGCATCCGCGACCGGCTGCCTCAGCCCGACCGGCCGCGCGGCGCTGACCCCCGCGGTCGGCCCACAGGTGATTGCCGGCATCGATCGGCTCAGCACGATCAACAATGTCGGCAGCGTGCGCGACATCTATGACCAGACCAGCAGCAACTGGGCGCTGTTCACCCACAATATCTTCAAGATCACCGACACGCTCAGCATCACCGGCGGCCTGCGCTATACGCATGAGGTCAAGACGCTGGAGGCGCAATTCACCAACAACAACACCGTCTGCCCGGCGCAGCAGGCGGCGCTCGGCCCGTTATTGGCCAATCCGGCGCTGCAGTCGCTGGTCGGCGGGATCATCACGTTGAGCTGCACCGGCAACTCGTCCTCCGCGATCACCGGCCTGCCGATCAGCGACCGGATCAGCGAGGGGCAGTTTACCGGCACCACCGTCCTGTCGTGGAAGCCGACCCGCGACCTGCTGGTCTATGGCAGCTATTCGCGCGGCTATAAGGCGGGCGGGTTCAACCTCGACCGCTCGGACCTGAGCACGACCGTGTTCAGCACTCCGACATCGGCGATGGCGCGCAATCTGCGCTTCGATCCCGAAACGGTGCAGGCGTATGAATTCGGCATCAAATACACCTCGCGCAAGCTGACCGCGAACGTCGCCGTCTACCGGTCGGAGTTCAAGAATTTCCAGCTCAACACGTTCAACGGCAGCAGCTACATCGTCCAGAATATCGGGTCGTGCAGCGTCGGACTGAACGGCGCCGACCGCGACCTGAGCGCGGCGACCGGGGCGTGCACCGGCGACGTTCAGGCCGGCGTGATCACGCAAGGGTTCGAGATCGAGGCGGGCGTGTACCCAACCGCCGACCTGACGCTGAACCTTGGCTACACGCTGACCGATGCGAAATATGCCAACGACCTGGTCGGCAGCGCCACGGGTGAGCCGCTCAACAATGCGCTGTTCCTGCTGCCCGGCAGCGCCATTTCGAACGCGCCGCGCCATACGATCACCAGCTCGCTAAGCTGGACGCCGGAGATCAACAGCACCGGCCTGTCCGCGATCTTCTATGTCGATAGCCGCATGACCAGCGACTATAACACCGGGTCCGACCTGTTCGCGGAAAAGGCGCAGGACGGCCATGTGCTGGTCAACGGGCGCATCGGCATTCGCGGCCCGGATCAGCGCTGGGCGGTCGAATTATGGGCGCAGAACCTGCTCGATACCGATTATCAGCAGGTCGCGTTCTCGACCCCGTTCCAGGGGGCGGGCAGCCTGTCGCAGGTGCAGAGCTTTGGCGCGCCGGCCTATGCGACCGCCAACTCGCTATTCTCGTCCTTCCTTGCCGAGCCGCGCACCTATGGTCTGACGCTGCGCACCAAGTTCTGATCGGAGCCTCGTCGAACGCAACCACGCTCTCCGGACCCGGTCCGGGGAGCGTTTTTGCATCGCGCTACTTTCCGTCGAACAGCCCGTCCTGCGATCCGGCGGGTGGATTAAGGCCAAGATGCTTCCATCCCGCCGCGTTGAGGCAGCGGCCGCGCGCGGTGCGGGCGATCAGGCCGATCTGGATGAGGTAAGGCTCGATCACCTCCTCGACCGTGTCGCGCGGTTCGGACAGGCCCGCGGCGAGCGTCTCCACGCCGACCGGACCACCGCGATAGATGTCGGCGATCATGGTGAGGTACCGCCGGTCCATCGCGTCGAGGCCGAGCGCATCGACCTCAAGCCGGCTGAGCGCGGCATCGGCGGCGCGCGCGTGGACCACCGTCTCCCCCGCGACATTGGCGAAGTCGCGCACCCGGCGCAGCAGGCGACCGGCGATACGCGGGGTGCCGCGCGAACGGCGCGCAATCTCCGCCGCGCCATCCTCGGCGATGCCGAGGTCGAGCAGGCCGGCGGCGCGGGTGACGACGCGGGTCAGCTCATCGACCGTGTAGAATTGCAGCCGCACAGGGATGCCGAAACGGTCGCGCAGCGGCGTCGTCAGCAGCCCCTGCCGCGTGGTCGCGCCGACCAGAGTGAAGCGCGGCAGATCGATCCGCACGCTGCGCGCCGACGGCCCCTCCCCGATCATCAGATCGAGCGCGCGGTCCTCCATCGCGGGATACAGCACCTCCTCGACCGCGGGGGCGAGGCGGTGAATCTCGTCGATGAACAGAACATCGCCATCCTCGAGATTGGTGAGCAGCGCGGCAAGATCGCCCGACTTGGCGATCACCGGGCCGGAGGTGGCGCGGAAGCCGACGCCCATTTCCTTGGCGATAATCTGCGCCAGCGTGGTCTTGCCAAGGCCCGGCGGGCCAAAGAACAGCACATGATCGAGCGCATCGCCACGCTGGCGGGCGGCGTCGATGAACACGCGCAGGTTATCGCGCGCGGCGCGCTGGCCGACGAACTCGTCGAGCGACTTGGGGCGCAGCGCCGCGTCGACGTCCTCGGGGCGGCGGGAGGCGGTGAGGATGCGGTCGGGGTCAGTCATCGGGATTGTGTCCAATGAACGGGACGCTGCAGCATCGCCACAATCACGTGCCTACCGTTAGGGCGACGATCGACTTTTCCAACGACGTAGGCGGGTCCGTCAACATAGCCCCACCGCCCACAAGTGTTGAAGCCCCCTTGGGGAATAACTCTCAGTCGGATTGTGCGTTTGGTCGACTTGGCCCGTGCCACCACCCACGCCGGCTTCAATCCGCGGACATCCAGTTGCGAAGGGTCGATCACGCGTACCCGGATCAGCCGCATTCCTGGGGGAACAGCGCGAGGAGGATCTTTCAGAAAGACGAAATCCTCAAAGTCCGGCGCAGGGCAGGCCAGGACGGGGGATGCGAACCCCACGGCAATGAGCATGCCGACCATTCGAACCGACAGGATTACCGCAGAGCGCCATCCTCCAACCGCGACGTGCGCAGACGCAACATCACCAGACCGGTCGGATCGGAGGAATTGGCTCGCCACGAACGTTCCTTATCCGTTCGCTTGCGGCAAGCCAATCCCCCTCCCCGTCAGGTCGGTGCAGGACGCGCGGTCGTCGCCGCAAACGCGTCGCCGATCGCGGTGTAGAACCGCTTGGGCTGGGCGTTGGCGTCGTAGGGGAGCGGGCGCAGCGGCTGGCCGTCGGGGCGCGGGGTGCCGAAATTCTGCAGCCAGCTATATTTGTCGTTCATGCCCCAGACGAGCACGTCCTTGAGCTGCGGATAGCTGAACAACAGGTCGAGCCAGGCGCGGCCGTATACCGCGACATCCTCGTCGCGCTGGGCCACCGTGCCGGTGCGGTTGCGGTCGCTGACGTCGAATTCGGTGATGATCAGCTTGTACCCCAATGCCACGACCGCATCGAGGAAGGAGCGCATCGCCGGGATCTGGGCGTTGGCGATGTCCTGCGCGGTGCCGCTGGAGTAAAAGCCGATATGCGACTGGATGCCCAGCGCATCGATCGGCACGTTGCGGTCGCGAAAGCCGCGCAGCAGGTTGAGCACGCCGTTGCGGTGCGTGGTCGAGCCCCAGTCCATATAGTCGTTATAGACCAGCTCCGCCGTCGGCAGCTCGGCCCGCGCTGTGCGGAAGGCGAGGTCGAGGATCGAGTTGTCGCCACCAACTGCGGTGTGGAGAATGTTGGTGCGGACGTTGCCGGTGGCGGGATCGATCGCCTCGTTGATCACGTCCCAGCTCTTGATGCGGTTGCCGAAATGGCGCGCGGTGCTCTCGACATGCGTGCGCACCAGCCGCTCCGCCGTGGCACGGGGATTTACCCCCATATCATAGCTGCGCAGCCATGCGGGAAACCGCTCCTGAATGTACCATAGGAAGCAATGGCCGCGCATCTCCATGCCCTTTGACTCGGCATAGGCCAGCATCTGATCGGCGCGCGTCCAGTTGTACACATTCTCGGCGCTCGACTGATATTCCCACTTCATCTCGTTTTCGGGGACCAGCAACTGGCAGTCGCGTTCGAGCAAAGCGGCGTAAGCCGGGTTGTTGAACGACCCGGCATCCGCGCCGGGTGAGGCCCAGGCAAAAGTCGATCCGAACCGCATCCGCTTCGCCGCAGCTGCCGCCTTGAGCGTGCTGGTCGGGGTCGGCGTGGGGGTGGGTGTTGGCGTCGGGCTCGGAGTGACCGGAGGCGCCGGTGTCGGAGTCGGTGACGGGGTGGAAATGGTGCCGCTCCCCGGCCCTCCCCCGCTACATGCTGAAACGCCCAGCGCACCGGCAAGGGCAAGGGTTTCCCGACGTGTAAGGGACCGCATCCTCTCTCTCCTCCTCGCGGCCCGTTTGCGGGCCTGCATGTCCGGATTGATGTCCGGAGGAGTAATGGTAGCGCTATCAAATCCGAGCGCAACAGGATTCTGGTAGCGCTATCTTTACATCACACCCGTCATGCTGAACTTGTTTCAGCATCCACCATGCGGCAGGCGGCGGTTTCGAGATTTCGCCGCCGAGGGGGCGTGAATTGCCTGTTGCAGATAGAGCCTCTGGTCACTCGCTGCGGGGAGCAGTGGATGCTGAAACAAGTTCAGCATGACGGAGTGGAGGGTGTCGCGAGATTACTCAGCGATTTTCCCGGCCCCGCTCCGCCAGCGCCTTCATTTCCGGATCGACAATGTACTTATCGAGTTCAGCGGCGCTTAGACCTTTTGGATAAACCCTACCCCTGACGGGGCGCGCGACGACAACGATCTCACCCGGGGAGCGGGTGAAAACGCGGACAAAAACAATGAACGCCCTACCATCGCGGATACCGTAGTCGATGCAGTTATCGCCACCAGCTTCATATGGTAGCTCAATCTGGATGTCGCGCCCACCAAGTGCTTTGGCAAAGCGCTCATCCGCTCGCGCGTGAACGATTTGCCCGTCGATGCGAACGATCTCGACCGGCAGCAACCGCGCGACCTCCACCCCCTCGGGTCGCACGCCGAAAAAGTAATAGCGAGTCGACGAGCCGTCCGTGCACGCGAGCGCATTGCTGCTCATCAGCAGCGCAATCAGATAGATGACCCACTTCACTTCGCCGCCTTCCGCAGCGCCAGCCGCACCAGCGCGTCGAGTGTCGCCCCGGCCCCCAGTTCATCGCTCGCCGCGTTCACCGCGTTGCTGGCTTCGGCGGGTTTGAAGCCGAGGTTGAGCAGCGCCGACACTGCGTCATTGGCCGCGCTGCCAACCGGAGCCGCCAGCCCCGCCCCGCCCGCGCCGATCGCGATGCCGCCGGCCTTGTCCTTGAGCTCGTTGACGATGCGCTGGGCCAGTTTCGGGCCGACGCCATTGGCGCGGGCGACCATCGCTGCGTCGGCGCGGGCGATGGCCGTCTGGACTTCGGCGGGGGAAAGGATCGAGAGGATCGCCAGCGCGACCTTGGCCCCCACCCCCTGCACGCCGGTGAGCAGGCGGAACCAGTCGCGCTCCTCGGCGCTGGCAAAGCCCATCAGGCGGATCGAATCTTCGCTGACCAGCATTTCGGTATGCACGGTGACGAACTCACCGAGTGCGCCCAGAGCCGCAAGCGTGCGGGCCGATGCCCCGACCAGATAGCCGACGCCGTTCACGTCGATCACCGCATGGTCGATGCCGGTGGCGGCGAGGTGCCCGTTGAGATGCGCGATCATGGTTGGGACATAAGCGGAACGGGAGGCTCTAGCAAA
This sequence comes from Sphingomonas sp. R647, assembly GCF_020177055.1. GTDB lineage: Bacteria > Pseudomonadota > Alphaproteobacteria > Sphingomonadales > Sphingomonadaceae > Sphingomonas. The sequence continues at coordinate 456,990 of NZ_JAIQXT010000005.1, forward strand.
GCGCAAAAGCGGCGTTGCACGCGCGAAGCCAATCGCTAGGCTGGCCCGGGGAACTATCTGGGGGAAATCACATCATGGCGTTCTGGAATGTCGATCTGACGACCGAGGACGGAGCGTTGGGGGCGACGGGCAACGGGGCCTATGCCTGTTTCATCGCCGCCATATTGACCGCGATCAGCGCGTTTTTCCTTGGCGGGATGACGTCGGACATGGTCGCGCGCGGGGCGATGGGCGTCATTGCGCTGGTTGCGATCGGACTGTTCGTCGTCACCGGATTGCGGCTGCGCAGCGGCAAGGGCGCGTTCTGGGGCAGCGTGACGGTGGCGTGGCTGGGCCTGGAAGTGCTGGGCAAGCTGCTCGCCTTGAGCATCCCGGGGCTCATCATCAACACCGTTCTGCTGATCGTCCTGATCAACGGCGTGCGCGGCGCATGGGCGTTGCGCCGGGGCGTTGGCGATGATGCCGGTGCCACCTTCGAGTAAAGCTGCGGATCGATAGCCGGGCGGCGAGCGATCAGGGAATCCGGCGCGCCGTTGCCAAATGGTGCGCGTGGCAGATCGCGACCGCCAGGGCGTCGGCGGCGTCGGCCCCGGCGATCTTTGCGCCGGGCAGCAGGCGGGCGACCATCGCATGAACCTGCGCCTTTTCCGCAGTGCCAGTACCAACCACCGCCTTCTTGACCAGTCGCGGCGCATATTCTCCGACCTCAAGCCCCGCGCGCGCGACCGCGCAGATCGCGACGCCGCGGGCATGGGCGAGCTTCAGCGTCGATTGCGGGTTGGAGTTGACGAACACCTCCTCGACCGCCGCCCCATCGGGGGCATGATCGGCGACCAGAGCGGCGAGCATCGCGTCGAGATGCGCCAGCCGGCGCGGGAGCGGCGCCTTTGCGTCGGTCTTGAGCTGGCCATTGGCGATATGGCTAAGGCGGTTGCCCTCGGCGCGGATCAGCCCCCAGCCGGTGGTGCCGAGGCCGGGGTCGAGACCGAGGATCAGGCGTGACGCGGTCATCGCACCGCCCGGCGCGGCGGGTGCCGTAACGTATTTCTACTGGTTGTCTGACCTCTAACCATTCCCGCGCCCTAAAAGACAAGTGGACGGTGCGCCAGCCTGTCCCGGCATCGTTGCGTTGCCGCCCTGTCGTTCCGGAGCATGAAAGCGGGTTCCACCGTGTCCAATCTCGACCAGTTTTTTGCCGAGCATCGCCGCCTGCGGGAGTGCACCGCCGAAATGGCGGCGATTGCCCGCCGGCTCGACCCGCCCGGCGTGGAGGAATTGAACGATGCGCGGTGGCGGTTCAGCCGGACGCTGCTGCGCACGCTGACGCTGAAGGACCGGATGGTCTATCCGCGGCTGCGGCTGCATGCCGACCCCGCCGCGCGCGCCGTCGCCGAGCGCTTCTGCCAGTCCACGACGGCCGATTACGAGCGGTTTGCGGCGCACACCAAACGCTTTCCGCCCGATGTGGTGGTGCGCGACTGGCGCGCCTATGCGGTCGCGGTTCGGCTGCGCACGGCGGAACTGGTGGACCGGCTCGACCGGGAGGAGCGCGAATTGTTTCCCCTGCTGGACGACGCGCCGCGGCTGGCGTCGATGCCGTTTTCGCAAGGGACCAACTGGGCAGCCGACGCCTGGCGCATCCGCGCGCTACTGGGGATGGATGCCGCCGACGACCGGGCGGCGTGACTGCGGCTCCTCCCCTGAGACAAGCTCAGAGGAGGAGTGAAAGATCAGCCCAGCTTCGCCATCACCGCGTCGGACACTTCGTAATTGCCCCAGACGGTCTGGACGTCGTCATCGTCGTCGAGTGCGTCGATCAGCTTGAACAACGTCGCCGCATCGGCTTCGTCGACCTCGACCATCGTCTGCGGCTTCCACGCGAGCTTCGCGCCCTCGGCCTCGCCCAGTACGGGTTCGAGCGCCTTGGCCACTTCGTGCAGGTCGGCGTTGGCGGTCCAGATCTCGTGGCCGTCTTCGCTCGACGTCACGTCCTCCGCGCCCGCCTCAAGTGCGGCCTCGAACACCTTCTCGGCATCCCCGACGCTGGCGGGATAGGTGATCAGGCCGACGCGGTCGAACGCGTGGCTGACCGATCCGGACGCGCCGAGATTGCCGCCATTCTTGGACACCGCGGTGCGTACGTTGGTGGCGGTGCGGTTGCGGTTGTCGGACAGTGCCTCGATGATCAGGCTGACGCCGCCGGGGCCGAAGCCCTCATAGCGGATTTCCTCGTAATTCTCGCCGTCGCCCTTGCTCGCCTTGTCGATCGCGCGCTGGATATTGTCCTTGGGCATAGACTGCGCCTTGGCGGCGTTGACCGCAGCGCGCAGGCGCGGGTTCATGTCCGGATCGGGCAGGCCCATCTTGGCCGCGACGGTGATTTCGCGGCTGAGCTTGCTGAACATGCCCGAGCGCTTCTTATCCTGCGCGCCCTTGCGGTGCATGATGTTCTTGAATTTGGAATGGCCTGCCATGGATCGCTCTTCTGGAATCTGGTGCGGGCGTCTCTAGGGCAAGGGCGGGCTGAGGCGCAACGGCGGTTTTCGCTACGACTAGTCCTCGTCACCCCGGCCTTGTGCCGGGGTCCACTATGCCTCGCGTCCGGCGCTCGAGCCTTTCGCATCGCGCTTGCCTCCCGGTGGACCCCGGCACAAGGCCGGGGTGACGATAACAAGGGACGCGCCAGTTACACCCCGCTGAGCGTCACCGCAGTGCCGGAGGCGGAGACCATCAGCATCGATCCGTTCTTGCCGATCACCTCATAGTCGAAGTCGATGCCGATCACGCCGTTCGCTCCCAATGCCCGCGCCTCGTCGCGCAGTTCGTCGAGCGCGGTCTTGCGCGCGTCCTTGAGTGGGCGCTCATAGCTGCCCGATCGACCGCCGACGATGTCGCGGATGCCGGCAAACAGATCGCGGAAGATGTTGGCGCCGATGATCACCTCGGCGGTGACGATGCCGTGATAACGGGTGGCGCTGTGGCCATCGACGGTGCTGGTGGTCGTGAGAATCATGCGGGCCTCCTGGAGTGAGGCCGCATGTTAGGGCGGCGGGGTGTGGGGCGGCAATGCCCCGCCCGCCACCACCGTCGCCCCGGGCTTGACCCGGGGCCGGGCTGCCTTTCTTCGGCGGAGGAAGAAGAAGCCCTGTCCCGGGTCAAGCCCGGGACGACGAGAAGATGGCGTAGCGCGCTTACTGCATCCCCAGCGCGGCACGGTAGACTTCGAGCAGCGCGTCCTGCTCGTCGAGCTGGTGCTTCTCCATCTTCCGCAGGCGGATGATCGTGCGCATGATCTTGGCGTCGAACCCGGTCGCCTTGGCCTCACCATAGACGTCCTTGATGTCGTCGCTGATGCCCTTTTTTTCTTCTTCCAGCCGCTCGATCCGCTCGATCAGAAGGCGCAGCTGCTCGGCCGAAATCGAGTCGCTCATATCCCGCTCCATACATGGTGAACGGGCGCGTTTAGCGGCTGTGCCGGGGGGTGCAAGGGGGCGGCGCACACGCGCTGTGGATAGCGCCGCCGCCCCGGCCATTCAGCGCTTGCCGGGCTGGCGGCGCTCCATCGGCCCGGTGGGCATGTGCGATGCGGAGAGTTTTTCGGCTTCCGCGGTGGAGACGCCCTCCCGCACCAGCGCCTCATACAGCGCACGCTCGGGGGCGACCGCGACATCGGGCTTGATCCCGACCTGCTCCCAGCCATCGCCGCCTGGGAAATAGCTGCGCCCGACCGGGATGAACGCTGAATAGCCCCCGCCCAGCGGCGCAGTGCCGCCATAATGGCCCGCCCCCGCCGTGGTCGCGCCGATCAGCGTTGCCCGCTTCGTCCCCTTGAACACCGATGCGAGATGTTCGGCGGCGGACGCGGTGCGCGGCGAGGTGAGGTAATAGATCTTCGTTTTCGCCCACGGGCTTGCCGGGCTGGACGGGGTCACACGATGCTCCACCCGGGCCAGTTCTGCCGGCGCGTCCACCTTGACCAGCGAGCGGAACGGCAGCGCCCCCGCCCCTTCGGCGAACGACACGCGGGTATCCATCACCATCACCGCCTGCGCCTTGTCGAAGATGCGCGGGAACATGACGTCCATTTCGTCCAGCCCGCCGCCGCGATGCGTGCGTGCATCGATGATCAGCGTTTTGGCTCCGGCATACTGGTCGAGAAAGGCGGTGAACGCCTTGAGCGTCTCGGGCTGGCCGAAAAAGCCGTTGAAGCGAACATAGGCGATGCCGGGCGCGATCATACCCGCCTGTTCCATCGGCGCGGGTGGAAGCGGGGCATTGCCGATCTTTTGCTGGGTCGAGGGCTGGCCGACGCGCTGCGACTGCGGGCCACCGGGCGCAAACATGGCGAGATGACCGTCAGGGGCGATCGCCTGAAGGTCAGCGGTGACCGCCATGGCCAGCGCATAGCCGTCGGCCGCGCCGTCATAGCCGCCCGCCGCAAGCTTCGCGCGCAGGGCTGCGGCGTAGCGTTTGGCGGTGTCGGGAAACACGAAGTTCTTCTCCAGCTCGTCCGCCAGAGTCGCCACCGCAGCCTTGGCCGCAGCGGTGTCATAAGCGGGCGCCGCAGCCGGGGCCGGCGCGTCGCTTTGCGCCATCGCCACCGGTGCCATTGCCGCCAGAATCACCGCCGCCATCACTTCCTTACGCATCAAGTCTCTCCGTCGTGGATCACGGTGAGTGTTATACTTGACCAACACGCCTTTTGCAGCCGATGGTGACGCGCTACGTGCCGAAAATCGTCATCTCGGAGGGAGTTCGCGCCGGACATGAGCAAGCTCGACGCCTTTGATATTCAGCTGCTCAACCTGCTCCAGAGCGATTCGCTCGCGACCGCAGAGACGCTGGCGCAGTCGGTGCCGCTGTCGGCGTCCGCAGTAACGCGGCGGGTGCGGCGGTTGCGGAGCGAAGGGTTCATCGCGGCGGATGTCGCCATGCTCGCGCCGAAGCTGACCGCGCGACGGCTACGCGCGCTGGTGCGGGTGCAGGTGCATGAGCATGCTGAGGAGCGCGGGATCGCGGCGCTGCGCGCGTCGCTGGCAGCGGAGGATGCGGTGCAGATGATTCTGGATGTCGCGGGGGCGGACGATCTCGCCGTGCTGGTCTGCGTGCGCGACATGGCGGACTATAACGCGCTGGCCGAGCGGCTGTTTCAGGACGATCCGGCGGTCCGCCGCTACGAAACGAGCTTCATCAAGCGCGTGCACAAACAAAGCGCGGCGGTGATGCTGAAACCCGGCGATGTCGAGTGAGAGGGGGATGGCCACCCTGTGAGGGGTGGCGCGAGTGACGGGGCTCGAACCCGCGACCTCCGGCGTGACAGGCCGGCGCTCTAACCAACTGAGCTACACCCGCATGACCCTGGCACCGAAGCGCCGTCCCTTGCGAGAGCGCGGCACCTAAACGGGCGGGTCGGGGCTGTCAACACCGGTTTCGCGCATAAATTGCGCACGCGGCGCAGACGGGTTGCCGCGCGCCACCAACGTGCCGTGTTCGAACAGGAATCCGGCGATATCGGGCTTGCCCGCAGCGTTGAGCACGGTCTGGATGATGATCAGCAGCGGCACCGCGAGCAGCGCGCCGGGCGTCCCCCACACCCAGCCCCAGAAGGACAGCGAGATCAGAATCATGATCGGGTTGATCGTCAGCCGCCGCCCGACCACCAATGGCGTGACCACATTCGCCTCGATGATATGCAGCACGACCATGATCGCGGCCGGCAGCAGCGCGGTCCACACGTCCTGAAACGTCATCAGCCCGCCCACCGCGAGGAATCCGGCGGCGAAGATCGGCCCGAGATAGGGGATGTAGTTGAGCAGCGCGACGATGCCGCCCCACATCAGCGGCGTCGGCATCCCGATCAGCCACAGCGCCCCCGCCACCAGCAGCCCCAGCGTCACATTGATCAGCGTGATCGTGCCGAGATAGGCCGAGGTGTCGTCGACCACGTCCTGAATCACCCGCGCGGTCGCCATCGCGCCGCCAAAGCTGGTGCGGCTGGTAATCGCGTTGCGCCGCAACCGGGTCCAGCCCGACAGGAAGAAATAGATGACGAGGACCGCGAAAAACATTTCGATGAACGCGGTCGGCGCGCTGGTCGCGGCAAGCTCGAGAATCGAGCGCGGCGGCGCCTGCCCTGCGGTCTCGGCCGGCTGGATCGGACGTGATTGCGCCAGATCCTGGATCGTCTTGTTCACGAAGGTTTCGAAGTTCGAATAAAAGTCGATCAGCGGCTTCACGTTCGACTGAATGTTGTCGATTCGCTCGGGAAGGATCGACAGCCAGCCCCAGGCGGGCACGACGATCGACGCCAGCGCAGCATTGGCCGCCGTCAGGAACAGCAACAGGCAGATCAGCGCAGCGAGCGGCGCGGGCACGCGGTGCCGCTCGAGCCACTCAAGAATCGGGACCAGCGCAATCGCGATGACAATCGCGGCGGTCAGCGGCAGGAAGAAGGGCGACCCGGTCTTCAGCGCGAACGGAATCGCGAGGACGAGGCCGATCCCAGCCATCAGCGTCAGCCCGGCGAGCAGGCGGTCGCGGCGATTCTCCGCCTCGGTCTCGTGATCGGCGGGTGGCACGACAGGGACGAAGTGATGCGTCGAGTCGGGCGTATCGCCCTCCCCTCCGCTGCGCCGATCGTTCCCTAAACCCTCGTCCACGTGCTTCACCTCTCAACCGAATCCTAGCGCGATTTGCGCAGCTTGTAATCCTCGCTAACCTGCGCGCCATGGGAGAGATTTTGCTGGTCATCGACGAGGGGACGACCTCGACCCGCGCGATGCTGTTCGCCCCGGATGGTCGCTGCCTCGACAGCATCGCGGTTCCGCTGCTGCAATCCTATCCGCGCGCAGGATGGGTCGAGCACGACCCCGAGCAGATCTGGGCCGAAACCGCCAATTGCGCCGCGACGATGATCGAGCGTGCAGGCGGGCCGGACGCAATCGCCGCGATCGGCATCACCAACCAGCGCGAGACGATCGTCTTCTGGGACAAGGAGACCGGGCAACCGCTCGCCCCGGCGATCGTGTGGCAGGACCGCCGCAGCGCTGAGCTGTGCCGCAGCCTCAAGGAACGCGGCGAGGAGCCGGGGGTGCAGGCGCGCACCGGCCTGTTGCTCGACCCCTATTTCAGCGGGACCAAGATCGCCTGGGCGATGGCCAACTGGCCACAGCTGCGCGAGGCCGGCGACCGGCTGGCGATCGGGACGGTCGAAAGCTGGCTGGTGTGGAAATTGACGGGCGGGTTGCACGTCAGCGATGCGACCAATGCGTCGCGCACCTTGCTGATGGGCCTTGGCAGCGGCGGCTGGAGCGACGGGCTGCTCGACCTGTTCGACTGCCCGCGCGGCGCGCTGCCCGAGATTGTCGACTGCGCGGGGATGTTCGGCGAGACGACGCTGTTCGGCGGCCGCATCCCGATCTGCGGGCTGGCCGGTGACCAGCAGGCGGCGACGATCGGGCAGACGTGCCTGGCGCCGGGCGAGACCAAGGCGACCTATGGCACCGGCGCGTTCGTGCTGACCAATGCCGGCGAGCGCCAGCCGACGTCGCGCCACCGGCTGCTCTCGACCGTGCTGTGCCAGCTCGACGGCAAGCGCACCTATGCGATCGAAGGGTCGGTGTTCGTCGCGGGCAGCGTGGTCAAATGGCTGCGCGATTCGCTCGGCCTGATTACGGACGCGCGCGAGACCGAGGCGCTCGCGCGCAGCGTCGCCGACAATGGCGGCGTGTATTTCGTCCCCGCTCTGTCGGGGCTCGGCGCACCATGGTGGGAGCCGGAAGCGCGCGGGGCGATCAGCGGGCTAAGCCTCGCCAGCGGCAAGGCGCATGTCGTACGCGCCGCGCTCGAGGCAATGGCGCACCAGAGCCACGACCTGAAGACAGCCTTCGCCGCCGATGGCTGCGACTGGTCGCGGCTGCGGATCGATGGCGGGATGGTCGCAAATGACTGGATCGCGCAGGATCTCGCCGATGTACTCGGCGTGACGGTCGAGCGGCCGGCGTTCACCGAGACGACCGCGCTGGGCGCCGCGATGCTGGCGGGCGTAGGCTGCGGGCTGTTTTCCGGGCTGGAGGAGGCTGCAGCGATGCGCGGGCGGGTCGAGATGTTCGAGCCGGCGATGGATGGCGATGCGCGGGAGGCGCGGCTTGCGGGTTGGAAGAAGGCGGTCGCGGGGGTTCTAACCTAAACCCTCCCCCGTCGCCCCGGGCTTGACCCGGGGCTGGGCTTTTCTTGGCCAGCGCTGAGAAAGAAGAAGCCCGGTCCCGGGTCAAGCCCGGGACGACGAAGAATGTTGTTCGCCCGCGATTGCGCCCCCTCCCGTCAACCGTTATGGTTACACAATACACTATCGTGCCTCGGGGGAATTTTCGTATGAAGATCAGTGTTTTCACGCGCCTGACGCTGGGCGTTGCCGCGCTCGCGCTGACCGGTCCTGCGCTGTCGCAGACCGCGAGCGGGCCGCGTTACGGCACCGTCGGCCTTGAGCTGTCCACACAGGACAAGAGCGTCAAGCCGGGCGATGACTTCTGGTCTTACGTCAATGGCGGCTGGGACAAGTCGGTCGAGATCGCGGCGGATCGCGCGTCGGCGGGCTATGGCGTCAAGCTGACCGACGAGGCCGAAATTTCGGTGCGCGCGATCCTCGACGACATGGCCAAGAACCCCAGCCAGTTCGGCGCCAAGGGTCAGCAGATCGGCGACCTCTACGCCAGCTGGATGGACGAAGCCGGGATCGAGGCGCGCGGCACCGCGCCATTGAAGCCCTATCTCGCCAAGATCGCGGCCGCGAATGACCGCGCCAAGATCCAGACGCTGTTCGCCAGCACCGGCTATGCCAGCCCGGTCGATATCGGGATCATCCCCGACCTCGCCGACCCGACGCAGTACACCGCGTTCGCCAGCCAGGGCACGCTCGGCATGGCGCGCGACTATTATCTGCTGGAAGGCGAGAAATACGACAAGTTCCGCGCCGCCTACCGCGCCTATGTCGAGCAGGTGCTGACACTCGCCGGCATCGGTGACGCCGCGAAGAAGGCCGACGCGATCGTCGCGTTCGAAACCGCGATGGCCAAGGTGCACTGGAGCCCCGAGCAGAACCGCAACATCATGGCGCTGTACAAGCCGATGGACCGCGCCGGCATGGCCAAGCTCGCGCCCGAGTTCAACTGGACCGGCATGATGGAGACCGCGGGTCTGGGATCGCTGCCCAAGATGATCATGGGTAACGACACCGCGCTGACCGCGCTGGGCAAGATGTTCGCGCAAGTGCCGGTGTCGACCTGGCAGGACTGGATGACGTTCCACTTCATCTCGTCCAACGCGGCCTATCTGCCCAAGGCGTTCGACGATGCCTCGTTCAACTTCTACGCCAAGACGCTGTCGGGCACCCCGCAGAAGCGCGAGCGGTGGAAGCGCGGCATTCAGCTGGTCAACGGCGCGCTCGGCGAAGCGGTCGGCGAGATTTACGTCGCGCGCCATTATCCGCCGGAAAGCTCGGCCAAGATGAACGAGCTGATCGTCGACCTGCGCGCCAGCCTGGACGAGCGGTTGAAGGCCAACCAGTGGATGGACCCGGCGACGAAGGAGAAGGCGCTGGCCAAGCTGGTCGCGTTCGATCCGCGCGTCGGCCACCCGGCCAAGTGGATCGATTATTCGTCGATGAAGATCAGCCGCGGCGACCTGCTCGGCAACATGATGGCGTCGCGCGAATGGGGACAGAATTATCAGCTCTCGAAGCTCGGCAAGCCGGTCGACCGGTCGCTGTGGGACATGACGCCGCAGACGGTGAACGCCTATTACAACCCGCTCGCCAACCAGATCACCTTCCCGGCCGCGATCCTGCAGGCGCCGTATTTCGACGCGAAGGCGGACCCGGCGGTCAACTATGGTGCGATCGGCGCGATCATCGGGCATGAGATCGGCCACGGCTTTGACGATCAGGGCAGCCAGTTCGGTGCCGACGGCAAGTTCGCCAACTGGTGGACGCCCGAAGCCAAGGCGGCGTTCGCCAAGCGCACCGCAGTGCTGGTCGAACAGTTCAACGGCTATGAGCCGATCCCGGGCACCAAGATCAACGGCAAGCTGACGCTGGGTGAGAATATCGGCGATCTGGGCGGCGTCGAGATGGCCTATGGCGCGTATCAGCGCTATCAGGCGAAGCACGGCAAGGCCCCGGTGATCGGCGGCCTGACCGGCGACCAGCGCTTCTTCCTGTCCTATGCGCAGGCATGGCAGTCCAAGGTGCGCGAAGACGCCGAGCGCCAGCGCCTGCTGACCGACCCGCACAGCCCGGCCAAGTATCGCGTCAACGGCATCGTGCGCAACGTCGACGCCTGGTACGTCGCGTTCAACGTGAAGCCCGGCGACGCGCTGTACCTGCCGCCGGAACAGCGGGTGAAGATCTGGTGAGGCGGCTCGCCTGATGTGATGGAGGGGGCCGGTTCGAAAGGACCGGTCCTTTTTTGTTGGGACCTCCCTCCCTTTCGTCGTCCCGGGCCTGACCCGGGACAGGGCTTTTTCTTGACGACGGCCGAGGGAAAAAGGCAGCCCAGCCCCGGGTCAAGCCCGGGGCGACGATAAGATGGGGGGTGGGCGACGAGTGGGTTTTAGTCGCCGCCAGCGATTTGATTGTACAGGTCGACCCAATCCGGATTCGCCTTCTCGATCAGCGCGAACTTCCATTCGCGGTGCCAGCGTTTAACCCGCTTTTCATGCGCGATCGCGTCGCTGATGTCCTCGGCAAATTCCGCCCAGACGAGGCGGGTCAGGTGATGCTCGGCGCAATAACTCGATCCGGCTCCTGTGCGGTGCTGGTGAACCCGGGCGGGCAGGTTTGCCGAGACGCCGGTATACATCTTGCCGCGATACCGGTTGGCCATGATGTAGACCCAGCCGCCTTTGGGTGCGCGTGGCATGGCACAACCCCACCCCAGGTTGGGTCGGCAGTCAAGCCACCCACACCACGTCGCCCCGGGCTTGACCCGGGGCCGGGCTTTTCTTGGCCGACGTTGGAAGAAGAAGAAGAAGCTCCGTCCCGGGTCAAGCCCGGGACGACGAGAGGGGGAGGTCAGCCTGAAACTCAGGCCACCCCCTCCTCCACAAACAACGCCTTCAGATCCTTCTTCAAAATCTTCCCATTCGCATTCCGCGGGAGCGTCTCCGCGACGAAACGGATCGCGACCGGAGTCTTGAAGATCGCCAGCCGTTCGCGGACCCAGGCCTGCAACTCCGCCTCGCTCGCCTCCATGCCCGGCGCGAGATGCACCACCGCAGCCGGCTCCTCGCCCAGCGTCTTGTGCGGGATGCCGATCAGCGCGCAGTCGGTGACGGCGGGGTGGGCGTAGAGCACGTCTTCGACCTCGGACGAGTAGATATTCTCGCCGCCGCGGATGATCATGTCCTTGGCGCGGTCGACAATGAACAGGAACCCTTCCTCGTCCAGCTTCGCCAGATCGCCGGTGCGGACCCAGCCGTCGCGGAAGCACTCGGCGGTCGCCTCAGGCTTGTTCCAGTATCCCTTCACGATCATCGGCCCCTTGGCCCACAATTCGCCGACTTCGCCGACGGGCAGTTCGTGCTCGCCTTCGGGGTCCATGATCTTGAGGTCGGCGACCGGCACCGGCGGGCCGGCGCTGGTCGGGCGGTTCAAATAATCCTCGGACGAATGGCTGGTGACGGTCGCCATCGTCTCGGTCATGCCCCAGCCATTGCCGGGCAGCGCGCCGAATTCGGTGAAGATGCGCTTGACCAGCTCGGGCGCCGAGGGCGCGCCGCCATAGGCGATCGCCTCAAGGCTGGAGAGGTCGTATTTGGCGCGGTCGGGATGCTCCAGAATCTGCCACGCGATCGTCGGCACGCCGCCGGTCAGGTTGACCTTTTCGCGCTGGATGATCTCCATCGCCTCGATCACATCCCATTTCCGCATGAACACGGCGGTGTTGCCCGACGCGAGCGTGCCCATCAGGCTCGCCGAACAGGCCGTGACGTGGAACAGCGGAATGACCAGCAGGCCGACCTTGGGCTGCGGCTCGGGCGGCATTTCGCCGCGGCGCAGGTACGAGCGCGCGGCGGCATATCCGCCGGACATGATGTTGGTGCACAGATTGCGGTGCGTGCCGAGCGCGCCCTTGGGCGAACCGGTGGTGCCGCTGGTGTAGAAGATCGTCGCGTCGTCTTCCGGCTCCAGCGTCGGTTCGGCGGGGAGCGGAACGTCCGCAAGGGTCGCCCAGTCATTGGGCGCGCCGATCAGGTCTTCGAGCTTGTCGACGCCCTCGGGCAATTCGCCATCCCAGCGGCTGACGATGGTGCGCTGAAGATCCGGCAGCTCGGGCAGCCGCTTCTGCAGCCGGGCGAACCGCTCGCCGTCGAGGAACAGTATCTTCGAACCCGAATCGCGCAGGCCGTAATCCAGCTCGCCGCCGGTCCACCACGCGTTGAGCGGAACGAGGATCGCGCCGATGCTGACCGCGGCAAAGAAGATCACCGGCCATTCCGGAGTGTTGCGCATCGCCAGCGCGACGCGGTCACCCTTGACCACCCCCATCTCGCGCAATTTGGTCGCGAGGTGCGCGGTGGCGCGGAAATTCGCTTCATAGCTGACCCGCTCATCCTCATGGATGGTGAAGATACGCTCGCCATGAGTACGCGACAGCTGGAGCAATGCGGCGAGGTTGGGCGGGGCGTTCTTCCACACCCGCGTCTTGATGCCGCGGATTTCGACCTCGTCCATTTCCAGCTTCTGCCCGGGCGCGGTCATCAGCGCCTGGGCTTGCGCCAGCGTCATCTTCGGCCAGGACGGGTCGAGCGGGATGAGCGGTTCGGGGGCCAAGGCGGGTCTCTCCAATCATATCGTTGTTGAATGTCCGGTTTGGCGATTCCACCACCCGTCCACGCACTTCATTCTTGATTCATTGGCCGCGTAACGCAATAGGGAAGCGACAATCGCGCGAACACTTCGGGACGAGGATTCGAATTACAGGTATGGACTCCGCCGACTTCGCACCCCCCGCATCCATCGGCTTCGCGCCGGATCGGCTCGCGGCGATCGACGCCTTTGTGAAGGCGCGGTATCTCGACACCGGAAAGCTGCCCAATGCCCAGTTGCTGATCGCGCGTGACGGCAAGATCGCGCATTTCAGCCATCAGGGCGCAGCGCGAGAAGGCGGCGGCGCGGTGGACGAAGGATCGATCTACCGCATCGCGTCGATGACCAAGCCGGTGACCTCGATCGCGTTCATGCAATTGGTCGAGCAAGGGAGCGTCGCGCTCGACACCCCGGTCCACCACGTGCTGCCCGAATTCAAGGGGCTGGGCGTCTATAATGGCGGTGGCGGCGGGGTGCCGTTCGTCACCCGCCCGACGACCGAGCCGATGCGGATGATCGATCTGCTGCGGCACACCTCCGGCCTCACCTATGGCTTCCAGAATCGCGGCAATGTCGATGCCGCCTATCGCGAGGGGCGGATCGAGAGCTGGCACGGGCATCTCGACCTTGACGGCTTCGTCGCGGCGCTGGGCAAGCTGCCGCTCGAATTCTCGCCGGGTGAGGCGTGGAATTATTCGGTGTCGACCGATGTGCTCGGCGCGGTGGTCGAGCGCGTGTCGGGCCAGACGCTCGACGCCTATTTCGCCGAGCACATCTTCGCCCCGCTCGGCATGCACGACACCGGGTTCATGGTCCCGGCGGACAAGATCGATCGCCTGACCGACTGCTACACGTTCAAGCCAGGCGAAGGCCGGGTGATGTATGATCAGGGCGAGAAATCGGCGTGGAGCCGCAAGCCGACCTTGCTGTCGGGCGGTGGCGGCCTCGTCTCCACCGCGCTCGACTATCACCGCTTCTGCACGATGCTGGTGAATGGCGGGACGCTGGACGGCGCGCGCATCATCGGGCGCAAGACGCTCGACCTGATGGTCATGAACCATTTGCCCGGCGGCAAGGACCTGTCGGCACTGTCACGGTCGCTGTTCAGCGAGACGCAGAATGCCGGCACCGGCTTTGGCCTCGGCTTTGCGATGAACATCGACGTCGCGCGCTCGATGATCCCGGGCAGCGTCGGGGAGTTTTATTGGGGCGGGATGTTTTCGACCGCCTTCTTCGTCGATCCGGTCGAACGGATCACGATGGTGTTCATGACCCAGCTGTCGCCATCGGGGCTCTACCCGATCCGGCGCGAGCTGAAGACGATGATCTATTCCGCGCTGGCCTGACCGGCGCAATACGCAACTGGAGAGCGACATGTCCGTGATTACGACCGAAAAACAGGGCGATATCCTCGTCATCACCTCAAACAACCCGCCGGTGAACGCGCTGGGCGCGGCGGTGCGGCAGGGGCTGGACGCGGCGATCAAGGAACTGAACAGCGACGACAGCCTGAAGGCCGCGGTGATCCGCTGTGACGGGCGCACCTTCTTCGCCGGCGCCGATATCACCGAATTCGGCAAGCCGATGCAGGAGCCGGGGCTGCCGACCGTCGTCGACACGATCGAGGCAAGCGAGAAGCCGGTCGTCGCCGCCGTCCATGGCACCGCCCTTGGCGGCGGGTGCGAAGTCGCGCTGGCCTGCCATTACCGCATCGCCGTACCCTCGGCGAAGTTCGGCCTGCCCGAAGTGAAGCTCGGCATCCTCCCCGGCGCGGGCGGCACCCAGCGCCTGCCGCGCGTCGCGGGCGTCGAATTCGCGCTCGAGCTGGCCGCAAAGGGCGATCCGGTCCCGGCCAAGGTCGCGCAGGCCGCTGGCCTGGTCGATCGCCTCGCCGGTGAGGACAGCCTGACCGCCGACGCGGTTGCCTATGCCAAGGAAGTGGCGGACGCCCGCCCCCTGCCCCGCGCCAGCGAGAAGCCGGTCAGCGTCGAGGCGGGCGTGTTCGACGCCTTCCGCAAGACCAACGCCAAGCGCTTCCGCGGCTTCGACGCGCCCGAAGAGATCATCGCGGTGATCGAGGAGACGGTCGACAAGCCCTATGCCGAGGGCGTTCAGCGCGAACGCAACGGCTTCATGAAGCTGATCATGGGCGTGCAGAGCGCGGCAATGCGCCACATCTTCTTCGCCGAGCGCAAGGCCGCGAAGATCGACGATGTGCCGGAAGATACGCAGCTGCGCGCGATCAAGAAGGTCGGCGTGATCGGCGCCGGCACGATGGGCGGCGGCATTTCGATGAACTTCCTGTCCGCCGGTATCCCGGTGACGATCGTCGAGATGCAGCAGGAGGCGCTCGACCGCGGCACCGGCGTGATGCGCAAGAATTACGAGGGCAGCGCCGCACGCGGCCGGATCAAGCCCGAGCAGGTCGAGCAGGCGATGGGCCTGCTGACCCCGACGCTCAGCCTGGACGACCTCGCCGATTGCGACCTGGTGATCGAGGCGGTCTATGAGAGCATGGACGTCAAGAAGGACATTTTCGGCAAGCTGAGCAATATCTGCAAGCCGGGCGCGATCCTCGCCTCCAACACCAGCTACCTCAACATCGACGAGATCGCGGCATCGACCAGCCGTCCGGGCGATGTCGTCGGCATGCACTTCTTCTCGCCCGCCAATGTCATGAAGCTGCTGGAAATCGTGCGCGGCGCGAAGACCGACAAGGATGTGCTGGCGACGGTCATGGACGTTGCCAAGAAGATCAAGAAGGTCGCAGTGGTCGCGGGCGTGTGCCACGGCTTTATCGGCAACCGCATGCTGATGCCGCGTCAGGTCGAGGCGATGAAGCTGCTGATGGAAGGCGCGACGCCCGAGCAGGTCGACCGCGTCCATGTCGAATTCGGCATGCCGATGGGGCCGTTCCAGATGAGCGACCTCGCCGGCGTCGACATCGGCTGGCACCGCGACCCGACCCGGATCGAAAGCATCCGCGACGCGCTCGCCGCCGAGGGCCGCTGGGGCCAGAAGAAGCAGGCCGGCTTCTACGACTATGACGACAAGCGGAATCCCTCGCCCAGCCCCCGCGTCGCCGAGATCATCGAGGATTTCCGCAAAAAGACCGGCGCGGTGCAGCATGAGGTGAGCGATGAAGAGATCATCGAGCGCACGCTCTACACGATGGTCAACGAAGGCGCGCTGATCCTGCAAGAAGGCATGGCGCAGCGTGCGTCGGACATCGATGTCGTGTGGATCTATGGCTATGGCTGGCCGGTCTATCGCGGCGGTCCGATGTTCTGGGCGGACACGGTCGGCCTCAAGACCATCGTCGCGGGGCTGGAGAAGCATGGCTTTGAAGTCGCGCAGCTGCTGAAGGACAAGGTCGCGAAGGGCGAGCGCTTCAATGGCTGATGCCGCACCGACCGGCGTGGAGGCGGGCGAGGTGGAGGCGCTGCGCTTCCGCCTCGGCTTCTTCAAGCTGGTCGTGCGCGACATGGCGGCGATGGAGCGCTTCTACTGCGACACTTTCGGGTTCGCGGTGACCAATCGCGTGGTGCTGCCCGGGCTGGAAGAGTCGATGCTCAACCTGCCCGGTCAGCCCTTCACCTTGGTGCTGTTCCACTACACCGACGGGCGGGAGATTACGGTCGGCAACGGGCATGGCCCGGTCGGCCTGACCACCGCCGATCTGGACGCGGCGGCGGCGCGCGCAATCGCGCATGGCGCGCGCGCACTGCACGGCCCGCATGAGCTGCCGGGCGCGCGGCTGACCTTCCTGCTCGACCCCGAGGGGCATGAGCTCGAGCTGATCCAGCGGACGGGCGCACCGGGATGACGCTGGTACGCGCGTCCGCAATCGACATCGCCACCGCAATCGCGGCGGGCGAGACGAGCGCGCGCGAACAATGCGAAGCCGCCATCGCGCGGATCGAGGCCGGGGACGGCGCGATCAACGCGGTGGTCGTGCGCGATTTCGAGCGGGCGCTGAAGGCTGCGGACGAAGCCGATGCGGCGGTGGCGCGCGGCGAGCGCCGTCCGCTGCTCGGCGTGCCGATGACGGTCAAAGAGGCGTTCGACGTCGCGGGGCTGCCTACCAGCTGGGGCTTCTCGCACGCGGCTGGCAACATCGCGACCTCGGACGCGGTCGCGGTGCAGCGCCTGAAAGCGGCGGGCGCGATCATTCTCGGCAAGACCAACGTCCCCAAGGCGCTGGGCGACTGGCAGAGCGTCAATTCCGTCTATGGCCGCACCAGCAACCCGCACGACCCGACCCGCACCTGTGGCGGCAGCTCGGGCGGCGCAGCGGCGGCGCTGGCTGCGGGCTATGTGCCGATCGAGCTTGGCAGCGATATTGGCGGGTCGATCCGCGTGCCGTCGCACTTCTGCGGCATCTGGGGGCACAAGCCGAGCTTTGGCGCGCTGAACGGCCATGGCCACCGTTTCCCCGGCACGGATGGCGCAGAAACGGTGCTGAGCGTGATCGGGCCGATGGCGCGGCATGGCAGCGATCTGCCACTGCTGCTCGACCTGCTCGCCGACCTACCGTTGCCGCGCGACGCCGCGCCCGCCCGGCGCGTGCTGGTGCTGACTGCGCATCCTGCAACCGCGACCGCTTCGGCGGTGATCGACGGAGTGGAGCGCGCCGCCGACGCACTGGCGCGCGATGGCGTGGAAGT
Organism: Sphingomonas sp. R647; assembly: GCF_020177055.1. GTDB lineage: Bacteria > Pseudomonadota > Alphaproteobacteria > Sphingomonadales > Sphingomonadaceae > Sphingomonas. The sequence goes on from NZ_JAIQXT010000005.1 coordinate 474,522, forward strand.
GATCCGCACCCACCCCGCCCTGCCCGATCTGTCGGCGCAGCATGACGGCTACACCGCGCTGCTCGGCACCGTGTTCGCCCGGTCCGACCCGACACTGCACGACACGCTGCCGCGCCTGCTCCCGTACCTCTCGATGCTCGACGCACAGGCGCGCAACACGCGCGCATGGGCAGCACTGTTTGCGGACGTCGACGCGGTGATCGCACCGCCCGCCGCGACCCAGGCGTTTCCGCACGACCCGCGCCCGCAGGCCGAACGCACGCTCGACATCGACGGGGTGGAGAGCGGCTATGACGCGCATCTCGCCTGGGCGGGGCTCGCCACCTATCCGGGCCTGCCCGCCACCACCTTCCCGGTCGGGACCACCAACGCCCTGCCGACCGGCGTGCAGGTGCTGACCAACCTGCATCACGACCATCTTGCGATCGCGACCGCGCGCCGCATCGCCGCTTTGCTGGACGAGGAAAAGCAATGACCGATCTCGATCAATTCCGCACAGAGACCCGCGCCTGGCTGGAGGCCAATGTCCCGGCATCGATGCGCGAGCCACTGCGCGGCGAGGGCGACGCCAATTGGGGCGGGCGCAAGGCCGACTACAGCAAGAACCCCGACCAGAAACGCTACATGGACATGATGGCTGCGCGCGGCTGGACCGTGCCCGACTGGCCCACGCAATATGGCGGCGGCGGGCTGTCGGCGGCGGAAGCCAAGGTGCTGCGCGAGGAGATGGCGGCGCTTAACTGCCGCAACCCGCTCAACAGCTTTGGCATCTCGATGCTCGGCCCGGCGCTGCTGAAATACGGGACCGAGGAGCAGAAGCTCGAGCATCTGCCCAGAATCGCGCGCGGCGAGATTCGCTGGTGCCAGGGCTATTCGGAGCCGAATGCGGGCAGCGACCTCGCCGGCCTCGCCACCAGCGCGATCCCCGATGGCGACGATTACATCGTCAACGGGCAAAAGGTGTGGACCAGCTATGCCGACAAGGCCGACTGGATCTTCTGCCTTGTGCGCACCAGCAAGGACAGCAAGCAGGGCGGGATCAGCTTCCTGCTGTTCGACATGGACTCGCCGGGCGTGTCGACCAAGCCGATCCTGCTGATCAGTGGCTATTCGCCCTTCTGCGAAACCTTCTTCGACAATGTCCGCGTGCCCAAGAAGAACCGGATTCACGACGAGAACAAGGGCTGGGACGTCGCCAAATATCTGCTCGGCCATGAGCGCGAGATGATTTCGGGCATGGGCCTCGCCTCGCCCGGCGGCAACCCGCTCATCGAAGGCGCAATCGCGACGATCGGGCTGGACGCGCAGGGGCGTCTCGCCGACCCGATCCTGCGCGCGCAACTGGCGATGTTCGAGGTACGGTCCAAGGCGTTCTCGGCAATGTCCGAGCGGTTCATCGACCAGTTGAAGGCCGGACAGGCGCATCCCGCCCAGCCGTCGATGATGAAGTACTACGGCACCGAGCTGAACAAGGACCGCCACGAGCTGGTCATGGCGAGCGGCGGGTCAGACACGCTGGAATGGGAAAGCGAGCGATCGAACGGCGGCGCGAAGCCGCGCGCATGGCTGCGCACCAAGGCGAATTCGATCGAAGGCGGGACCAGCGAGGTCCAGCTGAACATCGTCGCCAAGCGGATTCTGGCGCTGCCGGCGTGATGCATTAGCCCTCTCCCCTTCAGGGGAGAGGGTTGGGAGAGGGGCAGTCGGATAAAATCAACGGGCCGGAGTTGGAGAGACTGCCCCTCTCCCCGGCCCTCTCCCCTGAAGGGGAGAGGGAGATTTCGATGCCACTCTACCTCAACGACGAACAGACGATGCTCCGCGAGAGCGCGCAGCAATTCGTGAGCGAAGCCGCCCCGGTCAGCCACATGCGCGCACTACGTGACACAAACGACACCACCGGCTTTTCCCGCGACCTGTGGAAGCAGTTCGCCGAAATGGGCTTCACCGGCATCCTGATCCCCGAAAGCGACGGCGGCCTCGGCCTTGGCCATGTCGAGGCGGGGGTGGTGCTGGAGGAGATCGGGCGCAACCTGTCCCCCTCCCCCTTCCTAACCACGGCGGTCGCGGCGGTCGCGGCGCTCAATGGCACCGCGCAGCGCGAGCGCTGGTTCCCCGGCATCCTCTCCGGCGAGACCGTCGCGGCGCTGGCGATCGATGAACGTGCCAAACATGGCGACGCGATCGGCATGAAGGCCGAACGCTCGGGCAACGGCTTCAAGCTGACCGGCGCCAAGCAATTCGTCGCGCATGGCCATGTCGCCGACCTCCTGATCGTCGCCGCGCGCACCGCCGGATCGCCGGAGGATGCGGACGGCGTCACGCTGTTCGCGGTGCCGAAGGATGCGGCGAACCTCACCGCCGATCCACAGCGGCTGGCCGATGCGAGCCTCGCCGCGCGGATGACGTTCGACGGCGTCGCGGTCGATGCCGATGCGGTGATCGGTGAGGTCGATGGCGGCCGCGCGGTGCTCAACGCACTGCTCGGCGCCGGCCGCACCGGCGCAGCGGCGGAAATGCTCGGCGTTGGCGGCGGCGCGATGGACATGACGGTCCAGTATCTCAAGGAGCGCAAGCAGTTCGGCACGCTGATCGGCAGCTTCCAGGCGCTCCAGCATCGCGCGGCGCACCTTTATTCGGAACTGGAAGTCGCGCGCGCGGCGGTGCTCAAGGCACAGCAATTGCTCGATGCCGGCGACGCCAAGGCGCACGATGCGGTGTCGGTCGCCAAGGCGATGGCCGGCATGGCATCGACGCTGGCGGTGCAGGAAGGCGTGCAGATGCATGGCGGCATCGGCATGACCGACGAATATGATATCGGCTTCTACATGAAGCGCGGACGCGTGCTGGCCGAGCTGTTCGGCGACACCAACTATCACGCCGACGCCCTGGCGCGGGCGAGCGGATATTGACCTTCTCTAGCCCCTCTCCTTTAGGGGAGGGGTTTGGGGAGGGGCAGTGCGGGTCTCACCGAGACAGCGGCATTGCCAGGACTCCCCCACCCCAACCCCTCCCCTGAAGGGGAGGGGCTAAAGGAACAAGAATGACCGAAAAACGCGCCGAAACTGCCGCCGAACAGGTAACCCAACTCGTCGAGCTGCTCGACGTCGAAACCATCGATGTCGACCTGTATCGCGGCGCGCGCCAGCCGGGCGGGGTCGGGCGCGTGTTCGGCGGGCAGGTGATCGGGCAGGCGCTGCAGGCGGCGCAGCGGTCGGTCGAGGGCAAGGACGCGCACTCGCTCCACGCCTATTTCATGCGGCCGGGCAATGAGGATTTCCCGATCATCTATCGCGTCGTGCGCGATTATGATGGGGGCAGCTTCGCCAACCGCCGCGTGATCGCGCTGCAACAGGGCGTGCCGATCCTCAACATGATCGCGTCGTTCCAGCGGCCCGAAGATGGCCTGTCGCATCAGGCCGATATGCCCGACGTGCCGGGCCCCGACGACCTGCGTTCCGAATTCGACCTTCGCGAGGAAATCCGCGATCACGTGCCGGAGAAGTTCCGCCCCTTCTTCCTGCGCCCGCGCCCGATCGAGATCCGGCCTTGCTCCCCACGCAACTGGTTCAAGCCGGAAAAGCGCGAACCGGTGCAGCATAGCTGGTTCCGCACCGCCGCTGCCCTGCCCGACGATCCCGCACTCCACCGCGCGATCCTGTCCTATGCCAGCGACATGATGCTGCTCGGCACCGCGACGCTGCCGCACGGCGTCAACTGGATGACGCGCGGACTGCAGAGCGCGAGCCTCGACCACGCCGTATGGCTGCACGCACCGCTGCGCGCCGACGACTGGCTGCTCTACACCACCGACAGCCCCTGGGCTGGCCATGCGCGCGGGTTCAACCGCGGGCGGATCTACAGCCGCGACGGCCGGCTGGTGGCGAGCGTCGCGCAGGAAGGGCTGATGCGGATGCGGGAGGGGTGAGGGTTTCAGAACCGCACCAAACTTCGTCGCAGACGATGGAGATGGGGCTCGCAGTTACTCCTTCGGCCGAACCACATACGCCGCCGGCAAATACAGAAACACCTCAGTCAAACTCGCCCGCGACCATTCGACCGGGCGGTCCAGCCCACGCACCTCCACCCCATAGTCCGACCCGAAACGCGCCGCAGTCGTGGCGGCATCGGCGGCGATCATCTCGATGATCCTGGTGCGATACTGATCCGGGTTGAGCACCGACAGCGTCATGTCGCCGCTCTTTTCGATCTGCGCGCGGCCGGTCGGCGGCACCGCCTTGATGAACTTCGCAATCCGGTCGAGCGCGGCGCGGGCGTCCATGCCGGGTTCCAGCTTCACCTTGATGATGAAGCTCGTCCGCTCCGAATCCGGGCGACCGTCGCGCACCAGGTTGAGGTTGCCGTAATTGGCGAGGGTCAACGCCTCGACCACATAGTCGCCCGTCGCCAGCTCGACGCCATGCTTGCCCGCCTGCTCGATCGCGCTGCGCACCATCGCGTAGATTTCCTTGCGGCGCAGCGCCTCGTCGCGCGTATCGCCGGTAATCGCGACGCGCTGGACCGCGAAATCGGCGGTGCGGCGCAGCGTGATGATCGGGATCGACGTGCCCTGAAAGCCATCGCGATTGCTCGCCGATCGGGTGGCGGTGACCACCACCTCCTGCGCCGGGGCGGGCAGGATGCTCGCCACCATCAATGAAGCCGCCGTCAGTGCCCGAATGATCCGCATCGCCCTGCTCCCGTCATCGTGTCGGGTGCAGCGTCGGCCTTTGGCCCCGCCCGGTCAATCGCGTGTCAGGAGCCGTCAGAAAGCGGGCGCGTCGTCGTCGGCACTCTCGACCGCGGGCATGCGGAAATTGATCTTCGCGACACAGCCGCGGGCGCCGCTGGCCGACGGCTTGGCCCGCGCCGACTGAATGATGCTGCGCGCCTGCTGGCCGAACGCCTGGGCAGGTTCGCTCGCCAGAACCTTGATCTCACCCGGCGTGCCCCAGGGGGCAAGGTCGAAGCCGATCACCGCCCACCCCTCGATCGAGCGGCGGCGAAAGGCGTCGGGATAGTTTCTCGCAAAGGGCTGAACCCAATCGATCTTGTCGGGGCAATTCCCGCCTTCAGGCCGAAAGCTGGCCGTATCGGGCGATGGCGGCGCGGCAACCGGGGTCGGGCCGAGCAGCATCGGGATCGTACAACGCTGGCGCGGCCCGCCACCGGGATAGCGCCCACGTTCGGCGGCATCGATCGCGGCGCGGTCGAACGCGGCATTACCGCTGCTGGTCACGATCGCGACCCGTGCCGGAATGCCGTCCGCGTCGATGTCGAACCCGACCACGGTGTAAGCGGGGCTGCCCGGGTCACGCGGCAGGCGCGCGCGATCGGGATAGGCGCGCAGCAATGGCTGCGGCCGCCGCGCGCCACCGCAATCGATCTCGCGGATGCGGTCGAACACCGCGCGCTGCGCCGAGCCGGCGGTATCGCGCAGCGCAGAGACACGCAGAATGTCAGCGTCCGATACATCGGCGATGGGCCGGGCACGCGGCGTAAAGGTCATGGTGCACGCGACCCCCGACCTGCCATTGGCAAAGCGCCACAGGCTGAATGCGGGGGCGAGATCGGTGTCGGGGCTGTAGCTGTACCCGCTAGAGATCGTGATCTCCTTCTGGCTGATCCCGAGCGGTCGCCCCTCGGCGTCGAGGGTGAAGCTCATTTCGACCGCGCGCGGTGCGGTCGCGCCAACCATCGCCGCTTTCGTAAAGGGTGCGACCCGAACCAGCGCAGGAACGACCCGCCCACCGCAGCGCGTCCCCCGCTTCGTAATCGACGAGGTGCGGGCGAAAAGCAGGAGCGGGGGGAGCGGCGTTATGATCGGGGGCGCGGGGCGGCGGCGGCGAAGGCACGGCGATGGTCGCAGTCTGGGCGGCGGCGGCGAGGAGCGTCAGCATGGCCTCAGCGTCCGCTTTTTTTGTTACCGGATCAAGGCATTAGGTCAGTGAGGCTGGAGGGCCGCTTCCAGCTCCGAGTCCGAACAAAGGAAAGTGGGTGGATTGCCGACATCTGGCGTTGCGTCTTCCGCGACGCCCCGCCACCGTCCCGGGATGCCCTACTCAATAGCTAAACAAACAAATTGGACTTCGGACTGGACACTGCTGGCACAGCTTGAAGGCGCCGCTGAACTGACTGAATGGTTCGGCTTCCTTCCTGATTTTCACGACGCGACCATCCGGAGCATGAGCTTCGAGGAATCGTCTGGAACACTTGTTCTTTCGGCATTTCGGATCACGAGTGAGCTTGATGAACGGGGTTTCTTCGTTCTCGACCGTCACGCGAGAGTATGTCTACGCTTCGAGGGGGTTAGTGGGGTCGTACTCGATTGTAATCCGCTCACTACCGTTTTGGACGTCGGGCTTAGACGGCTCACATCTAAGCACCTCCCAATCTTAAACACCTCGGCGTCCGCTGGCGACTATGAGCTAGGCTTTGATGATGTTTTCGGCGGTTCCGGTGCCATCTACGCGAAGTCTGTCAGTATTTCCGTGCAGCCAGAACCCCAGTGACGCGAATGTCCGCAATTGGGTCGCCAGCCGAGAGGCAGCGTATCCGCCCCCTACACCGCCGTCTTCCCAAACTCCTGCCGCGTCACCGGATGGCTCGACGATAGGCCGCCATCGACCGCCAGCGCCTGCCCGTTGACGTAGCTCGCGTCATCCGACGCCAGGAACAGCGCCGCGCGCGCCAGTTCCTCGGGCTGCGCACCCCGGCGCAGCGGGTTCAACCGACCCACCCGGTCCATCTTCCCCGCCTCGCGCGCATAGTCGAAGGTCGGCTTGGTCATCCCCGTCTCGGTGAGGCCCGGGCACAGCGCGTTGACGCGGACATTCGACCCCGACAGCTGCTGTGCGGCGACGGCGGCGAGGTTGATGACCCCGGCCTTGGACGCCGAATAGGCCGGGCTGCCCGCGCCCGACCGGATGCCCGCGACGCTGGCGGTGAGGACAATCGCCCCCTTCCCCCGCTCCGCTATCTTGGGCGCGCCATGCTTGATCGCCAGCAGGGGCCCGATCAGGTTCACCCGCAGCACTTCGGCCATCAGCTCCGGCGTGGTGTCGAACAGATTGGCCATGCCGCCCGAAATGCCGGCATTGGCGAAGAGGATGTCGAGCCCGCCAAATTCGGCGACGGCGAGATCGACCGTGGCGATCACGTCCGGCTCGCTGCCCGCATCCATGCGAATCGCCTTGGCCGTGCCCCCGGCGGCGGCGATCAGCGCGACCGTTTCATCCGCCCCCTCGGTCTTGTCGGCGACGATCACCCGCCCCCCTTCGGCCGCGAACAGGATCGCGGCGGCACGGCCGATACCGCTGCCCGCGCCGGTGACGATGATCGATTTGTCGGTGAAGCGGGCCATCAGATCGTCACCCCGCCATCGATCACCAGCGCCTGCCCCGTCGTATAGCGCCCCGCCGCCGAGGCGAGGAACACGACGCCTCCAGCAATATCCTCAGGCTCACCCAGCCGGCGCAGCGGGGTCTGCTTGTTCACCCGCGCCTCGGCCTCCGGATTCTCCCACAAGGCACGGGCGAAGTCGGTCTTGATCAGGCCCGGCGCGATGCAGTTCACCCGCACATTGTCGGGGCCGTACTCGACCGCATAGTTGCGCGCGAGCTGGAAGTCCGCGGCCTTCGACACGTTGTACGCCCCGATCACCGGCGACCCGCGCAGGCCCCCGATCGAGGAGATGATGACGATCGCCCCGTCTTTCCGCGCGCACATTTCGGGCGCGACCATCTGGATCAGCCAGTGGTTGGACAGGACGTTGTTGTCGAGGATCTTGCGGAACTGGTCATCCGCAATGCCCGCCAGCGGGCCGTAATAGGGGTTGGACGCGGCATTGCAGACGAGGATGTCGATCCGCCCGAACACCCGGCGGGTCTCGTCCACCAGATGCTGGAGCGCATCCTTGTGCGAGATGCTCGCGGCAATCGCGATCGCGCTGCCGTCGCCATGCTTCGCGTTGATCGCGGCGGCGACCTCCTCGCACGCATCCTGGTTGCGGCTGGAGATGACCACCTTCGCCCCCTGATCGGCAAGCGCCTCGGCGCTGGCCTTGCCGATCCCGCGCGAGGATCCGGTGACGATGGCAACCTTACCGGTCAGGTCGAACAGGCTCATCTTCTTCTCCCTATTATCGTCATCCCCGCGAAAGCGGGGACCCATCTCCTGACCGTGACACAGGGTGGACAGTGCGGGAGATAGGCCCCCGCTTTCGCGGGGGTGACGTCAAATTAAGCCCCCGCCTTCCGCGCAAACTCCCACGCACTCGCCGCCAGCCCCGGCACGCGCGTCGCGGTTTCCTCGGCATGGGCATTGCTGGCATTGCCGTCGAGCAGGCGGCGCTTGATCCCTTGCACGATGCTCATCAGCCGGAACTGGCCGAACGCGAAATACCAGTTGAGGTCGGGAATCCCGTCACGCCCGGTCGCGGCGCAGTAACGCTCGACCATCGCTTCGACGGTCGGAATGCCGGTCTCCGCGCCCGTAATGCCGCCAATCGCCGAAGCGCCGTTGGCGGGGATCATCCAATTGGTCAGCAGGTACGAAAAGTCCGCCATCGGATCGCCCAGCGTCGACAGCTCCCAGTCGAGCACCGCCTTCACGCGCGGCGCATCGGCGTCGAAGATCATGTTGTCGATGCGGTAATCGCCATGGACGATGCTGGTGCGCGTCTGCGGCGGCAATGTGCGCGGCAGCCACTCGATCAGTCTCTCGACATCCTCGAGATCGTCGGTCTGCGCCAGCCGATATTGCTTGGTCCAACGCCCGACCTGCCGCTCGAAATAGCTGCCCGGCTTGCCATAATCGCCCAGCCCCGCCGCCGCATAATCAGTCTCATGCAGCTGCGCCAACCGGTCGCAAATCTCGTAATAGATCGCGGTGCGCTGCGCCGGCGTCTTGTCGGGCAGCGCCCCGTCCCAATAGGTCGCGCCCTCGACCAGCTCCATGATGTAGAAGGCCGATCCGACGACCCCATCATCCTCGCACAGCCCATAGGGCCGCGCGACGGGGAAGCCCGTGGGATGCAGCCCCGCGATCAGCCGATATTCGCGATCCACCGCATGCGCCGAAGGCAGCAACGGCCCGAACGGCTTGCGGCGCAGGACATAGGCCCCGCTCGCCGCGTCGATCCGATAGGTCGGGTTGCTCTGCCCACCGGGGAATTTGGCGTAGCTCAGCGGGCCAGTGAAACCCGCTACATTGGCCTCCATCCACGCGGTCAGCCGCGCGGCGTCGAGGTCGTCGACCTGCTCCATCGGCTGCCCGCCGCGATGTCCCGCCGGGCTGGTCATGAAAACTCGATCACGGAGCGCACCGCGCCCCCTTTACGGAGGTTGTCGAAGGCGTGGTTGATGTCCTCCAGCCGGATCCGCTCGGCCACCATCGAGTCGAGGTCGAGCACGCCGTCGAGATACATCTGCACCAAACGCGGCAAGTCGATCGGGAATTGCATCGACCCCGCGAGCGACCCTTGCAGTTTCTTGCCCGACAGGAAGGTCGGCCCCGGAATGCTCACCGACTGGCCCGGCGCGATCATGCCCAGGATCGTCGCGGTCCCTCCGCGCCGCAGCACGTGCCACGCAGTCTCCGCAGTCTGCGGCCGCCCGACCGCCTCGATCGCATAATGCACGCCACCATCGGTGAGCTTGAGCACCTGCTTGACCAGATCGGGAGCCATCGCGTCGAGATCGTGCGTCGCGCCCATCTTCCGCGCCAGCGCGCGCTTCTCTGGCACCGGATCGATCGCGATGATCTTGCCCGCGCCCGCAATCTTCGCCGCGTTGATCGCCGACAGGCCGATCCCGCCACAGCCGATCACCGCGACCGTCTCGCCCGGCGTCACCTTGCTGTCGCGGAAGATCGACCCCGCCCCGGTCAGCACCGCACAGCCGAGCAACGCGGCCCGGTCGAGCGGCATCTCCTTCGAAATCGCGACGCAGGCATTTTCATGGATCAACATCTGCTCGGCGAACGCCGACAGGTTGAGGAAATGGTTGACCGGCGTGCCGTCGGCGAGCGTCAGCTTGGGCGCTGCATCGGCCGGGCGGCGCGTCGAATTGTCCAGACAAAGCGACGGCCGGCCCGACACGCAATACTCGCACGACCCGCAGAACACGGTGAAGAAGGTGATGACATGGTCGCCGGGCTTCAGCCGCGTGACCTCGCTCCCCACCGCCTCGACCACGCCCGCCGCCTCATGCCCTGGCACGGTCGGCATCGCGTGCGGATAGGCGCCGTCCACGAAATGCAGGTCCGACCGGCACACGCCGCACGCCGCGGTGCGCACCAGCACCTCGCGCGGCCCGGGCTTGTCGATGCGGATATCGTGGACTTCGAGCGGCTTGCCCGCCTCGAACAGGACTGCTGCTTTCACCTGAGCTCCCCAAACCTCTATCGTCACCCCCGCGAAAGCGGGGGCCCATCTCCTGCGCCATCCATTCAGCTCACCGGCGCGATTGCCGCGCGTCCGGGAGATGGGCCCCCGCTTTCGCGGGGGTGACGGCAAAGGCTTACCGCGACACTGCCATATCGCCGCTGCTCGGCCGATCCGCCTTGAACTCGCCGTACTTCCCGAACTCCGACCGCGCGATCGCACGGTTGTGCACCTCGTCCGGCCCATCGGCAAAGCGCAGCGTCCGCATGCTCGCCCACGCACTCGCCAGCGGCGTATCACCCGACACGCCCGCACCGCCAAACGCCTGAATCGCATCGTCGAGGATCTGCAGCGTCATGCGCGGCCCCATCGCCTTGATCATCGCGATCTCGCCCTGCGCCGACTTGTTGCCCGCCTTGTCCATCATGTCCGCCGCCTTCAGGCACAGCAGGCGCATCATTTCGAGGTTCGAGCGCGCTTCGGCGACACGCTGTTCCCAGATCGAATGGTCCGCGATGCGCTTGCCGAACGCGACACGGCTCAACAGCCGCTTGCACATCAGCTCCAGCGCCATTTCGGCAACGCCGATCGATCGCATGCAATGATGGATGCGCCCCGGCCCAAGCCGGCCCTGCGCGATCTCGAACCCGCGCCCTTCGCCAAGCAGGATATTCTCGACCGGCACACGCACATTCTCCAGCACCACCTCGCCATGGCCGTGCGGCGCGTGATCATACCCGAACACCGAAAGCATGCGCTCCACGCGAACGCCGGGCGCGTCCATCGGCACCAGAATCTGGCTTTGCTGCGAATGGCGTGACGCGTCGGGGTTGGTCTTGCCCATCACGATCGCCACGGCACAGCGCGGATCGCCGACGCCCGACGACCACCATTTGCGGCCATTGATCACATAATGATCGCCGTCGCGGACCATCGACGTCTGAATATTGGTCGCGTCGGACGAGGCGACATCGGGCTCGGTCATCAGGAAGGCCGAGCGAATCTCGCCATCCATCAGTGGCTTGAGCCAGCGCTCCTTATGCTCGCGCGTGCCATAGCGGTGGAGCACCTCCATATTACCGGTGTCGGGCGCTGAGCAGTTGAACACCTCGCTCGCCCAGCCGGCACGCCCCATCTCCTCGGCGCACAGCGCGTATTCGAGGTTGGTGAGCCGCGTCCCCTCAAACTCGAAGCTGTCATCGACATGGGTCTGGCCCGAATGCGGCGGCATGAAAAAATTCCACAGCCCCTGCGCGCGCGCGACCGGCTTCAGCTCCTCGATCACCGGCAGCACCTTCCAGCGCTCGCCGGTATACACCTGATCGCGATACTCGTTCTGGCGCGGGGTGATGTGCTGGTCGATGAACCCGCGCACGCGGTCGCGGAAATAAGTCTCGCGCTCCGTCAGCGTGAAATCCATGCGCCCTCTCCTTTTCATTCTCAGTTAGGCGGCACCGGCCCGCTCCCCCACCCGGCCACCCATAACATACAATGCCGTCGGGTGGCCGGGTGGGGGAGCGGGCCGGTGCCGATCCAGCGAAGCTGACAAGGACGTTAGGCCATACCCGATATTCGGTAAAGTGGGCGACGCAGCATTTTTCCGCTGCGCTTCTCTCTGCATCGCATTGCTGCGCTTTAGGACTGTTCGTTCGAATCAAATTTGCTAATCTAAACGGATGAACGCCGACGACGCAGCGCCCGAAGAGGCGCGGGGGGAAACAAAACGGTTCCGCGCCAAGCGCGACGCGATCCTCGCGGCGGCGGCGGACGTGATCAACGACCAGAGCGCGAAGGGCATGACCTTCGCGGACGTCGCACAGCGCGTCGGCCTCAACACCACCAGCGTTACCTATTATTTCAAACGCAAGGAAGACCTTGCCGCCGCTGCGTTCGACGTGACGCTCGACCGGCTCGACGCGATGCTGGACGAGGCGCATCGCGAAGCGACGGCGGAAGCCCGCGTCGCCCGCTATCTGTCGATCAACATGGAGCGGCTGGCGCGCATCCATCGCGGCGAGGAGAAGGCGCTGGCGATCCTGTCCGATCTGCGCGCGATGGAGGGTGAACTGCGCACCCGCCTGATGCAGCGCTGGCAGCAGATTTTCCGCAAGACCCGCGCCTTGTGGGGCGAAGGCGGCACGCGCGCCGAAACCGATCTGCGCGGCGCGCGCGCGCATGTGCTGCTCGAGAACACCTTCTGGCTTCCGGCCTGGATCACCCGCTACGAGGTTGACGAATATTCCCGCGTCGAAAGCCGGCTGATGGACGTGTTTCGCCACGGCATCGCGACACCGGGCGACGTGTGGAAGCCCGCGATGCTCGACCTGATCCATGACGAGGCTGAGCCAGGGCGCGAGGCGTTTCTGCTGGCGGCAACGCGGCTGATCAACGAACTGGGCTATCGCGGCGCATCGGTGCAGAGGATCGCGAGCGAGCTCAACGTCACCAAGGGCAGCTTCTATCACCATCTCGACGCCAAGGACGAGCTGGTGATCGAGTGCTACAAGCGCAGCTTCGATCTGATCGCCGATGCACAACGGCTGGCCGAAGACGGGCCGGGCGACCATTGGCGCAAGCTGACCAGCATCATCGCGACTCTGCTCGACGTCCAGTTCTCCGAACGCGGGCCATTGCTGCGCACCACCGCGCTGTCCGGCCTGCCGTCGCGCGTGCGCACCGCGCTGATCGACCGGTCGAACCGCATCGCGCGCCGCTATGCCGGGATGCTGTCCGACGGCATCGCCGAAGGATCGATCCGCGCGATCGACCCGCTGGTCGCCAGCCAGACGATGATGGCGCTCCAGAACGCCGCGTTCGACATGCGCAAATGGGCCGGCACCATGCCGCGCGACCGCGCGGTGGCCTTCTACGCCTCGACCATCGTGTTCGGCCTGTTCGACGACCGCGTGCTGGAGTTCTGATCGCGCCTTGGCGTCAGGGGGTGTTCGCCGCCTCCGACGCCTGCGTCAGATCGATCGAGTGTAGTGTCGGCGGCCCGAGCCGACGCGCGAGCCGCGACCCTGTTGGCATGGCGTAGGACGGGCGCAAGGTGAAGCGCTCGACGCGGAAGAACCCTGCGTCCCCAGAGTCGCTCTTGCCATAGCGGCGCTTGGCCACTTGACGGATCAGCGGCGCAGCCCATCCCGCGCCCTTTGACGAGCGCAGGACTGCGGCGTCTTCGGTCGTGCCGTCGGGACGGATCCAGAACCCGATATCGACCCAGCGAATTTCGCTGCCGCCATCGATCATGCCTTCCGTCGCATCGACCCGAAATTCGCCGGAAAGCCCGAACGGTACGAGCCGGGAGTTGTCGAACGACTCATATTCGGGGGAGAAAAGAAGCGGCGGCTGTGCCCCGCCCGAGGATTGCAGCGCGGCGATCACTGCCTCCGCTTCCTTGTCCTTTCCCTCGGCGAGCAGGATGCGGGCGCGCATCACTGCAACCATCCCGATCAGGCGCGCGTCGCCCGCGTGGCGCTCGGCAATCTGGTCCAGTTGACGGCGGGCATGGCGAAAATCGCCGGTATTGAACGTCACCCAGGCGCGGCGGATGCCCAACTCGCCGGCCAATCGCAAATTACCGGCGCGCGTCGCCTGTTCTGCGGCCTCGAGATAGGCATGTTCCGCGCTCTCTGCGTGCCCGAGCCGGGTGAGCATATCGCCGATGCGCGTCTTGGCGTGAACGGTTGTCGGATGTTGCGGCCCGAGATGGCGTCGCAGCACGGCGACGCTCTCCAACGTAGCGGTGCGGAACAGGCTGTCATCGCCTTCATGCTCGGCAACATCCCCGAGAGTTGCGTAGAGGTCCGCCATGGTGGTCGGCATCTGCGCCGCATGTCGGCGGTTGCGTGATGCGCTCTTGCGCAGCGTCGCCTTGGCCTCATCATAGTCGCCGACGCGGAAACTCTCGACCGCCGCCTTCATCGCGGCTTCGACCTCTTCCCTGGGTGGACAGTGGCGGGCAAGGCAGGCGGCATAGGCATCGCGCAGACGCGTGCCAACGACGACGATCTCTTTGGCCGGCTCGACATCTTGATCGGGAGTCGGGATCATCGGACTGGCTGCGAGCAATACGGCAATGGACCACATGGCAAGCACCTCGTCGTTGATCGGCCAGACGGCGGTCCCTGACAGCTAACCCGAAATGGGAATACGGGCAATCCTCTCGTCAGCCCGCAGCCGCCCGCCGCTTCAGCCACACGCCCGCGCGCCAGTAATGGAAGATCGCCCAGGGCGTGATCGCGGCGAAGATGAGCATCGCATAGCGCAGCGAGTCCTCACCATAGGTCGGGTAGAGTGCGTCGCTGAGGCGCCCGACCGCGACCGGGCCGATGCCAAGACCGACCATGTTGATGACCAGCAAGGTGATCGCCGCCCACAGCGCGCGCACCTTTTGCGGGGCGAGGCTCTGGATCATCGCGAAGCTGGGGCCAAGATAGCTGTTCTGGAACAGCAGCGCGACGACATAGGCGCACAGCGCAAGCTGCCAGCTGTCGAGCCAGTAGAACATCAGCGCAAATGGCAGCGCGATGACCTTGAGCAGCGCGACCATATAGCTTTGCGCATGCATGCCGCGTGTTTTCGCCAGCCAGTCGGCAAGCCGCCCGCCGATCACCGCCGACAATGCGCCGACCACACCCAGGATCGGGGCCACGATCCACGCGATCTCCAGCAAACTCATGTCCAGCGAGCGCTGCATGTAACTCGGCCCGAACGCAGCCAGGCCATAACCGATCATTGAGGTCAGCGTGACCCCGAGCACGACATGCACCGCCGCCTTGTTGGCCCACATCCCGGCAAATGCCTCCCGTAGCGAGGGCATCGCATCGCTCTCCGCGACCCTGACCACGTCGGATAGGCCGCGGCGCGGCTCCACCACGAACTTCCACACGAAAAAGGCAAGAATAACGCCCGGCAGGCCGACCGCGAGCAAGGCGATGCGCCAGCCATAATAATGCGCAACCGTGCCCCCGATCATCGTCCCGAACGCGGTGCCCAGCACCACGCCCAGCGAATAGATCGCCATCGCCCCGGCGCGCTTTTCGGGCGGATAAAGGTCGGCGATGATCGAGTGGCTCGGCGGGCTCGATCCGGCCTCGCCAATTCCGACGCCGATGCGGAAGATCAGCAGCTGGATGAAATTCTGCGCCAGTCCGCACGCGGCGGTCATCGCGCTCCACACCGTCAAGCTGATCGTGATGATGTTGCGCCGGTTCATTCGGTCGGCAAGCCGCGCGACCGGGATGCCAAGCCCGGCATAGAAGATGGCAAAGGCAAGGCCCGTCAGCATCCCCAGCTGGGTATCGCTGAGCCCGAGGTCCTTCTTGATCAGCTCCTGCAGGATCGCGAGGATCTGGCGATCCATATAGCTGAAGAAATAGGTGATGGTCAGCAGCGCGAGCGTGAGGCCGCGGCGCCGGATCGCCCGGTCATCGGCCCCTTCAGGAACGGGACCGTCCGGTGCGGGAATCGTCGCCATCTGAACCTGCTCCTTGTTACGCGCTACGCGACGTCATTTCTTCGCCATGGTCAAACAAAAGCGGAGCTCCGCCGCGTTCCCCGCGCGACGGAGCCCCGAAAGCTACCGGCTTCAGAACTTGGCGGAAACGCCAATCTTGAAGTTGCGGCCCAGAGGATTCCCCACGAACGGCTCGTAGTTGTAGTCTTCGCGCGCGAAGGGCGGATCCTGGTCAAAGATGTTGTAGATGCTGCCCGACAGCGTGACCGCATCGTTGATCGCGAACTGGACCGTGAAGTCTGCAGTGGTGAAGCTGTCGATGAACGCGCCCTCGGTCACCCGCAGCCCGCCGAGCGAGGCATTGGGGCCATAGACGCCGGTCGTCGTCGTGTTGGCGCGCTGATCGTACAGCCCGTCGATGTAGGTGACGGTCAACCGCGCATCGATCGGCCCTGCACCGAATTCAAGGAAGCCCTGCCCCTTCCATTCCGGCACCGGATACAGCGTCGTCTGATAGTTGAGCAGCCCGACACCGTCATAGCCATCCTGCACCAGCGCGCCTTCGACGAAGATGTCGCTGATCCGGTTCTGAAGCGTGTAGGTAACGTTGCCGCCGATCGCAAAGCGGGTACCGCTGCCCAGGAAATCGGTTCCGCGATAGCTGGCCATCACGTCGATGCCCTCATTGGTGATCGACGCACCATTCTGGGTCACCGTCCTGACGCGCGAGATGGCGGTGCGCTGCGTTCCCGATCCCGGCACGCCCGGCGTGGACGCCACGCACGGCCCGGTGGAGAAGGTGAAGCGCGCCGCCAGCGCCGCATTGGTGGCACAGGTGTTGCCGCCGGTGCTGGGGAACAAGGTGTTGACCATCGAGATCAGCGGATCGGCGACGATCGCCTCTTCGATATCATAGCGGTAATAATCGATGCTGGCGCTGAAGCCGCCGGCATTGAACAGGATGCCCGCGCCGTAGTTCTTCGAGCTTTCGGGCACCAGGTTCGGATTGCCCGCCACATCGATCGGGCGGAAGGTCGTGTCGATGATCTGGAGCGCGGTAATCGATCCCGGCGCCAGCTGGTTCAGCGTCGGCGCGCGGAAGGTGGTGCCAAAGCCGCCACGCACCGCCAGCCAGTCGGTCACCTGCCACCGCGCACGGATCTGCGGGTCAAAGGTCGATCCGGTGGCCCCGCCATAATCCTCGAACCGCGCGGCAACCTGAAGGTTCAGCGTGTCGAGCACCGGCAGCTGCACCTCGCCATACACCGCCCACACATCGCCCTGAAGGTCATAGTCGAGATTGGTCCCAAGGAAGCCGATGGCGCCCGCGGCCGCCCGCCCACCCGAACAGGCGGCAGCATTGGTGTTGCCGTTGAGCGGGGATTCGCGACAGGGATTGGCGGCCAGATTGTTGTTGGCACCATAGCGACCGGTGATCGACATATCGCGATATTGCGCGCCCACGCCGAACTGGACCTCTCCGCCCGGCAGATTGAATCCGGTCCCGCCGCTCAAAGAGCCTTCAAACACGAGCAGGTCGGTGTTCACCTTGGTATTCGACCGGACAAAGAACCAGTCGGTCAGCTCAGCCGAGTTGCTCGGACCATTGGCGACCGGGTTGGTCTGGCCGGTCGCCGGGTTGACGCTGACGGCGTTGCCGAACGGGTTGAGCCACAGACAGCCATTGGCACCCGGCGTCGTGCCCGAGCAATTGGGCCCGCCAAAGCCCAGCAACGCGCGCTGCACCCGATCACCGAACGAATCATAGCCGTCAATGTAACGGTAATAGCTGTGGTAGGTGGCATTGAGGTTATAGTTCAGCCCATCGGTGAGCTCGCCGCGTAGTTCGGCGGTGAAGCGGGTCGACTCGCTCTTGCGCAGACCGGTCGCCGATCCCGGAGCAAAGTCATTGTCCAGCGTCGACGGGTTGCCGCCCAGCAGGAATGGGCGGAACAACAGGGTCGGAAACAGCACACCAGCCCCCGCCGGGGTCGTATTCGCCGCCCGATAGGCAACGAGCCCCGGGTTCGCGCTCGGCACGAAAAAGCCGCTGTTGAGCAAGGCGGCGAAGGGGGCGAACGGCGTCCCGGCAATCGCCACGCCCGAAGGCGGCTGGGTCAGCAGATAGGAAGGTGAGGACAAATAGTTCGGGACCGTCGTGCGCCCCAACAGCGCCGTCACCTGGAACGTGGTCTTCTCACCCACATCCCATTCGAAATCGATGAACGCCTGCCCGCGCGTCTCCTTTTCGACCAGATTGTCATAGGTCGAATATTGGTTGTAGCAGCGCGCATCGGCCCCGACGAAGCCGCCGAGCGGGGCGCAGGCGCTGTCCGCCGCGATGCCGGTGACCGGCGCCCCGGTCGCGCCAAGGAACAGGAAGTTCGCCGGGTTGCCGCCGCCGGTCCAGCCGCCCTGCGGGTTTTCGGCATAGGGGCGGATGGCCCAGTCGCGCTCCTTTGCCATGAGCTGGCCGCGCTGCTGATAGCCGCCCGCGACCAGCACGCGGAAATTCTCGCCAACATGACCAAAGCTGAGGGACACATCGACATCGCCGTCCGACCCGTCGATGAAGCGCCAGCTGCCCGACCCCTGGAAGCCGCGCTGATTGGTGCGTGTGATGAAATTGACCACGCCTGCAATCGCCTCGGAGCCATAGGTCGCGGCCGCGCCGTCCTTGAGCACCTCGACCCGGCTGATCGCGGCCTGGGGCAACAGGTTGATGTCGACCGACGGGACGCCATTGCCCGAGGTCGCAAGCCGCTTCGAATTGAGCAGCACCAGCGTGCGCTGCGGGCTGAGCCCGCGCAGGTTCACCGTCGCAATGCCCTCGGCCCCCTGCGAGCGGCTGTCGAACTGATTGGCATCGCCCAGCGACGCGCTCGAACTCGGCAGCGCCTTGACCAGATCCAGCACCGATGGATTGCCCTGCTTGGCAAGCTCCTCGGCGCCGATCACATCGACCGGCAGCGCCGCATCTTCAGGGGTGCCGGCGATCAGCGATCCGGTGATGACGATTTCGGATTCCTCGCCGCTGTCCTGCGCGAAGGCCGGCGCTGTTCCGCCGAGGACGAGCGCCGAAAGTCCGCACGCCGCCAAAAGCTGCTTCTTCATAGATCCCACTCCCGTTCGGCCGGAACGCTGTGCGGTTCCATACCGTAAACTCGAATAGAACGAGTTCCGGACTTCGGGTCAAGGCGAGAAAAGCGTTGCGAAACGCCACTTATCCGGTGGTGTATCAGGAAAAGCACGCTGCATTCAGTACCAGCAAAATACGCGCGGGTATGTTGAACGGATCTTCTAAACGATCGATTTTATACCGCAGATGCGAAAAGGGGCGCTGCCGTCAATTGCGGAAGCGCCCCCGAGCTTGATCGGCATCTTTTAATCCTCCCCCGCCAGGGGGAGGTGGCACGCGAAGCGTGACGGAGGGGGAGGAAGCACCGCGGCGATAGGCGAAAAGACGCAGCCGCCCTCCCCCTCCGTCGCCTGCGGCGACACCTCCCCTGGCGGGAGAGGATTACGCCGCGACCTTAGAACCCGCTCAGCCGCGCGAACCGGTCGCGGTGATAGGCAGTATTGCCCCACATCTGCTCAAGCACGCGCATGCGCTTGAGATAAAATCCCGCATCATATTCGTCGGTCATGCCGATGCCGCCATGCAGCTGGATCAGCTCGCGGCTCATCAGATGGCCGATCTCGTTCGCCTTGCCCTTGGCCAGCGATGCCGCCTGACGCACATCGCCGCCCCGGTCGATCGCGGCAAGCCCCGCCTCGACCGCCGAGCGCATCTGCTCGATCTCGCTGAACAGATTGGCCATGCGGTGCTGCAGCGCCTGGAAGGTCGCGAGGATCTGCCCGAACTGCACGCGCTGTTTGAGGTAGGCGAGCGTGGTGTCGAACGCCTGACCCGCCATGCCGAGCATCTCGGCGGCGGCGAGCACGGCGGCGCGATCGAGCACCGCGTCGAGCAGGTCGGCACCGCCCGATGCGAGCTTGTCCGCAGCCGCGCCGTCGAACGTTACCTGCGCATGACTGCGGAAATCGACGAGGTGGCGGCGATCGACGGTCACGCCCTCCCCCGCCTCGACCAGATACAGGCCATCGGCGGCGGCGACCACAAACAGCCCGGCGCTGTCACCCTCGGCGACGAACGCCTTGGTACCGCTGAGCTTGCCGCCCTCGACCGAGGCCGCGATCGCCGATGGATCATGCCGCGGCCCTTCATCGACTGCGAGCGTCGCGACCAGTTCCCCGCTGGCGATGCGCGGGAGATACTTGTCCTTCTGTGCATCGCTGCCGCCCAGCAGGATGGCGGATGCAGCCGCCGCAGATGCGGCAATCGGGCTGGCGGCAAGCGTCTTGCCCAGTTCCTCGATCACGAGGCCAAGGCTCAGCCAGCCGAAATCGCTGCCGCCCTGCGCCTCCGGGATAATCACCCCGGTCCAGCCCATTTCGGCCATCGTCGCATAGGCGGCGGGGTCGTATCCCGTCGCCTCATTGGCATTGCGGATCTTGCGCCACGCCGTGACCGGGCTCTCATTACCCGCCCAGTCGCGCGCCATGTCGCGCAGCATCGTCTGTTCTTCGGTCAGAACGGCCATAGTCTTCGTCCTCGTCGCCCCGGCGAAGGCCGGGGCCGCTAGAATGTTGCGCCACGCCCCGCCACGGGGCGGCCCCGGCCTGCGCCGGGGCGACGCGGCTTATTGATGATCCAGCATCCCCAGGATGCGCTTGGCGATCACGTTGTTCTGGATTTCGGTCGAGCCGCCATAGATGGTCGTCGCCTTGCCGAAGAGCCACGCGCGCACGCCATGGATCTGCGCCTCGGTAAAGCCATCGCCTTCCCAGCCGAGCCCTTCCATCCCCTGAATCTCGATCATCAATTCGGCGCGTTCCTGACCGAGCTTGGTGCCGACGGTCTTGAGGATCGACGACACTTCGGACACGCCGCCGCCCTTGCTCTCCGCCTGCACGCGCATCGCGGTGAGCAGGAAGGCGCGCCAGTCCATCTCGAACTTGGCGATGCGGGCGCGCAGATCGGGGTTGGCGATGCGCCCCTCGGCATCGATGCCGACATATTTCTTGGCAATGTCGGCGAGCGAAGGCCCGGACATGCGGAAGGCAGAGCCGCCGCCCGACAAATTGGTGCGCTCATGCTGAAGCAGGCGCTTGCCGATCGTCCAGCCCTGCCCCTCCTCACCGACGCGGTTTTCCTTGGGCACCTTCACATTGGTGAAGAAGGTCTCGCAGAAGGGCGACATGCCGCTGATCATCTGGATCGGCTTCACCTCGACGCCGGGCGAATCCATGTCGATCAGCAGGAAGGTGATGCCGCCCTGCTTCTGGGTCTTGTCGGTGCGGACGATGGCAAAGCATTTGTGCGCCCACTGCCCGCCGCTGGTCCAGGTCTTCTGGCCGTTGACGATGTAATGGTCGCCCTTGTCCTCGGCAAAGGTCTGGAGGTTGGCGAGGTCGGAGCCAGCGTTCGGTTCCGAATAGCCCTGGCACCAGCGCACTTCGCCGCGCGCGATCGCCGGGATATGCTCCTTCTTCTGCGCCTCATTGCCATATTCCAGCAGCGTCGGGCCGAACATCATCACGCCCATGCCGCCAATCGGATTCCACGCCCCGGCGCGGCCCATTTCCTCGGCCAGCACCTTGGCCTGTGCGCGGCTGAGGCCGCCGCCGCCATATTCGGCGGGCCAGGTCGGGACGCCCCAACCCTTTTCGCCCATCGCCTTGCGCCAGGCGGCCTGTTCGGCGGTCTCGTTGGTCGGCCCCTCGACCGCGGACATGCTATTGTCCTTGCCCTTGAGCGAGGCCGGGAAGTTGGCCGCGAGCCAGTCGCGGACTTCGGCGCGGAAGGTGTCGAGATCGACCCTTACATCCTCCATTACAGACATGTTCTCTCCTCAAAATTCACGGCCGCCTGTGGATCCACAGCGCATTCTTCCACGACATGTTCGCTTTTGGTCACTTTGCGCGAATTTCCTCGACATGTTCGCTTTCGACCATTCTCAGCCTATCGGCTTTGGGCCGTTTGCATGCACCGTCAAAGCGACTCCCACGACGTTCAATTTGAATTTGCGGTATGGCTTTGCGCGCGTCAATCCCCCGGATCAACGGACCGGGCCGAGCAGCGCCGAATTGTCCATCTCCAGCGACCGTGCTTCCGCCTCCCGCGCGCGCAGGGCGGCGACATTGGCTTCGTGCTTGGCGCGGGTGATCGGGTAGAAGAACAGGATCAGCGCGCCGAGCGTCCATAGCCCGATCGAACAGGGGATGTAGTGGATGACGAGGCTGCGGATCGCCTCGTCCGTGACTTGCCCCGGCACGGGCTTGGCCGGGAAGTCGGACCAGACCAGCAGGCGCCCGGCGAGGAAGATGCCGATCGCGGTCGAGCATTGCTGCATGAAGCTGGAGGCGGCGAAGAACATCCCCGCCTCATGCCGCCCGGTCGTCACCGCGCTGTCCTCGACCACATCGGCGAGCATCGAGCTGGTGTTGATCAGCGAGATCGCGACCATCGCGCCATACAGCGCGCCGATCGCGAACAGGGTCGGCACCAGCAGCGCGTCGCCCGGCACGAAGAACCAGCCAAGATAGGACAGCAGCAGCGGTGACAGGCCGATCGCGACGCCGAACACGGCGAAGACCATCGAGCTCGCCCGCTTGCCGATCCATGCCGACATGATCGGCGCGAGCGGCGCGGCGATGGTGGCGGCGACAAGGCTGTCGATCGTCAGGATCGCGAGCTGGGTCGCGGTGAGTTCGAACAGGTACGTGCCAAAGAACAAATTGGTCGCGCTGTAGAGGCCGATCGCGGAGAATTTGAGGACACCGAAGCCGAAAATTGCCAGAAATGCGCGGTTCTTGAGCGCCGCGCCCATCTCGCGCAGATGGCCCAGCAGCGACATCCGCTGTGTCGGCGCGTCGGCCTGGCGCAGATGCGGGATGCGGTTGTGCGTGCCGATGCCGCAGATCAGGATCACGACAAAGATCGTCAGCGCGCCGGCGATGGCGAAGCCGGGATAGCCATCCGGATTAAGCTGACCGCGCGGATATTCGGGCGTCGCGGCGAAGAAGGTCAGCAGGCACACCGTCGTGAAACCATAGGTTCCGGCATAGCCGAACCACCAGCGCAGCGAGAACAGCCGCGTGCGCTCACGATAATCGTCGGTCATCTCTGGCGTCATCGCCGAGGTCGCGATCTCGAACGCGCTGATCGACATGCGGGTGAGCGAGGCGGTGGCGAAGATCCACACGCCCATCTGGAAATCGGTGAGGCCAGCGGGCGGGAACCAGGCGAGCAGGAAGAACAAGGCGGTCGGAAGCGCCGAGCCATAGATGAACGGGTGACGGCGCCCCCAGCGGCTGCGCGTGAGGTCAGACCAGCGCCCGATCAGCGGATCGGCAACCGCATCGACCAGCAGCGTCAGCGCGACCGCGGCGGAGACGATCCCGGCCGGCACGCCGATGATCTGGCTGTAGAAAAACAGCAGATAGGTGGTGAAGGCGGCATTCTTGATGCCATTCGCGATCGCCCCCGAACCATAGCTAACCCGCGTGCGCAGCGTGATCGGCGGGGTCCCAGACACACGCGCCCGTTCGACCGGCACGGCTCCACCAAGCGTCGTCGCCATCTGCATCCTCCATACGCCGTCTACTGCAGCTGTTTAGAAGGTGCGGTATGGATTACGCTACGTCAAGTCGGGATCGCGAAGCGAACATGTCGCCTCCCAGCGGTGAATTTCACCGGAAGCGAACATGTCGCGTGGCTTCGCGCCATTTGTCGCAAAGCCCGCAGGACATTTGCCCAGCGGGAATGATAGCAAGTCCATCCCAATGACGTGCGGTGCGCGCCTTACCCATTTCGTCGCCCGGGGCTTGACCCGTGGCAAGGCTTCTTACGGGGGAAGGCAGTCTGGTCCCGGCTCAAGGCCGGGACGACGATGGGTTGGAGCGATGCGCTTCCGTGCCGCCACGATCGATCGTACAAGAACGCCCAAAGCGGGGGGCAGGGGCATGAAGTTCGGACATCGCGCGGTTCCGATCGCGCTGGCGGCGGTGTTGATCGATGCGATCGGGTTCGGGATCGTCATTCCGGTGCTGCCGACGCTGATCGTCGAGTTGAGCGGAGCGACGCTGACCGATGCGACGCGGATCGGCGGGGCGCTGGCGATCGTGTTTGCGCTGGCGCATTTCTTTGCCGCACCAATCCTGGGCAATCTGGGCGACCGCTATGGCCGGCGGCCGGTGATCCTGGCGGCGATGCTGATCTTTGCGGTCGACTATGCGCTGATGGCGTTCGCGCCAACGATCGCCTGGCTGTTCGCCGGGCGGCTGATCGCGGGCATAGCAGGCGCGGTCTATGGCCCGGCCAATGCGATCCTGGCCGACGTGACCCCGCCGGAGAAGCGCGGCGCGACATTCGGCCTGATGGGCGCAGCGTTCGGGATCGGGTTCGTCGTCGGCCCGGCGATCGGCGGCCTGCTCGCGGGCTTTGGTCCGCGCACGCCATTCATGGTGGCGGCGGCGCTGGCGGCGATCAACGCGACATGGATCTTCTTCATCCTGCCCGAGACGCTGGCGCCCGAGCATCGCCGCGCCTTTTCATGGAAGCGCGCCAATCCGCTCGGCACCTTCCGCCCGCTGTTCGCGATGAAGGGCGCGCTGCCGCTGCTTGCCGTCGCGTTCATCTGGCAGCTGGCGCATCAGGTGTATCCGGCGACTTGGGCATTCTACGCCGAGCTGGCGCATGGCTGGGACAGCCGCGCGATCGGCTGGTCACTGGCGGCGTCGGGCACGGCGATGGCGCTGACGCAGATTTTCGTGACCGGGCGCGCGATTGCTGCGCTGGGCGAGGCGAAGACACTGATGATCGGGCTGATCGTCGGCACGATCGCCTATGCCGCCTATGGCTTCGCGACGCAGGGGTGGCAGGTGTACGTGATCCTGATGTTCGGGGCGTTGCAGATGCTCGCCTACCCCTCGCTCAACGCGATGCTGAGCCGGCGGGTCGATGCCGCCAATCAGGGCGCGTTGCAGGGCGGGATGGCGAGCATTGCCAGCATCGCCGCGATCCTGGGGCCGCTGAGCCTGACGCAGACTTTGGCCTATGGCGCCGAACATGGCTTTCCGGGTGCGGCCTTTGCGCTGGCGGCGGTGATGACGACGGTTGCGGCGGGGATCGTGCTGGTCTTCGTGCTGCGGCGTGGGCGTGCGGCGGAGCCGGTTGCGTAAGCTGCGGGCCACCCCATTTGTGCGGCTCCCCCGCTGGAGACTTGCCCGATGATCGACCTGCATTACTGGCCCACGCCGAACGCCCACAAGATCACGCTGTTTCTGGAGGAGGCCGGCCTCCCCTATTCGATCGTGCCGGTGAACATCGGTCAGGGCGAGCAGTTCAAGCCCGATTTCCTGAAGATCGCGCCGAACAACCGCATGCCCGCGATTGTCGACCATGATCCGGTCGATGGCGGCGAGGCAATCAGCGTGTTCGAGAGCGGGGCGATCCTGCTGTACCTCGCCAACAAGACCGGACGCTTCTTTGGCCCCGAGCAGCGCGACAAGATCGTGCAGATGCAGTGGCTGATGTGGCAGATGGGTGGCCTTGGCCCGATGGCGGGGCAGAACCACCATTTCAACCGCTACGCGCCCGAGCAGATTCCGTACGCGCAGAAGCGCTACATCGACGAGACCAACCGGCTGTACGGCGTGCTCGACCGCCAGCTCGCGGGCAAGCCGTTCGTCGGGGGCGAGGACTATTCGATCGCGGACATGGCGATCTATCCATGGATCGTGCCGTACGCAGCGCAGAGCCAGGATCTGAACGACTTCGCGCATGTGAAGCGCTGGTTCGAGGCGGTTGCCGCGCGGCCGGCGACGGTGCGGGCCTATGCCAAGGGTGAGGAAGTGCGGCCGGGGAATCCGGTGATGACCGACGAGCAGAAGAAGGTGCTGTTTGGGCAGACAGCGGCGGTAACGAAGGGGTGAGGATTCTGCTTTCTTAGCCCCTCCCGCTTGCGAGAGGGGCGGGGAAGAAGAAGATCCTCAACCAACCCTCTCCCGCGAGCGGGAGGGGGCTAAAAAGAGGGTGCCTCAGTCCTTTGCCGGTCCCGCCGCGCGGCAGCGGTCGGAGCAGTATTTGACGTTATCCCAGTCGCGTTCCCATTTCTTGCGCCACGCGAACGGGCGGGCGCAGGCGGCGCAGAGCTTGGTCGGGAGATTGAGCTTCTTGTGCGCCAAGTTCAGCCTTTTCCGGGTCGCCGCGATAGTCCGACATCGAGATGGGCGCCGGCGTCAAGCAACACAACCTCTCCGGTGATGACTCGGCTGGACGGGTCGAGCAGGTTGACGATCGGTCCGGCGATATCGTCGGCATGGGCAGCCATCTGCATCGGAGTCTGGCTGGCGATATAGGCCTCGAATTTGTCGAACGCTTCGGGGGTCATCCGTTCGCTGAACCAGCCGGTGCCGACATAGCCCGGCGCGACGGCGTTGACTCGGATCGCGGGGCGAGCACGCGGGCGAGGCTTTTGGTCATCGTCGCCAGTGCGCCCTTTGACGCGGCATAGGCGACCGAGGAGCCGTTGCCGAACACGCCGGCGACCGAGGCGATGTTGACCACCGCGCTCGCTGGCCCTTCGCGCATGGCGGGGGCGCAGGCGCGGATCATCTGGAACGGGGCGATGGTGTTGAGGCGGTAGATGTCGAGAAAATCGTCGGCGGTCAGCGCTTCAAGGTCTTCGTGATTGGCGAATTTGGTCTTGCCGGCATTGTTGACCAGCAAGTCGATGCGGCCGAATGCCTCCCTCGCCGCAGCGGCGAGTGCGCGGCACTGGGCGTCGTCGGCGATGTCGGCCTGGACCGCGATCGATCCGTTCGCCAGTTCCGCCGCCAGCGCCTCGGCCGCGTCGCGGCTGTTGGCGTAATTGATGACGCAGCGCACGCCGCGCGCGGCCAGCCGCCGGACCACCGCTGCGCCGATGCCGGTGCCGCCACCGGTGACGATAGCGGCCATTCCCTCCATGGTCATGCAGCGGCGCTCGGGCGCGCGGTGACGCGGCGGTGCCAGTCGTTGAGGCGGGCATGTTCCTCAGCGATGGTCAGGCCGATGAAGGTGCCGAAATCGATCGTGGTGAGCAGCAGGATGTCGGCCATCGTGTAGGTCTCGCCCGCGACGTACGGGGTCTCGCCGAGCGCTTGGTCGAACAGGGCGTGGGCGCGGGCGACGAGCGTGCGGTTGCTCTCGCCGAACTCCTTATACTGGTGCGGCACGACGCGCGCGGTGAAGGGGTGGGTGTGGATCCAGATCATGCCGGTCGGGACCATCAGGCGCAGCTCGACGCGGCGGCTCCACATTTCGACCTGTGCGATTTCGGTCGGGGTGCTGCCGAACAACGGCGGTTCCGGGTGCAGTGCCTCGAGATAGCGGCAGATAGCGACGCTTTCGGACAGGCAGGTTCCGTCATCGGTTTGCAGCGCTGGCGTCTGGCCGAGCGGGTTTACGGCCTTGAAGTCTTCGCTCTTGTGCTCGCCCTTCATGATCGACACATCCTGTGTCGGCAGGGTGATCCCCTTTTCCGCAGCGAAGATGCGGACGCGGCGGGGATTGGGGGCGGGCATCGCCGAATCGTAGAACAGCATCGACCTCTCCTCGTCATTTTTCGAAGATCGCGTATGGCAGCGAATGGCGGTTTCGCATAGCAGTTGATGCGAATCGAGGAGTGGGGATGCAGACAGCGGCGGAAATCCTGGCCGGGCCATTCGGGACCTTGCCCGAGCTTATCGCTGCTCATGCGCGCGACCAGGCGGACAAGCTGGCGGTGGTGCATGGCGATGATGCGCTGAGCTATGCGCAGCTCGATGCGCGGATGGACGCGATTGCGGCGGCGTTGCAGCGCGACGGGCTGGTGCGCGGACAGGCGGTGGCGATTATCGGGGCGATGGGCGTCGACTATGCCGCGATCTTCCTCGGCGCGATCCGGGCGGGCGGGGCTCCGGCGCCGATTGCGCCCTCCTCCACCGGCGATCAGATGGCGGCGATGGTTGGCGACAGCGGCGCGGGGGTGGTGTTCCTCGATGCCGATGCCGCCGCGACGCTGGGCGACCGCGCGGTGGCGGCGCGGCGGGTGATGCTGGACCCAGAGGCGCTGGATGCGTGGCTGGCGGGTGTGGGTGCGCCCTCCCCGGTCGAACTGCGGCCCGAAGATCCGTTCAACATCATCTATTCGAGCGGCACGACCGGCACGCCCAAGGGGATCGTGCAGCCACATGCGATGCGTTGGGCGCATGTCGCGCGGGGCGACGCGGCGGGCTTTGCCGAGGCGGTGACGATGATCGCGACGCCGCTCTATTCGAATACGACCCTGGTCAGCTTCATCCCGACGCTGGCCTGGGGCGGGACGGCGGTGCTGCTGGGCAAGTTCGATGCACGCGCTTTTCTGGAGGCGGCGGAGCGGCATCGCGGCACGCATGCGATGCTGGTGCCGGTCCAGTATCAGCGGATCATGGCGCTGCCCGATTTCGATGCGTTCGATCTGGCCAGCTTTCGGTTGAAGACCTGCACCAGCGCGCCGTTTTCCGCGGCGCTCAAAGCCGATGTCGTGGCGCGCTGGCCGGGGTTGCTGGTCGAATATTATGGGATGACCGAGGGGGGCGGCACCTGCATCCTCAACGCGACCGCGCATCCCGACAAGCTGCACACGGTCGGCCAGCCCGCGCCGGGGCACGACATCCGCCTGATCGATGAGGACGGGCGCGAGGTCACGCAGGGTGAGATGGGCGAGGTCGTCGGGCGCAGCGGGGCGATGATGTCCGGCTATCACGGGCGCAAACAGGCGACGTCGGAGGCGGAGTGGTTCTGCGCGGATGGCAACCGCTTCATCCGCCATGGCGATGTCGGTCGGTTCGATGACGACGGCTTCCTGATCCTGATGGACCGGAAGAAGGACCTGATCATTTCGGGCGGGTTCAACATCTATCCGAGCGATCTGGAGGCGGAGTTGCGCCAGCATCCGGGCGTGCGCGATTGCGCGGTGGTTGGCGTGCCCTCGGAGCAATGGGGGGAGACGCCGGTGGGGTTCTATGTCCCCTTCGGCGCGACCCCGGCGGGGGAGATATTGGCGGCGGTCAATGCTGGCCTTGGCAAGACCCAGCGGCTGAGCGACCTGATCGCGATCGAAGAGTTGCCGCGCAGTGCGATCGGCAAGGTGCTGAAGCGCGAATTGCGCGACCTGTATGTGGAGAACCGCCCATGACTTCGCTTATCGACCTGCTGGCATCGGCGCAGCGTAACGAGACGGGCTTCACGACTGAGATTCCCTCCAACTGGTTGCAGGGGCGCACGGCCTATGGCGGGCTATCGTCGGCGCTGGCGCTGGCGGCGGCGAAGCAGATTGAGCCGGATCTGCCGCCGCTGCGGTCGGCGCAGGTGGCGTTTGTCGGGCCGCTATCAGGGCCGGTGACGGTGACCGCGACCAAGCTGCGGCGCGGGCGCAATGCCGCGTTCATTCAGGCGGATATCGTCAGCGAAGCCGGGCTGGGGCTGCGCACCACGTTCGTGTTCATGGCGCAGCTGGAGTCGGCGATCGACCATGACGGCACCGCCGCCGCGCGCCATGCGCCGCCGCCTGCGGATGCCGAGCTCTACACCGGGCCGAAGGAGTTCTTCACCGGCAATTTCAACTTCTTCGACCTGAAGGCCGACACCCGCCCGACGCAGTGGTTGCGCTGGGGGCGGCTGATCGACCGGGCGGGGCTGGACCCGGAGGTCGAACTGATGGCGCTGGGCGACGCACTGCCGCCCGCGGCGTTCAGGCTGTTCGCCAAGATGACGCCGCTGTCGTCGCTGACCTGGCAGGTGAATATTCTGCGGCCCGCGCCGGTGACGCGCGACGGCTGGTGGCTGCTGGAGGCGGAGACCGACAGCGCACGCAGCGGCTATTCGAGCCAGACAATGCGGATGTGGGATGCGGACGGGAAGCTGGTGGCCGAGGGGACGCAGGGCGTGGCGATTTTCGGCTAGCCCGACACAATTTGCGACAACTTCCCCGCACGCTGACAAATGGCTGCGACAGGCGGGGTTCAGAAGGGCATCACTGCGGCGCCCCCTGCCGCGTGACAGGAGCCCGTATGAAGAAATTTCTCACCACCGCCGCGATCGGCGCGATGCTGACTGCGGGCGCCGCGGTCGCGATGCAGGGCCAGGCCCCCACCCCGCCCAAGGCGCCGGTGTCCAAGGCCGAGATGCTCGCCCGTGCCGATGCGCGGTTCGACCGGCTCGACACCAACAAGGACGGCCAGCTTAGCGCGGAAGAGCGCAAGGCCGGCATGGACGCCGCACGCTCGGCCCAAAGTGAAAAATCTGGGCCCGAGAAGAAGGGCGGCGAGCTGCAGGACTTCATGCCCGGCGGTCGTCGCGGCGGTGGCGGCATGGGCGAGCGGATGATGGCGCGCGTCGACACCAATGGCGACGGCATGATCAGCAAGGCGGAGAACCGCGCGATGGTCGAGGCACGCTTTGCCCGGATGGACGCCGACAAGGACGGCATGGCCGAGGCTGGCGAGGCGCGCAAGGGCATGGGCAAGCGCGGCGAAGGCCGGGGCGGCAAGGCCAAGGGCATGCGCGGCGGTCGCGGTGGCGGCGCCGGCATGATGATGGCCGACATCAACAAGGACGGCGCGATCAGCAAGGCCGAGTTCGACGCGCAGTCGGCACAGCGCTTCGCCAAGCTCGACACCAATAGCGACGGCAAGATCGACGCGACCGAGATGCAGGCGCAGCGCGACAAGGCACGCGACAAGATGAAGAAGATGCGCGAGCGCCGCGGACAGACACCGCCGCCCCCGCCCTCCCCCCAGGGCGCGTGACGGCGATGCCGGGCGGGTTTGACGACCTCCTCCGTGCCCGCCCGGCACTTCCCGAGCGGGCGGAATCTGCTAACTCCAACGAGATGACCAACGAGACCCCGCATTTGCTGCTCGTCGATGACGAGCGTTCGATCCGTGAGCCGCTGGCGCAATATCTGACCAAGCAGGGGTTTCGCGTGACCCAGGTCGGCGATGCAGAGGCGGCGCGGACGCGGTTGTCGGCCTATTCGATCGACCTCGTCGTGCTCGACATCATGATGCCGGGCGAGGATGGGCTGAGCCTGTGCCGCCATATCCGCGCGACCAGCGAAGTGCCGGTGATCCTGCTGACCGCCAAGAGCGAGGAGACCGACCGCATCGTCGGCCTTGAGATGGGCGCGGACGATTATGTCGTGAAGCCCTTTTCCCCGCGCGAACTGGCGGCGCGGATCAAGGTGGTGCTGCGCCGGATGCAGGCGGGCGGCACGCGCCAGCATGCGCCCGAGAGCGGCAGCTATGCCTTTTCGGGATGGGTGCTCAAGACCGGCGAGCGCGCTTTGGTCGGCCGCGATGGCGTGTCGGTGCCGCTGTCGACTGGCGAGTACAACCTGTTGCTCGCGCTGGTGATGCGCCCGCGCGCGGTGCTGACCCGCGACCAGCTGCTCGACCTGACGCAAGGCCGTGAGGCGGCGGCGTTCGACCGTGCGATCGACAATCAGGTCAGCCGGCTGCGCAAGAAGATCGAGCCGGATGCCAAGACCCCGACGCTGATCAAGACCGTGTGGGGCGGCGGCTACACGCTGGCGAGCGACGTTACCAAGCTGTGACCCGCCCCCATGTCCTGAAGCGGCTGATCCCGAGCAGCCTGACCGGCCAGATCGCCCTGCTGGTCGCGCTTGCGCTGTTCGTGGCGCAGGCGATCAATTTCGGCCTGATCCTGCGCGAGCGGCGGATGCTGCGCTTTGAACAGGTCACCGCCCCCGCGATCACGCGCGTCGTCGATGCCGCCGAGCGCATCCGCGACGGCCGCTTTCGCGATCCGCCGGATGGGCGCAAAGCGCGACTTCGGCTGGAGCCGACCAATCCGATTCCTGCCGGGCTGCGCAGCAAGCCCGAGGTCGAGGAAGGCATCCGCTTGTCGCTGGCCGAGGCAGGGATTCCGGTCGGGCGGATCATCACCGGGGTGCGCAAGCTGTCGGCGACCGACCCGCGCTTTGCCCGGATGAACGCGATGCGCGCCGAGCGGCTGAAGCGGCTGGGCGGCGAGATGATCGTTGCGGTCGAACTGCCCGGCAAGGGCTGGCTGGTGCTGACATCGGCCTGGCCGCGGAGCGATGTCGACATCATCTGGCGGCTGATTCTGCAGACGCTGATCATCTATGCCGTGGTGCTGGTCCCGGTGCTGTGGGTCGGCGCGCGCGTCAATCGGCCGTTGCGCTCGCTCGCCGACGCGGCGCGTGGGTTCAGCCCCGGTGCGGCTCCCGAGCCGATCGAGGAGCGCGGGCCGGGCGATGTGCGCGCGGTGATTGCCGCGCATAATCTGATGCGCAGCCGCGTGACGGCGATGCTGGATGAGAAGGACCAGATGCTCGGCGCGATCGGGCATGATCTGCGCACGCCGCTCGCCGCGTTGCGCGTGCGGATCGAGTCGGTCGAGGACGACGAGGATCGTGCGCGGATGGCCGACACGATCGACGAGATGAACCGCACGCTCGACGATATTCTGAGTCTGGCGCGGCTGGGCCGGCCGAGCGAGCAGCCAACCGAGACCGATTTGTCGGCGCTGATCGACGCGGTGGTGGACGATTTCCGCGATCTCGGCGCACAGGTCGAATATGAGGACGGCCATCGCCTGACCCGCCGCATCCGCCCGTCGCTGATGCGCCGCGCGCTGCGCAATTTGATCGAGAATGCGATCAAATATGGTGGCGGGGCCGAAGTGACGCTGAGCCATGATGCCAGCGGCGTGCGGATCGAGGTCGCCGATCGCGGCCCCGGCATCCCGCCCGAGCAGATCGACGCCGTGTTCGATCCGTTCACGCGGCTCGACCCGTCGCGCAACCGCACCACCGGCGGCGTCGGCCTTGGCCTGACGCTCGCCCGTGCGATCGTGCGCGAGGCGGGGGGCGATATCACGCTGACGAACCGCGAGGGCGGCGGGCTGTGCGCGACGATCACGCTGCCGGGGCGGTGACACTGGGACAGCGCGAACCTATGCTGAAGGGATGAGCGAAACGCCCGAGGAGACACCCGCCGAGAAAGCGGAATCGCGCGCGATCCGCCGCCGCTGGCTCACGATCGGTGAACTGGTCGCGGTGGCAGGAGTGGTCGTCGCCGCAGTGTCCTTGTGGCTGAACTGGGCGGACAAACGCAGCGATGAAGCGCAGAAGGCGGCGGAGGCGCGCCAGGCGGCCGCCGTTGAAACCCGCCTCAATCTGCGCGCCAGCGTGGGAGACGGCGGGCGCGAAGTAACGCTCTCCGATCCGGCGCACGAGATTATCGACACGACCATCGCGTTTCCAACGGCGCTCGCGCTTGAGGGGCGAGGGTTGGTGTTGCCGCGGATCGAGACGACGGTCTTTGCCCGTCCGCTTCTGGAAGCGACGGACAAGGGTCCAGACGAACGTGAAGGGCGGCTGCCGGTGCTGGTGACCGTCAGCTATCGCGCGGGGGACACCATCAAGCAGGATCGGGCGATCGTCGAACTGGTGTGGCGCACCAGCGGGCGCATACTCGCCGGTCGCGACGTGCGCATCGAAGCGGCGCGAATCCGCGAACGCGGTGGAGACCAGGCGCGCATCGACGCGCTCTGGTCCCGGGAACGCGCACGGCTGGGGGCGTAGGGCTCGACCCTACGCACGGCCCGATTACACGCCGAACGTAATGTGACCCTCCGCATTTATTGACCATGCCGGGTTCCAGGCAATTTCCCAGCCATGGTCGTCGGGGTCCGCAACATAGCCGCGAAAGCCGCCATGAGGGGGCGCATCGCCCCTGCGGAGCAGCGTTCCACCCGCCGAGATCAGCGTGTCGAGAAGCGGCTGAACCTGCGCCTGATCCGCGACATTGTGCGCGAGCGCGAATGCGCCCGGCGACTTGAGTCCCGTGCGCTGCATGTCGATTTCGAGCGCGGCGGTGAGCCAGGTAGCGAGAACGAAGCCATTCATCTGATAGAAGATGATTTCCTCAGTCTCGAAGACAGGCGTCCAGCCGAAACCCTCCGCGTAGAATCTGCGCGAGCGCGCCAGATCAGCCACGCCCAATGTGATCACCGACATCTGTTGATTCATCTCAAAACCCTCCATCGGCGCCGCTCCATTGCTGACAGCGCTCAAGGTCTTGGGACTCGACGCCGCAGCGAAGGTCAGGGCCTGCTTGCCGGCAGGGACCGGGCTAACCGCACCGCTCTTCCCTTTTTCGACTGGCAGATCATAGCATCGCCGGAATGCCGGGACAATGTCCGCAGGGCGGCAAGCGGCGCATTGACATGGCGACGGCCGCGCCCGACCAAGCGGGTCGGGGGGACATGGTGTGAGCGGGTTCGAGTTCATCTTTTCGCTGTTCGGGCTGATCCTGGGCCTGGCGCTGGCCGAGGGGTTGGGCGGGTTGACCCGCGCGATCAAGGCGCGGGGGATCCGGACGATCGGCTGGTCAACCGGGCTGCTCGGCCTGTTCGTGTCGTGCGACGTGGTGACATTCTGGATGTATGGCTGGGCGATGCGCGACCAGCTGCCGCTGAGCTGGCCGGTGATGTTCGGCGGGTTTCTGGTGACTGCGGTGTACTATGTCGCGACGGCGCTGGTGTTTCCCGACGCGGTCGACCGCGACAGCGACCTCGACGCGCATTTCGAGCGCAATTACCGCACGGTGATGGGCGCGTTGTTGTTCTGCAACGCGGTGCTGATCGGGCTGGTGTTTGCGCTGCTCTCCCCCACGCTTGACCTGCGCAGCGCGATCCTGACCATTTCGTTCTTCCCGGTCAGCCTGATCGCGATTTTTGTGCGCAAGCGGCCGGTGGTGATCGCGTGCCTGATCTGGCTGATCGCGCTCTATCCGCTGTCGGCGGTGTGGCATTAGTTTGTTGGCTGCGCCGAAGCGGCACCGGCCCGCTCCCCCACCCGGCCATCCATAGGATACTGACGTTGGGTGGCCGGGTGGGGGAGCCGGCCGGTGCCGGACAACCGAAAACCAAAACGGGCCGGAGTTGCCCCCGGCCCGCTTCGTCTGGTCAGGTGATCGGATCGATCAGCCGACGATTTCTTCCGGCTTGAAGAAATAGGCGATTTCGATCGCTGCATTCTCGTCGCTGTCCGAACCATGGACGGTGTTGGCTTCGATCGATTCGGCCAGTTCCTTGCGGATCGTGCCCGGCTCGGCATTGGCGGGGTTGGTTGCGCCCATGATGTCGCGGTTGCGCTGCATGGCGTTCTCGCCCTCGAGTACCTGCACGACGACCGGGCCGGAGATCATGAATTCGACCAGCTCACCGAAGAAGGGGCGCTCCTTGTGCACCGCGTAGAAGCCTTCGGCCTGTTCGCGGGTCATGTGGATGCGCTTGCTGGCGACGACGCGGAGGCCCGCTTCCTCCAGCATCTTGGTGACCGCACCGGTCAGGTTGCGGCGGGTGGCATCGGGCTTGATGATCGAAAAAGTACGGGTCGCGGCCATGGCCGTGCGGCTCCTGTTTTTGGGGGATGGGATTGCGCGCGCCTCTAGTCGGGTGCGGGCGTGGTGGCAAGGGGGCGGGATGCGCTATGGCGCGGGCGGCGACGGATCGGTGCGGAAGTCCACCGCACGAAATCCCACGCGCTGCAGTGTGTATATTGCTGCACCGACGCATCGATACGGCGTCTCAACGTCGCCACGGAGCTGTGCGCGCCGGGTTTTGCTCGCTTCACGACCGGCGATGACGCTCAGCTGATCCAATGTAACCTCCAGCCCCGCCACGCGAAACACGCAACCGTTCGTGACCGCATGGACGGTCGCAACGAAGGGTTGTCGATCCCGCGTCTTCGCGCATCCCGCCAAGGACGATACTGCGAGCAAGCCGAAAACGATCGCTCGCGTCGTCAGGCCCGCGCCCATCTCAGGCCGCCTGTGCCCAGCGGCCGTTTTCGTCCTGTTTCCAGTAGCGGCGCTCGACGCCATCGCGGTCGGCGAGGGTCTTCCACGCGATCCGGGCGGCGCCGATGCTGTCTTCGCCGAAAAAGTGGAAGGCGCGGTCGAAGGTCAGGGCTTCGTCGCGCCATTCGCCGTCGATCAGCGCGACATGGCGTGCGCCGTTGCCGGGCGCGACCGCTTCGCCGATCAGCACCGGCTGCAGGCTGTCGTCCCCTGCCCCGGCCTGCGCGTGGGGCAGGAAGCTGTCGGGACGGAAGGTCCACAGCAGCTGATCGATCCGGCGGCGCTGTTCGGCGTCGGCGGAGACGATCAGCAGGCGCTGGCCGGTTTCCACCACCTTCGCCGCGATCTGCGGAAGCGCGCGCTCCAGCGGGGTCGTGGTGAGGTGGTAGAAATCGACCTGCATCACCCGATCACCGCTCGAAATTTTCGCGGATATAGCGGTCGAGCAGGCGGACGCCGTAGCCGGTTGCGCCCTTGTCGTAGTTCGGGCCGGGCTTGTCGGCCCAGACCATGCCGGCGATGTCGAGATGCGCCCAGCGCACGCCGGGATCGACGAAGCGCTGAATGAACTGCGCCGCAGTGATCGATCCGGCGCCGCGCGGGCCGACATTCTTCATGTCGGCGATCGGGCTGTCGATCAGCTTGTTATACGCGTCGCCGAGCGGGAAGCGCCACAGATGGTCGCCGGTCGCGCGGCCAGCCGAGAGCAGTTCCTCAGCGAGGCCATCATCGTTGGCGAAGAGGCCGCCATGCTCGCTGCCCAATGCGATGATCATCGCGCCGGTCAGCGTGGCGAGGTCGACGATCGTCTTGGGACCATGCGTGCGCTGGACCCAGGTGACTGCGTCGCACAGCACCAGACGCCCCTCGGCATCGGTGTTGATGACTTCGATCGTCTGGCCGGACATCGAGGTGACGACGTCGCCCGGACGCTGCGCGTTGCCGTCGGGCATGTTCTCGACAAGGCCGCACACGCCGATCACGTTCGCCTTGGCCTTGCGCAGTGCGAGCGCTTTCATCGCGCCGGCAACGGCACCGGCGCCGCCCATGTCCCACTTCATGTCTTCCATGCCGGCAGCGGGCTTGATCGAGATGCCGCCGGTGTCGAAGGTCACACCCTTGCCGACCAAAGCGACATCGACGTCACCCTCGCCCTTGCCGTTCCAGCGCATCGCAAGCAGGCGGGCCTCACGGCGCGAACCCTGTGCAACGCCGAGCAGCGCGCCCATGCCGAGCTTTTCCATGTCGGCGCGGTCGAGCACGGTGATCTCGACGCCGAGGTCCGCGAGGTGGCGGCAACGCTCGACGAAGCTTTCGGGGTAGAGGATGTTTGGCGGCTCGGACACGAGCGTGCGGGTCAGTTCCATGCCCTGGGTCACCGCGTCGAGCGTCGCCCAACTCGAATCGCTGTCGGCGGGGGCGTTGGCGAGGGTCAGGGTGTCGAGCGTCGGCTTCTGCTTGTCGGCGAGCTTGGTGCGATAGACGTCGTGGCGCCAGCCGCGCTGCACGGCGGCGGCGGCGAAGCGCGCAACCGCGCGGGCCGTCGGCGCGCCACCCAATGCCGCGAAGTCGACCGTCACGGCGGTGACGCCGGAGGTCAGGAAGCGCGCGGTCAGGGCGCCGCCGGCGCGCTCATAATCCGCCTCGCTGCCCGAACCGACGCCGAGCAGCAGGATGCGGTTCGCCGCTTCGCCGCCGGGTACGAAGATTTCAGCGATCGCGCCTGCTTCACCCTCGAACCGGCCCGCGCGCGCGGCGCCACGGACCAGCGCCAGCGTCGCGTCATCGAGCGTGCCCGCCGGCATCCGGTCCAGCCCGTCCTTTTCGACCGGGAGCGCGAGCACCGCCGCATCGGCGGGGCGGGTGGCAGAAAAAATGACCTGCATGAAGCTTCCTGTTCCTGTGATCGTTAGCGGATCGGTGGGCCGCGATTCCGGCCTATCTAGGCGCGGCATCCGACCGGGGCAACGCCGGGCGATTGCGAAGCGGGCCGTGCGGTGCGATAGGGCTGGTTCGGCCCTGCGCGGGGCGATGGTGCGTATAAAGGGGTTTTCGAGGAACGTGACGCGCAAGGCTCTGCTACTCGCCGGGGTCGTCCCGCTGGCCCTGTGCCTGGCTCCGGGCGCAATTGCGCACGGCGCGCAGGACCTTCAGGACCGTGCGGTCGAACCGCCGCCCCCATCCGAAACCCCGCTGCCCGACGATCCCAACCAGATCCAGTTTTCGGCCGATCTCGCCGAATATGATTCGAACGACGATGTCGTAACGGTCAGCGGCGATGTGCGCCTGTTCCGCGAGGGCAACCGCCTGCGCGCGGACAAGGTGATCTGGAACCGCAAGACCGGGCAGGTCGTGGCGAACGGCAATATCGCGGTCACCAACCCTGAGGGCGACACCGCCTATGGCGACCGGATCGAGCTGACCGATTCGCTGAAGGACGGCGCGATCGAGAATATGCTCGTCGTGCTGGAGCAGGGCGGACGCATCGCGGCGGAGCGGGGCACGCGCGAGGAAGGCGGGGTGATCCGGGTCGATCGCGCGGCCTATACCCCGTGCGCCGTGGTCGATTCGGGCAATTGCCCCAAGGAACCGTCGTGGAAGATCACTGCGGTCCGGGTCGTCTATGATCCGGCAAAGCAGCGGATCCGCTACACCGGCGCGCGCGTGTCGCTGTTCGGTATCGCCTCGCTTCCGCTCCCGGTGTTTTCGCATTCGGTGGGCGACGGCAATGCCAGCGGCCTGCTCGCGCCCGAGCTGCGTTACGACGCGGTCAACGGGTTCGAGGTCGCACTGCCCTATTATTTCAGCCTCGCGACCAACCGCGACCTGACGGTGACGCCACGGCTGTTCACCGGCGCGCTGCCGATGGTGCAGGCGCAGTATCGCCATCTGCTCGACAAGGGCGCGTTCAGCGTGACCGGCTATGGCACCTATAGCCGGCGCAGCGACGATTTCGTGTCGCCCACGCTGGGCGTGTCGACCGAAAATGCGTTTCGCGGCTATATCGACGCGGTTGGCAAATATCAGTTCGACGAGAATTGGAGCACCAGCGGATCGGTGCGGCTGGCGAGCGACCGCACCTTCCTGCGCCGCTACGACATTTCCAGCGACGACCGGCTGCGCAACAATTTGCGGGTCGAGCGGATCGACCGCGATTCCTATTTCTCGATCAATGGCTGGTTCGTCCAGACGCTGCGCCCGACCGAAAATCAGGGGCTGCAGGCGGTGGCGCTGCCCGAGATCGACTATCGGCTGCGCTTTGGTCAGGATCTGATCCCCGGCGGGCGGTTCGAGTTGCAGGCCAACAGCCTGGCGATCGGGCGCGGCGCGGGTCAGGATACCCAGCGCGCCTTTGCCTCGCTGCGTTACGATCTGCGCAAGCTGACCTCCTGGGGACAGGAAGTGACGCTGACCGGTTATGCCCGGGGCGATGTGTACAACACCCAGGATACCGCCGCGACGACCGTCGCCAGCTATCGCGGGCTTGAGGGGTTCCGTGGCCGCGCGATCGGGGCGGTCGCGCTCGACGTCAAATGGCCGCTGATCGGCGAAGCGTTCGGCGGCACGCAGCGCGTCACCCCGCGCTTCCAGATCGTCGCGGCGCCGCGCATCGACAATTTCGATGTGCCCAACGAGGACGCGCGGTCGGTGGATCTTGAGGATTCCAACCTGTTCGCGCTCAATCGATTCCCCGGATATGACCGGTTCGAGGATTCGACGCGGTTCACCTTTGGCGTCGACTACGCGCTGTACCTGCCGGGCATTTCGATCGAGGCGAATGTCGGGCAGAGCTATCGCCTCAATTCGCGCGCCTCGATCCTGCCGAACGGGACGGGGCTCGACGACCGACTGTCGGACATCGTCGGGCGGACGGTGGTGCGGTATCGCGACTTCGTGTCGTTCACCCACCGCTACCGCGTGGACAAGGACAATTTTGCGGTGCGCCGCAACGAGATCGACGCCACGGTCGGATCGCGCACCACCTTCGTCACGCTCGGCTATCTGCGGCTCAACCGCAATATCGGCTTTGCGCTGGAGGATCTGCAGGATCGCGAGGAAGCGCGGGTTGGCGCGCGGGTGCAGATTGCGCGCTTCTGGTCCGCATTCGGGTCGGCGGTGGTCGATCTGACCGATGCCGAAGAGGATCCGACCTCGATCGCCGACGGGTTCGATCCGGTGCGGCATCGCCTGGGCGTGGAATATGAGGACGACTGCATCCGCATCGGCCTGACCTGGAAGCGCGATTACCAGACCACTGGCGACGCGCGGCGGGGCAATTCCTTCCTGTTCACGCTGGCGCTGAAGAATCTGGGGCGGTGAGTTTCGAATAATCCTCCCCCGCCAGGGGGAGGTTTCAGCGCAGCTGACGGAGGGGGAGGAAGCACGACGGCAAGAGGCTCAAGCACGCAGCCGCCCTCCCCCTCCGTCGCCTTCGGCGCCACCTCCCCCTGGCGGGGGAGGATTAAGATGCATCCGATCATGACCATTGCGGCGATAGATTACAGGCCGTAAGCCCCAGTTCAGGCACAATTGGCGATTACACGACCCCGATGAATGTATCGGACAGGTTTCAGGCACAGGTGAAAATGACTTCGAAAGTCGCGCGTTTCGGCCGGATTGCGGCCCTTGTTCTGGGTATTGCGGGCAGCACCGCCATCGCGGCGCAGACCGTCGATGATGGCGCGGTGCCGTCCACGGCGAACCTGAACCTGCCCGAAAACCTGCAGCTGTTCGGCAAGGCCGACCCGAATGTTCGCAAGCCGACGGCGATCATCAACGGCTATGTGCTGACCCGCACCGAGGTCGATCATCGCGTCAACCTGGCGATCGCGATCAAT
This sequence comes from Sphingomonas sp. R647, assembly GCF_020177055.1. Taxonomy (GTDB): domain Bacteria; phylum Pseudomonadota; class Alphaproteobacteria; order Sphingomonadales; family Sphingomonadaceae; genus Sphingomonas. The sequence continues at coordinate 515,182 of NZ_JAIQXT010000005.1, forward strand.
CAGTGGAAGCTCTCCGACGCGGAGAAGGACCAGTTGCGCATGCAGGTGCTGCGTCTGTTGATCGACGAGACGATCCAGATCCAGCAGGCCAAATCGGAAAGCGTGTCGATTTCCGCCGAGCAGATCGAACGCAGCTTTGCCGGGATCGCGCGCCGCTATGGCCGTTCGCCCGACGAAATGCGCGTGTGGCTGAAGGAAGTCGGGTCGTCGGAGCGCTCGTTCCGCCGCCAGATCGAGGGCGAATTGTCGTGGCAGGCGGTGATCCGCCGCAGCGTCAATCCGTTCATCAATGTCGGCGACTATGAGATCGCCCAGATCATCGACACGATCGAGAAGTCCAAGGGCACCAACGAATTTCACCTGCGCGAAATATATATCTCGGCAACGCCGGAGCGCGCGGGCGAGGTATTCCAGGCGATGCAGCAGATGATCCAGCAGATGCAGCAGGGTCGCCCGTTCGAATATTTCGCGCGCATGTCCGAGGCCACCACCAGCGCGCAGGGCGGCGATCTAGGTTGGGTGCGCCCCGAAATGCTCCCCGCTGCCCTGGCGCAGGCGGCGCAGCAGATGCAGGTCGGTCAGGTTGCCGGTCCGATCGAAGTGCCGGGCGGGTTTTCGATCCTGTATCTCGTCGACAAGCGTCAGGTCGGCATGCCCGATCCGCGCGATGCGAAGCTCAGCCTGCGCCAGCTGACGGTCAAGTTCCCAGCGGGCATCACCCAGGCACAGGCGACCGCCAAGGTCGCCGAGTTCGCCGCGGTGCTGAAGGCGACCAATGGCTGTGGCGCGGTGGGCAAGGCCGCCGAAACGCTGGGCGCCGATGTGATCGACAATGACGCAGTGGTTGCGCGCGATCTGCCGCCGCAGCTGCAGGACCTGATCCTCGGCCTGCAGGTCGGTCAGGCGACCCCGCCGTTCGGATCGCCAAGCGAGGGCATCCGTGCACTCGTCCTGTGCGGGCGTGACGATCCCAAGACCGCTGCGGCCCCGTCGGCCGATGCGATCCGCGACGGCCTGGAAGAGCGTCGCACGAACCTGCGCGCCCAGCGGCTGCTCAAAGATCTGCGCCGCGACGCGATCATCGAGTATCGTTGAGCCGTGAGCGGCGCGCTGCGCCCGCTCGCGGTTGCGATGGGCGACCCTGCGGGGATCGGCCCGGAGATTATCGGCAAGGCATGGCGCAGCCGCGAGCTGCACGCGCTCGCCCCCTTCTTCGCGGTCGGTGAGCCGGGCGCGATTGCGGCGGTGTGGGATGGGCCCGTGGCGCGGATCGGCAGCCCGGATGAGGCGCGCGGCGCGTTTGACGACGCGCTGCCGGTGCTGGCCGTCGATTGCTCTGCCTCCGTTCAGCCGGGTTTGCCGGATGTTGCGGGTGCGCGCTGTGCCCTGAGCAGTCTGGAGCTGGCGACGGGCCTCGCGCGATCAGGCGCGGCGGGCGGATTGGTCACCGGGCCGGTGTCGAAGGCGCAGCTTTATGCGATCGGCTTCACCCATCCCGGACAGACCGAGTTCGTCGCCGAACGCTGTGGCGTTGCGCCGCAGAACGCCGTGATGATGCTCGCCGGGCCGACGCTGCGCGTGGTGCCGGTGACGACGCATATCGCGCTGGCGGAGGTTGCGGCGACGATCACCATCCCGCTGATTCTGGCCAAGGCGCGGGCGACTGCGCGCGGTCTTGCCCGCAATTTCGGGATCAGCGCGCCACGCCTCGCCTTTGCCGGGCTCAACCCGCATGCGGGCGAAGGCGGTGCGATCGGGCGCGAGGAGATCGAGCTGCTGATCCCTGCGATCGAGCAGCTGCGCGCCGAAGGGATCGACGCGACTGGGCCGTTTGCAGGCGACACCATGTTCCATGCACGGGCGCGCGCGACCTATGACGCGGCGATCTGCCTGTACCATGATCAGGCGCTGATCCCGCTCAAGACGCTGCATTTTGACGAGGGCGTCAATCTGACGTTGGGCCTGCCGATCGTGCGGACGTCACCCGATCACGGCACTGCGTTCGGCATTGCCGGGCAGGATATGGCCGAGCCGGGCGCGATGATCGCGGCGATCCGGATGGCGGCGCAGGCGGCGGAGCATCGTGCCGTCTATGACGCCGAACAGGCGGCAAGCGCGTGAGCAAGCTACCCCCGCTGCGTGAGGTGATTGCGAAGCACGGGCTGTCCGCCAGCAAGGCGCTGGGCCAGAATTTCCTGTTCGATTCGCAGTTGCTCGACCGGATCGCGCGGGTGCCGGGCGACCTGAAGGGCGCGGAAGTGTTCGAAGTCGGCCCCGGTCCCGGCGGCCTGACCCGCGCGCTGCTGGGTGCGGGGGCGCAGGTGACCGCAGTAGAGCGTGACCGGCGCTGTATCCCCGCACTGGAGGAACTGAGCGAGGCGTTTCCGGGGCAGCTCACGGTGATCGAAGGCGATGCGCTGGAGGTAGATGCCCCGGCGCTGTTCACGGGTAAGCCGCATATCGCGTCGAACCTGCCCTACAATGTCGGCACGGCCTTGCTGGTCGGCTGGCTGTCGGCCGAGTGGGAGCCGTGGTGGGCGAGCCTGACGCTGATGTTCCAGAAGGAAGTCGCCGAGCGCATCGTCGCGACGACCGACAGCGATCATTATGGCCGCCTCGCCGTGCTGGCGCAGTGGCGCAGCAGCGCACGGATCGCGATGCCGGTGCACCGCAGCGCCTTCACCCCGCCGCCCAAGGTGATGTCGGCGGTGGTGCACATCGTACCCGGCGACGAACCGCCGGGGGTGAAGTTCAAAATGCTGGAGCGCCTGACCGCCGCAGCCTTCGGCCAGCGGCGCAAGATGCTGCGCCAGAGTTTGAAGGCGGTGCCCGGCGCGGTGGAGGCGGCGGAGGCGCTGGGGATCGACCCGACGCGGCGGGCGGAGACGGTGAGCGTCGCGGAGTTTGTCGCGCTGGCGCGGGCATTGTCCTAAGCGGGCGATGCTCCCGGGAATGAAGCCTGAACCGGATCGGGCGGCGACTCGGGCTTCCCCGGAGGCGATATGGTTTTCGTGAGCATCACCCGGCTACGCATTCGATCGTGGCGGTTCATGCCAGGCTTCGCGATCGCAGCGTTGCGCACGCGCGCGCAGGTCAGGCGCGCCGAGGGGTTTCTGGCGGGATCGCTGCTCCCCGATGGCAAACGCACGTTCTGGACGATGACGCTGTGGCGAGATCAGGCCGCCATGCGACGCTATATAGCGAGCGGCGCGCATCTGAAGGCGATGCCAAAGCTGATGCACTGGTGCGACGAGGCGAGCATCGTGCACTGGGAACAGGATGACGCGGTAGCGCCCGACTGGACCGAGGCAGACCGGCGCATGCGCGCCGAGGGCAGGCCATCCAAGCTCCGCCAGCCCTCAAGCCGTCATGGCGATCTGACCTACGCCGCGCCGCGAACGACCGGCGCCGTCGCGATGCCCGCGACGGCCGCGCAATCGGGATACGATTAGTTCTTCTTCTCTTCCGCCTTCGGAGCCGGAACGACCTGAGCGGTCGCGGTCGCCGGTGGCCCCTTGGCGATCGCTGCCGATAGCTGGGTCGCTTCGGCGCAATTGCCGCACAGCGTCTTGAGGCGCGCGAGATTTTCCTTGGCGCGTTCGACTGCACCCTTTTGCACCATCGCTTCGCCCTGACCGCGCAGTGCGGCCTGATCGTTCGGTTCGAGCGTCAGCGCCTCACGGTAAAAGCGGATCGCCTTGCCGGGAAGGCCCTGTGCGCGGGCGATTTCGGCGAGCACGAGATAGCCGGCGCGGTTGCGCGGATCGACCGCAAGCGCGCTTTCGATCAGGCCGTTGGCGGTGTCGAGATCACCGGAGGCGCGCGCCGCCTTGCCGCGTTCGAGCAGCGCGACCGACCGGGCGTCGATCTGGTCGTCGGCGCGCTGGGCATTGAGCGAGGTCGAAACGCTGAGCAGCGCGAGCGCTGCAGCCGCCGACACGAGCGAGATACGCATGACAATCTCCGGACGTGGAATGGATAGGGCTAACACGCGCGCACCAGCCGCGCGACAAAAAAGCCGTCGGTCGCGTCGCTGAGCGGGGTGAGGCGCATGCCCGGGCCATGCGGCGTGCCGAGCGGGAGCGCAACCGGCTCCGCACGGAACGCCGGGTTGCGGGCGAGGAACGCGGACACCTGATCCGCGCCCTCGGCATCGAGCAGCGAGCAGACGATATGAATGAGCGCGCCGCCGGGGCGGACGAGCGTCGCCGCAACGTCGAGCAGGCGAGCCTGCGTCTCGACCAGCCGGGCGAGCCGCGCGGGGTTAAGCCGCCAGCGCGCTTCGGGATTGCGGCGCCAGGTGCCGGTGCCGGAGCAAGGGGCGTCGATCAGCACCACGTCCGCACTGTCGGCCCAATCGGCCAGCGCCTCAACTTCCCGGTTCGGGTTGAGCAGGCGGGTTTCGACGATGGTTACACCGGCCCGCTGTGCGCGCGGAGCAAGGCGCGAGAGGCGGGTGCGGTCGCTGTCGGTGGCAAGGATCGCCCCCTCCCCCGCCATCGCTGCGGCGAGCGCAAGCGTCTTGCCACCGCCGCCCGCGCACAGGTCGACCACGCGCATGCCGGGCGCTGCGGCGGCGGCGAGGGTTACGGCCTGGCTGCCGGCATCCTGCACCTCGAACCAGCCCGCGTCATAGGCGTCGCTTTTGTCCACCTGCGTATCGGCGGACAGGCGCAGCGCGAGGTCGAGGCCGGGGATCGGCGCGGAGTCGGGGAAGGCAGCGGCGAGGTGGTCGCGGTCGGCTTTCAACGGGTTGACGCGCAGGTCGAGCGGGGCGCGGTCGAGCAGGGCGGCAGCCTGATCGCCATCGACGCCCGAGGCGGCGAGCGCGTCGATGAGCCAGGCGGGGGCGACGCCGGGCGTGGCGGCGGGCTCACCGGGCGTGATCGGCGCGGGGCCATAGGGCGACCCGTCAAAGGTCGCGGCGAGATCGGGGTCGCGCGCCGCCAGCGCCAGCATCGCCGCACGCCCGCTCGCCGGCACCGCGCCGCACAGCCGGATCGCATCATAGACCAGCGCGCGGATCGCACGCCGATCCTTTGACCCGGCATAGCGCCGCGCGGCGAGTTCGCGCGCGATCAGCACGTCCCCCGACGCCCCGCCCTCACGCGCGGCGGTGAGGATCGTATCGAGCAGTTCGATGGCAGTCCGGGTGCGCGCAGCTGGGGTCATCATGTTCCCTTAGGGAATGTTTCAGCAAAGCTGAAACGGTTGCGGCACCGGCCCGCTCCCCCACCCGGCCACCCATAGAATACACTGTCGTTGGGTGGCCGGGTGGGGGAGCGGGC
>NZ_JAIQXT010000006.1 GCF_020177055.1 Sphingomonas sp. R647
CCGCTCCCCCACCCGGCCACCCATAGAATACACTCGCGTTGGGTGGCCGGGTGGGGGAGCGGGCCGGTGCCGCGTTCAGCGCAGCTGAAAACGATTCTAATCCAGCGGCTCGACGTCCACCGAGACGTGCATGTCCTGCGCGCCCGAGCCGAGCACGATGCCATCGATCGGGGCGATGTCGGTGTAATCGCGGCCGATCGCGATAATGACATGGTCGCTCGCCATCCAGATGCCGTTGGTCGGATCGACCCCGACCCAGCCGCGCGCATGCCCGCACCATAAAAGCACCCAGGCATGGGTGGCGTCCGCTCCAACGAGGCGCGGCTGGCCGGGCGGGGGCAGCGTGCGCAGATAGCCCGAGGCATAGGCGGCGGGCAGGCCCGCGGCGCGCAGGCCGGAGATCATGATCTGCGCGAAATCCTGACACACGCCGCCGCGCTTGAGGAACGCCTCACGCGGGGGGGTGTCGACCAGCGTCGCGGTGGGGTCGAACGCGAATTCATTCTGGATGCGACAGGCGAGCGCGATGGCGGCTTCGAGCGCGCCGCGCGAAGGGTCCAATTCCTGCGCGCACCACTCGGCAATGTCGCGGTCGAGCGGGATCAGCGGCGAGGGGAACAGATAGGATGCCGGGCTGGCAGGGCCCGCATCGCGGCTGGCGCGCGCTTCGGCGGCGACCTGCGCCAGCGTGGGATCGTCGGGCGCGGGCATCGGCACGGGGCGATCGACGGTGATGGTGCAGCGGCTCTCGATCGTCAGGCTCTGCACCGCCTGGGTCACCACCAGCCGGACGACGTTGGCGAGGCCCGCCTCCGCGCGTGCGGGCGCAGTGTCGCCGCCGGGCAGGATCGTCAGGCTGTAATCGTGCAGCTCCTGCCCCGACCAGTGGATCGGCTTGAGGCGCAGGTTGCAGCGGGCGAACCCGACCGGCTCGGCATAGTCGAACCGTGTGACGTGGCGAATGGCGTAGCGCATCAGCCGACAACAAGCCCGGCGGCGCGCAGCGGTTCCGATCCGTGGAGGAAATAGCGGCGGGCGACCGCTTCGGACAGCGCGGCGAGCTTGTTGCCGATGGCGTAGAGCTGATCGAGGTCGAAGCTGGCGGCGTGCGCCGTCGCGACCAGCGCGGCGAGTTCGCGGGCGATCGCCTGTTGCGGCTCGGCAAGGCCATCGTCGGAGAGGCGCGGCAATGCTTCGAGATGCGCCGAGATCGCCTCCACCTGAAACGCGATGCCGCGCGGATTGCCGGGGTCGAGCGCGATCAGGTCGATCACCGGCACGCGGGCGATGCCGGTCAGATAACGCTGGCGATAGCTGATCTGGCTGTCGGCAAGGTCGAGCAGCGCGGACAGATCGTCGCTCGTCGCCTCGACATGGCCGAGCACGCGCAGCGCGGCGACGGTTGCGACGGCGCGCTCAACCCGGCGACCCAGGTCGTGGAAGCGCCAGGCGTCGGTGCGTCCCATATGCTCCGACGACAGGCCCGCGAGCGCGGAATAGCGGCGCTGCAGCGAGCCGGCGCGGTCGAGCGCGCTGCCGCGCGTCGGATAGGGCGCGTCGAGCAGCCGGATCATGTCGGCGGACAGCCGGTCGCGGCTGACCGCACCGATCGCGCGCGCCTGACGGTTGATCGCGCGCACGCTGTACCAGCCATCGGTGGCGTCCATCGCCGCTTCGGCAAAGCGCGTGAGGTGCGCGCGGCCGAGGCTGTCGGGCTGTGGCCCCGCCCCGGCCTCGACCACCAGGCCTACCAGCCGCCCGACCGTATCCGCAGCGAGCGCGGCGCCGCTGTCGGCGCTGATCGAATGGCCGAGCAGCGCGCGGATCACGCCGAGCCGCGCCTCGCCGCGCTCGAGATAGCGGCCAAGCCAGAAGAGATTGTCGGCGACGCGGCTGGGCAGCGTGCCGGGGTTTCGGCGCAGCTGGGTGGTGTCGCTGCGCTGGAGCAGGGTGACGGGCGCGACCGGTTCGCCGCCATGGATGACGACATCGGCGGACCAATTGCCCTCCCCCATCACCGCCGCGCGCGCATCGGGCTTGTCGCCGATCTGCGCGAAGCCGCCGGGCATGACGTGCCAGCCGCCGTCCGCGCCGCGTGCCGCGAACACGCGCAGGGTGAAGGGGCGTGCTTCCAGCCGGCCGTCGCTGACCACGGGCATGGTCGACAGGCGCACGACTTCCTGCCCGACATAATCCTGCGGGCGACGTTCGAAATCGGCGCGTAGCGCGGCGCGCGTCTCGGGCGACATCGCCGATCCCAGCATCGCCCCGCCTCCGGGCAGCACGTTGGTCGCCACGCCGAACGCCGGGGCGATCACCATATTGTCGAGGTCGCCGGCAACTTCGGCGCATTCGCGCGGCTGGCCGCACCACCAGGTCGCGATATTGGCGAGCTTCAGGCTCTCGCCGGTCAGACGGGCGCAGACGCGCGGCAGGAAGGCGGCAAAGGCGGGCGCCTCCAACATCCCCGCGCCGGGCGAATTGGCGATCACCACCTCCCCCTGCGCCATCGCGTCGATCAGGCCGGGCACACCGATCGCCGAATGCGAATCGAACGCGAGCGGATCGATCATCCGCGGATCGACGCGCCGCCACAGCGCATCGACGCGCTTCAGCCCAGCGATGGTGCGCAGATACACGCGGTCGTCGAGCACCGCGAGGTCGCCGCCCTCGACCAGCAGGAAGCCGAGATAGCGCGCGAGATGCGCCTGTTCGGCATAGCTGGGGGTAAGGCGGCCCGGGGTGAGCAACCCGATGCGCGGATCGCTGCGGCGACAGCGCGCGGCGATGCCTTCGCGGAAGGCGGCGAAGAACGGTGCGTGCCGCTCGATATTGAGCCGCCCCTGCAACCCGCCGAGCATCCGCGCGATCGCCAGCCGGTTCTCCAGCGCATAGCCAGCCCCGGCGGGCGCGCGCAGATGATCGGCGAGCACGCGCCATTCGCCCGACGGCCCGCGGCACAGATCGAACGCGACGAAATGGAGATGGCAGCCGCCGGGCGGCTCCAGCCCCATCATCGGGCGCAGGAAATAGGGGCTGCCGGTCAGCAGGGTCGCGGGCAGGCTGCCGCCGCGCACCAGATTTTGCGGGCCATAGCTGTCGGCCAGGATCGCCTCGAGCAGGTCGGCGCGCTGCGCGACGCCTTCCGCAATCCCCTGCCACTCGGCCTTTTCGATCAGCAGCGGGATTGGTGAAAGCGGCCAGGGCCGTTCCTCGCCCTCGCCGGGGATGCGGAAACCGGTACCGATATCCTCGGCATGGCGCTGCGCCCGCTCCCGCGCCGAGGCCAGATCTTCGCCCGCACGCTCGGCCAGTTCCTCGAGCGCTGCATTCCATGCCGGGTCATCAAGCCCGGCGGCGTAGAGCATGTCGGTCGCGGGGGTCGCGGCGCGATAGTCCGTCAGCCAGCGCCGCGCGATCGCCGCCGTGTCATAGCCGGTGTCCGCAACAGCGCTCGCCATTCATTACCCCCTTGGACCTGATGTTCTGTGACGGGGTTACTGCGCAGGTGCAACAAGGATCAGATATCGGGCAGCACCTGATCCGCCTGACCCCAACCGGCGAGCGCGCGTCCAGTTGCACGCTCAAGCAGCAGGGCGGCGTCGCGCACGCTGAACAATTGCGCGCTATCAGCGTCGCGCAGCTCACTCCAGCTGACCGGCGCGGACACCGGGGCGCCGGGGCGGGCGCGGGCGACATAGGGCATCACCGCCGTGCTGCCGCGCTGGTTGCGCAGATAGTCGATGAAGATTCGGCCCTTGCGATCGGCCTTTTTGAGGTTCGCGGTGAAGCGGTCGGGCTCCGCCTGTGCCAGCGCGCGGGCGAAGCGATCGGCGAAGGATTTGGCGGCGGGCCATTCTGCCTGCGGGGTCAGTGGGACGACGACATGCACGCCCTTGCCCCCGGTCAGCATCGCGAAGCTGGTCAGGCCCATATCGGCGAGATGCTGTTTGAGGTCGGCCGCCGCCGTCTTCACCTTGGCGAAGTCGAGCCCCTCGTCAGGGTCGAGATCGAACACCAGCCGGTCGGGCTTTTCGACATCCTCCACCTGGCTACCCCAGCCGTGAAATTCGATCGTTCCCATCTGGACACAGGCGCGCACGCCCTCGGCATCGTCGACCCACAGATAGGGTTCGGTCGATCCGTCCTTCTCGCGAATATCGACCTGATAGACGTGCGACCCGAAGCTACCCGCGTCATGCTTCTGAAAGAAGCATTGCTTCGCGCGGCCCTGTGGACAGCGGACCAGGCTGATCGGGCGATGGGCGAGCCAAGGCAGCATGATCGGCGCGACGGCGGCGTAATAGTCGGCGAGGTCGCCTTTGGTGATCTTCGAATCGGGAAAGATCACGCGGTCGGGGTTGGTGATCTTCACATCGCTCTGCGGCGCAGATGGCGGCGGAGCGGCGCGTTCGGGGACGATTTCGGCGGCAGGCTTGTCATCGCGCAGGGCGATGAAGCTGGCGTGGCGGACGACATGTTCGGCGGTGAACTCGGCGAACGCGACTTCGGCGACCAGTTTGGGCGTCACCCACTGCGCGCCGCGCGCCGCGACCTTGGGCACCTCGGCGGGCGGCGTCTTGCGTTCGATCCGGGCCAGCTTGTCCATCAGATCGGCCGAATTGGTCGCGTTGAACCCGGTCCCGACCTTGCCAGCGTAACGCAGCGCGCCATCCTCATGCACGCCGAGCAACAGCGATTTCAGCCCGCGTCCGCTCGCGCTGCTGGGCAGCCAGCCGATGATCACGAATTCCTGCCGCCGCGTGCATTTGATCTTGAACCAGCTTTTGGTCCGCTTGCCGCGATAGGGGGCGTCGGCGCGCTTCGAGATGACGCCTTCATGCCCCTCGCGGCACATCGCCTCGAACAATTTCTCGCCCGCGCCGAGGACATGTTCGGAGAAGAGCAGGCGCGGATCGGCGCCGTCGAGCAGGGTGCGCAGCCGCTCCTTGCGCTCAATCTGGGGCAGGTCGGTCAGGTCCTCGCCGTCGAGTTCGAGCAGGTCGAAGGCGAAGAAGGCGAGGTCGCCGCTGCCGTTCGAGAGCGCGTCCTGAAGCGTCGAGAAATCGGGTTTGCCGTTTTTGAACGCGACCACTTCGCCATCGATCAGCGCGGAAGATGCGGGTAGCCCGCCCGCCGCCTCGGCGATTCCGGTGAACTTGTCGGTCCAGTCGAGCCCACTGCGGGTGTAGACGTGCGGCCCGCCCTTTCCGATCGCGACCAGCGCGCGATAGCCGTCATATTTCATCTCGTGCAGCCAGCCGTTTCCGGCGGGGACGGAGTCGACAAGGGTGGCGAGCTGGGGTTGGCGGAAGGCGGGCGGCTTGGCGTCGCCCCGGCGTAGGCCGGGGCCGCTTTGTTTTCCGCGATCACCTGGCGGCCCCCTCCTACGCCGGGGCGACGGTTTTTTGCCCTCCGCAATCTCCTGCATCGTCCGCCCGGTCGCGACGCTGGTGAGGCCGGTTTCGACCAGCGCGTCGGTTGCGCCGGCATAAGCGTCGTCGATCTTGCGCAGCAGCCAGTTCTCGCGCTTTTCCCCGGCCCGCGGCTTGAGGCGGATCAGCAGCCAGTCGCCCTTCATCCGCTCACCGTCGAGCGTGAAGTGGAGATGGCCCTTGTCCAGATCCTTCGCGCTCTTGCCCTTGACCGGCGCCCAGCTGCCGCGATCCCACAACATCACCGTGCCACCGCCATATTCGGCTGCCGGAATCGTCCCCTCGAACGTCGCATAGGACAAGGGATGATCCTCGGTCCGCACAGCGAGGCGCTTCTCGTCGGGGTCGAGGCTGGGGCCGCGCGTCACCGCCCAGCTTTTGAGCACGCCGTCCACTTCCAGCCGCAAATCCCAGTGCAGCCGGGTCGCGTCGTGCTTCTGCACCATGAAGGTCCGCCCTTCACCCTTCGCGATTTCGCCGCGCGGCTCCGCTGTTTTCGCGAAATCGCGCTTGGCATTATAGCGTTCGAGCGGATCGGGCGTGGCCATGGATCAGGCGCGCTTCTTCGCCGGAGTCTTGGCCGGCGCTTTCTTCGCGGCGGGTTTCTTTGCGGGAGCCTTTTCGGCGGGCGCCTTCTTTGCCGCACCGGGCTTTTCGAGGCTCTTCTTGAGCGCCGCCATCAGGTCCACGACATTGCCGCCGCGCGGGTCCGCGCCGCCATCCTTGTCGTCGATGATCTTGCGGTTGCCCTTCTGCTTCTGCTTGCGTTCGATCAGCCCCTTGAGCGCGTCGACATAGCGGTCGTGGAAGGTCGCGGGATCGAACTTCGCCGATTTCTTCTCGATCAGCGTTTCGGCGAGGCTCAGCAGATCCTCGTCCGGTTCGGCATCGGGGATGTCGCGGAAATAGCCCTGCGCCTTGTGCACCTCATCGGCGTAGCGCAGCGTTTCCAGCACCATGCCGCGCCCGCAGGGTTTGAGGCTCACCACATATTCGCGCCCGCGCATCGCGAGCTGGCCAAGCCCGACCTTCTTTGTCCGCTTTAATGCCTCACGCAGCACGACGAACGCTTCTTCGGCCAAATCGTCGGCGGGGACGACGAAATAGGGCTTTTCGTAATAGAGCACGTCGATCTCATGCGCGTCGACGAACTGGGTCAGCTCCAGCGTCTTCTTCGACTCGAGCTTCACCGCGTCGATCTCGTCCTGATCGAGCAGGACATATTCGCCCTTTTCGACCTCGAACCCCTTCATGATCTCATCGGTATCGATCGCGCCGAGGCCGGGCACGACCTTTTCATATTTGATGCGCTTGCCGGAAGGTTCGTGGACCTGGTGGAAGGCGATCGAGGCGCCCGATCGGGTCGCGCTGTAGATTTCCACGGGAATCGAGACCAGCGCGAGACGAATCTGCCCCTGCCAATATGCGCGCGCTGCCATCGGACATCCTTGTTGTTGCGAAGCCGATTCAAAGCGCGAGCGCGGGAGTCGTTCCGTGAGCGCGCCGCAACTTGCCGCGTGACGTTGGAAACGCCTCTGCTACACCTTGGCTATGATGCTGCATTTCGCCGCGCTCGACTGGATGGTGGTCGGGCTTTACCTCGCCGTGCTGGCCGGGCTGTCCTGGCACTTCAACCGGGTCGAGACGCGCAATGCGGGGGATTATTTCCTCGCGGGGAACAGCGTGCCGGCGTGGTTGGCAGCCGTGTCGGTACTGGCCACGCAGCAATCCGCCGCGACCTTCCTCGGCGCACCCGATTATGGATATCGCAGCGATTACAGCTATTTGGGCGCAGTGGTGGGCGCGGTGCTCGCGGCGTTCTTCGTCGCACATGTGCTGATCCCGCGCTTCTACGCGCTGCGCGTCGCCACGGTCTATGAGCTGCTCGAGACGCGCTACAACGCGCGGGCGATGCGGTGGGCGGGGGGCATGTATCTGGCCGGGCGCATCCTGTCGGGCGGCGCGCGCGTGTATCTGGCGGCGATCGCGATTGCGATGGTCGGGTTCAACGCGATCGATGCCGGGTCGATCATCCTGTCGGCGGCGGCGGTGATGCTTGCCAGCCTTGCCTTCACCCTGCGCGGAGGGCTCAAGTCCGTCATCTGGAACGACTTCGTCCAGTTCATCGTCTATGCCGGCGCCGCCATCGCGGTGCTGATCTTCCTGCGCGCCGCGATCCCGCTCGACAACGCGGCGCTGATCGACGCGCTGCGCAACGCGCCCGATGGAACGAACAAGCTGCGGCTGTTCGACCTCTCAACCGATCTGTCCAAGCCGTTTACTCTGCTCGCCGCGGTCACCGGACTGTTCCTGCTCAACACCGCAAGCTCCGGCCTCGATCAGGATACCACCCAGCGGCTGCTCGCCAGTCCGGATGCAAAGACCGGTGCGCGCAGCCTGATCATGTCGGCCCTGGGCAGCGTGCCCGTCATCGCGGTGTTCGTGACGATCGGGCTGATGCTGCACATCTTCTACGACCGGCCCGATCTGATGGGCGCGACCAATGCCGTTTCGGCGAATTTCGCGGGCGAGAAGATCACGATCTTCGTCCATTTCATCCTGACGCAACTGCCCCCCGGCCTGCGCGGGCTGGTGACGATCGGGGTGATAGCTGCGGCGGTGTCGACCGTCACTTCGGCGCTCAATTCGATGTCGTCGGTGGTGGTCAGCGATTTCTACCGTCCCTGGCGCGAGGCGCGCGGCGGGGCGGAGGATCGGCATTATGTCCATGCCGGGCGCTGGGGCATGGCGGCGGTGGCGGTGGCAATGTTCGCGACCGCAGTGCTGAGCTATTATTGGCAGAAGCATAGCGACATGCCGTTGCTCGAATTCGTGCTGTCGGTGATGGTGTTTGCCTATGCCGGACTGCTCGGCGTCTATGCCGTCGCCTTGTTCACGACGCGCGGCACCACCGCATCGGTGATCGCCGCGCTGATCACCGGATTCGTGACCGTGTTCCTGCTCCAGCCCTTTGCCTTCGGGCCACAGGGGCTCGCCTTCCCGTATCTGCTCTGCATCGGCACGCTGGCAGCGGCCCTTGTCGCCGCGATTCCGCGGGGCAAAAAACCCGCTTGACTCATGTCATGCTACCCTGACATATAGTCATCCGTGGATGACATAATGTCATGGAGCAGTGACGGCCTGTGAAGAACCGCCTGAAAGTGCTGCGCGCCGAACGCGACTGGAGCCAGGCGGAGCTTGGCGGCCATCTCGGCGTGTCGCGACAGGCGGTGAACGCGATCGAGACGGGGAAATATGATCCCTCGCTTCCGCTCGCCTTCCGCATCGCCCGACTGTTCGACCTCAGCATCGAGGAGATTTTCGATGACGCGGAGCATGATGATGGCGAATGAAGTGAAGGACGGTCTGGCCGCCGCCCGCGCCCGCACGCGGCGCCAGCGGATCATCCTGTTCACGCTGATGGGCGCCGGCGTGGTCGTCGGCTTCTTCTCGGCGATGTTCGAGGTCGAGGGCGGCGAATTCCTCGAGGGTATCCCCGCCGCCTGGGCGATCGCCGCGTCGCTGATCACCACGGTCGCGCTCGCTTATGGCGGTTGGCGCTACAACCGCGTCACCGACGAGCTGGAGCGGCGCGACAATCTGTGGGCCTCGGCGATCGCGCTCAACTTCTACCTCGCGCTGTACGCCAACTGGTATCTGCTGTGGCGCGGCGGGCTGGTCCGCGAACCCGAGCACGAGCTGCTCGCGGTCGCGACCTTTGCGGTGATGATGCTGGCCTATGGCTACAAGAAATTACGTCCCTGAACACCCTAACCCTTTGTAAGTGGAGATGTTTATGAAGAAGTTCCTGCCCCGCGCAGCGACTGCGCTCGCCCTGTTGTTCGTCACCCCCGCCGCGCTTGCGCAGCAGGCAGCGGCCCCCGCCCCTGCGACACAGATGAAGGACGCTGATCCGGCGCTTTGGGTGGTCAAGGACGAGGACACGACCATCTATCTGTTCGGCACGATCCACGTCCTGCCGGCTGGCCTGAGCTGGTTCGACGAGGCAGTGAAGAAGGCGTTCGACGAGAGCGGCGAGCTGGTCACCGAGATCGGCGATATGCCTGATCTCGCGACCGTGCAGCCGCTGATCATCAAGCACGCAGTGATGCAAACCGGGCCGCAGCTGAGCGAGCGACTTCCGGCCGACAAGCGGGAAGCGTTTGCCAAGGCGGTGGCCGATGCCGGCATCCCGGCGCAGGCAGTGGAGCGCTTCCGGCCGTGGTTTGCGGCATCGCAGCTGAGCCTGATCGCGCTGACCAAGGCGGGCTATAACCCGGCGTCGGGCGCGGAAACCGCGCTGACTGCGGCGGCCAAGGCGGCGAACAAGCCGATTTCCGGCGTCGAGACGCTGGACCAGCAGTTCGGGTTCTTCAACAGCCTGTCGGAAGCCGCGCAGGTGCAATTCCTGACCGAGACCCTCGCGCAGCTCGGCAATGTCGGGCCTGAGTTCGAGAAGATGGTCGCAGAATGGTCGGAGGGCGATGCCGAGGGTCTCGCCGCGATCATGAACGAGGCAATGCGCAGCTCGCCCGAGCTGAGCAAGATGCTGCTCGCCGACCGCAACGCGCGCTGGGCCGAGTGGATCGACACGCGGCTCGACAAGCCGGGCGTCGTGTTCATGGCGGTGGGCGCTGGGCACCTGTCGGGCCCGGACAGCGTTCAGGTCATGCTCGACAAGCGCCAGATCA
Source organism: Sphingomonas sp. R647 (assembly GCF_020177055.1). Classification (GTDB taxonomy): domain Bacteria; phylum Pseudomonadota; class Alphaproteobacteria; order Sphingomonadales; family Sphingomonadaceae; genus Sphingomonas. Next base: position 10,127 of record NZ_JAIQXT010000006.1, read on the forward strand.
AGAGCCAGCGGATCGAGTATTGATCCGTCACTCCAATTCCCCTCCCTGAAAGGGAGGGGTCAGGGGTGGGTTTAGCGGCGGCGAGGCTCGATGCCTCGTCGCCGCTCTGCGTTGCGCACCACGGGTATTTTTGAGCGCGCAGACGCGCGCACGCACCCCCAGCCCCTCCCTTTCAGGGAGGGGAGCGCGTTGGAGGTGTCTAAAACAAGTCCGGCTGGCGGACCGGTTTGAATTCCGGGCCCCGGCCGCGGCGCCGTTCCAGCTCGACCTGCGCGGTGTAGCGAATGTCCTCGTCGCGATCCTGCAGGAAGGCGTCGAGCGATTCATCGTCGATCTCGCTCCATTCCTTGCCACGGTCCGGACCATAGCGGACGCGCGGCAACAGGCCCGGCAGCCTCGACCATTCGATCAGCTGCGCGACGCTCGCCTCGTTGAGCATGTCGCGCAGATGGTGCGCGGTGACATAGGCGTCGGGAAAGGCGCGATGCGCGGGCAGGCCGCGGTCATGCTCCAGCCCCTCGGGCATGCGGTAATAGCGCAGGAACTGGTTGGAAAATCCCGGACTGTCGCGCCACAGCCGCAGTGCGCATTTATAGGTGCAAATCCAGTCGGCCCCGCGCGTCAGCGCCGGCGTGCAGAACTGCTCCTCGAAACTCGCGCGATGCGCCGCCAGCGCGACGCGGCGCGGCCAGGGGTCGAGCACGGGGCGCGCGACATCGTGCCACCAGGATGCGTCCGCGACATCCTCGTCGCGGATATGGTGGATCGCCATGGTCAACGGCGGGATCGGGCGGCCGGGATTGACCAGCCGGGCGCCGCCCTCGCCCTCCAGCTCCCAGCGCCCGTCCTTGCCCAGCGCGACATCCTGCCACCCGATCTCGCACACGCCATGCTGCGGCGGCGCTTGTCCGGTGGTTTCAAGGTCGATGACGCGGATGATCTGGGGCGGGGCGGGAGCCATGCCCCCATGTGGCCTGCCGCGCCGCGATTTGCCACCCCTGCGCAACCTTGCCTGTCAGAGATCGTCGCTGGCGCGGGGAGCGTAGGGCGATAGGATGCGGCGCATGCACATCGTTCGCCGCCTGTTGCTGTTGCTGACCCTAGCCTTTGCCAGCCCGGCGCTGGCCGGGGTTTCGGCATTGCCAGCGACGGCACGGGCGCCGCGCTGCATCGAATTGGCCGGGGGCGATGCGGCGCGGGCGCGCTACATCGCAGAGCGACGGGCGGAGCTGGCGGCGTGCGATCCGGCCAAGCCGACGCTGGAGTGCGCGGCGAGCTGGGGCAAGCTAGTGGTCGCGTCACGCGACGGCGGCGATCCCGCGCTGGCCGAGCGGTACGCGCCGCTGTTCCACACCGATCGCCGGCCGATGGCCCGCACGCCGCAGCTGGTTCGCACCTATCTGCATCTGGCAGGCGCGATGGAGCAGCAGGCCTGCTTCACCGAGGGCGAACCGCTCTATCGCCTCGCGCTCGCGCTGGTCGACGCGGGCAAGCCGGACCCCGGCGAAGTCGCCGACATCTATTACGCGCTGGCGTGGAATTTGAGCTATCAGGAGCGCCACAAGGAGGCCGAGGCGACGATGCGCGCCACGCTGGCGTTGTGGTCGCGCATCCTGCCAGCCGGGAACCGCGATATCCTGCAGGCGCAGCAGGACATCGCCTATATGCTCGAGGATCAGGGCCGGTTTACCGAGGCCGAAGCACTCTATGCGCCTTTGCTGGCGGCGCGGGAAAAGCTGACCGACGAACGCGGGCTGCTCGATCTGGCGGTGACCTACACCAATCTTGGCTACAACCTCGCCAGTCAGGGGCGGCTGGCCGAGGGTGAAGCGCTGTTCCGCAAGGGGCTGGATGCCGCCGCCGCGCGGGTCGGCGATTCAGACCCGATGATCGCCAAGGGGCGCAGCTATGTCGCCGGTATCATCGCGAAACAGGGCCGTACCGACGAAGCGGAGAGCTGGTATCGCCGCGCGCTCGCGGTGCTGATCCGCCGCCCGGCGATGGACCCCGATCGCGCGCGGGCGATCCTGGGGCTGGCGACGCATCTGCAGGCGAGCGGACGGGCCCCGCAGGAAGTGCGCGCACTGCTGCGCGTGGCCGCCGATGATGCGCGGCTGCGGCAACAGCTTCACACTGGCTTCTCACGCGATGCGCAGGCGGCGTTGCAGCGCAGTGCCCCGATCTATGCCGCGCAAGTCCGCGCGGCATGGGATCTGGCGCAACTGCGCTAGCGCGGCGCTAGATTCGTTTTCAGCTTCGCTGAAGCGGCACCGGCCCCCTCCCCCACCCGGCCACCCATAGAATACACTGTCGTTGGGTGGCCGGGTGGGGGAGCGGGCCGGTGCCGCCCTACTAAAAAACCGCGCTAGCGCGACCGGCGGGCGCTCAATGCCCCGCCTGTGGCCCGCGCTCGAGCCCGCTGGCGGCGAGCTGGGCGTCGATCATCGCCAGCAGCCGGTCGAGCGCCGCCTGGTCCTTGGCCTCGGCGCGGGCGACCAGCACGTCCTGCGTGTTCGATGCGCGCAGCAGCCACCAGCCATCGGGGGTGTTGACCCGCGCGCCATCGGTGTCGTTGACGTCCGCGCCCGATTCCTTGAGCCGCGCCAGTACCTCGTCGATCACCGCGAACTTGCGGCTTTCATCGACCTGGAAGCGCATCTCGGGCGTGTTGACGATCGCCGGCATCGCGCTGCGGATCTCGCTCATCGACTTGCCGATCAGGTGGACCGCGTTGATCAGCTGGACCGCGGCATAGTGCGCGTCATCAAACCCGTAATAATCCTGCGCGAAGAAGATGTGCCCGCTCATCTCGCCCGCGAGCGGCGCGCCGGTTTCCTTCATCTTGGTCTTGATCAGGCTGTGGCCGGTCTTCCACATCAGCGGCTGGCCGCCCAGCTCGGCGATGCGGTCGTACAGCGCCTGGCTGGCCTTCACGTCGGCGATGATCGTCGCGCCGGGATCCTTGCGCAGCACAGGTTCAGCCAGAATGGACAGAAGCTGATCGCCCCAGATCACGCGGCCCTGCCCGTCAATCGCGCCGATCCGGTCGCCATCGCCATCGAAGGCCAGTCCGAAATCGAGGTTCTTCTCAGCGACCAGCGCCTTGAGGTGCGCCAGATTCTTTTCTTCGGTGGGATCGGGATGATGATTGGGAAAATTGCCGTCCACTTCGGTGAACAGCGTATGATGCTCACCGGGCAGGAGCTTCACCAGCTTTTCGATCACCGGCCCCGACGCGCCATTGCCGCAGTCCCAGCCGATGCGGAAGGTGCCGCCCGAATAGCCCGCGAGCAGGCGCCCCACATAATCATCGAGGATGTCGGCGTCGGAAACCGTGCCTTCGCCGTCCTCCCAATCGCCGTCAGCGGCCATGCGCCCCAGCGTCTGAATGTCAGCGCCAAAGAACGGACGGTGCTGAAACACCATCTTGAAGCCGTTATAGTCGCCGGGATTGTGGCTGCCGGTTATCTGGATGCCGCCATCCACCTCTAGGATCGCCTCGGCATAATAGAGCATCGGGGTTGCACCGAGCCCGATGCGGACGACGTCGCAGCCCGACGCGGTCAGCCCCTCGATCAGCGCGGCCTCCAGTACCGGGGACGAGACGCGCCCATCGCGGCTGACTGCGACACGATGCCCGCCGGCGCGGCGCAACAGCGTGGCAAAGCCGCGCCCGATCGCGCGCGCATCGTCCGGCCCCAGCGACTTGCCCACGATTCCGCGGATGTCATATTCGCGCAGCGAGGTCGGATCGAAACGATGGGTCATTGGGCCTCCAGGGAAAATCGACGCGCTTTCATTTCGCGCGCGTTACGCAAAGTTCAACCGTCAAACGCAGCTGACAGGATTGCGTTTCAGTTTTTCGGCGCAGGCTTTGGTTTGAGCAGCGTGTCGCGCGCCGCATTGACCTGTCGCGTCAGCTCGGGTGAGCCGCCGCGATCGGGGTGGACGCTGGTAATCAGGCGGCGGTGGGCGGCGCGGATCTCATCCGGTTCGGCGCCCGGCGTAACGCCCAGAATCGCATAGGCCGCTGCTTCTTCCGGATCGCGGGGCTGCGGCGCGGGCGGCGGCTTGGGCGTGCCGGGGAGCGGACGGCCCCAGCCATGCCACAAGCGAAAGCCGAGCCAGCACACCAGCACCGCGATCAGGAATTTCGCGATCATGCGAAGAGCGGCATCGCCGACTCCAGTTCGGGCAGGGCAAGGCCAGCCATCATCTCGCGCAGCTCCTGCCGCGCGGCGACATGGGCGAGGCCCATCTCACCGAATTCACGGCTGTCGAGCATGGTCAGCCCCTTGGGGAACAGTTCGCGATAGATCACGCGCTCCGAAAGCCCCGGGATGACCCGGAAACCGACGCGCTTGGCGAGCTGGTCGATCGCCTCCGACACGCGCTTCATATTGCGCGCCTCGATATGCTGCATACGGTTGCGCAGGACGACCCAGTCGATCGTCTGCCCGTCGGCCTTGGCGCGGCGCTTGCGCGAATCCCAGATCAGCTCGGAATAGAAGCTCGGTCGGGTCACGCGGAACGTGTCCGGATCGACCTGTCCGATCAGGTCGAAATCGACGAAGCTGTCGTTCATCGGCGTCACCAGCGTGTCGGCATTGGTAATCGCGATCCGCCCGAACTTGTCGTCGCGCCCCGGCGTGTCGATGATCAGGAAATCGGTATCCTGCCCCAGCCGCTCCAGACTTTCGGAAAAGCGGGCGATATTCTCGCCGTCATGGGTTTCGTAGCGTGGCATCGGCAGCGGCCGCCCGACGCGCTCCATCGTCTGACGCCGGTTGTCGAGATAGCGGCCCATCGTGCGCTGGCGATGGTCGAGGTCGAGGCACGACACGCGCGCACCCTTCATCGCCAGCGCGATTGCGGTGTGGACAGCGGTCGTGGATTTGCCGGTCCCGCCCTTTTCGTTGGCGAAGACGATCACGTGCAGCGAGTTCGTTGCGTCGGTCACTCAACATCCCTGATTGAACAGCGGGCCTGCCCCCCATAGAAGGCCGCCCTTCGTTCCATATCCAAGGCCTTGTGCGCGTGCAAACCATCCGTCAGCTCTCCGAACTTCGCGATACCGTTTCGGGATTCCGCGCCAATGGGGAACGGATCGCATTCGTGCCGACGATGGGCGCGCTGCATGCCGGGCATATGGCGCTGGTGGCGCAGGCGAAGCTGGCCGGACAGCGGGTGGTGGTGTCGATCTTCGTCAACCCCAAGCAGTTCGGGCCGAACGAGGACCTTGCCCGCTACCCGCGCAAGGAGCTGGCGGATTCGCGGATGCTGGCCGAAGCGGGCGTCGACCTGTTGTGGATGCCGCCGGTCGAGGTGATGTACCCTGAGGGGCATGCGACCAACATCTCGGTCGCTGGCGTCAGCGAGCCGCTCGACGGCGCGGCGCGACCGGGCCATTTCGACGGGGTCGCGACCGTGGTCGCCAAGCTGTTCAATCAGGTGAAGCCCGATGTCGCGCTGTTCGGCGAAAAGGATTTCCAGCAGCTCGCGGTGATCCGCCGCATGGTCGCCGACCTCGATTTCGATATCGACGTGCGCGGCGTGCCGACGCAGCGCGACGATGACGGCCTCGCGCTCTCCTCGCGCAACGCCTATCTCGCGCCCGAGGATCGCGCTGCTGCGGTTGCCCTGCCCCGTGCGCTCGGCGTCGCGGTGCGCGCGATCGAGAAGGGCGACGACCCTGCCGCAGCGCTCGCCACGGCGCGCGCGTCGCTGGAAGCGGCTGGATTCGATATCGATTATGTCGAGCTGGTCGATGCCGACAGCCTGGGCGCGCCGGTCGCGGGACAGCCCCGCCGCCTGCTCGCCGCCGCGCGGATTGCCGGCACGCGGCTGATCGACAATGTTTCTGTGGCAGCCCCGGATTGACCGGATAACGCCGTTAACCATTTGGTTACCATGAATGCCCCACCTTCGCTGTCATGAAGAGAGCGATGAAAAGTGGGGCAATGTCATGGGCAACAGTCTTAAGAGTGCACAGTTCCTGATCGACAGCCGGCTGGCGGATGCGGCGCGCGGTAGCGCCGACGCGGCCTATGAGCTCGGGATGGTCTATTCGAGCGGCGCGTCAGGCGTCGACATGGACCTGATCGAAGCGCACAAATGGTTCAACATCGCCGCCCTCAAGGGCAGCGCCGAGGCGCCCTACATGCGCGCCGAAGTCGCGGAAGACATGACCGCGCGCGAGATCATCGAAGCGCAGAAACAGGCGCGCGCCTGGCTGCAGATGACGAGCCTGCGCGCGGCCTGATCCGTCACACCGGCGGCAGCGCGATACACGCGTCGATGATGCGACGCTCCGACGCGCGAAGCGGTCGCCCGTCGCGGGTATAAACCCGGACAAGGCGCTCAAGACCGCGCTCCTCGATCTGGATCCGCAGCTTGCGAGCGTCATTCCGCGCTTCCCATATCGGGTGCTGGCCTTCGACGCTGAGCCACGTCGGCCCGCCTTGCAACACCAAACCATGTGCATTCGGCTTATCAAAGCATCGCCGCAGCGCCGGGGCCGTTGCTTGCACGCGAGCGTCGATCACCAGCACCGATCGTTCGATGTCGGTCTGCGCGCCGCTCAATTTCAGCCAAACGCCGCCGCCGATCAACATCAGAAGCACCGCCGCCCACGACAGGACTGCCCATTTCGGAGGCGGCGGCATGATCGGTTGCATTACCCCTTCTTCGCCGCTGCCTTCTTCTTCGGCGCGGCTTTCTTCGCCGGTGCCTTCTTCGCCGGAGCCTTACGCCCGCCCTTTTTCTTGGCGGGGCCAGCGGCAGCCTTGGCGTCGATGAGCTGGACCGCTTCCTCCAGCGTCAGCGCCGCCTGATCGACCGTCTTGGGCAGCGTCGCATTGGTCGTGCCGTCGGTGAGGTACGCGCCGTAGCGCCCCTCCATGAGCTTGATCTCCGCGCCCGACACCGGATGCGCGCCAACGACCTTCAGCGGCTCACGCGATCCGCGCTGCGGTCGCCCGCCGCCCGCAGCCGCCTCGGCGAGCTTGACCACCGCCGCGTTCATGCCGGTTTCGAACACGTCGGTCGTCGAGGTCAGCCGCGCATATTTGCCGTCATGCGCGAGATAGGGGCCATAGCGGCCGATCGACGCGGTGATCGGGTTGCCCGTTTCCGGGTGGTTGCCGATCGTGCGCGGCAGGTTGAGCAGCTTGACCGCCCAGTCCAGATCCAGCTCGGGAATATCCTTGGGGATCGACGCGCGCGCCGCCTCCTTGCCCTCGCCGCGCTGGATGTACGGCCCGAACCGGCCCGAGCGGCGCGAGATATCCTCGCCGGTCTCCGGGTCCTGACCGATCACTTCCGGTCCGCTGTCGCCGCCATCCTCGCCGCCGGGCTGGCCGAAGCGGCGGGTGAACTTGCAGTCGGGATAGTTGGAGCAGGCGACGAACGCGCCGAACTTGCCGCCACGCAGCGCCAGCTTGCCGACCCCGCACGACGGGCAGAGGCGCGGATCGGTGCCGTCGCCCTTGTCGGGGAAGAGATAGGGTTCGAGGAACTTGTCGAGCTCGGCGGTGACCTCGCTCGGCTTTTGCTCCATCACTTCCTGCGTACGCGGGTGGAAGTCCTTCCAGAACGCGTCGAGCACCGCCTGCCAGCCGGCCCGGCCGCCGGACACGTCGTCCAGCTCTTCCTCAAGCCCTGCGGTGAAGTCGTAATTGACGTATTTCTCGAAGAAGCGTTCGAGAAATGCGGTCAGCAGCCGACCGGTTTCTTCGGCGAAGAAGCGGTTTTTTTCGACCCGCACATAGGCGCGGTCCTTGAGCACCTGAATGATCGAGGCATAGGTCGAGGGGCGGCCGATGCCGAGTTCCTCGAGCCGCTTGACCAGCGAGGCTTCGGAGAAGCGCGGCGGCGGCTGAGTGAAATGCTGTTCGGCGTCGACGCCCTTCTTGGCGGGCGTGTCGCCGTTGCGGATCACCGGCAGGCGGCGCGAATCCTCGTCGCCCTCATCGTCGCGACCTTCTTCGTACAGCGCGAGATAGCCGGGGAAGATCACCACCTGGCCGGTCGCACGCAGCGCGTCCTGACCGGTCGGCTCTTCCAGCTCGACCGTGGTGCGCTCCATCCGCGCGCTCGACATCTGGCTGGCCAGCGCGCGCTTCCAGATCAGGTCGTACAGCCGCGCATGGTCGCCCGACCCGGCCTTGTCCTTGCTGAAATCGGTCGGACGGATCGCCTCATGCGCTTCCTGCGCATTCTTCGCCTTGGTCTGGTACTGGCGCGGCTTGTCCGGAATGTAGCTCGCCTGATAGCGGTTCACGATCGCCTTGCGCGCCTCGTCGATCGCGCTGCCATCCATCTGCACGCCGTCGGTACGCATATAGGTGATCGCGCCATCCTCGTAGAGCGCCTGCGCGATCCGCATCGTATGGCTGGCGGAGAAGCCGAGCTTGCGCGCCGCCTCCTGCTGCAGGGTCGAGGTGGTGAAGGGCGGCGGCGGGTTACGCATCGCCGGCTTGGTCTCGACGCTGGCGACGGTGAAGCGGCCCTGTTCGACCGCGGCCTTGGCGCGCATCGCTACGCCCTCGGTGCCGATCGAAAGCCGGTCAAGCTTCTTGCCCTCGAACCGCACGAGGCGCGCGTCGAACGCGGTGCCGTCATGTTCGAGATGCGCGGTGACCGACCAATATTCCTGCGCGCGGAACAGCTCGATCTCACGCTCGCGCTCGACGATCAGGCGCAGCGCAACCGACTGGACGCGGCCCGCCGACTTGGCGCCGGGCAGCTTGCGCCACAGCACGGGCGAGAGGGTAAAGCCGACCAGATAGTCGAGCGCCCGGCGCGCGCGATAGGCGTCGATCAGGTCGGTATCGAGCTGGCGCGGCGCGGCCATCGCGGTCAGCACCGCGGCCTTGGTGATCGCGTTGAAGGTGACGCGCTCGACCTCCTTGGGGAGCGCCTTCTTCTTCGCCAGCACTTCCTGGACGTGCCAGCTGATCGCCTCCCCCTCGCGGTCAGGGTCGGTCGCGAGGATCAGGCGATCGGCCTTCTTGGCCTCGTCGGTGATCGCCTTGAGCTGCTTGGCCTTGTCGGGATAGGTTTCCCAATCCATCGCAAAGCCGTCATCGGGCTGCACCGAACCGTCCTTGGCGGGCAGGTCGCGGATATGGCCGTAGGAGGCGAGGACGCGATAGTCCTTGCCGAGATATTTCTCGATGGTTTTCGCCTTGGCGGGCGATTCGACGATGACGAGCTGCATGGGGTTTGGCGGTCCTTACGTGTACGCGCGAGGATGGGGAGGCTGAATAGCGGGCGTCAAGCGGAACGCCACCCCCTCTTAACCTGCATCGTCTATAAGAGTCGGCAGAGGAGGGTCCGGCAATGGTTTCGGTCGAACGGTTGATTGACGAACATGCGCAGATCAGCGCCCGCAGCGACGCGCTGATGCGGGCCGTCACGACCGCATCGCCGACGATGCTGCGCACGATGATCGTGGGGCTGGACACCGAACTTGCGGCCCATCTCGCGACCGAGGATCTGGAGGTCTATCCACACCTTCTGGCCAAGGGCGACCTGGCGCAGCGCGAGGCGGCGGAGATTGCGATGGGCGATTTCGACCAGCTCGCCGCGCAATGGCGCGCCTATGTCGACGAATGGACCGCCGACGAGATCGAGAGCGACCACGAGCTGTTCATCGAGGCGAGCAAGCGCGTCCTGTCCGCGCTGTCGGCGCGGGTGCGGATCGAGAACGAGATTCTCTACCCGCTCGCGCTCGCGTCCGGAACGATCACGCTGCGGGAGGCGAGTGCGCGGGTGATGGCGGGGTAAGCACTGCAAATTCAAGCAAATACCGCGCGGACATCGCTGTCGGGATCAAGCGTCTCCTGATAGACCGCCACCGACAAATAGATCGACGCGACAAGCCCGATGTTTCCCAGAAGATTGATCGCCCCGTAGGTCAGCGGCGAGGCCGTCTCACCGGCCACTTCCGTGACGATGAGGACGAAGCTGGCGACGTTCGGGATGAATGTCAGCAGAAAGGCGGGCAGGATCGCCAACGCCTGACCCTTGGTGCGGCGCATGGCTTCCTCAAGGGCTTCGGTGGCATTCAACCGCTCGGTCCCAAGAACCAGCGGCAAGGCCGGGGTCCAGCGCAACGCCAGGATGAGGGCCGGGATCACCAGCGCGATAGCGCCGAGCACCAACCCGATGCCGATCAGAATCGACGCGAGAATGAACGATCCGATGGCGCGATTGGGATGTTCGGCAAGCAAGCCGATCCGGCCGAGCGTATTGCGGAGCAGCAGATACTGGCCAACCGCCGACGCCACGCTGCTCAGGATCATCGCCTCCGCGTCCGAGCTGACGAGATCGGCGGCAGTGATCAGCAGAGTTAGCCCGACGACGGCGATCGTTGCAAGGACCGCATTGTCGAGCAGCAGGGCGGACAGGCGGGCAATGAGCTGCCCGGGCCGGATGGGTGTGACGGTCGCCATTGATCCCTTACCGCAGACTGACCCGCCCGCCGGCATGCCGCTCCAGCCGGCCGGCGAGTTCGAGTTCGAGCAGCACCAGTTGCACCGCCGCGCCGGGCAGGGCGGATTGGCGGATCAGTTCATCAACCGGGACAGGCACCGGGCCGAGCAGCCCCTCCACCCGGTTGCGTTCGCCCGCGTCGGGTTCACGTCCTGGCTCTGCGCCGAAGCCCGAGACCGGCGAGCGCACCGCGCGCGGATCGATCGGGCGGATCATTTCGAGGATGTCGTCCACGCCCTGCACCAGCGTCGCGCCCTCGCGGATCAGCAGGTTGCAGCCCTGCGCGCGCGGGTCGATCGGCGAGCCGGGGACCGCCATCACCTCCCGCCCCGCCTCCGCCGCGATCCGTGCGGTGATCAGCGAGCCGGAGCGCGGAGCTGCCTCGACCACCACCGTCCCTTGGGCGAGGCCGGCGATGATGCGGTTGCGTGAGGGGAAATGGCGGGCGAGCGGCTCGGCGCCCGGCGGCTGTTCGGCGATCAGCAGGCCGTGCTGCGCGACGCGTTCCTGAAGCTCCGCATTTTCCGGCGGAAAGGCGATGTCGATGCCGCTCGCGATGACGCCGACCGTGCCGCTGGCGAGCGAGCCGTGATGCGCGGCGGTGTCGATGCCGCGCGCCAGCCCTGAGACGACCGTGGCCCCCGCCTCGCCTAGCCCCTGCGCCAGCTGGCGCGCGAAGCGGCACGCGGCGGCGGAGGCGTTGCGCGCCCCGACCATTGCGACACAGGGCCGGGTGAGCAGCCCCATGTCACCGCGCACGATCAGCGCGGGCGGCGCATTTTCCAGCTCACCCAGCAACGGCGGATAGTCGGGGTCGTCGAGAAACACATGCCGCGCGCCGAGTCGTTCGACCACCGCCAGCTCGCGCCGGGCAAGCGCGGGATCGGCCAGCGTCGGCGCCTGTCCGCCGCCGCGCAGCGCCAGGCCGGGCAGCGCGTCGAGCGCCGCCTGTGCGTCGCCGAAGCGGGCGATCAACTGGCGATAGGTGACCGGGCCGATCCGCGGTGACCGGATGAGGCGAAGGCGGGCGAGGCGCGCGGCCTCGTCAGCCATGCTTGCGGCCGATGCGCGGTTCGGTCCCGGCGAGCAGCCGTTCGATATTCTCGCGATGCTTCCACAGCACAATCAGCGCAAGCACGACGAGCAGCATGACGAGGTTGAACCGGTTCATCACCGCCGCGCTCACCGGCGCGCTGATCGCCGCCGCCATTCCGGCGACCGAGGAGATGCGCAGCGTTGCGAGCAACCCCAGCCACACCACGGCAAAGATGATCCCAGACGGCCAATGCAGCGCGAGGACGATGCCCATCAGCGTCGCGACGCCTTTGCCGCCATTGAACTTGAGCCAGACGGGGTAGCAATGGCCGATGAACGCCCCCGCCGCCGCGACGACGCCAAGGCCGGGCCAGATCGCCTGCGCGATCCACACCGCCGCCGCGCCCTTGAGCAAATCGAGCAGCAAGGTCGCCGCCGCCAGCCCCTTGCGCCCGGTGCGCAGCACGTTGGTCGCGCCGATATTGCCCGATCCGATCTGGCGCAGGTCGCCCGCCCCGGCGAGCCGGGTCAGCACCACCCCGAACGGGATCGACCCGAGAAGATAGCCAAGCGCGATGGCGAGCACCGGCGCGATCGTGGTGAGTTGCGTCTGCATGATCCCCCTTGCTTGGACAAAGGCTAGGGTCTTCGGTAAGCGCACGCAACAATCTCGATCAGCGGAACCCGTCATGGCCGACACCCGGCCCCTTCTCTTATTCGATTCGGGCGTGGGCGGGCTGTCGGTGCTGGCGCCGGCGCGGGCGCTGCTGCCCGGTGCGCCGTTGGTCTATGCCGCCGATAGCGCGGGATTCCCCTATGGCACCCGCAGTGAGGCGGAGATTGCCGCGCGCGTCCCCGCGCTGCTCGGACGGCTGGCAGAGCGGTATAAGCCGCGGCTGATCGTGATTGCCTGCAACACCGCATCGACCATCGCGCTGCCGCATGTCCGCGCCGCGCTCGACGTGCCGATTGTCGGGACCGTGCCCGCGATCAAGCCCGCTGCGGAGGCGTCCCGCACGCGGGTGATCGGCGTGCTGGGGACGCAGGCGACGGTGCGCCAGCCCTATGTCGACGACCTGACCGCGCGCTTCGCCGCCGATTGCACCGTGCTGCGCCACGGCAGCGCCGAACTGGTGGAGCTCGCCGAAGCGAAGCTGCGCGGTGAGGATGCCGATCCGGCGCGGTATCGCGCGGTGCTCGATGGCCTGTTCGCACAAGCAGCGGGCGAGCGGATTGACGTGATCGTCAACGCCTGCACCCATTTTCCGCTGGTCGAGGCCGAACTGGCGGCCGCGGCCCCGCATCCGGTGCGCTTCGTCGATGGCGGGCCGGGCATTGCGCGGCGAATCGCGCATCTCACTCAGGGGCAGAGCTGGCCCGACTCCCCAGCACCTGGAATCGCGGTGTTCACCGCGCAGCCCGACCCTGCGCTCGCTCCGGCATTGGCGGGATATGGTCTCGATCAAATCGAGACGCTCTAGCCCTCCGCCGGCCGCGCCGACGCGGGTTCAGCGCAGCGGGAACGCCGGGGTTTCGGTCATCACCTTGACGCGTTCGGCGTAGCCATTGGCCATCGCCAGATGGGCGTAGCGCGCGCTTGAATCATGCGCCTTGGCCGCGCAGTCACGCTCGGCCCGCTCGCGACGGGTGAAGTAATCGACATCGTTCTGCGACATCGTGGTTCTCCCAGATTTTTCTGAAGCGGGAGCGCGCTGGTCTCTCAGCCGCAGAAATGCCCGGAGTCCCGTTCCGCGGTGCACGAACCATAGCAGATTTCGCCCAGCGAGTCCTGATCTGGGGCAAGCGGATGCGCAACGACCGTCCGATCACAGTGATCGATAGGATAGGCAATTTGCCCTAGTGGCGTCGCGCCGCAAAAATCGCTAACGGGTCAACATGACCAGCGAGGCTTCCCCGCGCGCGGTAGATTATTCGCGCGTGTTCAACCAGGCGATCGACCGGCTGCATGCCGAAGGGCGATATCGCGTCTTTATCGACATTCTGCGCAACAAGGGCATGTTCCCCAATGCGCGATGCTTTGCCGGGCATAACGGGCCAAAGCCGATCACCGTATGGTGCTCGAACGATTACCTTGCGATGGGCCAGCACCCCAAGGTGATCGCCGCGATGGAAGAGGCGCTGCACGATGTCGGCGCAGGGTCGGGCGGTACGCGCAATATCGGCGGCAACACCCATTATCACGTGCATCTCGAGGCCGAGCTGGCCGACCTGCACGACAAGGAAGCCGCGCTGCTGTTCACCAGCGGCTATGTCTCGAACGAGGCGACGCTGTCGACGCTGGCCAAGGTGCTGCCCGGCTGCATCATCTATTCCGACGAACTCAACCATGCATCGATGATTGCGGGCATCCGCAATTCGGGGTGCGAGAAGCGGGTGTGGCGGCACAATGACCTTGAACATCTCGAGGAATTGCTCGCGGCCGACGATCCCAATGTGCCCAAACTGATCGCGTTCGAAAGCGTGTATTCGATGGATGGCGATATCGCCCCGATCCACGCGATCTGCGATCTCGCCGACAAGTATAACGCGCTGACCTATCTCGACGAAGTTCACGCCGTCGGCATGTACGGCGCGCGCGGCGGCGGCATTTCGGAGCGCGACGAAGCGGCGCAGCGCCTGACGATCGTCGAAGGGACGCTGGGCAAGGCATTCGGCGTGATGGGCGGCTATATCGCGGCCGATCGCATGATCATCGACGTGATCCGCTCCTATGCGCCGGGGTTCATCTTCACCACCTCGCTCTCGCCGGTGCTGGTCGCGGGCGCGCTGGCGTCGGTGCGTCACCTCAAGCAATCGAGCGAAGAACGCGACGGGCAGCAGGCAGCGGCTGCGCGGCTCAAGACGATGTTCGCCGATGCCGGGCTGCCAGTGATGGACAGCACGACGCACATCGTCCCGCTGATGGTCGGTGACCCAGTACGCGCCAAGAAGATCAGCGACATCCTGCTCGCCGAGTACGGCGTCTATGTTCAGCCGATCAATTATCCGACCGTCCCGCGTGGCACCGAGCGTCTTCGCTTTACGCCAGGCCCGTCGCATGACGAGACGATGATGGCCGATCTCACCGCCGCGCTGGTCGAGATCTGGGAACGGCTGGAGTTGCGTGCTGCGGCCTGACTTTATTGTTTTTGTACCGCATCGATGCGTTATTAATTGGTAACTTGTCAGCGGTACCTAGCAGGGTTAGGTAAGCATGTGTGCAGCCTTCCGGCATGCGGGTACGGGAACGACCGGCCGCCGCGTCCGGATTGTGCAAGATCTGAAGAGGGGAAAACATGACGGATCGTATCGGAACCGAACAGCCAGTGCCGGAACTGCGTAGCTGGATTGAACCCGAAATCTCGGTGCTCGCGATCGAGGAAACCGCTGGCTTTCCGGGTCGTGGCTTGGACGGCAGCGTGGTGGGCCCCGATTGCACGCAGTCGTAATTGGCTTTTAGCTCTCCACCGTGATCAGAGCGATCTGGTTGCGTCGAATGCCGGGCGTTCGGCTAACGGATCGGTATGATTACGGTGGGGGCGCCATCGACTTGAAGTTCGCGTACGGGTTTGTGCTGGTGATCGAGACAGACCAACAACCCGCCTAAAGTGGTGCGGTTTTCACGCGAAGCGAACTGCGAGACGCCCACGACCCAGCCGTCGCGATGTGGCGCCAGCCCACGCGTCATTTGGTTGCTGACCGAGATCGCCGGGCCATTGCTCCGCAGCAGCTCGCCATCCTGCGATCCACAGTGCCACAGCACGCCTTCCCCGTCTTCGACAATGTCATGGCAGCCATAGCCAGCCAGTGTCTCAAAATGGGTGACGCGCCAGTCTGAATCGAGCCACGCCAACTCGCTGGGCCGCCGGGTCTGGCCGGCCCCGTTATGCAACATCAGAACGACCGCGCCCGCGACATGGGCGATCGAGTTGATGTGCCGATAGCGCGGAGTCCGCTCCCCCCGTCGCACGATCCCAAGCGGGGTTTTGACATCGACGGCCGTACCATCCAGCGTAAAGCGGCGGATCACCTGGTTGGCGGTGTCGACCACGCAGACCAGATTATCGATCACCGCCAGCTGATGACACTGATTGTCGAGGTCGCGGGCGATGACCCGCGTGGCGGTGATGATGTCGCCTTCCAGATCGAGCGCAAGGATCCGACCCCGCTCGATGCCGCTATGCGGGACACCACAAGATTCGAAGACGAACACTGTGTCACGATGACGATGCAGCCCGAAGAAAAAGCCATGCGCGATCAGAGCCACGCCTTCGGAATTGGCAGCGAACAGACCGTTCCTGCTCGAGACCAGAATGTCGAAGTCTTGCAGATCGCGTACAACCAGCCGAATCCGGTCCTGAACATACGCCTGGTGCGCGAGCGCCGCCCGAATTGCCCGCTCGCTTGCCCGTAGAATGTCCATCGCCGCAGTGATAGGCAGGGCCAGGGGCCAGTCAAGTTGCGTCGGAGCAGGGGGAAATCGTGGACCGCACCGGCCTTTACGGTCTGTTTGATCTGGGGGGCGCGAGCGTTGATGCGCGTGCCGCCGCGGTTCTTGGATTACTGGTCGATGCCGATACCGCGTCAGGGTTGGGCACGCCCGTGGACCTTGCCGATCCGGGCGCAGCTCAAATGGATCGCAGCGGCGCTCACCTTACCTTGTTCCTAGGTCGACTGGATGAAGCCGAACCGGTCGCGGCCCGGCTCGGCTTGCCCGGCGGGACCGGCGACCTCGAAATTGCCCGGGCGGCGCTGCTCCGTTTTGGCCCCGATGCCCGCAACATGCTATTTGGCGAGTGGATGATCGCGCATTGGGACGGGCGCGCGCTGGTGCTGGCCAGTTCAATCGCATTGCGCGATCCGCTATTCTACGCGGTGCGCGGGTCACGCATCGCGATCGGCCCCGACCTGCGCCAACTCAGCCAGATCGACTGGGTCGGCGATCGCTTCGACCCGAGCGGCTTGCTTGCCGCGATGGGCTATGGCTGGGTCCGTGCCGCAATCGGCCTGCCAACGCCGATCGCCGGCGTGTGTGCGCTGCATCCCGGAGCCTATGTGTCGATCGATCGCACGGGGACGCGCATGGCGCCGCCGCCGGTCATCGACGCCGTTACAGGCTGGCGTGGTGACCTTGAGAGCGCAATGGCCGAAGCGGAGGCACTCATGCTCCGCATCGTGCGCCAGCGCATGGTCGGCGGGGCCTACAGCTGCCTGCTCAGCGGCGGGCTCGATTCGTCGACACTCGCCTGGCTGACCGCGAACAATCTGCGGCCGGATGAGCAGCTGCACTTCCTGACCAGTGCCGCGAGCGGGCCGGGCCAGGTCGATGAGGTGCGCGAGGCGGCAATCGTTGCGGGGCATCTTGGCGTTTCGCATGTGCCGGTATGCGCAGCCATGGATGCTGGTCCGTACCGGCCCGGGGCAGATCATTTCCGGACGTCGAATGGTCCCAGCCTCAGTTTCCGTCACTATCTCTACGACCGGCTGATCGCAACGAGCCGCACGGTTGGCGCGCCGTTGCTATTCGATGGACTTTTCGGTGAACTCACCTTCACAAATTCACGGCCGCTGTACGGCGAACGCGTCGGTATCAGACAGGCGCTGCGTCGCATGCGCAACGCCTGGCGTGATCCCGGCATGAGGGGACCGGACGCGCTTTTCCACGTCAATCTTGCCCGCCATTGGCTAGACCGACTTCCACCGGACATTGCGGAGGCTAGCCGGCGTCGGCCCGGACCTGAGCGCCTGCCGTCGCGACGCGATCTATGGGGCGTGAGCGGTGCCTTTGCCAAAGCGCATCGGGCGACGGCGCAGCTTGACCTGGGTCGGGTGCGCCACGTGCTGCCGTTCCGCGATCCGCGGTTGATTGCATTGTTCGCGGCCTTTCCGGCGAAGATGCTGTATCCCGAGCCAGGCGCACGGACTCCGGCACGGCAGTTGCTGAGCGGCAAGCTACCGGATTCGATCCGGTTGCGGGGCAAGGGTCCGGGGATCGCGCCCGATTATGCAGAGCGCCTCAGGTCGGAAGCTGGCGCGGCCCGCGTGCGGATCCCCCTGTTTCGCCAGGCAGGCGCGGACGAGTGGATCGACCTTGCCGCGCTCGACCGCGGACTTGCGCGAAATGGGGCGGGAGTCAGTACCTTCGGCGAAGCGACCCGAACCCAGTTGACCGCCCTTGCCGGCGAGTTCTTCGTCTGGTGGCGCGGCCTGTCATGATGGCGTGAAGCTGCGACCCAGCGTCAGTGCATCCTGTGCACGCTGCTCATGTTCCGCGTGGCCACCCCTCGCCACACCCGGAAACCCGACGACCGGCAGAAAATCTGCCAATTTCAACAGCGCGCGCTGGCGTTCAGGATGGTTGGGCAGCGCTGCGAGCCAGGCCGGCCGAAAGAGATGGCGGGCGAGAAATTGCGCGCGGGCCACAGGCGCGAGGGTGCCGGGCGGAAGCCCGAGCGCGATCACCCCAGCCAGCGGATATGCCCCAGCATCGAACCGCGCGCGGAGCCTTAGCACCTGCTTGCCGCGCGTCTCCCGCAATGGCAGGTCCAGCACCTCGCCTTCGGTCCATGCGGCGACGACGGGATCAAGACGGATCGTCGTCCGTCCCGGCAGGATGACCGGATCCAGCGCATCGACAGGATCGCACCGGATCGCGGACAGGTCGTCGCTCAGCAGGCGCGCGCCCGCCGCGATCAGGCCGGCGGTAAGGCTCGATTTCCCCGCCCCGGCCGCTCCCGCGATCAGCAAGGCGCGCCCGTCGATCGCGACCGCACACGCATGCATCGGGATCAAGCCGCGCCACGCCAGCAGATGCGCAACGACGGTGCCATAAAATGCGTGCGGCAAGGCACCAGTCCAGGTCGGCCCAGGCAGATAATCGACCCGGTTTCCGTCGACCATGTCGAAAATCGCCTGATCCCGCCACGGGAACCGGGTGCCATCGGTAAACAAGGCGCCTGCGCGCACCGGGGCGACATGCTCCCGCTGCGCGAGCGCGGCGCTGCGCCGGATCAGGACATCGGCCGTTTGCGCATCATCGCCATTGGCGAACTGAACCAGCGGAAGATCGCTACGCCACACCAGGCCATAGGCATGGCCGCAAAAGCGCGAGTCAGCCGGCACGTGCGAGCTGCTGCACCTCCATCTCGGCCAGCGTGCGCTGGACCGCCGCTGCGCAGGCGTCAGGCGCGACCGCGAATTGCGCGGTCAGGCTTGCCGTGATCTCGTCCTGCGTGCTCGGAACTTCCAGCGCGTTCCAGATCGCATGAGCCGTCTCGTTCAGCGAGACGTAGGCGCCATTGCCGATGTTCACCATCACGAAGCTGTCTTCGATCGCGGAGCCCACCCAGTCGTCGTTCCGCGTCCATTTTGCGTCGCTCATTCGATCTCTTCCCCCATCCCGATCCGGTCAAGCAGTGTCCATTCCGCCGGGGTCAGCGGCGCCGCCCCCGCACGTCGCCGCCAGCTATAGTGCGGGATTGCGCCCGCGAGTAGGGTGGCATCGCGTAAAACCTCGGCCGTTCGGCCAAGCAATGCCGGGACGCGCGGCCTGTGCCGGTGCGTGAGCAGGGACGCGACCGCCGCAACCGGATCAAGCCTTGCGAAACAGGCTTCGCCCTCGGTGCGCGCGTCGAGTTTCAGGATCGCGGCAATCGGCGCGCTGGCGAGTGACTGACACGCATGCACCGATACAAACTGCCGCCCGCTTCCGGCATTGCGCGCGGCAAACCAGCCGCCGCCAAGCCCGCTCGCTCGCGTGCCGGTGTCGCGCGAAAAGGCGATCGTATCGTCGCCGATCAGCGCCGCACCTGCCCCGGTCAGCTGCGCCAGAATCGTCGATTTGCCGCTGCCCGATGCGCCGGCGATCGCAAGTGCGCCACCACCGCGAAGCCGAACCGCCCCGGCGTGCAGCACGAACCGGTCGCGCAACCACAACCAGGCGGGAAGCGCGGTGGCGACGAGCATGCCTGGCACTATGTCTAGAGGTGCATCCGGATCGGGGGCGACGGTGATCGCATGCGCCGAAATCCGATAGCTGGCGACGCCGGGACATACAAAGCACAGGCCGTCATGCGTCAGCGCATAAACCGGCGCGTTTGCGGTCGATTGCGGCGGCTCCAGCCCGATCACGAGATCGGGCGGACCGTCGCGATCATCCACGACTGCGCCGGGAACCGCGAGCTGCGACTCCAACCGCAGCCCGTAGCCGGTCAACCGCGGCATCGACCGGTCAGCCCGGCCAGATGTCGAACGCGACGCAAATGCGCCGCTCGGCGGCGCCGTGCGGGAAGGTGCGGTGGTAGCAATGCGACGGGAACAGCATCACCGTGCCCGCAGTCGGCCGGACGATGGTGCTGCCGAATGCCTGTGCCGCATCGTCGCCGACCATGTCCTCGGGAATGCCGAAGGCGATACAGCCGGCCGCGTCGGTCCCGGTCGCGATCCCCTCAGGGATCTGGACATAATAGACGCCACTCAACCAGCCAAACTGGTGGACGTGCCAGGTTTCGAACCCGGTGCTTTCGGTGATGACGCACCAGCTGTGCAAGATCCCTGCGCGGGGTTGGGCGCGCAGCCAGGGATGATCGTCCGCCGCCAGCGACACGAGATGCGCATCGATCGTCCCGGCAAGCCCATCGAGCAGTTGGCGGATGCGCGGTGACTCCCCCGTCGCAGGCGCATCGATCCGCCAGGTTTGTTCGGACGCGCTGCCGTAGCGTTCATAGCGCAGCCCCGGATGGGTCAGCAGTTCGGCGGCGAGTGCCGCGTTGAAGGTGTCGAGATCGTCGAACCCTGCGGGCGTGCCAAGCATGCCGCGATAGGCGAACCGATCCCACCCATCCTGTTCGCGCGCGGCGTCGATCCGGCCGAGCTGGGCCAGCGCCAGCGTCTGCGCCGCGAACAGGCGCGAATGGCCCACCCCCTGCGCATCGAGCTGCGCCATCTCGTCGAGCACGCGTTCGGGAGCGCCGCTGTCGAAATAGAGGCTGGCGAGCCGCTTGCATGCATCCTTGTTGCGCGGATCATGCGCCAACGCCTGTCTCAGGCTCTGCTCCGCAGCTTCAATGTGGCCCAGGCGCCGCTGAGCCTTGCCGCGCGCGGCCAGCGCGGCGGCACGCTGAGGGCCCTGATCGGCGCGCTCGAACGCTACCGTCGCGAGCGCAGCGGCGCGCGCTGTATCGTCAGGTCGCTCCACCGACATATGCGCATTGGCAAGGACCAGCACTTCGGCGAAGTCGAGGCTGTCGGGGTCGATGTCGGCGTAGAGCGCGATGACATCGTCGAACCGGTCGTTGCGCATGAGCAGCACTGCCAGCCGGGCGCGCAACAGCGAAGAGGCGGGATTGCGGGCATAGGCGGTCTGCACCAGCGCGCATTCATCGGCCCCGGTGATCCGCTTGCCCACTTCATGGTCGATCGTCATATGATCGGTCATGCGCCCTCCGCCTCGCCCATTGGCACCGCACGATGGGCGGTGCTAGTGCATGCCGTGGAACCCCCGGCGTCACAAGCCGAAATGCAGTGGCCGATTTGCAGTGGATGGAGATGGTTACGTGTCGCGCACCGCGATAATTGCGCGCAAATTGGCCGTGGCGCGACGCCAGCCGGCCTTCGTGCTGCTGTGGCTGCTGCCCGCGTGGCTGCTGATCGGCATGTCATCCGCGTTGATCGCGATCGTGCCGTTCCGCCGCATCGCGCCGTTGTTGGGTGTCAATCTCGGCGCGACCGCGCATCGCCCAGCCGCGACGCCGCAGCAAGTGGCACGCGCACGGTTGATCGGGAGGGCCGTGTCGATCGCGGCATCCTACGCCCCGTTCCGATCGAACTGCCTGCCGCAGGCGATGGCGGCGAAAGCGCTATGCGCCTTGTGGCGCGTGCCATGCGCGGTGATTTTGGGGATTGAGCGGGCGCGTCCCGAGGGCGAACTGCGGGCCCACGCCTGGACCAGTTGCGGCGACGCAGTGCCGACAGGCGGCGGACATTGCTTCACGACGCACGTGCCGCTGTCCTGCTTCGTGCCCGCCGGAGAGGCGGCGTCGCTTCAGCGCTGAACCGGCGCGCGATGCATTTCGGCGAACGCGGCCCAAGGGTCGGGTTCGGTCTCAACGAACCCCAGTCTTTCGTAGATCTGACGCGCCGGATTGCCGACCTGGACCTCCAGCGTCGCGGTTAAGCCATTCGCGTCGGCGGCCGCGAGCCAGGCGGCCAGCAGATGTCCGCCGGCGCCGATACCGCGATGCTCGGGACGTACCGCGATATCGACAAGATGCGTGCCCGCGCCGTGCCATGCGACCAGAATATGCCCGATCGGCGCGCCATCGCGGGTTACGATCCGGTGCATTGCGTCGGGATGCGCCGCATCATGCGCTGCGCGCTGAAACTCGGCCTGCTGCACGAGCATCGCTTCGGAAAGAAGGCCCTGCATCGGCGAGCAGGCAATGGCGCAGGCGATCAAAAATTCCACGTCGCCTGATGTACGCGGTCGGCACTGAAGGTCACCGGCGCGCGCGCCAAAGGCGGCATCGAAGGCAGCGGCAGGGTCGGTTTCGAAATGGCTCAACGATCAACCCTTGTACCGCGCGATCCGGCAGTTGATTGCGCCGAATTTCCATTTAGGGTGCGCGGCATGACCACTGAACTCATCCCCCGCCCGATGGTGATCGAGGAATTCCAGCCGCACGTCGGCAAGCTGTTCCGCCTCGATTGCGAACCGCGCAATGTCGATATCACGTTGTTGAGTGCGACGCCGCTGACCAACCATCGCCCGTCGATGCGACCGCCATTCCGGCTGATGTTCCATTCGGATCCGATGGTTCAGCTTGGTACCGGCATCTACGCGATGCGTAGCGGGTCGTTCGGGCCGGATATGGTCTATATCGAGCAGACGATGCCCCCGGCCGACGCGGTTCCGGGCCATTATTATCAGGCCGTCTTCAACTGAGGCCCGCCGGGATTTCTCCCGGCGGGAAACGCTTCAGTTGCGCGACGGAAAGATACCGAACAGCGCGATGACCGGGCTCATCACCAGATAAGGCTGCATCGTCGAGTGCGGCTGGCTTCCGCCGGCGATCTGAGTGTTGCCTGCGACATTGACGCCAGCCAGCGGCACCTTCGTCGCAGGGTCCCCGGTCGCGGCTGGCACGTAGAATCGGGGGATCATGTCCGGCGATGGTGCCGTGTCCACCCCGCGCGCGAGATAAGCGCCGGCCTGAGGCGACTGTTCGGTCGCCTTTAGATTAACCGCGCTCAGCGTACCGGTCGCTCCAGCCATCGAGTGGGCGTGCATCGGCATCTGGGTGCTGGCCAACGTAACGTTCTCGGTACCGGCCACTTCACCCATGGAGTATGTGCTCAGCCCTGGCCCCGATCCCTGGCCAATCGCTGTCCGACCTTGCAGGTCGGGTAGCGCAAAGGTCGTCTGACCATTGCCACCGTAGGTCGTGCCGATTAGCGAAAACAGAGCAGTATTCTGCGCAATTGCCTGGATTTGGCCCGCACAAAACGCCCAGTTTCGCGGCGGGAAATTGTACGGAACGGTCATGATTGTTGCAATGAACGGCGTTGCCATCGGAGCCCCCAATATTCATCGGACCGTTAAGGCCCATCTCCTGCGTAGATCAGTATCGCGCCGGCACATCGCCGGCCCGATGCAAATCAGTTACGCGACGGGAAAATACCAGTCAGTGCGATACACTGGTTGAGCACCAGATACGGCTGCATCGTCGAGAAGGGCTGGCTGCCGCCCGCAATCTGGGTGTTCCCGGCAACATTCACGCCGGCCAGCGGGACCTTTGCCGCGGGATCACCCACAGAAGCGGGCAGATAAATTTCGGGGATCGAGTCCGGCTGTGGCGCCGTATCGACACCGCGTGCCAGATAGCCACCGGCCGGGGGATTCTGTTCCGTCGCCTTGAGGTTGATTGCGCTGAGCGTACCCGTCACGCCCGAAAGCGAGTGGACGTGCTGCGGCATCTGGGTGCTCAACAGGGTCGTCGTTTCAGTGCCTGCCACTTCGCCGATCGAACGAAATGAGAGGCCCGGACCTTGCCCCTGACCCAACACCACGCGACCGCGAAGGTCAGGAAGCGCGAAGGTCGTCTGACCGTTTCCGCCATAGGTCGTCCCGAGCAGCGAAAACAGCGCAGTGTTCTGCGCGATCGACAAGATCTGACCCTGTGCCAGCGCATAGCCTACGGGCGCAAAGTTAAACCCGAAGGTTGCAACCTGGCCAATGAACGGCTCCGTCATAGTGATCCCCCCAGAAATGAAGGCCGATCCCCGTGATCCGACCTTTGTTCAAATACTTAATCTGCATGACCTGCAAAGGCTTCCGCTAACACAACGCGCGAAGGCCCATCGACGCGGGACCTTAGCGGGGACGCTAATCAAGTCAATAACATCGAAACCATCTAGCCCTGCGCGCCAACACCGGTACGAAGCGCCTCGATCCGCGCATAGGGGGCCTCCAGATGCCGCTTTACCGCCGCAGCAATTGCCGGCGTGACCGCAGCACGCTTCTGCTCGGTATCATCCGCATATGCCTGATCCGGCACCTTGGAATTGTGGCGTGCGGCGGCGGCCATCGCGGCCAGTTCATCCGCGTCAGGATCGAACCCGAAATGCTGCGGGATGACCGACTCCATCGCCGATCGCAGGTCGGCATAGTTGACCAGCAACCCGCCCCCGACCGAGGCATGCTCGATCGCGCAATCGAGATACCTGGCCAGTACTGCGGCACCCTGATCCTCGATCGAAAACACGTTGCCGGTATCGACCACCCCGAGCTCCGGGACGACGCCTGCGGAAAAATGAATTCCAGGCATCCCAATGTGGGACACCATCACCTCCTCCGGCTTGCGATACAGGAATATCCAGGGGGTCGACGGGAACGCCGCACGGAACAGCGGCAGCGCCACGACATTCCACGCGTCGAGCTTAAGAAAAAAGCGCCGCGCGTTCCCCGAACGGTTGCGACCCAATGCTGCGACCAGCGCGCGAAGCGCCGCGACTTGCTGATCGAGCGGCGCGCCCGATGTCACCGCCCACTGGACGAGCACATCGATCGGCGCAGCTTCCGACGCAACGACATGATGCGGCACTGCGGCCAGCATCTGTGCGACCAGCGTCGAGCCGCAGCGTGACATGTGGAAGACGATTCCGTCGGGGGCCAGCGTCGCTTCTCGCTCCGCGCCGGCGATCAACCCGGCAAGATCGGTGCGCGTGCGGAACATCCGGCTGAGCGGGCGCGACGCGACCCGGTTGACGCTGTCTTCGAACAACGGCTCGCTTAGCGCACGATCGCCGAACCAGGCCCAGTCGAATGCGGGAGCCCCATGCCCCGGCACCGCCCGCACCGGTAGCCAACCGATCTGCGGCCAGGTGTCGAGCGTGACCGGCGCACCTTGAAATCGCGAAATGCCCAGCGGATCGGGTGCCGGTACTTCGATCGCCGCCGAAGCGGAATCGAGGCCCAGTTCCTCAGCAATCACACGCAGTTCCGCATCGAACTCGGCCGCATCGTAATAGGCGCCCAACCGGGCCTGAAGCGCCGGGCTGGTAAGGATCGCGCGCCAGAGTTTCTGCGCGTCGCCGTCGTCGCTCGAATACTCCGTCACGCTGTGTGCCCCCATCGCGCCGCCGCTGTTCCCGACGTTTCCAAAATACTGCGATCTATCGTTGTTTCCGATCGCGCAAGTGGTTACGCTGCGTTAGTTACGTCTGATCAGGCGAGGGGGGCATGTCGAACATGAACAACAATGAACAGGGCCAGGTGAGCCGCCGGTCGTTTCTTGGGCGCGCGGGCGCAGTCTCCGCAGCGGGCGTGGTTGCCGCAGGCGCGATCAACCCCGCCATGGCCTTCGCTGGCAACAGCGTGCGCACCTACAAGGGCAAATATGCGGTCGATTCGCACCGCGTGATTGACGGCTTCATGGCGGTCCCCAAAGGCAAGTCCGATCTGGATGTGGTCGTTGTCGTTTCGGAAAGCGGCAAGCTCGATTCGACCGCTGAAGCAACCGCGCGTCGCTACGCAGCGTCCGGCTGGATCGCGTTCGCGCCGGATCTGGGGTCGACGTACAAGAGCACCGACAAGCAGGCGATGGTCGCCGCGCTGACGCGCGACCTGCCCCGGTTTAAGCGCCTGACGCTGAGCAGCGGCAAGGTCGCGGTCGTCGCGGCCTGATTTTCCCGTTACCCGCGCGATGCGTGGGTAACGGCCTAGTGCGTGAGGCGTTGGACTAGTGATCGCAACCTTGTGTCATCGGGCCGCAGCGACGTTCGCGGCCGCAACCGCGTTGGTCTGGTCGAGTGCCGCCGCCGCGCAGGAACTGGCCGATCCACAGGGGTCGGGCGCGATTGTCGGCGCGGTGCGCTGGCTTCAGGGGACGCTACTCGGCACGGTCGCGACGGTGGTTGCGGTAATCGCGGTCGCCGCCGTCGGTCTGTTGATGCTCACCGGCCGGATCAACTGGCGCTATGGCGCCACCGTCATCCTGGGCTGCTTCATCCTGTTTGGCGCCGCCAGCATCGTTGCGGGCATCCAGGCGACGGCCGGCGCGGGTTAGGGCCTGAATGACCGGCCTTGACCGCGACACCGTATTCGTCGCGCTGACGCGGCCGCAGATGTTTGCGGGCGTCACCTATACCTGGTTCATCGCCAATGCGGTGCTGGCGACCGAGCTGTTCCTGATCTTTCGGTCGGTGTGGGTGCTGATCGCCGCTGTGGCGATCCATGGCGCGGGCATGCTGGCGTGCCTGCGCGAGCCGCGTTTCTTCGACCTGTGGATTACCCGGGCAAGCCGCTGCCCACGCGTCCCCAATCATCGGATCTGGCGGTGCAACTCCTACCGGCCCTGACCCGCGACCGGCGGGTGATCGATCGTGAGGCGAGCGCGGGGCGGCATCTGCCCTATGCGCGCCATGTCGACGATGTGACGATCGCGACGCGTGACGGCATGCTGATGCAGGTCATCCAGATCGGCGGGCTTCTGTTCGAAACGGCGGACAGCGAGGAGATCAATTATCGCAAGCGACTGCGCGATGCGACGTTGCAGGCGATCGGATCGTCACGCTTTGCGGTCTATCATCATATCGTGCGCCAGCGCGTCGAACCGGGGCTGGCGGGGGATTTCCCAGACGATTTCTCGGAGCGGCTGGACGCGGCGTGGCGCGGACGGCTGGCGCGCAAGCAGCTCTATACCAACGACCTGTTTCTGACGCTGGTGCGGCGCCCGCTGCAAGGGCGGATCGGCCTGCTCGACCGGCTGCGCGGCGGCCTTAGCGGGATTGAGGCCGAGGCGGCGCGCGCACAGGATCTGCGCGAATTGAACGAAGCGCGCGAGGCGCTGTTCGCGGCGCTCTCGGCTTATGGGCCACGGCTGTTGTCGGTCTATGAAACGCCGCAGGGGCCGGCGTCCGAACCGCTCGAATTCCTCTCGACGCTCTACAATGGCGAACTGCGCCCGGTGCTGCTGCCGATGCAGGATCTGGGCGAGTATCTCCCCTATCGCCGGGTGAGCTTTGGCCAGAATGCGATCGAACTGTCCCCGGCGGCGGGGAGCGGGACCGATTTTGTGGGCATGGTGTCGATCAAGGATTATCCGGGCCAGACCGCGCCGGGGATGCTCGACGATCTGCTCCGCCTGCCGCTGGAGCTGACGGTCACCCACAGCTTCGGCTTTGTTGATCGTCAGGCGGCGCTGTCGAAGATGAACCTTGCGCTGCGGCGGATGCGTTCGGCGGAGGACGAGGCGGTGAGCCTGCGCGCCGAACTGGGCGAGGCGAAGGACGAGGTGGCGGCGGGCCGCGCCGGGTTTGGCGAGCATCACATGACCGTCGCGGTGCGCGGCGCGTCGCCCGAGGCGGTCGATCAGGGTGTCGCCGAGGTGCAGGCTGCGCTGTCCGATCTCGGCATCATCGCGGTGCGCGAGGAGATTGCGCTCGAACCCGCATTCTGGGCGCAATTCCCCGGAAACTTCAAATATATCGCCCGGCGCGGGCTGATTTCGACCGGCAATTTCGCGGGGCTGGCGAGCGGGCATAACTTCCCGGTCGGCAGCGCGAGCGGCAATCACTGGGGCGATGCGGTAACGCTGCTCGAGACGACCGCCGCCGGCCCCTATTATTTCAACTTCCACCATGGCGATCTCGGCAATTTCACCGTCATCGGCCCGTCGGGGTCGGGCAAGACGGTGGTGCTGAACTTCCTGCTCGCACAGGCACGCAAGTTCCGTCCGCGCATCGTGTTCTTCGACAAGGATCGTGGGGCGGAGCTCTTTATCCGCGCGATCGGCGGGCAATATGACGTGCTGCGCCCCGGTGTGCCGTCGGGGCTCAACCCGTTGCAGCTCGACGATACCGCCGAGCATCGCCAGTTCCTCGCCGACTGGCTCGCCCAGCTGGCGGGCGGGGTCGACATCGATGAGGCCGCGCGGCTGAAGGACGCGCTGGACGCCAATTTCGACCAGCCGCGCGCGAACCGCCGCTTGCGCCATCTGGTCGAGCTGTCGCGCGGCGGCGAGCGACCGCATGGCGCCGACCTGTGGTCGCGGCTGCGGCCATGGTGGGGCGACGGCGAACGCGCCTGGCTGTTCGACAATGAAAGCGACACCACCGACCTGACCGCCGAGGCGGTCGGGTTCGACATGACGCAAATCCTGGACGATCCCGCCGTCCGCACCCCGGCGATGATGTACCTGTTCCAGCGAGTCGAGGAGCGACTCGACGGATCGGCGGCGATCATCGTGGTGGATGAGGGGTGGAAGGCACTCGACGACGATGTCTTCGTGCGCCGGATCAAGGATTGGGAAAAGACGATCCGCAAGCGCAACGGGATCGTCGGCTTTGCCACGCAGAGCGCGCAGGACGCGCTGGAAAGCCGCATTGCCAGCGCGATCATCGAACAGGCCGCGACGCAGATCTTCATGGCCAATCCGAAGGCGCGCGCGGCGGATTATGTCGACGGGTTCGGCCTGACGCCGCATGAGTATGAGCTGATCCGCGCATTGCCGGACAATGCCCGCTGTTTCCTGATCAAGCATGGCGCCGAAAGCGTCGTCGCGCGGCTCGATTTGTCGGGCGAGCAGGAGATTCTGACCGTGCTGTCCGGGCGCGAGCGTACCGTGCGCCTGCTCGATACGATCCGCGCCGAACATGGCGACGATCCCGCCGAGTGGCTGCCGCGCCTGATGGAGGTCGCATGACCTGCCCCGGCATCGTCGAGGGCGACGCATTCGTCGTGAGCATGCTGGGCGCGGCGGACTGCCATGCCCGCGCGGTCGCGACGCTGGGCTATCAGGTGCTGGCCACGCCGGGGTCGAGCGCGTCGCTGCTGCTGACCGGCATGCTGACGTTGTTCGTCGCGATCTGGGGCTATCGCATGCTGCTGGGCGAGACGCCCGGCATGCGCGACGGCGTGGTCGCGCTGGCCAAGGTCGGGATCGTGCTCGCGCTGGCGACGAGCTGGGCGACGTACCGCCCGCTGGCGCATGATCTGGTGTTCGGCGCACCGGGCGAGCTGGTCGCCGAAGTCGGTGGTGCGGCGGGGCTGCCCGGCACGCTGGGCGATCGCGCCGTGCGGATCGGCTATGTCGATCGCGGGCTGGCGCGGCTCGGTGAAGCGGGCGTCGGCAAGCGCGAGGGCCAGCAACAGGTGATGCGCCAGCGCAACATCAACGGCCGCAACGAGCTGGTGGTCGAGAACTCCCAGGATCCGGTCGGCGTGATCGAGCCGATCGCGCTTGCCGCGTCGCGCATCCTGTTCCTGATCTCGACGCTGGGCGGCATCGTGATGCTGCGCTTTGCCGCAGCGATCCTGCTGGCGCTCGGGCCGATCTTCGTCGCCTTTCTGTTGTTCGACGCGACGCGCGGCTGGTTTGCCGGGTGGCTGCGCGGGTTGATGGGGACGATGATCGCGAGCTTTGGCGTGGCGATCCTGCTCGGCATCGAACTCGCGCTGCTCGAACCCTGGGTGGCGAGTCTGGTCGCTCGGCGGGCGGGCGAACAGACCATCGCGGGGGCGCCGGTCGAGCTGATGGCGGTGACCGCGATCTTTGCGCTGGCGATGTTCGGCACGATCCTGCTGGCGCTGAAGGTCGCCACAGGATTGCGCCTGCCCGAAACATGGCGCGCCGCACCTGAGCGATTCAACCGCGAGGTCGAGCGGCTGTTTCAGGGGCGGGGCGCAGGCGCGGCACCCGCCGGTGAGCCCGCCGTCGAGCGGTCGCGCGCGGCAGCGGTCGCCGATGCGGTGATCGCGACTCAGCGGCGCGAATCGGGCGGGGCGGCGCCGATCACTGCTGCGGCGGTTCAGGGGATGGCGGCACCGGCGCGGACCAACCCCGGTGCGCGACTGGTTCCGAGGCAGGTACCCAACGCGCCGCCACCTTTGGGCCAGCGGGCCGCGCGCCGGTCGCGCAATCGTGTTACAGCCAGCGCCGGGCGCCGGGATCAGACGAAATGAAGCAAAAGACACGCGCGGCGCTCGACGCCTATTACCGGGAGGGCGGAAGCTGGGCCGCGGACCGCGAGGCGCGGCTCGACCGGTCGCAGCGGCTTGCGTGGATCATCGCCGCCGTCGCCGTCGCGGTCGCGCTGGTCGTGGCGATCGCGCTGGTGGTGATGTTGCCGCTCAAGACGGTCGAGACGCGGACGTTGCTGGTCGATCGCCAGACCGGTTATGTCCAGCAACTCAGCCCGATCAATCCAGACAAGATCGCGCCCGACACCGCGCTGACCCAGGCGTTTCTGGTGCAATATGTGATTGCGCGCGAGAGCTTCGACATCGACGCGCTCCAGCATAACTATCGCCACGTGGTGCTGTGGTCGGAGGGCCGCGCACGCAGCCGCTATATCGCCTCGGTACAGGCATCGAACCCCGAGAGCCCGCTCGCCAGCCTGCCGCGCAGCACGCTGGTTGAGACGCGGGTGAAGAGCGTCTCGCCACTCGGCACCGGATCGGCGCTGGTTCGGTTCGAAACGCAACGCCGCGACGCGGCTGGCCAGACCGCCCCGGCGCAGCAGTGGGTTGCGGTGATCCGCTACCGCTATGCCGGCGAGCCGATGAAGCTCGAAGATCGCTTCATCAACCCGCTCGGCTTCACCGTATCGCACTATGCCCGCAACGCCGAAGCACTGCCCGCACCCGCTCCGGTGACGGCAGCGCCGGTTGGAGCCGCGCAGGCGGCCGCGCCGTCGCCGCTCGCCGCAACGCCCGCCCCCTCCCCAACCGCTCAGGTGGCACGATGAAGTGGGTCGCCGCCCTGCTGCTGCTCGCCGTGCCGCCCGCGGTGGCGCAAGTGCGCCCGCAGCCGGGTCCGGGCGATCCGCGTGTGCAGACGGTGATGTTCGCGCCCGATCAGGTGGTGCAGCTTCAGGCGGCACCCGGATATCAGATCACCGTCGCGCTCAACCCGGACGAGCGGATCGAGAGCATCGCGCTGGGCGATGGCGGCGCGTGGCAGGCGAGCGCGAACAAGCGCGGCGATTATCTGTTCATCAAGCCGCTGAGCGCCGGGGTCACCACCAACATGGTCGTGATCACCGATGTGCGCATGTACGCGTTCGAGCTGGTCCCCGCATACGGCCCGATGGAGACGCTGCCCTTCGCGGTGCGCTTCACCTATCCCGACAGCGCACCGCTGGCCGCGACCGGCACGGCGGCGCCAGCCGAGGCGGTGACCGCCGGGCGCTATCGGCTGAGCGGCGACAAGCTGCTCCGCCCGAGCGCGATGGCCGATAACGGCGTGCAGACCGAGATCGAATGGCCGGCGAGCGCGACGCTGCCGGCGATCTATGCGGTCGGTGACGATGGCGCCGAAGTGCTCGCCACCGGACAGGTCCGCGATGGGCGCATCGTGGTCGATCGCATCGCGCGCAAGTTCATCTTCCGTCAGGACCGACGCGTCGCAACGGCGCTGCGCATGCCCGCTACATCCGGAGACGGCCGGTGAGCGCGGTTGGCGATCCACGCCGCGATCCTGCGATACACGCGGCGGGTGACATCCGCCCGATGGTCGGTGCCGCGCCGCGCGGGCCGTCGATGCTGATTATCGGCGGCGGGCTGGGACTCGCCGCCATCCTGCTGTTCGTCGCGCTCGAGTCACGCCGCACTGCGCTTCAGGCACCCGCCGTTACGCGCAGTGCCGACGCACCGACTGCACTGCGCGAGCCGCCGCCGCTTTATATCCCGCCCGCTCCTGTTGCGGAGGCGTCCGCACCGCCGGTTGCGGTCGTCACAGCGCCGCAGACCGTTCCATTTGTGCTGCCCCAACCGCCGATGCGTCAGCAGCGCCCCGAGTTCATTCCTCAGCCGCCGCCGCCGGTGTACCCACAGCCCTTGCCCCCGCCGCCGATGGCAGAGCCCCGCGCCGCCGCGCCCGGTCCTTTGGTGCTCGACCGGTCGGGGCCGCAGGATGACGGTCCGGGGGTCGCGTCCGCCGACACGCCAGCCGGCGCGCAGGCACCGGGGACACGTGTGACCGCTGGGTCGCTCGCCAACCGATCGACCACCATTGCGCAGGGGACGCTGATCCCCGCCGTGCTCGAAACCGGCTTTGATTCGACCAAGGCCGGATTCGCCCGCGCAATCGTGTCGCGCGACGTGCGCAGTTTCGACGGCACCCGCATCCTGATCCCGCGCGGAAGCCGCCTGACCGGCGACTATGCGGGCGGGGCTGAGGCGGGGCAAAAGCGCGCGATCATCAACTGGAGCCGGCTGGTGCGACCGGACGGCGTGACCATCGCGATCGGATCCCCAGCCACCGACGCGGTCGGGCGCAACGGCGTGCGCGCCAAGGTCAATTCGCATTTGCTCCAGCGGATCTTCCCGGCGCTGCTCCAGTCGGCGCTCGACATCGGCGTCAACCTCGCCACGCGCCCCGCCAACGGGTCGATTTTGTTGGCACTGCCCAACTCCGCCTCGAGCGCGACCAGCGGGCAGAATGGCCCCGCCCCGACGCTGAGCGTGCGGCCGGGCACGACGATCGCGGTGTTCGTGACGCGCGACCTCGACTTTACCGGGGTCGGGAATCCGCGATGACGGCCGAGCCGCCGGCGGCGGGCGTCTATCTGCGCGCCTATCTGGCGCCGCTCGCGCCGTTTCTCGACCGCGCCGATGTCACCGACATCTATGTCAACCAGCCCGGCGAGATCTGGGTCGAGACGCTGGGCGGGGCGAGCGAGCGGCACGATGCGCCGGACCTCACCGAAACCGCGCTCGAACGGCTCGCGCGGCAGGTAGCGGCGCTGACGCATCAGGGGATCAGCCGCGCCCACCCATTGCTGTCGGCCGCCCTGCCGGACGGCGCACGCGTTCAGGTGATCGCGCCGCCCGCGACGCGTGGCGGGATGGCGATTGCGATCCGCAAGCATGTGTCGGCCGATCTGGGGCTCGACGATTATGCGGCGGCGGGGGCGTTCGACGGGACGCGGCGCGGTAGCGCGTTGCATGGCGATGAGGGGATTGCGGAGTTGGCGGCGCTGCTAGAGGCGGGGAACCTCGCCGCGATGCTGCGGCAGGCGGTGCGGTCGCGGCGCAATATCCTGGTTTCCGGCGGCACCTCGACCGGCAAGACTACGTTCCTGAATGCCCTGCTGCGTGAGGTTGCTTCCGACGAGCGGTTGATCGTGATCGAGGATACGCCTGAGCTGCATCTGCGTCACGCCAATGCGATCGGCCTGCTGGCGACGCGTGGCGATTTGGGTGAGGCGCGGGTTACCGCCGATGACCTGCTCGGCGCGTCGCTGCGGATGCGGCCGGACCGGATCATCCTGGGCGAGCTGCGCGGCGAGGAGGCCTATGCCTTTCTGCGTGCAATCAACACCGGCCATCCCGGATCGCTGAGCTCGGTCCATGCCAACAGCGCAGAGGCGGCGGTCGAGCAGATCGCGCTGTTGATCCTCCAGCGCGGCACGCGGCTGAGCCGGGAAGACGTGACGCATTATGTGCGCTCGACCATCGACGTGTTCGTGCAGCTCGAACGCGTCGGCGGGCGGCGGCGGGTTGCCGAAGTGCTGCTACCCGGCGCTGGCCGCTAACATTTCGCCCAGCCAGTCATCGACCAGCGCGTCGATCACCAGATGCACCCGGTCGCTGGTGCCGCGATTGACCACCGAATGCGTGTCCATCAGGCGCAGATACCAGGCCTCCCCCGGCGCCATCGTCACCGGCGTTCCGTTGAGCAGGAATTCGACATCGGGGTTGGTGGTGATCGGGATATGCAGGCGGGCCACGCCATGTTCGGCGGCGAGGTCGTGGTCGTAATGCGGCTTGATCACCGATCCCGGGGTCAGCCGCATCAGTCGCACCACGGTCAGCGGGCATTTGAACGCCGCCAGCACTTCGCGGAAATAGGGCGTCGCGGCCAGCAGCGGCCCGTCGACGAACTCGGTCGCGGTGGGATCGGAGTAGATCATCATCACCGGATGCGTCGCGCCGGCCGTGTGGCGCAGCGGCAGGACCGACCAATTGCCCTCGTAATTCTGCTTCACCAGATGATCGATCCAGTCGCGATCGACCGCGTCGAGATCGGCCCGCAGCCGGTCGACGTCGAACGCCATGGGCAGCCGCAGCCGGTCGGGCAGCTGCCCTTCGGGAGGTGCGGATCGGATGACCTGATCGAGCATCACGCGAGGTTAGCGCCACCCGACGCAGGTGCAAGCCGGATCAAGGCGCGGTGCGCGGCGGGACCCGCAGAAACAGGGGGTCGCGCCTGACACCTTCCGGCGAAGCTGACGAAAACATGCGGGTTGCGGGCCGACACGACGGGATGACACCCGCGAACGGCCCGGGACGCGACAGGTTCGCGGCACCTGCGCAACGGGAGCGCGACGGTCCCACGACTGGCGCGCGACCGCTCCACGACGCGATTGGGCCGCCAAAGGACTGGTGGGCGACGGCTTGTCGACAGAAGGCGACGGCGGGGCATCAGCGGCGCGACGGCGGTGCGACCGGGGCGGACGCTGGCGCGCGAGCCGCGGCGGGGTCGCGCGGGGCGAGCGGATCGGGGCCGAAGGGATCGGCGAGCCGCGCCGCATGCAGTTCGAGCGCACGGCTCCACGCATAGTCAAACGGCGTGCCGGTCAGGCGATTGCGCAGCGCATGCGCGCTGGACCGCGACATGCCCGCGGCACGCGCGGACCGCGCAATGCTGCCGGTTTCGACAAGGGCGGCGAGGAAGACGCGCTGTTTGGCGGGGTCCAGTGCGCGCGGACGGGTGGGGTTTGCTGGGTCATCCGACAGGATGAAGCGGATTGCGCGCGTGTAGGACAGGGTGTGGCGGGGGATGTTGGATGGATTTTTTGGCGGGGTGTGGCGCGGGGGCATCCGTCAGGGGGCGCCGCGCTGCTTGGCAAGATTAGCGCAAAACTCTATACCAGTCGTATGGCCCAGATGAACATCTCGATCCCCGACACGCTCAAGGGCTGGGCGGAATCGCGTGTGGCCGAGGGGCGGTATAGCAGCACCAGCGACTATGTCCGCGACCTGATCCGGCGCGACGAGGAGCGCGAGACGGCCAGGGCACACGAGATTGCCCGGCTCCGCGCCGCCTGGGACGAGGGGCTGGCGAGCGGCCGGGCGGTCGATGCACCGAAAGACTGGGCCGATCGCGTGATCGCACGCGGCGAGGCACGGCGGCGGGGCGAGCCGGACGCCGCCTGATGCGCGTCGCGATCCTACCGAGCGCGGATCGCGACCTCGATGCCATTTACGACTGGATCGCGGAGGACGACGCCGAGGCGGCGGCGCGGCATGTGCGGCGGCTGGTGGCGGCAGCGCTGAGCCTGCGCGACTTTCCGATGCGCGACATGGCGCGGCCGGAGATTGGCGCGGGGGCGCGGAGTTTGATCGTGGGGCGGTATCTGGTGCTGTATCGCGTGAGCGGCGAGCGGGTGGAGATTGTGCGCTTTGTGCACGGGGCGCGGGAGGTTGGCGGGTTGTGGGGGGAGTAGGACATCGGGCCGAAAGACGGTAGCCCGAGACTATCGATTACCCCCTGTGGATCACCGTGAGTGACGAGCAGATCGCTGCGCACCTCGCCGCACAAATGTTACCCGCAACGCGGCACATCGATAGCTCTATAGTCAGCCGGCCTAGCCCCCGATTTATCGACAATCTCGATATTACAGCTGTTCGGCGCATTGGAAATTTGACGGATAGAGTAGGCCTCGCCGGCAATCGGTGTGAACGAAGCGCCTGAAACGCATGTACCGACGGTTGAGCTTACCGCACCGCTTGCCAGCGTTTCGCTTATCTCACCATAAACCGTAATGCGCTCGCCCGCCCGTATTGGCCTAGTTTTGCTTGCACCGTCCGACCACCCAAACAGGGCAAATTTCGTCAGTGATTTGCAGGAATCACCCTCAATCGAAAGATAGGATTGGCTTGCACCGGCAATCTGACCGAATCGATTGTCGTATGACTTCAAAAAGGTCAGTGATGCCACCGGCTCACCTGCACTCGGCAGCGAATGTTGAGAATAGCAACCAGCAAGTGCCACACACAGCACCGAGACGCCAAAGCGCTTCATCATCCACATCCCCCGTTCCATCAAAACACACAAAAGACGCGTATTGAAATTTCGAGCCGAGAGCCACCCGCCACTCGCTGAGTAAGCGCCGGCAACGGGTGCGTGCCCGCCCGTGCCCAGTGACAGATCGCTATCCATCTGTGGGAAAGTAGCGCCTGTGGCCGCCATTCCGATTATCCCCGCTTCGCCGGCGCGTGCCCATAGAAGCGCAACATCTCCCACAGACGCTCAACGCTGATCCCCTGCTCCTGATCGATTGCCAGCCGATGGCCTGGGCTCACAACACGTAACGTGGGGCGCTGGCGGTCTGGCTGGGGGTAGACGTGCACACCCTCGGGGTCGGCGCCGATATAGGTTTCGAGCTGGTTGCAGAGCCAGCCGGTCCACGGACCCCAG
The DNA here is from genome assembly GCF_020177055.1 of Sphingomonas sp. R647. Taxonomy (GTDB): domain Bacteria; phylum Pseudomonadota; class Alphaproteobacteria; order Sphingomonadales; family Sphingomonadaceae; genus Sphingomonas. The sequence continues at coordinate 46,582 of NZ_JAIQXT010000006.1, forward strand.
TCAGCGAAATCGGCGTTGTCGAAGCCGTCGAGATATTTCTCGAAGTTCGCGCACGATAGCGTGGACCAGCAGCCGAAGCCGAACTTCTCTGCCTGTCCGTGAACCGGAATTTCCAGCACGGCGCGGACGAAGAAATGACGGCCGGACATCACGCAGAAATCTTCGGACAGGAAGTCGCCGTCCAACCGCACGGCGCTGTTCGGTTCCTGTATTCGCTCATGCGGCCACGGATCCGGCGCGAGGGCGGCGAGGTCCATCATTCCCTGATGGACCTCGCCGCACCCTGCGCAGGCCCAGCTTCCTGCGAATGGATTGGCAGGCTTTGCACGGCGGAACCAGCTCATGCGCTAAGCTATGCCGATGCGTCGGTCCGGATCAATCGTGCTCGCGTCCGCCCGCACCCAGATACAACTCCCGGCCCATTTCGTCATAGACTCGGCTCATCTGAGCCATGCCCTCTTCCGCCTCGGCGGCATCAACTGGCTGCGCCGCGATGAAGGCATCCGCATCCTGATTCTGCTTCGCCGCAAAATCCCGCACTTCCTGCGTGATCTTCATCGAGCAGAATTTGGGGCCGCACATCGAGCAGAAATGGGCGGTCTTGGCGCCTTCTGCTGGCAGCGTCTGGTCGTGGTACTGTTCCGCCGTGTCGGGGTCCAACGACAGGTTGAACTGGTCGCGCCAGCGGAATTCGAAGCGGGCGCGGCTGAGCGCGTCGTCGCGGACCTTGGCGGCCGGGTGGCCCTTGGCGAGGTCGGCGGCGTGGGCTGCCAACTTATACGTCACCACGCCCACCTTGACGTCGTCGCGGTCGGGGAGGCCGAGATGCTCCTTGGGCGTGACGTAACAGAGCATCGCGGTGCCGTACCAACCGATCATCGCGGCGCCGATGCCGCTGGTGATATGGTCATAGCCGGGCGCGATGTCGGTGGTGAGCGGCCCGAGCGTATAGAAGGGGGCTTCGCCGCATGCCTGCAGCTGCTTGTCCATATTCTCCTTGATCTTGTGCATCGGCACATGGCCGGGGCCTTCGATCATCACCTGAACATCCTGTTCCCAGGCGCGCTTGGTCAGTTCACCCAGCGTATAGAGTTCGGCGAACTGCGCCTCGTCATTGGCGTCGGCGATCGAGCCGGGGCGCAGGCCGTCGCCGAGGCTGTAGGCGATGTCATAGGCTTTGCAGATCTCGGTGATCTCGTCGAAATGCTCGTAGAGGAAGCTTTCGCGGTGGTGGCTGAGGCACCATTTCGCCATGATCGATCCGCCGCGCGAGACGATGCCGGTGACGCGCTTGGCGGTCAGCGGGATGTAGGGCAGGCGCACGCCGGCGTGGATGGTGAAATAGTCGACGCCCTGCTCCGCCTGTTCGATCAGCGTGTCGCGGAAGATTTCCCAGGTCAGCTCTTCGGCGATGCCGCCGACCTTTTCGAGCGCCTGATAGATCGGGACGGTGCCGACGGGTACGGGGCTGTTGCGCAGGATCCATTCGCGGGTGTCGTGAATGTTACGACCGGTGGACAGGTCCATGATCGTGTCGGCGCCCCAGCGGATCGCCCACACCATCTTGTCGACCTCGGCCGCGACGTCGCTGGCGACGGCGGAGTTGCCGATATTGGCGTTGATCTTGACCAGGAAGTTGCGGCCGATCGCCATCGGTTCGGATTCGGGGTGGTTGATGTTGTTGGGGATGATCGCGCGGCCACGGGCGACCTCGTCGCGGACGAATTCGGGCGTCACATAATCGGGGATTTCCGCGCCCCAGCTTTCGCCGTCGCGGACATATTCGGACAGCATCTGGCGGCCAAGGTTTTCGCGGGTGGCGACATATTCCATTTCGGGCGTGATGATGCCGCGGCGGGCATAGTGCATCTGGCTGACGTTCATGCCGGGCTTGGCGCGCAGGACGTGCTTGCGGACGTTCGGGAAGGGCTGGACGCCGCCGGAGCGGTCGGGGCCGAGCTGGCCGTTATCCTCGGGCTTTACCTCGCGCTGGGCGACCTCTTCGACATCGCCGCGCTGGCGGATCCAGTCGCGGCGGAGCTCCTGCAGCCCGGCCATGATGTCGATGCGGGCGTTGGCGTCGGTGTAGGGGCCGCTGGTGTCGTAGACGCGCACGGGCGGTTCGCCGCTGGACGGTTCGAGATGGATTTCGCGCATCGCGACCTTGCGGGGGCCGACATGGATTTTGGTCGAGCCGCGAATGGCGCCGGTGGTGACCTTGAGTTCGGGATGCGTGGGATTGTCGGCCATGATGTTCCTCTCCAGGTGGAGGAAACGGACCATGGATGCGGGCCGCTCCCTCCCTACGCCGGTGTCAACCGGATCAGGTTCAGCGGGTCGGTGGCTGCGGCCACCCTCTCAAGCGCGCGTCAGCGCTCCCCCGGGGATGGTTTGTCCTAGCGCGTCAGGAAGGGGCTGTCACTGGCGGGTGTTACTTTCCGGACTGGAAACAAATAACTTGCCAATGTGGAAAGTGATGCGCTACTGTTTCCAGGTTGGAAAGTCAGGAGCTTGTGATGGATGTACGGGAGGCGCGCGCGGCGCTCGATGAGATTGATGCGGCGCGGCTTGCGCTGGCGCGGACGGGGCCGGCATATCCGCTGTGGCGGCATGCGGCGTTTGCTGCCGCGATCGCGGTGATGGTGGCGGGTCAGGGCTTTGGGCCGAAATTCGCGATCCCGATGCTGGTCGCGGCGATCGCGGGGATTGCCTGGCTCACCACGGACGACCGCAAGCGCTATGGGCTGTTCGTCAGTGGCTATCGCTGGGGGCGGACGTTGCCACTGACGCTGGGACTGGTCGTGGTGATGCTGGGCGCGATGGCCGCCGAAAACCATGCCCGGTCCGCGGGCCTGTCGATTACCGTGAAGCTGGCGATCGCCGCAGGAGCCTTTGCCATCGCGTTCGGAACGAGCCTGTTGTGGACGCGGCTCTATCAGCGCGAGTTGTCGGGGCGCGCGCGGTGAGCGGGGCGAAGATCGACATGCTGCTCCATGCCCCCGCGCGGTTGCAGATCGCGGCCCTGCTCGATGCCGTCGACGAGATGGAGTTTTCGCGCTTGCGGTCGCTGGTCAGCGTCAGCGACTCCGTCTTGTCAAAGCACCTCGCAGCCTTGTCGGAGGCCGGCTATGTCGGCCTGCGCAAGGCGGCGGAAGCGGGGCGGCAGCGCACCTGGGCGTCGCTGAACCGTGCGGGACGTCGCGCGCTGCGCAGCCATGTTGCCGCGCTGCGCGAGATCGTTGCCCAGGTTCCGGCCGAACGCGATTAGAAGGTCAGCGCGAGCCCTGCGCCTGCGGTCCACTGGTGCCGCGTGCCGGCGATCGAGACGAGCGGCGAGTCCGCGAAGTCGCCGACCAGTTTCTTGTAGGTGCCGCCCGCGACCAGCGCGAGGCCCTTGGTCAGGTTGCCGGTGATCGCATGGGTGAACATGCCGCCAACGGTGATGTCCTTCTGCCCGCCCTCGGGCCGGAATGCGGGGAGGCCGCTGGCGATGCTGCCCGCTGGGGTGACGCCGAAATAGGTGCGAGCGTAGCGGTCCTCGACGATCTCCGCCGAGGCGAACAGCGATACCAACGCTTTGGTGCTGAGCGGGGTGGTATAGTTTACCGACGGGGTGAAGATGCCGCTGCGGTGGATCTTGGTGACGTCGTGGCGGTAGCTGAGGCTGACCGACAGCGTGTCGAAGTCGTGGATGATCCCCGTCTTGCCGAGGCCGACATAGCCGCCGACTTCGACCGCCGTATCGATCTCGCCCAGCGCGGCGACGCGGGGATCCTTGATCGCGTCGCGATTGGTGCGGTTCAGGTTGATGACCGCGACCGGGCCGAGCTGGAAGTTCCAGTCCTTGCCCGCAACATCGGGGATCACGTCGAGGCTGGCACGGTTGCCGAGCACGGTGAAGCTCATGCCCGCGACGGTGCCGTTGGCGGCGGGCGCCGGGATCCAGCGATTGTCGTCCGACCCCTCATAGTCCGGCAGCCACACCCCGCCGACAGCGACGGTGAGGCGCGCCCGCCCCTCTTGCGCGGCTTCCGCCTGTTCGGGCGTCGGGGCACTATCCTGCGCCAGCGCGGGCGTGGCGAGGGTGGCGGCGAGGAAGGCGGAAAGAACGCGGATACGCATGAAGGTGATTCCCTGAACCTGTTTCAGGGGCGCAACGCTGCACTGCGGAATTGGATGCATGGCCCCATAAACGGGCTGGGCGATGGCCCTAAAGCATATACCGCATCTTCACCTGCTGCTTCGCCCCATCCAGCGGAAAGCATGCCGCCTTGAACTTGGGCGGGCCGAAGGTGATGACGGGGTTGCGGCTGAAGCCGAAGCCTTCCTTGGGGATGCCCATCATCGTGTCGAGCTTCTTGTTGCTGTTCGCGTCGTGGATCACCGCGACGGCATAGGTCGCGGTCGCCAGCCCCTCGAACCGGGTGGCCGGATGCGCCGCCGAAATCGTGCGCGAGATCGCGCGGGGGTCGTCCTTACAGTCGGGGAAGCTGTCCGGCCGCGCGGTCAGGCAGATCTGCAGCACGCCCTTGGCATTGCGAAGGCCAGTGACCTCAAGGTCGAAGCTGGCCACCGGCGAGGCCGCCGGGAGGAGCAGAAGGGCTGCGGGCAGCAGCGCGAGCATGTGCTTTCTGGAAATCGCCAATCCCCCGGTCGGTGCCGCACAGCCGGTCCCAGAAGCGGAAATAGAGACCATAGTTGCACCCATATTGCTCATGATGCCGCTGATGATGGCTCGCGGTGATCAGCCACGCTCCCAGTGGCCCCCGCCACATCACCCGCGGAAATACTTCCCACCCCATGTGATTGGTCACACCCATAACGGTCATGATTCCAAGCACCAAGCCCAATGCGCCAACATGAATAGGAATTGCGAAGACCAGTGACGGAATCACCACGGCGCCGGTCAGCGCCTCGATCGGGTGAAAGCTCATCGCCGCCCATGCGGTGGGCGGGCGGCTGTCGTGATGGACGGCGTGCGCGATGCGGAACAGCCGGGGGCGGTGCATCCAGCGATGCGTCCAGTAGAACCAGGTGTCGTGCGCGAAGAGGTAGAGGAACACCGACAGCGGCAGATACCAGAGCGGATAGGCCGAGACATCGGTGTAGATCCGGGTCCAGCCGTGATTCTGCCAGCCCCAGGCGACGATGCCGGCGGGGATGCCATAGATACCGGCGCTGGCGAGGCTCCACAGCAGCTCGCGGCGCATCTGCCGGTCGAGCCCGGCATAAAGGCCGGGATGCCGGACGCGTGTTGCCCAGGCGAAGGCGCCCGAGACGATCAGATAGCGCACCCCGACGATCAGCGTCATCGCGAGTGCCGACAAGAGGATGGCGAGCCACATGCACCCGCTCTACATGAAACTGGTGCGTCGCAACAAACGGAGAAACCCGTAATTTCACCTGTCGTCACCCGTTTCGCGCCAAGTCCCACCGGGCGGCTGCACATCGGCCACGCGTTTTCGGCGATTGCGGCGCATGATTTCGCGCGCGCGCGGGGTGGCGCGTTCCTGGTGCGGATCGAGGATATCGACGGCACGCGCAGTCGGGCCGAGCATGTTGATGCGATTCTGGCGGACCTGAGCTGGCTGGGGCTGGAATGGGATGGCGAGGTGCTGTTCCAGTCTTCGCGGCTGGATACCTATCAGGCCGTGCTGGACGATTTGCGCGCGCGGGGGCTGATCTATCCATGTTTCTGCACCCGCGCCGATATCGCAGCGAGCGCGAGTGCGCCGCATGGGCCGGAGGGATTGGTGTATCCGGGGACGTGCCGGAGCTTGGTCGCGCCGGATTTGAGCGTGCCGCATTGCTGGCGGTTGGATGTGGGGGCGGCAATCCACTCGCTGGAACGTCACCCCCGCGAAAGCGGGGGCCCATCTCGTGCGATTGCGCCTGACCACGCCGGTGCTGCGGATGGACAGTCCGGGAGATGGGCCCCCGCTTTCGCGGGGGTGACGGATGGGTTGTCGTTCACCGACTCGCGCTTCGGCACCATCCTCGCCGACCCCGCAGCGCATGGCGATGTCGTGCTGGCGCGCAAGGATGCGCCGGCATCCTATCACCTCGCCGTCACCATCGACGATGCGGCGCAGGGGGTGACCGATGTCGTGCGGGGCGAGGATTTGTTGGCGGCAACGCATGTCCACCGGCTGTTGCAGGCGCTGCTCGACCTGCCGGTCCCGCACTATCATCATCACGCGCTGCTGACCGGCCCGGATGGCGCGCGGCTGGCGAAGCGCCATGGCGCACCGACGCTGGCCGCCTTGCGTGAAGCGGGAGAGGATGGTCGGGCGCTGGCGGCGGCGTTGCGGCGGGGGGAAGTCCCCATTTGAGGCCAGCGCGGCGGGGATGGACTGCACCCAAGTACAGGGCTTCAATCCGGCCACGATAAGGACTAGGTTACCACCATGCAGCTGTTCCTTGTCCTTTTGCTCGTCGCCGCGATGCTGGCCACCCTCTTCGCTCTGATCAAGGGGATCGTCGCGTTTCTGCGCGTCACCGAGGCGGAGCTGAAATCGGGCGAAGGGCCGAGCCAGTCGGCGCTCAAGTCGAACAAGGCGATGCAGCAGCGCATCCTGTTCCAGGGCATCGCGATTGCGATCGTCGCGCTGCTGCTGCTGATGGCGAGCGGGAAGTAACCAGTGCGTCAGGGGCGGGCCTGTGCGGTTCCGCCGCGCCGAACCCTCACCCTTCTGATCGCTGCATCCTGTCTGTCCGGTTGCGGAAACGCAGCGCCTGAACGCTTTTGCGGTATCAGCTTTTGCATCAAGGACGCCTCCCCTCAAGCGGTCAAGCGAGTCGATAGCCCGCCCGACTTTGCAGTCTACAGGCTCGCGACCACCGCCGGGACAGCTACGATCTACGAGGGCAATCATCCGCAGGATGTGACGCGGTCGCTCGACGATTTCGATACGCTGACCGACGGGCGGCTACGCGCGTTTCAGAGGATCGAAGGAAGCGTTGCCATCACCTTTGTGAACGTCCGACCTGACCAGCCGCGCTATGTTGCTGTCAGCCTGCCATGCCGCCAAGGCATTTGTCAGATCGATCGCATTGCGGACCGGATCGTCAAGCAGTAGCCGGGAAGCAGATGGTTAAACTCAACAAGATCTACACGCGCACCGGCGATGACGGGACCACCGGTCTCGTCGATGGATCGCGGGTCGCCAAGCATGACGCGCGGCTGGCGGCGATGGGCGATGTCGATGAGGCGAACAGCGCGATCGGGGTCGCGGTTGCGGCGATCGGGACGGGCTATCCCGCGCCGCTGCTGACCACCGTGCAGAATGACCTGTTCGATCTGGGCGCGGACCTCGCCACGCCGGGCGAGGACTTCACGCCGGACGAGATGACGTTGCGCATCGTGCCGGCGCAGGTCGCGCGGCTGGAGGCGGCGATCGATTCGGCCAATGGCGCGTTGCCGCCGCTGACGAGCTTCATCCTGCCGGGCGGATCGGCGGCGTCGGCGGCGATCCATCTGGCGCGCGCGATCGTGCGTCGGGCCGAGCGCAGCGCGACCGCCGCAGCGATGGCGATGCCGATCAATCCGCAGGCGGTGATCTATCTCAACCGCCTGTCCGACCTGTTGTTCGTGCTCGCGCGCGAAATGAACCAATCGGCGGGTGGCGACGTTTTGTGGACGCCGGGGGCGCATCGCTGAGCTGAGGATTTGACCCTCGTCGCGTTTCGGGTTAGGAGAACGAAATGCGAACGAAGGCGATGCCCGCCGCGTGCTGCACAACGCTTGAAGCGCGGTTTCGCGCGGTGCGGGCGTTATCTGCCGATCTGGTTGCGCCGCTGTCCGATGCCGATGCGAGCGTTCAGTCGATGGACGACGCCTCGCCCGCGAAATGGCATCTGGCGCATACCAGCTGGTTCTTTGAGACGTTCGTGCTGCGCGATTTCGTGGACGGCTATCAGCTGCACGACGCGCGCTTTCCGTTCCTGTTCAACAGTTACTATGAGGCCGAGGGGCAGCGCCATGCGCGGTCGCGGCGGGGCATGGTGACGCGGCCGTCGCTGGCCGAGGTGCTCGATTATCGCGCGGCGGTGGATGCGGCGCTGGTCGCCGCGCTGCCGGATTTGCCCGAAGCGGCGTTGGCGCTGGTGGCGCTGGGATGTCACCATGAGGAGCAGCATCAGGAATTGCTGCTGACCGATATTCTGCACCTGTTTTCGTGCAACCCGGTCGAACCGGCGATGTGGCCGGGCGAGCGCAAGATACCGGTCGAGATGCCAGGGCCGCTGCGCTGGATCGAAGGTCCCGACGGCATTGCCGAGATCGGCGCGCAGGGCGATGGCTTTGCGTTCGATTGCGAGGGGCCGCGCCATCGCGTGCTGCTGCACCCGCATGCGATTGCCGACCGCACGGTGACCAATGGCGAATGGGCGGCGTTCATTGCCGATGGCGGCTATCGCGATCCGCGCCACTGGCTGTCCGATGGCTGGGCGTGGGTGAAGGCGCAGGGCGTCGATGCGCCGCTCTATTGGGAGCAGCGCGACGGCGGCTGGACGCGGTTCGGGCTCGATGGGCGGCGCGCGATCGATCCTGCCGCGCCGGTGACGCATGTGAGTTTCTTTGAGGCCGACGCCTATGCCAGCTGGGCCGGCGCGCGGTTGCCGACCGAGGCGGAGTGGGAGGTTGCTGCGAGCGGGCATGACGCGGCGGGCGGCAACCAGCTCGATCGCGCCGGGCCGGTCGAACCGCGCCCCTGCCCCACCGGCCCGGCATTCTTTGGCGATGTGTGGGAATGGACCGGTAGCGCGTACCGCCCCTACCCCGGCTTTGCCGCCGCCGAGGGCGCGGTCGGCGAGTATAATGGCAAGTTCATGAGCGGGCAGTTCATCCTGCGTGGCGGGAGCTGCGCGACGCCGCGCGGCCATGCGCGGGCGAGCTACCGCAATTTCTTTTATCCGCACCAGCGCTGGCAGTTCACCGGCGTGCGGCTGGCGAAGGATCTGTAATGCTCAAGCAGGAAATCGAGGATGGTCAGGCGGGCCTGGCCGATCCGGCGTTTCGCGCCGATGTACTGAATGGCCTGGCCGCGCGGCCACGGGCGATCCCCGCGCGCTGGTTCTATGACCGGCGCGGGTCGGAGCTGTTCGAGGATATCACGCGGCTGCCCGAATATTATCCGACGCGGACCGAGACGGCGTTGCTGGAGCGCGTTTGCCCGGAGGTGGCGCGCGAGACCGGCACTGGCGGGGCGGTGATCGAGTTCGGATCGGGATCGTCGGTCAAGACACCGCTGCTGCTGCGCGCGGTGCGGCCCGCTGCCTATGTTCCGATCGATATCTCGGGCGACTTTCTGCGCGATTCGGCGCGGGAGATCGCGGCGCAGTTCCCCGTCATGGCGGTCGAGCCGGTAGAGGGGGATTTCCTCAAGCCGCTCAAGCTGCCCGCCGGGATCGGGGGGCTGGCGCGGTTAGGCTTTTTCCCCGGATCGACGATCGGCAACATGGCGCCGGTGGCGGCGGTGGATTTGCTGCGTACGATGCGGACGTCGCTGGGCGAGGGGTCGTCGCTGCTGATCGGGATCGACCGGATCAAGGACCCCGCGGTGCTGGTCCCGGCCTATGACGATGCGCAGGGGGTGACGGCGGCGTTCAATTTGAACTTGCTCGAACGGATCAATGCCGAGCTTTCGGGCACGATCCCGGTCGAGAGTTTTGCCCATGTCGCGCGGTGGAATGACGATCGCGCGCGGATCGAGATGCATCTCGAGGCGCAGCGCGCGGTGGCGTTCGAGGTCGACGGGCGCGGCTTTGCGATGGCGGCGGGCGAGACGATTCACACCGAGAACAGCCACAAATATGGCGACCGCGATGCGCGGTTGCTGCTGGCGGCGGGCGGATGGACCGTCACGCGGGCATGGACCGACGAGGATGGGCTGTTCGCGCTGTATCTCGCGGAAGCGCGGGGGATGGAGGTCGCGCCTTAGGGCACAGTCGTTAGCGGGCAGCCCCAACCTCCGTTTGTGCTGAGCTTGTCGAAGCACCCTCCCACGACCAGTAATGGTGGGAAGCGGCCCTTCGACAAGCTCTGGGCAAACGGGTTGAATCCGGCTCCACATTGCCGCTCGCCCGCCAGCGGCCGCGGAGCAGCTTTGCAGCGAGGCCCGGCAGGCCCGGACGGACGAACAGCCAATCTCGGATCGCGGGGCCGGCGTCCGCGCCGATCACGCGCTTGTAGCCGCTGTCGCCCGCGCCCCAGTCGACAGTGGTGATGCCGTCTTCGAGCGCGCGGACGAGGTTGCGGTAGTAGAGCAGCTTGCCCGGCGATTGCTTGGCGACGCGCGGGTCGTAGCTGTTGGCGATGGCGTATTTGAGCGACCCGGCGTTGAGGTCGAACGAGAAGGCGGTCGGCTCGCCATCGATGCGCAGGACCGCGGCCCAGAGCATCTGCGCGATCACCGGATCCTGCGCCGCCGCGCGCCAGAAGGCGCCATGGCCGGATTCGGTGAACTTGGCGTCGCGGCCGTCGGTGCGGTCGGCGATCCAGCTTCTGCGCTCGATATCGGCGAGCGCGTCGAACGCCTGGCTCATCCAGTCCGCGCCGGACACGAAGCTCCAATCGGGCTCGCCATGTTCGGCGAGGTGCTTTTCGTGGAAGCGATTCTTGCGCAGCGTCGAGTTACGCGGCCAGGTGCCCTCGGCTTGTAAGGCTGCCATATCGAGCAGGAAGCTTTCGGCGACGAAGCGGTCGAGCGCGACCCAGCCGCGCGTGGCAGCGGCGGCGCGCAGCCCTTCCAGCGCGGGGTCGCCGTCATAGACCGGGCCGATGCGCAACGCATTGGCGTGGCGCGCGAGCAGGTCGAGCGCGACCTCGAATGCCTCGGTCCCGACGTCCTGCGCGACCGGAAAACTGCGGAACGGCCAGTAGCAGCCGGGCACTTGCGCAAGGCGCAGCGGCGCCGGCCCCATCGCAACCATCGGCAGCGCGAGCACCGGATCGCCCTCGCGTGCGACAGTCAGTGTGCGCGCCTCTCCGCCATAAGCATGGAGCGCCGCGGCGAACCAGCCATAGCGCAGGAAGCGATGCGTGGGCGCGGCGGATGCGGCGACGGCGTCGATCGCGCTCGCGAGGCCATCGCCGATGCTGGCGGTCAGCAACGGCGGCAGGCGCGTGAAATCGGCGAGCGGCATCGGCTTCGTCATGGGCGCGGGTCTATCGCGAAGTCGTTACCATAGCGTGGAAGTCGCTTGGCGGACGCGGGTGAGCGCCATAAGCTCTCACTGATGCAGGCCCCCATGATCTCCACCGTCGCCGCGACGATCCAGATATCGATCGCCCCCGTGTTCCTGCTGGCGGGTATTGCGGGGATATTGAATGTGCTGGTCGGGCGAATGGCGCGGGTGGTGGATCGCGCGCGCAAGCTGGAGCAACTGCACCCGGTTTCGACCGGCGCGGAGCATGAGCGGCAGGTGTGGGAGTTGCGGCTGATCGACCGGCGGCTGTCGATCATCAACACGTCGATCTGGCTGTGCGTCGCGAGCGCAATTGCGATCTGTCTGGTCGTCGCGTTGCTGTTTGGGGCGGAGATTGTGCATCTCGACATCGGCGTCGTCGTCGCGGCGGCGTTCATCGCATCGATGCTGTTGCTGACCGCCGGGCTGGTCGCGTTTCTGTTCGAAGTGCGGCTGTCGGTGCAGGCAGTGCATGTCCGCGAGGAATTGCTGGAGCGCGACCGGCTGGGTTAGCGCCGCTCCCGCGCCTGCGCGACGGCGCGCTTGAGCGTGGGGAGGTCGACGAGGCCCGGGACGAGATAGGGGCCGACCATCATGCCCGGCGTACCCGACAGGCCCAGCATGCGGGCATGGTCGTTGGTGCGCGCGAGTAGGGCGTCGATCGCCGCCCTGTGCTTCACCTGATCGCGCTGCAGCCGCGTCCAGTCGACTCCGGCCGCATCGGCGGCGGCGCGGATTTTGGTCGTGTCGATCCGGCCCGACTGGGCGATCAGCGCGCGGTGGAAGGCGAGATGCTTTTTCTGAAAGCTGGCGGCGATGGCGGCGCGGGCGGCGGGGCCGGAGCCGCCGCCGAGGATCGGCCAGTCGCGATAGACGACTCGGACCTTGGCATCGCTCGCCATCAATGCGTCGAGCGTCGGGCTGAAGCGGCGGCAATAGCCGCATTGGTAATCCGAAAAGACGACGATGGTGACGTCATAGCCGCGCGGGGCAACAGTCGGCGCGAGCACGTCGTTGCGAATCTTTTCGCGAATCGCTTCCGCGGCATCGCGGCGGCGGGTGTCGCCTGATTCGGACACGCCCTCGTCCTGCGCGGCAGTCGAAAGCGGGAGAGTCAGCGCGAGCGCGGCGAGCAGAAACTGGCGAAGCATCCGCGCGCCTTAGCGCAAGCGCGCGGTCATCAGGAAGCGTTCGCGGCTTTCGGCCGACTTGCGGCGCAATTCGCTGATCTCGCGCTCTTCGGTCGCGTCCAGCATCGCTTCGAGCAGCCGGTTGAAATGCTGGCGCATCGCAATGCGCGCGGCGCCCGAATCGCCGGCACGCAGCGCATCGACGATCGCGGCATGTTCGCGCTGGCGGGTGCGGCCGTCATGCTGGCAGACGCTGGCATAGGTGGTGCGCACCTCCGGCATTTCGGTGCGCATGCGCCACAGCTGCTTGATGACATGGATCACCGCCTGATTGCCCGAGGCAGAGGCGATCAGCAGGTGAAATTCCTGATCCGCTGCGGTCGAGGCGGCGTCATCGCTGTCGTCGCGGCCCATGATTTCGAGCAGTTCGTCGAGGCGAGCGAGCATTTCCCGCGTGACGGTCGATGCCGCGAGCGCGGCGGCTTCACTTTCGAACAGCGAGCGCGCCTCGGTCAGTTCGAATGCGCTGACTTGTGGCGGCGCGTCGGTCGGGGCGGGCTTGCCGTCGGTGACATAGACGCCGGAGCCGGTTTTGATGGCCAGCAGTCCTTGCGCCTGCAACGCGATCTCCGCCTCCCGGATCGTCACGCGGCTGACGCCGAGTTGCTCGGCAAGCTCGCGCTCACCCGGAAGCCGCGATCCCGGGGGGTAGGTTCCCCCCGCGATCATCGCGGCAATCCGCTCGGCAACTTCCTGAAACAGGCGGCGCTCTGCCATGCAATCCCTCGGTTCGATCCGGTCCAGCGCTCCGAATGCCCCACCCGCCCAAATTTTGGAATAGGCTATTGGTCCGAAGCGCTGGTTACGGAGCGGTCAGCGCAGCCGCACGCGTACGCTCATGAAATATTGCGGCCCGTAAAATTCGACGTTCCGGGTGCTCCCGACCACCGGCATATATTCGATGCGCGGTTCGTTGAAGAGGTTGAGCGCTTGGAGCCGGAAATCGACCTGACGGTTCAGGCGGAATGACGCGGTCATGTCGAACGTGTCGGTGCCCTCGACATAGCGCAGCTGCGTGTTGTTCGAGGTGAACGCCTGATAATAGCGCGAGCGGTAGCGGTAGATGCCTTGCAGTGAGAAGCTGCCGACTTCATAGAAGCCCTGGAACGACAATGTGTGCTTCGAATAGCCGCTGAGCCCGGCCGTGGGAATTAGCCCAGGGGTAACGCTGCCGTCGGATTCGATCACATCGCCATAGCGGATGTCCTGCGTTTTGAAGTCTGACCAGGCGTAGTTATAGCTGAGCTTCGCGCCGAAGTTCTTGAGCGGACCGGGCAGCCAGGTGAAGCGGTTGGTCGCCGTCACCTCGATCCCGTAAAGGTCGCTTTGCTCGTCGCTGTTGGTCGTCTGCGTCACCGGAACCTGATAATCGACGCCACCGATGTTGAAGGTTTCGTCGGTGATGAACGGCATCAGGCCGCCGCTGAAGCGCTTGTAGTAAAGCGTCGCGGCGAGGAGCGTTTCCTTGTTCGCATAATATTCGAACGCGAGGTCACCGTTCCACGACATGGTCGGCTTGAGCCGCGGGCTGCCGGTCGCGGAAATATTGTCGATCGCCTCGGTTACCGAGGTGAAGCCGGTACCGGGGTCGACCTCAAGCGCGATGCGGCGGCCCGCGCCGAGCGCACTGGGGGCGGGGCGCGACATGGCGCGATAGATGCCGGTGCGCACCCGCATCTTGTCACTGAGGTCGAAGATCGCGTTGAAGCTGGGCAGCCAGCGTGTCGAGCTCGACTTGATCTGAACCGGGGTAAGGTCGTCGCCCGCCTCCAGCAGGATCGTGCCATCGGGGCGGGTGATCACGTCGAGATCCGCCCGAAACCCGTCGGAGGTCACTTCGGTGCGCACGCCGCGCACGCCGAAATTACCGCGCACCGGGATATTGCCAAGCTCGCCCGAATAGGTCGCCATGGCATAGCCGGCCCAGGTCTGTTCGGTGACCTGAGAATTGTCGACCGAGTCCAGATTGCCGCTGTTGCCCGGGTCCTCAGTGCCCAGATACTCCCTGAACTGGCATAGCACGTCGAACGTCGCATAGCTGCCGATCGATGGGCTCGAGGCGTCGGCGAGGAAGCCGGTCTGCGGGAAGGGCGTGCGACAAGCGAGGTTGACGCGACGATCCACCGCCAGGTCGGTCTGGTCGATGTTGACATCGTTGCTGTAGCCGAAGAACTTGCGGCTGGCCCAGCGCCCGCCGATGTCGATCCGCTCGATGAACCCATCCATCTTGTAGCTGGCGTCGCCGCGCAGCGACCAGATTTCGTCAGTACGCCCGTCCTGCGAGCGCGTCAGGCGCGCATCGTCGCTGAACAGGTCGTGATTGGTCGGATCGAACCGCGCATCATACGTAAAGACCGGCAGATAGCCCTGGGTCATGTCGACCGAATATGGAATGCGCTGGTTGTTGATCTCGGTGCGCACGCCATAGATGTTGAACGGATCGGTGCGCAGCCGCACCTGCCGAGTGATGTCGAGCCGTTTGGTCCGCGAATAGCCGCCGTCGATGCTGACCGTCAGACGATCAGTCGGGGTCCATTCGATGTTACCGCCGACGCCGAGATAGCGCTCGTCGCGCTCGAACATGCCAGAGATCGTCTGGAGCGTGGCCGAGCCGGTGGCCGAAAGCATCTGGTTATTGTCGCCGATCACGACGTTGCGCAGATTGTAGCGCCCCTCTGCCGTGCCGAAATCGTTGCGGCGCTCGCTATAGTCGCGGCGCGAATATTGCGCGTCGAGATTGATGTCGATCGTCGGGCTTGGCTGCCACTGGAGCGCGCCGAAGATCGCATCACGACGATCGGTCGTCGTCATCTGGCGATTGAGATACGAGTTGGACGCATGGAAGAACGGCGTGCCGGAATTGCCCTGCTCTCGCGTCACTTCGGTGCAATTGGTGCTCGACACCACCGCCGCGTTGCAGGTGAACCAGGTCGAACTGGTGTAGAAACGCTCGACGGGATCGTTGACGTCGTTGCGCTGGACGCCGATCGAGATGCCGACTTCGCCCAGCCCGCCCAGCTTGAACTGGTCGATATAGCTGGCGGTGCCGCGCCAGCCCCACGCGCCCTCCCCGGTGATCTTGTCCTGATAGGGATTGAAGTTCGCCTTGCCTTCAAGCTGGATCTGGCGGCGGCCATAATCGAGCGGGCGACGCGTCTCCATTTCGATCAGGCCGGCGACGCCGCCCTCGATCAGATTGGCCTGTTGCGTCTTGTAGATTTTGATCGCGTTGAACAGCTCCGACGGGAACTGGCCGAAATTGACCGCGCGGTCGCCCGAGCCGTTGGTCGCCTCACGCCCGTTGAACGTGGTCAGGCTGAGGCCCGAGCCGAGGCCGCGGATCGACACTTCGGTCGGGCCGTAATTGGCGCGGTCGATCGTCGCGCCGGTGATCGTCGCGATCACCTCGCCCACCGATTGGCCGGGAAGCTCGCCGATCTCCTTGGACGACACGGTATCGATGATCGTGTCCGACTGACGCTTTGCCTGGATCGAGGTCTGGATGGTCTCGCGAATGCCGGTGACGATGACCTCGTCTTCCGCGGTCGCGTCCTCCTGAGCCAGTGCGGGCGCCGCGACCAGCAGTGGCACGGCAGCTCCGGCGAGCAAGATGGTGCGGAATGCGCGCGACGTGCGCGCAGCGTTATCGAGCATGGCCATCGGCCGTCCTCCCCAAAGGTTGTTTTATGGCCGCATTGGTCGCCCGCTTAGGCGATTATGTCAACCGATTATTTAGTCCTGTTTTAGTAATTGGTCCTACCAATTGGTCAGGGCACCAATTGCGAACCTAGCGCCGGAACCGCGCGGGCAAGGTCGTCGGCGATCAGGCGCGCGAAGACCCCGGCCCCGGTCTCGCCGAGATGGGTATAGTCGAACTTGCGCGTGTGCTGGCCGCGTGCGCCGCCGGGGCGGGTGGGCAGATCCGGCTCGCGCGCTTCTTCGGTCGAACGCTGTTTGAGGGTAGTGCCGGCCTTGGCGGCGGCGCGCTCCTCGGCGGTCGGTTCGGCCTGGGCGAGTGCCATCGAGTCTTCCGCCCCCAGCTTCTGCACCACGGCGGCGCTGCGGCGGTTGAGGTCGACCAGAGGCGTCTTGGTCGCAGCGGCGACCTTGCGCACCTCTTCCGACCATTCGTCGAGCGTGTTGTCGAGCTTGCCGTTCTTGAACACGCGGCGCGTCAGCGGGGTGACGAGCACGGGGATTGCGCCGGCCGCGCGAACTTCCTCCACCATTTTGGTCAGGTTCGCGGGGAATTCGGTGGTGCGATCGGTCCAGCGCTCAGACGCGCTCGACTGGTCGTTATGGCCGAACTGGATCAGGACATAGGTGGCGCGGTAGCCCGGCACCTTGGCCTCGGCCAGCGCGATGTCCCAGCCGCCTTCCTGGCGGTAGCTGCGGGTCGAGCGCCCGCCGCGCCCGGCATTGAGGCACGCGACCGAGGATTTGACGTGGCGCGCGCAGAAGATCGACGCCCAGCCGCTCGCCACCGCCATCGTCGAATCGCCGACCAGCACGATCTTGTACGGCTGAAGCGGCGGCGCGTCGGTGCGTTCCTTCGTTTGCGCCTGAGCGGCGGCGGGAAGCAGCGCGAGTGCGGCGGCGACAAGGGCGGCGGTGGCGATCGTGCGGGTCATGAGAAGGCGAGCCCCCCGTTGATGTCCATGTTGAGTCCGGTGAGGAACGCGGCGTCCTCCGAGGCAAGGAACGCGACGGCAGCGGCGACCTCGTCCGGATGGCCTTCGCGGCGCAGCGGGGTGTTGCCGGCGGTGGCGGCGCGACCCTCGGGCTTGGAGAAGGTGTCGTGGAAGCTGGTGCCGATCAAGCCCGGGCACAGCGCGTTAACGCGGATGCCCTGCGGACCCAGTTCCTTCGCCCAGCTGCGCGTCAGCGTGGTCATGGCGCCCTTCGACGCGGCATAGATGCTCGCACCCGGCCCGCCGCCGTCGCGTGCGGCCTGCGACGACAGGTTGACGATCGCCGACCCCTTGGCGAGGTGCGGGAGCGCGGCCTTGGTGACGAGGAAGGCGGACTTGAAATTGAGGTCCATGACCGTGTCGAAGAACGCTTCGTCCATGTCGGCCAGCGTCTTGCGCGCAACCATGCCGCCGGCGCAGTTGACCAGCACGTCGATCGTGCCGCCGCCGAAGTCCGCCGCTGCGGCGATCAGGCCAGCGACCTCGCCGGACTTGGTCACGTCGGCGCGGTGGAGCAAAGCGGTGCCGCCTGCGGCCTCGACCGCCGCCAGCGTATCCTGCGCCGCTGCTTCGTCGCTGCGATAGTTGATGACGACCTTTGCGCCCTCTGCTGCGAAGCGCAGCGAGATCGAGCGGCCGATGTCGCGTCCACCGCCGGTGACGATGACGAGGTTATCCTTGAAACGCATTTATGCCCCTTGGTCTTGAGTGTCAGATTGAACGGGCTCGATGCGCCCGCCGATGAAGATGCAGATCAGCGACAGCGGTACGAGCGCGGCGCCGAGGATGAAGATCGGTGCGAAGCTGACCTTGGTCATCGCCGGCACCAGCCAGGTGGTGATCAGCGTGCCGGCGACTGCCGCCGTGCCGCTGATGCCCGCAAGCGAGCCGACCGCGCCGCCGCCGAACCAGTCGCTGGGAAGCGTCTGGATATTGTTGATCGCGACCTGGAAGCCGAACAGGATCGCGGCGATCAGCAGCACTGCATAGAGCGGCGTCGCGGCGGTGGCGGTGAGCAGCAATGCTGGCAGCATGATGATGCAGCCCAATGCGATCACGCTCTTGCGCGCCTTGTCCGTGCTCCAGCCGCGCCGGATCAGCTTGCCCGACAGCCAGCCGCCCGAGAGCGAGCCCGCCATCGCGCCGACGAACGGCACCCAGGCGAACATGCCGATCTGCTTGACGTCGAAGCCGAAACTTTCGTTGAGGTAGATCGGCAGCCACGAGACGAACAGCCACCAGATCGGGTCGAGGAAGAAGCGGCCCGACATCACCGCCCATGCCTGACGATGGCGCAACAGCTGGCCCATCGTGGGTGCGTAGCCGGCAGCCTTTGGTCCGCCCGCCGCCTCGTTCGCGCCGAGGATATGCTCGCGCTCGGCCTTGCTGAGCCAAGGGTGGGCGTCGGGGTCGGATTTGTACACCCAGATCCACGGCAGCAGCCACAGGAAGCCGAAGATGCCGATGATGACGAAGGTCGTGCGCCAGCCGACGAACCCGAACAGGATCGCGATCAGCGGCGCCGAGACGATCGCACCGAGCGAGGCGCCAGCGTTGAAAATCCCCTGCGCAAAGGCGCGTTCGGAGCGCGGGAACCAGGTGGCATTGGCCTTGGCTGCACCGGGCCAGTTGCCTGCCTCGCTCACCCCGAGCGCGGCGCGCAGCAGGCCGAGGACGAGCATCGAGCGGACGAGGCTGTGCGCGGCGATCGAGATCGACCAGACCACGATCGAGATGGCGAAGCCCATGCGCGTGCCGACCACGTCGAAAATCTTGCCGAAGATCGATTGGCCAAGCGCGTAGAAGACCATGAAGATGGTCACCAGCAGCGCGTAATCTTCCTTGTCGGCCCCGATGTCCTTCGCGACTTCGGGCCACATCACCGCAAGCGCGTTGCGGTCGATGTAATTGATGACCGTCGCGATCGCGATCAGGCCGATGATCCACCAGCGGAACCCGGATTTCATTTGCTCTCTCCGTCGAAGCGCCCGACCGGGCCGCTCCAGTCGAGCTTGCGCCCGTTCACGGTGACGCTGTGCGCCTTGCCCGCGGTCGTATCGGTGGCGATGGCGATCAGGATCGTCTTGCCGCCGGT
Organism: Sphingomonas sp. R647; assembly: GCF_020177055.1. Classification (GTDB taxonomy): domain Bacteria; phylum Pseudomonadota; class Alphaproteobacteria; order Sphingomonadales; family Sphingomonadaceae; genus Sphingomonas. Next base: position 65,745 of record NZ_JAIQXT010000006.1, read on the forward strand.
CAGGGTGATCGTGGCGACACGCGCGCCGGCAGTTTCGGTGAGGGACAGGCCGGCCACGCCGCTGCGGCTGCCGGTCGTCGTCTCCGTCGCGGCGTCGTAGCGGCCGTGCGGTTCGACCAGGCTTAGGAAGGCTGCGTCCCCTGCCCCGCTCAGCCGCTGGATCAGCACCGGTTCGCGGCGCAGGTTGAAGCGCGGGTCGTTCGCGCCGCTTTCGGCGACGATCAGCTGCGCGCCGGGCGTCGCAATGCGGTAGCTGTAGAAACGGCCCTGATTGATCCAGGTGACGCGGCCCTGCCCGTTCGCGAGCGGCCCGGTCGCATCGACCCACAGATGCTGATAGCCATTGGCCGTGCCCAGCACCGGGCGGGTCGCAACGTTCGAGGCGAGCTTGACGTCGGTATCGATGATGTGGCCGGCGAAGTGCAGCGGCAGGTCGTAGGTCGCCTTGCCCGCATTCTTCACCGTCATCAGATCGAGGACGAGCGGGGCGTTCTTGCCCATGTCGACCTGCACCAGCGCGCGGCGGAAGGTGATGCCGGGATAAGCGCCCGCCATCTCGCCGATGCTGAAGCGCAGCGGGCCTTCGCCGACGAAGGCCAGTTGGGTCGGCGCGATCTCCTCGGCGGGCTTGAGCTGGGCACCGAAATGGCTGGTTTCGTTGACGACCAGCGTATTGTGCGCGACGGTCTGTTTCGCCCAGCTTTCGTTTTCGAGAAGGTAGCGGCCGCCCTCCTTCGCCTCGATATTGAGGAAGCGGGCGGCGCCATAATCGGTCACCACCGCCTGGCCATTGTCGTAGAGCAGCCAGTTGAGCTTGTCGAAATGGCCATGGCCCATGCCCTGAGCCGTGTTCTTGGCGACGATCACCTGCGCGTTGTCCTGTGGACCGGAGCGCAGGATGGCGAGCGCGCCGTCGCGGCCCTGTGGCCCATCGCGCAGCAGGGTCGAGGCGAAGGCGAAGGGCTTTGCCTTACCGCCGGCGATGTCGCGCGCGACGGCGAAGCCCTCGGGCGAGAGCGCGACCTTGCCCTGCCATTGCGCGATGCCGAGCAGGCCGGGATCCTGGGTCGCGGCATAGCCGATGGCGACGCCCTGATAGAGCTCCTCGGTCCTGAGGCTCTTGTCCGGCATCGCGTCGTTGATCGGGAAGAAATAGCCGCCGTAGCTGGTCTGGATCGCGGTGCGGATCGCCTTGAGGACGATGCCGTCGCGATAGGCGAAGATCTTACGGCCCGGCTCGTTCGCTTCGATCGCCTGTGCGAACACGACGAAGGGCTGGAGGGCGTAGCGCTGATAATAGGGCCCTTCGGCATAATAGCCGTCGGGGGAGAAGAGCAGGTCGAGCTGGCGCAGAAAGCCGACCTTGCCCGAGCGGTCGCTGCCCTTCAGCGCCTGTTCGACCAGCACGGAATCACGCAGGACATAGCCGGCCATGCCGACCCCGGCATTGGCCCAGGTCGAATGGTTGTGGATGCGATCGAACGTCCGCTTCTCGCTGGTCAGGAACGCGGCCATGCGGCGGAAGACGGAGTCGTCGATCGTCTTGCGCTCGGCAGCGGTGAGGTCGGCGCGAACGGCGTCATAGCCCTGGATCGCGTGGACCAGCCACACGCTGTCATTGAGGCTCTGCCAGAACAGCCGGCCGGGCACCTGATCCGATGCGGCGGGATGGTTGGCGAGGGTGGGATAGAGCTTGGCATAAGCGAGCAGCAGGTCGCGGACATAGTCGGCATATTTGCGCTCACCGGTCAGGCGGTAGAGTGCGCCCGCCTGCTGGATCAGCTTGTAGTTCGCCTTGTGCCGCTCATGCGTCGGCCCGCCGCCGCGATCCTTGGGCACCGGCACATCGATCCCGACGCGGATGCCGGCATCGACCGATTTGCGCGCGGCGGCGAGTTCGCGGGCGAACAGCGGGGCGCTTTGCGCTCCCTCGGCCATGGTGCGATAGGCGTCGAGGCTGGTGAGGACCGGCGCGGTCGCGGTGTCCTGCGCGAAAGCGGGCGCGGCGCTGGCGAGGAGCAGTGCGGCGAGGGTCGTGCGGATCATCGCAGCGCCTCCATCTGATTGTCGGCAAGCACGATGTCGGGCGTCCCCTGCGGATACAGGCGGGTGATCGCCGGTTCGGGCGTCGCGGCGAAGACATTCGCGGTGATGCGGATTACCGGCGCGCCGACGCTGTTGGCGATGGCGATGCCGCCTGCCCGATCGAAGCGGTTGCCGGTGATCGCGACAGTCTGAACGCCCGAGAGGCGCACCGCGCCGCCACCGACGACGCGATTGCCGGTCATCGCGAACCACGGGCCGAAGGTGCTTTCATCGGTGCCGAGCCGCGCGACATCGGCGATGGTCGCGACATCGGTGAAGTCGCTGTCGGCGATGGTGATGCGCTCGGCGCTGTACAGCCCCTTGCTTCCGGTTTCGGCGGCGGCGGCGACGACTGCGCCGGAGACCTTCGCGAAGGTCGAGCGGCGGATTGCGATGTCCTCGGCAAAGGTGCCGGGGGTGGTGGCGATCACATCGGCGGCGTCACGCACCGCCACGTCGGACAGGCTGACGCGATAGTTCAAAATGCTCACCGACTGCGGCGCACGAATGAGGGCGGCGCGCGCCGCAGTCGGTGAGGCAGCGGCGCCGGAGAGGGTGACGCCGCTGAGGTGAAGGCTGCCGCCGGGGGTGAGCTGGAACAGGGTCGGCGCCGCGCTTTCGATGATCGCAGCGCGCGGGCCGGTGAGCGTCAGGCTGTGCCCGACCGCGATCGGCGCGGTGACGCGGTGGGTGCCGGGGGCGACGCGGATCGTGTCGCCGGGGGCCGACTGCGCCACCGCCTGTGCCAGTGCGCCGGGGGCGGCGTCGAGCGTGCGGCCGGTGCTGGCGGGGGCGTCCTTGGGATACCAGGACGGGCCGGCATCCTCGCGCTTGAGCATCACCAGGTCGCGCGGTGCGCCGGTGGCGGCGAGCGCGGGGTCGGCGGGATAGAGCAGGCCGTTGGCGGCGCGGACCAGCTTGAGGTCGGCCTGTACGAAGCCGGTCAGGCCCTTGGGCGGCGGCCCGGACTGGACGTTGCCGGCCATGGCGATGCCCGCTGCGTCGCCCTCGACCCGGACGATGTCCTTGCCCGATGCGGTGTAGATCAGGTTGCTGGTGAAGCGGCTGGAGACCGGCGGCGCGCTGCGTTCGGCGTCCGCGCCCGCGCCGAAGGTGATGCGCGCGGCATCGATGATCGTGTTGCGCTCGATCACCGCATTGGCGACCTGATGATAGCGGTTGACCGTCGAATTGGGTACGCCGTTCATCACCGCGATCGCGCTGAGGAATGAGGTGCCGGTGACATTCTCGAGATAATTGTGCCGCACGATCTGGTCGCGGTTGATCACCCGGATGCCCCCGGTCGAAGCCTTGCCGCGCCCGAGGAAGATGTTGCGCTCGACCAGATTGCCGTTGCCGTGGCGCAGGACGATCGCGCCCTGCGATTCGACCACCATGTTGCCACGGATGACGTTGCCGCCCGATTTGACCGAGACGATCTCGACCTCGCCATCGCAGCCTTCGAACCAGTTATTCTCGACGATCGATTTGGAGTCGCTCAGCGATTCGTCGCTGGTACCGATGCGGATCGTCTCGCCGCCGTTCGAGCCGAGCGGCGGGCGCGGGCCGAAGAAGTTATGGTCGATGCGCGCGCGGTTTTCGCCCGGCTGGCCCTTGGGACGGATCACCGCGAGGGTGACGCCGCCATTGCCCTTGCCCGCGAACCAGCTGTGGTCGACGCGGTTATCGGTGCCATAGATCGCGACCCAGTGATCCTCGGCGCGGCGATCGGGGTTGGTGAAGCGGTCGACGACGATGCCGGTGAGGCGGGTGTGCGATGCAGGCGTCTTTGAATCGCGGCGGAACGCGATCAGCTCCTTGGTCGGCGAGAAGCCGTCGCGGAAGACGAGGTTGGAGACGACCAGATGCTCGCCGCCGATGCGCAGGTTGGACTGACCCGAAAGGATCACCCCGCCCGGCGTCTGCGCGGTCAGTGTGATCGGCTTCTCCGCGGTGCCGCGCCCGGTGAAGATGATCTGGAAATCGCGCCACACGCCGTCGCGCAGGATGATGCGGTCGCCGGGCTTCGCTTTCTTGACGGCAGCGGCATAGGCGGCAGGATCGGCGACCAGATGGTCGGCGGCGAAAGCGGGCACAGGCGCGGCCAGCACCGCACAGGCAATGAGCGCCGCAATCCGCATCCCGATCCCCTCAATCTGTTCTCTATACCCATTGGACTAACCAATTGGTCGGAACACTTCAAGGGGCCTTCATACCATTTTGCCGCAAAGCTGGTCCGGCGGGGTTCAGCCGCGCTCGACGATGCCCAGCGTCAGCCGTTCCCCCGCCGCCACCCGTTCGTAGCGTTCGGCCATCGCCCGATGTGCGGCGCGCACCGCCGGGTCGCTGGCTGCGGCCGCGCGGGCGCGCTCCTCGCTGGCGCGGGTGCGATAATAGTCGAGATCGGGGTCCATCTGTATCCTCCTGCGTCGCAGGAGGCGTTAGCGCGTCGCGCGCGATCACCGGCTAACCCGTGTTAGAGCGGGTCGGGGTTGAGATAGAGATAGTCCGGGTCGAACTCGGCGATGGCGCGCAGTGCCGCCGGATCGGTGATCTCGACCCGGCCGGAGCGGAAGGTCAGCACCCCCATCTCGCGCAGGCGACGGAGCGAGCGGTTGACATGCACCGGGGTCAGGCCGTGGCATTCGGCAAGGTCGGTCTGACTGAGATCGAGCGCATAACCGCGCGCATCGCCGAGCCCGACGATGTCGAGCCGCACCTGCAGCTCGCAGAACAGATGCGCGATCCGCGCCAGCGCATTGCGTGCGCCCATCGACAATACCCATTCGCGATGCATCGACGCGTCGAGATTGGTCGAGAACCAGTAGATCCGCCCGAGTCGCGGGAAGCGTTCGATCAGGTCCGCAATGCGCCCGTGCGGGACCGGCGCGATGCGGCAGCGGGTCAGCGCCATCAGCGAATGGTCGAGGCGCTTCAGGGTGAAGCTGTGCAGGTCGGCGAAATCGCCGGGGACGTGCAGCGCGGTGATCTGACGCTGGCCATCGCGCAGATCCTTGTAGCGCGCCGCGATGCCGTCGAGGATCAGGATGCTGTGGTCGAGCCGCGCCCCCGCCTCGATAAAGGTCTGATGCGCGCCGACGCCCTGCGACGCACCGAACAGAGCGCGGACCGCCGCCGCCTCCTCATTGCTGAGCGGGTGGCGCGCGTTGATCCGGGCGAGATGGCGGTCGATCATTTCGGTCACGACGCGACAACGCACAAAACCGAAAATGGCACCAACACGCAAAACGGCCCGGACATCGCGCGATGCCCGGGCCGCCCCGCGTCGCTTGGGGATACGCGTGATCAGAACTTCATGCGCGCGCCGATCGAGAAATAGGTGCCGACCGCGTCATAGAAGACCGGGCCGACCGGGCTGAGCGGCGGCTTCTGATCCAGCACGTTGTTGACGTTGAGCGACAGGGTCAGGCGATCCATCACCTTCGCCCGCGCACCCAGATCAAGATAGGCATAGGCGCCGATGTCGTTGTTCACGAGATAGCCGGTCGGGTTGACCGACTGGTCGAGCTGGCTGTTGAACTTGCCCGCGCCGACATAGCGGACCCGCGCATCGAGCCCGAGCGTGTCGTTCTGATAGACAAAGCTGAGCGTCCCGCGCCAGCTGGGGATCGCGTTGCCGGTGCCCGCGCCGACATCGCCCGCCGTGTCGATCCGCGACACGCCGGTATCGACAACGAAATCGCGGACATGGGTCGCCAGCGCGCGGATGCGCAGCGTCCCGGGGAGGTCGGCGATCGCCGACATCTGGAAGACATAGGATGCCTCGATATCGAAGCCGCTGGTTTCGAACACCGCGATATTCTGGGAGTTCGAGCGCACTTCGGTGACGGTGCCGGTGGCATCGCGGGTGATGCGGGCGCAGGCCGCAGCATTGCCGTTGCGACATGCGATCGTCAGGTTCGACCCTGACAGCGTGCTGATCGCGCCGTCGATCTTGATGTCGTAGAAATCGACCGACAGGTTGAAGCCCGGCAGGAATTTCGGCGAGAAGGTCGCGCCCAGCGTCGTCGTGTGGCTGATCTCTGGCAACAGGTCCGGATTGCCGCCGCTATAGGTGGTGACGGTGGCGGGGTTCGAGACATATTGCGGGTTGGCCGCGGCCCGGCCCGCGCTGTCGCCATCGACCAGCGGACCCACGTTGATTGCGCGGCTCGAGAACAGTTCGGTGATGGTGGGCGCGCGGATGTCGCGCGAGCGCGTGCCCCGCAGCGTCAGCGTGTCGAACAAGCCGACCGTCGCGCCGCCCTTCCACGACCAGATGCCGCCGCTGCGGCTATAGTCGGAATAGCGCGCCGCGCCGTTGAGATCGACCTTGGCCGTGCCTTCGGCGTTGAACAGCGGGAAGGCGATTTCGCCGAACCCTTCCTGCACATCATAGCCGCCGCTGACCGGCGAACCGTACAGGTTGAGCGGACCGAATGCGCCGGCGAGGTCGAGCGCGCCGCTGACCGAGCGCTGCTCCTCCCAACGCCCTTCCGCGCCGAGCACCACCGTGACCGGGCCGGCCCACAGCGAGAACAGGTCGCCCTGCACCTCGACCGCGGCGGCATCGAGCTTGGTGGTGGTGTCATTCTGCTGCGTGCCGCGGATATAGGCGAGCGCCTCGGGCGAGGCGGCGTTGAGGCCGAACAGGTTGAGCGGACGGCATGCCGCATCGTCATTGGTGGCGTTGGCGTCGGCGTTGATGCCGCAGACGATCTGGCCACCGCTCGACACCGCGTTGATCGCATTGTTGAAGCGCGACACGATCCGCGCATTGCGGATGCGCTGCGCCTGATCGACCTCGCCATGGCTGAAATGCGCGCTGGCCTTCCACGTGCCACCGAGATCGATGTTGACCCCGACCGCGCCCTCCTTCTGCTCGCGCGTGCCATCATAGATCAGGCTGTACGGGCCGGTATAAAGCCGGCCGAGCGTGAAGCTGGTTTCGCCAGCATTGGCCAGCGTCGTGCGGATCGATTGCGACAGGAACGGATTGCTCGCCGAGATCGTCTGCGCGCCAAGCCCGATGTCGGGCAGGAAGGCATAGGTCGATCTGGACCGGCCATAGGTGACATCGGCCCACAGCTTTACTGCACCGAAATCATAGGTCGCGCGGCCATAGGTGCTGATCCGCTCGACCGGGGTGGTCACGGCGATGACGTCGTACAGGCCGACGGCGCTGGTCCCGCCCAGCACCTGCGCGGGGAAGCGGATCGCGGGGTTGGCGTTGAGCGAAGTGCCCGCGCCATAGGTGCTCAAACTGCCGTCGCTGTTGAACATCTGTCCCGCGAGTACGCCGGTGGTAATCAGGCCGCCCGGCGTCTGGTTGCCGTAATTGACGTCCGGAACGAGGATCTGGCGCAGGTCGGTGGTCGATGTCGGGTTGAGGCGAACGATCCCCGCGCTGCCCAGCCGATCGCGCGAATTGCGATCGGGGATCGATTCGTCCTTCACATATTCGGCGCTGAACATGATTTGCCCGCGGCCATCGGCGAAGGAGGTGCCGGCGGTGATGTCGCCGCCATAGCGCGCGCCATCCCCGCGCGACGAAATGCCGCTGACCCCGCCGACGGTGATGCCCGAGACGCGGTCCTTGAGGATGATGTTGGCGACGCCCGCGACGGCATCGGAACCCCAGGCGGCGGATGCGCCGCCGGTCACGACCTCGACCCGTTCGACAATCCCCATCGGGACATAGTTGAGGTTGTTGTTGCCGACGAAGCGGCGCTTGTTGACCAAAGTAAGCGTGCGGTTGATGCCGAGGCCGCGCAGATCGACCGGCGCGGTTCCGCTGCCGGTATTGCCGACCAGCACCTGCGGCGTCGCGGTGGGGCGGAAGGATGGCGAGTCGTTCAGCACCTGCGCCAGGTTCTGACGCTGTCCCAGACGCAGTTCGTCTTCGCCGATCACGGTGGTCGGCGTCGGTTGTTCGAACCCGTCGCGGACGATGCGCGATCCGGTGATCACGATGGAGTCGTCTTGTGACGCGGCGTCGTCTGCCGCTTCCGGAGCGGTTTGGGCGATTGCCGGTGCGGCGGCCAGCAATGCGGCCGTCAATGCTGCGGCACTGCTCCCCCGAGCGAGTCCGCGTCCCAGATTCGATACGATCTTGCGCATGTCTTCCCCCTGTTTGTTGGCCTGCCTCTCGGGCGACCATCCACTCCCAGCGCAAGAAAAGTGACATATTGTCCGGATCAGGACAATATATTTCTCAATAGCGATATTTATCGCAATTATTCCGCTGATTATCCCGGCGTCCGCTGCGGAAATTGCCGCGGAGCACAGGCCCGGTCGCCTGAAACTGCCGTACGCAGCGCGCACGCCGGTTGACCTTCTCCATTTGGGACTATAGCGTCCTCATTGGAAAATTCGGGGAGTGGGGCAATGCGGGTTTCTCGTCGTCAAGCCATCGGTGCACTGGGCACCGCAGCGATCGCCGCACCCTATGTCGCGCGCGCCGCCTTCCAGGTCGATCCGGTCAGCGGGCGCAGCTATTCGAAGCGCGCGATCGAGCTGGTGCGCCAGTCGGTGGTCGTGGACATGCTCGCCCCGATCAAGATCGACTTCAGCCCCGAATTCTACGCCAAGCCGATGAGCGACCAGATGGTCGCCGATTTCCGCGCGAGCGGGATTACCGCGATCCATCACGCAGTCGGCCTCGGCGGTCCGGATGCGAAGGAAGCGGCGTTCAACTTCTTTGCGATCTGGGGCAATTATGTCGCGCGCAACAGCCATGTCCTGACCGGCATCGGCACCTTCGCCGACATCCTGCGCGCCAAGCGTGACGGCAAGGTCGCGGTGATCATGGGGCTGCAGAACGCCGATCACTTCCTGCGCCCCGCCGACGTCAAGACCTTCTACGACCTCGGCCAGCGCTGCGCACAGCTGACCTACAATTCGCAGAACCGCATCGGATCGGGCGCGACCGACCGCGTCGATGGCGGGGTGAGCGATTTCGGCGCCGAGATCATCAAGGCGATGAACGCGGTCGGGATGCTGGTTGATGTGTCGCATTGCGGCGACCGCACCACGCTGGACGCGATCGACATTTCGGCCAAGCCGCTGTCGATCACCCACAGCAATTGCCGCGCGCTGATCGAGCATCCGCGCGTCAAGACCGATGCGGCGATCAAGGCGATGGCGGCGAAGGGCGGGGTGATGGGCATCACCGGCGTGCGCAACTTCGTCAGCAAGACCGACCCCACCACCATCCGCCACTATGCCGACCATATCGACCATGTCGTGAAGCTGGTCGGCATCGAGCATGTCGGGATCGGCACCGATTCCGACCTGTACGGCTATGACGACACGTCTCCGGAGATGAACAAGATGCTGCGCGGCGCCTACAAGGACAGTTACGCCTTTCGTGAGAAGATCGACGTGGACGGGTTCGACCACCCGCTCAAAATGTATGCGCTGGCCGATGAGCTGATCCGCCGCAGCTATTCCGACGCGAACATCAAGGCGGTGCTGGGCGGCAATTTCCAGCGGCTGCTGACCGCGACTTGGGGCGGCTGATCATGGGCACTATCACCACCCTCGCCGTCCCCGCCGACGCATCCGACTACGACGCGCTGGCGCTGCCGCAACCCTATCTGCTGTTCCTGGGCGATACGACCGAGCCGGGCTTTGCCAAGACCGCGTTCGGCCTGCGCGACTGGGCGCCCGAGCGGTGCATCGGCGAATATGCGCTGCCTGAAGCCGACGTCACCACTGGCCTGGCTGCGATGACCCCGGCGGAGGCGCAGGCGCGCGGCGCGCGGGCGATGGTGATCGGCGTTGCCAATCCCGGCGGCGTGATCCCCGAAAGCTGGCGTGCGGCACTGCTCGACGCGCTCGAGGAGGGACTCGACATCGTCAGCGGCATGCACGCGCGGCTGTCCGACATTCCGGGTCTTGCCCATGTCGCCGAGCGGCTGAACCGTCGCCTGATCGACGTGCGCGTGCCCCCGGCGAGCATCCCGGTCGGCACCGGGCGCAAGCGCAGCGGCAAGCGCCTGCTGACCGTCGGCACCGATTGCGCGCTCGGCAAGAAATACACTGCGCTCGCGCTGTGGCGGGCGTTCGAGGCGCGCGGCATCGCCACCGATTTCCGCGCGACTGGCCAGACCGGGATCATGATCGCAGGCGGCGGCGTGCCGATGGACGCGGTCGTCTCCGACTTTGAGGCGGGCGCAGCCGAGATGCTGTCGCCCGACGCCGCGCCCGACCATTGGGACGTGATCGAGGGTCAGGGCGCGCTCACCCACCCGGCCTATGCCGCGGTCTCGCTTGGCCTGCTCCATGGCAGCCAGCCGGACGTGTTCGTGGTGTGCCATGAGCCGGGGCGGCGCGAGATGCTGGGGACCGCAGGCTTCGCGCTGACCTCGATCGAGGAGATCATCGATCTGACCATGCGTCTGGGCAGCCGCACCAACCCCGCGATCCGCTGCGGCGGGTTCGCCTTCAACACCTCGGCATTTAGCGCCGAAGAGGCCGCCGCGCTGATGGCGCGCGAGAGCGAGCGGCTGGGCCTGCCGGTCGCCGATCCGATCCGCGGCGGACACGCGTTCGACGCACTCGTTTCGAGCTGCCTCGCATGATCGGGGCGCGGCGCACCGGGAATCATCCGGGCGCCGCGCCGCCCGTACCGCACAATTCAAGGGGAGAGAGAGTGATGCCGCGACCTTCGTCCTGGCTGCGCGCCACCGCCGCGCTCGCGCTGATCGCCACGGCGCTGCCCGCCGCCGCCAACAGCCGCGAACCCGCGCCAGCAGCCTATAGCATCCCCCCTGCCCGCATCGCCGGGCTCGCCGATTTCGTCGATGGCGTGATGGCGCAGCAGATTGCGACGCGCGAAGTGGCGGGTGCGGTGGTCACCGTCGTCTATCAGGGCAAGATCCTGTTCTCGCGCGGCTATGGCTTTGCCGATGTCGACAAGGGCGTGCCGGTCGACGGGATGCGGACGCTGTTCCGCCCGGGATCGACGGGGAAGATGTTCACCTGGTCGGCGTTGCTGCAGCAGGTCGAGGCGGGGAAGGTCGATCTCGACGCCGACGTGAACACCTATCTCGACTTCAAGATTCCCGAGTTCGAGGGCAAGCCGATCCGCGTGCGCGACCTGTTGTCGCATGCGCTGGGGATGGGCGATGTCGGTAACCTGACCGCGCCGTCGGTCGACAAGCTGATCCCCTATCAGACCTGGCTCAAGCAGCGCGTGCCCGAGCGGCTATGGCCCGCGGATGGCGAGATTTCCTATTCCAACTATGGCTCGGCGATCGCCGGGTACATCGTCGAACGGGTGTCGGGCATGCCCTTCCCCGACTATGTCGAACAGCGCATCTTCGCGCCTTTAGGCATGACGTCGACCACCTTCCGCGAGCCTTTGCCCGCCGCGCTCGAACCGCGCATGGCGAGCGGCTATGTCGTCAAGGACGGGAAGCTGGTCGCAGAACCGTTCGAGCTGTTCAGCCCGGTAATGCCGGCGGGATCGGCAAGCAGCAGCGGCGCGGACATGAGCCGCTTCATGCTGGCGATGCTGAGCGGCGGCGCGCTGAACGGCAAGCGCATCCTGAAACCTGAATCGGTCGCGTTACTGATGCGCGATTCCCGCGCCAATGCACCCGGCCTTCAGGGAATGGCGCATGGCTTTTTCGTGGTGCGCAAGGCCGGACCGCGGATGGTGGGGCATGGCGGCAATACCGGCGATTTTCATTCGAACATGATCCTCGCGCCCGAAGCGGGGCTTGGCTTCTTCGTGTCCGAGACCGGCGGTCAGGGCAGCTATGGCGGCCGCACCGAGCTGGTCGAGGCGCTGATCGGGCGGCTGTTCCCGGTTGATCCGGCACCGCGCGTGGCGGCTCCGGCGGGGGAGAGCGTGCCGGTCGGTGCCTATCGCATGAACCGCCGCGACTATGCCCGCCCGGCCGATCCCGCCCGCGACTGGCAGATCGTGGTCGCCGGGCCGGACGCGATCACGCTGGTGGTCGAGGGCGCGAAGACGCATTGGGAGCGGATCGGGCCGCAGCTGTATGAGCGGCGCACCGGCGCCCGCGCGGGCGGGCCGTTCGAGCGGCTGCAATTCTATGGCGGCGCGGGAAAATGGCGGCTGGGGTTCAGCTCGCTTCCGCATGTCGCATTCCACCAGGTCAAACCCTGAAACCCCAAAGGAGAGGTCGCATGAAGTTCCTCACCGCACTCGCCCTGATGACCCTGCCCGCCGCCGCACTGGCGCAGACGGTCGCCGCCGACACGCCGGGCAAGACCGGCAGCGGCGTGCAGTTCGTCCAGCCCAAGGATTGGACCGCCGCGCGGACCGGGCAGGCGGTGACCTTCACTGCGCCGGAGGGCGACCTGCGCATCTCCGTCATCGACATCGGCACGGCGAGCGACGGCAAGGATGCGGCGGCGAGAGCCTGGGCGGTCGTGCGCGGTGCCGCAGGGCCGGAGGCACGGCTCGCGACACCGGTCCCGGCGGGCGATGGCTGGGACGAGCGGCTGGCGCTGTCGTACGAGGTCGCGCCGACCGAGCGCGCGGTCCGCTCGGCGCTGGCGCTGCGCAAGGGGACGGCGTGGACGGTGCTGATCGCCGATGGCGCGGCGGGCACGGCCGCCAAGCGTTCGGCGGCGCTGTCGGTGGTGCAGGCGGGGCTCAAGCCCGCCGGCTATCAGGCGGAGAGTTTTGCGGGCAAGACCGCGCACGAACTGACGCCCGAGCGGATCAGGCTGCTCACCGAGTTCGTCGAACAGGCGCGCCAGACGCTGGAGGTGCCGGGGATCGGCTTTGCGCTGATCGATGACGGCAAGGTCCTGTGGCAGGGCGGCTTTGGCGTGCGCGCGCTGGGATCGCCGGAGAAGGTCGATCAGAATACCAAGTTCATGATCGCATCAAACACCAAGGGGATGACGACGCTGCTCCTGTCGGTGCTGGCGGATGAGGGAAAGCTCGACTGGAACCAGAAGGTCGTCGATCTCTATCCGCAATTCCGGCTGGGCAATGACGACGTGACGCAGTCGGTGCTGGTCAAGCATCTGGTATGTGCCTGCACCGGGCTGCCGCGCAAGGATTATGGCTTCATCCTCGCCGACAAGGGTCAGCCGGCATCGGCGACCTTCACCCAGCTGGCGGCGACCATGCCGACCAGCAAGTTCGGCGACCTGTTCCAGTATAACAATCAGCTGGCGTCGGCGGCGGGCTATGTCGCCGGCTATGTCCTCCATCCGAAGATGGAGTTCGGCGCGGCCTATGACCTTGCGATGGAAGAGAAGATCTTCAAGCCGCTGGGCATGAAGGACGCGACCTTCGATTATGCCGAGGGGATGGCGGGGAACTGGGCGCCGCCGCATGGGCTCGATATCGATGGCAAGGTGACGTTGATGTCGAACGACTTCAACTATTCGCCCTATCCCTATCGCCCGGCAGGAGCAGCGTTCGCCACCACCGCCGACATGATCCGCTATGTCCAGCTTGAGCTCGGCAAGGGCGTGCTCGACGGCAAGCGCGTGGTGAGCGAGGCCAACCTGACCGAGCGGCGCAAGAAGGGCGTGCAGGTCGGTCCCGACAGCTGGTACGGAATGGGGCTGTTCCAGACCAATGCGAAGGGCGTCAACGTCGTCACCCATGGCGGCACGCTGCTCGGCTATCACAGCAACTGGTATGCGCTGCCCGAGAGCGGCGTCGGCATGGTGATCCTGACCAACAGCGATCCGGGCGCGTCGCTGCTCGCACCCACGCTGCGCCGCCTGCTCGAGATCCTCTATGACGGCCAGCCAGAGGCGGAGCGCGATGTCGCGGCGGCAGCGGCGCGGATCAAGGCGGGCGCAACCGCGCGGCGCGGACGGCTGACCTATCCGGGTGATCCTGCGGTGCTGGGTAATCTGGCAGGCCACTATGCCGATCCGGCGGTGGGGCAGATCACGATCAGCGAGAAGAATGGCGCGAAGTGGATCAAGGCCGGCTTCGTCGAAGGGCCGATCGCGACGCGCACGAATGCCGATGGTACCGTGTCGATCGTGTCGGTCGGGCCGGGCAGCATCGGCGTCGATGCGCTGGTCGGCACCAAGGACGGCAAGCGCACGCTGACCATCAATGACGGGCAGCAGAACCAATATGTGTACGTGGAGGATTGAAGGGTGAAGCTGACCGTCGCGCGCGAGAGCCTGCCGCTCAACGCCCCGTTCCGCATTTCGGGGCATGTGTTCGAGACTTCCGACATCATCGTCGTGACGCTGGAGGATGGCGATGCGCGGGGGCGCGGCGAGGCGGCGGGCGTCTATTATCTGGGCGATGATGTCGATCACATGCTCGCCGCGATCGAGGCCGCACGCGGCGCGATCGAGGTGGGGATCGACCGCATGGGCCTGCGCGACCTGATGCCTGCAGGCGGCGCGCGCAATGCGGTCGATGCGGCCTTGTGGGAGCTGGAGGCCGATCGCGCGGGCTTGCCGGTGTGGCAGATCGCGGGGATTGAGGCGCCGCATCCGGTGATCACCACCTTCACCCTCGGCGCCGACGAACCGGCCACGATGGCGGAGGCCGCGCGCGGCTGGGCCGATGCGCGCGCGATCAAGGTCAAGCTGACCGGTGACGATTCGATCGATGCCGAGCGCGTCCGCGCGATCCGCGCCGCGCGGCCCGATGTCTGGCTGGGCGTCGATGCCAATCAGGGCTATACGATCGACCGGCTCGACGCGCTGGTCGCGGTGCTGGTCGCGGCGAAGGTCGACCTGCTCGAACAGCCATTGCAGCGCGGGCGTGAGGCGGATCTGGACGGCTATACCTCGCCAATCCCGCTCGCCGGCGACGAGAGCATCCTGACGCTGGCCGATGTCGAAAGCGCCAAGGGACGGTTCGACGTGATCAATATCAAGCTCGACAAATGCGGCGGGCTGACCGAGGCGCTGATGATGGCCGACAAGGCCGCCGAGCTGGGCCTGGGCGTGATGGTCGGCAACATGGTGGGCACCAGCCTGTCGATGGCCCCCGCGTTCGTGCTGGCGCAGCGCTGCTCGATCGTCGATCTCGACGGGCCGACGTTCCTCAAGGCCGATCGCACCCCGTCGATCGTCTATCACGACGGCAAAGTCTCGTGCGACGACAGCGTATGGGGACCGCAGGCATGATCCGGCCGCTCGCCCTGCTCGCCGCGCCGTTGCTGCTGGGGGCCACCGCTCCCGCCGATCCGGCGTACGACATCGTCATCCGCGGCGGGCGCGTGCTCGACGGGGCGGGCAACCCGTGGGTCAGCGGCGATGTCGCGATCAAGGACGGGCGGATCGTCGCGATCGGCACCGTCACGGGTGCGGGGCGCGAGGAAATCGATGCGCGCGGCCGCTATGTTGCGCCGGGCTTCATCGACATGCTCGACCACTCCCAGAACGCGCTGCTCAAGGACGGGTCGGCGGCGAACAAGCTGCGCATGGGCGTCACCACATTGATCGCGGGCGAGGGCGGCACCGCCGTCCCGGCCGACGAGATTGCCGGCTATTTCACCAGACTGGAAAGCCAGGGCATCGCGGTCAATTTCGGCACTTACTATGGCGCGGTTCAGGCGCGGGTGAAGGTGATGGGCGATGCCGCCGGCACGCCGAGCGAGGATCAGCTCAAGGCGATGGAGGCCGAGGTCCGCACCGCGATGCGCGCGGGCGTGTTCGGCATCTCCACCGCATTGATCTACCACCCCGCATCCTTCCAGTCGGCGAGCGATCTGGTGCGGTTGGCGGCGATCCCCGGCAAGTGCGGCGGGTTCTATGCCAGCCACATGCGCGACGAGAGCGACAAGCTGCTGACCGCGATCGATGAGGCGGTGAGCATCGGCGAGCGCAGCGGAGCCAAGGTCGAGATCTTCCACATCAAGGCCGCCTATGCGCCGCTGTGGGGCAAGCTGATGCCGCAGGCGATCGCGCGGATCGAGGCGGCGCGCAGCCGTGGCGTCGATGTGGGCGCGAACATCTATCCCTATCGCGCGGGCGGCACCGGGCTCGACGTGACCATCCCGACCCATGTCTTCGCCAAGGGGCGCGAAGCGGCGCACGCCGCGCTGCGCGACCCAGCGGTGCGCGCGACGCTCAAGAAGGAGCTGGCGGCGGGGCCGCAACCCGACTGGTCGAACCTGGTCCATGCATCGGGCGGGTGGACGAATGTCGTGCTCGCCAATGCGCAGAACCCCAAATATGCGCAGTTCCACGGCAGGAATTTCGCGGAGATCGGCAAGGCGCTGGGCAAGGACCCCGCCGATGCGGCGTGGGACATCTGGCTCGACGCGCTGCCCGCGCGCGCCGGTGCGCTCTATTTCATGATGGACGAGGCCGATATCGCGCTGGCGATGAAACAGCCCTGGGTCAGCGTCGGCACCGACGCGTCGGCGACGGATTCGACGATCGATCCGGAACAGCAGGGCCGCCCGCATCCGCGCGCCAACGGCACTTTCCCCCGCATGATCGCCGAATATGTGAAGGCGCGGAAGGTGCTGACCCTGCCCGACGCGATCCGCAAGATGAGCGGATGGCCGGCGCATCGGCTGGGCCTGTCCG
Source organism: Sphingomonas sp. R647 (assembly GCF_020177055.1). Classification (GTDB taxonomy): domain Bacteria; phylum Pseudomonadota; class Alphaproteobacteria; order Sphingomonadales; family Sphingomonadaceae; genus Sphingomonas. Next base: position 82,344 of record NZ_JAIQXT010000006.1, read on the forward strand.
ACCGCGGTCTGCTGCGCCCCGGGATGCGTGCCGATGTGGTCGTGTTCGACCTGGACACGATCAAGGACGGCGCGACGTTCGAGGCGCCGACGACACCGCCGACGGGCATCGACACGGTGATCGTCAACGGCACGCTGGCGCTGGCCAAGGGGCAGCCGACCGCCGCGCGGGCCGGGCGGGTGCTGCGCCATCCCTGCCCCGGGGTTTAGGTCCGTAACGGGATTGTCTGGCGGCGCGGGACTGCTATCACCAAAGGGTGCCGATCGGGACGGGCTGTCCTGATCGGAAACTTGAGGTGATCGCCGTCTATGTCTGATGCCCCCACTCTTGGCAGTTTCCTGCGCCGCCTGCGCGGTCAGGAGGGCTGGACGCTCAAGCAGATGAGCGAGCGCACCGGCATCCCGGTGTCGACGCTGTCGAAGATCGAGCATAACCGGCTGACGCTGAGCTATGACAAGCTGCTTCAGCTCGCGCAGAAGCTGGGGCTGCGCATGTCGGAGCTGTTCGCCGAAAGCAGCGAGCCCGCCGATCCGCAGCAGCAGCCGGTGACCGCGCGGCGCAGCGTCGGCAAGCTCGACCGCGCGGTGCGGGTCGAGACCGCGAATTACGACTATTTCTACATGAATACCGAGCTGCGCCGGAAGCGGATGATCCCGATCGTCACCAAGATCCGCGCGCGCACCGTCGAGGAATTCGGCGAGCTGGTCCGCCATTCGGGCGAGGAATTCATCTACGTCCTGCAGGGCGCGGTCGAGGTGCATACCGAATTCTACGACCCCGTGGTGCTACACGAAGGGGAGTCGATCTACATCGATTCAAACATGGGCCACGCCTATATCGCCGCCGAAGGCTGTACCGAAGCGACGGTGCTGGGCGTGTGTTCGAGCGCCGAGGAAAAGCTGATGGAATCGCTGATGACCCTGCAAGGGCAGGAAGTGGTCGAAGCGGGGGGTCAGCGGCGGTCGAAGTCGGCGCTTTAGGGTTCAGCCCGCCAGACGACCTACTCGCTCGCGGTCAGCGTTCCGTCGGCTGTCCAATAGCGCCAGATACCCGTTTCAATGCCATCGAGATATTCACCCTCAGCAGCGATCTGCCCGTTGGCATGATAGTCGCGCCAAGGGCCGTGTTCCTGTCCATCGACGTAACTGCCCTCTGAAGCGAGGCTGCCGTTAGGGTGGAAGGCCCGAAAGAGTCCTTCCCTTATCCAGTGGGTACCATCCGCCGACATCTTGCGCGCATATCTATACTGAATACCGCCATCCTCGAACGGTATCTCGGCGATGTGAAGTTGGCTCATAGCCATCAATTTTAGCGTTGCGCCGAACGTCTGCAATAGAATCGGACGCGGACCGGCAGCTATTCTCTACGTCGTCACCCCGGCCTTGTGCCGGGGTCCACCGGGAGACGGGCGCGGCGCGAGAGGCTTGAGCGCTGGGCGCGAGGCGGAGTGGACCCCGGCACAGGGCCGGGGTGACGATCGGTTGGAGTCGGGCGGCTGCGCGCCCCTTAGCCCCCCGCCTTCGTCTGTGCCGCCTCGACGATCCGCAGGATATTCCCGCCCCACATTTTCGCCAGATCCTCGTCCGAATAGCCCGCCGCCTTCAGCCGCGCGGTGACCAGGGGCAGTGCCGAGATATCCTCGAACCCCTTCACCCCGCCGCCGCCGTCCCAGTCGCCGCTGAAGCAGACATGGTCGGGTCCAGCGACCTTCACGACGTGCAGCACCATCGCGATGTACTTCTCGAAATCGGCGTCCCACAGCGGCTGGGTCTTGTCGAGTTCGCGCCAGCGCTTGGCCAGCGCGACCTGTTCGGCCGGAGGCAACGTCGCGATCTGCTCGTACTTCGCGAACAACGCCCCGCGCTCGCCCGCGAGGTTGAGTTCGGACAGGAAGATCGTGCTGATGCACATCGCCCCACCCTTTGCCGCGAGCGCGCGGATGCGAGCGTCGTCGAGGTTGCGGGGGTGGTCATAGGCGTGGCGGCCGGTGGTGTGCGACAGGATGATCGGCGCGCGCGATAGGTCCAGCAGCTGGTCGAACACCGCGTCCGAGGAGTGGCTGGCGTCGATCACCATGCCGAGCCGGTTCATCTCCGCCACCCATTGCCGACCGAGCGGGCTGAGGCCGTTCCAGCGCGGTGTGTCGGTCGATGAATCGGCGAACTGGTTGTTCTTGCCGTGCACCGGCCCGGCCATGCGCACGCCGCGCTTGTGGAACTCGGCCAGCAGCGACAGGTCTTCGCCCAGCGGATAGCTGTTCTCGATCGACTTGAACGCGATCAGCCTGTTTTCGCCAGTCAGGCGGCGGGCGTCCTGCGCGGTCCGTGCCGGGGCGATGCGCTTGGGGAATTGCGCGACGGTAGTGTCGATCGCGTCGGAACGCCCGCGCGCAAAGGCGAGCGCGTCGGCATAGCCCTTGGCGGTCAGCGGTCCCTGATCGGTATAGATGACGAAGAAGCCGCCATCGAGCGCACCCTCCTCCATCCGGCCCATATCGACCTGTGCGATGTCGGTCGCGGGATCGTGCTTGTCGCCGAAGCTCCACCCCGGACGCCCGAAATGGAGCGGCGTGTCGAGATGGGTGTCGAGCACGAGCAGCCGCTTGTGCAGCGCGGCTGTATCCTCGACGGGTGCGGGCGGCGTGGCCGTGGCGCAGGCGCCGAGCAGCAGCAGGGCGAGGGTCGAGAACCGCTTCACTTGGTCGCTCCCACCGGACGCAGGTCCAGATCCTGATAATTGTAGCTGAAGTCCGCTATCGGGCTTTCCGGCTTCATCGATACGCGCGCGACCCTGCCGTCTGCATCGAGCGCGAAGGTGACGTAAGCGGGCTCGAGCGACTTGTCGTCGAAGCGGGTGACGAACGAGTCATATTGCCAGTGAACCAGCTTACCCTTCATCGCCGGGGTGGTGGTGAAGTCGATGGTCAGGCCGCCATCCTTGCCCTTGGCCACCACGACATCGCCATACCAGGCGTCGCGATAGGTGCCGACGTAGCGGTCGAGGCTGAGCGACGGGCCGATCCTGGCGGGCGCGGCGCGGGTGGTCGACAGCGCCGCCTTGGCCCCGGTGATGCGCGCTTCGATGAAGCTGTTGAAGCGCGTCGGCCAGTCCTGATCGGGCGCTCCGAGATAGTGATCGACCAACGTGTGGATCACGCCGCGCAGCAGCGCCGTCTCTTCGGCATTGACCACGCCGGCGATGCCGACATCCTGATCGGGGAGCAGGATGACATAGGCGATCGCGCCGAACACCGCACCGCCATGCGCGATCACGCGGACGCCGCGATAGTCGGTGACGCTCCAGCCGAGCGCGTAGGAGTTGAAGTTCGGGGTCAGCGGCGCAAGCTGGCCGGGCATCGGCGAGATCGGCTGAAGCGTCACGCCCTTCCACATCTCCGCCGACTGCGCCGCGCTGAACAGCCGCCCGCCGCCGGGCAAGGCACCCTTGCCAAGCTGAATCTGCAGCCAGCGGGCGAGGTCGTTGGCGCTGAGCGCAAGCCCGCCCGCCGGGAGCGCCGCGCGCCCGAGCTCCGCCGCGCGCTCGTCGAGCATCGACACCGGCCCGTCTCCGCGCACCGCGCCGCCGATCCGGGCATGCGGATGTGCGCGATTGGGGTTGGCGAGGCGGCTTTCGTAATTCGCCGTCGCGCTGGTCATGCCGCCCGCGGCGAACACGTCCTGCGCCATGAAGTCTTCCCAGGACTTGCCGCTGACTTCCTCGATCAGCTGCCCGGCGACCGAGTACAGGATGTTGTCATAGGCATAGCCCGAGCGGAAGCTGCGCGCCGGCTGGATGTGGGCGAGGCGCTTGACCGTCTCCTTGCGCGACAGGCTGCCGCGCGGGACATAGAGCAGGTCGCCCGCGCCAAGGCCAAGGCCACTGCGATGCACCAGCAGGTCGCGGATCGTGATCTCACGCGTGACCCACGGGTCGTACATGCGGAACCACGGCATGTGGTCGATGACGCGGTCGTCCCACTTGATCTTGCCACGATCGACCAGGATCGCGAGCGCGGCGGCGGTGAACGCCTTGCCGGTCGATCCGGTCTGGAAGATCGTGTCGGCATCGACCTTTTGCGCGCCGCCCTGCTTGGTCGTGCCCCAGCCCTGTGCGAGTTCGACCTTGCCCTTGTGCACCACCGCAATGGCGATGCCGGGTGCGCCGCTTTGCTGGCGCAAAGTCTCGACGCGTTCGGCGAAGCCCTTGGGCAAGTCGGCGGCGGCGGGGAGCGCGGTGGCGAGCAGCAGCGCGGGGAGCGCGATCAGCGTGCGGATCATGCGGGGGTCTCCACTTCGGGCCGCGCACGCAGGATGCGCGCGACGCCCAGGGTCATCACGGGAAGCACGAACACCGCCAGGATCGCATAGGCGAGCAGCCGGTAGCCGCTGCCGATCAACGCGACGAGGCCGATGCTGGTGGCGACGAAGACGCAGCCGAGCAGCAGCGCCAGTGCGATAACCGCGCGGGCGCGGGCACCGAGCGCGACGCCGCGCTTTGCCTGCCACACCCCCGACACGCGCTCGTTCACGGCGTGGACGATGCCGGTCCCGGTTTCGAGCAGCGCGGCGAAGATCATCGCCTGGAATGCGATGGTGAAGACGGGGATGTTCATTTGCCCGAGCAGAAAGGCCGACGGCAGGGTCTCATCTGCAACCGCCGGGTAGAAAGCGAGCATGCACAGGAAGAAGCCGAGTGCGGGCAGCATCGCCAGCGGCCCGGCGATCGTCCCGGCGATCAGCGCGTCGCGGCGGCTGGTGAGATGCTTGGTGAGCGGCAGCACGACTGCCGCGGCGACGAGATTGTATCCGGCATAGGCGACCCCGCCCATCACCCACCCCGTCGTCGGCGCGGGGGTCGCGATATTGGTCGCGATCGCATCGCCGAACAGCGCGAGGCCGATCACCACGAACAGCGCATAGACGAAGTAGAGCAGCATCGAGGCGTATTTGAACAAGCGCTCGACCGATGCGGTGCCAAGGCTGGTGACGACCGCGATCGTGCCGGCGAGGATCAGCGTGCCGAGGATCGCTGGCGCACCAAAGCTCGCCCCGATCTCCCCCGCCGCCGCGCCGACCACGGCAAGGATCAGCACGAGCAGCAGGACATAGACGATCTCGAACACGATCCAGCCCGGCCCGAGCAGCTTCTGGAAGAAGCTGCGATAGTCATAGCTGCGGGTCAGATGGGCAAACGCAAAGGTCGCGGCGCACACCGCGCTCCAGATCAGCATCGCCAGCACCATGCCCCACAGCCCGCCCTGTGGCCCGCTGGGCAGGAAGAACTCCGCCAGCTCGCGCCCGGTGGCATAGCCGCCGCCGATCACCACGCCCTTGAAGGCAAGGCCGGGGAGCAGGAAGCGCTGGAACCAGCTCGGTTGGGTCATCGTCATGCGCCCTTCAGGCAAGTGTCGACGAGCGCATCGAACGCCGCGCCGCCGCGGATCGGATCGGCGACGGGCAGGCCCAGCCGCGCGCTTTCGGCAGCCATCAGCGCCTCGGCCTCATCGGCGTCGAGCGCGGCGGTGTTGTACGAAAAACCGCCGCATCGGATCGCGGGATTGGTGCGCCGCCCAAGCCGGATCGCGAGGTCGGCAATCTCCTCGACGCTGACCACGCCATAGCCGGCGGTGCCGAGCATCTCGCGCCGTCCCGGCTCATGGCACACCACGAATACATCGGGCTGGCTGCCATGGAGCAGCCCGAGCGACACTGCCGCATAAGCCGGATGCGCCAGCGACCCCTGCCCTTCGATCACGTCCCAGTGATCGGGCGCAGCGTCGGGCGAGAGGATTTCCGCCGCCCCCGCCTCAAAGTCGGAGACGACCGCGTCCATCGGGATGCCGCTGCCCGCGATCATGATGCCGGTTTGGCCGGTCGCGCGAAAATCGCTCGGCACGCCGCGTGTCGCAAAGGCGCGGGCGAGCGCGAGCGCGGTGTATTTCTTGCCCAGCGCACAATCGGTGCCGACGGTCAGCAGCCTCTTGCCGCTGCGCTTGCGCCCGGTCGCGACCGGGATGTCGGCGGGCGGCACGCGCACGTCGAACAACCGCCGCCCCAGCCGCTGCGCGGTCGCTGCAACCTCCGGCAGATCGGCAAGGCGCATGTGCATCCCCGCGATCAGGTCCAGCCCCGCCTCCAGCGCCTCGACCAGCGCGGGACGCCACGACAGCGGGATGATCCCGCCCTGATTGGCGACGCCGATCACCATCGCCCGCGCGCCCTGTGCCCGCGCCTGTGCCGGGGTCAGCGCGAGCAGGCCGGTGGAGACGGTCGCGTCGGTCAGCCGCAGCTCACCCACACATTTGTCCGCCGCCCAGTCGCGCAGCCCCAGCGCCGTCTTGGCAAAGCCGCGCTCAACCGTATCGCCCAGAAACAGGAGATAGGGCTGGGGCAGCATCGCATCCGATCCCGGCGCGTTGAACGGAGCGTTCATCCCGGGCGCGATCAGAAGGACAAGTCGATGGCGAGACCCAGCGTGCGGGGTTGCAGCGGCACCGTCGCGAGGAAGCCGGGATTGGTGGTTGCGACGTTGCTGCTGATCCGCCCCTCGGCATCGGTGACGTTGCGGGCATAGGCGCGCAGCGTCCACTTGTCGTTGAAGGTGACCGCCGCATTGAGATCAAGCGCGGCATAGCCGTCAATCGGCACCGACAGCCCAGAGCTTTCCAGAGCGGAAATGCGGTCGCCGACGATGCGCACCGTGCCGCCCAGCCGGCCCTGCGCCGAGCCACCGACGGCAAAGCTGTAGTCCGCGGTCATCGCCGCCGAGATCTTCGGCACGCTCGGCAACTGGTCGCCATCGGTGCACGACGCGGTGGTTTCGGTGCATTTCGCGTCGGTATAGGCAAAGTTCGCCCCGACATTGAACCCGGCGGTCGGCGTGATCGTCAACGATGCCTCGACGCCCTTGCTGCGCGCCGTGCCCGCATTGACGAGGCCGCTGATGCCTGCGGCAAAGGAAGCGGCGGTCTGGAGGTTGTTCCAGTCGAGCATGAACACTGCGGCATCCACGCTGACCGCGCGGTCGAGGAAGCTGGCCTTCACGCCCGCCTCATAGCTCGTCACCCGCTCGGCGCCGACGGTGGCGGGGAAGCCCGGCAGCGCGACGTTCGGCCCGCCCGGCTTGTAGCCGCTGGCGACGCGCGCATAGATCATCGCGTCGCGGCTGAGATTGATCTGCGGGCTGACGCTGTACGTGACGATCTCTTCCGATGACGCACCATCGCCATTGGCGTTGAGGCCGAGCAGCGGGATCGCGGTCGACTGGGTAAAGGTCTGGTCGTTACGCGCCCAGCGCAGCCCGCCGGTCAGGTGGAACATCTCGCTGATCTTCCACGTCGCGTTTCCGAAGACGGCATATTCCTTGTAGGTGTTGGGCAGGCCGACGACCGCGAACGGATCGAACCCGGCGAGCGGCGCACCACTCGCATCGAGCGCGCGCACCACCTGGCTGTGGGTGTTATTCTCGTCGGTGTAGAAAAAGCCGACCATCCATTCGAAGCTGGTGCTCGGCGCCGAAGTCAGGCGCAGTTCCTGCGTCCATTTCTTCTGCTCCAGCGTCGCCGGATAGGGCGCAAAGCCGCCGAAGATGCCGCCGAACACGCGGGTCGCATCGGTCACTTCAAGGATTTCGAGCTTGCTGTACGAGGTGGTCGAGCTGAGCTCGGCAAAGCCGAAATCATAGCCGATCGTGGCCGAGTAGAATTGAAAGTCGCTGGTGAAGGGTTCGGCCAGCGCGGTGTTGGTGTTAAGGAACCCGGCGCCGGGCGCGATCGGGGTGTTGCCCATGCCTTCATAGACGATGCTGACATTGTCCGAATCCACCGACTGCCACACGCCGCTCAGCTTGATCGTGAGCGCAGGATCGGGCTGCCACAACAGCGCCACCCGGCCCCCCTGCTGGACCGCGTCGTTGACGTCTTCCTCGCCGGTCTGGATATTGTCGACATAGCCCGGCGTCTCGCGACGCGCATAGCTGGCGCTGACCGCGAGCTGATCGGTGATCAGCGGGACATTGACCATCGCGTTTGCGGCCCAGCCCACGCCATCGCCATGCGCCACGGTGAACACTTCGGCGCCGCCGCGGACCTTTAGGTCGTTCAGATCGGGCTGAACCGTGACATATTTGAGCAGGCCGCCGATCGAGCTGGCGCCATAGAGCGTCCCCTGCGGCCCGCGCAGCACTTCCAGCCGCTCGATGTCATAGGGCATCAGGTCGAGCGTGAAGGTCTGCGAGCGGTTGTAGATGCCGCTCGACCCGATCGGGGCATCGTCCAGATACATGCCGACCGTGGCGCTCGGCCCGATCGGCGCGACACCGCGCAGCGTCAGCGTCGAGCGGCCGGGCGACCCGGCATTGTCGACCTGAAGCCCCGGGATCGCAGCGGCATAGTCGGACAGCTGCGACGCGCCGCTCTGCTGCATTGCCTCGCCACTGACGACGGTAATCGAGATCGGCACGTCCTGGATCCGCTCAGTCCGCTTCTGCGCGGTGACGACGATCTCGTCGCGGTCCATGGTGACGCCGGTGGCACTATCCTGCGCGAAGGCCGATGCCGGCAGCATCAGCGCGGTGGCCGCGGTCGAGAGGGACAGGACGATACGGGTCGGAATGGCATGCCGTGTCATGTGAAGTCTCCCTGAGCCTGCCTGTCACGCGATCCGGCGCGCGGCTTTTCTGATTGGGATAGTGTTGTCCCATTTGGACAATTGTCAATCTTGATTCGGTACGGGCCGGATGCGGGTCATGCGACCCGCACCCGACCCGCGGGGAACCTCAGTAACCGGCGCCGAAGCTCACCAGCTTGAACACCAGCGCCACCCACAGCAGGAAGAAGGCGCCGAGCACGAGCAGGACTGACCATAGTTTCGAGAACCAGCCGCGCCGGCCCTTGAACGCCAGCAGCAGGTTCCACACCGATGCGACGAGCAGGCCGAAATAGGCGAGCGTACCGACCACCTGAAGCGTGAGGATCAGCCAGTCATTCTTGCCGTGGCCGTCGAAATTCTCGATCCCAATGACCACGATCAACCAGCCGACCAGCACCGCGATCACCAGCCAGCACAGGCCGCGCACCACGCGATAGGCGGTGCGCGCCGACCCGGTCAGCGCGAACTGCGCGCCATAGCGTTTGCGCGCGATCCACCCGATCGGCCAGCCGAGCGCGGTGATCAGGATCACGGCGAGTGCGAACAGCAACGCCGGAATCAGCCACGCGCCGGTCGCGTACCACGGGGTACGGTCCCACACCATGAAGGGCGAGACCATGCCAAAGGTCCAGCGGACCACCTGTCCGTCACGCACCTCGGCAACTAGCCGTTCCTTGCCATAGGCGTCCTGCCACACGAACGGTTCGACCTCGATCCACTTGCGCGGCGCGCCGCCGAGCGAGGGGATGCCGCTGACCAGCGGGCGACCATCCTCGTCGAGGCCGATCTTCTCCTCACCGAGCAGATAGACGAACGACGCGAAGCTCGATGCGACGCGGCGGCTGTTGGTCCAGCTGCCGACGAGCATTTTCGCATGCTCCTTCGCCGTGGCCAGTTCGACCGGCGGCTTGGGGTTGGCAACAGGGAGGTAGCGGTCGGCGAACCCGGCGACCAATGCGCTGCGCACCGCGCCCGGCGCGCCGCCCGCACCCTGGCTGTTGACCGAGATATAGATGCCGACCTTCTCCGCCGGGAAGATCTTGAGATCGGTGTGGAAATAGACAGTGTCGCCGCCATGGCCGACGGCACGGCGACCGTTGATCCACTCCTCGTAAAAGCCGAGCGCCATCTGGTTGCTGCCCTTGACGCTCAGATTCTGCGCGGTGAGCATCTGGGCCGTCGTCGCGGGCTTGAGCAGCGGGCCGCCCTCGTTGAGGAACGCCAGCATGAACTTGCCCATGTCCGCGCCACTCGCCGACAGCGCGCCGGCCGGCGCCATGCCGATGATCTCGAACCGCTGCGCCTTGCCCGATCCGGCTTCATAGCCCTGCGACATGAACGGCTTGAGCTTGGCGGGCAGCGGCTGGCGGAAGCTGGCATATTGCATGCCAAGGCGGCCGAAGATGTTGCGCTCGACATAGCTGTCGAACGACTGGCCCGACACGCGCTCGACGACATAGCCGGCCAAAGCGGTCGCATAGTTGGAATAAGCGGGCGTCGTGCCGGGCTGGTAGATCCGCTCGGGAATACGCTCTTTCAGGATATCGCCCAGCGGCTTGAGCGCGATGTCGAACGCCAGCAGGCCCTTGATGATCTCCTCAAACCCCGCCGTGTGCGTCATCAGGTGGCGCATCGTCATCGGCTTGCCGTCGTAGGGCGGAATCTTGAAATCGAGATAGGTGTTGATGTCCGCGTCGAGGTCGATCTTCCCCGCCTCGACCTGCTGCATCACTGCGGTCCAGGTGAACAGTTTCGAGGTCGAACCGGGGCGGAACAACGTCGTCGCCGGATCGACCGGCTTGCGGTTGGCGACGTCCGAATAGCCAAAGCCGCGCTGGGTCAGCACCGCGCCGTCCTTGACCACCACGACCACCGCGCCCGCGATGTCGCCGCGACCGAGCGCATAGGGCATGTAGCCATCGAGCCAGGTGTCGACATCGCCCTTGGTCAGGCGGTCGAGCCCGGCGGGCGTTGCGGGCTGCGTCGCCGGAGCCGCAGCGGGTTGTGGCGTCAGTGGCGCCTGTTGGGTTGAAGCCGGTATCGCGACGGTGAGCGCGAGCATCGCCGCCACCGCCAGTTTGACCTTATGCGTCCACAAGAACATCATGTCCCCCTTCCCCCTGGGCCTCGCGATCCTTCCCGCGTACGATTGACGCCAAGCGGATGAATCGTCCTGATCCGACGACAATGATCCTATTTGGAGAATTGTCAAATGGAGAGGGTATCCTCAAATTCTCCCCCGCCAGGGGGAGGTGGCGCCGAAGGCGACGGAGGGGGCGGAAAGGTTAGCGCAAGAGGCTTGAGGGCATAGCCGCCCTCCCCCTCCGTCACGCTGCGCGTGCCACCTCCCCCTGGCGGGGGAGGATTGCGCGAGTCAGCCGAAGCGCAGCCGCACGGTGCGCACGCTGACGATCGCGCGCATCTTGTGTTCGATGATTTCGGCGCGTTGCGCGTCGATCCCGGCAATCGTGATCGCGGCGCGATAGCCGCGCGGGCGCGCCTCGACCGACAGCGCCTCGACCACCCGATCCTGCTGCGCGAACAGGCCGAGCAGGCGGCACAACAATTGCGGGCAGCGCGCGGCGGTCACGACGAAGGTCGCGGTGCCGGTCACCGAACTCGCCTCCATGTCAGGCGGCGAGAACAGGCTGGCGGTGCGCACGGGCGATCGCCGCGCGCGCCAGCCGGTCGGCGGCGCGATGCGGCGCGATCCGCTCCGCCGCCGCATGGTCGAGCACCGCCGCCAGCCGCGTCCCGGTCGCCTCGACCCGCGCGCACGCCTCGTCCACGCTCCAGCCGAGATGCTCGGCGGCGACGTTGATGATGCCGCCCGCATTCACGACATAATCGGGCGCATAGAGGATGCCGCGTGCGAGCAGCGCATCGCCCTCCGCCGGGGTCGCCAGCTGGTTGTTCGCCGCGCCACACACCACCGACGCGCCGAGCCGCCGCACCGATGCCGCATCGATCACGCCGCCGAGCGCGCAGGGGGCAAACACTTCTGCGCGGGCTTCGAGCAGTTCGTCCGACTCCATCACGCGCGCACCGAAGCGCTGCGCCGCCTCCGCCGCAACCTCGATCCGCGGCTCCGCGACGAACAGCCGCGCTCCGGCTTCATGCAGCAATTCACACAGCGCAAAGCCGACATGGCCAAGGCCCTGCACTGCAACCGTCACATCGGCGAGCGACGCGCCGAGATGCCGCTCCACCGCCACCTCCATCGACCGCAGCACGCCGAGCGCGGTCCAGGGCGAGGGATCGCCGCCCGGCGCACCGGGCGCTGCGGGCAGGCCGGCGACGTGGCGCGTGCTGTCGGCAACGCATTGCATATCGGCGACGCTGGTCCCGACATCCTCGGCGGTGACATAGCGCCCGCCCAGCGATGCGACCCCGCGCCCGAACGCGCGGAACAGCGCGGCGCGGTCGAACGGCGCATCGGGCATCCGGATCACCGCCTTGCCGCCGCCCAGCGGAAGCCCGGCCAATGCGTTCTTGTAACTCATCCCCTCCGCCAGCCGCAGCGCATCCGCCACGGCGTCGGCGTCGCTGGCGTAGCGGTGGAAGCGACACCCGCCCGCTGCCGGGCCGAGCGCGGTCGAATGGATGGCGATCACCCCCGACAGCCCCGATTGCGGGTCGTCGAGGCACAGCACCTCTTCGGGCGGGACGGGAGCGGGGGAATCGAACATGCAGGGTCACCTTGATCGCAAGGCTGCGATAGTAACGGCTGACACTGGCAATTTCTGACCTATTAGTTCGCCATATCGCGATATTCGGCTAAACTCTGACCGCATATCGCTGCAATTGAGGTCAATTCATGCCGGAACCGCTCGACTCGCACGATCGCCGCATCCTCCGCGTGCTGCAGGACGATGCCTCGCTCTCGACCGCCGCGGTGGCCGAGGCGGTCGGCCTGTCAGCCTCACCCTGCTGGCGGCGGATCGACCGGCTGGAGCGCGAAGGCTATATCAAGCGCCGCGTCGCGTTGCTCGACCGGCGCAAGATCGGGCTGCGCGCGCAGGTGTTCGCGCTGGTCAAACTCAACGCCCACGGCCGCGCCAATCTCGACGAATTTGCCGCCGCGATCCACGAAATGCCCGAAGTGCTCGAATGCTATGTCCTGATGGGCACGGTCGATTTCATGCTGCGCGTGGTCGCGGCGGATATCGAGGCGTATGAGCAATTCTTCTTCGAAAAGCTCTCACGCCTGCCGGGCGTTCAGGAAATCAACTCGACCGTCGCGCTGTCGGAGATCAAGTCGACCACCGCGCTGCCGGTTTGAGTGTAATTCAGCTGCGCTGAATCGCGGCACCAGCCCGCTCCCCCACCCGGCCACCCAACGGCAGTATCATATGGGTGGCCGGGTGGGGGAGCGGGCTGGTGCCGCAACCGTTTCAGCCTTGCTGAAACGAACTCAAAAACCTCACCGCTGCTTTTTGGTAATGGTCGCGGTGAAGTCCGGATCCTTGTTCGCCACCCAATCCACGAACTTGCGCACATTGGGGTTATCGAGCAAGCCGGCGACTTCCATTCCATGGCGTTGCAACTCGGAATTGGTGAAGTTGGCGATCACGGTCTGCTGGCAGATCGAATGCATCGGCACGACATCGCGGCCGCCACGGCTCTTGGGCACGGGATGGTGCCACACGATCGTCTTGCCGGTCGGTCGCCCGCACAGCCAGCACAGCACCGGTGGCGGCGGTGCCTCGTCCTCCTGAGGAAGATGATCATAGGGATCGTTTTTTGCGCGCCTGCGGGCCATAGGGCGATGCCGCTACCATGAAGTCGCCGCGAAACGAACAGGACAATGCAATGACGACCCCAGCAAAGCCATGGGACGCGGCCCTGGTCCGCATCTGGCTCGACCGGCGGATCGCGGCAGCGCGGCTGGATCAGGCGGCGGCGGATCGGCGCGGCTATGACTATCGCGATGACTATGATCAGGCCGCTGCCGAGGAATGGGCGTGCCGCGCGCTGAATGACGCGGCATGGACCGACGATCAGGCGGCGTTCGCCGGGCGCATCAAGGAGCTGATCGGTCGGGACGCCTATCAGGCGACGGGCCTGTATGATGACGTCCGGTTCGAACGGCATGTCCGGACCTATTTGAGGAAGCTTGCCAAGATGACCAAGGCGAATGAGGGATTCGACAAGACCCTGCGCCACCAGTGAGGCGGTGAAGTTGCGCCATGGCTATGCTAGGGGCGGGGCATGCTTCGCACACGCGGCCCGAGCGGCACTGTCGAGATCGACGGATTCAACTATGACTGGGAACTTCTAAGCGAGCCCCAGCTGTCATCGGGCGATGGCTGGAAGGGGATGACCGTGTCATTGCGCCAGCACGACCTGCCGCGTGAGGCCGTGCTCGAATTTCCCACACCCAAGCGCCTGTTGCGGGGCCTGCCAAAGGGGCGCTCGCACATCAACGACGCGGTCGCAGCGCGCGGGGTGCGGGCGGCATTGGCGGCGGGCTGGGATCCCGGATCGCGCGGCAAGACGTTGACCTTCATGGTCGACGCCAACGGCGACTGAGCGGATGGAAGCCCCAGAGTCCTTCCTGTTCCAGCTTGGCTGGAGGCCGTTTTTCAGCGCGCAGCTATCGCCGGACGACGCATTCTACTGTCAGCCGGTTCGCGTCATGTCCGTTCATCGCGGGACCGTGACCATTCTGGGCGAGGGCGTTGACGAGACGATCGCGTCGAACTTGCCCGTACCCGGCGGCCCGGAGGACCGGCCAACGGTCGGCGACTGGCTGCTGATCGATCGGGTGGGTCGCACGATCATGCGCATCCTCGACCGCGCAAGCCTGTTCAAGCGCCCCTCCCCCGGTGACGAGCGCAGGGTCCAGCTGATCGCGGCCAATGTCGACACGCTGTTCATCGTCAGTTCGTGCGACCAGGATTTCAACCTCGCGCGCATCGAACGCTACCTCGTCCTCGCGCGCGATGTCGGGGTGCGCCCGGTCATCGTGCTTACCAAAGCCGATCTGGCACCCTCGGCATCCGACTTCGTCGAAGCCGCCCGCTCGCTCCAGCCGACACTCCAGGTCGAGCTGATCAATGGCCGCGACCGCGACAGTGCCGCCCACCTTTCCGCGTATTGCGGTCCCGGGGAAACGGTAGCGCTGGTCGGTTCCTCGGGCGTCGGCAAGTCGACGCTGGTCAACACGATGACGGGGTCCGACAGCATCGCCACGCAGCCCGTCCGCGAAAGCGACGGCAAAGGCATGCACACCACCACGGTCCGCCAGATGCACCGCCTGCGCCGTGGCACGGAGCCGGGCGGATGGCTCGTCGATACTCCGGGAATGCGCGAGCTTCAGATGTCGGAAGTCGCCGCCGGCGTGGCCGAGGTCTTCGATGACGTCGTCGCGATCACGCGCACGTGCAAGTTCAGCGACTGCGCCCATGCCGACGAACCCGGTTGCGCGATCCGCGCCGCCATCGCGGACGGCACGCTGGCACCCGAACGCGTCGAACGGTGGCGCAAGCTCGACACTGAGGATGCGGCAAACACCGGCGCCGCGCAGATCCGGCGCGCCCGCGCAGCAAAGGGCCGCAAACGGAAATGACCGCACGCCGCTCGCGCGCGGTTGCGGACGGTCTCAATCTTCAAGGGAAGGAAAGTGGTGCCCGGAGACGGATTCGAACCGCCGACACTGCGATTTTCAGTCGCATGCTCTACCAACTGAGCTATCCGGGCACGGGATGAAGGCGCGCTCTTAATCGCGGGGTTGGCCGCTGTCCAGCCCGCTTTGCAATTCTTCCGGATCAACTGCGCGACCGGGGATGCGATAGCCCTCGCCCAGCCATTGCAGCAGGTCGCGATCCTTGCAGCCACGGCTGCAAAAAGGCTTGAACTCAGGGACAGGGCGGTTGCCGCAGATCGGGCAGTCGGTCTTCATGATGCTTCCACAAAACGGGTTCGGCCGCCGGTGCGGCGGTGGAGCTGCGCGATCCAGTCGGGCTCACGTTCGATGCGGCGCAGCAGCGGCGCGGGCAGTATATAGGTGTCGGGCGCGGGCGGCGGTAGGCGCTCGAGCCGGCGCAGCTCGGCCCGCAGCGCCGCGCCCACCGGGTCGGCGGCGATCAGCTCGGGCAGCGACATGCGCGTCTTGCGCCGCACGATCTGGATAAAGCCGAAACCGTTCATCGCGGTGCGTTCGAACGGCTGGGGCAGTGCCGCGTCGATCGCCTCCCCCACCGCATTGCGTTCGTTCTTGTTGGCCAGCGTCGGGAAATCGACCCCGACCGACCCGGCAATGTCGAGCCGCTCCATCGCCGCAGCGACGGCATGCGCGGCATCGATCGACAGCGGCCCCAGCGGCGGCCCGCCATCGACATCGAACAGGTTCATCGCCGGGGTCAGCGACAGCAACAGCGCGCCGCTGGCAAAGCGAATCTCGCCGGTACGCGCTTCCTCCAGTACTTCGGACCAGCCCGCTTCCTCAAACGAATCGGGTTCGTGGGACAGGCAGTGGCGGACGGGCAAGCCGCTCGCCGTGATCTGCGCGAGCAGATCAGCGCCAGCGACAAGCGCGGCATCGGGTGCGGGCACCGCCTTGGGCAGCTTGATCCGCCCGCGCTCGGCGACCGATTCGCGGACGATCCGGACGGGGAAGGATGCGCCCTGCGTGACCCCCTTGGGCACGGGGTCGCACAGCGCCTCACCGCCATCGGGCAGCATCACCTTGCCGGTGCTGCGGTCGATCAGCTTGGCGATGGCGATGGTGTCGGCGCGAAGCCCCGGCAGTTCGATCCGCGCCTTGCGGATCGTCCCGCGCGCGACCAAAGCGGCGCGGTTCTCACCGATCCCGGCTTCGTACAGCCACTCAGCCAAGCGGGTAGCCTGCCGACTCCAGCAGCGCGCGCGTATCGTAGAGCGGCAATCCAACCACGCCCGAATAGGTGCCGGAGATGAAGCGGACAAACGCCTCGGCACGGCCCTGGATGGCATAGCCGCCTGCCTTGCCCAGCCCCTCGCCGCACGCGATGTAGCGATCGATCTCGGCATCGCTCAGCCGCTTGAACGCGACCACCGTGTCGGACAGGCGCACGCGGGCGCGGCCGTCGAGGCCGATCAGGCATACCGCCGACAGGCAATGGTGCCGCCGCCCCGACAATGCGGTCAGCAATTCGCGCTGCACCGCTTCGGTTTCGGCAGGCGGCAGGATGCGGCGGCCGAGCGCAATGGTGGTGTCGCCCGCCAGCACGATCTCATCCTCGGCCCGCGCCACGGCGCGCGCCTTCGCCTCGGCCAGCCGCAGCGCATAAACGCGCGGCAGCTCGGCCTTGAGCGGGGTCTCATCGATATCGGGAGCCGCCACGCGGTCCGGCACAATGCCGATCCGTGCCAGCAAATCGCGGCGGCGCGGCGAGGTGGAGGCGAGCACGAGCCGCACAGGCCCGGCCTTATTTGAAGCGATAGGTGATGCGGCCCTTGGTCAGGTCATAGGGCGTCAGTTCGACGAGCACCTCGTCGCCCACCAGCACGCGGATGCGGTTCTTGCGCATCTTGCCGGCGGTATGGCCGAGAATCTCGTGATCATTCTCAAGCTTCACACGGAACATCGCGTTGGGGAGGAGCTCCACAACGCGGCCGCGCATTTCAAGCAGTTCTTCCTTGGCCAAACAAACCTCTTGGTACGGATCGGAAAAGTCGCGGTGCCTTACTCTCCCCGCGCAGAAAAGGAAAGCATCTCGCTAGAGTCGCTTGCAGTAGACGGCACCAGCCCGCTCCCCCACCCGGCCACCCATCAAAGATACCCTGAAGTGGGCGGCCGGGTGGGGGAGCAGGCTGGTGCCGATTCAGCGACGCTGAACCCGACCGCAAAAGCCCGCGCAACCGACGGTTTCGCTTTCCTTGCTTGATGCGATGAGGCCTTGCCCCCAAATGGGCATCATGCTGATCGAAACCGAACTGACGCCCAACCCGGCGACACTCAAATTCCTGCCCGGCCGCACCGTGATGGACAGCGGCACGCGCGATTTCGCCACCCCCGAAGAAGCAGAGGCGTCGCCACTGGCCGATGCCCTGTTCCGGCTGGGCGATGTTACCGGCGTGTTCTTTGGGCGCGACTTCATTTCGGTCACCGCCGCACCCGGCGTCGACTGGCCCAATCTGAAGCCCGATGTGCTCGGCATCCTGCTCGACCATTTCAGCGCCGACATGCCGCTGTTCCGTCAGGGCAGCGCCGGGTTCAGCGTGCCGCCGCCCGAGTCCGACTTCGCCGATGATCCCGAAGACGCCGACATCGTCGCGCAGATCAAGGAGCTGATCGAAACGCGCGTGCGCCCGGCCGTCGCCAATGACGGCGGCGACATCGTTTATCGCGGTTTCGACAAGGGGAAGGTGTACCTTCAGATGCAGGGCGCGTGCGCCGGCTGCCCCTCTTCATCCGCGACGCTCAAGAACGGGATCGAACAGTTGCTCAAACATTATGTCCCCGAAGTCACCGAAGTGCGGGCCGTCTGATGGGCAATCCGATCAACGACGCAGCGCTCGACACGCTGTTCCGCACCGCGCGCACCTTTAACGGCTATCTGCCCAGCGAAGTCACGCAGGCCGATATCGAGGCGATCTATGATCTGCTGAAGATGGGGCCGACGTCGGCCAACCAGCAGCCGGCGCGCTTCGTGTGGTGCCTAAGCCAGGAGGCGAAGGACAAGCTCGCCCAGTGCGCGACCGGCACCAACCCCGACAAGATCCGCGCGGCACCCGCTGCGGTGGTGATCGGCATGGACCTCGATTTCCATGAGGAACTGCCCTGGCTGTTCCCGCACACCGATGCCAAGAGCTGGTTCGAAGGGGCGCAGGAAAAGCGCCGCGACAGCGCATTCCGCAACGGCACGCTGCAGGGTGGCTATTTGATCATGGCCGCGCGCGCATTGGGTTGGGACACCGGGCCGATGTCGGGCTTCGACGCGGGCAAGGTCGAGGCGGCGTTCTTCGCCGATCAGCCTTCGGTGCGCGTCAACTTCATTTCGACGCTGGGCAAGGGCGATCCCGCAACCATCTTCGGCCGCTCGCCGCGTCCGGACTTCGGGAAGTTCAACAAGATTGGCTAGACTTCTCGTCATCGAGACTGCCACCGCCGCCTGCTCGATCGCATTGATCGAGGGCGGCGCGCTGATCGCCGAAAGCCATGTCGAAGTCGGGCGCGGTCATGCCGAACGGCTCGTGCCCATGATCGCGGAGTTGCCCGATGGCGGGCGCGCCGACGCGATTCTGGTCGATTGCGGCCCGGGCAGCTTTACCGGCATCCGGGTCGGGATCGCCGCCGCGCGCGGGCTGGGATTTGGCTGGGGCGTGCCGGTACACGGCTTTTCCTCACTCCCGGTCGTCGCCGCCGGGGCCTTCGCGGTCAATCCGGGTATCGACGCGCTGGCAGTGGTACTTGAAGGCGGGCATGGTGAGGTGTTCATGGCCGCCTATGACCGCCAGTTCGCGCAGCTTGCGCCCTTTGCGTCGCTCACGCCCGATGCGGCATTGGCGCAGCTTGGCGGGCGGGTCGCGATCGGCAACGGCGTTCGCCACCTGGCAGCATTGGACGACAGCCTCGATCTGCGTGAGGCGCTGCCACGGGCCGCCGACACGCGACTGCTTCCTGCCGCCCTTACCGCGCTGCCGCCGCGGCCGATCTATGGCCGCGCGCCGGACGCCAAACCGATCGCGGCATGAGCACCGCGCCCTGGCCGATCGAGATCGTTCACGGACAGCCGGCCGATCTGCGCGCGGTGAACGCGATCATGGCCGAGGCGTTCGATCCCCGCTTTGGCGAGGCATGGACGCCCAGCCAGTGCATGGGGATGCTGGCGCTGCCCGGCGTGTGGTTCACGCTGGCGTGCATTGACGGGCGCCCGGTCGGCTTTGCACTCGCGCGCACGGTTCTGAATGAAGGCGAGTTGTTGCTGCTCGCGATCCTCCCGACCATGCGACGGCGTGGAATTGGTGGCGCGTTGCTGCGGTCGGTGATCGCCGATGCGCGCGATCGCGGCGCCGAAATGCTGCATCTGGAAGTGCGCGCGAACAACGATGCCGTTCAACTTTATCGTTCCGCCGGCTTCAGCAAGATTGGTGAACGTCGCGATTACTATCGAGGACATGACGGCAAGGTGTTCGACGCACACACATTTTCCAAAACTATCGACTAATCTTACTAAAAATCGGACAGAACGACTTGCCAATCCCTGTGCGTGGCGTGATAGCGCCATGGACGGCCCGTAAATCTTATCGCCGCCGCGTTACGTGAAAGGACGAAAATGGACACTCAGAACGACATGCATGAGACGCTGATTACATTGACCGCGGATATTGTCGCGGCGCATGTCAGCAACAATAGCGTGGCAGTGTCTGATCTTCCTGTGCTCATCGCCAACGTTCATGGCGCGCTCACCAATCTGGGTAGTGCGAAGCCGGAACCGGAAGTGAAGAAGCAGGAACCGGCAGTTTCGATCCGCTCGTCGATCAAGCCGGACTTCATTGTCTGTCTGGAAGACGGCAAGAAGCTCAAGATGCTCAAGCGTCATCTGATGACCCATTACCAGATGACCCCGGACGATTATCGCGCGAAGTGGAATCTGCCCGCCGATTATCCGATGGTCGCACCGAATTACGCCGAACAGCGCCGCACTCTGGCGAAGAAGATCGGCCTCGGCACCAAGCGCCGCAAGCGCTGAACCGAGTTTCGCGATTGCATCACGCCGGATCGGGCCATCGCCCGGTCCGGCGTTTTGCGTTCTCGTTTAGCGGTGCCGGCCCGCTCCCCCACCCGGCCACCCCCCCCACCCGGCCACCCATAGAATACACTGTCGTTGGGTGGCCGGCTGGGGAAGCGAGCCGGCATCGCACGCGCCGTCAGGCGCATCAAACACCCTTCCTCCCCTTTTCCCGCGCGGCGGTTGACGCTACATCATCCCGATGACCCGCAAGATCGATCTCGAAGCGCTGTGCCACGAAAAGGGCCTGCGCATTACCGAACAGCGCAAGGTGATCGCGCGCGTCCTGTCCGAAGCGGACGACCATCCCGATGTCGAGAAGGTCTATGCCCGTGCATCGGCGATCGATCCGGGCATCTCGATCGCAACCGTCTATCGCACGGTGCGGCTGTTCGAAGAGGCGGGGATCCTCGATCGCCACGATTTCGGCGACGGCCGCGCGCGCTACGAACCCTCGCCCGAGGCGCATCACGACCATCTGATCGATGTCGAGACTGGCAAGGTGATCGAATTCGTCGATCCTGAACTCGAACTTCTGCAAAAGCAGATTGCCGAACGGCTGGGCTTCCGTCTGGTCGATCACCGCATGGAGCTGTACGGCGTCGCGCTCGACCGCAAGAGCTGAGGCGATGGACGACGGCGTCGATCCGCGGCGCCGCGACGCCGCCCTTGGGCTGCCCACGAAGCTGACCCCGGCGGAGAGCTTTCGCTTCTGGCGCAGGGTCGGGCTGCTGCTGCTCGCGGTGCTGACTCATGTGCCGATGCATTATCTGTGGCGGCTGCTGCGCCTTTCGTCTCCCTGGCCGCGCTGGTTCCTGCGCCGCGCGGGACGCATTGCCGGGGCCCGGGTCGAGGTGATCGGCACGCCGCTGCGCCGCGATGTTTTTTACGTTTCCAATCATCTGTCGTGGATCGACATTCTCGCATCAGGCGGGGCGAGCGGCACCGCCTTCGTCGCCAAGGCAGAGATTGGCGCGGCGCCGGTGGTGGGCTGGCTCGCCGGGCTCAACCGCACCGTCTATGTGAAGCGCGAAAACCGCATGGGCGTTGCCGAACAGATCAACGCGCTGCGCGACGCGCTCACCGAAAACTGGGCGATCACCGTGTTTCCCGAGGGCACGACCACCGACGGCAAGTCGCTGTTGCCGTTCAAGACGCCGATGTTGCGCGTGCTCGAACCGCCGCCGCCGGGCGTGATGGTTCAGCCGGTGCTGCTCGACTACGGCACAGTGGGCGAAGAAATTGGCTGGGTCGGCGAAGAGGGCGGGATCAACAATGCCCGCCGCGTCCTGTCGCGCAAGGGCAGCTTCCCGCTGCGCATCCAGTATCTCGACCCGTTCGACCCGCATGACTTCCCCGGCCGCAAGGCGATCGCGGCGGAGAGCCGGCGGCGGATCGAAGATGCACTGGTCGAAGCACTCGGCGGACCGCTGCGGCCATTTGCGTGGACCGTGGCGCCGGTGAATTATACCGGACCCGCTGAGTCCGCATAATCCGTCACCGCCGTCGCCGGCCCGTCTTCTGCACCACCGGCTCCATCGGCGCGAACACCACGCCTTCGGGCGAAACCGACTGCGCGCCGGTCGATACCGGGATGATCACGTCGTTGCTCGACGTCACCACATCATAGTCACCCGTGCGGAACGCGGCGAGATCGGCGCGCAGGAACGGCGGATCGGCGCGCTTCGCCATCTGCTGCGGCGGCAGGCGCGGCGCGCCGCGGCGGACGCGCGGGTCGACGATTTCGTAATTCACCACCGACACCGCCGTGCCGAGCGCGGTAATCCCGAACAACCGCCGTGCGAACTCACGCGGAAAGCGGATGCAGCCATGCGAGGCGGGGTAGCCCGGCAACGCGCCGGCATGGAGCGCGATGCCGTCCCAGGTCAGCCGCTGCATGAACGGCATCGGCGCATTGCTGTAGAGGTTGGAGCGGTGATGCACCCGCTTTTGCAGGATCGTGAAGTCACCCGCAGGCGTGGTCTTGCCCGGCTTGCCGGTCGATACGGTCGATGCCGCGATCAGCACGCCGTCGCGATAGACATAGGCGACCTGCCCCGGAATGCTGATGAGGATAGTGACCCCCGACGCGCCGCCCGCAGCCTGATAGGCCACGTCCTCGATCCAGGTCCACTGGCCATTGCGCAGCAGGATCTCGTCGGCGCCGTTTACCGGTACTTGCTGAGCCACGGCGGGGACCGCCAGCGCCATGGCCAGCCCGATCGCCACCGCCCGCATCGTCCGCGCTGCCGCAGACCTCATTCCTACACTCCATCGTTACGCGGGCGACCGCCCCCATTATCTATGGTTAACGCAGGCCAGAGCAAGGTGGTGCCATGCGATTTCCGTGACCGCAAAGCGAAAACGCCAAATTGCTCGATTCGGGACAGCTCTCGACAGGGCGGTTCAACGCTGCGGCGAACCGACGCGGAACTGTGGACTCCCTTAGGACGAATCAGCCGCGACCTTTGCTATAGTCGCGCTTCGATGGGCGAAGTTTGTGGGGGCACAGAGGACGCATGACCAAGATGATCGACGCTGCGGCTTCGCGCCGTGCTTTCCTGAAGACCGCCGGCATGATCGCCGGCACGGGGCTGCTCGCCGGTTGCGCCGCGCGCAGCGTGACCACGGCGGCACTCCCCGCCGCACCGGTGCCGGTCCCGCCGCCGCCGGTCGCCACGCCGCTGCCCGCCGCACCGCGCACCGTCGCGAGCGCCCCGCGCGGCATTCGCCCGGAGCTGTTCGAGCGCGCGGTCGCCGCGCTCCAGCGCCATTCGAGCCGCATCCGCCAGCAGGACCGGATCGCGATCGCCGATTTCTCGCTCCCCTCCTCGCGGCTGCGCTTCCACTTCGTCGATCTGCAGGGTGGCGCGACGCGGCAGATGCTGGTGTCGCACGGCATCGGCTCAGACCCCGACCATACCGGCATGCTCCAGCGCTTCTCGAACGAAGTGAATTCCGAAGCGACCAGCGAAGGCGCGTTCCTCGCCGCCAACTATTATGTCGGCAAGCACCAGCTGTCACAGCGGCTGATCGGGCTCGACCCGACCAACTATAACGCACTCGACCGCGCGATCGTGATCCATGGCGCCTGGTATTCGAACCCCGACATGATCGCCAAGCACGGCAAGCTCGGCCGCAGCCAGGGCTGTTTCGCGGTGGGTGAGCGCGACCTCGACACGCTGTTCGCGATGCTCGGCGAAGGCCGGATGATCTACGCCACCAAGGTGTAAGTGGCGCGGAGCGCTGGGCTGCGCTACCAGCGATCCATGAAGGACAAACAGCGGTTCCTCTCGATCCACGCGCATGGGTTCGTGCGCGTCGGTGCCTGCACCCCCAGCGCAAGCGCAGGCGATATCGTCGCCAACACCGCGTCGCATATCGCGCTGGCGAAACAGGGCGATGCGGCGGGCGCGGACCTGCTGGTCTTCCCCGAACTCGGCATCACCGGCTATGCGATCGACGATCTGCACCTGCAGGATGCGGTGCTGCGCGCGACAGCGCAGGGGCTGACCGATCTGATCGCGGCGAGCGCGAAGCTCAAGCCGGTGCTGCTGGTCGGCGCGGCGCTGGAGCGCAACGGGCGGCTGTATAATTGCGCGGTGGTGATCGCACGCGGCCGGGTGCTGGGCGTCGTCCCCAAAAGCTATTTCCCCAACTACCGCGAATATTATGAAAAGCGCTGGTTCGCCTCTGGCATCGGCCTGTCGGGCACGATCACCGTCGCTGGGCAGGACGCGCCGTTCGGCACCGACCTGATCTTCGCCGCCAGCGACCTGCCCGATTTCGTGTTCCATGCCGAGATCTGCGAGGATTTCTGGGGGCCGCTGCCGCCCTCAACCTTTGGGGCGCTCGCCGGGGCGACGATCCTGTGCAACCTGTCGGCCAGCAACATCGTCATCGGCAAGGCGCGTGAGCGGGCGATGCTGTGCGCGGCGCAATCCAGCCGCACGGCATCGGCCTATATCTTCTCGGCCTCCGGTCCCGGCGAGAGCACCACCGACCTCGCCTGGGACGGGCAGAGCCTGATCCATGAGCTGGGCGAACTACTCGCGCAATCCGGCCGCTTCGACCTTGAGGACGAGCTGATCACCGCCGACATCGACGTCGCGCGGCTGCGTCAGGAGCGGATGCGCTTTGGCACGTTCAACGACACTGCCACCGCCGCCGGCCACCCCGAACAGCGCTTCCGCCGCATCGCGTTCGACCATCAGCCCGCCATGGCCGATATCGGGCTGCACCGCGCGATCGACCGGTTTCCGTTCGTTCCCGACAGGGCGGAACGGCTCGACGAAGATTGCTACGAAGCCTTCAACATTCAGGTCGAGGGGCTGCGCAAGCGGATCACCTCCACCGGCCTGACCAGGCTGGTCATCGGCATCTCCGGCGGGCTCGATTCGACCCATGCGCTGATCGTCGCGGCCAAGGCGATGGACCGGCTCGGGCGGCCGCGCAGCGACATTCTCGGCTTCACCATGCCGGGCTTTGCCACCGGCGAAGGGAGCAAGGCCAATGCCTGGGCGCTGATGAAGGCGCTGGGCATCACCGCCGAAGAACTCGATATCCGTCCCGCCGCGCGCCAGATGCTGACCGACATGGGCCACCCCTATGCCGATGGTGAGCCGGTCTATGACGTGACGTTCGAGAATGTTCAGGCCGGACTCCGCACCGACTATCTCTTCCGCCTTGCCAATCAGCGCGGCGGGTTCGTCGTCGGGACCGGCGACCTGTCCGAACTCGCGCTGGGCTGGTGCACCTATGGCGTCGGCGATCACATGTCGCATTATGCGGTCAACGCTGGCGTGCCCAAGACGCTGATCCAGTTCCTGATCCGCTGGTGCGTCGCCACGAACCAGTTCGACGCCGACACCGATGCGGTGCTGGAATCGATTTTAGCGCAGGAAATCTCGCCCGAGCTGGTCCCCGCCGACGCCAGCGGCGCGATGCAGAGCACCGAGGCGAAGATCGGGCCGTATGCGCTCAACGATTTCTTCGTGCACTATGTCGTGCGCCACGGTCTCGCGCCGTCGAAGATTGCGTTTCTGGCGTGGCATGCGTGGCGCGACGCGGAAGCGGGCGAATGGCCGCTGGGCGTACCGCCGCATCAGCGCGTCGCCTATGACCTGCCGACGATCCGCCACTGGCTGGAGAAATTCCTGATCCGCTTCTTCGCGCAGAGCCAGTTCAAGCGCAGCGCGATCCCCAACGGGCCGAAAGTCTCGGCGGGCGGCGCGCTGTCCCCGCGCGGCGACTGGCGCGCGCCGTCGGACGGAGTGGCGGGGCCGTGGCTCGACGAGCTTGAGGCGAACGTCCCTAAGTAGCGAGCCGCTCCAGCCCGGCGATCGTATCCGCCTCGTGCGCAGGCTTATCCGTCCGTATCCGCGAGATCCGCGGGAAGCGCATCGCGAGGCCCGATTTGTGGCGCTTCGATGCGTGGATCGAATCGAACGCGACCTCCAGCACCAGCGTCTTTTCCACCTCACGCACCGGCCCAAACCGCGCGGTGGTATGGTTGCGCACAAAGCGGTCGAGCCATTTCAGCTCTTCGTCCGTAAATCCGAAATAGGCCTTGCCCACCGGCAGCAACTCGCCCGCCTCGGTCCATGCGCCAAAGGTGAAATCGGAGTAGAAGGATGACCGCTTCCCGCTCCCACGCTGCGCATACATCAGCACGCAATCGGCATTCAGCGGGTCGCGCTTCCATTTATACCACAGCCCGACGCGCCGCCCCGCGACATAGGGTGCGTCGCGCCGCTTGAGCATCACGCCCTCGATCGCCGCGTCGCGGGCACCCGCGCGCAGTTCCTCGAGCGCCGCGAAATCCTCCGCCGCAATCAATGCCGACACGTCAAACCGCTCCGGGTCGAGCGGCGCGGCGAACGCCTCCAGCCGCACGCGCCGGGCATGCCAGGGCAGCTCGCGTAGATCCTCGAGCCCATCGAACAACAGATCGTAGAGCCGCACGAACGCCGGAAACTCTGCCAGCGTCTTGGCCGACACCACCTTGCGCCCAAGCCGCTGCTGCAGCGCATTGAAGCTCCCCGCCTCGCCGCCCTGCGCTTCGCCCCGCACCAGCAATTCGCCATCGAGCACGCCCGGCGTCGCGAACGCCGAAGCGACATCGGGAAAGCTCGCGGTAATGTCGTCCCCGGCCCGGCTGTAGAGCCGCGTCTCGCCCGCGACATGGACGATCTGGACGCGGATGCCGTCCCATTTCCACTCGGCGGCATAGTCCTTCAGGTCGACCTGCGTCTCCTCCAGCGGGTGCGCGAGCATGAACGGGCGGAACACCGGCACATCGGTCGTGGTCGGCTGCGGCCCGCGCCCCTCGCCCCAGTCGAACAGCGGCGCATAGGGCGGCGTCAGGCCGTGCCACACCTCCTCCACCGCATCGACCTCGACCCCGAACGCTTCGGCAAACGCGGTCTTGGCCAGCCGCGCCGACACCCCGACGCGCAGACCCCCGGTGGCGAGCTTGAGCAATGCATAGCGCTCGTCGGCCGCAAGCCGGTCGAGCATCGCCCCCAACGCAGCCGGCGCATCGGAGCGCGTCAGGCTGGCCAGCCGATCGACCACTGCGCCGAGCGTCAGCGGCTCGGATTCGGGCGGCGGTACGGAGGGCTCGGGCCAGATCAGCGCCACAGTCTCGGCGGTATCGCCCACGAAATCGCGGCTCAGCTGGAACAGCACCGGATCGACCCGCTCGCCCACCAGCGCGCGGATCGTCGCGGGCTTGACCGCCGGCAGGTCGAGCGTGCCGGTCAGTGCCGCCAACCCCCAGCCGCGATCCGGGTCGGGCGTCTCACGCAGCCACGCGCCGATCAGCCGCAGCTTCGCATTGCGCGACCGCGTGTAGATCAGCCGGTCGAGAAGGTCGGCAAAGGCGCGCATGGCACGCTCAACATGGCGTCGCGCCAACGGTTCCGCCAGCCCGTTCCCCCTCGCGGCGTTCTTGGCTGGCGCGCGGCACCGGCCCGCTCCCCCACCCGGCCACCCACAAGGTATCGTAAATGGGTGGCCGGGTGGGGGAGCGGGCCGGTGTCGCTTCAGCGAAGCTGAAAACACGTATAACAAGACGTCGGCCCGCGATTCGCGCGCGCCGTGGGAGGGAATGTTTCGATGAAGACCCTGTTGCTTGCCGTCGCCGTGTCGGCCCTGCCGCTCGCCCCCGCTTCGTTCGCCCAGACGGCTCCGGCGACCGCGCCAGCTGCCGCTGCTGCCAAGTTCAACCTCGACACGCCGATTCAGGACATCGTCGCCGATCCGGCGGCAAAGGCGGCGTTCGACACCGCGCTGCCCGGCGTTTCGACGCATGAGAGCTATGAGATGTTCAAGACCATGAGCCTCAACCAGCTCAAGACCTATGCCGCCGACAAGCTGACCCCCGAAGTGCTCGCCAAGGTCGAGAAGGACCTCGCCGCGGTGAAGTGATCGATTGATCCTCCCCCGCAAGGGGGAGGATTTTCCCGACCCTCAATCCTCCCGCGTGATATTGAGCGACCGCGTCACGCGATAATCGAGCACGCCGACGACGAAATAGACCGCGGCCTGCATCATCCGCGTCCAGAACCCGGTGCGCTCCCGATGCAGCGCCCGCGTCACTTCCAGCGACCGCGCGACCTCCGCATCGACATAGGTGCGGACATGCGCAGCGAACGCAGCGTCATCGATCCGCAGCATCACTTCCAGATTCAGGAACAGGCTGCGCATGTCGAAATTGGCCGATCCGATCTGCACCTTGTCGTCGATCACGAACAATTTGGTGTGCAGCTTGGTCGGCAGATATTCGAACACCCGCACGCCCCGCCTGAGCAGCCCGCGATAGGTAAAGCGCGCGGCGTGCAGCGTCAGGTGGTTGTCAGTGATCGACGGCACCACCACGCGCACCTTCCCCCCGCGCCGCGCCGCGCGGCCGAGGCGCAGCAGCATCGCCGGGCTGGGGAAGAAATAGGCGGCAAGAATGTCGATCGTGCGCGCGCCCTTCAGGTCCCGGCGCACCGCGCGCGCCCAAGGGCTCAGCCGCCGCGTCGGCCCGCCGAGCAGCCAGCGCAGCTCCCCCTCCGGCTCGCTCCATTGCTTGAGCGCGCGGCGCAGTGCCCGCAACGGCGCGCGCGGCCGCTTCGCCCAGCGCCATAGCGCGTCGAAATAGCCGGTCATCCGCGCCGCCGCCGGCCCCTCGACCACCAGCCCCAGGTCGCGCCACCCGTCGCTGCCCGGCGCGCCGAAATAATCGTCTTGGATGTTGAAGCCGCCGATGATGATCCGCGCGTGATCGCCCTCGCCATCGGCCAGCGCAATCTTCTGATGGTTGCGCAACAAATAGCGCCGCCCCAGCCGCGGCTCGAAGAAACACACCCGCCCGCCGGCTTCGCGCAGCGGCGCAAAGAAGTCGCCGTCATAGGCCGGGTCGCTGCCGAGGCCATCGACGATCAACGTCACCTCGACCCCGCGCTCCACCGCCGCGATCATCGCGTCGCGCACCCGCGCGCCCACCGCATCGTCGGTGTAGATATAATAGAGTAGCCGCAGCGAGGTCTGCGCGCCCGCGATCAGTCCCAGCAGCGCGTCGAGCCGGCGCGGGCCGGTATCGAGCAATTGCAGGCGATTGCCCGCGATGGCGAAGACCGGCTGGGGCGGCCGTTCGGGGGGCAGACCCGCGGCGAACCCGGGCGGTGGATCGGTGGCCAGCTCCATCGCGCCGGGATTGCACGCTTTGCCCCCGCCGCGCCAGTCCCGCGCGCGATCGGCGATTTCCTTGACTCGCCGCCACGCTTGGCCTAGTTGGCCCCCTTTCCTGTATCCCTGCCCAAAGGAAGCGTTCCATG
This sequence comes from Sphingomonas sp. R647, assembly GCF_020177055.1. Lineage (GTDB taxonomy): Bacteria > Pseudomonadota > Alphaproteobacteria > Sphingomonadales > Sphingomonadaceae > Sphingomonas. The sequence goes on from NZ_JAIQXT010000006.1 coordinate 111,534, forward strand.
GCGCGCGTCACTGTCGAGGATTGCGTCGACAAGGTCTCCAACCGTTTCGATCTCGTGTTGCTCGCGGCTCAGCGCGCGCGCCAGATTTCCGGCGGTGCGGAGCTGACCATCGATCGCGACCGCGACAAGAATCCGGTCGTCGCCCTGCGCGAGATCGCAGAAGAAACCGTCCGTCCGGACAATCTCGAAGAATCGCTGGTCGGCAGCCTGCAGCGCGTGCAGATTGACGACGAGGAAGCACCCGATGACGTCGGCAGCCTCGCCGCATCGGCCGAGGCGCTTCGCCTCACCGCCGCTGCGCCGCCGCGCAACCAGAATCTGGGCGCCGATTACGACGGCTAAGGCCATCGTGATCACTGTCTGACGAAAGGCCGCGGCCCCACCGGGCGGCGGCCTTTTCGCGTTTCAGTACGAATCATTGCTCCACTATGGCTCAAGCACTTGAGTTTGCGCTTGATTGACGATGATCCGAATCGGACAGTGTCGCGTCCGAATCGGGGGGAGTCGGGTTGGAAGCGAGCGCGACGATCCTGTTCGTCATCGACGGTATCGCGCGTGAAGCGATGCTGTTTGCGGCGATCGGCTTCCTGATCGGCGGCATCGACGACCTGCTGGTCGATCTGGCCTATGGCATCGCGCGCCTCCGCAGCTGGTTGCGCCGCGACCTGCCGCGCAGCCTCACCGCCTCGCCCATCCCGATGGCTTTGTTCATTCCGGCATGGGACGAGGCCGCGGTGATCGCGCCGATGCTGCGCGCGACCCTCGCCCGCTAAGCCTCCGTCGATTACCGCATTTATGTCGGCACCTACCCCAATGATCCGGCGACGATCGCGGCGGTGGCAGAGGTGGCGGCCACCGACCCGCGCGTGCGGCTGGTGATCGGGCCGGTGCCGGGGCCGACGACCAAGGCCGATTGCCTCAATGCCCTGTGGCGTGCGCTGCTGCGCGATGAAGCTGCGGGCGAGCCGTGTGCGGCGGTAGTGCTGCACGATGCCGAAGATCTGGTCCACCCACTCGAACTCGCGGTGTTCGCGGCTTGGCTCAGCGACCATGACGCGGTGCAACTGCCGGTCCAGCCACTGGCCGACGCGCGCTCGCCTCTGGTCGCCGGGCACTATTTGGACGAATTCGCAGAGAGCCACGGCAAAAACCTGATCGTCCGCGAAGCGCTCGGCGCCGCGATCCCGTTCGCCGGAGTGGGCTGTGCGATCCGGCGGGAGATGCTCGGCCGCATCGCCGACAGCCGTGGGGGTCAACCGTTCGACGCCGCCAGCCTGACCGAGTATTATGAGCTGGGCCTCACCGTCGCCGCGCTGGGCGGGCGCACCCGCTTCGTCCGCGCGCGCGACGCTTCCGGAGCGTTGGTCGCGGTGCGCGCCTATTTCCCGGCCAGCCTGCCCGCAGCGGTACGGCAAAAGGCGCGCTGGCTGACCGGCATCGCGCTCGCCGGATGGGACCGGGTCGGGTGGCAGCGCGGCGGATCGATCGGTGAGCATTGGATGCGGATGCGCGACCGGCGCGCGACGCTGGCGATTCCGGTGCTCGCCATCGCCTATCTCGGCTTGCTCGCCTGGGGCGCGTCGTTGGTCGGCCACCGGCTGACCGGTGCGCCGATGCCCGCGATCGAGGGACCGATAGCGCAGCTGCTCGGCTTCAACGCCGTGTTGCTCGGCTGGCGGGTGGCGATGCGGGTGGCGTTCACCGGTGCGGCACACGGCCCGGTTCAGGCCGCGCTGGCCGTGCCGCGCGTTCTGGTCGCAAACTATGTCGCGCTGTTCGCCGCGCGGCGCGCGATCGTGATCTACTGGCCGACGCTCCGGGGCGCTGCGGCGCGCTGGGACAAGACCGCCCATCATTTCCCCGAATCGCGTGAGGACGCCGCGTGACCGACGCGACCCACCCGCGCGGGCGCCCGCTCCGCTTCGTCGCGACGGTCGCGGTCGGGTGGGCGGCGATGCGGGTCGTACTGCTCTGGCCCGAAGGCGCAACGCTGCCCGAAGCGATCGAGGCCGCGATGCCGCTGCGCCCTGCCGAGGCTGCGCCCGCGCCCCGGCGGGCGACCCTGCCCATCGCGCGGCTCGAACCGCGCGGCGCCGCGCGGCCTGCAATCAGTGTTCCCACAGCGTCCCTCCCTGCCCCTGACATCGCTCAGCCGCAGGCGAGCCTCGCGCTGCTCAACCTCGTCACCTTCGGCCCCGAACAGGTCGGCGCGGGCAGCGTCGAGCAGCTGCCGCGCATCCCCGCCCCGCCCGCGATGCTCGCGCCCCGCGCTACGCCCGACCGCTGGCAGGCAAGCGCATGGTTCGCCACCCGCCGGGGCGCGGGGACGGGCGGGACGATGCTGGGCGGCGATCAGGCCGGGCTGCGCGTCGCGCGCACGCTCGACCGGCGCGGCCGGCTGGCACTCTATGCGCGGGCGAGCGCGCCACTGACGGGCACCGGACGCGAGTTGGCGCTGGGGGTCGAATGGCGCCCGTGGCGCGCGCCGATGCGCTTCCTCGCCGAACAACGCTTCGCGCTCGACGGCGGCAAGTCCGGCCCGGCAGTCGCTGTCGTCGGTGGAGTTGCCGGCATCGACCTGCCCTTCGCCTTCGAACTTGAAGGCTATGGCCGAGCAGGCGCGGTCAAACGCGCACGGGTCGAGCTGTTCGCTGACGGCGCGTTGCGAATCACGCGCCCCGTCGCCGCGATGGGCGAGGCCCGGCTGGCGCTCGGCGCAGGCGCGTGGGGCGCAGCGCAGCGCGAGGCGGCACGTGTCGATCTCGGCCCGACTGCCGTGACGACCCTGCCCGTGTCGGGGCAGTCGCTGCGCATCGCCATCGACTGGCGCGAGCGGGTCGCTGGCGATGCGCGACCCGGATCGGGGCCAGCGCTGACGCTGGGCGCGGATTTCTGACCCGCACCGCCTTCCGAACCGGCGCCTGAGGGGCTAGGGTCGCTTCAACACGCCATCGGTTCAGCGCAGCTGGACTTCCCAACCAAGGCGCTCATGGACCTTTACCTCCCCATCGCCAGTCTTTCGGTCAACGCGCTTGTCATCGTGTTGCTGGGGCTGGGCGTCGGGCTGTTGTCGGGGATGTTCGGGGTGGGCGGCGGCTTCCTGACCACGCCGTTGCTGATCGTCTATGGCATCCCGCCCACCGTCGCAGCGGCCTCGGCGGCGAGCCAGGTGACGGGTGCAAGCGTATCGGGCGTATTCGCGCATTTCCGCCGCAACGGCGTCGATGTGCACATGGCCTATGTGCTGATCGCCGGCGGCGTGCTCGGATCGGGCGCGGGGGCGTTGCTGTTCCGCCTGCTCCAGGCGAGCGGGCAGATCGATACGGTGATCGCCCTGCTCTACGTCGTGATGCTCGGGTCGATCGGCTGGCTGATGCTGTCCGAATCGCTGGGCGCGATCCGGTCGGCGCGGACTGGTGCCACGACGCGGGCGCGGCGGCGGCGGCATCACCCGATGGTCGCCGCACTCCCGCTGCGCTGGCGCTTCTACCGCTCGGGGCTCTACATCTCGCCGCTCGCGCCGCTCCTGCTCGGCTTTGCCACCGGCATTTTGACGATGCTCCTCGGCGTTGGCGGCGGCTTCATCCTGATCCCCGCCATGCTCTACCTGCTCGGCATGCCGGCGCAGGTCGTGGTCGGCACCTCGCTGTTCCAGATCCTGTTCGTCAGCGCGGCGGCAACGATGGTGCATTCGGTGACGACAAAGGCGGTCGACATCGTGCTCGCCGCGTTGCTGTTGCTGGGATCGGTGGTCGGGGCACAGCTCGGCGCGCGCTTCGCCGCCCGCGCGCGCCCGGAATATCTGCGCCTCGCGCTTGGCGTGATGGTGCTGCTCGTCGCGCTGCGCATGGTACTCGGCCTCGCGTGGCAGCCCGACGAAATCTACTCGGTCGAGTTGGGATGAGGGTCGGCACGCTCCTCCTCGCGCTCGCTGCGCCGCTGTTGCTGGGTCAGGCCAAGCCGATCCTGGTCCCCGACGTGTCGCAGCGCGAGATCGAGATCATCTACTCCTTCACCGGCGCGGAGCTGCTGCTGTTCGGCGCGATCGTTCAGCCGGGCAACACCGCGCCGCGCCCCGGCGATCCGCCCACCGACATCGTGGTGGTGGTCAAGGGGCCGACCGAATCGGTGCTGGTGCGCGAAAAGCAGCGGGTGGCCGGCATCTGGGTCAATGCCGACCGCACCCGTTACCGCTCCGCCCCGTCCTTCTACGCCATTGCCTCGTCGCGCCCGATCAAGCGCATCGTCGATGCGCGCACCCGCGCGATCTACGAACTCGGGCTCGACAGCCTCCAGCTCTCTCCCGCATCGGGCGACACGCCAGCGGTCCAGTCGCGCTTCGACGCGGGCCTTGTCGACCTCAAGCGCCGCGCCGGCCTGTATTACGAGGCACCCGGCACGGTCGAGATCACCGACAATGTCCTCTATCGCGGCCGCATCCAGATCCCTGCGCGCGTGCCCGTCGGGCGCTTCACCGCCGAAACCTTCCTGATCCGCGACGGCCGCGTGCTGGCGGCGGCGGTGCGGGAGATCGACATCCGCAAATCGGGGTTCGAACGCTGGGTCGCGCGCGCCGCCGAGCATCACGCGATCCTCTACGGTATCGCGGCGGTACTGCTCTCGATCGGCTTTGGCTGGGCCGCTGGCGCGATCTGGCGAAGATTCTGAGCTTTTGATTGGTGCGGCACCGGCCCGCTCCCCCACCCGGCCACCCATAGAATACACTGTCGTTGGGTGGCCGGGTGGGGGAGCGGGCCGGTGCCGCAACCAAGCAAAAGGGCCTGACTATGAAGTTCCGCAATATCCTCATCGCCACCGCCGTCGCTGCGGTCGCCATTCCCGCCAGCGTTCAGGCGCACCGCCAGTGGATGCTCCCGTCGATGACCGTCGTCTCGGGCGAGGGCGCAGACGTGTGGGTGACGGTCGATGCCGCCGTGTCCAACGACCTGTTCTATTTCGAGCATCAGCCGCTGCGCGCCGACATCGCGGTGATGCTGCCCGATGGCACGCCGGGTGAGGTCAAGAACAAGGCGACCGGGCGCTATCGCACCACGCTCGACGTGCAGATCCAGCAGCGCGGCACCTACAAGATCTTCTACGCCAGCGAGGGCGTGATGGGATCGTACAAGCTGAACGGCGAAGAAGTGCGCATCCCGCGCGGCACCACCGCCGACAAGCTGGCAAGCGTGATCCCGGCGGGCGCGACCGATGTCCGCACGTCGATCAACAGCAACCGCAACGAGATTTTCGTGACCGCGGGCGAGCCGACAACCACCGTGTTCAAGACGGTCGGCAAGGGCATCGAACTGGTGCCGGTGACGCATCCCAACGACCTGATCATGGGCGAAGATGCGACCTTCCAGTTCCTGCTCGACGGCAAACCGACGCCGGGTCTGGCGGTCACGGTGATCCCCGGCGGCATCCGCTATCGCGACCAGTTGCATCAGCAGGATCTGAAGACCGGCGCGGATGGCAAGGTCACGATCAAATGGACCGATCCGGGCATGACCTGGATCAACGTCACCACCCCGCGCGCCGAGCGTGAGGAAGGCGCCCCGCCCGCCCCCGGCGCGCGCCGGGCGAGCTATGTCACGACGGTCGAGGTGATGGCGCCCTGACGCCCGAGCCCCGCATCGCCGTTCCCGCGACGCTGTCGCCCGCTGCCTTTCACCGGCGGCGGGCGCATGCGCGTGTCGAGCGGTTCGGCGGGGACACGATGGGGACGCGCTGGTCGGCGCAGATCGTTGCGCCGCCCCCCGGCGTTCAGGCGGCGATTGCGGGCGCGCTGGCGCACCTCATCGCGCAGATGAGCCATTGGGAGCGCTGCTCGCAGCTCAGCCAGATCAACGCCGCTGCGCCCGGCGGATGGCACGGGATTGCACCGGAGTTCGTGCACGTCATAGGCGTCGCGCTCGACATCGCGACGCGATCGGGCGGGGCGTTCGATCCGGCGATGGGCGCGCTGGTCGATCTTTGGGGCTTTGGTCCGCCGGGACCGCGTGGCGATGTGCCGAGCGATGCCGAGATCGACGCTGCCCGGGTTGCGGTCGGATTGGGCGCGATCGAACTCGACGCGCCGCTGCTCCGCCTGCGCCGCACGCGCGCGGCGCGGCTGGACCTTTCAGGGATCGCCAAGGGCTATGCCGTCGATGCGGTGGCGGCGAAGCTGCGGGCGATGGGTTGCGCCGATTTCCTCGTCGAGATTGGCGGCGAGTTGGTTGGCGCGGGGATCCAGCCCGATGGCCAGCCGTGGTGGGTCGATGTCGAGCCGCCGCCGGGCGTCGCGCTCGCCCCGCTGCGGATCGCGCTGCATGATATGGCGGTGGCGACCTCGGGCGACTATCGGCGCACCTCGGCAGCGGGCAGCCACAGCATCGACCCGCGCACCGGCCGCCCGATCGCGCATGGCACCGCGAGCGTTACCGTGGTCCACGCCGATTGCTGCCACGCCGATGGCTGGGCCAGTGCGTTGACGGTGCTGGAGCCCGAGGCGGCGATGGCGCTGGCCGAGCGTGAGGGGCTGGCGGCGCAGCTGGTGGTGCGGGGTGAAGGTGAGTGGCTGTCGAGTGGGTTGAAGGCGATGCTGGACTAAAGCCCCTTCGTCTGCCCGGGCTTGACCCGGGCCGGGGCTGCCTTGATCCGACGCTGGGGAGAAGAAGCCTTGGCCCGGGTCAAGCCCGGGCCGACGATGAAGTTAAGCGTCCGCCCAGCGGCGCAGGAGGTTGTGGTACACCCCGGTCAGCTCGATCACGCTGCGGTCCGTGCCGCCCAATTGCCCGGTCAGCCGCTGGACGCTCTGGTCGAGGTCGAACAGGACGCGCCGGGCGCCATCGTCGCGGACCATCGACTGGAGCCAGAAGAAGGAGGCGACGCGGCGGCCGCGCGTTACCGGCTCGACCTTGTGCAGGCTGGATGAGGGGTAGAGGATCGCGTGGCCGGCGGGGAGCTTGACCCGCTGCACGCCGAACTGATCCTCGATCACCAGTTCGCCGCCGTCATAGGCCGCGGGATCTTCGAGGAAGACGGTCATCGACAGGTCGCTGCGGATGCGGAAGTCGGTGCCGCGCTGGATGCGGATCGCGCTGTCGACATGCACGCCAAAGGTCTGGCCGACGCCGTAGCGGTTGAACAGCGGCGGGAAGACCTTGAGCGGCAGCGCGGCGGCGAAGAACAGCGGGGAGCGGCCCAGCGCGTCGAGGATCACCTTCCCCCCCGCCTTTGCCGCCGCGCTGTCCTCGGGGAGTTGCTCATTCTGCTTGGCGAGCGCCGACTGGTGGCCGGAGGTCGCGTTACCGTCGATCCACTCCGCCGCATCGATCGTCGCGCGCAGGTCGGCGAGCGTGGCGGGGTCGAGCAGGTCGGGAATCGCGATCAGCATAAAGGTGCCTTCTAAAGGGGGGTCGGAGCGGATGATAGCGGGGGGACAGGGATTGCCGTCACCCGCTCCTCCCCCTTTAACCCTTAGAAGCGGTAGCCGACGGTCAGCACCGCCGAGCGCGCATCGCCGGGCGTGGCCCAGCCATTGTTGCGGATGCGGGTGTAGTAGAGTTCGTTGGTGATGTTCTTGACGTTCACCAGCACGCTGAGGTCGCGGGTGATGTCGTAGGAGATCGACGCGTTGTGGACGAGATAATCGTCCGCGCGATAGACCGGCGTGATCGCCGTGCTCCCCGCCACCAACGGGCTCGCCAGCGCAGGGAGGTTCAGCGCGAAGCTGCCCTGATAGGTCACGCCGTACCCGATCTTCAGGCCGAACGGGAAGGTATAGGTGGTGTACAGGCTGCCCGAATGGTTGGGCACGTTCTGCAATTCGGCACCCGCAGCCGGATCGAGCACCGCGCTGTTGTTGCCGCACGGATTGGTCGGGGTGGTCGCAGGCGGAACCGCAGCCACCGGACCGGGATTGGCCAAGCAGCGGTCCGACACCGACTGGATCAGCTTCGGCTCCAGATAGGTGTAGTTCGCGGTGATCGACCAGGCCGGGGTGATGTTGCCGGTCGCACTGACCGCGATGCCATCGACGCGCGAATGGCCGTCGAGCTGCTGGTCGGGCAGGGTCGGGTCGTTTGACGGCACCTTGTACTGGTCGCGCTCGTTGCGGAACGCGGCGATGCTGAACAGCGCACGGCCGATTTCCGCCTTCGCGCCGATCTCGTAATTCTTGGCGGTTTCGGGATCGACGTTGCAGGTCAGCGCGGTGCAGCCGCCATTGACCGCGCTCTGCGACGGGGTCTGGGCGTTGCCATAGGCGGCGTAGAGCGTCACCGCCTCGACCGGCTTGTAAACGAGGCCGATGCGGTAGCTGAACAGGTCGGCATCGTTGTGGAAGCGCGTGCCGGTGACGATCGCGCCCTGCGGCGTCGTCACGGTTGCGGCGGTGCCCACGTCGGTCTGGTAATTGCCCTCGTTGCGCTCGTAGCGGACGCCGCCGTTCAGCTCGAACTTGCCGAGCTTCATCGTGTCGAACAGGTACACCGCATAGTTGGTCACCTCGCCGCGCTGGCGTTGGCTTTCGAAGAAGTTGACCGGGCCGGTATAGACGTTGCTGCCGTAATTGAAGCCCGCCGGACCCGCGACGACGTCGTTCGGGTTGGCCCAGTTGATCAGCGGATAGGTCGCGTTGGCGACGGTGCCGTCGGCGTTGCGATAGACGTTGCCGGTGGAGAGGAAGAACTTCTCCCACCCCGCCGACGCGCCGACGACCAGGCTGTGCTCGACCGCGCCAGTGGCGAACTGCGCCGACAGGTCGACCTGATTGTACATCAGCTCGCTGGTCGTATCGCGGACGTTCCCGCGCGGGCCGCCGATCAGATAATATCCGGTGGGAACGGTCGCGGGGCAGGCGACGCCGGCGGGCGTGACCCCGCCGGTCAGGCAAAACGTCCCCTGCGGCGGGCCGACGATCGTCAGCTGCTGCACCTTTTGCCAGCGGGTCAGATTGCGGATCGACAGCTTGTCGCTGAATTCATGCGCGACCGTGGCCGTCGCCTGATCGACGGTGATCTCCTGGGTATCGATGTTGCGGTAGCCGAAATAGTCGCTGCGATCGATGCCGGGCAGCGCGCCGTTGGACACGCCGTTCTTGTAATAGGGCACGCCGTACTGGGGGACGTTGGTCTCTTCCTGATGCAGATATTGCAGCGTCAGGCTGGTCGGACCATCGACCCCGATCGTCACCGCGGGCGCAACGCCCCAGCGCTCAAAGCTTTCGACATCGCGGCCCGGCACGTCGTTCTGATGGACCATCGCGTTGAGGCGCACCGCGATCAGGTCATTGGCGCGGACATTGGCGTCGATCGTGCCGCGATAATAATCGTCGGTGCCGATTCCGCCCTGCACCGCGATCGACGTTTCCGCCTGCGGACGCTTGGTCACGATGTTGATCGACCCACCGACCGATCCCGACCCGTTATAGACCGACTTGGCGCCGTTGGTGACCTCGACCTGTTCCAGGTTGAACGGGTCGCTGCGCGAATAGGGCGCGCTGTCGCGCACGCCGTCGGTGGTGATATCGGACGATGCCGAATAGCCGCGCAGGGTGATCTGGTCGCTCGGCGCGATACCGCCCTCGGCCGCGCCAAAGGTGATGCCGGGGACGGTCGACAGCACGTCGCGCAGGGTGAGCAAATTCTGCTCCTCGATCACCTTGTTGGTCAGGATTGTGACCGTCTGCGGGGTGTCGCGCACAGGACGCGTCGCCTTGGGGCTTTCCTGCTCCGACCGCACCTGCTGGCCAGTGACGACCACGTCGGCGCGGTCCTGCTCGGCCACCGGATCGGTGGGGTCGGCGGCATAAGCGGCGGGCGCCGATGCGACGAAACCAACCGCGGCGAGCGCGAGGAAAGCAGGCGCGGCGCGGTGGCCGTCCGGCGAGGTGCGAGTCATGGGAACCCCTTTGCAGTGTCGTTGGGGCGCTCGCTATTGAGAGTCGTTCGCACAGTCAAGACTAATGCGAATCGTTTTCATTATTGTCGCAACTTTGTCGCGTCAGTCAGCAGCCAGCTGCGCAACGCACTGGCGAGGTTGGGGGGATCATCGCCCTGAATGCGCAGATAATCGACCTGCGCGACGAGTGCGCTGAGCGGCAGGCCGCGTGCCTGCGCCGCCGCTTCCAGCGCCTCCCAGAACACGGGCTCAAGGCTGATCGAGGTCGGATGCGCGGCGATCGTCATCGATCGCTTGACCGGCGGGTAGAACCCGCCCGGCGGCGGCGCGATGCCGCCGGGTCCGTCAGGCATCGAGGTCGAACAGCGACGCCAGCTGCTCGATCATCGTGCCGGCAAGCTGCTCGACATCCATGATCGTCACCGCGCGGCTGTAGTAGCGGGTCACGTCATGGCCGATGCCGATCGCGACGAGGCCAACCGGCGACTTGCTTTCGATCCACCCGATCACCTGACGCAGATGCCGCTCGAGATAGGAGCCGCTGTTGACGCTCAGCGTCGAATCATCGACCGGCGCGCCGTCGCTGATCACCATCAGGATCTTGCGATCCTCGTTGCGCGCGATCAGCCGGCTGTGCGCCCACAACAGCGCCTCGCCGTCGATATTCTCCTTGAGCAGCCCTTCGCGCATCATAAGCCCGAGCGATTTCTTGGCGCGGCGCCACGGTTCGTCGGCCTGTTTGTAGACGATGTGCCGGACGTCGTTGAGGCGGCCGGGCTGCGCCGGACGCCCTTCGCCGAGCCACTTCTCGCGCGACTGGCCACCCTTCCATGCGCGGGTGGTGAAGCCGAGGATTTCGGTCTTCACGCCGACGCGCTCGAGCGTGCGGGCGAGGATGTCGGCGCTGATCGCCGCGATGCTGATCGGGCGGCCGCGCATCGATCCCGAATTGTCGATCAGCAGCGTGACCACCGTGTCCTTGAACTCGGTGTCCTTCTCGACCTTGTACGACAGCGACTGCATCGGGTTGACGATCACCCGCGCCAGCCGCGCGGCGTCGAGCAGCCCTTCGTCCTGATCGAAGTCCCAGCTGCGATTCTGCTGCGCCATCAATCGGCGCTGCAGCCGGTTGGCGAGCTTGGTCACCACGCCCTGCAGGTTCGACAATTGCGTGTCGAGATAGGCGCGCAGCCGGGTCAGTTCCTCATCGTCGCACAGGTCGGTGGCGGCGATCACCTCGTCATATTGATTGGTGTAGGCGCCATATTCGAACTGCGGCGGGAAATCGGACCACGGGCGGTTGGGGCGCACGGGCATCATCCCCTCATCCCCCGGATCGCCGGGCTCGCCCTCGCCGTCCTCGAACTCGCCCTGTTCCTGCTCGGTTTCCGGGCCGTCCTCACCCTCGCCCTCGCGCTGTTCGCCGCGCGCGTCGATCTCGCCCTCGCCGGTGTCGCCGGGCTCGTCGCCGGCGTCGGCCTCGTCCTGTTCGGCTTCGTCGGTGCCTTCGTCCTCGCCGCCGCCATCCTGCGATTCGTCGGGGACCAGATCGCCCTCGGTCAGCTCCAGATCGGCGAGCAGATTACCAACCAGCCGCGCGAACGCCGCCTGATCGTCGATCGCCAGCGCCAGCGCGTCGAGGTCCGCGCCGCCCTTGTCCTCGATCCAATGACGCACGAGCCCCAGGCCGAGCGCGGCGGCGGCGGGCGATTCGCGCCCGGTCAGCCGTTCGCGCACCAGCAGCTGGACTGCGGTCGACAGCGGCACTTCGTCGCGCGTCCGCGCCCGGCTGATCGGGTCGGACCGCATCTTCATTTCAAGCGCATGGTCGAGATTGTCGGCGATGCCGGCAAAGCCGCGCGATCCCAGCGCCTCGATACGCGCGGTTTCAACCGCATCGAACACCGCGCGCGCAACCGGCTCCTTGGGCGCGCCTTTCAGGTGCGTGGCGGCATCGTGCAGCCGCAGCCGCAGCGCATAGCCATCGGCAAAACCGCGCGCCTCCGCCACCTGCTCGGGCGGCAGGTTCCGGCCCGGCATCGGCACCTTGATATGCCGTCCCGATTGCGCCGGCGCGTCGGCGGTAAAGGCGAGTTCCAGCTCCGCCTGATGCGACAGCGCCCGCGCGGTCCCGGTAAGCACGGACTTGAACTGATCGAGGGGAGAGTCGCTGGCCATGGGATTTCCATGCGCGGAGGCGCGCCGCGACACAAGCGTCCTGCGGGTCAGGTCAGGGTACAGATTCGCGCAGCGCCCGACCTTCGACGGTCGCACCGGCCTATAATGCGGGCGAATACTGCCCAGGAGATACTCCTTGTCCTACCTCGCCACGACTTTTGCCAGTTCGAACACGGTGCGCGGCCGCTTCGACCGTCTGTCGGTCGCCGGAAAGCTGGTCGCGCTGTGCGCCGCCGCGATCTCGCTGCTGCTCGCGATCGGGTTTACCATCGTCACGCTTCAGGCATCGTCCGTCGTCGGTCGCGGTTCGAGCGAGACCGCCGAGGTGACGGCAGAGCGCTATGCGAGCGACATCGCGACCGATGTGAACGGCATCGTCGGGGCATCGCATGCGATGGCGCGGTCGATCTCGACCGACCTGACGGCGGACGGTTTCGCGCCCGATCGGACGGTATCCCAGCTGCGCGGTTTCCTCGCCTCCGCGCCGACCGTGCTTGGCGCATGGTCGATCCTGGAGCCCGAATATAACCGCCCCGAACTGGCCGGCACCCCCGCCTATAACGTTGCGGGCGGCTTCGCGCCGTATCTGACCCGCGACAAGTCCGGCAAGATCAACCCGCAGGATGCCAGCCCGCCCGAGGATTGGCAGAAGGATTATTATGCGCAGGGGCTCAAGCGCGGCGCCGGCCGGCTCAGCCTCCCCTACAGCTATCCGGTCGATGGCAAGCAGGTGCTGATGTTCAGCATCACCTTCCCGCTGCGCCGCGGTGATCAGGTGGTCGGCGTGTCGGGGTTCGACATCAGCCTGGATGACCTGTCCGCTGGCCTGATGAAGCAGAAGCCGCTGGGATCGGGCCGCGTGCGCCTGATCGCGCAGGACGGCAACTGGATCGCGCATGAGAATGCAGAGATGCGGATGAAGCCCTATGACGAAGGTCAGAAGGAACTGATCGACGCGGTGATCAAGACGGGCACGCCCCAGCGCTTTGCCCATGTCGCCGCCGATGGCACGCAGTGGGCGCGGTTCGCGGTGCCGGTGACCGTCAGCGGGATCGCCGATCGCTGGGCCGTGATCGTCGATATTCCGCAGGCGGCGATTACCGCACCTGCCAATGCCCTGACCTGGATGCTGGTCGTCATCGCAATTCTGGTGGTGGCGGGCGCGCTCGGCGCGCTGTGGATGGCGTCGAAGCGCGTTGTCGGGCTGCCGCTTGGTCGCCTGTCCGACACGGTCGACCGGCTGGCCAAGGGCGAAGATCTGGCCGTTGGCGAAACCGACCGCGCCGATGAGATCGGGACGCTGGCCCGCGCGGCCGATGTCTTCCGCCTCGCCGCCGCCGAGCGCGAACGCGAGCAGGCGCGCAACGCGCAGGAGCAGCGCCAGGTCACCGCCGCGATCGGCACCGGCCTTGCCGCGCTGCGCGAAGGCAAGCTGGTCGCGCGGATCGATGCCGACTTCCCGCCGGCCTATGCGCAGCTCAAGACCGATTTCAACGCCACCGCGACCACGCTGCGCGACTTGATTGCCGCAGTGGTCGAACGGTCGGAGAGCATCCAGACCGGGTCGACCGAGATCGCACGCGCCGCGCAGGATCTGGCCAGCCGCAGCGAGAGCAGCGCGGCGAGCCTCGAGCAGACCTCTGCTGCATTGTCGCAGATCGACGAGCGGCTGCGCGCCAGCGCCGCCTCTGCCGACGAAACGCTGAGCTGTGCCAAGCGCGCCAACACCAGCGTTGCGGGTGGGCGCGAGGTTGCTTCGGGCGCGGTTACGGCGATGCGCCGCGTGTCGGAATGCGCCAAGGGCATCGACGATGTGATCGAAGGGCTCGACAAGATCGCGTTCCAGACGCGCGTCCTCGCGATGAATGCGGCGGTTGAGGCCGGCCGTGCGGGCGAGGCGGGACGTGGCTTCGCGGTGGTCGCCGACCTCGTCTCCGCGCTCGCGATGCGCGCCGAGGAAGAAGCCAAGCGCGCCCGCGACCAGCTGACCGTGACTCAGGAAGAGGTCGGCAATGCGGTCGGCGCGGTGGGCGATGTCGATGGGGCTTTGGTCCAGATCGCGGACATCTTTACCCAGGTCGATACGCTGGTTGGATCGCTGGTCGACGACAACCGCGTTCAGGCGATGTCGATCTCGGAAATCGTGATCGCCGTCAGCGGCATGGACAGCACGACCCAGCAGAATGCCGCGATGGTCGAGGAGACCTCCGCCGCCGCGCAGCAGCTGCGCAACGAAGCGACCGACCTCGCCGGGCGCGCTGCGCAGTTCGACATCGACGGGACGCCACAACGCCGGAGCTATGCCGCGGCGGCGTAAGGCTGCGCGGTGGCCGAGGCCCGCCGTCGTCGACCGGTGGCGGGCACCGGCGCAATTACGCTTTTCGCCTTGTTAAGCGTCGGTTGAAGCTGCTCCTTAAGCAGCCTGACCATAATGGGTATCCGACTTGGCCGGGGGACCCAACGCGATGAAGAGCTTGATCTTTGCTTCCACCGGCGCGCTCGCGCTTGCTGGCGGTTATTCGGCGATGGATCACACCCCGGTCTATGCAGTCGGGATCGACCAAGCCTATTCCCGGCTGCACGCCACGCGCTTTTCGGACGAACTCGGCTCGGTCAGCATGCGCAAGTCGGCGGTCTCCGAATCGGTGACCGGCCAGTCCGGCCAGTCGCTGCGCTGGTCGTTGCGGATGGACGGGGTGTTGCTCGGGCAGATCGAGGCGCAGTTGAAGCCCAATGGCGCAAGCAGCACCAAGGTGGCGGTCGCGTTCAAGGCGTCGGAAACCGGACCGCTGCGCAAGCTTGCGCAATTCGTCCAGGACGACGGCCTGTTGAGCGCCGGCCTGCAGGCGATGCTCGATGAACGCGTCGCCGCCTCACTCGAAAAGCGGGAGTTCGACGGGCGCAAGGTCGAGCAGGCCTTTGCGCATTACGCCATGTTGCACCCGTGGGAGGTGACCAGCCTGCAAGTGAAGCTGCAGAACCTCCGCGCCGACCCAACGGCGGCAAAAGACCTGTTCGGTGAGGCCTCCGACGAAGCGCGCGCTCGAAACGAACTGGCGCGGGCCCGACCAGGGACGCCGACCGTCTCACCAGAAGACCATCTCCGCCAGCAGCAGCGCGAGGCCGAGCGGCGGATGCGTGAAGCCTCGGCGCCGGCGATCGATCTGGAAACCGACCGCTAACGCCTCATGCCTTGCTGACGACGCTCTCGGGCAGGTCCTTGCCGAACACGCGCTGGTAATATTCCGCGACCAGCGACCGCTCCGCCTCGTCGCACTTGTTGAGGAAGCTCAGGCGGAAGGCGAAGCCGACGTCCTTGAAGATCTCGGCATTCTGCGCCCAGGTGATGACGGTGCGGGGCGACATCACGGTCGAGATATCGCCGTTGATGAACCCGCGACGGGTCAGCTCGGCGACGCGGACCATGTTCTCGACCAGCTCCTTGCCGCCCGGCTTGTCATAGTCGCCGCTCTTGGCCAGCACGATCTGTGCCTCGACCGCGGCGGGGAGGTAGTTCAGCGTGACGACGATGTTCCAGCGGTCCATCTGGCCCTGGTTGATCTGCTGCGTCCCATGATACAGCCCGCTGGTGTCGCCAAGGCCGACCGTGTTGGCGGTGGCGAACAGGCGGAACCACGGGCTCGGCCGGATCACGCGATTCTGGTCGAGCAGGGTCAGCTTGCCCTCGGTCTCCAGCACGCGCTGAATCACGAACATCACGTCGGGGCGACCGGCATCATATTCGTCGAACACGAGCGCGGTCGGCGTCTGCAGCGCCCAGGGCAGCAGGCCTTCGCGGAATTCGGTGACCTGCACGCCATCCTTCAGCACGATCGCATCGCGGCCGATCAGGTCGATGCGGCTGATATGCGCGTCGAGGTTGATGCGGATGCACGGCCAGTTGAGGCGCGCGGCGACCTGTTCGATGTGCGACGACTTGCCGGTGCCGTGAAAGCCCTGAATCATCACGCGGCGATTGTGCGCAAAGCCCGCGAGGATCGCGAGCGTCGTGTCGGCATCGAACACATAGGCCGGGTCGAGATCGGGAACGCGCTCGTCCGCCACGCTGAACGCCGGCACTTCCATGTCGATGTCGATGCCGAACAGGTCGCGGACGCTGACGGTCTTGTCGGGCGCCTGCAGGATCGTCGTCTCGCGGCTGTCGGGCTGGGTGTTCGGGATGCTGGTCATGGGGGCTTTCGGACTCGGTACGGGTCTTTTGCGGTGCGGTATCGGCTAGCGTGCCACTCCGCAAGCGCGGGAGCGGCTCGGTGCCACAATCCTCCGCTGTCGGCCACACGCCCCAAAGGTCAGTCGCTGGACCAAACGGCTACGTCTCGGTCCACTTGGTCGGCAGGGGAAAGCGCGTCACGAACGCTTCGGCGAGCGCGTGGTCGCCCTCGATCCGCAGCACGCCCGCCGCCTCAAGCTCCGCCAGCGCGCCGCCATAGACGGCGCCCGCGATCGCGGTCGGCGGGCCGTTGAAGATGACGTCGGCGCCCGCCGGATCGCCGCGCTTCAGCGCGATGCCGTCGCGATTGTAGCGCCCGACAAAGGCATCATCCCCCATGCGAAACCCGATGACGAAATCGAGATCGCCGGTAAGCCCCGGATTGTGCATCGTCCGCAGCGACATCATTGCCGACGCCGCCGACAGGTGCAGCGTCGGATCATGTTCGGGCGACCGCACCGCCCAGGCGCCGAGCAGCTGGATCGGCTTTTCCGCCTCATAGCCCCACGGGGTCAGCGCATAGACCTGAGCGTTCGCCGGCGGGGGCAGTTTTTCGCGTGTCAGGATGCCGGACTCCTCCAGCCCCTCGAGCCGCTGGGTCAGCACATTGGCTGACAGGCCGGGCAGTGCCGCCTTGATCTCACTGAACCGGCGCGGGCCGAACATCAGCTCGCGCACGATCATCAGCGACCAGCGCTCGCCCACCAGCTCCAGCGCCATCGCCGTCCCGCAGGCATCGTCATACCAGCGCCGCCGTTCCTTTTTCACGCCGATCGCACCGCGTCGCTGGTATTAGTCACTTTTTCTAACTTCATAGTTGCTTTTAATAACTCTCGAGGGCATCAAACTCAAGCAGGTGATTCGGAACCGCAGCGTTTCCGGAATGCACGTCAGGAGAAGCGTGATGCCAAGGATGATCTTCGTAAATCTGCCGGTGAAGGATGTGGCGGCATCGACCGCATTCTACGAAGCGATCGGCTTCACCAAGGATGCGCGCTTCAGCAACGAAGTGGCGAGCGCGATGATGTGGTCGGACACGATCACGCTGATGATCCTGGGCCATGAGTTCTACGCGACCTTCATCCCGCACAAGACAATCGCCGATTCCACGAAGGTGAGCGAGGTGCTGCTGTGCCTGTCGTTCGACAGCCGCGCGGATGTCGATGCGATTACGGAAAGGGCGGGCGCGGCGGGCGGCAAGGCCGATGTCCGGCCGCTGCAGGATATGGGCTTCATGTACGGCCGCAGCTTCGAGGATCCCGACGGCCATCTCTTCGAACCGATGTTCATGGACATGGAGGCGGCGATGGCCGCCTTCCCCGAAGGTCCGGCGCACGAACCGGCCTGAACCGCGGCCACAGGAGAGATGCCATGACCCGCATGACCACCTGCATCTGGAGCAACCACACCGCCGAGGAACAGGCGGCGTTCTACACGTCGCTGATCCCCGACAGCCGCATCGTCCGGATCGAACGCACGCCGATCGACACGCCGAGCCAGAAGGCGGGCGAGGTGATCATCGCCGAGATCGAGCTGGCCGGGCACCGCTATCTGCTGCTCAACGGCGGCCCGATGTTTCAGCATAGCGAGGCGATGAGCTTCATCATCCACACGCCCGATCAGGCCGAGACCGACCGGCTATGGGCCGCGCTCATCGCCGATGGCGGGGCAGAGAGCCAGTGCGGCTGGTGCAAGGACAAATGGGGCGTCAGCTGGCAAGTCACGCCCGACCGGCTGATGCAGCTCGTCTGGGACAATCCCGACAAGGCCGCGGCGCAGCGCGCGATGCAGGCGATGATGCCGATGCGCAAGATCGACATCGCCACGATCGAAGCCGCCGCCGCTGGCGTTACCTGACCGGAGACCGCTTATGTCATTCCTGGCCTATCTCAACACCATCCAGCAAAAGACCGGCAAGACCCCGGACGACTTGCGCGCGCTGGGCCGCGAACGCGGCTGGACGCAGGGCGACACGCTCGCGCCCGGCGTCAAGCCGATGGCGATCGTCGCGACGTTGAAGGACGAACTGGGCCTTGGCCACGGCCACGCGATGGCGGTGGTCGCGCTGCTCAAGGGACACAAGAAGGAAGGCGACGCCTGACCCGCGCGCGACAGGAGACATACCATGACCGTCGAGATTACCGGGTTCGACTGGGTGCCCGATTTCGCCAAGGGCTTTGTCCGCGACCTGCGCCCGCGCTGGGCGTGCGAGGAGATCGGCCTCGCCTACGACATGCGGCTGATGGACCCGCGCAACCGGCCGGCCGCCTATTTCGCGGAGCAGCCCTGGGGGCAGGTTCCCGCACTGATCGATGGCGACATCCATCTGTTCGAAAGCGGCGCGATCCTGCTGCATCTGGGCGAGCGCGACGCGCGGCTGCTGCCGACCGACCGTCAGGCGCGCGCCGATGCGATCAGCTGGCTGTTCGCCGCCTATAACAGCGTCGAGCCGATGCTGTTCGAACTCGGCAATGTCGAGATTTTCGCGGCGGGCGAACCATGGGCGGAGCTGCGCAAGCCCTCGCTGGTCGCGGCGATCGGGCAAAAGCTCGACCGGCTCGCCGCCGCGATGGGGGATCGTGAGTGGCTGGCGGGACAATTCAGCATCGCCGACATCGCAATGGCGACGGTGCTGCGTCAGGCGGAGGGCAGCGGGCTGATTGCCGACCGCCCCGTGCTGCGCGCCTATCTCGAGCGCGCCATCACCCGCCCCGCCTTCAAGGCCGCGCTCGCGGCACAACTCGCCGATTTCAAACCCGAACACGCCCCCGCGTGAGGAGAGATGCCATGACCTATGTCGAAGGGTTCCTGACCCCCGTCCCGACCGCCAACAAGGCGGAGTATATCAAGCACGCCCATAGCGCGATCGACCTGTTCAAGGGGCTCGGCGCGACGCGTTTCGTCGAGGCGTGGGGCGATGATGTGCCCGATGGCAAGGTCAACGACCTGAAGCAATCGGTGGCGCTGAAGGACGACGAGACGGTGTTGTTCAGCTGGCTCGAATATCCCGACAAGGCGACGCGCGACGCCGCCAATGAGAAGATGATGAGCGACCCGAACGCGCTTGAGGGCATGAAGGACATGCCGTTCGACGGCAGCCGCATGATCTTTGCCGGGTTTGATGCGCTGGTCGAGGCAGGGGACCCCAGCCGGACCGGCTATATCGACGGCTATGTCCTCCCCGTCCCTGCGGCGAACAAGGAGGCGTATCGCGAACTCGCCCAACGCATGCTGCCGCTGTTCCAGGAATTCGGCGCGCTGCGCGTGGTCGAGGCGTGGAGCGCGGAGACGCCCGACGGTGAGGTTACCGACTATAACCGCGCGACCCACAAGAAGGATGACGAAGCGGTCGTCTACAGCTGGATCGAATGGCCCGACAAGGCGACCCGCGACGCCGGCTGGGCGAAGATGATGGAAGACGAGCGGATGAAGCCCCCGACCGAACCGCCGTTCGACGGCCAGCGGATGATGTGGGGCGGCTTCGCGCCGATCCTGGATACGGCGCGAAGCTAAAACGCCAACCCTGCCTTCCTTCGTCACCCCGGCCCCCGTGCCGGGGTCCACCGGGAGGCAAGCGCGAAGCTCGAGCCTTTAACGCTGCGCGTCGGGCACAGTGGACCCCGGCACAAGGCCGGGGTGACGGTTTCCTTTTCGAACGCGATCGAAGGAGCATGCATATGACCAACCCGCATGGCAGCTGGATCTGGTACGAACTGATGACCCCCGACGCGCAGGCATCCCGCGCATTCTACGAAGGTGTGGTCGGCTGGCGGATCGACGCCGACTCCTATGCCCCGGGCGGCGCGGAATACCGCATTCTCCATGCGGCGGACGGCGATGTCGGGGGCATGCTGACGCTCGGCCCGGACATGATCGCGGGCGGCGCGAAGGCCGGCTGGCTTGGCTATGTCGGGGTCGATGATGTCGACGCCAGCGTGGAACGGCTCAAGGCGGCGGGCGGGTCGGTGCATGTGCCGCCGACCGACATTCCCGGCGTCGGCCGCTTCGCAATGGTCGCCGATCCGCAGGGCGTCATCTTTTACGTGATGCGCGGCGCCAGCCCGGAGAGCAGCACCGCCTATGCCCGCTTTGGCGAGGGCCATGTCAGCTGGAACGAGCTGCAGACCAGCGACGCCGAGGCGGGCTTTTCGTTCTACTCCGCCGTGTTTGGCTGGGAAAAGGCCGGGGCCATGCCGATGCCATGGGGCGAGTACAGCTTCCTGCGCTGCAAGGATGCCGGCGACGATATGGACGTCGTATGGGGCGCGATGATGCCGCGGGAACTGGCCGAGCATCCGGTCGGCTGGACCTATTATTTCCGCGTGCCCGACATCGAAGCGGCGCATGCCAAAGTGGAGGAACTGGGCGGCACCCCGCACAGCGATCCGATGGAGGTGCCCGGCGGCGACCGCGTGTTCCACGCGACCGATCCGCAGGGTGCAATGTTCGGACTAGTCGCACCGAAATGAGCACTCCCGACCTCTACGCCCACCCCTTTTCCTCCTATTGCTGGAAGGCGCTGATCGCCTTCTACGAGCACGATCTGCCCTTCACGCTGCGCATGGTGTCGCCCGACGAACCGGAGAACAGCGCGCACTGGGCCGAGCTTTGGCCGTTCAAGCGCTTCCCGCTGCTGGTCGATGGCGATCTGGTGCTGGGCGAATCGAGTATCATTGCCGAGCATGTCGATCGCCTGTCGGGCACCCCGCGCCTGATCCCCGCCGATCCGGATGCGGCGTTGCAGGTGCGGATGCTCGACCGCCTGTTCGACCAGCAGGTGATGGACCCCGCCGCGCGGTTGGTGTTCAACGCGATCCGGCCAGCGGACAAGCGCGACCCGCTGGCAGACGAGCAGGTCGCGGCGCAACTCGCCACCAGCTATGCCTGGTTCGACGCGCATCTGGCGGGCCGCACATGGGCGGCGACGGCGGAGTTCACCCTCGCCGATCTCTCCGCCGCGCCCGCGCTGTTCTACGCCGACTGGATCATCCCGATCCCCGAAGCGCACGCCAATCTGCGCGCCTATCGCGCCCGGCTGCTCGCCCGCCCCTCGGTTGCGCGCGCGGTCGATGGCGCACGACCCTATCGACACTTCTTCCCGCTCGACGCACCCGACCGCGACTAAAGGACCGCAGACATGCCAAGACGTATCATCGGCGCCGCCTTCCTCAGCCTCGACGGGGTGATGCAGGCCCCCGGCGGCCCGGAAGAAGACTGGACCGGAGGCTTCGATCAGGGCGGCTGGCTGGCGGCCCTGTTCGACGAGGGAATCGGCAATCAGGTCGATTCGGTGTTCAAGCCGCCGTTCGATCTACTGCTCGGTCGTCGTACCTATGAGATTTTCGCCGCCCATTGGCCGTTCGCACCCGAGGGCGACGAGATCGGCGCGCTGTTCCGCACGATCCGCAAATATGTGCTGACCAGCCGCGATGCGCCGCTGGCGTGGGAGGGCAGCGAACGGCTCG
This sequence comes from Sphingomonas sp. R647, assembly GCF_020177055.1. Taxonomy (GTDB): domain Bacteria; phylum Pseudomonadota; class Alphaproteobacteria; order Sphingomonadales; family Sphingomonadaceae; genus Sphingomonas. The sequence goes on from NZ_JAIQXT010000006.1 coordinate 133,293, forward strand.
CCGACCTCGATGCGCTCGCCGCGCTCCGCGACAGCGACGGCCCGAATCTGGTGATTCAGGGCAGTTCGACCCTCTATCCGCAACTGCTGGAACGTGGCCTGCTCGATCGGCTGGTGACGATGACCGCGCCGGTCGTGCTGGGCAAGGGCAAGCGGATGTTCGGCGACGGCACCCCGCCCCGGTCGCTCGAACTGGTCGAGCACCGCCTCACCCGCAACGGCATCGCGATGGCGACCTATGAAGTGAAGGGCGCGGTCGAACAGGCCGACTTCCAGTTCCCCGAACCCACCGCCGAGGAACTGGCGCGCCGCGCGCGGATCACTGCGGGCGAGGGCTGGTAAATTAGGCGAAGGCCGGCGAGCTTTTCAGCTGCTGATACGCCTCGATCACCTTTTGCAGGGCACCTTCATGGCTGCGGTCGCCGCCGTTGCGGTCGGGGTGATATTGGCGGACCAGATCCGAGTAGCGGCGGCGCAGCGCCATGCGGTCGGCATCGAGGTCGAGCGCGAGCACCTTCATCGCCTCCCGGTCCTTGCCCGATAGCGGCTTGCCGTCCTTGCGCTCGACCGGGCGGGCCGCACGGAAACGTGCGCCGATCGCGTCGAGCGGATCGGAAAAGTCGGCCCAGCGTGGCGGGCGGTCGGCGCCGCCGGTGGCGGTGAAGGCGCGCGATTCGGCTTCCCATCCGGCATAGGGGCGCTGTGCCGCGTGGATTTCCTCGGGGCTCATGCCGGAGAAATAATTGTAACCCGAATTGAACGCGCGGACATGCTCGAGGCACAGAAAGCGATAGGCGCCCGGCCCGTCGCCGCCGCGCGGCCCCGGCGCCACGGGTGCGCGAAACTCGCCCGGTTCGGCGCAGCCCGGTTCGGCGCACAGGCGACCGGGCGCCTCCACGCGACCGTGGAAGCGGGCTTGGGGACGATCCTTGCGCGGCTCGCGAGACACTTAAACTCCGGGGCAAAAGCGGCCTATATAGGAGCGATGACCGACACTGCTACCGGCCCCGTTGCCACCGAAATCGCCGCCCGCCTGACCGGCGCGCTCGCCCCCTCAAAGCTGGAGGTGATCAACGACAGCGCGAAACATCGCGGCCATAGCGGCGATGATGGCAGTGGCGAATCGCACTTCACCGTGGTGATCGAAAGCGCGGCCTTCACGGGCAAGTCGCGGCTCGACCGCCAGCGGCTGGTCAATCGCGCGCTCGGCGACCTGATGATCGAACGCGTCCACGCGATGGCGATCCGCGCGAGCGCGCCGGGGGAGGCGTGATCCCGCGGCGGCCCCGCCCGGCCGCGCGCATCCTGTTGACCGATCGCGCGGACCGCGTGCTGCTGTTCCGCTTCACGCCCGACGATCGCCCACCCTTCTGGTGCACGCCCGGCGGCGCGCTCGACCCCGGCGAAAGCTATGCTGAGGCAGCCCGGCGCGAGCTGCGCGAGGAAACCGGCCTCGACCTCGATTGCGGGCCGGAGGTCGCGCGGCGCGAGGTTGAGTTCATCACGATCGAGGGTGATCCGGTCAGCGCCGACGAACGCTATTTTGCCGTCGTCACCGACGTCACGCAAATCGATTGCGCCGCCCACACCGCGCTCGAACAACGCGTGATGTGCGAATGGCGCTGGTTCACGCGCGACGAACTCGCCGACCATGACGAACCCTATTTTCCCGAAGATCTGGGCGCGATGCTGGCGCTGCTGGAGACACGCTGATGACCGACGACCTGTTCATCCACACCATCCACCCGACCACGCACGACCTGGGCGGGTTCAAGGTGCATCGCACCCTGCCCTCGCGCCCGCGCACGATGGTCGGGCCGTTCATCTTCTTCGACCAGATGGGGCCGGCGCATCTGGAGGTTGGGACGGGCATCGACGTGCGCCCGCATCCGCACATCAACCTCGCCACCGTCACCTATCTCTTCGCCGGCGCGATCGACCATCGCGACAGCCTCGGCACGTTCGCGACGATCGAGCCGGGGGCGGTCAATCTGATGACCGCGGGCAATGGCATCGTCCATTCCGAACGCTCCCCCGCCGGCGAGCGCGCGGCGGGTCCGGAGCTGTCGGGCATCCAGACCTGGCTCGCGCTGCCTGAGCGGTTCGAGGAGATGGACCCGGCGTTCGAGCATGTCGCCAAGGCCGATCTGCCCATGATCGAGGACGGCGGGGTGAAGGCGCGGATCATCATGGGGTCGCTATGGGGGCAGCGCGCGCCGACCACGACCTATGCCGGGACGATCTACGCCGACATCCTGCTCGACCAAGGGGCGTGCGTGCCGATCGACGCGGCGGCGGAGGAGCGCGCGGTCTATCTGGCGATGGGACAGGCGCGGCTGGATGGCGTCGAGCTGGAACCGCAGACGCTGTACGTGCTGCGCCCCGGCATCGCGGCACGACTGAGTTCGATCGAGGGTGCCCGGGTGATGCTGTGCGGGGGCGATGCCTTTACCACCCCGCGCCATGTGTGGTGGAACTTCGTCTCGTCCGACCGCGACCGGATCAATCAGGCCAAGGAAGACTGGAAGGCCGGGCTGTTTCCCACGGTGCCGGGCGACGACAAGGAATTCATCCCGATCCCGGAGGTGCCAAAGACGGTCAGCTACCCCTGATCGCACATCTTTCTGCCGTCATGCTGACCCCGGATCAAGTCCGGGGTCAGCATCCACCCCGCCACCAGAAGCTCAGTCGCCTGTGGAGCGGTGGATCCTGAACCAAGTTCAGGATGACGAGTGGGGAAAAGGACTTGAACGTCCCAGTCGACGATGAAACAAACCGCACATTCGAAAAACAGCGGGAGAGGCGTCGATGTCGGCATTTGAACTTCAGCGAATCGCCCTGTCCACCGGGGTCGAACTCGACGTCGCGACCGCCGGCGACCCCGCCGCGCCCGCAATCATCCTCCTCCACGGCTTTCCCGAATCGCACCGCACCTGGCGGCACCAGATCCCGGAACTCGCCAAGACCCACTTCGTCATCGCTCCCGACCAGCGCGGCTTTGCGCGGTCGTCCAAGCCCGAGGGGGTCGAGAATTACACCCCGGACAAGCCGGTCGGCGACCTGCTCGCGCTCGCCACGCATTTCGGGAAGGACCGTTTTGTGCTCGTCGGCCATGACTGGGGCGGGGCGATTGCGTGGATGGCGGCGCTGCAGCATCCCGACCGGGTCGAGCGGCTGGTGATCGTCAACGCCCCCCACCCCTTCATCTTCCAAAAGTCGCTCTATGATGACATCGAGCAGCGCGCGGCGAGCCAGTATATCCGCGCGTTCCGCAACCCCGCGCTGGACGAACAGGTCGCGGCGATGGGCCTGGGGCGATTCTTCGACACCAGCTTTGCCAAGCATGTCGATCCGGCGCTGGTCGCGTCCGAACGCGCCGCCTACCTCGACGAATGGGGCCAGCCGGGCGCGATCACCGCGATGCTCAACTGGTACCGCGCCAGCGCAATCGTGGTGCCGGCGATGGACGAGACGCCCGCGCGGCCCGCGTTCCTCGACGCCCCCTTCCCGCCGCTGCGCATGCCGGTGCTGGTGATCTGGGGGATGCGCGACACCGCGCTGCTGCCGGTCCAGCTTGAAGGGCTCGACGCGCTGATCCCCGATTTGTCGATCGTGCAGGTCGATGCCGGGCATTTCGTGCCGTGGGAGAAGCCGAAGCCGGTCACCGACGCGATTCGGGAGTGGCTGGCCGCCTAGTCGCTCGGGACGAGCGGTCGCCAATCACCGGTCAGCGGCGAATCGCGCTCCGCCACGAATGGTGCCCCCGGCCCTTGCGCGGCGATTCGCGCTTCCTCGGCCAGCGCTACCTTCAGCCGGTCCTTCCAATGCGGGTGCGAGCGGAGCTGGAACGCGCCCGACCGCGCTTTGGCCACCGGATGCTGACGGAACCGGCTGGCGAGATCGGCCGGATAGCCGGCGCGGGCGAGCAAATGGACGGCGAGAATGTCTGCCTGCAACTCGGCCTGACGGAAAAAATCGGCGTTGCGGCCAAAGCCCGACAGGACGCCGAACTCCGCCCCCACCGCCTTCAACCGCTCGCGGTGACGCAGGATATTGTGCGCCAGCTCATGCGCGATCACCACCGCCACCAGATCGGCGTCGAATCGATCATAATAGCCCGAGCTGATCCGCACCATCTCGCCATTGGCACTGGCCTCGAGCGCGGCCGTGATCGCCAGTTCGTACCGCGTCCGGCACGCCGGAACGGGCCGAATCGTCAGCGTCAGCCGCGCGCCGTTGCGCAGCAGCTCGACCCGAATCGGTGCAGCGGGCGGCAGCGCCGCGACGGCAGTCCAGAAGGCGACGAGCCGGTCGGTCGAGGGCGCGCCCTCACCCTGAGGCGCGACTGCGACCGTCCCAAACTTCACGAGTGTGTCATCGGGCAGCACCCCCGCCTGCTCCGCCGGGCTCCCGGCCACCACCCCCTCGACCGCGACCGCCCCGGCAAAGCCGAAATGCGCCGCCACCGCCGGGCGCAGGCGCGGGGCATATTGGTCGAGCGTATGGATCTGGATGCCATGCCCGGCTTCCTGCTGGTCGCACAGCGCCGCATTGGCGGTGCTGAGGCGAAATCCGGCGCTGGCGAGGCGCATGTCGGCGGCGCGAAACCCCTCGAACAACGCGGCATCGCCAGCGCTTTGCGCGGACGCCAGCGGTGCCAGTGCGGTCATCAGGAAGAATAGGAACAGGCGGAATACACAACGCATGGCGCGGCTTATGCCCGATCGCGGATTGCGGCAAAAGCAGCGCGCTGGCCCCATGCGCCTCGCCTGGAACCCCGCGCGATTCGCCGCTGTCCCGATTCGGAATGCCGCACTGCACGAAAAACCGTTGCCCCGTCGCCACTATCGCGCCTGAATCTGCGCCGTGCGCGACCGAACGAGTTGACTGCGATGCCACAAAAACTTAACTGTTGTGGTGCAAAGGCCGTCGTGGCTGTTGCTTGGTTGCCGACTTGGCGCGCGTGAAATCGCTCGACGGATAGGGAACTGGACAATGACTATGGCGTTCTAGCCTCGACCGGGGGTTACTCAAATTAGGTGCTTTAACCTGTTGAGCTAATTCCGCGGCTGTGGCATAGGCACGCGCTACAACACTGCGTGAAAGATAAGAGGGAGCAATTTATGCGGTTGGCGAAGTTGATGATGGCCGTTGCGGCCTGTTCGCTTGCAACGACCCCGGCGCTGGCCGCGCCCCAGGCGTCGGTTTCGAGTGCTGAGGCTGCACGCGTTGCGACCCCGGCTGGTGAGTCGAACCTTCAGGACGGTGGTTTCCCCTTCCTGATCGTGTTCGTGGTGGTTGCAGTTGGCCTCGGCATCTATGCCGCGACCAGCGCTGACGACGAGCCCACCAGCCCGTAAGTCAGGTTGCAAAACGAGTTTTGAAATGGCGGCTTTCGGGCCGCCATTTTTTTGCGTGCTGCCCGGGCGAATCGGGCCGCGCCAGCATGCCACTTCTTCCGATCAAGCGAATCGAATCGCGGTGGTGCCGCACGGGGCTTTCCTACAAGTGCCGCGTGAGCGCATAGACTGGTCGATGCACCAGCGAATCGCCTCATCGCCCGGCGCAGCCGACGCCGAAACGGGGCGCGAATCAGGCTCGGCTCACCTTACGCCTCCAGATATGGCCATAGGTGTAAGCTCCGTCAGGCGGCAAAGCTGACAGGATCGCGCGCGTTGCCCATCACTTCGTCAGGTTCGAGCGCCGCGGCAGCCTCGCCAACGCTTCAGCGAATCAGGCCGCGCGCAAATTCCAGAACCGCCGGGCCAATGTCATCACGCGCCAGCGCAAGTGCCAGATTGGCCTGCGCATAGCCCGCCTTGTCGCCGCAGTCGTAGCGCGTCCCCTGGAACGTCACGCCATGGAACGGCTGGTCGCCGATCATCCGCGCCATCGCGTCGGTCAGCTGGATCTCGCCACCCGCACCCGCTTCCTGCGTCTCCAGCACGCGCATCACTTCGGGTTGAAGGATGTAGCGGCCGATCACCGCCAGATTCGACGGCGCGGTCCCGGGCTTGGGCTTTTCGACCAGCCCGTGCACCTGCGTCAGCGTGCCGTCGCGCGTCCCCGGCGTGATCACGCCATATTTGTCGGTCTGCGATCCGGGCACTTCCTGCGCACAGATCAGATTGCCGCCGACCTTGTTGTACGCATCAACCATCTGCTTGAGGCAGCCCGGCTGCCCGACCATAAAGTCATCGGCGAGCAGCACCGCGAACGGCTCGTCCCCGACGATATCGCGCGCGCACCACACGGCGTGGCCAAGGCCCATCGGCTCCTGCTGGCGGACATAGGCGATCGATCCGGGCTTCAGCCGCGTATCCTCGAGAATCTCGAGCGACTTGCCGCGCGCCGACATCGTCGCTTCCAGCTCATAGGCGATGTCGAAATGGTCCTCGATCGCGGTCTTGCCGCGGCCGGTGACGAAGATCATCTGCTCGATCCCCGCCTCGATCGCCTCGTCCACGGCATACTGGATCAGCGGACGATCCACCACCGGCAGCATCTCCTTGGGCATCGCCTTGGTCGCGGGCAGGAACCGCGTACCGAGCCCGCCAACGGGAAATACGGCCTTGCGCAGCTTCTTGATCGTCATTCTCAAATCTCCTGACGCAGCGAATAGCCTATCAGGGCCGTAGAACAAGGCCGGGCTTTGGGTTAGGCGCGCGGCAAACCGCAAGGGAATGGATACCGATGAACGACCTCACCAACCGCCGCGTCCTCGTCACCGGGTCTGCGGGCTTCATCGGATTCCACACCTCCAGCCTGCTGCTCCAGTCGGGCGCGAAGGTGCTGGGGGTCGATAATTTCACCCCCTATTACGACCCGTCGCTCAAGGAGCGCCGCAACGAAATCCTGTCCAACCACGCCAATTTCGAACTGGCGCGCATCTCGATCGAGGATGGCGCGGCGCTGACGCAGGCGTGGCAGGACTTCGCGCCCGACGCGGTCATCCACCTCGCCGCACAGGCCGGCGTGCGCTACAGCATCGACCATCCGGCCGATTATGTCGGCACCAACATCGTCGGCACGTTCAACCTGATGGAGCTGGCGCGGCACAACCCCGTCCGCCACTTCCTCGCCGCCTCGACCAGCTCGGTCTATGGCGCGAACACGGCGATGCCGTTCGACGAGCTGCAGCGTACCCAGACGCCGATGAGCCTCTATGCCGCGACCAAGGGTGCGACCGAGCTGATGGGGCACAGCTATGCCCATCTGTTCGGTATCCCGATGACGTTCTTCCGCTTCTTCACCGTCTATGGGCCGTGGGGCCGGCCTGACATGGCGCTGTTCAAATTCGCCGATGCGATGCTGCGCGACGAGGCGATCGACGTGTACAATAACGGCGAGATGGCGCGCGACTTCACCTATGTCGACGATCTCGTCCGCTCGATCGTCGATCTGGTCTCGGCGGTACCCGGCAAGGAGCCGGTGGCGCATGACAGCCTGTCGCCCGCCGCTCCGTTCCGCGTCGTCAATATCGGCGGCGGCACGCCGACCCCGCTGATGGACTACATCGCCGCACTTGAGTCGGCGCTGGGCATGACCGCGAAGAAGAACTTCCTGCCGATGCAGGCCGGCGACGTCCCCGCCACCGAAGCATCGCCGGAATTGCTCCGCGCGCTGACCGGCCGCGTGCCGGCGACCACGGTGGAAAAGGGCGTGGCCGAGTTCGTCCGCTGGTACCGCGAGCATGTCGCGGCGGAGAAGGGCTGATCGCAAATCTATCCTCCCCCGCCAGGGGGAGGTGGCACGCGTAGCGTGACGGAGGGGGCGGAAGCACGCCGGCTAGAAGTTAGGGGGCAAGAGGCTCAAGGACACAGCCGTCCTCCCCCTCCATCGCCTTCGGCGACACCTCCCCCTTGCGGGGGAGGATTATTGCTTCACCCGCACACTCCGCTCTTCGCGACCAGTTCCAGCACCGGTGCCGCCCACTCACGGCGGCAGATGAGCAGGTCGGGAAGCGACAGCTCGGCTTCGTTGTAGCGGATCGGCGACCCGTCGATCCGCGAGACATGCAACCCGGCTGCAGCGGCGACTGCGGCGGGAGCGCAATTGTCCCACTGATATTGTCCGCCGGAGTGGAGGTAGATTTCCGCCTCCCCCAGCACGACCGCCATCGCCTTGGCCCCGGCCGATCCCATGCCGACCAGCTCGGCCCCGATCGCCGCCGCAACCTCGGTACAAAGCCGCGTCGCCCGGGTCCGGCTGACCAGCATCCGGGGCGTTGCTGCGGCCGGCGGCAGTTCCGGCGGCTGTGCGGTGCAGAGCGTGATACCGCGCCGGGGCAGCGCCACCGCGCCGACCGCGGCAACGCCGTCGATCGACAGACCGATATGCACCGCCCAGTCCTCGCGCCCCTCACCGAACTCGCGCGTCCCGTCGAGCGGATCGACGATCCACACCCGCCGCGAATCGCGCCGTGCCGAATCGTCCGCGGATTCCTCCGACAGGATCGGATCATCGGGCCGCGCGGCGCGGAGCAGGTCGAGGATCAGCGTATTCGCCTCGCGATCCCCGCGCGCCCCATCCGCGCCATCATCCTGGATCGCGCGCAGCAGCGCTCCGGCGGCATCCGCTACCTGGCGCGCAAGCACTGCATCATCGACCGCCATCGTCACAGCACCGGCGACCAGATGCCCAGGATATGCTCGACCACCAGATCGGCGGCGGCCTCGGGCGTCATGGCTTGCGTATCGATGCGAATCTCCGGGGTAATCGGCGCTTCATAGGGGCTGGAGATGCCGGTGAAATTTGCGATCTCGCCCGCCCGCGCCTTTTTGTAGAGGCCCTTCACGTCGCGGCGCTCGGCCTCTTCCAGCGGGGTGTCGACGAAGATCTCGAAGAACTCGCCTTCGGGCAGCATCCGCCGCACCAGTTCGCGCTCGGCCCGGAAGGGCGAGATGAAGGCGGTGAGGACGATCAGCCCGGCGTCGCACATCAGCTTGGCAACCTCGCCCACCCGGCGGATATTCTCGACCCGGTCGGCGTCGCTGAAGCCCAGATCCTTGTTCAGCCCATGGCGCACATTGTCGCCGTCGAGCAGGAAGCTGTGCTTGCCCAACGCGTGCAGCTTTTTCTCGACCAGATTGGCGATCGTCGACTTGCCCGATCCCGACAGGCCGGTGAACCACAACAGGCGCGGATGCTGGCCCTTTTGCGCGGCATGCGCCTCGCGCGTGATTTCCAGCGCCTGCCAATGGACATTCTGCGCGCGGCGCAGCGAGAAGTTGAGCATCCCCGCCGCGACCGTCGCGTTGGTCAGCTTGTCGATCAGGATGAAGCCGCCGAGGTCGTGGCTGTCGGCATAGGATTCGAACACGACCGGGCGGTCGGTATAGACCTCCGCCACGCCGATATCGTTGAGGGCCAGCGTCTTGGCGCTCAGCTCCGCCATGGTGTTGACGCAGATGACGTGGCGCGGCGGCTGCACCGTCGCACTGACCGTCTGCGTGCCGAGCTTGAGCCAATAGGCGCGACCGGGGAGCAGCTCCTCCTGATCCATCCACACGATCGTCGCCTGAAACTGGTCGGCGACCTCTGGGGGTGCGTCGGCCGCGACGACCACGTCGCCGCGCGAGCAATCGACCTCGTCGGTCAGCGTCAACGTCACCGACTGGTCGCGCCCGGCCTCCGCCAGATCGCCGTCATAAGTGACGATTCGCGCGACATGGCTGGTGCGGCCCGAGGGGAGGATGCGTACTGCATCGCCCGGCTTGACCGATCCGCTGGCGATGGTGCCGGCGAATCCCCGGAAATCGAGATTGGGGCGGTTGACCCATTGCACCGGCATGCGGAACGGGCGCGCCGCCGCGTCATCGCCGACCGGCACGGTTTCGAGATGATCGATCAGCGAAGGGCCGGAATACCAGGGCGTGTTCGCGCTGGTGCCGGTGATATTGTCGCCCTTGAACCCCGAGATCGGGATTGCGGTGAACGCCGTGATCCCGATGCTGTCGGCGAACGCGCGATAGTCGGCGACGATGCCATCAAACGTCGCCTGATCGTACCCGACCAGATCCATCTTGTTCACCGCCAGCACGATGTGACGGATGCCGATCAGGTGCGCGAGGAAGCTGTGCCGCCGCGTCTGGGTCAGCACGCCCTTGCGCGCGTCGATCAGGATGACGGCGAGGTCGGCGGTCGACGCACCGGTGACCATGTTGCGGGTGTACTGTTCATGCCCCGGCGTGTCGGCGACGATGAACTTGCGCTTTTCGGTCGCGAAGAAGCGATAGGCGACGTCGATCGTGATCCCCTGCTCACGCTCGGCGGCAAGGCCGTCGACGAGCAGCGCGAAGTCGATCTCCTGCCCTTGCGTCCCCACCCGCTTGCTGTCGGCTTCGAGCACGGCAAGCTGATCCTCGAAGATCATCTTCGAATCATACAACAGCCGCCCGATCAGCGTCGATTTACCGTCGTCCACCGACCCGCAGGTGATGAAGCGCAGCAGCGATTTCGACTGATGCTGTTCGAGATAGGCGGAAATGTCGGACGCGATGAGCGCGTCGGGGCGGTAGGAGGAGGTCATCAGAAGTAACCTTCCTGCTTCTTCTTTTCCATCGACGCGGCCTGATCGTGATCGATCGCGCGGCCCTGACGCTCTGATGTCGTCGTCAGCAGCATCTCCTGAATCACGTCGTCCAGGCTCGCCGCCTCGCTCTCCACCGCACCGGTCAGCGGGTAGCAGCCAAGCGTGCGGAAGCGGATCGAGCGCATCACCGGCTCCTCGCCATCCAGCGGGAAGCGGTCGTCATCGACCATCAGCGTGAGGCCCCCGCGCACCACGGTCGGGCGCGGCGCGGCGAAATAGAGGGGGACGATCTCGATCCCCTCGGCCCGAATGTACTGCCAAATGTCGAGCTCGGTCCAGTTGGACAGCGGGAAGACGCGGATGCTCTCCCCTTTTGCCTTGCGCGCATTGTACAGCCGCCACAGCTCTGGCCGCTGCGCCTTGGGGTCCCAGCGGTGGCTGGCGGAGCGGAAGCTGAACACGCGCTCCTTCGCGCGGCTCTTTTCCTCGTCGCGCCGCGCGCCGCCGAACGCCGCGTCGAAGCCGAACTTGTCGAGCGCCTGCTTTAGCCCCTCGGTCTTCCACATGTCGGTGTGCAGCCCGCCATGGTCGAACGGGTTGATCCCGCGCGCCATCGCCTCAGGATTGTGGTGGACCAGCAACTCCATCCCGGCATCGCGTGCCGCCTTGTCGCGCAGATCGTACATCGCGCGGAATTTCCACGTGGTATCGACATGCAGCAGCGGGAATGGCGGCGGCGCGGGGAAGAACGCCTTCTTCGCCAGGTGCAGCATCACCGCGCTGTCCTTGCCGACCGAATAGAGCATCACCGGCCGCTCGGCCTCGGCAACCACTTCGCGCAGGATGTGGATGCTCTCGGCCTCCAGCCGGGCAAGATGTGTCAGGGAATTCATAGGCGGTCATCTATGGACCACGCCCGCCGCCTGCGATCTAGTATTTGTTTAGACCGCATCAGGCACGATGCGGGCCCTTGCGCCCTGCCCCTCAAACGCCATTTTTGGGTCGCATGGCGCGCTGCGGCTGTGCATAGGGCGGCGGAGAGCCGCGACGAAAGGGACACCAAGCGTGCGTATTGCGATGATCGGCACTGGCTATGTCGGCCTGGTTTCCGGGGCGTGCTTCTCCGATTTTGGGCACGACGTGGTTTGCGTGGACAAGGACGCGCGCAAGATCGAGCTGCTGCACCAGAATGTCATGCCGATCTATGAGCCCGGCCTCGCCGAGCTGGTCGCGTCGAACGTCAAAGCGGGGCGCCTGTCCTTCACCACTGACCTCGCCGAAGGGGTCAAGGGCGCGGACGCGGTGTTCATCGCGGTCGGCACGCCCAGCCGGCGCGGTGACGGTCACGCCGACCTCACCTATGTCTTCGCGGCGGCCGAGGAGATCGTCGCCGCCCTCGACGGCCCGGCGGTGATCGTCACCAAATCGACTGTACCCGTCGGCACCGGCGACGAGGTCGAGCGGATCGTCGCGCGGATCGCCCCCGACAAGGGCATCACCGTCGTCTCCAACCCCGAATTCCTGCGCGAAGGCGCGGCGATCGCCGACTTCAAGCGCCCCGACCGCGTCGTCATCGGCAGCGAGGATGAGGGCGCGAGCCAGGTGATGCGCGACATCTATCGCCCGCTCTCGCTCAACCAATCGGCACCGTTGCTGTTCACCGGGCGCCGCACCGCCGAGCTGATCAAATACGCCGCCAACGCGTTCCTCGCGGTCAAGATCACCTTCATCAACGAGATTGCGGACCTGTGCGAACAGGTCGGCGCGGACGTGCAGGAAGTGTCGCGCGGCATCGGCATGGACAACCGCATCGGGCGCAAGTTCCTCAACGCCGGCCCCGGCTATGGCGGATCGTGCTTCCCCAAGGATACGCTGGCGCTGCTCAAGACCGCCGACGACAATGAGACCCCGCTGCGGATCGTCGAGGCGACGGTGCAGGTCAATGACAGCCGCAAGCGCGCGATGGGGCGCAAGGTGATCAAGGCGATGGGCGGCGAAGTGCGCGACAAGACCGTCGCGATCCTCGGCCTCACCTTCAAGCCCAATACCGACGACATGCGCGACGCCCCCAGCCTGGCGGTGATCCAGACGCTGCAGGACGCCGGCGCGATCGTCCGCGCCTATGACCCCGAAGGCGTCGAACAGGCCCGCCCGTTGCTCAAGGACGTCGAATTCTCGGCGAGCCCCTATGCCGCGGCGGAGGGTGCCGACGCGCTGGTGATTGTCACCGAATGGGACGAATTCCGGGCGCTGGACCTTGGGCGAATGAAGAAGCTGCTCAGCACGCCGCTGCTGGTCGACCTGCGCAACATCTATCCCGCCGAAGAAGTGGCACGCGCCGGGCTGACGCTGGTGGGCGTGGGCAAGAAGGCGGACTAGCCCCGCGCACCTTCGGTCGCGAGATACCAACGCTCACCACCCTCGAGCGCCAGCGCGGTCAGCCGGCCAGTGGAGTAAGCGCCGGTGTCGATGCCGATGCGGTTGGGCAGCTCCTCGACCTCCGCCGCGATCGAGTGGCCATGGACCACGGTCGCGCCGAAATTGCCCCCGAAGTTGAGGAATTGCTCGCGGATCCAGCGCAGATCCTCGGGCTTTTGGCGGTCGAGCGCGACATGCGGCTTCACGCCGGCATGGACGAAGCAATAGTCGCCGATCCGCACCATGTCGGTCATCGCATGGAGGAAGGCGATGTGGTGCGACGGCACGCGCGGCAGGAAATCCTCGACCAGTTCATCGGCGAGGCCGCGGTCGATCAGTTCGAGCGGCGTGCCATAGCTCAGCAGCGTTTCCTCACCGCCGATACGCAGCCAGAAGCGCATGGTTTCGAGATTGCCGCCCAGCGCCTTGAGGAACACTTCCTCATGGTTGCCGAGCAGGAAGTCGACCTGGCGCTCGCCGAAATCGCGCGTCGCCAGCAATTCGACCACCGACGCCGAATCGGGCCCGCGATCGACCAGATCGCCGAGGAAGATGATTCGCGTCCGCGCATCCCCGCGCGCGGCATCATCGGCGTCGATCCGATCGAGCAGATCGGTGAGCAGGTCGTAGCGGCCATGAATGTCGCCGATCGCATACACGCGCTCGCCATCGGGCAACACCGCCGACGCCGACCGCGCCGCAGATGACGCTCCGAACATTCCCTTGAGCTTCGACAAGACCACGCAAAATTCCCGTTATTGCCCCGCAGATAGGCGCTTTGCCGCAGTGCCGCAATCAAGGCGACAGCTTGATTCTATTCCACTAAAGGAAGAGATTGTTACGAGGGTGAAATTATGGTCGAAAATGCGTCAGTTGTGAGCAATTCATCGACCAAGTTACTGCCGTCGCTCCAATATTTTCGCGCGCTCGCCGCGATCCTCGTCGTCGCCTATCACGCCGCTTGCGTGTTTGGCCCCGGCGGATATCAGCCGGTCCGCAGCTGGGAAGTCGGGTTGATGTTCGGCCATGCCGGCGTCGAATTGTTCTTCGTCCTCAGCGGTTTCATCATCTGCTGGATCCATTATGACCGGATTGGCGCGGCGGGCGAGGTGCCCGCCTATATCCGCAAGCGGCTGGTGCGCATCTATCCGCCCGTCGCGCTGGTCGTGATCGCCTGGGCGGTGCTCAGCTTTGTCGGCGGTATGCCGATGCGGCCGATCGAGTATCTGGTGTCGCTGACCCTGATCCCGTTCGACTTCACTTATGCGCCCCCCGCGCTGTGGACACTGACCCATGAGATGGCGTTTTACGCGCTGTTCCTGCTCGCCTTTATCCGCCGCTGGCTGTTCATCGCCGCGCTGCTCGCCTGGGGCGTGGCCGGCTATGTCCTGACGATGGTACCGGGTCTGAGCGAGGCGACCGCTGGGATTCCCCTCGTCGGATCGGCCTATGCCTTCCTCTTCTCGCTCGGCGTGCTGGCGTTTTTCATCGTTCGCGCGCGCCCGCAGATCCCGGCATGGGGCAAGATTGCGCTGGGCCTGCTCGGCCTCGCCATCTTTGCCTGGGCGGCGTCCCGCGATGTCGCGCTCCTGCTTGGCCCGGTCCCACCGGAGGGGGCAGAGCGCGCCGCCCGCGCGCTGACCCCGTGGTTCGGCATCGCGGCGACGATCTGGGTCGTCCTGCTTGCCGATCCCGCGATTCGATTTCGCGGGCGGCTGCATGCGGTGATGATGCTGCTCGGTAACGCATCCTACGCCATTTATCTGTGGCACGAGATTCCGCAGCGGGTGCTGGGGCGGCTGGTCGGTAGTGTCGGGCTGGCCGGGCCCGAGACGCGCGTGATTGCGATGGCGCTGATCATTGGCAGCGGCGTGGTGCTGGGCGTGCTGGTCTATCAGTTCGTCGAACGACCGCTGTTGCGCTGGATCAACGCGCGGCTGGATGCACGGGCGCAACGGACCGCGCCGATGGCCACCACCGCGTGATCCGCGCCAAGCGCGTGCAAAAAGCCGAAAATCCGCGTGCATCGCAGCAAGCTTCTGACTATTGCCGGTCGCGGCCCCGTCCCGCCGCATTCCGCGGCCACCCGCGTCGAGAAACCGAATGATTGGCAAGCTGCTTCGCGACTTTTTCGGGATTATCCGCGTGGCCGGGCCTGCGCGCGCGCTGCAATGGGCGGGCGCGGTGGCGGTGACGATGCCCGCCGCGCTCAAGACGCGTAACCTGCTCGCCGCCGACAAGGCGATGGGCACCGGCCCGTTCGTCGCGCGCCACGGCACCGCCAAGGCCCGGCTGGTGGGCGAACAGGCGTTCAGTGGCCTGCGCGAAATCTGGGTCCGCGAAGTCTATTCGCGCGACGGCTTTCTCAAGATTCCCGACAATGGCCTGGTCGTCGACCTCGGCGCCAATATGGGCAATTTCAGCGCGATGGCGCTGGCGAGCAACCCGACCGCGCGGGTGATCGCGGTCGAGCCCGGCGCGCGCAACGTCGCCAAGTTCAACGCGACAATGGCGGCCAACGGGTTCGCCGATCGCGCACAGCTGTGCCGCGCCTTTGTCGGCATCTTCAGCCCGCAGCAGATCAGCGACGTCGCCACTGACCCCAGCTATACCGATGCCGAGCGACTGTCCGAGCCCGATTTCATTGCCCGTTACGGCATCGACCGCATCGCGTTCCTGAAATGCGATATCGAGGGCAGCGAGTATTTCCTGCTCGATCCGCAGAGCCGGTTGCTCGACATGGCCGACCGGATCGGGATCGAGGTCCATGCATTCGGCGGTGACGTAAAGGCGTTTCTGGCCGAGGTCGAACGCCGCGGCTTCACGCTCGATACCGTGATCTGGGACGGCGACGACTGCATCGCGCTGGCGTCGCGCAACTGATGGCGGCGCGCTCGTTGCCCTGGATGGTCCCGCAGGCGCGGAACCAGGTCGTTTCCGCGGCTTCGGTAGATGCCGCGCGGGAAGACCCCATGGCCGGGCTGATGCCGACCATTCAGGAGATTGGTGGCACCTTCGCGCTGCTGATCTTCTATGGCTTCCTGATCGCCTATGGCGCCGGGGCAACCACCTTTGCCAATTATGTCGGCCCTGTGCTGCTCTCGATCGTCGTCAGTTGGGCGATCTACCGGATGGTGCTGGCCAACCGATACACGCTGTGGTCACCGCTGCTATGGTATCGCATCGGCGTCGTCGGCTATCTCGGCATCGGGTCGCTCATAACCCTGTTCCTCAACGACGAGACGCGGGCGATGCTCGCGAGCTTTTTCGATTACTACCCGCGCGACGTGCTCAAATTCAACATCGTCGTCGCGGTGTTCCACGCGACATTGCTGGTGTTCGTAGCCGGAATCGTCGGCCCGCTCCGGGCACGCAGCCTAAGCCGCCAGACGCTGAAGTTCATTTCGCCCTGTAACCTGACGACAGAGACGATCGGCTTCACGTTCCTCGGCATCGGGACCGTGATCAACTATTTCCTGATCTATCCCGCCTCGCTTGAGATCATCCAGTTCACCCTGCCGAACATCATCGTTCAGCTCGGCCAGTTCGCCTATGTCGGCTATTTTCTCGTCGGCTATTGGGCGCTGCGGAATAATCGTCGGCGCTGGTTCTGGCTGATTTTCGCGCTGACCGTAATCGATTCGATCGTCGGCATCATCCAGCTCAGTAAATATGCCGCAATTTTCCCGGCGCTGATGCTGCCGATCGCCTATCTCTACCACAAGGTGACGTTCCGGCGGCTGCTGTTGATCGTCGGCATATTGGTGCCCTATTATTTCCTCGTCGCCGACATCGTCACCGAGGCACGCGGGCTGGTGACGCGCAGCGAAACGGGCCGCGCAGTGCTGTCCGAAACGCTTCAGGCGCTCAACGCGCGCGCCGCGGGCGTTGAGCAGACCCGGCCCAATGATCCGGACTATCAGATCGGCTGGGCGCGGCTGAGCTACGTCAACGCCGGTTCCTTTGCGATCAGCCTGTATGATCAGGGCATTCCGGGCGACACGCTGCGCGACATCTTCATCGTCTGGATCCCGCGCATCGTCTATCCGGACAAGCCGATCATCACCGATATCGGGCGCGACTTCACCTTCCGCGCCAACGGCAACTATAACTCGTCGACCAGCCCCAGCATCCCGGCCGAGGGTTATTGGACGTTCGGCTGGCTGGGGGTTGCGTTGTTCTCCGCGCTGATGGCGCCGGTGCTCGCATTGTGGTCGATCTACAACGTCGTCGCGTTGCAGCGGGAGTCGTGGCACTTGCTGCTGGTCGTCGCGCTCGGCCTGCGGACCGGATCGCGCATCGACGGGATGCTCGTGCCCGACATCATCGGCCCGATCAGCGCGGCAGTGGTGCTGCATCTGATGCTCTACTTCGCCAACCGGCTGCTACCGCCGCGAACGGACGCCTGATCCGATGTGCGGTATCGCCGGAATGTTCGCGCATCGCGACAGTGCGCTTGCAGTCGATCCCGAACGGTTGATCGCGATCCGCGACGCGATGGCGGCACGCGGGCCGGATGGCGTCGGGCTGTGGATCGACGCCGATGCCCGCGTGGGCCTCGCGCATCGCCGCTTGTCGATCATCGATCTGAGCGACGGCGGTGCGCAGCCGATGCGCGATGACAGCGGCCGCTATGCGCTCGTCTTCAACGGCGAGATCTACAACTACCAGACGCTGCGTGCCGAGATGGAGGCACAGGGCCACCGGTTCGCGAGCGGATCGGATACCGAAGTGCTGCTGGCGCTGTTCGCCGCGCACGGCCCGGCGATGCTGCCCCGCCTGCGCGGCATGTTCGCCTTCGCCATCTGGGACGCGGTCGAGCGGCGCATGACGCTGGCGCGCGACCCCTATGGCATCAAGCCGCTTTATTATGCCGATGCGCAGGGCCGGATCGCCTTTGCGTCGCAGGTGAAGGCGCTGGTCGCCGATCCGTCCATCTCGCGCGAGCCGTCGCCAGCGGGTCTTACCGGCTTTCACCTGATGGGGTCGGTGCCCGAGCCCTTCACCATCTACCGTGCGATCCGCGCCGTTCCGGCGGGCAGCTGGATCACGGTCGATGCCAATGGAGTCGGCGAACCCGTCCGCTATGCCTCGGTTGCGCAGGCGATTGCCGAGGGCCGAAATGGCGGCGCGGTCGATGTCGCCGAAGCGCTGCGCGACAGCGTGCGGCACCATATGGTCGCCGATGTCGAGGTCGGCGCCTTCCTGTCCGCCGGGGTCGATTCGGGCGCGCTGGTCGGCCTGATGCGCGATTGCGGGGCACAGCGCATCCGCGCCTGCACCCTCGCCTTCCCCGAATTTTCCGGGACCCCCGCCGACGAAGTGCCGGGCGCAGCATCGGTCGCCGCGCTGTACGGCGTCGAGCATCATGTCCGCCAGATCAGCGCCGAGGAGTTTCGCGGCGACCTGCCCGCGATCTTCGCGGCGATGGACCAGCCGACGATCGACGGGATCAACAGCTGGTTCGTGAGCAAGGCGACCCGGGAACTGGGGCTGAAGGTCGCGCTGTCGGGCCTTGGCGGCGACGAGCTGCTCGCGGGCTATTCGACCTTCCGTACCATCCCGCAGACGCGCCGCGTGTTCGGCCACGTCGCGCATGTCCCCGGTGCGGGGAGCGCCAGCCGGGCGTTGCTCAAGCTGCTCGCCCCCGGGCTGCTCGCGCGCAATCCCAAGCTTGCCGGGCTGCTCGATCTGCCGCGCAGCTGGGCGGGCACTTATCTGTTGCGCCGCGCGGTGCTGCTGCCGTTCGAACTCGACGGGGCGATCGACCCCGGCATGGCCGCACAGGGCCTCGCCGAGCTCGACCCCGAGGGGCTGATCGCAGCGACGATGACCCCCGATCCGGGCAGCGCCAATGGCCGCGTCGCCGCGCTCGAATCTTGCAATTACATGCGCAACCAGTTGCTGCGCGATTCGGACTGGGCGGGCATGGCGCATTCGCTGGAGATCCGCGTGCCGTTGGTCGATTTCACGCTGTTGCAGGCGCTCGCCCCGATCCTGCCGGGCCTGACCCCGGGCGCGGGCAAGGCGATGCTCGGCAACGCCCCCTCGACCCCGCTGCCCGACGCGATTCTCAACAAGCCCAAGACCGGGTTCGGCATTCCAGTTACCGGATGGCTGAAGGGCGCGACCCGCGACATCCGCACCCGCCGATCGGGCCGCGAATGGTCGGGCGAGGCGCTGGCGCGCTATTTCGGCGATCCCGCGCGCCTGGCAGCGTGACCATGACCGCCATCGCGGAGCCGCGCGCGTGAAGATACTCGTCCTCACCCATTATTACCCGCCCGAGGTGAACGCGCCCGCGTCGCGCCTGTCCGAACATGCCCGCGTCTGGGCGCAGGCGGGGCATGAAGTGACGGTCGTCACCTGTGTCCCCAACCATCCGACGGGCCGCGCCTATCCCGGCTATCGCAACCGGCTATGGCAGGAGGAGGAACGCGACGGGGTCCGCGTGATCCGGCTGTGGACCTGGCTCGCGGCGAATGAAGGCTTTCTGCCGCGCATTTCCAATTACTTATCCTATTTGCTCTCGGTGCTGGTGTGGATGTGGCGGCTGCCCAAGGCCGATGTGGTGCTGTCGACGTCCCCGCAATTCTTCTGTGGGCTTGCCGGCTGGCTGCTCAAGCGCAAGCGGCGGCCGTGGGTGCTGGAGATCCGTGACCTGTGGCCCGAGAGCATCGTCACCGTCGGCGCGATGAAGCGCGGTGCGGCGATCAAGCTGCTCGAGGCAATCGAGCGCTTCGCCTATCGCAAGGCCGATCTGGTCGTGTCCGTCACCGACGGATTCGTGCCGCATATCCGCGAACGCCGGGGCGACGGGCCGATCGCGGTCGTAAAGAACGGCGTCGATCTCACCACCTTCACCACCCCCGATGCTGCGGCGGAGACCCTATTCCGCGCCGCCCACGGCCTGACGGGCAAGTTCGTCGCGGCCTATGTCGGCACGCACGGCATGGCGCACCGGCTCGACACCGTGCTCGAGGCGGCAGAACTGCTGCGCGACCGCAGCGACATCGCCTTCCTGCTGGTCGGCGACGGGGCTGAGCGGGAACGGCTGCTCGCCGAAGTCTCCGCGCGTGGGCTGTCCAACGTCGTGATGCTCGGCCAGCAGCCAAAGTCGGCGATGCCCGGCATCTGGGCGGCGAGCGACGCGGCGCTGGTGCTGCTGCGCCGCGTCGATACGTTCAAGACGGTGATCCCGTCGAAGATGTTCGAGGCAATGGCGATGGCCTGCCCGATGATCATGGGCGTCGAGGGCGAGGCCAACGCACTGATGGAAGCAGGTGGCGCGGGCATCGCGATCACGCCGGAGTCGGCGGAAGAGCTGGCAGCGGCAGTGACGCGACTGGCCGACGATCCCGCTTTTGCCGCGCAACTCGGCGAATCCGGCCGCAGCTTCGTCGCGCGTGAGTTCGACCGCCGCGTGCTCGCCGAACGGCTGCTTGGCGAGATGCAGGCGCTGGTCGCGGCACGATGAGTCGCCTCACCCGTCTGCGCCGCAGCGTCGCCTTTGCCCGCCATGTGCCCATTGGCCAGTTGCTCGCGCGCGGGCGGCTGACGCTCCAGCGCCGCCGGTCACTAAAGAACCCGCCCGGGCTCGACGGCCTCGCACCCGGCCAACTCGAACCCGCTCCCCTCCCGCCCGCGCCCCGCTTCCTCCCGCGCACCGGACAGGTCGAGCGCACCGCCAATGGCTGGCGCTTCACCTTCCTTGGCCGCGCGGTCGAGATGGGCGAGACGATCGACTGGGACGCCCCCGGCCCCGGCGTCGCCAACCAGCTGTGGCGGATGAACCTCCATTACATGGAGTATCTGGAGGGCCTCGACGCGGACGCCGGCATCGCGCTGATCCACCAGTGGATCGCCGCCAATCCGCCGTGGCAGCCGGGTTATTGGCACGACAGCTGGAACAGCTACACCCTCTCGCTCCGCGTCGTGGTGTGGATGCAACGGATTGCGGCCTGGGACCTCGACCCCAGCGATCCAGCGCTGGCCCCGATCCACGCCAGCCTTGCCGAGCAATTGGCGTTCCTCGAACGCAACCTCGAACTGGACATCGGCGGCAACCATCTCGTCAAGAATATCAAGGCGCTGAGCTGGGGCGCGGCGTTCTTCTCCGGCACGATTGCGGAGCGCTGGCGCACGCGGGCGATCGACCTGCTCGACAAGGAACTGGCGCGACAAGTGCTGGCCGATGGCGTGCATTACGAACGCTCACCCTCCTACCACGCGCAGGTCTTTGCCGACCTGATCGAGACAAGCGACGCGCTCGGCACCGCCGCACCGCAAGCGCTCGAGCGCGCACTCGACGGCATGGCGCGCGCGACTGCCCTGCTCGCCCATGCCGATGGCGGCCCCGCGCTGTTCAACGATGCCGGCCTGACCATGGCCTATCCTCCCGGCGAGTGCCTGACCGCCTACATGGCCTCCACCG
Organism: Sphingomonas sp. R647; assembly: GCF_020177055.1. Taxonomy (GTDB): domain Bacteria; phylum Pseudomonadota; class Alphaproteobacteria; order Sphingomonadales; family Sphingomonadaceae; genus Sphingomonas. The sequence continues at coordinate 154,678 of NZ_JAIQXT010000006.1, forward strand.
GCCGCGCAGTCCCGCAGCCGCAGGGCGGCTTCGCCCTCCCCACCGCTGGCTATTTCGGGCTGCACACGCCGCTCCTGACCCTGATCGCCGACCATGGCCGGATCGGTCCGGACGACCTGCCCGCCCATGCCCATGGCGATATCGGCAGCATCGAGCTGTCGGTCGCGGGCCAGCGGATGATCGTCGATCAGGGCGTATTCGAATATGTCCCAGGCACCCGCCGTGACCAGAGCCGCAGCGCGCACCATCATAATGTCCTTGGCCTCGACGGCGCGGAACCGGCCGATTTTTTCGGCGCATTCCGCTGCGGCCGCCGCCCACGCGTGTGGGTGAGCGAGGCCGAGGTCCAGCCGGATGCGCTGACGCTGGCCGGCAGCCATGACGGCTATACACACCTCCCCGGCCGCCCGATCGTCACCCGTCGGATCGAGGCGCGTGGCGACACCTTCCGCCTGCACGACCGGATCGAAGGCGGGACATGGCACCCCGCCACCTGGCGGATGCTGCTCCACCCGGAGTGCGAAGTAACGCTCGACGGCACCACCGCGACGCTGCGCCGGGGCGGCGCTCAGCTTATCATCCAGGCATCGCAGCCGCTGCGTCTCGAAGCTGCAACATGGTGGCCCGACATGGGCCGCGAATCATCCACGCAACGTCTGTGCTTGACACTCCCCAGCGGTTGTTTTGAGAGCGACGTCACATTCATGGCCGCGTCGGTCGGGGAAACGGGGCTTAAGTGAAACAGGTCGAACAAAATTATCGCAGCGGCGTGCTGCGCCTGATCGAAGCGCCAGTGCCGCGCTCGGGCCGGGGTCGGAATCTCGTCGCGACGCGCGTCTCGCTGATCAGCGCCGGCACCGAAAAGCAGATCATCGACCTCGCGCGCAGCTCGCTCGCAGGCAAGGCGATGGCGCGGCCCGATCTGGTCCGCAAGACGCTGCAGAAAATCCGCAACGAAGGGCTGCTGCCCACGGTGCAGAAGGTGTTCGCCAAGCTCGATACCCCGATCCCGCTCGGCTACAGCCTCGCCGGGACGGTGGTCGAGGCGGGCGCGGAAGCGGGCGGCTATGCCGTTGGCGACCGTATCGCCTGTGCCGGCGCGGCGGTGGCCAACCACGCCGAATACAATACCGTGCCCAAGAACCTGTCGGTCCGCATCCCGGCGGGCGTGTGCGACGAGGCAGCGAGCTTCGTCACGCTCGGCGCTATCGCGCTTCAAGGCGTGCGTGTCGCCAACCCGACATTGGGCGAGCGCGTCGTGGTCATGGGGCTCGGCCTGATCGGCCAGCTCACCGTTCAGCTGCTCAAGGCCAATGGCTGCCGCGTGCTCGGCTTCGATCCCAATCCGGGCCGCGCCAAGCTGGCGCTGGAAATGGGCGCCGATGTCGCGGTCAGCGAAGCGCTGGACGAAGCGGTGCGCGGCTTTACCGATGGCTATGGCGCGGACGCCGTGATCGTCACGGCGTCGAGCAAATCATCGACCCCGCCCAACCAGGCCGCCGAGATCAGCCGGATGAAGGGCCGCGTCGTCATGGTCGGTCTGACCGGCATGGAGATCGACCGCGAGCCCTTCTACAAGCGCGAACTCGATCTGCGCCTATCGATGTCCTACGGCCCCGGCCGCCACGACCCGGCCTATGAGCTGGAAGGGCATGACTATCCGCTCGCCTATGTCCGCTGGACCGAACAGCGCAACATGCAGGCGTTTCTGGAGCTGGTCGCCGAAGGCCGCGTGACCCCGCTCAAGCTGGTCACCCACCGTTTCCCGATCGCGGAGGCAGAAGCGGCCTACAAGCTGATGGACACGGACGAGCCGTTCCTCGCGATCCTGCTGACCTATCCCGAGACCCCCGCGCCGATCGCGCGGTCGATCCCGGTCAACACTTCGTCGGCGGCGACCGGGCGCGGCACCGCCTTCATCGGTTTCGGCAATTACGCCAAATCGGTGCTCGTCCCCGCGCTCAAGAAAGCGAGCAAGGAGCGGCTGACCACCGTCGTCACCTCGACCGGCCTGTCGGCGCATGACGCCGCGCAGCGCGAGGGCTTTGCCAACGCCGCGACCGATCCGCAGGCGGTGATGGACGATGCCGACACCGATTGCGTGTTCATCGCCACCCGGCACGACAGCCATGCCAGCCTCGCCGCCGCCGCGCTGCGCGCGGGCAAGCATGTGTTCGTCGAAAAGCCGCTGGCGCTCGACCATGAACAGCTCGCCGATGTCGTCGCGGCGGCGGAGGGCGCTCCGGGCGTGCTGACGGTCGGCTTCAACCGCCGCTTCGCCCCGATGATGATCGCGGCCAAGGCGGCGATTGCGTCGCGCGCCGGCCCGATCGCGATGCACTATCGCGTCAATGCAGGACATGTGCCGGGCGATAGCTGGCTGCACGGCGCACAGGGTGGCGGGCGCATCGTGGGCGAAGCGTGCCACTTCGTCGACGCGCTCACCTTCCTCGCCGGCGGCCCGCCGGTGTCAGTCAGCGCGTTCCGGCCGGAAGGGATCGACGATACCGTCTCCGCGGTGCTGCGCTTTGCCGACGGATCGACCGGCACGATCCTCTATTCCTCGCTCGGCGATTCATCGCTGCCCAAGGAATATCTCGAGATTTTCGCGCCCGGCACGGTCGTCCGGCTCGACGATTTCCGCAAGCTGCACATCACCACCGGCGGCAAGACCAAGACCCAGTCCGCCTCGGCGCAGGACAAGGGGCAGGCGGGACTGGTCAAGGCGTTCTACGCCGCGGCCCGCGACGGCGCCGCCGCGCCGATCCCGCTTGATGAGCTGATCGCGGTGAGTGAAGCGACGCTCGACATCGCCGGGGTGTGATGGACGCTTCCGCGCCTTCGATCACCGCGCTGATCATCTCGTTCAACGAGGAGGTGCACATCGCGCGGTGCATCGAGCGGATTCGTCCGCTGGTGCGACGCGTCGTCGTGGTCGACAGCTTCTCGACCGACCGTACGGTCGAGATCGCGCGGGGCTTGGGCGCGGATGTCTATCAGAACCCGTTCACGACGCATGGCGCGCAGGTGCAATGGGGTGCCGACAACACCGGGATCGACACCGACTGGATCCTGCGCATGGATTGCGACGAGTATCTGGAAGCCGGCCTGCTCGACGCGCTGCGCACCCGCACGCCGACGCTGCCCGATGACGTGTCGGCGCTCGACCTCAAGCTCAAGGTGCTGTTTCGCGGCAAGTTCATCCGCTGGGGCGGCTATTACCGCACCTGGCTGACGCGCATGTGGCGGCCGGGCCGCGCGCGGATGGAAAGCCGCTGGATGGACGAGAAATTGCTGATCGAGCGCGGCCAGGTCGAACGCATCACCGGCGGCGATCTGGTCGATGAGAATCTCCGCGATATCGGCTGGTGGACCGACAAGCATAACCGCTATGCGACGCTGCAGATGATAGACTTCGTGCTGCGCGAACAGGGCGTGGTGCGCGACCATGACGAACCCGGCGCAGTCACCCCGGCGGCGAAGTTCAAGCGCTTCCTGCGCCACACAATCTATGGCGGTGCGCCGCTGTACCTGCGCGCGGTGCTCTATTTCGTGCAGCGCTATTTCCTGCGGCTCGGTTTTCTCGACGGGCGGCGCGGGTTCGTGTGGCATTCGCTCCACGGCTTCTGGTTCTTCATGCTGATGGACGCGAAGATCGACGAGGCGCGGACGCATATTGCGGCGCACGGGATCGACAGCTTCCCCGCCTATCTGAAGTCGCGCTACGGCATCACTTTCGCGCTCCCCGCGGCATGAGCACCCGTCCGACGATCCTGATCCTGATCGGCGCCTTCTGGCCGGGACATGAGGCGACCGGCCCGAACCTCAGCATCAAGGCGCTGTGCGAGACGCTCGGCGACCGGTTCGATTTCCGCATCGTCGCGCGCGATCGTGCGTTCGGCGCGGCGGAGCCGTTGGTCGAGGCCGGGCGGTGGCACGACCTTGGCTATGCGCAGGCGCACTATCTTCCGGTCGGCCGTACCGGCGCGCAGGGTTTGGCCAAGCTGCTGCGCGAGACGCCTCACGACATCCTGCTGCTCAACGGCTTTTTCGACCGCGAGTTCACGATTCCCGCGCTGATCGCCCGCCGCTTCGGGCGCGGATCGCGCGCGCAGGTCATTCTCTCCCCGCGCGGGGAGTTTTCGGGCGGCGCGCTGGGCCTGAAGGGCGGACGCAAGGCGGCGTATCGCCAGCTCGTCACCCTCGCCGGACTGATGCGCGGCGTTACCTTCCACGTCACCAGTGAAGCCGAGCGCAGCGATGTCCGCGCCGCCTTTCCCCGCCACCGCATCGACCTGATCGGCAATGCCCGCCCGGCCTTCCCGCTTCCCACGCACCGCCCGCGCGGGGACGGCGAACCGTTCCGCGTCGCGTTCCTTGGGCGCATCTCGCCGGTCAAGGGGCTGGACGTGGCCCTGGAAGCGCTTGCGCAGGTGCGCGCGCCGGTCGCCTATTCGATCTACGGGCCGATCAGCGACCCCGCGCATTGGGCGCGCTGCCGCGAGCTGATCGCCGCGCTGCCGGGCCATGTGACCGCTGAACATCGCGGCGAACTCGCCAATGCCGAGGTTGCTGAGGCGATGGCCGGGCAGGATCTGATGTTCCTGCCCTCACGCAGTGAGAATTTCGGCCACGCGATCTTCGAATCGCTCTGTTCGGGAACGCCCGTGCTGATCGGAACCGAGACGCCGTGGCGCAACCTCGCCGCCGATCACGCCGGGTTCGACCTGCCGCTAGACGATCGCGCGGCGCTGGCCGACGCGATCGACACGCTTGCCGCGCTGCCCGCCGAAGCGCTCACCGAATGGCGGCACGGCGCGCGCGCGCGGGCCGAAGCCTTCCTCGCCGGCAACGAGGCTGCGGCCGAGATGACCGCGCTGTTCCAGGAGCTAGCCGCCTGTGACGCTTGACCTTTCCGGACCCTTCTGCAATCCGCCGCGCGACCGTCCGCACGCCCGCGCCGAAGGTCAGGGGGACCAGCATTGACCGGAACGACACCCCAGGGCGAGTTGCACCCGGGCGTCGCCGCACGCGCCGTTCGCGCGTTGCGCGGCCTGCGCCATCTGCGCGGCTGGGGATCGCTGGCCAATCGCCTTGCCGGCCCGACGGGGAACTTCCGTGTCGCCAATGACGGGGTGTGGGTCGAGGGTGAGCTCAATTCCTTTGTCGAGCGCCAGGCCTATCTGTTCGGCGGCTATGAGCGCGACGAGATCGCCGCCTTCCTGTCGCGCATCCCCGCCAATCGCCGCCGCACGATCCTCGACATCGGCGCGAATGTCGGCACGCATGCGCTGCAGTTTTCGCGCGCCTTTACCCAAGTCCACAGCTTCGAGCCGAACCCGCTGGTGTTCGGCCGCCTCCAGCGCAACCTTGCACTCAATCGCGCCACCAACGTCGCCCCGCACCAGCTCGGCCTGGGCGCGGAGCCGGGCAGCTTTCAGCTCTATTCACCCGCAGGCGACAATGGCGGCCTCGGCACGCTCGTCACCACCGACCAGTATGACGCGCCGCTCGAAGCCGTCGCGACGGTGCAGGTCGAACAGGGTGACGCACTGCTCACCCGGCTGAACGTCGGCCCGATCGATGCAATCAAGTGCGACGTGCAGGGCTTCGAGATTTCGGTGCTGCAGGGTTTGCAGGAGACCATCCGCCGCGACCGCCCGGTGCTGTGGATCGAACTCGGCGGCGGCGCGCGGATCGCGCCAGACGAGGCCGCACAGATCGTTGCCCTGGCCCCTGAGCGCTCGCGCTTCTACCGCATCGCCGGGGTCCGCCACGGCGCAACCCATGGCATCGCACTGCACGAATCCGCGCCCGACGCGCTGATGGGCGGCGACTATGTGATCGTGCCCGACCCCGCCTGACCAGCGTTCGAATCTGCATCAACCGCAGGCTAACCACCGGCACAGCGTGACCGACCTCGCTCTATGCGCGACGTCAGGCTGCTGTGGGCAAGACTTTGGTAAATATCGGGACTGCGTGCCTTACCAGAGTTCTCGACAGCCCGGGCGTCTTGTGTAAAGGGCGCTGGCGGGGATGGCATAGATACTGGGTGGAACATGAGCAGTGTACGGTTAAATGTAGGCTGCGGAATGACACCCACGCCCGGCTGGCAGAATTTCGATAATAGCTGGACCGTGCGCGCCGCGAACAGCGCGGCGCTTGCCGCGATCTTCAGGGCAGCCGGCCTGTTGCGGGGCAAGGAACCCTATCTGGCGGTCGTGCGCGAGCATGGCATTCGCTGGGCAGATGCCGTGCGCCACATTCCTGTCGCCGACAACAGTGCCGACGTCGTCTATACCAGCCATATGGTCGAGCATCTGACCCGCGAGGAAGCGGCGAGCTTCTATGCCGAGGCAAAGCGCGTTCTCAAGCCGGGTGGCGTCCTGCGCGTTGCGGTCCCCAACCTCGACTATCACATCAATTTGTATCGCGATAACGCCGACCCCGACGCGTTCATGGACGGGCTATGCGTCGTGTCCGAACCGACGCGCGGCATCGTCGGCACGCTCAAGCATAGTCTGGTCGGTGAGCGGCATCATCAGTGGATGTACAACGGCCCGTCGATGCGCCGCGCGCTCGAAGAGGCGAGCTTCGTCGATGCCACGGAATATGCACCGGGCGAAACCGGCATTGCCGACCCGGGTGCGCTCGACCTAGCCGAACGCGCGCCCGAAAGCGTGTTCGTCGAAGCGCGCAAAGCTTAACGACTCAAGATGGCGGATCCGAACTCATGGCTTCCTCCAAGCGGCTGGCGATCGTCGTCACCCATCCGATCCAGCATTTCGTCCCCTTCTACCGTGCGCTCGCCGCGCGCGACGATCTCGACGTCCATCTGATCTTCGGCGCGCCGGTCGGGGTCCAGGCGTATTTCGACGAGGAAATGAACGCCGAGATTTCCTGGAACATGGAAATGCTCGGCGGCTATTCGCACGAATTCCTCGAAGATGCCCGGCCCGGCCAGCAGCCCAGCCCAAGCTGGCCGAGCAGCTCCAAGGTCGCCGAGCGGCTGGCAGCGTTCCGGCCCGACGCGGTGCTCCTCTACGGCTATAACCAGGCCAATGTCCGCCGCGCGCTGTGGTGGTGCGGACGCAATCGCGTGCCGGCGATGATCATCTCCGACAGCGAATTGCTCCAGCAACGCGGTGGGCTAAAGCAGGCGGTCAAGTCGCTGCTCGTCCGCCTCGTCTATTCGCGCATCTCCGCCTTCCTCTCGGTCGGCGACCGCAACGAAGAGTATTACCGCCATTTCGGCGCGCCCGCCGACCGCATCTTCCGTTCGCCCTTCACCATCGACGAAGACACGTATCGCGCCGCCCGTGCGGACCGCGCTGCGCTGCGGGCGCAGGTGCGCGCCGAGTTCGGGATTCCCGAGGACGAAATGCTGGCGCTGTTCGTCGGCAAGCTGTCGGCGCGCAAGCGGCCACAGGACCTGATCGACGCACTCGCCCGCTTCCATGCGGGGCACGGCATCGGCGCGCTGTTCGCCGGCAATGGCGAACTGTTCGAGGAGCTGAAGGCGCGCGCCGCGGCCGAAAACCTGCCCGCGCGCTTTGCCGGTTTCGTCAATGTCGATCGCCTGCCCGCGCTCTACGCCGCCGCCGATGTGCTGGTGCACCCCTCGCAAGCCGACCCGCACCCGCTGATCACGTCCGAAGGCGCGTGCATGGGCCTGCCGATGATCTACAGCGACCGGATCGGCGCAGTCGGCCCGACCGACATCGCGCGGGATGGCGAGAATGTGATCGTCTATCCGTGCGGAGACACCGCCGCGCTGGCCGAGGCGCTGGCGATCCTCGCCGCCGATCCGGCGCAGCGCGCAGCGATGGCGCAGCGCTCGCTCGAGATTTTCGACGAACTCGACATGCGCCGCAGTGTTGCGGGCGTCATGGAAGCGCTCGATGCCGTCTGCGCTTGACGTCCGGCGGCCGGTCCGCGCCCTCATGGCAACCGAGTTCTGGCATGGCTGCACCGGCCGTGCGCTGGCGCAGGGCCTGCGCAACCAGGGGTGGGACGTCGCTGAGGTCGATCTCGTTGCCTATCTCGGTCGGGCGAACGGCCTGATCCACCGGATCGCCAACCGCCTCCTCACGCCCTATGGAATCGCGGCCTATAATCGCGAGATTCTCGAGCAGGCGGATCAGATCGATGCCGAGGTGATGCTGACGGTCAAAGGAAGTTACATCACCGCCGACACCCTTGCCGCACTGCGGGCGGGTGGCGTGCGATTGGTCAATTTCTACCCCGACGTCGCCTATAATCACGCCGGCTCATCGCCCGAAGCATACCAGCTTTACGACCAGATCGTCTCGACCAAGAGCTACCATCTCGATCACCTGCGCGACACCTATGGCGCGGAACGGACGGGGTTCGTCCATCACGGCTATGCGCCGCTGGTCCACGCGCGGCAGTATCGCGACGCTGTTCCCTATCGCTGGGACATTTCGCACATCGGCAATTTCTCGCCCTACAAGTTCGACTATATGCTCGCCGTCGCGCGCGCGTTTCCCGACCGGAAAATCGCAGTCATCGGCAATGGCTGGAGCAAGCCGGCACGTGGCACCGCGCTTGAGCCTCACCTCCTCGGCCATCCCTTGATGGGCGATTATTTCGCCCGCGCGATCGAAGAAAGCCGCATCAACGTCGCGATGCACCACGGCCCGGTCCCGCCCGACGGATGGCAGGACGTGACCTCGACCCGTACTTTCGAGATTCCTGCGTCGGGCGGCTTCATGCTGCATATCGACAATGACGAGGTGCGATCGCTGTTCGTGCCGGGCGAAGAGATCGATGTGTTCGCCGACGCCGCGTCGCTGTGCGATCGGATCGGCCATTATCTGGAGCATGAGGACGCGCGCCGCCGCATCGCCGCCGCCGGCCATGCCCGCTGCGTCCCGGCCTACAGCCTCGACGCGCGCGCGCGCGAACTCGCCAACCTTCTGTCCGAACGCGGTATCGTGCGGGGTCGCGCATGAGCCGCGTCGCGTGGCTGCGCGCGCGGCTCGCGCCATCCTATCTGCTCGGAGCCAGCCCCGTCGCGACGTGGCTGCGCGGCGCGGGCTGGATCCTGGGATCGTCGATGGTCGAGCGGGGGGCGGCACTCGTCCAGACCATCCTGATTGCCCGCGCGATCGGTGCCGACGATTATGGCCGTTACGCGCTGTTGCTCAGCACGATCGCGCTCGCCTCGCCGATCGCGTCGCTGCAACTGCCCTATTCGGTCATCTCGATCGTCTCGCGCTTTTCCGAACGCGATCCGGAGCGCGCGGGCGCAGTGATGCTGCTCGCCGACCGGCTGACCTGGGGCCTCACCCTCGCCTTCCTCGCGCTGTGCCTCTTCTGGCCGTCTGGCCTGTCGGGCTGGCTGCTTGGCGAAAGCCAATATGGCTGGGCGATCATCTTCAGCGGAGTGATCCTGCTCACCTCGGTCCAGGCGGGGCTTAGCGACGCACTGCTTCAGGCGAAGCAGGAGTTTCGCGTGCTCGCGCTCGCCCGCTCATGGACGGCGGCCGCGGCGTTTGTCCTGCTCGTGCCCGTCGCCCTGCTGGCCCCAAGCCTGAATTACGTCATGGCGGCGGTCGCGGCGGCGAATGTCCTGCGCCTGCTCGCCGTCGCAATCCCCGCGCGCAGCCACCGCCGGACCTTGCGCACGGGCATCGATCTGCGCGCGGCATTCGCCCACGCAAGCGTCATCTTCGCCTTCTCCATCCCCAGCGGCCTGCTGTCGGTGGTTCAGGGCGGGGCGGCGTGGCTCGGCAACTATGTCCTGTCGCGCTCGCCCGCCGGGTTCACCGACCTCGCAATCATCAATACCGGGGTGCAGTGGCGGCTGCCGGTGCTGATGGTGATGGGATCGCTCGCCTCAGCGATCCTGCCGATGCTCGGTGCGTCGATCGGCAAGGCGAAGCATGGCGAAGTCCACCGGCTGCAGCGCTACAATATGGTCGTCAATCTCGGCCTCGCCACGCTGTTCAGCGGGGTGGTGATCGCCGCCTCGCCGCTGATCCTCGCGCTCTATGGCGATAGCTTCCGGGGGAACGGCTACCTCTTCGCGCTGATCGTCATCGCGCTGGTCCCCACCGTCTATTGCAACGTGCATCAGCAATTGCTGGTCGCGCGCGGAACGATGTGGACCCAGTTGTGGCTGCTCGCACCCTATGGCCTGGTTGTCGTCGGCGGGACCTTGTGGTTCGCCAGCATCCTCACGGGCGAAATTCTGGCCTATATCCAACTCGCTGGTTGGGTGATAACGGCCATCGCGATCGGGGTCTGGGTCCGAATCGACCGGCGCGTGCTGATCGAATCGCCGGACGCAGCATCAGTCTGAGGCAGCTCTAGCGCCTTGCCGCCTTTGGGGAACGGGAAGCATGTGCGGAATTCTGGGTTGGGTCGGCAAGCGGCAGCTGGAAGTCGAGCGCTTGTCCGCTGCGCTGGACCTTATCGCGCATCGCGGTCCTGACGGTTCGGGCGAGTGGAGCGATGCCGAGGCGGGCGTGTGGTTCGGCCATCGCCGCCTGTCGATCATCGATTTGAGCCATGCTGGCGATCAGCCGATGCATTCGGCGGACGGTCGCTACGTCCTGATCTTCAACGGCGAAATCTATAACTATGTCGAGCTGCGGCAGGAGCTGATCGCGCTCGGCGCCAGCTTCACCTCGCACAGCGACAGCGAAGTGATCATCGAGGGGTATCGCGTCTGGGGCCGCAAGGTCGTCGACCGGCTGAACGGCATGTTCGGCTTCATGATCCTCGACCGCCACGCACGGACGATGTTCGGCGCGCGCGACCGCTATGGCGAAAAGCCGTTGCTGTTCGCGCGCGGTGACGGGTTCATCGCGTTCGGGTCCGAGTATAAGGCACTGCTGACGCTGCCGGGGATCGGGCGCGGCTATGACGATTTCCGCATGCTGGCCGCGGCAGTCAACCCGAGCAAGGGCCTCGATGCCGACCGCCAGACCGTGTTCAATTCGATCGAGCAGTTGCTGCCGGGCGAGGCGATCGCCTTCGACCTCCAGCGGCTCGAGCCCGAGATCTGGCGCTATTACGCCCCCCGCTACGACGCCAGCCGCGCCACGATGCGCGACGCCGATGTCTTTGCCGAGTTCCGCGAACTGCTGACCGATTCGGTTCGCATCCGGCTGCGCAGCGACGTGCCGGTGGGGTCGTGCCTGTCGGGCGGGCTCGATTCGAGCGCGATCGTGTGCATCGCGCGCCAGCTGGTTGGCGACGATGCCGAATATAACACCTTCACCGGTCATTTCCCCGGCACGCCGGCCGACGAATATCACTTCGCCAAGGTCGTGATCGACGCAACCAAGGTGAAAAGCCATCTGGTCGAACCGACGGTCGACCGGCTGATCGACGATTTGCCCGACTTCATCTGGCACAATGAATTGCCGACCGGCGGGTCGAGCCAGTTCGCGCAATGGTGCGTCTTCCACCTCGCGAAACAGCATAATGTCACCGTGCTGCTCGACGGTCAGGGAGCGGACGAGTTGCTCGGCGGCTATGAAACCTATTTCGCGCTCTATCTCGACAGCCTGCGCGAAACCGGCGACCGCGCGCGGCTCGACGCCGAAATGCCGGAGATCGAGGCGCGCTATCCCGGCGTCCTCACCCCGCCGTCACGCGCGCTGCGCGATCGTCTGCCCTTCCGCCTGCGTCACCTGATCGCCAACCGGTTCGGCAAGGGGTCGAGCGTGCTCTACGCCGTCGAACGGGGCGTCGCGGAGCGGATCATGGCCCAGAACGACCGGACGCGGCAGGGCGAGTTCCACCCCCTCGCCAGCGCGCTGGCCGAAGATAGTTTCGGCGGCTTCCTGACCACGTTGCTGCGCTATGGCGACCGCAATTCGATGGCGCATTCGCGCGAAGTACGCCTGCCCTTCTGCGACCACCGCCTAGCCGATTTCACGCTGTCACTTCCGCCGCATCTGCTGATGGGTGAGGTGCAGACCAAGCGCGTGCTGCGCGAAAGCATGCGCGGCGTGCTGCCTGAGGAAATCCGCGCGCGCTGGCGCAAGCAGGGGTTCAACCCGCCGCAGGACCTGTGGTTCAAGTCGCCGCGCCTGCAGACGATGGTCCGCGACCTGTTCGCCTCGCAAAGCTTCCGCCAGTCGCCCTATTGGCAGGCGGGCTATTGGGACACGATCCTGGACCGCGCCGTCGCCGGCGAGCCAGGACTTGGCTGGACCCTGTGGCAGCCATTTATCATCGAAACTTGGCGCCGGGAGTTCCTTGGTCGGCTCGACGCCGCCACGCCCGCCTCTACCGTTCGCACGGCCGCGTAACTCAGGCCGTTTTTCGCCGTCCCCAACCCTCGCAGACCGCTAGGTTCTCTTCATGCTGAATGTCAAAACGCGTCATCATCTCCTCCAGCGCATCTTCTGGAACCCCGTCGGTGCACGATTCGCCCGCGCCTTCATCCGGTTCAGCCGCAAGTTCGACGTGGTCGTCCGCAACTATTCGCTCAACGGCGAGACCAATGGCGAGCGTTGGCTGCTGACGTTGATGGACCCGGCCCCGACCGTGATCGATGTCGGCTTTCATGACGGTGCCTCGACTGCCGAAATGCTGAAGGCGCGGCCGCAGGGCAAGGTGATCGGGTTCGACCCGTCGCGCTTCGCTGCAGGGCGTTATGCTGCCGATTTCGCGCAGGAAAGCCGCGTGACCTTTGTCAATCAGGGTCTTGCCGCTGAGCCGGGCGAGCTTGAATTCCACGACTACGAAAACATGTGCAACAGCCTCGCCCCGCGCAAGGAACTGCCGGGCGAAGTGCCGACCACGTACAAAGTGCCGATCACCACACTCGATACCTGGTGCGCGGAAAACGGGGTCGACCACGTCAATCTGATGAAGATCGATGCCGAAGGCTATGACCTCTACGTTCTCGAAGGCGCGAAGGCTCTGCTCGAAGCGCAGAAGATCGACATGTTCATGTTCGAATTCGCCAGCGGCTGGACCGCATCGAAACGCTTTTTGTGGGAGGTTGACGAGTATTTCGCGCCGCTGCCCTACAAGCTCTACCATCTGTTCAACGGCTTCCTGACGCCGCTGACCTATAACGTCGAACGCGATTCCTGCACGACGCGCTACGCCATGTATGTCGGTGTCAGCGACCAGCGGATGGCGCGCGGCGACATTCCCGTGCGCGACTACGGGCTCTGATCGTCATGGGTCTCGAACGCGCAGTCATCGCCCTTGCCAGCGCGCTCCCGCGCGGCGGGCACAGCCTTGCCAAGCTGCTTCGCCCGGTAGTGCCGGGGCTGCGCCATTGCCCCGCGAAGCTCAAGTCGAGCAGCATGACGCTACACGGCGACGTCGGGCTCAACGTCTTCTACCCGCTCGCCATCCATGGCTATTATACGCACCAGACGGTCGAGGACGATGTCATCGCCTGGGTCGCCCGCGACGCCCGCGTGATCGCCGATGTCGGCGGCAATATCGGTTACATCACCGCATTGATGGCCACCGCCGCGCCCAACGCGAAGATCGTCGCGTTCGAACCGCTGCCGCTGTGCCAGCCCTATCTGGCGCAGGTCGCGGCGCATTATCCGGGCGTGTCGATCGTGGCCAAGGCGGTCGGTGCTGAACCCGGCACCGCCGAATTCAGCCTGCGCCCACAGGTCGACCGCTCGTCCTTTTCGGGCAGCGGCGACACCAACGCCGAACTGCTACAGGTGACCGTGACCACGCTCGACATTGAGATGGCGGGGCAGGATGTCGACCTGATCAAGATCGACGTGGAGGGGTTCGAGGATGTCGTCCTCGCCGGCGCGCACGACACCGTCGCGCGCTGCCGCCCGTTCGTAGTGTTCGAGGCGTATGAACTCGACGTACTGCGCCGCGTGCTCGCCTTCTTCGAGGGCGTAGGTGGCGACTATGCCATCTACCGCATCGCCGAAAATGGTGCGCTGCGCCTGCTCGCCGACCACGAGCGGCAGGACGACGAGACCTGCAACTTCGTCGCGTGGCCGCCGCACCGCCCGCTGCCTGAGGGCCTGCGCGTCCCCGCCAGCTATCCGCGCCCCTGAGACCGACCATGCGTTGCGTGTTCGTGTCCGACATGTCCCCGGCGCTGGGGCACGTCTATGGCTTGCGAGTGATCTCGCTCGCCCGCGCGATGGCGGCGCGGGGACATCAGATATTGGTGATCGCGCCGGTCGCCGACCCGGCCTCACCCGGCGAAAACGCACAGAGCATTGCGAGTAAGATCGCCGCGCATGACTGGTCTGCCCCGCTGCTGCTCGAACTTGCACCGCGCGACTATCCCCTGCTGCGGCTCCAGCGTTCGCAAACCGCCCCCGCCCTGCTCCGCCGCCTCGCCACAGCATGGTTGATCGCTGCCGAGGGGGGTGTGCATGGCGATTGGGTCGCAGCGGCGCGCGCCGCGCAACCGGCGATTCTGAAGGCGTTCACGCCGGACATCGTCTGGGCAAATTTCGGGAACTTGAGCAACCTGGTGGTCGGCCAGCAACTGGCGCGCGCGGCGGGCGTCCCCTGGACGATCGATTTCAAGGATAACTTCGCCAACTATGTCCCGGGCGGGCTGCACGGTGTGTTGCAACGCCGCTTCGCAGACGCGGCGGCGTTCACCAGCAATGCCGAATTGCACGCCGGGATCGCTGCGCGCTGGTTCGCCCAGCCGCATGAGGTGATCTACTCCAGCATCGCCCCGGCGATGGTCGCCGCGCCCGACAGCCGCCCGCGCAGCGACCGTTTCCTCGTGACCCTGGTCGGCAGCACCTATGCCGACGACTTCCTCGAGCGCTTCATGGGCGGGTTTGCGCGCTGGGTGAAGGCAGGCGGCGCTGAACGACGCGACGCCACGCTGTTCCACTATGCCGGGGCCGCCGACAGCAATGTCCGCGCCGCGATCGGCCGTGCAGGACTCGAGTGCGTCGCCAGCGTCGAGCGTAACGTGCCCCACGACCGGCTGGCCAAGCTGTGCCACGACGCAGCGGTCAATTGCTATATCTGGGCGACCTTCGGCTTCCACCACAAGGCGCTGGAGCTGATGGCGTGTCGCCGCCCGCTGATCACCTTCCCCGGCGAACATCCCGAGACGTTCGTCCTCGCCGAGCGCGTGCGCGGTGACCTGCGCACCTGCACCGATGAGGCGCAACTGACCGCGACGCTCGACGCCGTCTGGGATGCGTGGCGCACAGGCGCGATTCCCGCGACCGACCCGGACCTGTCATCGGTTACATGGGACGCGGGCGCCGGGCAGCTTGAACGGGTTTTCGCTAAGGCGATTGGCTAGAACCGTTTGTGCTGAGCTTGTCGAAGCACCGCTCCTGCGCTCAGTGACGAAGGGGCGCCGCCCTTCGACAAGCTCAGGGCAAACGGCTGTAAAGCGATCCAGATTCGGTCAGTTCACCAGCCGCGTGAGCAGGTCGGAAATCCGTGCGCGATAGGCAGGTAGCGCAAAATAATCGAGGCCATCCGGCACGCCCTTGGGCTGGTCGAGCGCTCGGAGAATCGCTGCCTTGAGCCCCGCTCGATCGCGCGGATCGACCACCTGCCCCAATTTCCCCTCGCGCACCGCCTCGCGCCCGCCGTCAAGATCGCTCGCCACCGTGGGGATGCCGCACGCCATCGCCTCAAGGAACACAAAGCCGAACCCCTCACCGGTGCTGGGCATCGCATAGACGTCGGCCAGCCGATACGTCGCGACCTTCTCCTCCTCCGGCACCATCCCGGCGAAGACGACGCGATCGGCAACACCGAGCGCCGCCGCCTTGGCCTCCAGCCGCGCGCGATCCTCGCCCTTGCCCGCGATCAGGTAGGTGATGTCGGGCGCGAGTTCGGGCAGCAGTTCGATGATCTCGTCGAACCCCTTGTAGCGCTCCGACGGGTCCAGCCGACCGAGCGTCAGGATCACGCGTTTGCCAGACAGGCCATAGCGCGCCTCCAGCGCCGGGTCGCGCGGCCCCGGCGCATAGCCGGTAAAGTCCATCGCATTGGGGATCACCACGCACCGCGCCGGATCGACTGCGCACCAGCTGCGGAACCGCCCCAAGGTCAGCGCGCTCACGCTGACAATCGCATCCGCGCGCAACCCGAAAAAGCGCCGCCGCGACGTCGCCGCCGCCGGCCATGCGTCGATCCCGTGCAGGCACAGCGCCCAGCGCGCGCGGGTCAGCTTCGCCGCTGCCCAGGCCACCGGGGCCAGGTTGATATGCGGGACGATGATCGCGTCGAACCCGCCGGTCAGGACATGGCGCAGCACGGTGCGCAGATACGCGCCGCGCCCGCTCAGCCCGCTCAGGTCATAGGTCAGCTTGGCAGGCAACGGCCCGATCTCGCCATAGGCAATCCGTGGCGGGCAGACGATTTCGTCGACGCGATCATCGGCGTCGAGCGCTTCGATCAGGTTGCGGCTGAACAAGGCGATCCCGCCATGCCCGCCATAGGCGTCGGTCGCGAGATACAGGACGCGCAATCCGCGACGCGGGCGATCGACCAAGTTCAACTCCTCTGCGATCACGGCCCGCGCGTGGCCCATCCCCACGCGACCTAACCCGGTTGCGGTGAATTGCAAGCGCTGGCCCGGACCTGCGCTTGGCAAGCCCGGTGGCGACGGTTAAGGACCGCCCTGCACCGTCGATCAAGGGGATGCGGGGTTTTGTTCAATTCCAGTCGACCAGGCATGCTCTATGCTGCCTTGGCCGTCCTTGTCGCGGCGATCCTGTTCGGCGGAGCGTCGCGGATCGAGACCGGGGGAGCATTTCTCTCCCGGCTGGTCACGCTTGGCGCATTCGTGTGGCTGGTGTGGCAGCGCGGGTCGCCGCTTGTGCGGATCGAACGCCCGGCGGCACTGATCTGGTTCGCGCTGATCGCGCTGGTCGTGATCCAGCTGATTCCTCTGCCCTTTGCTGTGTGGACCGCGCTGCCGGGCCGTGAACTGGCAACTGCGGCGCTCAATCTGGTTGGCGAACAGCCATGGGGTGCGATCAGCCTGACGCCGATGCGCACGGTCGACGCGCTGCTCATGCTGCTCTGCGCCTTTGCCGCCTATGTGATGGGATCGCAGCTGGATGCCGCCGGGCGGACGACCTTGCTGACGGCCGTGCTTGGCTTGATCGTGGTCAGCGCGGTGCTCGCCATCGCCCAGTTCCTGTCAGGGAACCAAAGTCCGCTTTATTTCTACGCGATCACCAACAGCGAAGCCGGGGTCGGTTTCTTTTCCAATGCCAACCACCTCGCCAATTTCATGAGCGGGGGCATCGTTCTGGTTGGCTGGTGGATCGCCGAACGCGCGTCGCACGGGCGCAGGCCATCGACGGGCGAGTTCTTCACCGCCGGAATCGTCATTCTGCTGTTTCTTGCCGCAATCTTCACCAGCGGCTCGCGGGCAGGGACCGTGTTCGCGTTGATCGCGCTGACGTTCGCGGCGACCTTCCTTCCGCTTCGTCAGCTGGGGATCAACCCAAAGCTGGCGCTTGGCGGCGGACTGTCGGTCATCGCGGCGGGCGTCGCGATCGTTGCGCTGCTGTTCACCGGAACGATCGGCAACGAAGCCTTCACCTTTAGCGGCGGCGAAGCGCAACGGATCACGCTGGTCCCCGAGCTGCTGGCAATTGCGCGCGATTTCCTTCCCTTTGGCACCGGGGTCGGCAGCTTCGATCCGATCTATCGCAGCTATGAGACGCGCGACGGACTGCAATTCGGATACCTCAACCAGGCGCATAATGAATATCTTCAGATCCTGATCGAATTCGGCATCTTGGGCGTCGCCGCGCTGATCGCAGGGCTTGCCTGGTATGCGCGGCGCGTGTGGCAGGCATTCCGGGTCGCGCCCGAGAGCCGCACCATCAACCGTCAACAGCGCGCCGCCGCGATGGTGATCGTCTTTGTGATCGTGCATTCGGCGGGCGACTATCCGCTGCGTACTGATGGCTTTGCGATCTACTTCGCCTTGCTCTGCGCGCTGTTGACGCCGCCGATCGCCGCCCCCAGGCGCAGTGACGGGCGGGTTGGTCGTGCATCCGGCCCCCGCATCGACAGTGCGATGCCGGGGGTTTCCTATTCGCAATCCCACCCCTAAAGATGGGCACCGCAGGGGTATGCGGCGCGCAGCTCGACACCATTTGATGGAGGCCGTTATCAACGCCCGGTTCATTACCCTTATTACGCTGGCCTGTGCCGTTTCGGCATGCGCGGCAAAGCCCAATTTCCGGCCGGAACTGGCCACGGTCGCTGAGGTTGCCGATCGGCTTCCGGTTCCGAGCATCAGTGACACCTCCCCGCGCCAGCGCGCGCCGCGCATCGGCGCGTTCGACAAGCTGACCGTGACCGTGTTCGGCGTTCCCGAGCTCACGACCTCCGGGTCGGTCGATGCCAGCGGCACGTTCAACCTGCCGCTGGTCGGCGCCGTGCCGGCCGAGGGCCTCACCTCGGGCGAGCTTGCGAGTGAGCTGCGCCAGCGCTTTGCCCGCTATGTCCGCGATCCGCAGGTCAATGTCGTCATCGATCAGGCGGTGAGCCAGCAGGTCACGATCGACGGCAGCGTTGCACGCCCCGGCGTTTATCAGGTGTCGGGCGACACCACGCTGCTGCGCGCCATCGCGATTTCCGGCGGCCTGTCCGAGGACGCGCTGAAGCGCGAAGTGCTGATCTTCCGCACGGTCGAGGGCAAGCGGATGATCGCGCGCTTCGACATGAACGAGATCCGTGGCGCGCGCGCAGAGGATCCTGCGGTGTTCGGCAATGACGTGATCGTGGTGGGCAGCAATTCCAACCGGTCGCTGTTCAAGGACGCGATCCAGGCCGCCCCGCTACTCAGCCTCTTCTATCTCATCCGATAAGGGTTCGACCTTTCATGAACGACGTCACAGCACAGCCCCGCCCCCCGGAAGGGCGCCAGCCTGGTGCGAACGGAAATTCAGCCGAACCGATGCTGAACGCGCTGGTCCAGGACGAGCGGCGCGAAAGCCCGCTGACCTACTACCTTCAGGTGCTGCTGCGGCGGCGCTGGTTCGTCGTCGCGACCGTGCTGCTCTCGATCGGCCTCGCGGTGTACATCAACGCGACAACCGTACGCCTCTATCGGTCGACCGGCTCGATCGAAATCGCGCGTGAAGCGGCGCGGGTGATCAACGCCGATGACGGATCGGCGAAGCCAGGCTTCTACTCGCAGGAATTCTACCAGACGCAGTACGGCCTGCTGAAGAGCCGCGCGCTGGCCGAAATGGTGGTGCGCAAGCTCAACCTCGCGAACAACCAGACCTTTATGTACGGTTATTCGGGTCGCGACCCGGGCGAGCGCCCGCGCGTGCTGGGCGCCGAGCAGCGCAAGAATCTCGAACGCGCCGCCGCCGGCATGCTGATGGCGAATCTGACCGTCGAACCGACCCGGTCGTCGAGCCTCGTGTCGATCAGCTTCGACAGCCCCGACCCCCAGTTGTCGGCGCGCGTCGTCAACACGCTGTCGGAAGCGTTCATCGAACAGAATCTGGCCCGCCGCTTTGCTGCGTCGAGCTATGCGCGCAAATATCTTGAGGACCGCATCGCGCAGACGCGCACGCGGCTTGAGGAATCCGAACGCAAGATCGTCGATTATGCGAGCGATCAGCGGATCATCAACCTCGACGCCCCGACCCAGAAGGAGGGCGGCGGCACAACCGCGGCACCGAGCCTGGTCGGGACCGAACTGGGCGCACTCAGCTCGGCGCTGACCACCGCCAAGGCCGAACGCATCGCGGCCGAAGCCCGCTACAGCGAAGCGCGCAAAAGCGGACCGCTCGCCGCAGCCGAGGGGCTGACCGACAACACCATCACCGCGCTGCGCGGATCGCGCGCCACGCTGATGGGCGAATATTCCAAGCTGCTCGCCCGGTTCGAGCCGGAATATCCCGCAGCGGTCGCGCTCAAGCGCCAGATCGACGAAATCGACCGCCAGCTGCGCGCCCAGGGCGGCAATGTCCTCGCGTCACTGCGCTCGAATTACGAGGCCGCAGTCGCCCGCGAAGGGCAGCTGCAGGCTCAGGTTGACGGCCTCAAGGAGGGCGTGATCGACCTGCGTCGCCGCTCGATCCAGTACAATATCTACCAGCGCGACGCGGACACCAACCGCTCGCTCTACGATGCCCTGCTCCAGCGCTATAAGGAGATCGGCGTCGCGGGCGGGGTCGGGACCAACAATGTCTCGATCGTCGACGCTGCCTTGCCGTCCTATGGTCCGGTCAAGCCTCGCACCACGATGAACCTGCTGCTGGCGACGATGCTGGGCCTGTTCCTCGGTGCCGCACTCGCCTTCCTCGTCGAACAGCTTGATCAGTCGATCATGGCGCCCGACGATCTCGAGTGGAAGCTGGGGATCCCGCTGCTCGGCAGCATCCCCCGTCTGCCGGAGTCCGAGAACCTGCTCGAGGCGCTGGACGATCGCCGAACGCCGTTGGCGGAATCCTACCTCTCGCTGTTCACGGCGTTGCGCTTCACCACCAGCCATGGCGCGCCGCGCGTGATCTTCATGACCAGCTCGCGCGCAGCAGAGGGCAAGTCGACCAGCTCGGTCGCGCTCGCTCGCAACTTCGCGCAGCTGGGCAAGAGGGTGCTGCTGATCGACGCCGATATGCGTGATCCGTCGATCCACCACATGCTCAAGCTGACCAACAGTGGCGGCCTGACCAACGTGCTCGCCGGTGCCGACGATCTTGCGCGGTTCATCCAGCCCGGGCCGCATGAGAAGATGGCGGTGATGACTGCCGGCCCGATTCCGCCCAACCCGGCGGAACTGCTCGCCGGCCCGAACCTGCCGCTGGCATTCGAGACGCTGCTCAAGTCGTTCGACCATATCGTCATCGACGGCCCGCCGGTGCTTGGCCTCGCCGACGCGCCGCTGATCGCCAACTATGCCGAAGCAACGGTGTTCGTGATCGCATCGAAACAGACCCGCACCAAGGTCGTCCGCGTCTCGCTGCGCCGCCTTGCCGACGTCAATGCGCGCATCCTCGGCGCAGTGCTCACCAAGTTCGACGCCAAGACCTCCGGCTACAGCTACGCCTACAGCTATGAATATGGCGATCGCCGCAACCGGCAGGGCAAGTCCTTCGCGCGCCGGATCCTGCGCGGCTGAACGGACGCGCCATGACCCTGTTCGGAACGAAGCCGGTGCCGCTGCCCACCGGCAGCTGGCCGGCGCGCATCGGGGCGATCGTGATCGCCGTGATGTTCGTCTTCCTGCTGTTTCAATCGCGGGTCGGCTTCGTCCTCGCCCGGGTTCAGCCCGATGCTGCGCTTGCCGTGGCATCGGGCAACCCGGAGGCGCTGAAGGGCAAGATCGAATATCAGCTGATGCGCGCCAAGCGCGAGGATGCGGCGATGCTGAGCGAACTCAGCCACCGCGCGCTGCGCGCCGAACCCTATAATCCGGTCGCCTTGCGCACGCTCGGCCTGTTCGCCGCCTTCGAAAAGAAGGACGCGGAAGCCGACAAGCTGTTCAGCATGGCTGCGAAATTCTCGCTGCGCGACCTGTTCACCCACGCCTGGCTGTTCGAAAACCGTCTTAGCACCGGCCGCTATGCCGAAGCCTTTTCGGAAGCCGATATCCTGCTGCGCCAGCGTTCGACCAATTGGGACGTGGTGGTGCCGATGCTGGCCCAGCGGCTCAAGGACCCGCGCGTGATCGATCCGATGGCGCGGATGCTCGCGACTAAACCCAGCTGGCGCGGCACGTTGCTGCTCAACCTTGCCGATGAAAAGGTCGATCTGGAGGCGGGCCACGCCCTGCTCGCGCGGCTCGCCACGCTGGGCAGTCCACCGACCACCGAGGAGGCGACCCCTTATTTCCAACGCGCCGCGGCCGAGACGCGGCTGCCACTGCTCCACCGCCGCTGGATGGCGATGCTTCCGCGCGCCACCCGGATCAAGGCCGGGGGGCTGTTGCGCGATGGCGATTTCACCGGGCTTGACGTCCCCCCACCCTTTGGATGGCGGTTCTTCCCCGATGACGGCGTGATCGCGGAAATGGGTGAAAGCCTGATCCCCGGCCAGGGCAGCGCGCTGTATATCTCTTATCCCGGCGACAAGCAGGTGACCTTTGCTGAGCAGCAACTGGTGCTCCCTGCCGGCCGCTATCGCTTCGCCGGGCGCGCCACGACCGATGCCGAACTGACCGCCGGACAGATCCACTGGTCGCTGCGCTGCGGGCGCGGCAGCGAAGAGCGGGAAATTGCGAAACAGCCCTTGTCGCCAGGTGTCGACCGGCCACACCGCTTTACCCTCGCCTTCGACGTCCCGGCCGGATGCGTCGGGCCGAAGCTCAGCCTGATCGGCTTCAGGAGCGACACGCTGGAAAGCGCCAATCTCTGGGTCGATGCGCTCACCGTGACGCGCGCGCCATGACCCAGTCAGATCCGAACCTTGTTACGCGTTCCGAATAATCGCTTGCCTCCAAATTACCGATCTGAAAGGGGACCGCCATGGCCACTGCACCGCGACTGCGCGTTCTCATCGTGTTCGGGACACGGCCAGAGGCGATCAAGCTGTATCCCCTGATTCAGCGTCTGCGCGACGAGCCGGATGTCGATCTGCGCGTCTGCGTCACCGCACAGCATCGCCAGATGCTCGATCAGGTGCTTGAGATTGCCGGGATCATTCCCGACCATGATCTCGACATCATGCTCCCCAACCAGTCGCTCGACGAGCTGACCGCGCGGCTGCTGCGCGAGATTGGTCGGGTGCTGGACGAGGAGAAGCCCGACCGCGTCGTCGTGCAGGGCGACACCGCCACCGCGATGGTCGGCGCGCTCGCCGCCTATTACCGCAAGATCCCGGTCTCGCATGTCGAGGCGGGCCTGCGCAGCGGCAACATCCACCATCCCTGGCCCGAAGAGGTCAATCGCAAGATCATCGGCACCATCGCCGACCAGCATTTTGCGCCGACCGACACCGCCCGCGACGCGCTGCTGATCGAAAATGTGCCGGGCGATCGCGTCCATGTGACCGGCAACACCGTGATCGACGCGCTCCACACGACGCTCGCCTCGATCGAGCAGAACCCGGCGCTGGCCGCGCAGATCGACCCGATCCTCGCGCCCTTCGCAGGCAAGCGGATCATCGCGGTCACGACGCACCGGCGCGAGAATTTCGGATCGGGGCTTGAGGGCATGGCGCGCGCGGTGCGCCGCATCGCCGAGCGCCCCGACGTCGCGGTCATCTTCCCGGTCCATCCCAACCCCAATGTCCGCGCGCCGATGCAGGCGGTGCTGGGCGGGATGGCGAATGTCGCGATGATCGATCCGCTCGATTATCCGAATTTCGTCGCCCTGCTCGCGCGCTGCCACCTCGTCCTCACCGACAGCGGCGGCGTGCAGGAAGAGGCGCCGGCGCTCGCCAAGCCCGTGCTGGTGATGCGCGAGACGACCGAGCGCCCCGAGGGCGTCGTCGCCGGCACCGCCCGACTGGTCGGAAGCGACGAAGAAGCGATCGTTGCAGCAACGCTTGAGCTGCTCGACGATCCGGAAGCCTATGCCGCCATGGCGCGCGCGCACAACCCGTTCGGAGATGGGAAGAGCAGTGACCGAATCGCACGGACCATCGTCAATGCCCGCTGATGCACAGCTTCGCGTCGGAGTCGTCGGCCTCGGCTATATCGGCCTGCCCACTGCGGCGGTGATCGCCCGTACCGGCGCGCGCGTCGTCGGCATCGATGTGAACGCGCAGGTCGTGGAGACGATCAACCGCGGCGAGATCCATATCGAGGAAGCCAATCTCGACGCGCTGGTACATCAGGTCGTGACATCGGGGCATCTCGCCGCGTCGCTCTCGGCCGAGCCGTGCGACGTGTTCGTGATCGCCGTTCCAACGCCGTTCGATGATGAACATCGCCCCGATATCAGCTATGTTCTGAAAGCCGGTGAGACGATCGCTCCCGTGCTCAAGCGCGGCGACCTCGTCATCCTCGAATCGACCTCGCCCGTCGGCACCACCGAACAGCTGCGCGACCTGTTCGCCGCTGCCCGCCCGGACCTCAGCTTCCCGCAGGGCTGGGACGATACGCCCGGCGTCAGCGTCGCCTATTGCCCCGAACGCGTGCTGCCGGGGAAAATCCTGTTCGAGCTGGTCGACAATGACCGGTCGATCGGCGGGATCAGCGCGACCTGCGCCGACCGCGCCACGGCCTTCTACAAGCGCTTCGTCGAGGGCGCGTGCATTGTCACCACCGCCCGCACCGCCGAAATGTGCAAGCTGGTCGAAAATTCGTTCCGCGACGTCAACATTGCCTTCGCCAACGAGCTGTCGATCGTCTCTGACACACTGGGGCTCGATGTGTGGGAGGTGATTCGCCTCGCCAACCGTCACCCGCGCGTCAACATCCTCCAGCCAGGGCCCGGCGTCGGCGGTCACTGCATCGCGGTCGATCCGTGGTTCATCGTGCATAGCGATCCCGCCAATGCCCGCCTGATCCGCACCGCGCGTGAGGTGAATGACGGTAAGATCGACTATAGCTTCGAACGCGCCGCCGCGTTGGCCGACGCCGCGCCCGACGCAAAGATCGCGTGCCTTGGTCTCGCCTTCAAACCCAATATCGATGATCTGCGCGAAAGCCCGGCACTGCGCGTCGCCCAGCTTCTCGCGCAACGATTCGGTGATCGCGTTCGCCTGGTTGAGCCGCATATCGACACCCTGCCCCGCGCGTTCGGAGGCACCGGGGCGCAGCTGACCTCGCTGGAAGCAGCGCTGACCGAGTGCGACGTGCTGGTCCTGCTGGTCGATCACGACGCATTCAAGGCGGTCAGCCCCGAGCAGCGCGCCGGCAAGCGGATCTACGACAGCCGCGGCATCTGGACGACGGCGCGGAGCTAGTTTGGTTCAGCTTTGCTGAACACGGCACCGGCCCGCTCCCCCACCCGGCCACCCATAGAATACACTGTCGTTGGGTAGCCGGGTGGGGGAGCGGGCCGGTGCCGTCTAACAGAAGAACGACGCGCTATTTCGCGCCGAAGCCGCTGACCACGGTGGCGACGGTGCGGAACAGGATCAGCAGGCCGAGCCAGGCCGAGAAGTTCTTGATGTAGAAAAAGTCGTAATGGAGCTTGAGGTTGACCGAAGTCAGGTCGGCTACATGCCCCTGATTGACCTGCGCCCAGCCGCTGATGCCGGGCCGCACGATGTGGCGATAGCGGTAATGCGGGATTTCCGCCTCATACCACTCAGATAGCGGGATCGCCTCAGGCCGCGGGCCGATCCAGCTCATCTCGCCGCGCAGCACGTTGAATGCCTGTGGCAGCTCGTCCAGACGGCTGCGGCGCAGGAATCGCCCGAGCCGGGTGATGCGGTCATCCTCATGCATGGTCACGCAATCGTCGCGGCCCTGCATCTCTTCGCGCGGGCGCATGGTGCGGAACTTGATCACCGTGAACGGCTCACCGCGAAAGCCCATGCGCTGCTGGGTAAAGAACACCGGCCCACGCGAATCGAGCCGGATCGCGAGCGCGATGACACCCAGCACCGGCAGCAAGACCGGCAGGATGAACAGCGTGCCGACGACATCAATGACGCGCTTGATCTTCACATAGGCAAGGTTCGGCATCAGCGAGCCGAAGCTGTTTTCCGACAGATGCTCGATCGCGACGCGTCCGGTGAGCGATTCGGCAACCTGCTTGACGTGATAAACGAGGTGGCCGCGGATCGCCGCTTCGGCCAGCATCCGCTCCCACGCGTCGGGATGATCGTGGCGCAGGTCGGCGACAATCACGGCGCGCCGCAGCGTCGGCACTTCAGGGCTGAGCAGTGGGATCCACTCGACCTCGGGCGTCTGGTCGACCACCGACATGTCGCCGGTCGTCACATAATAGAATCGCAGCGCCGTCGTCTTGTCGAGGTGGAAGCGCAGCGCGAACGCGACGCCAAGCGCGATCAGAAACGAGGCGGCGAGATAGAGCCGGCTATAGTCGGCACGTGCCAGGAACAATGCGGCAAGCGCGATCCCGTATGAGCTGACGAAGGACGGGATAATGTACCCGAACACCGTCGTTCCCGGAAACGCCGAGACGCGGCGCAGCAGCACGACGCCCAGCGACACGCCAAACGCAGCCGCCACAACGGCATAGTCCACCGGGCGCGCAGCGACGCCGGGCAGCAGATAGCGGCCAAGCAACGGCGCCGGCGCAACAACCGCGAGCACGAGCAGTAACAGCAGTTCGACCCGCATGGATTCGAACAGGCTGTTGCGTGGCCGATGCGTCAGCTCGGCATACATCTTCAACATCGTTGCCCCCCACAAGCCGGGAGACCGAGCAGCGTTACGCGCCTGTTCAAGTCGAGCCTCCCAAAGCCCCTGGTTCCCCAATTCCAACCTGCAGTCGCCGGCTGCGCCATCCGGTCGCAGCGGAAACAGACTCGGCGGATCCAGCGGTCGCGGATACTAGCCGGAATTCGCCAAGATCGCCAATCGACAGAGTCAGTTGTCGGTTCCACCGAAATCGACAATCCCCCCGATTGCCGAACTTTCTTACGCCGCTGTGACGAAGCCGCCACAGCTTTGCTACTCAATGCGGCGTCCGACCATCACCAGCAGCGTCTTGCTGCGATGGTCGCCCAGCGTTGCAAGCACGCCGTCGCCTGGCGGTGCGGCATAAAAATGATGCTCGACCGGCGCCACATCCAACGCGCGGTACAAGGCCGCCAGTTCGGTCGCGCTCGCCATCGATTTCACATGCGCGAAGTAGCGCGGTCGCCCGGTCAGCCCGAACGCGATCCGCTCTGCCTTGCGATACAGCGATTCGCTGTTCGGCATCGACAGGATCAACCGACCGCCTGGCTTGAGCAACCGCACCAGCCGCGCGACCTCACCCTTCAGATCGGGCAGGTATTCGAGCACGCTGGAACTCAGCACCACGTCGAACTCGCCTTCCGCCCGCGCGGACAGGCTGTCGAGCAGCGCCACCTCGAAGTCGATATTGGTCAGCCCCAGTTCCTGCTGACGCGCGCGCGCCAGCGTGACCATTGCCGCGCTGCCATCGATCGCGGTCACCGATGCGCCGACCCGCGCCGCTTCGAAGCTGAACGTCCCCGCACCGCATCCCGCGTCGAGCACGCGGTTGCCTGCGCCGACATGGCGACCGATCAGGTCGCGCCACAGCGCCAGCCGCTCGCGAAAGCGCGGCGAATGATCATATCCGGCCTGAAATGACTCGGCGATCGACTCGTGCCAATCCACCGCATCGGCTGTCTTGGCTGTCACGGGACGTCGCCTCCAATCGGCGTGGCGTTTAGGGTCGGGTGCGACGGATATCAAGGCTTTCCGCGCCCTGACTGCGCTTGCCATCCCCCCGGCACTTTGCGAAAGGGCGCGCCAGACCTGCCCCGTTGGGCATGGGCGGGGGACCGTGAATGTCGGCAGATACGAAGGTTGTTGTCGTCGGCCTTGGCTATGTCGGCCTGCCGCTGGCCGTTGCGCTAGCGAAGAGCTTCGACACCGTCGGCCTTGATATCGACACCGGGCGGATCACCGAGCTTCGGGCTGGCTATGACCGCACCGGCGAGATCGATGCCGATCGCCTTGCCGCCTCCAGCCTCAAGCTGACCAGCGATCCCGCCGATTGCCCCGCCGCGGACTTCATCATCGTGACCGTGCCCACCCCGGTGGATGCGAACAACAAGCCGGACCTTGGCATCGTCATGGCCGCGACCCGCACCGTCGCGGGGATGATCGATGCGACCCGCGCGCCAGTGATCGTCTATGAAAGCACCGTCTATCCCGGCGTGACCGAGGAACTCTGCGGGCCGGAGATCGAGCGGATAACGGGACTCAAATCCGGCAAGGACTTCTTCCTTGGCTATTCGCCCGAGCGGATCAATCCGGGCGACCGCGAGCATACGATCGACAAGATTACCAAGGTCGTGTCGGGCCAGACCCCCGAAGTGCTCGACCGCGTCGCCGCGCTGTATGAGCAGGTGACGAGCGGCGGCGTGTTCCGCGCCGCGTCGATTCGCGCCGCCGAAGCCGCGAAGGTGATCGAGAACGCGCAGCGCGACATCAACATCGCCTTCATGAATGAGATCACGCGCATCTTCTCGGCGATGGACCTGTCGATCTGGGACGTACTGGAAGCGGCGCGGACCAAGTGGAACTTCCTGCCCTTCCATCCCGGCCTCGTCGGTGGGCACTGCATCGGCGTCGATCCCTTCTACCTCAGCCACAAGGCCGAGATGCTGGGCTATGACCCGCAGGTGATCCTCGCCGGACGCAGCACCAACGATTCGATGGCGACGTGGATCGCCGATCGGCTGCACGGTCTGCGCGGTGGTACCGCCGGGCGTGCGCTGGTGCTGGGGCTGACCTTCAAGGAAAACGTCCCCGACCTGCGCAATTCCAAGGTCGCCGACCTGATCGCGCGCCTCGCCGAGTTGGGCCATGCGGTCACCGTCCACGACCCGCTCGCCGATTCGGCGGAGGCAAGCCACGAATATGGGCTGGAGCTGGCCGGTGAAGCCGCGCTGGCCGAGCAGTACGAGCTCGTCCTGCTCGCGGTCACGCATGACGACTATGTCGCGATGGGGGCCGACAAGCTCTCCACACTGGTCGCGCCGGGCGGGCTGTTCGCCGACCTCAAGAACGCGGTTCCGGGTGCTGGCGCAGCAACGGGGCGCTGGACGCTCTGATCCTGCCCGCAGAACGACGGCAGCTCATTTCTAACCCCCGTTTGCCCTGAGCCTGTCGAAGGGCGGCAGCCCATCGCCACCGCGCGCAGGGATCGCGCTTCGACAAGCTCAGCACAAACGGGGTTGAGCCATCAATCGCAGCGCCAGACATGAAAAAGGCGAGGCTTGCGGCCTCGCCCTTTTCATTTCGACAGTCGGATGCGCCCGATCAGTTACCCGGCGGCGGCGGAGCCGCTCCGCCCGGTGCGCCGGGAGCGCCGCCGGGTGCGCCACCCATCTGCTGCTGCATCATCTGCTGATAGACGCTCATCGGCAGGAATTCGAGCAGCTCGACCTCAAAGATCAGGAGCGAATCGGAGGGGATGATGTCGCGCCCGCTGCGCGGATCCTTCTTCGCCTCGCTGCCATAGCCCAGCTCCGGCTTGATCCAGATGCGGTACTTGCCGCCCTTCTTCATCAGCTTGAGCGCTTCAGTGAAGCCCGGGATCATGCCCGCGACGGGCAGCGGGGTCGGCTGCTGGCTGGCGTCGAATTCCTCGCCGTTGCGCAGCGTGCCCTTGTAGTTGACCAGCGCAACGTCGCTGTCGGTCGGGCTGGCGCCCGCACCTTCGGTGATCGTCTGGATCTGCAGGCCCGAGGCGGTTTCGGTCACGCCGCTCTGCGCCTTGTTCCGCGCAAGGAAGGTGGCGTTGTCGGCGCGTTCGGTCACAACCTTGTCGGTCCCGACCCACGCAAGCGCCACCGCGCCCGCAATCGCTACGACGATGCCGAGCCAGAGCCAGACAAGATAGCTGCGCTTGGTCGGCGCGATCGGCACGGCGGTGACGGATGACATGAGTCAGCGATCCTGCAGAGGCCGGCCCGCGGCGCGGCGGAAGGTCACAAAAGTCGCACTGCCAATGTGCGCGCGGCGCACATTGGCAGCGAATCGGGCCTTAACGGGCGCCGTCGCGCTCCATGCGCTTGCGCTCGAGCTTGCGTGCGCGGCGAACCGCAGCGGCACGCTCGCGCGCGCGCTTTTCGCTCGGCTTCTCATAGTGACGGCGCAGCTTCATCTCGCGATAGACGCCCTCACGCTGCAGCTTCTTCTTGAGCGCCCGCAGCGCCTGGTCGACATTATTGTCGCGAACGATGATTTGCATAAGTCCGTCTCAACTCCAGAATCTTATTCAACAGAACAGGGATCGCCGAAGCTCCTGCCCCGGGCGTTGGGACGCGCCCCTAGCAAAGGGATGATGCAAAGACAAGGCAAAGCGGCGGTTTCGACGTTTGACCGATGATTCTGTCACCGCCTGGTGCACCGGGCGGACCTCCACGTAGCCGACGATCAGCATTTTACGCATGACGGACGTTCGCTGTTGCGATAATCTGCCCCCATGAAGAGCCATTTTACCCATCGTTCGCAAAGCCTTACGGCAACGGTCGCGGCCCTGTCCCTGTTGTCCGCATGCGGCGGTGGCAGCGGAACGGTCAGTACAGGCGGCGGCGGAACCGGTTCGGCTCCCACGCCGACCCCGTCGGGCACCTGCTCGCTCGCGTCGCGTCAGACCTGGGTCGCACAGCAGCTCAACGAATGGTATCTCTTCCCCGAGACATTGCCGGCCAGCCTCAACGCCGCGCCCTATGCCACGGTCCAGGACTATATCGACGCGCTCACCGCCACCGCGCGCGGGCAGAGCAAGGACCGCTATTTCACCTACATCACCTCGATCGCCGAGGAGAATGCCTATTATAATTCCGGCTCCAATGCCGGGTTCGGCTTTCGCCTGACGCTCGATTCGACCGCGCGACGCCTGTTCATCGCCGAATCATTCGAAAACACCCCGGCGCTGAACGCCGGAATCGATCGCGGGACCGAGATTCTGGCCATCGGCGCCAGCACCGGCGCGCTGCGCAATGTCAGCGACATCCTTGCGACCGAAGGGACGGCGGGGCTGAACAGCGCGCTGGACGGTAACACGCGCGCGTTCCGTTTCCGTCCGGCCGGAGGCGCTGAACAGACCGCGACAGTGACTAAGGCGGACTACACGCTTGCTCCGGTCTCGGCGCGCTATGGTGCCAAGGTGATCGACGATGGCGGCAAGAAGGTCGGCTATGTCAACCTGCGCACCTTCATCAACACCGCCGAATCGCCGCTGCGCGCCGCCTTCGCCGATTTCCGGGCGCAGGGTGTGACCGAGGTGATCATCGACCTGCGCTACAATGGTGGCGGGCTCGTTTCGATCGCGACGCTGATCAACAATCTGCTCGCCCGCGACAAGACGACGAGCCAGGTGGCAAACTACACGACGTTCCGCGCGTCCAAGGCGTCGAACAACGAAACTGCGTTCTTCAATCCGCAACCCGAATCGATCGCGCCGACGCGCATCGCGTTCATCGGCACGGGCGGCAGCGCATCGGCGAGCGAGTTGGTGATGAACACCTTCATCCCCTATCTCGGCAATCGCGCCGCGCTCGTGGGAACCAACACCTATGGCAAGCCGGTTGGCCAGATCGCGATCGACCGCAGCGCGTGCGACGATCGTCTGCGGGTCGTGGCCTTCGCCACCGAGAACAGCGCGCGACAAGGCGCCTATTACACCGGCCTTGCCGGATTCATGGGCGCAACATGTCAGGCGAGCGATGACATTACCCGACCGCTGGGTGATCCGCAGGAGGCATCGATCAGGGCGGCACTCAATTTCCTGGGTGGCCGCGCCTGCACCCCGATCGGCGCTGCCGCGACCCTCTCGGCGGACCGTACCCCGATACCGACAGCTGGTTTCGAACTGCTGAGCCCAACCCGCCCGACTACGGCGCAACGCGAAGTGCCGGGATCGTTCTGACGACGGGCCGTTCTGACGGCAGACAGCGCGCGAACGGGGGTTCGGGCGCGGAGGAATTCGGGGGGTGACGGGTGCCAATGCCGCGGGCTGCGACTGATGCGACAGGTGCCTTTGGGTTCCTGAGCGCCGCGTGCCGCTGGCCCGACGATGCCGCACGCCGCACCGCGATCCACGCCGCCGCACAGCAGGTCAGCGACTGGGATGCGGTGTTCACCGACGCGACGCGGCACCGCATCATGCCGCTGGTCGCCGGAGCGTTGCGCGGCATTCCCGCCGTCCCCGCTGAGATTGCCGACCGCAGCGCCGCGATCGCGCGCCGCGACGGCATGGTGTCGATGGTGCAAACCGCTGAACTCTGCCGAATCGGCGCGGCGTTCACGGAACGGGGAATCGACTGGATCACGGTCAAGGGCCCTGCGCTGGCCCTGCTGGCCTATGGCAATGTCGGGGCCAAGGCGTCGCACGACATCGACCTGTTGATCGACCCCGCCGCGCGCGCCGACGCCTTCGCGGCGATGCAGGCGCTCGGCTATGTCTCGCTCGATGGACAGGACCGCGCCGCGCCCGGCTCGCTCGACCATGTGCTCAAGGACAGCGGCTGGCGTCACCCGGGCAACCGGGTGATGGTCGAACTCCACACCCGCCTGTTCATCAACCGCGCACTGGTGCCTGAACTCGGCATCCGCTCGCCGCGCGAATCGATTGCGTGCGGTGCGGACCGATCGCTCCCCACGCTCGCTCGCCCCGAACTGCTCGTCTATCTCGCGGTCCATGGCGCGAGCACCAACTGGCACCGGCTCAAATGGATCGCGGATTTCGCCGCGGTGACCGCGTGCAGCAGCGATGAACAGCGCGCCGCGGCACGCACCTGTGCCGCGCGACTTGGCGCCGGCGATATCCATGACAGCGCGCTGGCACTCGCAGCGACGCTGTTCGGCAACTCCGCCTGCCCCCCACCCCGCACGCTGTCGTCCCAGGCGCAGCGACTGACGCAAGCGGGCCTGCGCGACCTGACCGCGCCGCATGAATCGACGCTGCGTGAGGTCGACTGGGACCGCAGCGTTGTTGTCTATCTCGATAAATTGCGGTTCATGCCGGACTGGGCCTATCGCCGCGAGGAACTGCGCCTGATGCTGATCGAATCCTCGTCCTACACCCCCGACGCCCCCTGGTGGCGGCGCTGGACCGCGCCCATCGCGCTGGCCGGACGCTTCGCCCGGCGCAAGCTGACGCAGGCGGTCAGCCGATGAGCGAAACGCTGGACACGCGCCGCCGGCTCAAGTCGATCTTCGGCGGATCGGCCGGCAATCTGGTCGAATGGTATGACTGGTACGCCTATGCCGCGTTCAGTAGCTATCTCGCCCCGCATTTCTTTCCCAAGGGCGACCCGCTGGCGCAATCGCTCAACGTCTGGGCGATCTTTGCGGTCGGCTTCTTCATGCGCCCGATCGGCGCGTGGCTGATGGGAATCTATGGCGACCGGCGCGGGCGCAAGGCGGGGCTGACGCTGTCCGTCACGCTGATGTGCGGCGGGTCGATGCTGATCGCGGTGACGCCCAGCTACGACAGTATCGGCACCTGGGCGACCGTCTCGCTGGTCGTGGCGCGGTTGATGCAGGGGCTGTCGGTCGGCGGCGAATATGGCGCGAGCGCGACCTATCTGTCCGAAATGGCGGGCAAGGAACGGCGCGGTTTCTACTCCAGCTTCCAATATGTGACGCTGATCTCCGGCCACCTCGTGGCGCTCGCCGTGCTGTTGCTGCTGCAGGCGGCGATGGCCGATACCGCGCTGGCCGAATGGGGCTGGCGTATTCCCTTCTTTATCGGCGGCGTGCTCGCGGTCGGGGTGTTCTGGCTCCGCCGCAACCTGCCCGAGACGCAGAGCTTCGCCAACCGCAGCACGGCGGCGAAGGACAAGTCCAGCTTCGGCGCCCTGTTCCTGCGCCACCCGCGTGAGGCGGCATTGGTGATGCTGCTCACCGCCGGCGGCACGCTCGCCTTCTACGCCTACTCCGTCTACCTGCTCACCTTCCTCAGCGGCACCGGTGCGTTCACCAAACAGGTCTCGACCCAGATCAGCGCTGCCGCCTTGTTCGTGTTCATGTGCCTCCAGCCGCTAGCCGGGGCGCTGTCCGACCGCATCGGGCGCAAGCCGCTGATGATCGCGTTCGGCGTGCTCGGCGTCGCCTTCACCTGGCCGATCTTCACGACGCTTGAGAGCGTGCAGACCCCACTCGCCGCTTTCCTGATCATGTCGGGCGCGCTGGTGATCGTTACCGGCTACACCTCGATCAACGCGGTGGTGAAGGCGGAGATGTTCCCGGCGCATATCCGCACGCTCGGGGTCGCCCTGCCCTATGCGCTGGCCAACGCGATCTTCGGCGGCACCGCGCCCTATGTGGCGTTGTGGTTCAAGGATCAGGGGATGGAGCGCGGCTTTTACTGGTACGTCACCGCGATGATCGGCGTGTCGCTGGTCACCTATCTGCTGATGCGCGACACGCGAGTGCATTCGCAGATTTTGGAGGATTGATTCCCTCTACCGCCGAACCACGCTAAAGCCCCCCGATGACTCCCGTGCTCAACGTCCATAGTTCGATCCTCGGCCAGGCATGGCGCTGGCGGGGGCTGGCGGCGGATACGCGCGACCCCGGCTTTGCCCCCGACGATCTGGTGACCCAGTTGCTGCTCACCCGCGGCTGCCCGCGCGAGGAGCTGGAGGCGCATCGCAACCCCAGCATCCGCGCCTTCATGCCCGACCCGTCGATCTTCCGCGACATGGACCGCGCCGCCGAGCGGCTCGCCGATGCGGTCCAGCGTGGCGAGAAGGTCACGGTGTTCGGCGACTATGATGTCGATGGCGCGACCTCTGCCGCGCTGCTGATCCGCCTGCTCCGCGAGCTCGGCCTCGACCCCAAAGCCTATATCCCTGATCGCCTCATGGAGGGCTACGGCCCCTCGGGCGAGGCGCTGGTGCGGCTGAAGCGCGCGGGCGCCGACCTCATCATCACCGTCGATTGCGGCGCGATGGCTTATGACGCACTGGCCGAGGCCAAGGCGGTCGGCGCGGAGGTAATCGTCGTCGACCACCATAAATGCGCGTCGGAGCTTCCGGTGGCGCTCGCGCTGGTCAACCCCAATCGCCTCGACGAGGACGAGGGGCGCGCCCATGGCCACCTCGCTGCGGTCGGGGTCGCCTGGCTGCTCGGCGCGGCGCTGGTCCGCCTGCTGCGCGCGCGCGGCTTCTTCGCCGCCCGCCCCGAGCCGCGTCTGCTCGACCTGCTCGATCTGGTCGCGCTCGGCACGGTCGCCGATGTGGCGTCGCTCAAGGGCCTCAACCGCGCCTTCGTCGCACAGGGCCTCAAGGTGATGGCTCAGCGCCGCAACATCGGTATGAACGCGCTGATCGAGGCCAGCCGCCTGACCCGCGCCCCGACCTGCACCGATCTCGGCTTCGCGCTCGGCCCGCGCATCAATGCCGGCGGCCGCGTCGGCAAGTCGGACCTCGGCGTCCGCCTGCTCACCACCGAGGATATGGATGAGGCGCGCACTATCGCGCAGGAACTCGACCGCCTCAACGACGAACGCCGCGCGATCGAGGCGGAGGTTCAGCAATCCGCCGAAGCGATGGAGCCCGAAGGCGCGGTCGCGGTCGTCGCCGCGCGCGGCTGGCACCCCGGCGTGATCGGCATCGTCGCCGGCCGACTGAAGGAAAAGCATGGCCGCCCGGCCATCGTCATTGCGATCGGCGAGGACGGCATCGGCAAGGGCTCGGGCCGCTCGATCTCCGGCGTCGATCTCGGCGCGGCGATCATCGCGGCGAAGGAAGCCGGCCTGCTGATCGCGGGCGGCGGCCATGCGATGGCGGCGGGCGTGACCGTGGCCGAGGATCAGATCCCGGCATTCGTCGCGTTCCTCAACGCCAAGCTCGCCGATGCGGTCGAGCGCGCCTCGGGCGATCGCGCGCTGTTGCTCGATGCGGTGCTGGCGCCCGGCGGGGTCAATCCCGACCTCGTCACCGCGATGGAGGCCGGCGGCCCCTATGGCATGGGCTGGCCCGCCCCGCGCGTGGTTGCCGGACCGGTGCGGCTGATCAAGTGCGATATCGTCGGCAACGGCCATGTTCGCGCGATCGTCGCGGGCGATGACGGGCGCAGCATCAAGGCGATGGCCTTCCGCGCCGCCGACACCCCGCTCGGCCTCGCCCTGCTCGGCGCACCGCGCGACCGCAAGCTGTGGATCGCGGGCCGCGCCAAGATCGACGACTGGGGCGCACGGCCCGCAGCAGAAATTCATCTCGATGACGCCGCCTGGGCCGACTGAACCGCACGATTCGCCCTTGACCGCGGCGAAAGCTTTGCCTAACCGGCGCCCTCGCCTTCACGGCCCCTTCGTCTAGCGGTTAGGACGCGGCCCTTTCACGGCTGAAGCACGGGTTCGATTCCCGTAGGGGTCACCATCGTCAAGCGGAAAATGGCGGGATTGCGCCATTTCAGACGATCTGGTGAAAGCGGCTCCCACTTTTTGTTCCACACTTTTTTGTAGCTCTAGTGGCATCCATTGGGATGCCCTCGGAGCTCTTTGCGATTCCTCGCGGGAATGTGTCTCACAATCGCAGGTGGTTCGACCGCCGATGGGCCGTTAGGCGACCAACGGCTTAGAGGTTTGATGCAGACACTAAGTGCGGTTGCCGCGCCGAAGTGAAGGCGGGCAAGGTCGGCTAAACGCCGTATGCCAGATCGTGTCATTCATTACGTTATCGGTCGATCCAGCCGCGCGATTGACTCCTCCGGAGCAAGGATTGCGGTCGGCAGCTTTGCTCAATCCGGTGCCCAAAGCAGCCAGTCCGCAACCGGCCCAGCCTCCGCTTGAAGGGGAAGCCCGCAGCAAGGCTCCGTGGGCGCGGCCAACTCTGGAAGTAACTGAGATCAACAGCTCGACCCAAGCGGGCGAGGGCACGGTCGGCGACCTTGATTCGAACGACGTGTGATAAGTCGCGCCTGGTTGGCGACCGATCGACGTGCGGCATACTGCGGTAATGCAGGCTCGATCGAGCGTTCGTCACCGAAACGAGACGCCCTCTTTCGGTTGAGAAATACCCGAGGGCCGCTAAAGGTGGGGCGAGACAATGGGAGCCCCGACATGACTACGCCGTCATCGAATGTTGAGATCATCCGCGCCGACCAGGACAACGCCAAGGCGGTATGGACTCGGCCGACGCTCGAAATCGCCGACATCAACAGCGCGACCGAGGCCGGTGGAGCGGTTTCGGCTGACCAGGATCCCAATCAGCCGTCGTAAGGCGCGCTGCATCAGCGTGCCGGTCGCCAGTCGATTCGACCCGCAACGGCCACGTCGATGATTCCTTCGCTCGAAGCGCTTCTGGCGCCGCACGCTTCCCCGGTCCTCGATTCCGCGGTTCGCGAGCGGTGCCGGTTGCATGTGCGCACCAGCAATCGCGATGCGTTCCGCGCGCTTGTGCCCTGGTCGCATTTCAACGCCCTGCTGGAAAGCGATCGGCTGTTCGATGACCGCACGCGCGTGGTGCGGCGGGGACGCGATTTGCCGCGTGAAATGTGGAGCCAGATCGGCCCCGACTTCAAGCGGGTGGCTTTCACCGACCAGCTCCAGCGCTTCTGCCAGGAGGGGCTGAGCCTCTCGCTCGGTCAGATTCACCACGATGTTCCCGCCATCGCCGGTCTCGTTACGATGCTGGAGCATGCGCTTCCCGCGCGGGTTCAGACCAACCTCTATGCCAGCTTCGGGCGCGAAAGTGCGTTTCGTGCGCATTACGATCCGCATGACGTGCTGGTGCTGCACCTGCATGGCCGCAAACGCTGGTCCTGTTTCGGCCCGCGCCCAGATAGCTGCGCCGACACGACGCTCGTGGGTGACGAGCATCTTGGCCCGGTCGTCTGGGAAGCGGTGCTTGAGCCGGGCGACATTCTCTACCTTCCGCGTGGAGAGGTGCATCGCGCAACGGTCGAGGGCGACGCAGCGATGCACCTGACCAACGCACTATCCTGGCCGCGCGAATCGGACCTGTTCAAGTGGCTCGCCGCGGAAGGCAGCACCGCGATCAACGCCGATGCCGATGTTCCAGTCTATGGTTCGGAAGAGGATCTGACACGCTACGAGGCGGATCTGCGCGCGCGCCTGCACCGGCTTGCAGACACGCTCGACCTGCGCGCGTTCATCGAGAGTTCCACACAGCGCCGCCGCGTGCGCTTGCCGTTCAATCTGGGTCTGTCGACCGAACTGGCGCCGGATTGCTGGGTTCAGCCCTTGCTGCCTGCGGGTGTGCAGCTTCCCGCTGAAGGCACCGCGCGTGTCGGCTTCAACGGCGGGACAGTCTCGCTGGATGCAGAGGAGCGCGCAGTCATGGCGGCGTTGCTGGGCGCCGGTGCGCGCCAGATTGTCGAGCTGTCCGACCTGTGCGGCCTCGACATGCCGACTGTTCGCGATTGCATCGCGCGCCTTGCTCGCCGGTCGCTGGTCCGGCTGAGCGAAGGTGGGGCGCCCTAGTTCCCGCCGGCGGCACGCCGGGTGAACATGCCGGTCGAGAGGCCGCGCACCAGCTTCAAATAATGGCGCTGCACCGAATTCCAGTCGTCCGGCGCGGCATCCTGTAGCGTATCGGCGAGCGAACTCAGCCCATCTACGTCGATCAGCTCGCCGCAAGCGCTGACCCGCGCCTGATGCGCCAGCTCGGCCTGGATTGCGGGCTGCGCCTTCAACAGAATGTGCTTCCAGTCCGCAGTCTGGGTGCCGCGAAGGGGCGAGTGCAGGATTTCTGTCGGGATCCGGTCGGCAAAGGCGCGGCGAAACACGTCCTTGGTTCGGCCATTGCGCAGATACCGATCCTCCGGCAGCGCGAGGCAATAGGCCAGCAGGCGGCGATCCGATGTCGGATCGCGCCGGTCCACACGATACCCCGCATTGGCAGCGGCGTTCAGCGGCCCCGGATCGCGCGATTGCATGAGGATATCGTGCCAATGCTGCCAGCGCCGCACCCGCGCGAACGGGCCGAGTGCGCCTGAATTGCGCGCAAACATGGCCTGCGCATCGGGATTGTCCCACTGCGCCGAGATCGCCGCCAGCGGCGTGATCCGGTTGCCCCCACGCCGGTGCCATCGCGCCATGAGGTCTGTCGGGAGCAGCGCACGGATCGTGCGGCGCAACGCGACGCTTCGGTCGGGATAAACACCCCGTGCGACGAGCACCCCGGCATCGCGCCACAATGACCACAGTCGCATCCGTTCCGCGTGCCGGATCAGGCCATGCTCCCCGGTATAGCTCAGGGCCATGTTGCCGCTCACGCCCGTCAGGACCACGGGCGCCCCGGCCGCGGCCGCTCGGCTGTAGATCTCGTGCACCCAGGCGGTGCTGAGCGGGTTCATCACCGGCTGGTCGGCCAGGAAGACCATGCGTTCGATCAACGCCAGCAGGTCGGCGTCGGCGGCACGAACCAGATGATGGTCGATGTTCGGATGCAGCGCCGCCATCTGCGCAGCGAGCGGGCCTTCGTCGGTGAGGAGATGGGCCGCATAGGTCGCATCGGCGCCGGCGATTGGCACGTTGGTGTAAGCGGACAGCCGCTTGCCTTGCTCCGCCAGCAACGGCGCGGCGCTGCTCGCCAACGCGCAGCTATCGAGACCACCGCTCAACATCAGTGCGGTGCCGCCGGTGCTGCGCAGCTGCGCCTTCACCGCGACATCGAGGGCGTCGCGCATCCCTTCCGCATCAGCGTTGCCGCGAATGTCGCGACGCTGCGGCACCGCCATCGGATTCCAATAGCGGCGCAGTTGAATCCGCCCATCCGCATGGACCGTCGCCACTTGCCCCAAGTCGAGCCGCTGAACCCCTTTGTAGAAGCTGTGCGAGCCATCGAGCGGCAACAGCATCTGCCAGGTCAACAGGCGATCCGCGTCCGGGCCGGTGGGAACGTCGGGTAGCGCCAGCAGCCCCTTTGGCATGCTCGCAAAGGCGAACCAGCCGCGCCCGACATGGTAATGCAGCGGCCGATTGCCGACGGGGTCGCGCGCCAGCATCAGCGTCCGCGCATCCATGTCCCATGCCGCGAAGGCGAAATCGCCGCACAGCCGGTCTACCGCACCCTCACCCCAGCGTTCGAGCGCCGCGAGGATGAACGCAGCGTCGCACATCACCGCCTGATGCGCCGGTTCGATGCCCAGCGCACGGCCCAGCTCTTCGCGATTGTCGATCCGGCAATCGGCGACCAGATGCAGCCGCCCCCCGCGCCCGGTCAGCGGCTGGCGATCGAACCGGTCTTCCGGGAGGAAGGCCATCAGGCGATGCGCCAGCGCGATCTGGCCGCCGTCCCACTGTCCTTCACGGTCTGGGCCATACAGAGCGAGCGCGCGGCTGATCCGCTGACAATCGGCCTTGGCGCCAGGCCGGCCATCGGGATACCACACCCCGCCAATCGCACTCATCGCTGTTGCTCCACGACCTGCTCGATGTGGGCGGCGAGTTCATCCAGCCGCGACAGGTCGTGCGGACGACGCACCGCATAGACAGGCACGCGAGCGGCGACCGCGGTGGCCCAGCCAAACATTTCCGCGCCCCGGCCCATGAACGTCGCGAGGCGTTGGCGATAGATATGCCTGTGCAGTGCATGTGCTGCGGGACCTGCCCGCAGTCGCGTGCTCACCGGCATGTCGGCAGGCTCCGACGAAAGAACGAACAGCGCAGCCAGCGGGCGCGGTGTACGGTCGAACCGCTCGCGCGACGATGAGATGGTGAACTTGTCCTCATGCATCCCGACCCGCGCGCGCTCTTCGGTCCGTTCACCAAACCGCTCGGCGGCAACCGCCCACAGGCGCAGGTCGGGGACGCCGGGAAACAGCGTCGCTCTGGCTGGGTCAATAATCGCCTGATCTTCCGCGATCAGGTCATGGCCGCGCTGCATCAGCGCGCGGGCGGTCGTGCTCTTCCCCGCGCCGCTATCGCCAGCAACCGCCACGGCCAAGCCGTCTCGACTAACCCCACAGGCGTGCAGCGGCGGCACACCGCGCTGATGCATGATCAGGCCAAGCCCAGGCCCGATCAGCCAGCTTTGCACCAGCCGCGCATCGACCCCTTCAGGCACCTCGATCCGCAGCGAGCGGCCATTATCGATCAGCAGTCGGATGCCGTGCGGCGAGCGAAGGATCGCGGTGCCATCGGCATACATCTGAAAATGCGGCTTGGCGCGCAGGCACACGGCCGCTGGGGTTGGAAGAGGGCCGAATGTGACGTCGACGTCCACCGATGCCGGATCGCAGCCGTGCGGCATCAGTGGCAGCGCCACGCTCGAGCGAAAGACGAGGCCGCCATATGTGTAGTTATGGGCAGCGTTCACTGAACTTCCCCTGCAACACGCAACCGGTCCAGGTAATCATGGGCGGCGTTGACGAACCGCGCCGCCAATTCGGCCAGCTCCGGCGTCACTGCTGCCCGCTTTCGAGCGCTATCCGGCTCGAACGGGCGCTTGCCGTTCGCATCCTTGGTGTGGATCGCGGCCGCGTCGGCGATGCGCTCTAGGTCCACGACCGACGGGTGTAGCCCCAGCCACGCGGGAATTTTGCCGTTCAACGCACCGGGCAGTTCGGAATAGGGGATCAGCAGCCATCTCCCCGCCGCTCCGGGCCTGCTCGCAGCGTCGGCGACCATCGCAAAGATGCGGCCGAGCACCTGCGCCGCAAAGGCGAGCGCATGACGCCCCGTCGGCGCCGCTCCCCCAAGAAAGAGCTTGGTCTGGACCGGATCGGCCGCTCGCCGCATCCATCCCGCCGGTGCGTCGCGCAGCGAGACCAGAATCTCTTCCGGCTGACGATAAACGAACAGTTTGGGCACGTCGGGAAGCACTTCCTCGATCAAAGGGAGGTGCAGTGCATTCCAGCTCGACAGCTTCAGGATGACGCGGTCCTGGTCCGGCCGGGCTGATCGAGTCAGTGCCGCGATCACCTGCCGCAGCGCTTCGCATCGCGCCTTGTGGGACTTGAACGGCCAGATCCCGTCTACGCCGAGCACCGCGTTCACCGCTTGCGGCTCGGATACGACATGACAGCGCGACATGCGGGACAAGGAACGAGACACCAGGGTCGATCCGCAACGCCCCGCATGCAGCACCACCGCCGACGGCAGATTCGTTCCTGATGCTGTCGGCAGAGGCGCGCGCCAGCTGGGGCCCGCCTGCGCAATGCGATCATGCAGGAACGGGAGGGTCGGATCGGTATCGGCGATGTCTACCCAGTCAGCGGAGAGCCGGTCGCCGTCGTAAAACAGCCGTGCCGGAACGGGTTGCACGGCGGCAGGAAACACCGACACCCGCGCTCAATCGTGCAATCGGATCAGATCGTTGCGCCGCATCTGCTCCAGCAGATCAAGCACATCGCGCTCAATCTCCTCAATCGGCGCAGCATAGCGATCCGCCAGTGAACGGCACAGATCAGCCACCGTCTGCGGCTGCCCCAGTTCAGACCAGATGACGCTGCCGATCCGATCAAGGTAGAGGTAACGCCCAGCCTCCATGTCCATCATGACGACCTCGCCATCGATCTCGGTCGAGAGCAGGTCGGCAGAGGTCGATACGGTGGTAGAGAGCGAGATCATGATCAGTCCGGCTCTATTGAAATCCCTCCTCCTGACAAGGCCGATATGTCGAATCCGCGCCGATCGCGGAACGGAAACCTAGCGAAACGTCGAGGAGTTAGGTCC
Organism: Sphingomonas sp. R647; assembly: GCF_020177055.1. Classification (GTDB taxonomy): domain Bacteria; phylum Pseudomonadota; class Alphaproteobacteria; order Sphingomonadales; family Sphingomonadaceae; genus Sphingomonas. The sequence goes on from NZ_JAIQXT010000006.1 coordinate 196,836, forward strand.
TCGCGCATAGTGGAAAGGGCCGGCTTGCGGGAAGTCTGTAGCTTGCGGTTTCTGGCCGCTTTTGGGGCGCAAAGCGGACCTTGGCACTTTCACCGACCGATGCCCCGTTCCCATTCACGCAGTGGCGCAAGGAATACGCTTTCACGCGGGATTTGCGTACGCGCCATCGCCGCGCACGAGTACGGGCATGCGCTGGGATTCAGCCACGAGCAAAACCGTGCGGATGCGCCATAGCGGTCGGCGGCATTACCGCGTGGACCGATGCCGATGGCCATACCCGCCCGCCCTTCGGTATCAACGCCATCATACCGATGAGCAGTCTCGCCGCGTCGCCGCTTGCCGCCGAGATTGCTGCAGGCGGCAGCGATTGTTGGCGCGTGATGACTGCTACCGGGCCGTCGCTGCTCGATCCGCGGGACCTCCCGCGCAACACGGTGCGGATAGCGGTTAGCAATTCTCCCTGCGGAACCATTCGACGTAGCGGGCGACGCAATAGGCGTTCATCGCGGCATGGGTTTCCTGCTCCCAGCCCGAGCGATGTTCCCCGCGCCCGCTCGCCGTCAGCATCGCGCGCAACCGATCGAAATCGATCATCGCGGAAAGCGAGGCAGAGCCCTGTAGCCGTTCAAGATCGTTGATCAGCGTCGGCTTGATCCGGTCGATCGCTGCCTGGAAATCGGGAAAGGGGTCATCATTGGCACGCCCGCGGATCTGAAACTCAGCGGGATAGAGGTCGCGGAGCGCGGTGCGCGCGAGATGTCGGGTATGGCCATCGCGGACTTGCAGGTCCGGGGGAATCGCCAGGGCGAGTTCCACCACCCGACGGTCGTGAAACGGACGGCTGAGCGTGAGGCCATGGCGCGCGAAGCCTGACGCGCTGCCGCTGCCCCGCCGCACCAGGTCGATCGCCCACAACAATCCCCCTCGGCTGTCCCGGGTCGGCGCAACGCTGCCTGACCGCGCGATGAAGCCCGACTGCACCGGCAGGCGCGCGCGGCGTCGCGCGGCGTGCCAGTTGCGCAGCGCGGGAGGCAGGAAATGCGGCGCCACATCGTATCGCAGCAACGATGTCAGCGACCGCCCGGTGGTGCGTCGCGCGGCGAGCAACTCGCGCCCAAATCGGCGATACGCGCCATCCGCCAGCCAGCGGGCAAGCGCGTGCCGCCCGCGCGGGTTGAGCGTATAGTCGCCGCCATGCCCGTCCATCGCCAACCCCGCGCCACGCGACGCCAATGCGGCACAAAGGGACGCGTCCACCGGGTCATAGACCGACGGCAGGGCCTGGCGCTCGGCCAGCCCGCGCTGAATATCGGCGATCGGATCCAGTGCGTCGCGCGTCACCCGGCAGATGTCGAGCCAGGGCATGTCGCGCGCGCACAGGTCGACCCAACGTCCGGCATGGCGGATCGTCCCGGCGTACCCGGCCGGCATGACCGACGCGGCGGCGACGAGCCGCTGCCCGGATTGCTTAAGCGGGTCGCGCGCCAGCCCCGCGATCGCGCTGCTGTCGAAACCGCCGCTGAGCAACAGGCCGGGTGGCTTCTCCAGCCCGTCCAGCCGGGCTGCCACTGCGTCACCCAAAATCGCCCGATACGCCTCGACATAATAGGACGCGTCGCGCCCGACATGCGCCGAACCGGCATGCGGTTCCCAAAAGCTGCGCAGTTCGGGTTCGCGTCCCGGCTCGACGATCAGCAGATGACCGCCGGGAAGGCTGGCGATGCCGGTGAACATCGTCGCGCCGGGGGTGGCGGTGAACTCCCCGGTCAGCGCGTTGCACAGCATTGAATCCTCAAGCGCGCGCGGCACCTCGCTCAGCGCCCAGAGCCCCGGCACGTCGGGCGCGAACGCGAACAGGTCGCGCCCGACATGATAGAACAGGTCGCGCTGCCCCATCGGGTCGCGGGCTACCACCAGCCGGCGGCGCCGCTGGTCCCAGATTGCCACCACGAAGTCGCCGAGCAGGTGCAAGATGAACGCTTCGCGCCAGCGCAGCCAGGCGCGCAGGATCAGCGCGCTGTCGGTCATCCGCGCGATGTCGGCGGGCGCAATCCCCAACGCCGCCCCCAGTCCGCCACGCGCGTCGAGCCGGGCGGAGGCGACCAGGGTGATGCCGGATTGCGCATCGCAGATCGGCACGCCGTCGATCCGGTCGATTGCGCGCAACGGGGCGTGGCAGATTCCGATGCCGAGCTCGCCCAGTGGTTCGCTGCGGCATCCGCCCGGAGCCAGCGCTCCAAGCCGCTGTGCCATGCGCGCCAGATCGCGCGGCGATGCCACCGATCCGTCGCGCCGCAACAGGCCGAAAATGCCCGCCATGACTGTTCAGGCCGCCGTGACCAACACCAGCCCACGCGCCGCCATCTTGTCGATAAAGGCATCGACCTCGGCGCGGCAGGTCGCCGGATCGACCTCGAACCTGTCGATCAGTTCGGCGCAGATGTCGTCCGTCGCGTGCGGCGTTTCGATCAAGCGCCAGATCTGCGCACCCATCGGGTTCAATCCGATATAGATGCCGCGATCGATGTTCATCATCATCAACTGGTCTCCCAGATCGCTGCTGATCCAATCCCGGCTTTGCCCGATCACGCGCATTCCCGTCTCCGTTCGGTGAGTTGATAGCCAAGCCGCGCCATCATCGCGGCGTGCGCGGCCTCGACCCGCGCCGCTTGTTCCGGCGACAATTCGTCGTGCCAGCCACCGGCCGCGCCGCGCCGGAAAAAGCTGGTGGCAAGCTGTGGCCGGGGCGCCTCGCCAAAGCCCAGCCGCTTCTCCTGATCCCGCACTCGTCCGAAGTGCGCGAACTCCGCCGCGCGGGTGCATTCTGCCGCACTCGCAGCCACCCCGACAGAGGCGAGCGCGCGCGCCAGCTCGCCCGCGGCATCGGCGTGCAAATCCTCGTAGCGGATCAGGTGAACCGGGATATCGCGCTGATCGAGCCAGCTCGCCTGAAACCCGCTCCAGTCGGTCACGATCTGGCGCAGCTGGCTCGGCTGGCTGTCCAGTCGATCGGCAAAGCGCGCTGCGGGGTCCGCCATGAAGCCGATCGCGGCGTCATATGGCGCTGCGTTGTGATGCGCCAGCGACGCGACGATGTCGCGCGGATCGCGCACGATCAGGATCGCGCCCGCCGCCGCATCCGCGCCGCCCAGCATCGCCTCCCCGGCCGCATTGTGCGTCCAGCCATCATGCGTCTTGACGAAGATCGTGTCGTCGATCCCGGCCGCACCCGCATCTTCCTCGGGATCGTCGATCCGCGCCATCGCGCGATAGGCGGCGGGGCGGAGCAGATCGCATTCGTCCAGGGTCAACAGGCCCGAAGCGACCAAGGTGACCCGGTCGAACGGCGCCCGCGCGCTGGCCAGCGCAGGTTCGGTCGGCAGCCGGTTGATGTCGGCGGGCCTGTCGGCGCGCAGATTGGCGAGCAGCAGCCGGAACCACGTGTTGCCCGACTTGGGATAGGAAGCGAGCCAGACGCGTCGGCTCATGCCGCCCGCTCCACGCTCAGGCCGAGCGCGCGCCAATGCGCTTGCAGCGTCGCGACGGCATCGGGCATGGCCCCGAAGTCGAGCGGCCGCGCGAGGATCCGGATCTCGACATCGCGCACCAGCCGCGCCGCCGCATCGAAATACAACTGCTTCTGATCCATCTCGCGCACCAGCAACGGGCGATAGGCATTGCGGCGAACGATCAACGCGGCGTCGACGAGATTTGGGACGTGGAGGCCGGGCGCGAACGGCGCGCGCGCTTCCCGCAGCGCATAGATCGCGCCGATCGCCAGCGGGCGGTCGCTCACCGCGCGCGGCGCAACATAGAATTTGCGGATCGCGGCACGGACCTGTGCACCACGGCGTCCGGCGATGCCCAGCCCCTCCGTCGCATCCTCCCACAACCGCATCTGGCGGCCATCGGGATGAACCAGCGGCGCCGCCCCTTCGCGCAACTCGATCCTGCAAAAATCGTCGGCGACCAGATCATGCCCCGCTTCGCCCAGCGCTGCTGCCAGCGTCGACTTGCCCTCGCCCGAGGGGCCGCAGAACAGAACGGCATGATCGCCGACCCGCACCGCGCTGGCATGCAGCACGATCGCACGGCGCTGATGCAGCAGAATGCCGATGCCGGTCCCGGTGAGGAAGATTGCGACCTCTTCGGACGCGGCACCGGGCTCGACCGCATAGGTCAGCGTGTCGCCGCCATGCATCAACATCCGCACCACGCCGGGAATGCCGAGGATGATGGCGTCCCCTGCGAGAACCCAGTTCGGCCCGATCAGCCGCGCGTCCGCGACCGAATCGGGAACGTCGCCCGCGCGGACGACGATATCTGCACTGTCGCCACGCTCGATCCCGGCAAAGCTGGGCAGCGCGATATCGCTGTCCACCGTCAGGCCAGAGACGCGGTACGCCTTCATCGCCGAACGCCATGAAGGCGCACCGCCTCCTTCAGAATATTCATTATATCTGAATGGGTTAGTTGATTTTTTTCGGATTTCACGGGTTGACGCGATAGTCGCGACTGCGCAGTATCGCCCCCGAAACAAATTGGAGGGTACGGGCCATGTCGAATCAGGAACATGTAGCGGAAACCAAGACTGCACCGCAGCGCGCGCGCTGGACGACGCCGGACCTGATCGAGGCGGAGATCGGATCGGGGACACAGAAGTCCTTCTCCTCCACCGTCGATATTTATGTGCCGACGTTCAACCGAACGCTCGGCCCGTCCTGAGGCGCGCCGCGGCGTCGACCGGTCCATACAGACCTGTTCCAGTTGCATCGTGACCCCCGCCCCGCCCGCCGCCCGCGTCCCGTTTCGGGCGCGCGGCGCAGCTGGACGGACCTCATAAACTCGGGTTAACCCTGTCGAGAAATGCCGATTTCGGCACCTCCCATACAGGGCTGATATGCATCCGATCGACGCGCGCACGCTGGAGATTTTCCGCACCATCGCCGAAACGGGCTCCGCCACACGCGCGGCGGAGCGGCTCAATTCAACCCAGCCCAGCATCACGCGTGCGATCGGCGCGTTCGAAACGCACTGCGGGTTCAAGCTGTTCGAACGCGGCCGCTACGGCATGACGCTGACCGAGGCGGGCAGCGCCTTGCTCGAATCGGTCGATCGCAGTTTCGCCGGTCTCAACATGGTGCAGGAGGCGATCGGGCAACTACGCCTGGGCCTTCCCGGCACGCTGCGCACCGTCGCGGTTCCGGTGGTTGCTGAAGGCGCGCTCTGCGATCTGCTGGCCGAATTCGCCAGCGCGCACCCGCGCGTTGCGATCAACATCAAATCCGCACATCCGCAGACCGTCATCAACGACATTCTGACCGGTGAAGTCGATCTTGGCGCGATCATCGGTGCCCCGCCCCAGGGGTTCGATCTGGCGACGCGGGTCATCGGGGAACGGCGGATGAAGATCGCCGTCCCGGCCGACCATCGCCTCGCCAACCGCGACCGCATCCATTTCCGCGAGCTGCATGGCGAGGCGTTCGTGATGATGGCCCAGCCGCACAATATCCGGCTCGCAGTCGAAACCATGATGAACGATTTCGGCGTCCGTCCGTCGATCACGCATGAAGTGTCGACCCAGCGCACGGTGGTCGAACTTGCGCGCCGAAGCGGGGCAATCGGCTTTGCCGATGACGAGGTGATCGATTCGGTTTCGCGCCGCGATGTCATGGCGATCGAACTCGACCCGCCGACGCGATGGAACATCAACCTCATCTATCGCCGCGACCGCAAGCAGTCGCCGGTGTTCGAAACATTCCTGGGGTGGTTGGACGCGCATTGAGGCGGAGCCCGTTCACGTTGAAAGTGCGGACGATCGGGAGGGCGCCCGGCGAAGGGGCTCGATCCCTGTTCACCCTCGGCTGCAAGGCACCATGATCAGATTGCCGCCGGCTGTGAATTTCGCTACTTTCTGCACATGGCCAACAGTCACAGTGCGGAAATCCTGATAACCGTACTGTATACAGAACTGCGGCGGCTCGCTGCGCGCAGTCATTGGCGCTATGGTGCGGGTGAGACCATGCGGTCGACTGTACTGGTCAGCGAAACGTTTCTTAAGCTCCGCGCCTCCCCTGACTTTCAGGACGAGCGGCATTTCCTGCGTACTGCTGCACTGGCGATGCGCCAGATTCTGGTCAATCATGCCCGCGCCCGACTGACAGCCAAGCGCGGTGGCGGAGCCGATGTCCTGCTCGATGACGATCTCCCGGTTTTCTGGGAAAGCGACGAGCGGCTCGTCGCGCTCGACGACGCGCTGCGGCAACTCGCCCTGGTCAATCAGCGACTGGTCGATATTGTCGAGTATCGGTTCTTCGGCGGCTTCTCAGAGGCCGAGACCGGCGAATTGCTGGGCATCAACGAACGCACCGTGCGGCGCGAATGGGTAAAGGCGAAGGCGCTGCTGCTCGATCATATGCAGGACGCGTGACCGCGCTTCACAGGCCGTAGCGCTTCGCGATCTCGTCGATCGCCTGCTGGAGCCGCGCCGCCGCCGGCCCCATCGGTGTGACGATCGCTTGCGCCTCGGCGAGTGCTGCGCGCGCACCCGGCTTGTCGCCAGTAGCGGCCAGCGCGCGCCCGAGCGCGATCCGGGCAATGGCGTAGGGCGGGATTGGCGCCGCTCCGGCAACCGCGATCGCCTTGCGCGCCAGCGTCAGGCCCTGCGCCGGACTGTCGCGCGCGATATGCGCTTCCGACAGGCCGGCGAGCGCGGAGACGTGCAGCATCGAGCTTGCCCCGGCAAAGCGTTCCGCCATCGCCTCGGCACGGGTCAGCAGCGGCAGCGCGCGTTCGGCATCGCCCAGTTGCAGCAACACCTTGCCATAGTTGCTCAGCAATGCCGCCGTCCCCGCCGACGCGCCGAACAGCTTTTCGCGCAGGCGCACGGCCGATGCGAACAGCGGCGCAGCCTTGGCCGGATTGCCCAGCAACACCTCGATCGCCGCCAGATTGTTCGCAGTGTTCAGCGCATCAGGCGTATCGGTCAGGCCGGTTGCAGACCAGATCCGCTGCGCCTGCTCCAGCGCAGTCCGCGCGCCGGTCAGGTCACCGCCAACCTGTAGCGCGACGCCGAGATTATTGTGAAATACGCCGGCCAGCCGATTGTCGCTGCCGACCAGCGCAACATGATCGGCGGCGGCCTGTTTGAGCAGCGCGGCGGCCGCAGCGGGGTTGTCCTCACGGACGAGCTGCGCCTCGAGCAGCCGGCTGTCGATCATGCGGAACCGCCATTTTTCAGGGTCACTGCTCCAGAATGCCTGCGCCTGGGACAGCAGGGTGCGCGCCTCGTCCATCGCGCCGGTGCGTACCAGCGTCTGCGCCAGATCGTAGCGCGCAGCGGCCAGCGTTTCCGGATCAACGCCGACCGCACCGCTTGCCGCGGCTACCGGGCGCAAGGCGGCGATCGCGCCCTGATAGTCGCCCAGATAGAAGAACAACTCGCCCAGCGCATGCAGCACCGGTGCCTGATCGGCGGGCGAGCGGGCAAAGCGCGCGACAATGCGACGGGTGGCGCGCTCGAGCACGTCGCGCCGGCTGGCGTCGCTGCCCGCAAGGTCCGCGCTTTCGGCTAGCATCACATAGAGCGATTCGCGAACCGCCTCGGACCGCTCCTCCTCCGCCAGCGCGGCATCCCGCGCGGCATAGGCCTCGCGCGCCTGCCACATCGTGGCGGCAAGACCACCGGCCAGGCTGAGCGTGATCGCCGACCCTGCCGCAATCGGCCAGCGCCACTGCCACAGTCGCCGACGGACGACATAGCCGCGCTCGCCCTGCCGTGCGGCCACCGGCTTGCGATCGAGGACGCGGCGTAAATCCGCGGCCAGCGCGTCCAGCGTGGGATAGCGTGCTGCCGGCTCCTTGCGCAGTGCCTTGGCGAGCACGGCGTTGAGATCGGCGACCATCGCATCGGATGCGTTGGCCAGGATATCCACGCCCCGATGCGCGTGAAGCGGGCGCGGCGCCGTATCGAGGACGCGGCCGATGCCAAGGACAAAGGGTAACCCGTCCAGTTCGATCGGCGGCTTCCGCGTCACCAGCTCGTACAGCAGCGCGGCTGCGCCATAGACGTCGCATGGTGGACCGACCGGCGCGCCGGTGAGTAGTTCGGGCGCGGCATAGGGGGCAGAGACGGGGAGCGGGTTCTGCGTTTGGACCGGTAATGCGATCTGCTTTGCAACGCCGAAATCGATCACGCGGGCGCACCCATTGCCGTCGACCAGAACGTTCGACGGTTTCAGGTCGCGATGGAGGATCAGCGCCTGATGCGCGCGCGCGACGGCTTCAATCGCTTCGATCGCAAGCGTGATCCGGCGGGTCAGGTCGGCACCATGGCGGTCGCACCAGATATCGCAGGGCGGACCGTCGATCCGCTCCATGACCATCCAGGGGTTTCCCGCGTCATCGACGCCGCCATCAAGAATGCGCGCGATCCCGGGATGCTCGAGCGTCGCGAGCAACTGGCGTTCGGTCGTCAGCCTGTGGCGATCGACGCCGGGATCGTTGCGGATCAGCTTGAGCGCACCCGCCTGCTCGAACCCGCCCTCGGCGCGGCTGACAGCATAAACGCTGCCCATCCCGCCGCTGCCGATCAGCGCGTCGATCCGCCAGGCGCCATAGCGGTCGCCGACCTGCGGCCCATAGTCGATCTGCGCGTCCGGCTTCACGTCCGGCTCAAGAAACGCGGCCGCTTCCTCCATCCGTGCCAGAAGTTTCCGCGCCTCGATTGCGAGTTCCGGGTCCTCTTGAGCGATGCCGTCGAGATGTCCGGGGCGTGCGGATTCCGGAAGGTCCAGGGTCGCGTCAACCACTGCGGACAATCTGTTCCAGTCGACTGACATGTTAGCCCCCTGACAAGTTGCACCAAGCTTCCCCGACCGTTGCGCGAGCGCAACTGAATTCTTTTCAATCGCCAATGTCCGGTTTCGGTTCGCGATCCTGTTCTCATCATCGACGCCTCCACGCAGTTGAGCGGCGCGGCGCATCGTTGGGGAGTAGGGCGAATGCAATTTGTGACCATGATGATCGCGGCGGGTGCTGCCGGAGCGCTCGGTTCGGCCTTTGGCGCGACGCCGGCCTTGGCACAGACTGGCGGAAGCGGTCCGGCTGCGGCGACGACATGCCGTGACGGCGCAGGGCCGACATCGGCACTGTTCTGCGCACCGATGGCGTCGGGACGGCGCCTGACCGCGTGCAATCGCCCGGGGACGGAGCGCGCAACCTGCGTCAAGCAGACCGCCGATCGCTATTGCCGCGGCATGAACTTCTCCGCCTCGGTTGCCTATCGCGAGACCAGCGACAATCACTTTGCCGAACTGCTCTGCTTCGGTCGCAGCGCCGCATCGCTGGCCGCAGCCGCGCCCCCGGCACAGAGCGTTGCGACGCCAGCGGCGCAGCCCGCCGGTCCCTCGGCATTGGGCAATGTCTATTCGACCAACGACTGGGGTGACCTCACCGTCACCGAATGGGGCGCCGCGACGTTCCGCGCCGACTACACCTTTGAAAACGGCAAGATCGAGGGCACCCGGTCCGGGATGGAGATCACCGGTTACTGGTCGCAGGGGACCAGCGATCGAGCCTGCAGCGAGGCGCGCGGTGGCACCAATCACTGGGGGCGCATGTCGTTCACCTTCAATGCGGCGCTCGACGCGTTCGAGGGGCAATGGGGCTATTGCGACGAAACCCCCTATGCGACCTGGACCGGAACGCTGACCCGTCGCGGCCTCGGCGCCGCGGTCACCGCTGGGCAAGGCAGCGCGGTAGCATCCGCGACTGCGCCAGCGCCGCGTGCAGCCTCCACCGCAGCCCCGCGCGCGCCGGGGATTGTCGAGCGGGTCGGCGAGACCGCGGCCGATGAGGCGGAGCGTCAGGCCCATGACAAGGTGCGCCGCGGCGTCGGTCGCCTGGTGGGCGGCATTCTCGATCCGAAATGATCCCGGTCCTGACATCTAGGAGACTGCACATGCCAAGACCGTTGATGATTTCCGCCGCCGCGCTGCTTGCCCTGACGGCATGCGGCGGCGGTGACGGCGGCAACGTGTCCGCCGGATCCAAGGCTGAAGCCGACAGCGCAAAGACACCGGGCACGGGTCAGCCCGGGGGCATCGGCGTGACGATCGGCGACCTGCCCGATTTCGTCGAGTTGCCGCCCGGCGCGAAGCCGATCCACAATTTGCGGATGAAGAGCGATGGCAAGGCGGGCGGTACCCTGACGCTGGAGACCAACCGCACCGCCGACGACCTCGTCGCCTTTTATCGCGCCTCGATGGACAAGCATGGCCTGAAAATCGGGATGGAGAACATGTCCGATCACATGACCCAGCTGCTCGCGGAGAGCGAGGACAAGTCGAAGACGCTGATGGTGATGGTGACGAAGGACGATGAGGGCAAGCTGTCCCTCAACCTCACCCATTCGCGAACCATTTCCTGACGCAGCGGAGCGGACCATGAAACCAGTTGTGCCAGTGGCGGTGATCGCCCTGACGCTCGCCGGCTGCGGCGATCCCGCACCCCGGCAGGGCAATCCGACCGCAGCGCAGGCGGCCGCGTCCGGCGTAGCCGAGGTCGTGCAGTCGGCAGCCAAGGGCAATCCCTTCCCGCGCGACAAATTACCCGATTTCGTCGAGACCTATGACGGCGGGCGCTACCTGACTTCCTTCTTCGGCAGCAACGTCAAGCGCGATGCCGGAACACTGTTGTACGATGCGCCGGCGGCCCCGGCCAAGGTCATCGCATTCCATGTCGCGTCGATGGAAAAGTTTGGATTTTCGGCGTCCGCGCCCGAAACCCGCGTCGTCCGCAAGCGCAACGAGACCTCGATCGAGGGCAAGCATCCTGACGGTCGCGTGCTGAACATGGTGGTGATCGAACAATCGCCCGACAATGCGACGGTCCACATGAACTTTGCGGTGCCCAAATCATGATCGCGCCCCGGCTCGTGGGCGCCGTGGTCGCCGGGATGCTCCTTTCCGGACCGCCGGTCCTGGCATCGCAAGAAGCCGAATCCGGCGCGCCTCCGGGTATCTGGCAGGGCAATTACCAGCTTGACCGCGAAGACCCCCGCATCCGCACGCGCGGCGGGGCGGACCTGCTGCGGCTTCAGGTGATCCATTCGCGTGGCGAAGCGGCGATCACGGTATCCTGGACTGCCGGTCGTGCAATCTGCGACGATCCGCTGGCCGAACCATGCGAATGGATCGGCGCGAGCGGCACGACACAGGGACGCGTGATCGGTGACCAGATCATGGTCGCGCTGCCGGTTTCAGCCGATGAGAGCGATCCGCTGATCGTGCTGATCCGTCGCGCCGGGGGGCAGCGACTGTCCGGCCACCTGTTCAACGCGCGGGGCGATTTCGCCTGGCGCTTTGCTGTTCGCACGATCGAGGAATAGCGCGAATGATGAGCCTGCGCCGTGGTGCCATTGCCGTGATCCTGTGCAGCCTCGCGCTGCCCTTGTCTGCGCAGCAGGGACAGAAGGAGGCGCCAAAAACGCTTCCGCTGTTCGGCTATGACGAGGACACGGCGTCCGAAATTGAGGTGCCGCCCAAGGTGCAGGCCGATGTCGATCGTATCTATCGCCTGTACGATAAGAAATGGACCGTCCCGACGATCGACACGCTATATAACGGCAAGATCGTCGGGTTCTATCGGAAGCGCAACGAAAGCGACTTCGACAATGTTGCTGCATCGTTCGGCAACTATCTACCGTTCACAACGCCAGGCGTGACTGAACCGTTACGTATTCGGCTCTGCGGACGCCTCGGGATCAGCAAGAACAAATGGTGCACGATATACGGCCATAGCGTGCGCTTCAACGCCGATCGCGCGAGCGAGTGGAACTTTCCGCTGCTCACCTCGCATGAGTTCATCCATGGCAAGCAGCGTGATCTTTTGGGGGACGCCAATTGGACGTTCCTGCCACCATGGGTGCTGGACGGACAGGCCAATGGCTTTGGCTATGGCCTGCTGGAAAACCTGCCCAATCTGACCCGCAAGGACATCGCCCGCAAAACCGCAACGATGAAGAACGCCAATTTTTCATTTTTCCTCGGCCTGCGCTTTTACGATCATCCGCTTGACGTCGACAGCATCGCCCAGAGCTATCCGCGCAATCATCCCGAATATTATGCCGAAGCCAGCGATCCCGGCGGGCATATCACCATGGCCGGATATCTGACCGGGAGCTTCTTTCGCCACATGCTGCGCGGTCGGTCCGGCGGGCTGAAGGCGGTGCAGCATCTGATGAGCCGTCCCAGCCCGCGCACCAAGGATTCGAACGCCTGGCTCGCCTGGATGGACAATGGGCTGAAGAGCGATCCGAACAAGATCTGGCCGCGCGGGGTGCGAGAAGTCTATGCCGAGATGATCGCCGAGCTTGCCGACATGCCGGACCTGATCGCGCGGGCGCGCTTTGGCAAGCTGGCCGCCGACCAATATGACAAGCTGCTCTGGTCTGACGGATGCAGATCGGTCGATCTGACCACCAGCCGCAGCTGGAGCGGCGCGGTGCCGATCCGGGCGCTTTCCGCCCGCTGCTTCCGTGTGAAGTTGCCGCCGGATGGTCTGGACATGACCGGCGAGGCCGCGAGCATGGCCGGAACCGACATGCCGCCCGCTTTCAGCGTTACCGCGCGCAGCACGACCGGCGGCTGCGGGGATTTTGAGCTGACGTCGCGCGCCGAGGTCGTGGAGGATCCGCTCGTCGCCAAGGCGACGGGCAATCCCAATGACTGCACGACCAAATGGCACAGCTATTACTTGCCGCTGAATCCCAACGCGCCGGGCGGCCTGAAGGGGTGGCAGACGGTGTTGCTGACCAACGTGCCCTCACGCCCGGCCAATGCGCGCGGCCATATGCTGCAGGTCACCTTCATTCGACCCGGCGCCGAGGCGACGGTCGATGCCGAAGCGACCGTCGAAGACCCGGTGCGCAAGACCAAGGTCAAGTCGCGCGCGCCCAAGCCTGGCCCAAAGCCGGTTGTGGCGCCCAACCGCACCCATATCGTGGATCGCGACCCGGCCCCTGACTGCGATGCCGAGGGGCGCGCCACGTTGAAGTGCGGGAACGAGATGACCGTCGTGCTCGCCTATGGCCAGGTTGCGGACCTGTCGGCGTCGAGCAACGCGACTGGCGCGATCTTGGGCCATATGTACCCGCAGGCCCAGTTCACCCGCGAAGATTATGTCAGCACCGGCAATGCAATCCAGAAGGCTTTGTTCGACGAGGGCGGGCTTTCCAAGGCAGCGGCGAAACTCGCAGCTTCGGGTGGCTTGCCGGACGGCGCATCGGTCAAGCTGACACTGCCGCAACTCGCCGACGGCCAGACGGGGACCTTCCCGGCGCGCGTGGATGTGGGTTGGTTGGACGTGGTGCGAAAGGCAGAGGCGGGCGTCGATTCGATCACCGCGGCCCAGACTCGCTCTGACGGCCAATGCCTGTTCGTCGAAACGCGGCGCAGCGACGCGACGGTGACGATCACGATGAACGATCATGGCGGACTGATCGGCACGCTTACCGCGCGACTTTACGAGGAGAATTCCGACCCCGAAAGCGCGTGTCGCACCCCGATCCTCCCGGCGGGGCAGCTCAGCCTGTCGTTCGCGACGCCGGGCGTCATCTATTCCGGCGAGGGCGGCTATAGCTTTGACACCGAGAATTATGCCGAGCGCATGCAAAGCGCGCAAAGCATCGCGATGCAGGTCGCGATGCCGATGGCCGAGCGGTCGGACCATCTGGCGACCTGGCCCGATGGGGTGTTCCCGGGGACTCAGCCCGCCAGTACCGGACCGGCACCCGCCGGACGGGCCTCGACCGGTCAATGCAGCGCCACAACGGTCACCGACGCCGATTTCATCGGGTTCGTCCGCGCGGTATCCGCGGCTGAAGGCGAAGAACCCGAGCCGATGGATGCGGAGGCGATGGCGGCGATGCGAAGCATGGACCGGTCGATGTACACGCCGATGATCTGCCGCTGGATCGCGGCCGGTCGCCCGGCACGCTATACGGTGGACGGCCCCTAGGGCCTATTCGGGCTGGCTGGAGGCTGGGTGTCGTATCGTGGTGCCTTTTCGAAGTCCGGCTTTCCGAACGGGCGGTCGTTGAACAGGTAGCCGTAATAGAACCGCCGAAGCTGGCTGTGAAAGGCGCGGACGCGATCCTGATACGCCAGCTGCGCGCGCAGGTCCGTCTCGGCGAGCCGAGTCAGCAGCGCCTGCACGCCAACCGATGGCAGCACCCAGCCGAACGAACGGGCCGTGGAGTCACGGCGCACGAGCCCGTCATGGTAAGCGCGGACTTGATCCGCAACGCGCTACGAAGGCGACACCGTGATGATCCGGCTGCTGCGCTTGCCGTCGTCAGAGCGGCTGCGGAGCTCGACCGGTCCATTCACCACTACCGGACCCTGATAGCGCGTCCACTGGCCACCGCGCTCGCGATACTCAATGACGAAACCAGGGAAGTCCATATTCGCGTCCAGCGTTCCGCCGATGATCCGCGCGCCCGGCGGGGCGACGCGATAGGCGACGCCGATCCGCTCCAGCGGTGCGAACTGCGCCGAAGCCCGTCCGGCAAAGTCGCGCCACTCGGCGGACAGCGCCGCGCGATCCACGCGCGGGTCATGCCATGCATAGGACTGGCCGGGCCGATAGGCGGGCGTCCACCGCGCCGGGGTCCAGCCACGCTCGGCCAGCGCGAGCAGGCGGGGGAACAGCATGTAATCGACCTGCGCATCGGTGCGCACGGTTTCGCTCCACAACTGCGCCTGAATCCCGGCGATGCGGCGGCCCGGTTCGCGGATCGGCTTGTCCTCGATCGGCTGGGGCTGGGCGCTGATATTGGGGATCAGCGCGGCATTGGCAGGGAGGTTGTCGGGCATGAAGCCGAACACCTGATGGCTGTCGACCCCGCGCGACGCCCAGTAATAGCCGCCCTCCTCCGGATGCGGCGCATAGGGCATGTCGAAATAGCCAAGGTCGGGGATCGACAACACCACGTCCCAGTCACGGTTGAGTTGGTCATGCGCCTCGCGAATCGCGCCGGTGTGGAGCACGCCCCAGATGTTGGTCAGCACGTTCGCCGGCATCCGCGCCGGATCGGTATGCCCCATGCCGTCGCTCCACCCGCCCGCGCGAATGCCCTTGGTCGCGAGCGAGGTTGCGACGCGCTCGATGAAGCGCGGGGTCAGGTTGCGTGCGTCGCCGCCATTCTCCGCAATCATCGCCTTGCACGCGGGCGAATTGACCCATGCGCCGGCCGTTTCGTCCGCGCCGAGGTGGAAGGTCTTGAGCGGTACGCCCGCCGCGCCATGCATCGCCGCCAGCGCATCCACCACCGTATCGACGAAGCGATAGGTGGCGGGGATGCACACGTTGAGCGTGTTGTCGGTATAATGCTGGATGCTGCGATATTTGGTCGTGTCGGCGGGATCGATCAGGCGATAGGCATCGGCCTCCGCGCGCTTGCCCGCCGCCGCCAGCCGGTCATGGCGCCGCTCCATCGCGACGATCGCGGCACGCGAATGGCCCGGCATGTCGATCGACGGGATCACCTCGATCCCGCGCGCCGCCGCCGCGCTGACGATTCCGATATAGTCGGCGGTGGTGAGATAGCCATTGACGCCCGACTTGACATCCGGTCCTGCGCCGAGCTGCGGGAGCAGGCAGGTTTTCTCGGCCGGATCGTGGCAGCGCACAGACCCGATCTGCGCCAGTTCGGGCAGCGCGGGGATTTCGATCCGCCAGCCTTCATCCTCGGCCAGATGCAGATGCAGCTTGTTGAGCTTGTAGGCGGCCATCGCCTCGACCAGCTTGAGGATCTGGTCGCGCCCATGGAAATTGCGGCCAAGGTCGAGGTGCAGGCCGCGATGCGGGTAGAGCGGCGCGTCCTCGACGGTCAGTGGACGCATTTTGCGCTGTTCGAACGCCGCCTGTTGCGCGAGTGAGCGCAGTGCGTGGCTGGCCCCGGCAGCGTCGGCGGCGGTGATCGCGATGCCGTCCGCGCGCGCGTCGAGCCGATAGCCTTCAGGCGCGATCCCGCTGGTCGGATCCACGCGGATGCGTAGCGGCAATCCGCCATCCTCAGCCATACTCAGCGCTGCCAGCGCGGGTGCGACCGCCGCGCGATCGATGCCCGTCAGCGACAGGCGGACACCGCGCGTCAGATCGACCGAATCGCCTTCATGCTGCGCAGCATGCGCCGGACGCGGGAGAATCACGATACCCTTGGCTGGCGGGGCGGCGCGCTCGGCATTCTGCGCGAAAATACGCTCGGGGGTCAGCCACACCGTCTTGTCGCTATCGCTTTTGGTCGTCAGCCGGGCCGCGTCGGTCATGGGCGCGACGAAGCGCAATGCGGGCAGTCCGGTATCGGGGTCGATCGCGTCGCGCGTCGCCGCGATCACGCGTGCCTGCCGACCCTCTGCCACCAGATAGGCATTGGGCATCACCACCGCGCGCGAGAAATGCGATCCCACCCCCCACAGCTTGATCACATGCCGCGCGCCGGGCCGCAGCACCGCGCCAGGCTTCAGCGTCAGCTGCTGCACATCGCCATTGATGTTGCGGTAGTCGAACAGGTCGCTCTCGATCCGATCGAGCGGATTGACGAAGCTGAAATAGAGCGAGAGGCCGGCGCCTTTGCGTAGCGACGCTGGCAGCTTGTCGGGCAGGGTCAGGGTGATCGTCGCGAGGAAGCAGTTCGCGACGCCCTCGGGACAGACCGGGCGGTTATCGACCACCTCGAACCGGTAATCGAGTCCGGCGGCGAGCTGGTCGAGCGCAGCCTGGGGCGGTGCGTTGCCCTGTGCAACGGCTGGCCCCGCCACGCTCAGCGCCAAAGCCCCCATCCAGCCGATTCCGCGCATTGGCCTTGCTCCCTCTCGACGATTTGTATTTAAGTTGTCATATCGCTTGCAGAAGGTCAATCGCGGCAATTCGACCGCTTTGGGAGGGGAGATCGGACATATGACGATGACAGCGATGATGCGCGCGGCGCTGATGAGCCTGATTGGTTTTGCATTAGTCCTATCGCCTTCACACGCCGCACCGCGCAAGCCGGTGATGGTCGGCTATGTCGCCGCGTTCAAGGGCATCGACATGACGATCGCCCGCGTCCGCCTTGAGGACTACACCCATTTCAACATCGCCTTTGCCAATCCCGACGCGACCGGCGCGTTCGCCCGCGACGGGCAATTGACATGCATGCCCGCCCCGTTCGGCGCGGCAACCACCGTCGTGGGGCTGCGCGCGCAGGTGCAGCAGCTGAGTGCAAAGGGCGCGAAGATACTGGTGTCGATCGGAGGTGGGGTGATCCCCGGCTGTTCGGGCGACTGGCGGGCCTTGCTCGCGCCCGAGCGGCGCGATGCGACGGTCGCGGCGCTGGTCGCACTGTCCGATACGCTCGGGCTCGACGGGGTCGATATCGATCTGGAGGGCGAATTGCTGACGGCGATCGATCGGGCGGGGGACTATACCCCGTTCATCGCCGCCCTATCGCGGGCGTTGAAGGCGCGCGGCAAGCTGCTGACCTGCGCCACCGCATCCTATGAGGGCGGGATGATCCCGGTGTCGTCGGTCCCGTATTTCGATCTGGTCAACGTCATGTCCTATGACGCGATCGGACCGAGCTGGGGGCCGGCGGGAGCCGAACATGCGCCGCTGGCGATGGCCGAGCGCGACCTGAAGCTGTGGCTGGGCCGTGGCGTTGCGCGCGAGCGGCTGGTGCTGGGCGTCCCCTTCTACGGCTATGGCTTCAACGGCCATGCGGCCAATTGGTCCTATCGCGAGCTGGTCGAGACCTTTCCGGAAGCGGCGAAGGCAGACGTAATCGGAAAGGCTTGTGCCGGGTGCCGCTACGTCACCTATAACGGCCCGGCGACGATCGAGGCCAAGGCGCGCCTCGCCATGCGGCACGCCGCCGGGCTGATGGTGTGGGAATTGTCGCACGACAGCGCCGACCACGCGCTCGCCCGCGCCGCGCTCAAGGGACTTTCTGCGAACGAGTCGCGCGGCAGCGATTGACGCGACGATACCAATGCAACACATGTGGGTCGGGCGCCGATGCGCCCGGCCGAAGGTGGAGCAACGTCCTTGTCGCTGATCGAAATTGTGGGACCGCTCCACAAGGATGACCCCACCCCGCTCTATCTGCAGCTGCAAAAGATCCTGCGCGACGCGATTGACGGGCATGTGGTCAAGGCCGACGACGCGATCCCGACCGAGCGCGACCTGGCCGAAGAGTTCGACGTGTCGCGCATCACGGTGCGCAAGGCGATCGACGGGCTGGTCAGCGACGGGCTGGTCGCGCGGCGGCGCGGCGCGGGTACGTTCGTCACGCGGCCGCGGGTCGAGAAGAGCTTTTCGAAACTGACCTCCTTCTCGCAGGACATGATCTCACGCGGGCGCCGGCCGTATAGCGAATGGGTGAGCAAGACCGCGGGCACGGTGACGCCGGAAGAGGCGCTGTCGCTCGGCCTGTCGCCGGGGTCGCTGGTCTATCGCTTTCACCGCATCCGCTATGCCGACGATACGTCGATGGCGCTCGAATATGCGACGATCCCGGCCTACTGCCTGCCCTCGGTCGAAGTGGTCGGGGACTCGCTCTATGCGGCGCTTGAGGCGAACGACCATCTGCCTGTGCGCGCGCTGCAGCGGCTGCGGGCGATCGCCTTCACCCCCGAACAGGCCGAAGTGCTGGGGATCGAGCCGGGCGCACCGGGGCTGTTCATCGAACGCCGCGGATTCCTGTCGGACGGGCGCACCGCCGAGTTCACCCAAAGCTATTATCGCGGCGATGCCTATGACGTGGTCGCCGAGCTCAACAGCAACTAACGCGCGAGACTAGCAAGATACGCGGTGTGCGGGGGCAGTTCGGACAGCTGCTCCGCCACCCGCCCGCGTAAGGTCGTGAGCCTGCGCGCCAGCTCATCGGGTGCAAGGCCATCGGCGATCGGATGCCAGCTTTGCGGCCGCACCCCCTGCCCTGCCAGCACGCAATACCAGTTGGTCGGGCCGAACAGGTCGCCCGGCTCGAACAGGATATTGCCGGTCGCGCGGAACACTGCGATCCGCTCGGCCAGGCTGTCCGGGACCGGTGCAGCGGCGATGTCACGCCAGAAGTCCGTGTCGTCGCGCCCGGCCAGCGCATAATGCGCGATGACGAAGTCGCGGATGCGCTCGACCTCATTGATCGTCTCGCGGTTAAAGCGCGCGGCGATGCCGGGGTCGAACCCGTCGCGCGGCAGTAGTGCGAGCAGCCGGATGATCGCGGTCTGGATCAGATGGATCGAGGTCGATTCAAGCGGCTCGAGAAACCCGCCGGCGAGGCCGATCGCGACACAATTGCGGTTCCAGATCACCCGCCGATGCCCCGCCGCAAAGCGCAGCCGATTGGGGTCGGCGAGCGCCTTCCCCGGCAGCCGCTCGGTCAGCTTCGCCACCGCGTTGTCGTGATCCAGATGCGCGCTCGAATAGACATAGCCATTGCCGTCGCGATGCTGGAGCGGGATGCGCCATTGCCAGCCCGCCTCACGCGCGGTCGAGCGGGTGAAGGGCGGCGGGTCGCCCTGCCGCTCCGATGGCATCGCCACTGCACTGTCGCATGGCAGCCAGTGGCGCCAGTCGACATAGCCGCTGTTCAGCGCGCCCTCGATCAGCACCCCGCGAAAGCCCGAGCAATCGACGAACAGATCGCCGTCGATCGTCCGGCCATCGTCGAGCAGCAGCGTATCGATAAACCCGTCCTCGGGATCGAGCCGCACCTCTGCCACCTTGCCCTCGACCCGCACCACGCCGGCCGCTTCGGCGTGGCTGCGCAAGAAGCGGGCATAGCCGGCGGCGTCGAAATGCACCGCATGATGCACCGGCCCGTGCCGCGTCGCGGGGGCGAACCGTCCGGCGCGTGCGGCCAGCGTTTCGAGATTATAGGGCGCATGGTCGCCCGCGCCGCCCTCTGCCAGATGACGCAGCCAGTAATGGTGGAAATGGATCCCGCCCATTTCGATGCCGAGATAGCCGAATGGGTGGAAATAGGAGGCGTCGCGCCCACCCCAGCCATCGAACTGGATGCCGAGCTTGATCGTGCCGTTGGTCGCGCGGAGGAATTCGGCGGGGTCGATCCGCAAATAGCGGTTGAATTCGTGGATCGGCGGGACCGTCGCCTCGCCGACGCCGACCGTGCCGATCGCCTCGGATTCGATCAGGGTGATGACATGGCCCTGCCCCGCCAGCGCACGGGCGAGCGCGGCGGCGGTCATCCACCCGGCGCTGCCCCCGCCGAGGATGACGATGCGGCGCATGGGTCGGGTGCGCGCGCTCATACCGATGCGTCCTTAAGTTGAGCGAGTGCCTGTGCATGGGTCGGCATCGCGCGCACCTCGGCGGCGATGGCGCGCAACTGGCGTTGGAACTCAACCATCAATTGCTGTTCGTCGACCAGCATCGCCTGTGGGTCGGGGCTGCGCGGGACGATGCCATGGCCGGCCATGCACAAGGCCCAGCCATCCTCGACATGCGCCTCATGGTCGCAGTGCGCGAACATGCCGCGCGCCGCGAACAGGTCGCGCTTGGCGGCGAGCGCTGGCGAGACGCGGGCGGCGCGTGCCGCGTCCCAATAGGCCCCGCCGCGGCGGGCGAGGTGGAAATGCTGCGCGGAAAAATCGTCGATCCGCGCGCGCGTGCCCGCCAGTTCCGCGGTGTAGAGCGCCGCCTCCGGCATCGCCTTGCGGTCGACCGGCCAGAGCAGGATCAGCTGAGCGATAGCGAGTTGGAGTTCGAGCAGTCCGGCGGCGGCGAAGGTCGCGGACTCGCCATCGGGTTCGGCAATCGTGACGAGGTTGCCGCGCCAGCCGGGCTGACGGCGAGCTTCGACCGGCTGCGGTCGGTCCGCATCGACCGGCCCTCCCGCCGCTTCCGCCATCGCAGCACGGGCGCCAGCGTCATCCATCTGCGTGCTCGCATAGTGGCACGCGACCGCCAGCCGGTCGTCGAGCGGGGTCAGCGTCGTCCACCCCGCATCCTGCGCAACGACGCGGCCATAGAGCGGAACCGGGTCGCGCCGCTCGGCCGAACCCAGGATCATCCGGTCACAGCGCGGCGGCGCCCCCGTTGCCGCAGCCGACCAGCCGCCATCGGCACCGACCAGCAGATCGGCGTCGGGCGGCGTATTCTGAGCGGGCTCGATCCGCACGTCTGCGCCGCCGCATGCCTCCCGCAGCAGCGCGGCGTACCCAGCGGCATCGAGATGCCAGCCATGCTTCACCGCCTGCCGCGTCGCCGGATCGCGCGGCTGGCCGATCCGCCCCTGTTTCGCGGCCACTGCGGCGAGGCAGAATTCCTCCAGCGGCACCCCCAGCCCGGCATGCCGCGCGCGCGTCCAATGCTGGACGAAGGGCCGCCCGGCAAAGGGCGTGCCGGCGTCGCCATAGGCGTGCAGGAACCCGCTCCCGTCCCCCGCCCATCCGGCATAAAGCTGCCCGAGACTAAGCGTCCCCGCCGCCCGGTCGATCAGCGCCGCGTCGGAAAGACCGAGCAGGCGGTGAAAGGTGACGAGATCGGGCGGCGCGGCGAGCGCGGCATGCGGCGCGGGCAGTGTTCCGGTGTCGTACCAGGTGACCGCGACGCCCAGCCGGCCATAGGCACGCGCAATCGCCAGCGCCGCCATTGGGGCAGCAATGCCGCCGCCCAGCACCGCTACGCTCCGTATCGGACTCACAGCGCGGGAGCCGGGCAATAGCGCGCGACGAACTCGGCATGCGACGGCGCGTCCGCGATCCCCTGCGCCACCGACGCGGCGAACCCGTCGAGCCGCTGCGCCAGCACGTCCTCCGGCATCGCATCGGCGAGCCGGTCGCCGGATCCCGGCACGATCCCCTGTCCCACGAACACCGCCTGCCAGCTGGTCGGACCGAACAGGCCGTCGCGATAGGCGGGGACATGCCCGCGATGCCGGAACGCCTCGATCCGCCCGTGGAGCGAGTCCGGCAGGTCCATCGTCGTCACTGCCTGCCACAGCGGCGCGTCGGCTTCGTTGGCGGCATAATGGAGGATCAGGAAGTCGCGGATGCGGTCATATTCGACGTCCATCACGCGGTTGAATTCGGCGGGCAGCGCCGGGTCGACCGCGGGGCCGTCGGGCAACAGCGTCAGCAGGTGCATGATCGCCATCTGCACGAGGTAGATGCTGGTCGATTCGAGCGGCTCGAGAAACCCGCCGGCCAGCCCCATGCCGATGACATTATGCGCCCACGCCCGCCGCCGCTTCCCCGCCTTGAACCGCAGCACGCGCGGATCGGCGAGCGCAGCGCCGTCGAGATTGGCGAGCAGGGTCGCCGCGGCCTCATCGTCCGAGACGTGCGCGCTGGCATAGACATAGCCGTTGCCGGTGCGGTGCTGGAGCGGGATGCGCCATTGCCATCCCGCCGGGCGGCGGGTCGAGCGGGTGTAGGGGGTGAAATCGTCCGACCGCGCCGACGGCACTGCCACCGCGCTGTCGCAGGGCAACCAGTGCGCCCAATCCTCCAGATCGACGCCGAGCGTCTGGCCGAGCAGCAGCGAACGGAAGCCCGAGCAATCGACGAACAGGTCACCGGTCACCTGCGCACCCGATGCCAGCGTCACGCCGGCGATGCCCCCGCCTTCGCCATCACGTTCGACCGAGACGATCCGCCCCTCGACGCGATCGACCCCACGCTCTTCGGCCCAGCGCCGCAGGAACCGGGCGTAGAGAAATGCGTCGAGATGATAGGCGTAGGAAAAGGCGTTGCGGACATCGCCCGCCGCGCCATTGGGCAGCATGAAGCGATTGGCCCAGGCCATGACGATGGCGATGCAATAGTCCGGCAGCGGCGCGGCGCGGCCCGCGGCATTGGCGCGCGCCCAATAGCTGAAGAAATCCGCCTCGCCGATCGGGCGGCCAAAGGTGCCGAAGGGATGGATGTAGCGATCCCCCTGCCGCCCCCAGTTCACGAACTCGATCCCCAGTTTGAAGCTCGCCTGGGTCGCCGCCATGAACGCGGCCTCGTCAAGGCCGAGATAGTCGTTGAAATCCTTCATCTGCGGCAGCGTGGCTTCGCCGACGCCGACCGTCCCGATCTCTTCAGATTCGACCAGCCGGACGCGATAGCGCGCTGGATCGAGCTTCGCCGCGCACGCTGCGGCACACATCCAGCCGGCGGTCCCGCCCCCGACAATCACTAGATCGAACCGCTTGTCCATTGCTGAAGCTTACCGCCCCAAGGCGACGGCGCCAGCCCCGTCAGGAACTGGCGCCGCATCCTGCATCAGAAGTTCAACCGCAGCCCAAGCTGGAAGCGCCGGTCGTTCTTGAACCACGCGTTCGGCTTGAGCAGCCCGGTCGAGTCGACCTGCTGGTAGAGGACCGTGTCGGTGCCGAGCAGGTTCGAGCCCTCGAGGATGAACTCCATTTCCTTGGTCGCGCGGACGCGGATCGACGCATCGAGATAGCCGGTCGGACCCTGCCAGATCGGGAAGCCGACGCAGCAGTCGATCGCGGTGACCAGGTATTTGGAGCGCCAGTTATACGCGACGCGCGCCGATACCTTCCCCTTTTCGTACATGCCGACCAGGTTGAAGCTGTGCTCCGACACGCCTTCGAGCGCGTTGGCCTTCACCGTCGAGCTTTCGTAGGAAATGCCGCCACCGGCAGTTCCTGCGCCGGTCTCGTTGGTCAGGTTGACCGTCTCGATCCCGTCATTCTTGACATAGGTGTAGTTGGCCTGGACGCCGAGGCCGTCGAACGGTCCGGGCAGGAAGTCGAAAAAGGTCTGGAACGCGACCTCCGCGCCATAGATGCCGGCGCCCTCGCCATTGACCGGACGGTTCAGGCGCACCTGCTCCGTCACGCCGTTGTTGGCGATGGTCAGGTTGAACTGCCCGGCCTGGATATAGTCGTAGAACTGCTTGTAGAAGCCGGTGACCGTCAGCGATCCGGCACGCGCGAAGTAATATTCGAGCGTCAGATCGACCTGATCCGCAGTGATCGGCTTCAGCCCCGGATTGCCCGACGTGCCGGTGTACTGCCAGTTATAGGCGATCGGGTTGCCCGCCGCGTCACGCGTGACATTGGGGTCGCTGCGATCCGACAGATTGGGCGAGAGCCGGTTGATGTTGAGGAAGTTGCGCAACAGGCCGATGTCCGGCCGCGACATCGCCCGCGAATAGGCAAAGCGCGACACCAGCTTGTCGGTCAGGTCGAACTTCATGTTGAAGCTGGGTAGTGCGTGGAAATGGTTGACGCGGGTGGTATCGCCCACCGTCGCACCATTGTTAAACGCAACCTCGTTCGGCGTGATCACGCAGCCCGCCGTTGCGGTCGGATTGCCCGCACCATCGATGCCGCGCACACAGGTCAGGTCGGTCGCATTGAACGGGTTGGCAAAGGTCGTCGCGCCGACGGTCGCATCCTCCGTCCAGACCAGCCGAACGCCAAGGTTGCCCGAGATCTTCACGCCACCGATCGCCAGACCGTCGCCGCCGAACTTGGCCATCGCATAGGCGGCGGCGGTGCGCTCGCTCACGCGATGGATTTCGCTGGGCAGATAACAGCCATAGTCGCCGCTGACGGTCTCACCCGCGCGATACCCCGCACCCGAGCAGACCGGGAAATACTCGCCAACGCCGAGCGCGGGACGCCCGAGCGTGCTCGCCAGCGTTTCGCGGTCGACCAGCCGGTCCATGTTGAAGAACACGAACGAATGCTGGTTGGTCTGATTGCCCGCGAAGAAATCCTGCCCGAAGGTGTGGATCACGTTGCTGCCACCGGGATAGACCGGCCGGTTGACGTTGAAATAGGGCGCCTGGGTATAGGTCCAGGTGTTGGAGATATTGGCCCAGTTATATGCACCCCAACGCACGGTCTGGTCACGATCGGCATAGCGTGCGCCGACCTTGATCGCATCGAGCCAGCTCGATTCCACCGCATATTCCGCGTCGAAGCGAAGCGCGATCTCCTCGCCCTCGCTGTCCTCCGTGTGGTCGGTGATCGCGTAATAATGATAATTGCTGGCGTTGGTGAGGCCGCCGGGCGAGAGGTTGATATTGTCCGCGACCGGCGAAAATTCCAGGCGCGGATAGTCGCCGGTCAGGTCGACAAACGTGTTGGCATAGGTGCGCGACATGACCGATGCGTTGTAGTTGTTGACGCTCGCGTCGACATATTGCGCATCGAAGGTCAGGCGCAGCCGCTCGGAAATGTCCCAACGGAAGTTGAGGCCATAGTCCTGCGTGATCTGCTTATTACGCAGTGCGTTGACGGACGTATCGACCTGCGGCGCGCGGCGGGCATTGGTGCAGCCTTCCCACGCATAGCAGCGATTGTAGAACGCCTGACCGGCCTCGTTCACGCCCAGGCCCAGATTGTCGTTGCCTTCGCCAACATAAGGACGCGGCGCCGACCACCAGCCGGACAGGAAGTTCCCGTCGGAATCGAACGCGAAGGGTGCCGTACCCTCCAACGGCGCGACCTGGCTGTTATCGCTGTACCGGAAGTCGCTCGGGCGACCATAAAGGTCCGGGTTGAAGGCGCTGGAGAACACCGAATGTTCGCGCCAGCTATTGTCATATTGTGAGCGGTTGTACTGACCGGTCAGCTGCATCTTTTCGTCGAGCGATTTCCACTGGACCGCCGCCGCGACGCCGTACCGCTTGCGGTCATAGAGGTTCTCACGCAGCGAAATGCCGCTCGGGATATATTGCGTGCCGGGGCCAAAGGCGCCGTCGAAGATGCCCATGCGCTCGAACTGCACGCCCTGGCTCGACGTGATCGCGTGCGAATAGGCACCGTTCACCATCACGCCGACCTCACCGATGCCGGTCATCCAGCGATCGGAGAAGATGCCTGAGATGTCCGCCGTCGGCTCTTCGGCGATGTCGCCATAGCTGCCCTTGATCGACAGCGAGATCAGGCGCCCGTCGCTGTCGAACGGCACGCGCGTGCGCAGGTTGACGGTGCCAGCGATGCCGCCTTCGATCAGGTCGGCGGTCTGGTTCTTGTACACATCGACGCCGCCCAGCAGTTCGGGCGAGATGTCCTGCCAGCTCAGGCCACGCGAGCTGTTCGCGCTGAACACGTCGCGGCCGTTGAATTCCGAACGGACCTGGCTGAGGCCGCGAACAATGACGCCCGACGGTTCGGCCGAGAAGTGCGAGGTGTCGTCAGTGCCAGCAAAGCGCACAACGGTGATGCCGGGCACGCGCTGAAGCGCCTCGGCCACCGACTTGTCGGGAAAGGACCCGATATCCTCGGCGGTGATCGAATCGACCACCGTGTCGGCGTTCCGTTTGCGGTTCTGCGCCGATTCGAGATTTTCGCGAATTCCGGTGATGACGATCGTGTCACCCTCATCCGGTGCGGCTGCTTCCTGTGCCAGCGCCGGCGCGCTGATTGCGCTGGCCAGTGCGGCGATGCAGATCCCTTGCAGCAGACGGCGCCCATGCGCAGCCGCGACTGTCCGTTCGATCATTCCCCATCTCCCCATTTTTCCCCGGCCTCCGCTCGCTCCCTACGAACTTCGATGAGACCAATTACGCCATTGGGCTATTACCAATAGACTACAAATCCAAGATGCTGTCTATTGCAAATTTGCGACGACGCATGAATTGTTCGTCGGCGGCGGGACTGGGGATAGGGGGAGTGCGCGATGCGCCTGATTTCACTGGATGTGTTGCGCGGACTGACCGTCGCGGGGATGATTCTGGTCAATTCCGCCGCGGCGATGAAATGGGGCGCCGAGGCTGATGTAGCCGGGATTCTGCTGCACAAAAGCTGGGATGGCCTGACCCTCGCCGATCTTGTCTTCCCCGGATTCCTGACGATGGTGGGGATCGCCATCCCCTTCTCGCTACGCGACTCCACGCCGGGGCAACAGGGCCGCGCCTTGGCCCGCGCGGGTCGGCTGATCCTGCTCGGACTGGTGCTGTCCAACCTCTATTGGGCCGCAGACTTTGCTGCGTCCGAGTTTCGCGTGTTCGGCGTGCTGCAGCGAATCGGGCTGGTCTATGGTGCCTGCGCGCTGCTGTATCTCGCGTGCGGGCCGCGCGTGCGGATGGCGCTGATCGCGGTGCTGCTGATCGGGTACTGGCCGTTCACGTTGCTCCCCGCACTCGACGGATTGCCCAATGATTTGTGGCAGCGCGGGCATAATTTCGCCGCCTCGCTCGACCGCGTTGTGCTTGGTACGCATCTCTATGTGCAGGGGCCGGAAGGCTATGATCCGGAAGGAATTCTCGGCACCCTTCCCGCCATCGCGCAGGGACTGATCGGCGTCGCGCTGGGCGAGATGTTGCGGGATCGCAGCGGCGGACGCACCCGCGCTCTGGCGATCGCGGGCGGCGCGATGGTCGCGCTGGGTTTGGCGTGGAGCTTCGCCTTTCCGATCGTCAAGGACATCTGGTCGAGCAGCTTCGTGCTGGTCACCGCCGGCATCACGACGCTGGCGCTCGCCGCGCTCCATCCGCTGCTTGACCGCGAAGGCCGCACTCCCGGCCTCGTCGCGACCGCGATGATCGCGTTCGGCACCAACGCCATCGCCGCCTATACGCTGCACCAGGTGACCGCAGGCGTCGTAGCGTGGGATCTGCTGCTCATCCCCTTCCACGCGACGCGCGCGACACTGGGCGATCCGCTGGCGTCGCTGATCCCGGTGGCGCTCTATATGGTGCTGATCTGGGCTGCGATGGAGTGGCTGCGGCGCAGGAACTGGATCATCAAAATCTGATGGAGGAATACCTCTTGATGAGACCAATATAACAACTATAGTACCAGAAGCGGACGCGGAATGCGTCACAACCGGGTAAGGAAGGGCGGCAATGGCGGGGGCAACGGCAATGGCCGAGCGCACCACCCTGATGGAGAGCGAAGCCGGCGAGGCAGCGGACGCGGTTGCGCGCCTGCTCGACGCCAATCGCGCCGCCTTTGATCGGATCGCGGCGCGGCTGATCGCCCATCCGCCGGAGACAGTCATCACCTGCGCGCGCGGGTCGTCCGATCATGCCGCGACCTACGCCAAATATCTGATCGAGACGCATATCGGCGTGCCGGTCGCGTCGGCGGCGCTGTCGGTCGCGACGCTGTTCGACGCGCCCTTGGTCTCGGGCAACCGACTGGTCATTGCCATCTCGCAATCGGGCCGCAGCCCCGACCTGCTCGCCACGGTCGCGATGCATCGGCGCGCGGGCGGCTATGTCGTGGCGCTGGTCAATGCCGAGGATGCGCCGCTGTGTGCGCTGGCGGATGAGGTGATCGCCCTATCCGCCGGGCCGGAGCGGTCGGTCGCTGCGACCAAATCCTATATTGCCTCGCTCGCCGGTATCGCGGCGCTGACCGGTGCCTGGGCGCGCGACGCCGCGCTCGCGGCGGGGGTGGCGCAGCTGCCCGACATGCTGCGCGCCGCCTGGGCGCTCGACTGGTCGGCTGGCGTTTCGGCGCTGGTGGAGGCGGACAATCTGTTCGTGCTCGGGCGCGGTCACGGCTATGGCATCGCGCAGGAAGCGGCACTCAAGTTCAAGGAGACCTGTGCCCTGCATGCCGAGAGTTTCAGCGCGGCAGAGGTGCGGCACGGGCCGATGGCGATCGTCGGGCGCGATTTTTATGTCCTCGCATTCGGTGGCAGTGATCGCGCGGGTGCGAGCGTCCGCGAAACCGCCAGCGAATTCCGCGCACGCGGCGCGCGGCTGTTGCTGGCCGACCCCGTCGCCGCCGATGCCGACCTGCCCGCGCTGGTGGCGCATCCGGCGATCGAGCCGCTGCTGATGGTGCAGAGCTTCTATGGCCTGGCCAACCGGCTGGCGCTGGCACGCGGGCTCAACCCCGATGCCCCGCCGCACCTGCGCAAGGTGACCGAGACTTTATGATCGTTCGCATCGTCAACGGGCGCATCGCGACGCCGAAACAGGTGCTTGAGTCGGCAGATGTCACCGTCGCCGGCGAGCGCATTGCCGCGATCGCCCCGGTCGCATCGGGCCGCGCCGACGGCATCATCGACCTTGACGGCGGCTGGCTGCTGCCCGGCTTTATCGATTGCCAGGTTAATGGCGGCGGCGGGGTGTTGTTCAACGACCATGCCGATCCGCAGGCGATTGCCGCGATCGGCGCAGCGCATGCCGGGTTCGGCACCACGGGCTTCCTGCCCACGCTGATCAGCGACACCGCGCCGCAGATAGCCGCCGCGCTCGACGCGGTCGATGCCGCGATCGGGCAAGGCGTTCCCGGCGTGCTCGGCATCCATATCGAGGGGCCGTTCATCAACGCGGTGAAGCGCGGCATCCATGAGGCGCACCGCATTCGCAAGCTCGACAGCGACACGCTGGCGTTGCTCACCGCGCCGCGGCGCGGGCGGGTGATGCTGACGCTGGCGCCCGAACAATGCGCGATCGAGGATATCGCCACGCTGACCCGCCACGGCGTGATCGTCAGCGCGGGGCACAGCGACGCGACCTATGACGAAGCGAAACGCGCGATCGGCGCCGGACTGTCCGGGGTCACGCATCTGTTCAACGCGATGTCGCCGTTGCACCACCGCGCGCCGGGGCTGGTCGGCGCGGCGCTTGATTCCAACATCTGGTGCGGACTGATCGTCGACGACGCGCATCTGCATCCGGCAGCGGTGCGGATCGCGGTCAAGGCCAAGGGCGTCGACCGGCTGATGCTGGTCACCGACGCGATGCCGACGGTCGGCACCGACGCGAGTGAATTCATGCTGCAGGGCAAGCGGATTACCGTGCGCAACGGCGTGTGCGTATTCACCGACGGTACGCTGGCGGGGACGCATCTCGACATGGCCTCGGCCCTGCGCAACACGGTGGAGAATACTGGGCTGTCCGTCCCCGACGCTGCGACGATGGCGAGCACGACCCCGGCACGCTTCCTGTCGCTCGGCGATCAGCGCGGCGCACTCACGAACGGCCTGCGCGCCGACTGGATCTGCCTCGATCGCGACCTGCGGCCGGCCGGCACCTGGATCGGCGGTATCCCGCTCGCGATCGACGCTCCTGCGCGCCTGCGCGCTTCTCAATAACGAAAGGACCGGCGGCACGATGGCGCTGATCATCACCTCGCCGCTCCGGGGCTGGGCCGCCCCGCTCGATTCTGTTCCCGATCCGGTGTTCGCGGAGCGGATGATGGGCGACGGCGTCGCGATCCACCCGCTCGACGACACCGTCTGCGCGCCGTGCGACGGGGTGATCGTCACGCTGCACGACTCCGCGCATGCCGTCTCACTGCGCAGCGACGAGGGCGTCGAGCTGCTGATCCATATCGGACTGGAGACCGTGGCGCTGAAAGGGCGTGGCTTTACCCCATTGGTGGCGGCTGGCGCGCGCGTGCTGCGCGGCGACCCGCTGATCCGCTTCGACCTCGACGCCGTCGCGCTCGCCGCCGTTAGCCTGATCACGCCCGTCGTGGTGACCAATGCCGAAGCCTTCACCATCACCCGCCGCACGATCGACCGCGCGGTCGGCGCGTGCGAGGAGCTGATGGCGCTCGAACCGGTCGCGCAGGCACCGCGCCGCTGGTCGGACGACGGCACCGTGATCGCGCAGACGGTGACGCTGCGCCTGCCCCACGGCATCCACGCCCGCCCCGCCGCACGGATCGCCGAATGCGCGCGCGGATTTGCGGGAGATGTGCATCTGGTGCTGGGCGACCGACGCGGCGATGCGCGCAGCCCGATCGCGCTGCTCGCACTCGGCACACGACTGGGCGACAGCGTGGTGATCGAGGCGCGCGGCGACGATGCCGAGCACGCGCTGGCGGCGATGGTCGCGCTGCTCGCAAGCGACATGGGGGAGAGCGCAGCGGTCGCCACGCCCGCTCCGCTTGTCGCCACGCCGCTGGCGCCGGGCCAGATCGGCGGGGTGATCGCGTCGCCGGGGCTGGCGATGGGGCCGGTCGTGCGGATCGACCGATCGGCCATCGCCGTGCAGCGCGAGGGCGCCGGGATCACGGTCGAGCGCGAGGCGCTCGCCGCTGCTCTGGTCGAGGTGGGGGCGGGAATCGCCGCGCGGATCGCCACGGGCAGCAGCCAGGTGGCGGCGGTGATGTCCGCGCATCTCGCCCTGCTCGATGATCCCGGCCTTGCGTCCGCAGCCGATGCGCGGATCGCCGAGGGGACCAGCGCCGGCTTTGCGTGGCGTGGCGCGGTGCATGACCAGATCGATATCCTGCGCGCGACCGGCAATGCCCATCTCGCCGAGCGGATCGACGACCTGATCGATATCGAGCGGCAGGTGCTGGCGGTGCTGACCGGCATGCCCGCCAATGCCGATGCAGCGCCGCCGGGCGCGATCCTGGTCGCCGACGACCTGCTGCCCTCGCAACTGGTGACGCTTGCTGCATCGCGCCCGGCGGGGCTGTGCCTCGCGCGTGGTGGACCGACCTCGCATGTCGCGATCCTGTGCGCCGGGATGGGGCTGCCCGCACTGGTCGCGATGGGCGATGCGCTCGACGCGGCGGAGGGCGGTGCCACGCTGCTGCTCGATGCCGAGGCGGGGTGCGCGACGATCGCACCGAACGCGACGGACAGCACCGCCTTCGCCGCGCGGATCACGGCACGCCACGCCCGCCGCGATGCCGCACGCGCAACCGCCGCCGCGCCCTGCCACACCGCCGACGGCGCACGGATCGAACTGTTCGCCAATCTCGGCAGCGTCGAGGATGCGGTGGCCGCCGCCGCGCAGGGTGCCGAAGGATCGGGGCTGGTGCGCAGCGAATTCCTGTTCCTCGGTCGCGATTCCGCGCCGTCTGAAGACGAGCAGCACGCCGCCTATCAGGGGATTGCCGACGCGCTTCCGGGACTTCCGGTGATCGTCCGCCTGCTCGACATCGGCGGCGACAAGCCCGCCGCCTATCTGCCCTTTGCCGCAGAGGAAAATCCGGCGCTGGGCCAGCGCGGCATTCGTGTCGGCCTCGCCCATCCCGAATTGCTGGCGACCCAGCTGCGCGCGATCCTGCGCGTCCGCCCGTTCGGGCAGTGCCGCATCATGCTGCCGATGGTGGCGAGCGTTGCCGAAGTCCGCGCAGTGCGCGCGATCACCGATCGGCTACGCGACGAGCTGGGTATCGCCGATCCGGTCGAGATCGGCGTGATGGTCGAAACCCCGGCGGCGGCGATCACCGCCGACCTGCTTGCTGCAGAGGCCGATTTCCTGTCGATCGGGACCAATGACCTCAGCCAATATGTGCTGGCGATGGATCGCGGCAATCCGGCGGTCGCGGCACAGGTCGATCCGCTGCACCCGGCGGTGCTGCGGATGATCGCCGAGACGTGCCGCCGCGGCGCGGGTGCCGGGCGCTGGGTCGGGGTATGCGGGGGCCTCGCCTCCGATCCGCTCGCGGTGCCGATCCTGGTCGGGCTGGGCGCGACCGAATTGTCGGCGGTCCCCGGCTTCGTCGCCGAGGCCAAGGCGATCGTCCGGTCGCTCACGCTGGCACAGACACAGGCGCATGCCCGCGCGGCACTCGACTGTACCTCAGCTGCCGAAGTCCGCGCGCTCGCCCGCGCTTTTGCGGAGACGTCGTTTAGGGAGGTTGGGGCATGAAGAAGATCCTCGAAGCGCTCCAGCCACTCGGCCGCGCATTGATGCTGCCGATCGCGGTGCTGCCGATCGCCGGGCTATTGCTGCGCATCGGCCAGCCCGACCTGCTCGACATCGCCTTCATTTCGGCGGCGGGGGCGGCGATCTTCGACAATCTCGGCATCCTGTTCGCGATCGGCGTCGCGACCGGATTTGCGCGCGACGGCAATGGCGCAGCGGCGCTGGCGGGGATCACCTGCTATCTTACCACCACCACCGGCGCACAGACGTTCCTCGTCGCGCCGGCGGACATCGGCGCGGGCCTGCCCGAAGCTGCGACGGCGTTGGCGGCGAAAGCATGGGCCACCGGGCAGATCGACCGGCTGGAGGTGCCGATCGGAATCCTGTCCGGCCTGATCGGTGGCAAATTCTACAACCGCTTCGCCACCATCGCCCTGCCCGAATATCTCGCGTTTTTCGGCGGACGGCGCTTCGTGCCGATCGCGTCCGGGGTCGCCGGCCTGCTGCTCGCAGCGGTGATCGGTTATGGCTATGCGCATATCAGCAGCGGACTCGACGCGGCCAGCCGCGGCGTGGTCGGATCGGGCGAGCTCGGGCTGTTCGCCTATGGCGTGCTCAACCGGCTGCTGATCGTCACCGGGCTGCACCATATTATCAACAATGTCGCGTGGTTCGTGATCGGCGATTTCGGCGGCGTCACCGGCGATTTGCGCCGCTTCTTCGCCGGGGATCAGAGCGCGGGGGCGTTCATGTCGGGGTTCTTCCCGGTGATGATGTTCGGCCTGCCCGCTGCCTGCCTCGCCATGTACCACGAGGCACGGCCGGAACGGCGCAAGGCGGTCGGCGGGATGTTGTTCAGCCTCGCCTTCACCAGCTTCCTCACCGGCGTGACCGAGCCGATCGAGTTCAGTTTCATGTTCCTCGCGCCTCTGCTCTACGCGATCCATGCGGTGCTGACGGGGCTGTCGATGGCGCTGATGCAGCTGCTCGGCGTCAAGCTCGGCTTCGGCTTTTCGGCCGGGCTGTTCGACTATGTCCTCAATTTCGGGCTGTCGACGCGGCCCTGGCTGCTGCTGCCGGTCGGCGCGGTCTATGCGCTGCTCTATTACGGGCTGTTCCGCTTCTTCATCCGCAAGCTCGATCTGGCGACACCTGGGCGCGAGCGGGACGCGGCCAGTGTTGGCGACAGCCCGGTCGTCGCGGGCGGACGCGGCGCGCAGTTCGTCGCGGCGCTCGGTGGCGCGGACAACCTCATCAGCGTCGATGCCTGCACCACCCGGTTGCGGCTGATGGTGGTCGACCAGAGCGCGATCGACGATGCCGCGCTGACTGCACTCGGCGCACGCGGCATCATCCGCCCCTCCGCCAACGCCGCACAAGTCGTACTCGGCCCGCTCGCCGACCTGATCGCGGAGGAGATCCGGGGGGCACTTGGGCAGCGGCAGAGTCACGGGACGAATGGCCGCCCGCCGGAAGCACCGCCAGCGCCAGCGCCAGCGCTCGGCCCCGCGGTGGTCGACGCGCTGGGGGGCGCGGCGAACATCGTCAGCTGCCGGGCCCTGTCCGATCGACTACGGGTTGAGGTCGCAACGCCGGAGCGCGTCGATACGACCGCGCTGGCCAGCACGACTCGCGGCGCGATCCAGCCAAAAGCGGGAGTGTTCCACCTGCTGCTGGAGTGAGTCGGCCAGGGGTCGCGCTCTGGGCGTAATGCGGCTTAAAATCGCCGCCGTGCGTTGGGGGGCCATGACCGACACACTCCAGGACCTTCAGCGCAAAATGGACGCTGCGGCGAGCCGGCTCGATTTCGAGGAGGCGCGGCGCATTCGCGACCGCATCAATCTGATGCGCGGCGGAGCCAGCGCTTCAGCGGTTGCTCAAGCCGACACGTCGGGTTTGGCTCGGCAACAGCCGGGGGCGATGGGGCTTGGCACGAGCCGGCAGCGGCCATCTCCGCCGCCGGGCTGGAAGCCGCCGCCAAAGCCCGACCTGATGACGTCCGGCCGCAAGCGACGGGATCGACCATGAACGCCTAGACGTGGCTGGAAAAGCCACGCCCCACTCTTGCTATTGATTATCATTTGCCTAAAACGCGCCCATGCTCCGGGTTCGGTCTCTCGCGTCTGTTGCGTCGCTTCTGCTCACCGCCGGCCTGCTGGGCGGCATGATCCTCAGCCTTGCGTCTCGCGATGGCGGGACGGGCCACAGCCGCAACGCGGCGCTTCAGACGTTCGACGTGGCAACGGCAGCGCAGGCCGCCAACCGGGCCGTAGCGCGGGTCAGGCCCGACCGCGTCAAGCAACCGGCGCAATTCCCCGCGAACCGCCAACCCAAAACCGCATCCGCGCGACCGATCGCGATCATCGAGCTGAATTTGGGCGGGCCTGCGGATGCACCCATGGCTTCAGCGCAAGCCACCCCCGCCCCCCATGGCGAACGCCCTCCGCATCACGGCGAGAGCCCGGCGGCTGTCGCTCTGCACTCCGTTGATGCGCCCGCATTGCCCGCGTCCGCGCCACGACGCGCAGACACCAACGCCTATGCCGCGCATGTCCTCGCCTGGCTCAAACGCCACCAACAATTCCCTGAAGATCATGTCCGCGATGCGTTCGACGCGACGGTGCTGATCGCATTTACGATCGATCATCGCGGCAGAGCTGGAGACATCCGCATCGTGCGGGGAAGTGGCGTCGCGTGGCTCGACGCGCTCGCCCTGCGCCAGGTCCGCAACGCCTCCCCCTTTCCCCGCCCGTTCAAATTCGCGCCCGCTCAGGCGCTGCGCTTCGAAGTACCGATGCGGTACCGCGCACGCGGCTAGACTGGGGTTCAGGTGGCGGCACCAGCTCGCTGGAAACGGCGCTAGAGCGCCTTCAGGAACGCGACCAGCGCCTCCTGCTCCGCGCGGGTCAAGCCGAGCGGCTGAATGAGCGGATCCGGCGTCGGCGGCGGCGCATTCCCCTTGTATGCCTTCGCGCGGCGATCGCGCCCGCCCCCGCCATTGTAGAAGGCGACGACATTGTCGAACGATCGCAACAACCCATTGTGCATATAGGGCGCAGTGCGTCCCGCGTTGAGCAGCGAGGGCGTGCGGAAACGCCCGACATCCGCCGCAACGCCGGTCACTTCCCACCGGCCAAGATCCTCACGTGGGCGGCCATAGAAGCTTAGCCCCAGATTGTGGAAGCGCCGGTCGCTCAGCAGCATGCCGCTATGGCAATTGGCACACCCCGCCTTGGTACGGAACAGGTGCAGCCCCTTGAGCTGCTGGTCGCTCATCGCGCGATTGTCACCCGCAACAAGGCGGCTGAACCGCGTGGTGCGCGGCCGCAGGCTACGCTGAAACGCCGCAAGCGCTTGTGCCAGATCGGCCCGCCGGATCTGCGTGCGCCCGGTCAGCTCGGCAAATGCGGTGCGATAGGCAGGAATCGTGTTCATTCGCCGTTCGACGTCGCCAAGGTCCGCCGCCATCTCGACCCGGTCGATGATCGGGTGCAGCGCCTGTTCCTCCAGCGTCTCGGCGCGGCCGTCCCAGAACAATGGCGTCATCCAGCGCGTGACGATCAGTGCCTGAGAATTGCGCCGCCCACGCTGCCGGTCATGCCCGAACGGACGTTGCAGCGCGTCGCTGAACGCCAGCTCCGCCGCGTGGCAGGAGGCGCACGCGATCTGGCCCGATGCCGACAGGCGCGGATCGTCGAACAGCCTGGCGCCCAGCGCGACCCACTTTGCCTCACGCGGACCCGGCGTTTCGGGCGATGGCAGCGGCGCGAACTCCTCGAACGCCGCGCCTGCCCGCAATTGCGGGCGCGGCCAGTTCTCCGGCGTTCCCGAATAGGCGGCGCGCAGATCGAACGGTTCACCATCGTTGCTCGCGCGCGCGCCCAGCGCCGCGACGAACAGCACAGCCGAGCCCGCAAGCAAGCCGTACGAAAGCCAGCTCGATCTTGGTTTTCCCCGCCGCATCAGAAGCGCCAGTTCACGCCCAGCCAGACCGTCCGGCCGAACTGATAGGGCTGCGTGGTCAGCGTCGAATTGGGAGCAGGCGTATTGTCCAGCAGGTTGGCGACCCGGACATCGGCGGTCACCGTTCCCAGCGCCGATTTGAGGACATCGATCCGTGCATTGAGATTGACGTCCAGCGCATCGGGATAGGCGACATAGTCGAACACGTCGTAGCGCACGCCATCGACCGTCTGGTTGACGCCGCTATCCTCGATCCGGCTGAAACCATGGCGATAGCGGAAGTTGACATTGGTCTGCACGCGATCGTCCAGCCACTGCGCGGTCCAGGTGACATTGCCCAGCAGGGGCGATGCGAAATCCTCGCGCTGGTTCATCGCCTCGACCGCGTCGATCGTCAGGATCTGGCCCTGGAACAGCACCGGGGTGCCATCGAGCGTGTCCTCGACATCGACCAGATAATCGTCGTTGCTGCTGCGCGTCTTCGACCAGTTGAGGTTGAGCGCGATGCTGTGTTTGCCAAAGGCGCGGACATATTCGAGCGACGCGCCGCGATAGCTGCTGAACCCGTCATTCGCGAGGATGTACTGGGTGTAGCTGTCGCTCGCGCCGTTCGGCAGGACGATCGTCTCGGTGGTGCCGGGCGCGCGGGTAAACTCGTTGCGCCCCTCGCGATAGATCCCGCGCAGGCTCAGCTTGCCGCCGAGCAGCCTGCCGCTGACAGCCGCAGTCAACTCGTCCGAATAGGGCGTCTTGAGATTGCCGTCGCCGGAATAGCGGGTCGAGGCGCTGGTGCTGCGGATGGTCCAATTGTCGGAATAGACACGGTTGCCGCCGCTCACACTCGCCACCCGCTCCAGCGTCAGATTGACCGGATAT
This sequence comes from Sphingomonas sp. R647, assembly GCF_020177055.1. GTDB lineage: Bacteria > Pseudomonadota > Alphaproteobacteria > Sphingomonadales > Sphingomonadaceae > Sphingomonas. The sequence continues at coordinate 234,222 of NZ_JAIQXT010000006.1, forward strand.
TGCGCGCGCATCGCATAGGCGAGCAGCGAGCGGCCATAATAGCGGTTCGCGCCCAGGGTCAGCGACCATCCGTCCAAGGGCGTCTGCCACGCGACCGACAGGCGCGGCGCGAGATTATGGTTCTTGAGGAAGCTTTCATGGTCATAACGCAAGCCGGCGCGCGCGGTCACATCGCCGAGCTCGGCGGTGGCCTCGACCCAGGCGGCGAGGCTGTCCATCTCCACCCGCGCGTCATAGGCGCTGTAAACCTGTTGGCGGGTCAGCGCATATTGGCCCGTAACGCATGCCAGTCCCTCGTCCTGCGCGCAGACGATGTTCGCGCCGGTCACACCTGTCTGGAAGGCGCCGCCATCCTGCTCCCGCTGGCGCCGCGCGTCGATCCGCTGATAATCCAGCCCGGCGGACAGCTTGCCAAAGCCAAGCTGCGTCGCGGCGCGGCCTTTCAATCCATAGTTGTTCTGGCGCTGCTCAAGAGCGCCGAACCCGCCGAACGTGCAGTTGCTCGCCGCGCAGACATTGCCGGTCGCGGTCGATGACGGGAGCGAATAGTTGAATTCAGGTGCCTCGCGGCTGGTGTCGCTATGCGCGAACGTGGCGTCGAACGACCAGTCGACCTTGCCGGAATGGGACAGGCCGAGCCGACCGGTTACTCCGCCACCATGGCTGGTGATCAGATTGTCGACACCGTTCGCACTGGACGCCTCGCTGCGATACGGGCTGTAGGTGACCTGCGCCGTCGCGGTGGTCCCGCTCCCCAGTTCGGCCTGCGCCTTGGCCAGGAAATTCTCGCTGACGCTCGACTGACCAAATGGCGTGTTCCCGTAATTGGCGCCCCGGAAATAGGTCACTTCCGCCTGAGACCGGCTATAGGCGAACAAGGTGGTCAGCCCGTCGATCACCGGCATGTCGATGCTCGCGCCATAGCGCCACTTGTCGAACTGCGGCCGGTCAGGGAAACTCGCCCCGAGCGCGTCACGCGATCGATCCGATACCTTGAAGCTGGTCAGCGCGTCCGAGGTGTAACTCGCATTCACACTGGCGCGGATCACCTGCGCGGGCGCACGGCTCTCGATCTCGAGCGCGCCGCCGGTGAAGCGGCCATGTTCGGCCGACACATTCGAATCGCGCAGCGTGATGCTGCCGACCAGTTCGGAGTCGATCCACACCCCCTGCGCCCCCGCGCCCGAGACCTCGTTGAAGTTGAACGGATTATCCTGGGTGATGTCCATCCGCGACGACACATCGACCCCGTCGAGCGTGAACAGGTTTTCATAAAATCGCCCACCCGAGATGGCGATGTCGGCGGGGCGCAGATCCTGAATGTCCTCACGCGTCGCGAGCCCCTCGTTCCGAGTGAACTGCACGGTCGGGAGCGCCTTGAGCAGCTGATTGACGTCCCCCGACCCCGGCGTGCCGATTACGACCTGTTTGCGCTCGATCCTGCTAGTGCCCGCCTCGACACCTTCGCCCGACTGATATGGGAGCGTCACACCGCCGCCCTCGGCGACGACTTCGGGAAGCTGCTGAACCTCCTGCGCCGACGCTGATCCGGCCCAAATCAACGAAGCCGCGGCAGCACCGCGCAAATAGGTGACACTGATCATGCAAACCCCCGACTACCAATAAATGCTATTGCGAATCGGTCGCATAAAGACACGCAGCGGTCGTTGCAAGGGGCGCGCGCCGAAACTGACCCGCTGGCGATCAAGTCAGGTTACATTCCCAATTCGGCCACACAGCGGTGCGTCGCCCCGCGCCAGTCGGCATGGGGCTCCACCACAGCAAATGCTGGACTAGACCGTGCTGTCTTCGACGTAGCGGCGGAGCGGGCTGATCAGCGCCAGGCCAGAGGCTAGCGCGCCACCGCCTCAATGCTGAACAGGCTCGCCGCGCTGTCGAGCAATGTGGCCGGCGCAAATGGCTTGGTCACCACCACCACCCTGTCGAACTGCGCGGGGAGATGCTCGCGGCCATAGCCGCTGACGAACAGGAACGGGATGTCGCGCGCGGCGAGCGCGGCGGCGATGTCGTCGACCATCTCGCCCTGCAGATTGCCGTCGAGCAGCGCCGCATCGATCTCCGCCCGCCGTGCCAGCTCCAGCGCATCCGACCGCGCCGACGCCTGCCCCGCCACGACCGCGCCCGCCCCGCCGAGCAGGTCGACCAGCTCCAGCATCACCAGCGGCTCGTCCTCGACGATCAGGAAGCGCTTGCCCGCGAGCACGCTCTGCCCGCCCGCCGGAGCCAGCGCCGCACCGCGCGCAATCGCCCGCTGCGCCGGCCCGACACGCGGCTTGCCGGTGAACGGCAGGTCGAGCGTCCAGCGCAGCCCGTCGGGCGCATAGGTCGAGGTCGCAACCCCGCCCTCCGCCTTCAGGCTGCGCTCGATCAGCGCGGTACCAAAGCCGCGCCGCGTCGGCGCGACCACGGGCGGCCCACCGCTCTCGATCCATTCAAGCCGCAGCGTGCCATCGGCCAGCTGCCAGCGCATATCCGCGCGCCCGTCGGGCACCGACAGCGACCCATATTTATGCGCGTTGGTCACCAGCTCATGCAGCACCAACGCCAGATGCAGCGCGGGTTCGGGTGCCAGGTCCAGCTCCGGCCCCTCGATCCCCAACCGGTCGGGCGCGATCGCGCCGATCCGCAACTGCCCCTCGATCAATTCGCGCAGCCGCGCGCCTTCCCACGTCGCACTGCTCAACAGTGAATGCGCCTTCGCGAGCGCATGGATGCGGCCGATGAAGGTCGGCGCAAAGTCCGACGGCCCGGTCGAATGCCGCAGCGTCTGCGTCGCGATCGCCTGCACCGATGCCAGCGTGTTCTTGACCCGATGGTTGAGCTCGCCGATCAACAGCCGCTGCGTCTCTTCGCCCCGCTTGCGTGCGCTGACGTCGAGAATCTGGACATTGACCGACGCCAGCCGCCCCGTCGCGTCATGCAGCGCCGAGTAATAGCATTCGCAATCGAGCATCACGCCTTCGGTCGTGCGCATGCGCAGCGGCTGCATGTCGCGCACCCGCGCACCGCCGATCATGTCGGCGATCAGCGCCGCGGCGGCCGGAGCATGTTCGGGCGCGATCCACTCGAACTCGCTCGGGCGGAACCCGCACACTTCATGCGCGCGCCAGCCGAACAGCCGCTCCGCCCCGTTCGACCAGCCGAGGATGCGTTGGTCGCCATCCAGCTCGACGATCGCCAGCGGCGAATTGTCGCCATGCGCCTTCAACCGCCCCAGCGCATCGGACAGCGCGTCACGCTGCCGGGCAATCTCACGCCGCTGATGGTACAGCTCGACGAACACGCCGACCTTGTTGCGGACGATCTGCGGATCGACGGGCTTGAGCAGATAGTCGACCGCGCCTGCCTCATAGCCGCGAAACTTGCGCGTCTCGTCGGTGGCGACGGCGGTCAGGAACATGATCGGGATGCGCCGCGTCCGCTCGGTCCCGCGCATCAGTTCAGCCAGCTCGAACCCGTCCATACCCGGCATCTGCACATCGAGCAGAGCGACCGCGAACTCGCGCTTGAGCAGCAGTTCGAGCGCCTCGGCACCCGAGCGCGCCTTGACCAGCTCGACCCCTTCGCCCGTCAGCAACGCATCGAGCGCCGCGAGGTTTTCGGGGATGTCGTCGACAGCAAGGACGGGAACGGGTTCAGGCGGCATCGCGCACCCCGTCTAGCACCATCGCGTTGCGGCGGAAAATCTTCTCGGGCAGGTCGAAATCGTCGAACCCGTCGGAATGGGACGAAAAGCGCAGCGTCTCCTTCGACCCCAGCCCCAGAAACCCGCCCCGCACAAGCGAGTCACCGAACAGGCCGAGTGCGCGATCCTGCAACACGCGATCGAAGTAGATCAGGACGTTGCGGCTCGACACCAGTTGCGCCTCGGTGAACACGGAATCGCTGGCGAGGTTATGCTCGGCAAACACCGCGCGGCGGCGCAGGCTCTTGTCGAACACCGCCGCGCCATAGGCCGCGGTATAATAGTCCGATAGCGACGACTTGCCGCCCGCCAGCCGGTGGTTCTCGGTAAATTGCTGGATCCGGTCGAGCGCGAAGATCCCGGCCTCCGCCTTTTGCAGCGCCGCCGGGCTGATATCGGTGCAGTAGAAAATCGTACGATCCTCCAGCCCCTCCTCGCGGAACAGGATCGCCAGCGAGTAGAATTCCTCGCCATTGGCGCACCCCGCAATCCACACCTTTAGCGACGGATAGGTGCGCAGATGCGGGATCACCCGCTCGCGCAGCGCGCGGAAGTATCCGGGATCGCGAAACATCTCGCTGACCTGGATCGTCAGGAACGCCATCAGCTCGTCGAACACCGCCGGCTCGCGCAACAGCCGGTGCTGCAGCTGCGACAGGCTCTCGCATTCGAACCGCTGCTGCGCGCGCTCCATCCGCCGGTGCAGCGACGCGCGCGAATAGCCGCGAAAGTCGTAATGATGGTGCCGGTTGATCGCCTCCAGCAACAGATCGAGTTCGATCTCCTCGTGCGGGGCGAACACCTCCTTCATCGTGGCATCCACACGCGCACCAGACTGAGCAGTTTGTCGACATCGAGCGGCTTGGCGAGATAGTCGTTTGCGCCCGCGTCGAGGCACTCCTGCTGATCGCGCGCCATCGCCTTCGCCGTCAGCATGATCACCGGCAGGTCGCGGCCCCAGCTCGCCTTGCGCAGCTCGCGCGTCGCGGTCAGGCCGTCCATTTCCGGCATCATCACGTCCATCAGCACCAGGTCGATCGCCTGCTCGCCACCCGCCGCAGTCTCCAGCGCCGTCAGCGCCTCGCGCCCGTTGCGCGCGATGCGGACATCGACGCCATGCGGCTCGAAGATGCTGGTGACGGCATAGACGTTGCGAATATCGTCTTCGACCAGCAGCACCCGCCGCCCTTCCAGCGCGGCATCGCGGGTCAGCGACTTGGCGATCAGCGCCTGTTGCGGCTCGGGTAGGTCCGACACGACCTGATGCAGGAACAGCGTCACCTCATCGAGCAGCCGCTCGGGCGACTTGGCGCCCTTGACGATGATCGACTTGGAATATTTGCGCAGCCGCAATTCCTCGTCCGCGCTCAGATCGCGACCCGTATAAACAATCACCGGCGGGAAGCCGAGGCTCTCGTCCCCGCTCAGCCGTTCGAGCAGGTCGAGGCCAGAGGCATCGGGCAGGTTGAGGTCGAGCACCATGCAGTCGAACGTCTGGCTGCCCAGCAGCGCGATGCACTGCGCCGCGCTATGCGCTTCGAGCGTTTCGACCTCACGGCTGGCGAGCAGCAATTTGACGCTCTCCGCCTGCTGCGCGTCGTCCTCGACCACCAGCACGCGGCGCATCCGCTGCGCCATCCGCGCTTCCAGCCCTTCGAGCATGTCGACCAGCTGTTCGCGCTTCACCGGCTTGAACAGATAGCCGATCGCCCCGCTCGACAGTGCCGCCCGGCTGTCGTCATCGACCGACACGACATGCACCGGAATGTGCCGCGTGCGCACGTCTCGCTTGATCCGGTCGAGCACCGACAGGCCGGTGTGATCGGGCAGGTTCATGTCGAGGATCACCGCGTGCGGGATATATTGCCGCGCCATCAGCGCGCCTTCATCGGCAGTCCCGGCGATCAGGCACTGAAAGCCTTGCTCATGCGCGATGTCGCACAGGATGCGCGCGAACACCGGGTCGTCCTCGACGATCAGGATGACGCGCGCGTCCCCCGACAGCCGCTCGCGGTCATCCTCGGTCGCGACGACGCCGCGCTTCTTGCCGGGCTTGGGATTGGACGGGCGCGCACGCGCCGGGGCGGGCGTCGGCGCGGGGCCGACCGCGACCGGCTCATAGGTTTCGGGCAGGATCAGCGTAAATGCGCTGCCCTGCCCCGGTGCGCTGGCGACGCTCACCTCGCCACCGAGCAGATGGGCGAGTTCGCGCGAGATCGACAGGCCAAGGCCGGTGCCGCCATATTTGCGGCTGATCGTCCCGTCGGCCTGACGGAACGCCTCGAAGATGACGTGCTGCTGTTCAGCGGGGATGCCGACGCCGGTGTCGCGCACGGTGAACGCGATCCGCCCGTCGTCGCGCGCCGCCGTCTCGAGCGTCACCGTGCCGCGCTCGGTAAACTTGATCGCGTTGGACACGAAATTCTTGAGCACCTGTTCGAGGCGCTGCGGATCGGTCTCGATCTCGGTCGGCGCGCCGGGCGTGACCGAGACGTCGAGCGACAGGCCCTTGGCCCCGGCGGCGGGCTGGAACAGCGTCCGCAACTTGTCGAGCGTCGGGGCGATGCGGAAGCGGCGCGGTTGCAGCTCGAGCTTGCCCGCCTCGATCTTCGAGATATCGAGGATATCGTTGATCAGGCTCAACAGGTCGTTGCCCGACGTCTCGATCGTCTCGGCATGCTTGACCTGCGCCGACGACAGATTGCCGTCGCGATTCTCGGCCAGCAGCCGCGCCATGATTAGCAGCGAATTGAGCGGCGTGCGCAATTCGTGGCTCATATTGGCGAGGAATTCCGACTTGTAGCGGCTCGCCTGTTCCAGATCGCTCGCCTGCGCCTCCAGCGAGGCCTGCGAACGCGTCAGGTCGTCGCGCTGGATTTCCAGCTGGCGCGCCTGTTCCTCCAGCTGGGCGTTGGTCTGCTCCAGCTCGCTCTGCTGCACCTCCAGCCGTTCGGCCGCTTCCTGAAGCTGGCGGCTCTGCTGCTCCAGCTCCTCGTTATTGGCGCGCAGCTCCTCGCTCTGGACCTGCAATTCCTCGGCCTGTTGCTGCGTCTCTTCGAGCAGTTCGCGCAGCTGGGTGCGGTATTTGGCCGACCGGATCGCGACGCCCAACTGTTCGGCGACCCGCTCGAACAGCGCCAGCGCGTCCTGCGGCACCTCGCGGAAACCCAGCTCGATCACCGCATTCGCCGCGCCATCGACGCTCGTCGTGGCGATCAGCAGGTTGGCGGGCTTGGCGCTGCCCAGACCCGAACCGAAATAGAGATAGCCGTCGGGGACATCGGTGATCACGAAATTGCGCCGGTCCGCCGCCGCGTCGGCCAGCAATCCGTCGCCGGGGCCGATGCGCTCGGGCACGCGCGCATCGGCGGGCACGCCTTGCGTCGCATAGCGCTTATACCCGTCGCCATTGCGGATAAACACCGCACCCGCGCGCGCACCGAGATAGTCGACGAGGAATTTGAGCGCGTTGGTTCCCAGCTGCTCGAGCGGCTGCTCGCCGCCGACCGCCTTGGACAGACCGACCTGTCCGCCCTGCAACCACTCCTCGCGCTGAACGGCGAGGCGGTTGCGCACGAACAGGAAGCCGGTGATCGCAAGGATCCAGGTGACGGTCATGCCGAGCGAGCGGTTGAACACCGCGATCGACGGATCGACCCCGACCGGCGCTAGCGTAAAACCCAGGATCGTGAGCAAGGTCGCGATCGCCGCCATGATCGGCGGCACCACCGGGCGCGGCGCCAGATAGGCAAGCACCGCGGGCAGCATATAGCCGACCCACACCGAACTCCCCAGCGGGTAGTTCAGGTCGGCAATGAACGGTATCGCCAGAAGCACGGCGAGGGCACCATATAGCCACGCCGTTCGATTGGGCTTTTGCCCATGCATGCTAACGCTCAAAACGCTGTTCCCACCCTACGCCCCTAGGCAACCCTGCCAAACGCGCGATTACGATGCGAGTTCCGGGCGCGACAACATTCAAGTCACCATTGAGCCAGGCAAACAAGCGGGCGGATGTAAAACCCGTCTTCGCCTCGCTACGCTGTCACCGCGTCGGGCTCCGCCCAGATGCGCATCGCGATCAGGGTGTGCGCACCATGGACTCGCATGACCGTGCCTGATGGCACCGTTCCGACCGCAAAGGGGTAGAACAGGCACGCCCAGGACGAACTGGGTCCGCGCGCGGGCGCATTCTCGTACGTCACGCCTTCGACCAGGTCGATATGGATCCACTGGATGACGCCATTGGCGTTGCCGTCGCGGACGGTCAGCTCCGCACTGGTCCGGCCCGGACCATATGGCCCACCGGACGCAAAGTCCCAGCTGAACAGGTCGACCGGCTCGCTGCGCAGGACGAGCGACGGGTCGTTCGACGACGCTTCCAGCGGGTAGCGCGCGAGCGTGGCGTAGGGCGACAGGTCGAACCCCTCGACACTGTCGAGCTCGCGCGCCTTGGCATGCGGCCAGTAGGCGAGCGCCGCCCGCACCTGCGCACGCTCAGGCACCACGCGCCCGCCGGGCTTCAGGAAGCGCGGCACCGCATCGGCGAGCGCGGGCAGTACGCCTTCGCACAGCATGTCATGGGCGATGATCTCCTGCACGATCACATCGACGCGCTCGCCCAGATCGCGCTCCAGCTCGACCTCGGTCGAATAGCGCGGCACGATCGTGATGCGGTCGGCAAAGCCGTTATGCGCGACGGTGCGCGCCGCCGCATCGGCAACAGCCGGATTGACCTCGCACGCGGTCACCTGCACCGCCCCCGCGCGCGCCGCGATCATCGACAGCAGGCCGCTGCCCGCGCCGATATCGAGCACCCGGTCGCCCGGCCGAACCACCTGTTCAAGTGCGGCCCGATAGGCCGCATTGCGCTCCAGATCGCGCAGGATATTGTGATGCCAGCTCGGCACGCCGGCGGCCATTGCGCGCGCGGTCACCGCGCGCACCTGCGCATCGTCGGGCGCCAGATTGCGCGCCATCGTCGCAATCTCCAGCGCGCGCATTCGGAGGCCATGTTCCTGCGCCGCAGCAGCCAGGCCAGCCAGCGTTCGCGCATTGTCCTTCGCCGCCGCGACCAGTGCATCGAGCGCAGCCGCAAAGCGCGCCTTGTTCGGCGATTCACGTTCCGGCAAATTCATGAGTCAGCGGCGCTCCAGCGTCCGGATCGCCCCGGCGAGGCGCCCTCCAAGCCGCACCATAGCGCTATCCTCACGCCCGTCGATCCGCAATTCGAGCCGCGCATCAAGGCCGAAATTGCGCTCACGCCGATAATCCGCTGTTCCTTCCAGCGACATGCGCTCGATCGGGGCCGCGTCGAGGCGCGATTTGCGGGGCGGTGGCGACACGACGTTCCAGACCGCAGGCGGCACCGGGATACTGGGCAGCGCATGGGCCTGGCTCAGGGTCGCGCGGTCGTTCGGGACAAGCGTTGAGATCATGCGCGAGTCCGATCCGGGCAACGCCGGCAAGCTGCGCCGCGGCACCGGTGCTTCGCCGCCATGCACCGCCGCCTCGGCCATCAGCATCGCGCGCGCATCGACCGCAATCGTCGCGGCGGCGGCCGGAGCGGTGGAGGTCGGCGCGGGCGATCCGTTCTGCGCCCCGTCACGCGCAGCCGCCGGCACCGCCACCAGTGCGGGGCCAAGCGCCACGACGATCCAGTTTCCCCTCACCACTGCATACCCCCGTTTCAGTGATGGGTTGAACCTGCCCTATTCAGCGGGCGTGCGCAATCACTGCCCGCCGGTGCGTTCGGTCTGCCAGCTGAAGCGCAGTGCGGACACCGCAGTCGGCTTCTTGGCCGGGCCGCTGCGCGTGGTCGATCCGACCAACGCAGCGTCGATCAACTCCTCGATCCCCGTCCCCGCACCGCCATTGTTGCGCATCCGCGTTCCGGCCAGCGTCGGTCCGGCGGCGCTGGCACATGCCGCGCCATCCTCCGGACCCGGCACCACCGGGCATTGCGCCAGCCGGGCGTAGCTGAGCGGCACGCCATCGGTAACATCGCTGACCAGCAGCACCAGATCGTCGCGCAGGTCGCCGCCGGGGCTGGCATCGGTCAGGCTGTATTGCAGGACGCCGCTTTCCCCCGCTCGCAACCGGGTCGGGTTGTCGGCCTTGATCTTGTACCGCCCGTCCTGCCCGTCGAACAACAGGACGCCGCCATCGGGCGAGAAGATCAGCGGATTGACGTAGAGGTCGGTCTTGCCGGTGTTGGTCACCTTGACGAACAGCCAGTCACAGCGCTGGAAGCGAAAGCCGCCCGCCTCGCTGCCATCGCCGCCGACACGTCGTGCGTCCTTGTCGACCGCGTAGAAATCCGCGCTCGTGTCCGGACAGGGCGCACCCGCCGCGAGCGCCTTGGGCCGCCCGACATAGAATTCGACCGAGACATTCTTCGCCGGATCCTCGCCCGACTCCCCCGTCGCCAGTGCGGGGCTGGCCAGCACGCGCTGAAGCCGGCTGAACCGCGTCGCCTTCACCAGCGCGCCGCCGATCGCGAAGCGCACGCGGATCGTCGGATTGCTGCCATCCTGCGCCAGCGCGGCGGCGAGGTCGATCGACCCGAAATCGGCGGTCACCTGTCCTGGAGGCTGGGTCAAAGCGAGCTTGTCGCCATTGAACGCCAGCATCAAATCCGCTGCCTCGCCGGGCTGGACGAAGCTCGCGCCGATATCGGCGGGCTTGATCTCCTTGAGCGCCGCCAGCGCCGCCGCCTGCGCCTTGCTCGGGCTGGCGGGGGCGGTGGGCAGCGCGATGCGATAGTCGAGCTGAACCGGCTGCTGCTCGATCGTCGCGACCAGGCGCACCTCGCGCGACAGTGGCTTGCCGTCGATGTCGCGAACATCGTTCCACGCCTCAGCCGCAATGTCGCCGAACGCGGTGGGGACCAGGATCGCCTTGTACGCGTCAGCCTGGTCGACCCGTCCATACAGGATCGTCTTGTCCCCGGCAGGTGAGGTGAGCGCGAGGCCGATGATCGTCCCCTCGACCACGCCCTGCAATTGCCCCGCGCTCATTTCGAGCTGTTCGAGCTTCACCGGGTCGGTCGACTTGGTCTCGGCGGTGAACACGCGCGCGGGCTTGTACACCGCCCAGCTGCCACCGCCTGCCGCCGCGACTGCGGTCTTCATCAGGCCGCCCATCACCGGCCGGTCGAGATCGCCGTCGAACTCGGGGCGCGGCGACTTGTGTCCGTCGATGCCCGCAGTGATGCGGTTGGCCAGATCGCGATAGGAATAGACGCGCGGATTGTTCCAATTGGCCATCGCATAGACGGTGAGCAGGCCATGCGCCGCCTGTTCCAGCGGGTCGGCGTAGCGCGGCGCCTGATATTGCTTGGCCTGTTGCGCCGATGGCACCGCGAGCAGCCCGACATAGGCGCCCCAGCCGGCCTTGCCCTTGGACGTCTCGACCGCCAGGTCGCGCACGAAATTGCCGTCGCTGACGGTCGCGAACTTGCGGCTGACTTTCAGGCCCAATTTGGTCGAGGTCGGCGCGCCATTGTCCTTGCCCGCCGCGTCGCGGTTCGAATCGCCCGAATGGCAGAAATCGGCGATATAAGTGACGTTGCCGCCCTTGGCCCGGATCGCGTCGATTACCGCGCCGATCTCGTCATCGGTCACCGCATTCTCGATCTTCTCCGATCCGTTGGCGGGGCCGGTGTCATAAGGCAGGAACACCTCGTCGAGCCCGTCCGGCTCAGACCCGGCCACCGCCTCATTCTGCTGCATCCCATGCCCGGAAAAGGCCAGCAGAAGCTCGTCCCCCGGCTTGGTCGTATCCACGATCCGCTTCATCGCGGCGAGGATATTGGCGCGCGTACCGACCGCGTCGGGCTTGACCTTGGTCTGGCGCATCCGCGGATTGCCGCGCGCCGCGAGCAATTCGGGCGTCGGCGGATCGAGCAGCAGCGTCACGTCCTCCGCCTTCGCGCCTTCGCGGATCAGCGTTTCGGCGATCAGCACCGAATCGTTGAACGCCCCGATCATCGGCGATGCGATTCCGTCCTTGTAATTGACCACGCCGATGACGAGCGCACGGATGCGGCCCTTCGCCTCGGGCGCAGGCGCGGGCGCGGACGGCATTGATGCGGCGATGAGCCCCAGGGCTCCCAGCGCGAGCATGATCTGCCTCAACATCATCCGTCCCCTGTCTAGTTCGACACCAATATGGCGCGCGTCCACACGCGGCCCTTGTTCTTCAACGTGATCCGATATTCCTCGGTGCGTCCGGGCGTCCAGCGACACAGCAGGTCACGGCGCGCCACGCCGGATGTGACCGCCGGGCGATCGGTACACGCCACCCGGCCGCTGGAATCCGTAACGGCCAGCTCCAGCGCCGCATCGCCATCGCCGCGCACCCGCACCAGCGCCAGCCGTCCGCCCTCCGCCCGCGCGCGCATCGTCAGCGCGCGGTCGGCGGGCAGATCATGGGTATAGACGATCGCGGCCGGCAGGATGCCCTTGCTCGCCTCGGCCAGCGCCGCCTCGATCGCCGCAAGCGTGTCGGCATCGCCACCGGCCCAGCCGCGCGCTTCGATCAGCAATGCCGAGGGCGCAGTCACCGGAAGCTCCTCGCCCGTACGCGCACGGCCCAGCACCATCGGCGCATTCTCCGCACGTACCAGCACGAAATCCCCCGTCGCCAGCATCCGCGCGGCGACGATCATCATATCGACATCGCGATCGGCCCGCGCCCGCGCGATCAGGTCACGAACCAGCTCGGCCCGCTCGATCACCGCATCGGGCGTCGTCGCATCGGCGTGACCGTCATGCGGCACGGGCGCGGCGGCGACCGGCAGCGCGGCAAGGATCAGGGCAAGGGGCATCATCAGACGCATCGGTGGGGCGCAATTCCTGCTGGTTCGAACGAGCCGTATCCTGGCGCTGCCGCCAGTCTGGCGCGACCGACAGGGTCTGACAATTGTCACCGCGCGGCCCCGATCCGCCACGCCGCCTCGACTTGCCCCACAAAGATCGGCACGAAGGTTCGCAGCTCGGCTTGCGCGGCGGGGCCGTAGTCGCGATGGCTGGCCAGCCGCCGCTGCACACCCAGCGCAGCGCGGGCATAAAAGACGCGCGCCTCTCCCGGATTGCGCCGCCGCGTGACGTCACCCATCACCGCCGCTGCGGTAATTGCCTCTATATTGTCCCAGATCCCGGTCAGCGCATGGGCATAGACCGCGCGGCGCAGATAGGGTTCGGCCTCACCCGCGCGCCCCGCTTCGCGCAACGTCATGCCCAGCGCGACCAGCGCCTTGCGCGTTTCGAAATGATCGCGCCCGAACTGCTTCTCGTGCAGCGCAAGCGACCGGCGCAGCATGGCTTCGGCCTCGGCATAGCGGCGCTGGCCCATCATCCCGAGGCCCAGCGCCATCAGCGCCCCGCTAAGCGCCCCGCTCTCCTCCGCCGCGCCCGCATCGACCAGCGCCAGCGCCCGGCGCAAGCTGGTCTCCGCCTCACCATGCCGCTCCAGCATGGCCAGCACCAGGCCATGGTCGACCAGCACGCTCGCGACCAGATCGGGCGGCACGGCGGGGGTCGCGGTTAAAATCGCAGCGGCACGGCGCAGCATCGCTTCCGCCTCGACCGCCCGGTCCTGCGCCATCAGCGCGACCGCGAGCCGCGCGCTGATGAATGCGGCGCGGGGACCGTCCACGCCCTCGAACCGTAGCGCGGCGACCAGCGCAGCGCGCAACAGCGGCTCTGCCTCCCGGTCGCGTCCGCGCGATTGCAGCAACGATGCAAGTACGACCTGCGCTACGGCATGCTCCTCGCTGCCCGCCGGCGCAGCGGCGAGCGCGGCGCGGGCGTCAGCCTCAGCCTTCACCGCCGGGTCGGGAGTCGGCACGGCCTGGGTCGCGTGAGCGGAGATGGGGGACAGCACGAGCGCCACCGCCATCAGGGCGCCGCGCGCACCCACCTCACTTGCCCGGATCGCCGACCAGCGTGAACGCCGCCCAATATTTGGGGCTGACGAACTGGCCGGTGCCTTCGCTACGCACGGTCTGCATCGCCGCCTGCAGCGCACGCGCACGCCCGGCGACATCGCCCTTCTGGATGTTACCGAACGTCTGCTGCATCAGCAGCGAGGTTGCAGCGTCACTGACCGCCCAGTGGCTGACCAGCAGCGAACGGGCACCCGCCTGGAAGAATGCGCGCGCGAGCCCCGACAGGCCGCCCGCGTCCTTTCCGTCTCCCGCAGCAGTGTTGCATGCCGACAAAACGACGACATCGGCAGGAATCTTGAGCTCGGTTACTTCGGACATGGTGAGCAGGCCGTCGTCCAGTTCGGTGGCCTGTTTGGGCGGGGTAAATACGAGGCCCGGTTCGGCATTGTCACCCACTTCGGTCGCGAGCAAACCATGGGTCGAGAACACGACAAAGCGCGCGCCGGACACCGCCTTGCTCGCTTTGACCGCCGCCTCGGTCGCAGCATCCCCGATCACCACGGTGGATTGCGTCCCGAACGACTTCTGCAAGCTTTCCAACTCTGCCTTGGCCTGAGGCAGATAGGCCAGCGCCCGGAGCTTTTCCGGGTCTGCGAGTTTGCCTTTGTACATCTGGCCAGCAAGACCCGGCGTCACGCTGCGCCCGGTCTCTGGCGTGTAGGCACCGGCAAGCGTTGGGGCACCATAAGCGGCGAGCGTAATCCCGCCGCTGCGCACCTGCGCATAGGCGGGTGAGCCTGCGCGGTCCACGCACCCGGGATGCGCGTCGGCAGGCTTTTCAATGAGCAGGCAACGCAGCGAGCGCAACGCCGAGACCGACGGCAGCTCGGCCAGCGCATATTTGTCGATCAGCCACGGGCTGGTCGCCACCGCCGCCGGATCAGTATCCGAACCCTGTGGCGGCGCGGTAACGAGCAGCGCAAGCGGCAGCGAGGTGAGCGGGCCGCTGACATTGGTCAGCAGCACCTGCTTGCCCTTCAGCACGCCCTCAACCGGTGCGATCAGCTCCTTGTAAATCTCATGCGCGAGCTTGCGGTCGAACGCCTTGCCCTGCGGCGCGACTGCGGCGGTTCCGCCAGCGGCAGGCGGCGGCTGGCGACCCGATCCGCGCGCGCCGTCCACTTCCATGCTGGCGCGCAGCAGGTTGACCTTGGCGGCGAGCGCATCCTGCTTCATCGCCTCCGAGCGCGACCAGGTCGATCCCTCGCGCGTCACCGCCCAGGTATAGCTGGCGTCGTCCGAAACGAGGATGACGACCATCGCCTCATCGGGGTTAAGCAGTTTCTGCACCGCAGCGATGTCGAGCGCCTTGGGGCGCGTCAGGTCGAAATATTGCGGGAAATCCTTGGCGATCTTCGCCTCGATCGCATCGACTTCGGTGCGCAGCGCGGCGCGGCGCTGGGTCAGCGCGCGGCGTTCTTCCTCGGGCACCTGCGCGCCGCGTTCGATCAGCGCGCTGAACTGGCGGTCGACCGCCTCGATCTCGGCGAGCTTCTTGTCGCGCTCCTGCTCCAGCACGGCGAGCGGCCCGCCACCCGCGGCAAAGCGCGCAGTGGTGCGGTCGAGCGCCGCTGCTGCGCCGGAAATCTGAGCATATTGCGCCGCCTCGAACGCCTCGGACCGCAGCACTTCGGGCGACGGGACCGGTTCGATCTTGATGTCGGGCGTGGTCTGGGCGGACAGCAGGGCCGCAATCAGCGGCAAAGCCAGCGTTCGTGAAAGGGCGCGCTTCATGCCGGGTCTCTCCCCTGCGGCGCGGGCCACGCATTGGCGCGGCGATCCGGCCGATTAGTTCTGGCCGGAAAAACCGCCGCCCCGAAGCGCTCTGCTCCGGGGCGGCCAGTCTTTCGGCTTAGTTGGTCACCAGCGCGACGCCGGTGCCGTAGCCACCATAGTTGATCGCCTGAACCGAGAAGGGGCCGGTCCAGATCGGGTTGACGCGGCAGTACAGCGTCACGTTGCCCGACATGTCCTGGCACACCAGATTGCCGTTCTCGTCGAAGATCTTCAGGCCCAGCGGGGTCGAAGAGTCGCGACGGAGACCGACGACCAGCGGCTCACCGCCACGGGCGGCGAAGCGGACGGTCCAGGTCGTGCTGCCCGGGACGTACTGGACGGTGCGGATCGCACCGCCGACGACGCCCTTCGAGGTTTCGGCCTGCGCCGCCTCGACTGCGGCGACGATGTCGGCGTCACCACCGGCCAGCGTCTTCGCCTCGGCGAACAGGTCGGCCGAGGTCGTCACCTTGGCGGTGCCGGTGCCCTTGCCGGTGCCTTCGATCTTGCCCTTGTCGGTGCCTTCCTTGACGGTGACCGAATCGACCATCTTGGCCGCGACGATCATCGCGCGCGCATCCTTGGCGGTGCGGGCATAGTCGGCCAGACGATAGCCAAGTGCCAGCGTGTCGACCGCCTTCGAGCTTTCGGTCGCGGGAACTTCCTTGTCGCCAAGGTTCGTGCCCTTCTTGTCCTGCGCGATCGACGGCGAAGCCAGCATGCTTGCAGCAACCAGTGCCATCGCCATCTTCTTGTTGAGCGTAACCATTACCTTCGTCTCCTCACTCTCCGGGCCTGCTCCCAAGCCGGCCTCGCGAACTGATCCCTCGATCAGGCAGGTTCGTCTTTAATGTGGCCCCCGCCCGCGCGACACTAACAGTTTCAGTCTTCGTTTCCATCTCAAACTTGGCGCGAAGTCGCTGATTCGCGGCTGTTAAGGGACAGACTTCGCTTGACTACGTACGTATTTGCCGAAGGAGATCGACGACTCCACGGCACTTGCTTACCCAAGTTGAGGAAAGGCGTCGGGACTATCCCGACGCCTTCCCGTGTTACCGTTCCAGTTTGAGCTGGATCAGGCTGTTCCCGCGCGCCACGAACAATACTGCACCACCGGCAACATTCTGGAAGGCGCGGGCAAGTTCCGCCGCGCTCTGCACCTGCTCGCCATTGACGCCGACGATGATGTCGCCGACCGCCAGACCCGACCGCGCCGCCGCCGAACCCGGCTGGACGCTGGCGACGACGCCACCGCGCAGCTGCTCGGGCACCTTGTCGCTGGCATTGACGTCGCGGAACGTCGCGCCCAGCGCCGCCAGTCCGGCGCCGCCCGTCGTGGGTCGCGTGACCTGCACCGGGCGGGGTGCCTCGACCGTTACCTGCGCCGTACCGGTCTGACCGCCACGACGGTAACCCAGCGCGATCGTCTTGCCCGGTTCCAGCACGCCGAGGATCGCGGTCAGATTGCCCGGCCCCTCGATCGACCGCCCATCGGCCGACGTGATGATGTCGCCCGACTTCAGGCCCCCGCGCGCCGCGGGGCTGTCGGGCGAGACTTCGGCGACCAGCGCGCCGCGCGTCGACCCGCTGCCCGCCGCCTCGACCGTCACCGGGCCGACCGTCACGCCGATCCGCCCGCGCTTGACGCTACCGTTGCGGCGCAGCTGATCGGCGACCGCCATCGCCATGTTGATCGGCACGGCAAAGGCGATCCCGCTATTGTCACCCGACTTGGACCAGATCGCGGTGTTGATGCCGATCAGCCGCCCACGGCTGTCGATCAGCGCGCCGCCCGAATTGCCGCTGTTCACCGCGGCGTCGGTCTGGATGAAGTCCTGCAAGCCATCGCCGATCCCGGTGCGCCCAAGGCCGGAGATCACGCCCATCGTCAGCGTTTGGTCGAACCCGAACGGATAGCCGATGGCAAAGGCAAGGTCGCCCACCTCGATCCGCCCGCTGTCGCCGACCTCGATCGCGCGCAGCCCGCTCGCCTTGACGCGGAGCAGCGCGATGTCGGTCTGCGGATCGCGGCCGACCACTTCGGCATCGACGACGCGGCCGTCATAGAGCTGGACCTTGAACGCGGTCCCCTTCTCGACGACGTGGTTGTTCGACAGGATTTCGCCACGCGCGGCATCGATGATGACCCCCGATCCGCTGCCGATCGGCTGGGGTGCGCCTTGCTGAGCCTGCGGTTGCTGGCCCTGCACCTGCGCCGACGTCGCCTGGCCACGGAACGGGTCCTCGCCCTGCCCCTCGCGCGCTGCGGTGCGATCGCCCTCGGCCTGTTTTTGGCCGAGCACGATCACCTTAACCACCGTTGGCGCGACCGCCTTGAGGTCGCGGGCATAGCTATAAACGCCGCGCGCGCTGTCATAGGGCGCGGTCTGCGCCGCCGCACTCACGGCCAGCGGCGGCGACCCCAGCATCGCGATTGCCGCCACCCCGGCGAGCAACCGCCAGTGAAAACTAGACCTCATCATTTCCCCTTTCCCTGTGGTGCGCTGTATCGTCGTCCTGCGCAGGCAAACTGATTTCGATGCGAAACCCGCCCGCGCGGTTGAAAGCCTGAACATTGCCGCCCGCGCGTAACGCGACGGTGCGGACAAAGGCGAGCCCCAGCCCATGGCTGTCGGCACCGCCGCTCGAATAACCGGGCTCGAAGATGCGCTCGACCTTGCCGGGGTCGATCCCCGGCCCGTCATTGTCGACTGCGACGGTCACCGTGTCGTCGCTGCGCGCGACGCTGCAGCGGATTGTGGATTCCGGGGTGGCGAACTTGACGGCATTGCCCAGGATATTTTCGACCATCCGGTCGAACAGATCGCCAGCGACCCGCACCCGCGCGTCGGCCGCCTCCAGCGCGAACTCCAGATCCTTGTCGTCGCCGAGATAGACGAACATGTCGTCGATCAGCTGGCGGATGCGCGCGCCGGGATCGACCGTGTCGGCCTCGTGCCGCCGCGAGACCTCTGCGTCGATGATGCCGAGCAGCATCCGGCAGCGCTTGTCCATCGTCACCAGCTTCGCGTCGGCATCGGCGATTAGCGACTCGTCCGGTACCTTCACCGCCAGCGCCTCGAGATGCTTGCGCGCGACCATCACCGGGCCGCGCAAATCATGCGCGACATGGCGGTGCAGCCGCCGCAGCCCACCGATCATATCCTCCGACCGCGCGAGCAGCGCATTGAGATGCTGGGCGAGCAGGCGAAATTCGGGCTGGCCATCATCCGCAGGCGCGCGTTCGGAGAAGCCGGTGCGATCAGCGCGGTCGAGCAGTGCGTTGAACGCATCGAGCCGCGACCGCCATCCGCGCATCAGCGCCCAGGCGAGCAGCCCGGCGAGCAGCAGAAAGGCTATGCCGACGCCCGCCGCGAGCAGATAGGCCCGCGTCACCAGGCGCGGATCGGGGCTAAAGATCCGCGCGCTCAGAAACGCCCGCCCCTCGCCAAGATCGACCACCGTCCCGACCGCGGTCGCGTCCGCGCGCTGGCAGGCGGTCCCCGCTGGCACACGCAGCTGCACCGCGCCGCGCCCCGCCGGCCAGTCCAGCTTCGGCGTGCCGGTCAGCGCGCCGTCGGCCCCGCGATAGAGGAATAGCGCCCGCGCCCGTTCGCCGCTGTCGCAGCGCCCGCCATCGGTCGCCTCGGTCGCGCGCGCGGCGACCATCGTCAGCACTTCGGCGTCGCGCTCCTCGGCGGACAGGCCGGGCGCGAGGCTGTCGATCTTGCTCGACAGCACCGCCGCATCGGCCTGCGCGCGCACCATCGCCACCTCGCGCGCGTTCATCGACACCATCTGGAGCAGCCCGAGCGTCAGCCCGACCAGCGCCACAGCGGCAAGCGCGCCGATGACCAACGTCGTACGAAGCGGAAGCCAGCGGAGCATTAGTCTCCCCTCCCGCTCGCGGGAGGGGCCGGGGGAGGGCCTGTCAACGCGCCATGCAGCCGGTGGAGGAGGACAGGCCCTCCCCTAACCCCTCCCGCAAGCGGGAGGGGGACTTGCAGCATCCGATCCACCGGGGCAGCCACGCAGATCAGCGACTACCCTCCATGCCGGCCAGGTTGCGCAGCGCGAACCCCTGTGCCCAGATGTTGGTCACCAGCGGATGGAAATCGTCCGGAATATCCGGGCACTGCCGCTTCAACGACTTGCGCAGCCGCTTGATCGCCTGATCGACCGTATTGGCGAACTCCTCGGGGAAGTGGCTCCACCCCTTGCCGATCCAGCAGCGGTCCCACAGCATCGACTGGCTCAGCGGATTGCCGCGCTCCTTGTACAGCTCGACCAGGATGTCCGCCTCGCGGCTGGTCAGCTGGAGCAGCCGGCCGTTGCAGCGCACATCCTTGGTATCGGCATCCACTTCCAGCGGCGCGCAGGTCCAGCCCTTGCTGCGCATCGTCGGCTTGCGCCGGCGCAGTTGCGCGGCGACGCGCGCAACCAGCTCCTCGCTCGTCGCGGGCTTGGGCACATAATCGTCCGCTCCGCGCGCGATCAGCCCGTGGATCCGCTGATCCTCACCGCCCAGCAGAGAGTAAACCAGTGCGGGCACGTCGGGATCGGTCTTGAGGCCGTTGGGCCGGCGGCGCACGCGATCGAGCACCTCCAGCCCCTCAATCCCCGGATTGATCCGGTCGAGCACGAGCACGTCATAGGCATCGGCCTCAAGCGCCTCGAGCGCAGCGTCGCCAGTCTCGAACAGGTCGACGCTCTCGCATCCCGCCGCTTCCAGCGCGGCCTTCATCTCCGCGCCGATCTCGTCTTCCAGGATCAGTGCGCGGCATCCTGCAAAGGTGTCGGCGATGTTCTGCGCCGCTTCCGCGTCCAGTTTCAACACGCTCATCGTCATCATCTCCGTCATAGCGGCCCCCGCGGGAAGCGGCGCGGGACGCCGGGTCGCCGCGCCTTCGCGGCCTCGGCGCTGAGCGGGAGCGCGACGTGGAGCGTCCCCTGCCCGGCGCGCTGGATTCTCAGCACGGCAACGTCGCGCTTCGATGCCTTGATCGCGGCCATCGCCGCCGCTGCGTCGCGCGGCGCGACCCCGTCGACCGCGAGCAGCTCGTCGCCTTCGTAAAGGCCGTACATCTGCCCGATCGAAGCCTCTTCGACCTTGCCCACCGTCACCCGGCCCGCCGCATCGCTGCGCAACGCGAAGCCGAGCGTGAACGGGCCGCCCACAGCACCGCTCATATCCATCGCCAGCGCCGCGACCTTGCCGCGTTCGCCGGCCAGATCGTCGTCGGCCTCCAGCGCCACGGCGAGCGCGATCGTCTTGCCGTCGCGCACGATCTCGACCTTGACCTTGTCGCCGGGCTTACTGTCGATCAGCGCCATCGACAGGTCGCGGACCACCTCCAGCTTGCGCCCTTCTACGCTCAGCAACAGGTCGCCGATCTTGAGACCGCCCTGCGCCGACACCGCATCGATGATCAGGCCGGATTTGCCCGGTGCGCCAAGCGCTTCGGCCATGCCGGCATCGGCACTGCTCGCGGTAACGCCCAGCCGGCCGCGCACGACCTTGCCATCGGCGGCGAGCTGCGCCGCGATCTTTGCGGCGAGTTCGGCGGGAATCGCCAGGCCAATGCCGATGTCGAAGATGGTTTCGGGCGGAGTCGCCGTATTGATCCCGATCACTTCCCCCTCCTCGGTGATCAGCGGCCCCCCGCTATTCCCTGGATTGAGCGCCGCATCATGCTGGATGAAGTTCACCGGCCATGCGACGTCATAGGCGCGGTCATAACCGCTTATGATCCCGGAAGTAACCGAGAAACGGTTGCCCATCGGATTGCCCAGCGCAAAGACCTTGGCACCAAGCGGCAACTTCGACGACTTCGCCAATTTGAGTATCGGCAACGGCACTTCTGCGTCGATCTTGACGATCGCAAGATCGGTGCGCCCGTCGCGCCCGATCACCTTGCCCTTGTAGCGCTTGCCATTGGCGAAGGTCACTTCGACCACATCGAGCTTGGCGACAACATGCGCGTTGGTGAGGATCAGGCCGGACGCGTGGATCACGAAACCCGATCCCCCCGCCGCTTCGGTATCGCCATTCTGCTTGCGCGCCGCTTCGTCCTGCGGGCTGATCGCGACCACCGCCTTCATCGCGCGTTCGATCGCGGTTTCGGACTGAGCGGTGGCTGCGACCTTGGGCGTCTCCGGCATCGCAGCAGCCCGCGCGGTAGTCGGCAACGCAACGCCAAGGCAGAGTGCGGCACCGAGGAACCAGCCGAGCGTGCGGCGGGTCAGGTTCACGGATGGATTGGGGTTCATGAAAGTTCCGGATACTGACTTCAGACACCCCGTTCCTGTCATTTGGTTCAGGTGAAAGCGACGGTCAGGATCAGACGGACAGGGGTCAGGAGGACGGCTGAGCAAGGCTCCAGGCAGCGCGGACCTGATCGCGGAAAACGCGGGTAAGGCGCCCCATCTCGGCTTGCGCTTGCGCGTCGAACCCCTGACCGCTCGCCATGCGCGCCAGCGTCTGGTTTCCCGCTTCAAGCAACAATGTCCGCGCAAGCGGCAACGCGTCGTCTTCGCCGATCAGAAAGTTGCCATAGCTCCAGCCCAACAGGATGCGATGGATATGATCGGGACGGAACGCCGCGCGCGAGTCCGCATCGGCACGCGCGAACCACAGGCGCGCCTTCGCTGCATTCCCTTCGCGGCCGAGGAACCCCGCGAGACTGCTCGCGGTCTGCGCGGCGATTTGCCCGCCCGCGGCGCCAAGCGCCCTGGCCGCGCCATAGTTTGTTTCCAACAGCGCAATCGCCTCGGCGTGGCGACCTGCACCGCCCAATGCAGCCCCCAAATTGTTGCGTGCCATCACCGCGCGAACATGGCCGGGGCCAAAGGCGCGTTCGGCATAATCCAGCACCTGGCGCTGGACATCGATCGCCTGACCCGTTTCGCCAAGGCGGACGAGCACGCTGGCAAGATTGGTCAGGATCGCGATCATCTCGTCGATATTGACGACGCCGGATGCCTTGATGACCTCTATCGAGCGGCCATACATCTCGGCGGCGGCTTCGATCTGCCCCGATTCCATCAGGACCAAGCCGAGATTGTTGTAGGCAAGCCCCGTGAAGTTGCTCGCTTCGCCGAAAAATCGCAGGCGGATCGCCAGCGCCTCGCGCGCCGCAGTTTCTGCCTCTCGATATTCCCCCGTTCGGACGAGCAGCACGCTTAGGCCCGAAAGGCTCTCGGCAAGATCGGGGCTATCGCCCTCCGCCCGGCGCATCGCCACGGTCTCACGCCAAAGCGCAAGCGACTCGGTCGTCCGGTTTTGCTGCTCCAGACAATGCGCCAATGCCTCGCGTGCGCGAATGCTCTGCGTGGCGCGCGACCCCATCAGCGCGTCCAGCCGCGCGACCGCGACCCGCAGCGTCGTTTCCGCTTCGGTCAGGCGTCCAAGCCGGGATAGTGCCGTTCCCTCCATCATCCGGAACACCGCGCCTTCGACCGTGTCGCCAGCCATTTCGACCGCGCGGCGCGCGAGTGGCAGGCCTTCGGCATGGCGTCCCTGCATCAACAGATTGTTGGCGCGGCGGCCGAGATAGCTGGCAAGCATTGGATCGCCGGGAAAAAGCGCCTCGGCTGCCGCGAGGGCCGCAACGAAAGCGGGCTCCGCCTCACCATGCCGACCGATCCGTTCGAGCGCGGCTCCGAGCATGAACTGGGCGACCATGCTCATCCCGCTCGCATCCTCGAACGTGGCGGCGATCGCAACGCCGCGTCTGGCGGTGGCCACCGCCTCCTGCACACGCCCGGTCTCGCCCATCACCAGCGACCACATTGGGATCAGCATCACACACGGGCGCAGTTCCTCAGGCGCGGCCCCGTCGCCGCCGTTAGCTGCAACGCACGCCTTCACCGCGGGTTCGATCAGCGCGAGCGCCTTGCGCGCGTCGCCCGCATCCATCGCGGCGTCGAACTCCGGGCTGGTCTGGATGACATCGACCTCGACCACCGCCGGAGCAGCATCTTGGGCGGTCAACACGGCGGCGGCGAGCGCAAGCGGGTAGAGCATCATTTCCCCCTCGCAACGAGCCTCCTCCTCTAGACCGCTCAATACAAGGTACAAGCGCGAGGCCACGCCGCGCAATTTAGTATCATTTGACACCAAATGGGCGTCGGGTGTAATGCCTCCTCAACTTACGGAGGCTGCGCGCATGACCGACCCGACCAATCCCCTGGGCCTCAACGGCTTCGAGTTCGTCGAATTCACCTCGCCCGATCCCGACGCGATGGCACGCCAGTTCGAACAGCTCGGCTTCGTCCCCTCGCACCGCCACCCGACCAAGAACATCACCCGCTTCAAGCAGGGGCGCATCAACCTGATGCTCAACCGCGACGAGAGCGGCCGCGTCGCCGAGTTCCGCGCGGCGCACGGCCCCTCGGCCAGCGCGATGGCGTTCCGCGTCGCCGATCCGGTAGTCGCGATGGAGTGGGCACTGAAGAACGGTGCGGAGCGCACCGCCGAGGACGATACCTGCATCATCGGCATCGGCGGATCGTACCTCTACTTCATCCAGGACGGCACCGACCTCTATGCCGATTGGGAGGAAATCCCCGGCTGGCAGCAGGCGGAGGCGGACAATAATGTCGGGCTCGACCTGCTCGACCACCTCACCCACAATGTCCGGCGCGGCCAGATGCGGGTGTGGTCGGAGTTCTACAAGACGCTGTTCGGCTTTGAAGAGCAGAAGTATTTCGACATCAAGGGCCAGGCGACCGGCCTGTTCAGCCAGGCAATGATCGCTCCGGACAAGGCGATCCGCATCCCGCTGAACGAGAGCCAGGACGACAAGAGCCAGATCGAGGAGTTCATCCGCGAATATAAGGGCGAGGGCATCCAGCATCTCGCGCTGACGACCCCGGACATCTTCGACACGGTCGAGCGGCTGCGCGCGCGCGGCGTGAAGCTGCAGGACACGATCGAGACCTATTACGAGCTGGTCGACAAGCGCGTCCCCGGCCATGGCGAAGACCTGGAGCGGCTGCGCAAGAACCGCATCCTCATCGACGGCAATGTCGGCGACGAGGGCATTCTTCTGCAAATCTTTACCGAAAACATGTTCGGTCCGATTTTCTTCGAGATCATTCAGCGCAAGGGCAATGAAGGATTCGGCAACGGCAACTTCCAGGCACTTTTTGAGTCGATTGAACTCGATCAAATCCGTAGAGGGGTGATCAAGGTCGACGCATAACGAGGTTGGAGAGGAGAGCCGGGTCAACCGGCCTCAACCTTCCGAAGGGGGAAGGAACGCAGGAGGATGAGGGAGGCGGCCATAGGCCGCCCCCTCATCCGACTACTCGCCAGAGCGCGCTTTAGGGTCTGACCTATGACCGACTATTTCCCGGGTTTCGGCAATCACGTATCGACCGAGGCGGTCGCGGGCGCGCTCCCGATCGGGCGCAATTCGCCGCAGCGCCCTGCTTACGGTCTCTATGCCGAACAGCTCTCTGGCACCGCCTTCACCGCGCCGCGTCACGAGAATCGCCGCAGCTGGCTCTACCGGATGCGCCCGAGCGCCGAGCATCCGCCCTTTGCACCCTATGAATCCGCCACGCGTTTCGTGCCGCAGCCGGATGCAGCACCGCTTTCGCCGAACCGGTTGCGCTGGGGTCCGATCGCCGATCCCGCGCCGGGCACCGACCTGATCGACGGCATGACCAGCATGCTCGTCACCCGCGACCCCGCCGATCTCGAGGGCGTTGCGGTGCATCTCTATGCCGCCAACGCCGATATGGACCGCCGCGTCTTCTTCGACGCGGATGGCGAACTGCTGTTCATCCCCCAAGCCGGACGGCTGACACTGCTGACCGAGCTGGGGCGGATCGACATCGCCCCCGGCCAGATCGCGCTGATCCCGCGCGGCGTGCGCTTCCGGGCGCTGCTGCCGGACGGCAGCGCGCGCGGCTATGTTGCGGAAAATTACGGCGCGCTGTTCCGGCTGCCCGACCTTGGCCCGATCGGCGCCAACGGCCTCGCCAATCCGCGCGATTTCGAGACCCCGGCGGCATGGTACGAAGACCGCGACGAGCCGTTCGAGGTGGTCCAGAAGTCGCTCGGCCGGCTCTGGACCACGACGATCGACCATAGCCCGCTCGATGTTGTCGCCTGGCACGGCAACCTCGCGCCGTGGCGCTATGACCTGTCGCGGTTCAACACGATCAACACGGTCAGCTTCGACCATCCCGACCCGTCGATCTTCACCGTCCTCACCTCGCCCAGCGACGTGCCGGGCAGGGCGAACGCCGATTTCGTGATCTTTCCGCCGCGCTGGATGGTCGCCGAAGACACGTTCCGCCCGCCCTGGTTCCACCGCAACGTGATGAGCGAGGCGATGGGCCTGATCCACGGCGCATATGATGCCAAGGCCGACGGCTTCGTCCCGGGCGGGCTGTCGCTGCACAATTTGATGGCTGGTCACGGCCCCGATGTCGCCAGTTGGGACGGCGCGAGCAACGCCGAACTAAAGCCGCAGAAGATCGACGGCACGATGGCGTTCATGGTCGAAACGTGCTGGCCCTATCGCCCGACCGCGCATGCGATGACGACCGCGCAGCCCGATTACGACGCGGCCTGGGCGGGCTTTCCGAAGGCGCAGCTGCCGCAGTGAGGAAGTACCCAACATCCGTTTGTGCTGAGCTTGTCGAAGCACGATCCCCGTCAAACAGCTGCATGGCACGGCCCTTCGACAGTGAAAGGGTGAAACGTCCCCCGGACGTTTCAGCCCATGCCGGGGGCATGGGCGACCCTTTCACCAGGGCAAACGGCGTTGGTTGAACGCCTCACCACCACCCCGCCCGGCGTCCGGCTCGGCCCGCTTGACCTGATCGCCGACCGCACCGCGCGCAACTTCGTGCTGGAGATGAAGGCCGGGCGCTTCCATGGCTTTGCAGTCCGCAGCGGGGACGCGGTGTCCGGCTATGTCGATCGCTGCCCGCATATGGGGCTGCCGCTCGCGCAGCAGCTCGACGCCTATCTCACCGGCGAAAACAACATGATCCAGTGCAGCTGGCACGGCGCGCTGTTCCGGATCGAGGACGGGATGTGCGTCGGCGGCCCGTGTACCGGCGCGGCGCTCAGCCCGTGGCCGCTCGAAGTCCGCGACGGCGCAATCTATACCGCTTAGGCGGCGGCGACGTCGTTATCCGCCGGGATCGGCGCGGGGACACCCTGTCCCATCAGCGCATCGGTGAACAGTCCGCGCCACCACACGACATCCTCGGCCTCGACATTGTCCATCATCGACCGCCAGCGCCGCTTGCGCTCGTCAAGATCCATGCGCAGCGCCTGCATGATCGCATCCGACACCTCGTCCGCGCTGTACGGATTGACCAGCACCGCGTCCTTGAGCTGCGCAGCGGCCCCGGCGAAGCGCGACAGAATCAGCACGCCGGGATCCTCGGGATCCTGCGCCGCGACATATTCCTTCGCGACCAGGTTCATCCCATCGCGCAGCGGCGTCACCAGTCCGATCCGCGCCGCGCGGTAGATCCCCGCCAGCACATCGCGCGGATAGCCCTGATTGACGTAGCGGATCGGCACCCAGTCGGTGTCGGCATAGGCGCCGTTGATCTGCCCGGACAGCCCCTCGAGCGCGGTGCGGATCTTCTTGTAGCTCTCCACCGCCCCGCGCGAAGGCGGCGCGATCTGGAGCAGGAACACTTCCTTGCGCTCCTCGGGATGCTCGGCGAGGAAGCGTTCGTACCCGGCGAAGCGCTCTTCCAGTCCCTTGGAATAATCGAGCCGATCGACCCCGACGATCATGTCGCGTCCGACCGCGCTGTCGCGCATCCGGCGATACGCCATCTTGGCGGCCGGGCTCGCCGCCCCCTCAACGAACTCCTTGCAGTCGATCCCGATCGGCGCGACGATCGCGCGCAGCCGCCGCTCGCCGAGCACCAAGGTGTCGCCCTCGATCGTCGCACCCAGTTCATAGGTCGCATAGTCGCGGAACGACTCCAGCCATTCCTGCGTGTGGAACCCGACCAGGTCATAGGCGAACATTGTCCGCACCAGTTCCTGCGCCTCGGGCATCGTCGCCAGCAGGCGGCGGGGTGGCCAGGGGATGTGGAGGAAGAAGCCGATGCGGTTCTTGACGCCGCGGTCGCGCAAGCACTGGCCGAGCGGGAACATGTGATAGTCCTGCACCCACAAAATGTCCTCGCCCTCGACCAGCGGGCGCAGCGTATCGGCGAAGCGTTCGTTCACACGCTGGTAGCCGCCGGCAAAGCCCCGCTCATATTCGGCAAGGTCGATGCGATAATGGAACAGCGGCCACAGCGTGCGGTTGGCGTAGCCGTTATAATATTCCTCGATATCCTGCGGCTCGAGGTCGACCGTCGCGGTGGTCACGCCCTGCGCGCGCTGGAAATTGATCTGGCCGGTAAACTCATCCACCGTCTCACCCGACCAGCCGAACCAGATGCCGCCGAACTCGCGGATCGCTGCCTGCAGCGCGACGGCGAGGCCCCCCTGCGCACCAGCGTGCGAATCCTTGGGTGCAGACACACGGTTGGAGATGATGATCAGGCGGCTCATCGGATGGCGCTCCACGGTTTGCTCAGCAGGACGGCGCAGTTGATCATGCCGACCAGCGAGTAGGTCTGGGGGTAATTCCCCCACAATTCCCCGGTCACGGGGTCGATATCCTCGGACAGCAGACCGGCGGCGGTGCGCCGGTCGAGCATTTCGGCGAACAGCGCGCGCGCATCGGCGTCGCGGCCGGTGAAGTGCAGCGCCTCGATCAGCCAGAAAGTGCAGACGTTGAACGCGGTCTCGGGAAGGCCGAAATCATCCTCGGTCGCGTAGCGCAACATATGACTACCGCGCCGCAGTCCTTGTTCGACCGCATCAAGCGTGCCGCGGAACCGGTCATCATCGGGTGACATGAAGCGCATGTCGAGCAACTGGATCAGGCTGGCGTCGAGATCGTCGCCGCTGAAGGTCGCCGACATGCGATTGGTGTCGGGCCGCCACGCGGCTTCCTCAATCGCACGGCGCATCCGGTCGGCGCGCTCTTGCCAGACGCTGCGCTCGCTCTCCATTCCCAGCCGCTCGGCAGCGTTGGCGAGCCGGTCGCACGCCGCCCAGCACATTGCCGCAGAATAGGTGTGGACGCTTTGCCGCGTGCGCAGCTCCCACAGCCCGGCATCGGGCTTGTCGAACAGCTCGACCGCGCGTTCACCGACCCGCGCCAGCGCCTCGAAATCCTCGCGCCCGGCCATTCGGAACAACCGCTGGTCGAAGAATGCCTGCACGTTGGACAGCACGATCTGGCCATAGGCATCGTGCTGGACCTGCTCATAGGCCTGATTGCCGACCCGGACCGGACCCATGCCGCGATAGCCCGCAAGGCGCGGCGCCTCGCTCTCGATCAGCACGCTCTCGCCCTGCACGCCATAGAGCGGCTGGATATGCCCGCCCTTGGCCTGATCGACGATGTTGCGCAGATAGGCGAGATAGCCCTCCAGCACGTCGAGCGCGCCGACGCGGTTCAGCGCCTGCACAGTGTAATAGGCGTCGCGGATCCAGCAGTAGCGATAGTCCCAGTTGCGCCCGCTGTTCGCATGCTCGGGGATCGAGGTGGTCAGCGCGGCGACGATCGCGCCGGTTTCCTCATGCTGGCACAGCTTGAGCGTGATCGCGCTGCGGATCACGACATCCTGCCACTCGAACGGCGTCGCGAGGCCGCGTGCCCAATTTTGCCAGTGATAGCGGGTATAGTCCGCCATCTCGTCGACGGTCGTCGCGAGGTTGCCGGCGAAACTCTCATCCGGGCCGAGGAAGAAGTGCAGTGGGCGTTCGACCCGGAAACAAAGCTCGTCCTGCAACAACCCGACGGGGGCATTAGTGGAGAGGCGCAGCTGAATTCCGTCAAGCAGATAGCGGATGTGGTTGGACCCGGCCGTGGTCAGCACCGCCGGATCCCCCCAGTTGCGCGTCGGGCGCAGCCGCACGCAAATGCGCGGCGACCCCGCCACCGGGCGCACGATCCGCGCAAACGCGACCGGCCGGTACATCCGCCCCAGCCGCTCGAAGCGCGGACAAAAATCGGTGATCTCGATCGCGCTGCCGTTGCTGTCGGTCATCCGCGTGACCAGGATCGGGGTGTTGGTCAGATAATGCTGCTCAACGCTGGCGCAGTCCTCCAGGTCGATGCCCCACAGCCCGACCGCATCGTCGGAACGCGGGTCCCGCCCGTCGAGCAGCGAGGAAAACAGCGGATCACCGTCCACCTTCGGTGCGCACGCCCAAACGAAGCGCCCGGAACGGTCGATCAGCGCGCTGACCTGACAATTGCCGATCGGCCACAGGTCGAGATTGGGCTTCATGCTGCGTCCTTCGCAATCGTTTCAAGCCAACGCAGGGCGGTCGCGACATCAGGCACACGATAGACCGCCTCGGTTGCCCGCGCGGTGCCGACCAGTACCCCTGCCCCGCCCAGCCGCGCGACGGTGGCAAAGCCCGGCTCGTCGGTCAGGTCATCGCCCAGAAACATCGGGCGCGACCCGGCAAAGGGCATCGCCACCATCAACGCGGCGATCGCCCGGCCCTTGTCGCCCGGCGCCCGCAATTCGAAGACCATTTTGCCGCGTTGGAGCGTCAGGCCGGTGCTGGTCGCCAGTTCTTCCGCGAGCGCACGGCATGCCACTTCGGCATCGGGGACGCCGCGATAGTGCAGGCCGACGCCGAGCGGCTTGATTTCAACCACCAGCCCGGGGAGCGTATCGGCGAGCGCATTGAACTGTGTTGCGACGTCATCGAGCGCGACCGGGCGCTCGGGCACTTCCGCATGTTCGAGACCGCGCAGCTCCGCGCCGTGACTGCCGACGATCGGGCAGTCGAGGCCGCCGAACAGCGCATCGATCTCCGCCGCACCGCGCCCGCTGACGATCGCGACACGCCCGTCAAAGCGCGCGACCAGCCGCGCGACCAGCTGACGGAGCGGTGCATCGACCGCGACCGCATCGGGGCGAGGGGCGATCTCGACCAGCGTTCCGTCAAAGTCGAGGAACAGGCTGGCGCCATCGGCCAAATCGGCGGGAGGCGGCGCCAGCAGCGCCGCCGTGTTCGGTTCCATGAGCTCGGGCATCGACAAGGCAATGCATCCGGAACGCAATCGTTCCGAAATTTCTGCTGCATTGCGGCGGAAAGCCGGGCGGGGCTGTCCTACGCCAGTTCGCGCACCCGCGCCGGTTCGGGGTTGGAAAACTCCATCCCCTCATCAATCCCGCCGAACTTGAGGTCGATCAGGTCGAGCGTGTAATTCTGGTGCACCCGCCACGGGCGCTTGTCGCCCTGCTTGGGAAAGCGGTCGATCGCGCGCTGGACATAGCCGGAGGTGAAGCTGAGGAAATCCTCACGCGTCACATCCGCGCCGACGCGCGGCGTCGCCTGGCGCATCCCGCGCTTCTTCATCGTGTTGAGCAGGCGCGCGACATAGGCGCAGGTCAGGTCCGACTTCAGCGTCCAGCTGGCATTGGTATAGCCGAAGGACGAGGCAAGGTTCGGAATGTCCGAATACATCATCG
This sequence comes from Sphingomonas sp. R647, assembly GCF_020177055.1. Classification (GTDB taxonomy): domain Bacteria; phylum Pseudomonadota; class Alphaproteobacteria; order Sphingomonadales; family Sphingomonadaceae; genus Sphingomonas. Next base: position 265,199 of record NZ_JAIQXT010000006.1, read on the forward strand.
CCTTGTAGCCAAGCGACTGGGCCGGCTCGACCCGCGCGCCGTCGACGGTGAACGGCACCCCGCCCATCAGCTGCAGGTCCAGCCCGGTCGCGGTGACGATCACGTCGGCGGGCAGCAGTTCGCCCGACTTGAGCCGGACGCCATCTGCCTCGAACCGCTCGATATGGTCGGTGACCACCGATGCCGCTCCCCCGCGGATCGCGGCAAACAGATCGGCATCGGGGACGAGGCAGATGCGCTGGTCCCATGGATTGTAGCTGGGGGTGAAATGGGTCGCGACGTCATAGTCCGGCCCGAGTTCATCGCGGACCATCTGCACGATCCGCTCCTTGGTCTGCTGCGGCTTCTTGCGCGCGATGCGATAGAAAAGCTGCTGCATCCCGACATTCTTGAAGCGGGTCAGGCGATAGGCGAGCTTGGCGGGCAGCTTCGCGCGAAGCCAGTTGGCGATGCCGTCCTCGCTCGGCCGCGACACGATATAGGTGGGCGAACGCTGGAGCATCGTGACGTGCGCCGCCGTCTTCGCCATTTCCGGAACCAGCGTCACTGCTGTCGCGCCCGACCCGATCACCACCACGCGCTTGCCGGCGTAATCCAGCCCCTCGGGCCAATGCTGCGGATGGACGATCGTGCCGGCGAAGTCTTCGTGCCCCTCGAACTGGGGCAGGTAGCCGGCGTCGTAGTTGTAATAGCCCGAGCACATGAAGAGGAAGTTGCAGGTGAACTCCACCCGCGCCCGCTCCGCCCCACGCTCGACCGTCACGCTCCAGCGCGCATCGGGGGTGGACCAGCTCGCGGCGACCACGCGGTGCTGGTGGCGGATGTGCTTGTCGATGCCATGTTCGCGCGCGGTGTCGTCGAGATAGCGCAGGATCGACGGCCCGTCGGCGATCGCCTTCGCCTGTGTCCACGGCTTAAAGCTGTAGCCGAGCGTGTACATGTCGCTATCGGAGCGGATGCCGGGATAGCGGAACAGATCCCACGTCCCGCCCAGCCGTTCGCGCCCCTCCAGGATCACATAGGAGCGGTCCGGGCAGTCGCGCTGCAGGAAATAGCCCGCGCCGATGCCGGATATCCCGGCACCCACCACCACCACGTCGAAATGCTCGGCCATCGCGCTCTCCTGAGCCAGATACTTACATGCGTGTAAGTTGAGCGCAATGGTGTCCGGGCGGCAGCGTCACTTCGCGGGCGGCACCTTCGCATTCTTCACATATTTGTCGAACCAGTCGAACATCTCAGCGAGGGTGTGCAGCACGGATTCGCGCCCGCGATAGCCATGGTCCTCGTGCGGCAGCATCACCAGCCGCGCGGTGCCACCGGTGCCCTTGACCGCCGCGAACATCCGCTCCGACTGTTCGGGGAAGGTGCCTGGATTGCTGTCATTCTCGCCATGGATGAACAGGATCGGCTCGTTGATCTTGTTCGCCGCCATGAACGGGCTGAGCCGGTAATAGGTGTCCGGCGTGTCCCAGAACACGCGCCGTTCCGACTGGAAGCCGAACGGGGTCAGCGTGCGGTTATAGGCACCCGATCGCGCGATGCCGGCACGGAACAGGTCGCTTTGCGCCAGCAGATGCGCGGTCATGAACGCGCCATAGCTGTGCCCGCCGACGCCCACGCGAACCCCGTCGCCAAAGCCGCGCTGCACGGTGAAGTCCACCGCCGCCTTGGCGCTCGCGACGATCTGTTCGATGAAGCTGTCATTGACCGTTTCCGGGTCGGCACCGACCACGGGCATCGCCGCCCGGTCGAGCACGGCATAGCCCTGGGTCAGGAAGAACAGATGCGACATGCCGCTGATGCGGGTGAAGCGATACGGGGAGTCGCGGTTCTGCCCGGCGGTCGCCGCATCATTGAACTCGCGCGGATAGGCCCAGACCACGACCGGGAGCGTGTCGCCTGACTTGTAGCCGGGCGGCAGGTAAAGCGTCGCGGTCAGATCGACGCCATCGGCGCGTTTGTAGGTGACCAGCTCACGCTGGATACCCGTCAGTTCGGGGTGCGGATCGGGGAAGTTGGTCAGGAAGCGCTCGGTCCCGCCCGCATGGAGCTTCAGATTCCCCGGATTGGTCGGGCTTTCATAGGAGGTGATGAAGCTGCGTCCATCGTCGGACACGACATCGACGACCGATTCGAGCTGTTCACCCGAATTGCGCCAAATCTCTTCGGTCTTGAGCGTAGCGAGATCGAAGCGGCGCAGGAACGGGCGCAGCCCATCGGGCGTCGCCCCTGCGCCCGACAGAAGCAGCTTGCCATCGCTGCTGCGCGCGACATCGAAACCGCTCCCGGTGACGGTCGTGAGCGGGCTGCCGGGGTCGGCATAGGCATCCTGCACGTTGCGGATGCTGAGCTGGCGTGGCGCGCTGGCACCCGTCACATCGACCAATGTCTCGCGCATTTCGCGGGTGTCGCGGTCATAGTCCTGCACGATGAGGTCATCCGACTTCTCGATCCCGGACATACCGGCAAGCCGGTCCTCGAGCCGCGCGAGCAGGCGGGGCGTGCCGCTGAACGGGGCAGCGAGCGCGAGCAGATTGTCGCGATTGGCGGATTTCACGCGCGGATCGCCGCCATCCTGCGCCTCGCTCCACAGCAGCAGAGCGCCTTCCGTCGGATGCCATTCGACGTTGCGGCGCCCGGTAACGACTCCCTGCACCGGCAGCGCATCGGCGAGCGGCTGCTTTGCGATCGTCTGCACCAGCTTGCCGTCGCGGGTGTAGACCGCGCTGGTCACCGGAAAACGGGTCCATGGCACCTGATAGGAGAAGGGCTGTTCGAGCCATTCCATCAGCAGGTACTTGCCGTCGGGCGACGCGGTGACCGAGGTATAGATGCGCGGAACGCCCACCGCGCGCCGGGTGCTGCCGTCCGCTGCGAGGATCACCGGCTGGCTGGTCGCGAGCCAGGCGAACATCGCCTCGTCATGCGGGTTTTGCAGCAGATCCTGATAGGTGCGCGTCTGCGCCGCCTTGCCACCTGCAGCATCCTGGATCGCCGGGCCGACCGGGGTCAACGAGCGGGTCGGCATCGGTCCGCGCTGTTCGGGGATGGTCAGCACCAGCAGCGATCCGTCGGCCAGCCAGCGCGCATTCTGGAAGATTGGGTTGACCCCGCCCGTCATCACCTTGCGTGCCTGCGCGGTCTTTGAATCGAGCACATAGAGGTCGATCGCACCTGCGCGAGTGTTGGTGAACACCAGCTTCGACCCGTCAGGCGCCCAGGCTACGTCCGAGATATCGGGGTCGGCCGGGAGGGCGACGCGGCGCACGGTACCGCTGGCAATGTCCTGCAGCGACAAGCCAACCGACGCGCGCGTGCCGTGGCGATCGTTGGTCGACGGGTCGAGCCGCAACCCCGCGAGCTTCTCCATCGGCTTGGCAAGATCGGCGACCGGCGGAAGCGCCACGCGCTCCATCAACAGCATCTGCTTGCTGTCCGGCGATACCGAGACGCCAGGGCTGGGCGCGCGGGTGACGATGTCGGTCACCGCCTGGGGCGGGGTCTGGTAGCCCTGTTGCGCGAGGGCCGGGGCGGCGAGCCCGACAGCGAGTGCGAATGACGAAATAACAACAAGCGATCGGTACATCGGGGACCCTCCGTTCCCCCCGCCTAGGCGCAACGCAGCCAATTGATCAACCGCATGCCGCGCCGGAATGTCGCTCCGCCGCTCAATAATCCTTCGAATATTTGAGACCCGCGCGCGATCCGCCGAACGATCCGGTGGCCGACAACAGGCTGAGCGCTCGGGTCAGCGCGATCTCGAGCTGGACCGCCGTATAGCCGCGCGCATCGGTGATGATCTCGACATAGATGTCGTCGGTCAGATACTGCCCCGCCGCGAGCGCCATGCCGCGCCCGGTGGTGTCGTCCTCACCCAGGATGCGCAGCCGGTCGATGCCCGCCGCCGACCGCAGCTGGCCGAGCGGGTTGAGACCGCCGCCAGCGGCACGCAGCGAGTTCAATGCGGCGGCCAGCTGGATCGCCTCGGTCGCGGACAAATTGGTGACCGAGCTGCCGAACAACAGGCGCGAAAGCACCTCGTCCTGCGGCAGGCTGGGGGTCGAGCTGAACGCGATGCGCGGCATTTGTCCGCTACCGCTGATGTTGATGTTCGCCGTTACCCCGTCGGCGGCAGTGGTCGCACCGATGTTGATCTGCGGATCGGCGAGCGGGCCGCCCTCGAAGCTGACGATGCCTCGGGTCAGTTCGAACCGCCGGCTGGCAAAGCTGTAGGTACCGCGCACCACCCGCGCCTCGCCCGTGACGATCGGTGCTGTGGAGGTGCCGGTCACCTGCATCCGCGCGCTCCATTCGGACTCGAGGCCCATGCCCGACACGAACAGGCGATTGTCGGCGACGATGCTGACATTGAGGCGGAAGATGCCCGCCGGTTTGATGCGGGTCGGGCGCTTGCCGTCCTCGGTCAGCTCGCTCTTGCGATAGACACCGGTGAGTTCGGGCACCTCGGCGGCGCCCTGACGGATGATCTGGTAGCGCGCCTCGGGGATGATGATCCGCCCCTCGATCAACCCGCCGTCGAGGCCGTTGGTGATGCGGAGCTGCCCCGTCGCGGTCGCGCCGAGCGCGTTGCTGCGGGCGAGGCGCGCGTTGCGGAAGCGCGCCGTGATATCGACCGGGAAACCCTGTTCCGCCGAAAGCCCGATCGTCCCTGACGCGCTCACCCGACCGCTGCCCGCGACCGCCTCGAGCTGCCCGATTTCCAGCGTATCGTTGTCGAACTGCCCGGTGACGGTCATCTGCGACAGCCGCGTGCCCCAGGTCTCGTTCTCATAGGTCAACTTCTCGCCGCGCAGCTGCCCGGTGAGCTGCGGCGCACGGACCTGACCCGAGAAATCGGCAGCGACAGCGACCGGCCCGGACAGGCTCTGATTGGGGAACCCGGCCATCGAGAACAGCACCGAGGACGGCCCGTTATAGCGGATGCCGCCGGACAGCGGCGCCGCCATCAGGCGCGTGGTCCAGCTGCCCGCGCCCGGGCCCAGCGGCTGGAGGCTCGCCACCATCCGCCCGATCGTGGTCGGTCCGCGCTTGATCAGCGCGCGCGCGTCGCCGCCATCGGGCAACAGCCGTCCGACGAAGCTGATATCGACCGGCGAAGACACGCCGCCGAGGCTCGACCGGGTGAAGTTGCTGACGTTGAGCCGCGCGATCGCCTGCGGGAACGTCGCGTCGCTGGCCTGGCTGAAATCGAGCGCGCCAGTGACCGTGCCGCCCAGCCCAGCTGTACGCGACAGGGCATTGGCGAGCGACAGATCGAGCTTGTCGAGCCGTGCCTGAATGCGCATCGCCTCGCCCCAGCTGCCCGACAGCCGCATGCTGCCCCGATCGAAATCGATCCGTGCCGGGGCGAGCGTATAGGTCGACCCGGCAATGGCGATCTGCGCCGGTTGCGCGGTTTTGAAGCCGATATTGTTGGCGTTCCCGGACAGCGCGACGCGCCACAGTTCCGGCTCGAACCGCGCATTGGCGGCGATACGGAACGGCACCGCCGAGGATCCTTCGGCGAACGCCTGCGCGCTGCCCTTGCCGCCGCGATAGTCGATCTTCGCCCGCGCGCGGCTCAGCGTGAACTGTGCGTTGCGCAAGTTCGCGACCTGCGCCTCGCCGGTGATCGCCGGGGCGTCGTCATAGAGGATCGCGGTTCCGTTGATGATCGCGCGGCCGATCGTGAGCTCCATGTCGCCGGGAATCTTGGCGTTGTTCGCAGTCGCACGCACCACCGCCTGCTGATACTGGCCCGCCGCCGACAGATCGATCGCACCGTCCAGCCCGGACCCGGCAAAGGTGAGGTCGCCATCGAACGGCCCGGCTGCAGTCTGGACCAGCTGGCCCTTGAAATCCGCCCCGGCAAAGCGCCCGGCGCGCACGTCGATCGCCAGCCGTTCGCCGGTGCGCACCAGCACATCGGCGGTGAACGGGCCATAGCTCGTCTCACCCTTGGCATCGACGGCATAGGCGCCATTGTCGCCAACGATCCTCGCTTCCAGATCGGTAAGGCCCACGCCCACGCCCGGTCGCGGCGCGCGCAGGTTCACCACGGGCCGCGTCAGGCTGCCGGTTACCCGCGCCGACAACGGACCATAGGCGTTGGACCAGGCATCTGCCGTCAGGCTGAGCGGCCCGGCGGGGTCGTAGCGGCCCGAGCCGCGGATCACGCGGAACAACGGCGCGGCGACCTTCAGATCACTGAACCGCACAATCCCGTCCGGCCCGAAATCGAGCGAGACGCGCGCAACGGCATTGCCGCCGAGGAAGCTGCGCACCCCGTCGTTGAACAGCCGCGTGCTGCGCCCGACGATCCGGCCCTTGATCCCCCAGCCACCGCCAGCAGCAGCATAGAGATCGGCGTCGGTCTCCAGATTGACGATGCCGATGCTGTCGATCTGGTAATCGTTGACCCGCCCCTTGAGCGCGCCGGTGTAACGCCCGGTGCTCATGTCCGCGGCGAGGATCGCGGTGGCGTCGATCCGGTCGGAGCGGATGCGGAGGTTCTCCGACAAAATCTGGTCGCCGGTAATCGCGAGATCGCCCGCCAGCGTGACATTGGTCAGCAATCCGCCCGCAGCGGCGTTGAGGCCGGAAATGCGCGCCGCCTGTGCCTTGACCGGGATCAGGATGCGATCGGCATTCACCGTCGCCAGCCCCTCGGCATAGAGCCGTTCGACCACCGTCTCGCCAAAGCCGAGCGCGGCAGCGCGCAGCTTGTAATCAACCGTCGGCGTGGCGAACGGGCCGTTGAGCGCGACTTCGCCTGCCACCGACCGGCCATTGAGATTCGGCGCAATCGCGCCGGGGGTCAGCAGCATTGCCTCGACCCGGAACTGGTCGAAGCGGCTCTGCCCCAGGTCGATCGTGCCGCTGGTCATCAGCGCCATCGCCTTTGACCGCAGCCGCAGCCGTGTGTCGGCGCGCCGCTGGTCGAGCGATGCATCGAGCGCGACCTGCATTCCGCCTGCGGTCAGCCGCTCGACTGGTCCCTGGAGATACAGGCCCGGCTGGGTCGTGCCACGCACCTGAACTGCGCCGTTGCGCGCGGCGATGCGCAGATTGGCGAGTTCACCCGCACCGAGCCGCCCGATCGCGCGCCCCTGCCAGTTCGACCAGCTTCCCGTGCCACGCACGCGCACCGCGAGCGGCGCTTCGAGTCCGGCGAGCCCCGCGACCAGCCCGCCGACCGGCGCTGTCAGATCGGCGCGCAGATCGAGCTTGTCGTCATCGGGCACCGCATCCAGCACCAGCGCGAGCGCGTCACCCCCGGTCCGTCCCAGCGTGCGGCCATTGACGATCACCCGTGCGCGGCGGTCCGCGATCTTCGCTTCCGCCGTAAGCGTCGCGATGTGGCGCTGCCCCGCGACCGGCGCTTCCAGCACCAGCCGGTCGATGTTCAGCCGAGCGATATCGATATCGAGATCGGGCAGCATCGGCGCATTGGGGTCGCCACCGGGCTCGAGCTCGGGCAAGCGCGCCACGCGCACTAGCGGGCTGGTCGCCGAGCGCACATCGACATGATTGTTGAGAAACGCGAACGGCCGCCAGTCGACCGCAACCCGTGGCGAGGTCGCGAACACACCCTTGGGGTCGCTGACCCGCACATCGCGCAGCACCATCGCGCCATAGATCGATCCTTCGATCCGCCCGACCTTGATGTTGAGACCCGACGCAGTGGTGTAGCCCGCCAGCCGATCCGCGATGAAGCGATGTCCGACCCCGGTATCCAGGATCGCGACCGCAGCGAGCAGCAGCGCGACCAGACTGGCCAGCCCGATCGCGGTCCATTTCGCCACGCGCTGCCAGATCGGGGCACGCTCGACGATCACCGTCGTCTCCGGCGTCTGCGCGGGCGTATCCTCAGCCATCAGAATGCTTGCCCGATCGAAATATAGAGCGCGACCTTGCTCTCGCCCGGCTTGCGCGCGATCGGGGTGGCGACGTCCAGCCGCATCGGGCCGAAATTGGTATAGAAGCGGCCGCCGATGCCCGCGCCAAAGCGCAGCCGGCTCAATTGCGGCAGCGACTCCTCATACACCTGCCCGGCGTCGAGGAACGGCACGATCCCGAAATTGCCGAAGCGATAGCGCGCCTCGACCGCGAATTCGTTGAAGCTGCGCCCGCCAACCGGCTTGTCGTCCGGGGTACGCGGTCCAAGCTCCTGATAGCCAAAGCCGCGCACCGATCCGCCGCCGCCGGCATAGTAACGCCGCGACGGGGCGAGGTCATTGCGGTCGATCCCCTGGATCGTCCCGAACCGCGCCCGGCCCGCCAGCACGATGCTGTCAGTCACCGGCTGGTAGATCGTTCCTTCCACCTGTCCACGGACATAGGGCCGCGCGGCGCCGCGCACCGAGGCCTCAGGGCTGACGTTCAGCTTCAGCCGCCAGCCGCGCGTCGGGTTGAGCAGGTCGTCGGACTGATCCCAACCCGCGAACAACGGCAGCGCGGCGATGAAGTAAAGTCCGCGCTCGCGCGCGCCACGGGTAAAGTCGAACCGATCCTCGCTCGTCCCGACCAGCTCGACGCCATAGGCGTAGGTCAGTTTCTTCTGCCAGATCGGCGTCGAATCATAGGAAACCCGCGCCGACAGCGTGCCGGTCAGGCCGGTAAACGCCTCAACGTCGGAGCGCAGCGCAGAGGCGACGATCTGGAAGGTGCGGTCGCGCTGCCCGGCATTGGATCGGCGGAAGGTCGCCGACGCGCCCTGTTCCTGCGTACCGAGTACGCCGGTCGCGATCAGCGCGCCTTCGGGCGGGAACAGGTTGCGATGCGTCCAGCTGACCTCGGCCCGGAAGCCCTGCCCCGTGCTGAACCCGACTTCGCCGGCCAGCGTGCGCGGCGGCCCCTTGGCCTGACGGACCAGCAGGTCGACCGCCTCGGTCCCGTCGGCATTGGCCTCGCCAGTCTTCACCGGCTCGACCGAAACGGTGGAGAACAGGCTGGTCGCGATCAGCGCGTCGCGCAAATCATCGACCTTGCGGCTATCGTACAGCTCGTCGCGGTCGAACCGCGTCAGCACATCGATATGATCGGGCGTGAATACCGCGTCGCCCTCGGTCCGGATCCCGCGAAAGCGCGCGCGCGGCCCGGTAGTGACGGGCAAGGTATAATCGCCGGTGCGCGTCGACTCATCCAGCAGGATGTCGCGCTGGCCGACCTCGGCAAAGGGGTAGCCATTTTGCGGCAGCGCGACGCTGACCGCCGCCTCCGCCGCCTGCACCCGCACCGCGTCGATGGGCTCACCGGTGCGCAGCTTGAGATTGTCGGCGATCAGCGTCGGCGGCAGCGTCGGATCGGCCTCGACCCGGATTTCGCCGAATTTGTAGAGCGGCCCGGGCACCGCCGCGATCGTTGCGGTCACCGGACGATCGCCCTGCGGCGTCTGTTCGATCGACGAGATGGCCGTCGCGTCGTAATAGCCGAGCGACTTCATCAGCCGCACCGCCAGCCCTTCATCCTCGCGCGCCCGCGCCCCGATGATCGCGGCGTTGGCCGCAACCCCGTCGCCATCCTCCAGCGCGGAGAGGTCGCGGAACTGATCCTCAAGATCGATTTCATCGAGCCCGGTGACGCGCGTGGCGTAGCGGATTTCGACTGCCGCCTCGTCATTGCCCGCGACCGGTTCGGCAATCGGGGTCGTGTCGAATTCCGCGAGCGGTGGCAGCGGCGCGGCGATCTCCGCTTCGGTCCCGGCATCATCGAGCGGCGGGGCATCCTCGATCGGCTCGACCGGAGCGATCGGCGGCGCCTGCGGCGTCATCTGCTCGAGCGGCGCATCCATGTCGTCGGACAGCTGCGGCAGCGCCTCGGAGAATTCATCGTCGGGGACGATCGGCTTTGCGTCCTGCGCGGGAACAGTGCGCTCGGCTTCGCGCTCCAGCGTCTTCGGATCCCCGGCAGGCGCACCCTGCCCCGGCTTGCCTACGCCACTATCGATCTGCGCCACCGCGACGCCCGGAACGAACGCAGCGCTTGCCAACAACAGGATTACCACACGCACGCCCGAAATAGTCCCGCCTCCCGATGGGATCGCGCCATGTTCAGACAGCACGTACCCCGACCGCTAGCGCAACGTGCCAGCGGGCGGAAGGTTCAATGGCTTAGCCGCGTGCTTTCGCCTTCGCGCGAAATGCATGCAGCAGCGGCTCGGTATAGCCACTCGGCTGGGAGACGCCGTCGAACACCAAAGCCCGTGCCGCCTGCAATGCGAGACTGTCGGGATCGCCGACCATCGGGCGATAAAGCGGATCGCCCGCATTCTGCGCATCGACCTTCGCCGCCATCCGCGCGAACGCCGCGTCCACATCCGCCGCCGTGGCGACGCCATGGAGCAACCAGTTGGCGATATGCTGCGAGGAAATGCGCAGCGTCGCGCGGTCCTCCATCAGGCCGATATCGTGAATGTCGGGCACTTTGGAGCATCCCACGCCCTGATCGATCCAGCGCACGACATAGCCAAGAATGCCCTGCGCGTTATTGTCCAGCTCGCGCGCGACCTCTTCCTCCGTCCAGTTCCGCCCCTGTGCCACCGGGATCGTCAGCAGCGGGGCCAGCGGCGGGATCGCCTCGCCCACAATCTCCCGCTGACGCGCGAAGACATCGACCTTGTGATAGTGCATCGCGTGCAGCGTCGCGGCGGTGGGCGATGGCACCCAGGCGGTGTTCGCGCCGCTCAGCGGATGGACGATCTTCTGGTCCATCATGTCGGCCATGCGGTCGGGCGCGGCCCACATGCCCTTGCCGATCTGCGCCCGGCCCGACAGCCCGTGCTTGAGGCCGACGCGGACATTGCGGTCCTCATACGCCTTGATCCAGCGACAGGCCTTCATCTCCGCCTTGGGGATCATCGGCCCGGCGCGCATCGACGTGTGGATCTCGTCCCCGGTGCGGTCGAGGAAGCCGGTGTTGATGAAGGCGATGCGGCCCTGCACCGCATGGATGCACGCGGCGAGGTTGGCGCTGGTGCGCCGCTCCTCGTCCATCACGCCGACCTTGATCGTGTGGCGGGCGACGCTCAGCAGATCCTCGACCGTGTCGAACAGGTCGTTGGTGAAGGCGCATTCGTCTGGCCCGTGCATCTTGGGTTTGACGATATAGATGCTGCCGGTGCGGCTGTTGCGCGCGCGGCCCAGCCCCTTGAGGTCGTGCAGTGCGATCGTGCTGGTGACAATCGCGTCGAGGATACCCTCGGGTGCCTCCGCGCCATCGATGTGGATCGCGGGGTTGGTCATCAGGTGGCCGACATTGCGCACGAACAAGAGGCTGCGGCCGGGTAGCGTCAGGTCGCTCTGGTTCGGCCGCTGATAGACGCGGTCAGCGGCGAGTTCGCGGGTCAGCGTCTTGCCACCCTTGTCGAACGTCTCGGTCAGGTCGCCGCGCATCAGGCCCAGCCAGTTGGCATAGGCCGCAACCTTGTCATCGGCATCCACCGCCGCGATCGAATCCTCCAGATCGACGATCGCGGTGAGCGCGCTTTCGAGCAGCACATCGGCGATCCCCGCCGGATCACTCGCGCCGATCGGGTGGCTGCGGTCGACCAGCACCTCGATGTGCAGGCCGTGATGGGCGAACAGCATCGACTCGCCGCGCGTCCCGACGAACTGGCCCGGATCGGCGAGCGGCAGGTCGCCACCTGAAAAATCAGCCCAGCGCATCCCGGTCAACGGCACCGCTTCGTCAAGGAACGCCTTCGCCGCCGCGATCACCTGCGACCCGCGTTCCGCGTCATAGCCACCGGCCTTCGCCAAACCGGGCAGCGCATCGGTGCCGTACAGCGCATCGTACAGGCTCCCCCACCGGGCATTGGCGGCGTTGAGCACGAAGCGGGCATTGAGCGCGGGGACGACGAGTTGCGGCCCCGCCAGCGTCGCGATCTCCGCATCCACGTCGCGCGTGCCGATGGTAAAGTCGCCCGGCTCCGGCACCAGATAGCCGATCGCGCGCAGGAACGTCTCCTGCGCCGCCGGATCGGCTGCGCGCAGCGGGTCCGCCGCGCACCATGCATCGATCTGTGCCTGAAGGTCCTCGCGCCGTGCCAGCAGGTCGCCGTTGCGCGGGGTAAAGCGCGCGAAAATCTCCGCCGCACCCGCCCACCAATCGTCCGCCGCGATCCCCAGCGGCGGCAACACCCGCTCCTCGACGAACCGGACGAGCGGCTCGGCGACGGACAGGCCGGCGCGAATCTGGGTGGCGGTCATGGAATCCTCCTGGCTAGCAACATCGACTGCCCTGGGGAGGGATGGCTCGATTAGGCGAGAACAGGGGGCCGGATCAAGCGCCTAGAATCGCTTTCAATTAGACGGCACCGGCCCGCTCCCCCACCCGGCCACCCAACGCCAGTGTATTCTATGGGTGGCCCGGTGGGGGAGCGGGCCGGTGCCGCTTCAGCGAAGCTGAAAACGAGTCTAGAATCCCGGCGAGATCGCGGCTGCCGCCGCCTCGACGCGTTCGAGCATCTTGCGCAGTTGCGCCTGCTCCTCGTCGTTGAGGCTGGCGAAGATGCGACGTTCGAACTCGAGCGCCTGGGGCGCGATCTGGCGGTAGAGCGCCCAGCCCTCCGCGCTGAGGTCGAGCAGATGCGAGCGCTGGTCGTCGGGATTGGGGGTGCGCGTTACCAGCCCGCGCTCATGCAGCGAAATCGCCGCGCGGCTGACCGTCACCTTGTCCATCTGGGTGCGGCCGCACAGCGCCTGCTGGCTCATCGAGCCGAACTCGGCGAGCACCGTCAGCAGCCGCCATTCGGGGATGCGCAGCCCGAACCGCGCCTGATACGCGCCCGCAATCGTCCCCGACACGCGGTTCGATGCGACCGAGAGCCGATAGGGCAGAAAGGCGTCGAGCTTGAGTGTTGCAGTCATAGGACAGTGATGGCGCGATCAGTCAGGCGATGCAATGTTAGCAATGCTTCATTGCGCAAAAGGGGGCGGAGGGGGACAGGAAATGTCGCCTCAAGCTCTTCTTAGCCCTCTCCCGCTTGCGGGAGAGGGTTGGGTGAGGGTTTTCTTGTTCTTCCCAGCGACGGCGCATCGCAGAACCAAAAAAGAAGAAGACCCTCCCCAACCCCTCCCGCAAGCGGGAGGGGCTAAGATGAGGCCTAGACTGAAACCCGCGTCAGGCGCGGCGACAGCAGGTGGATCGCCCCGACTGCGAGGAAATAGACCACGGTGCAGGCCGCGAAGATCAGCGTGTAATTGCCATCAGTGGCATCGAGCACGAGGCCGGTCGACTTGGCCATGATCATGCCACCGACACCGCCGCAAAAGCCGCCAAGCCCGATCACCGATCCCACTGCGCGCTTCGGGAACATGTCCGGCGGCAGCGACAGCAGGTTGGTCGAGAATGCCTGATGCCCGGCAAGCGCCAGCCCGATCAGCGCGACCGCCAGCCACATATTCTCAAGCTGCGTCACGAACAGCAGCGGGAGGACACAGCAGCCCGCGATGATCATCGTCACCTTGCGCGCGGCGTTCGGGGTCCAGCCCTTATGGATCAGGTTCGACGACAGCCACCCGCCCGCGATGCTGCCGACATCCGACAGCAGATACATGACGATCATCGGCAGCAGCACGACCTTGAGGTCGACATTGTACGTGCTGGCGAAATATTTGGGCAGCCAGAACAGCATCAGGAACCAGACCGGGTCGGTCAGGAACTTGGCCACCGCGAACGCCCAGGCCTCGCGCAGCCGCACGACGCGGCTCCAGCCGATCTTCTGGATCTGCTCGGGCGGATCATGCTCGATCCAGGCGAGCTCGCCCTCGCTGACCTTGCCGGTTTCGCGGGGGTTGCTGTAGAATTTGAGCCACAGCACCAGCAGCACGACGCCGAACAGGCCCGAATAGATAAACGTCTCGCGCCAATCGAGACCGAGCCAGGTCATGAAGACCCACAAGGTCGGCGCGGTCAGGATCACACCGATCGTGGTCGCGGAGTTGACCCAGCCGATCGCATAAGCGCGTTCCTTTTGCGGGAACCACTCGCTGCTTGCGCGGACGACCGCCGGGAAATGCCCCGCCTCACCCACGCCCAGCACAACGCGCGCCGCCATGAACGAGGCGACGGTGCTGGCAAAGCCGTGCATCACATGGCCGACGGTCCACACGCCGATCGCGATGGCATAGCCGATCTTCGGCCCGAACCGGTCGACCATCCAGCCCATGAAGAGAAAGCCGAGCGCGTAGGCCGCCTGAAACGCGGTGACGATGTTGCCATAGTCATTCTCGTTCCAGCCCAGCTCCTTGCCCAGATCGGGGGCAAGCAGGCCCAGCATGGTGCGGTCGATATAGTTGACGGTGGTCGCGAAGAAGAGGATCGCGATGATCATCCATCGATAGCGCCCGGTGCGGGGCACCGGCCCCGCGCGGGGTGATTCGCCGCCGGTTTCGGCCTGCGTCGCGTTCATCCATACTCTCCCTAAGCGGCGGGTCTGGCGGCCTCGATCGTGCAGCTCACCCGCATGGTTCCGAACGTGGCAGTAACCTGCGCGTTTGGCGATACCTCATGGACGCCGGTGACGGCGCCCGACGAAATCCACTGCCCCGGCCGCAACGCGATACCGCGCGCCGCCAGCGTTTCGAACAGGAAGCGCGCCGCGCCGACCGGTCCGTCGAGCATCGTGCGTGCAGCCGCCGCGCCGATCTCGACCCCGTCGATGCTCAGCGTCACCGGCCAGTCGAGAAAGCCCGAATTGCGCCAGTCGGGGATGGCGTCGCCAACCACCAGCCCGTGATTATTGCCGAAGTCCGAAATCGTGACGAGCGGCCCATGCGCGTTGATGCCCGGAAAGGGAGAGCTGGCGATTTCAAGTCCGACATGGACCGCGTCGATCAGGTCGGCGGCCTCGTCCAGCGTGTAGCTGGTCTTGGCAGGATCGGGCGCGGTGCCGATGCGCAGCAGAAACTCCGCCTCCGCCGCGCCAAAGCCTTCGCCGAAAATCGGCATCGCGGGTGCCGGGTCACCGTGCTGCACGAAGCCCGTGAAGATCGGCCCGGCGAGCCGGTTTGTGCCCAGCTGCCCGTCGAGCGGCGGATTGATCCGGCCGACCTTCCACCCGGCGACCTCGCCACCGGTCAGCGCGAGCGCGCGGTCCTGGATCGCATAGGCGTCGGCGAGCGTGGCGGGCACGGTGCCGGGATATTCGGGGAGGCCGCGTGCATCGCGGCGCGCGGCGACAAAAGCCTCCGCAATGACGTTCAGGTCGCTCATCCACCCCTCGCTTCTATTCTTGGCCGCATCGCTAATGGAAACCGGTGTCAATGGCAAGACATCGGTTACCCGGATCATAAATTTGCCCGATAGCCTGCGAAAGCAGCGTGTTGCAACGTCGCCCGATCAACCATCGCCGCGGCCCGGCCCCGGCGCGTCGCCGCGCCG
Source organism: Sphingomonas sp. R647 (assembly GCF_020177055.1). GTDB lineage: Bacteria > Pseudomonadota > Alphaproteobacteria > Sphingomonadales > Sphingomonadaceae > Sphingomonas. The sequence continues at coordinate 280,586 of NZ_JAIQXT010000006.1, forward strand.
CTTCCGAAACCGGTGTCACCCATCCCGGAGCGCACCGATTGGCGGCGAGCCGGTTGCGCGCTATGCACACGCGATGAAGAAAAGCGCTCAGGCGACGATCAACGATGTCGCGCGGCTCGCCGGGGTTTCAAAGAAAACCGTCAGCCGCGTCATCAACCGCTCCACCCTGCTCAACGAGGAGACGCGCGAGCGGGTCGAGAAGGTCATCGCCGAAATCGGCTATGTCCCCAACCCTCAGGCGCGCGCGCTGGCGCTGCGTCGCAACTTCCTGATCGGGCTGATCCACGACAACCCCAACCCGCACATGGTGCTCAACGTGCAGCAGGGGTTGCTGGAGGTGCTGCGCGATACCGAGTTCGAACTGATCGTCCATCCGGTCGACCGCGGATCGCCGACGATGCTCGACGATATCCGCCGCTTCCTCGAGCGCCAGCGCCCCTATGGCGTGATGCTGCTGCCGCCGATCTGCGAGAATGATTCGATCGCCGATCTCTGCAGCGAGATCGGCACCCGCTATGTCCGCATGGGTTCGGCATCGTTCGACGACCCCGAACATATGGTCGCGTCGAACGATCGCGAGGTCGTGCGCGGCGCAGTCGGGCATCTGGTCGAGATGGGGCATCGCCGCATCGGCCTGGTCCTCGGCCCGCACGGCTTCCGCTCGGCATTCGAACGCAGTCAGGGCTATGAGGCCGCACTCGACGATGCCGACATTCCGGTGCAACGGACGCTGATCGCGCAGGGTGATTATACGTTCGAATCGGGGATGCGCGCGGCCGAGCGGCTGCTCGACCTGTCGCCGCGCCCGACCGCGGTGTTCTGCTCCAACGACGCGATGGCGGCGGGCGTGCTGCACACCGCGCGCCAGCGCGGGTTGGACGTGCCACGCGACCTGTCGATCGTCGGTTTCGACGATACCACCATCGCCTCCTATCTCTGGCCGCCGCTGACCACCGTCCGCTGGCCGATCGCGACAATGGCGCGCGCCGCCGGCCTGAAACTGATCGGCGATGGCGAGGATGAGGAAAGCGCCGAGTCGCTGTTCGTCTCGACCCTGATCCGCCGCGCCTCGGTCGCGCCGCCGGGGGAGTGAGCTTGGTCGCCCGCTCGCCAGTTCAGGAGAGTTTCGTATGATACGCGCGATCAGGCTCGGCTTGGCCTCCATCATTCTGTGCACCTCCGTCTATACACCTTCGTCCTCGGCCGACGGCGCTAACGCGCAATGCAAGCTCCATGTTTGGACGACAGAGATGTTCGCCGTGACGGAGAACCTTGGCGATCCCAACCAAGGCGGGCTGGTCGGCGCCCTGCTTCATGAAGCGATGCGGCTTCGCTCGCCTGAAGGCGTCAAGCGGCAGCTGGAGACGCAATTGAGTGCTGCCGAGCAGCAAAGGATCATCACTGAACTCGACCTGAGCAAGCGGCTGGCGCTGCCCGGGTATGCAGTGATCTTCGAACCGCCAGCCAGCCAACCCGTCTGGACATTTGAACGGCTCAAAAGCTCGGAACGTATCGCGCCACAGACGGGTGACTGCTACGCGGAGCTGGCAATTATTTCCCAGCAATATTTCAAACAGGCGATCGGCACGCGCCTGCGGACATTTGTCTGGTATCGGGAGTATGACTCGAGGGGCGTGTTGAAGGCCAAGCTGCTCGATACCACTGCAACAAAGGCGATCGACTTCCCCGCAAAGAGCGACGCGGAACTCCCTGCCTCGGCAATTTCAATTCAAAAGGCATTCCGTGAAAACATGATCAAGGTCGCTACCGATAAACTCAAACGTTCGCCGCGACTCTGACACTGGCCGGCGCGGATGCGGCGGCAACCAGAGGTGGCGAACGCGCCGATCACCACCGCGCCTCGGTCGCGCCGCCATTGGAATGGAGTCAGGCCGGCACTAAGACCTAGGTTGAGGTTGAACGACAATCTGACACCGGTTACCGGCTCGGACGATAAGTGAGAGGAAGCCTGTGCACCCGTTGGCACTTGATCCAGACCGGCTGTTTCCCGCCGATCCCGGCATGCGCGGGATCGCGCGTGCGCTCTATGCTGGCATCGCCGATCTGCCGATCGTCAGCCCGCACGGCCATACCGACCCGGCCTGGTTCGCGACCGATGCGGCGTGGGAGAATGCGACCGAGCTGCTGCTCGCGCCCGATCACTACATCTTCCGCATGCTCTATTCGCAGGGCGTCGACCTCGATGTGCTGCGGGTCCCGCGCAAGGATGGTGTGCCCGCCACCGATCCGCGCAGCGCATGGCGGGTGTTCGCCGGCAACTATCACCTGTTCCGCGGCACGCCGTCGCGCATATGGCTCGACCATGTCTTTGCCGAGGTGTTCGGGATCGACCGGCTGCTGAGCGCCGAAACCGCCGACCATTATTACGACACGATCACCTATGCGCTCGCGACGCCTGCGTTTCGTCCGCGCGCGCTGTTCGACCGGTTCCGGATCGACTTTCTCGCGACGACCGAGGGCGCTGACGACCCGCTCCACCACCATGCCGCGATCCGGCAATCGGGCTGGCAGGGCCGCGTCGTCACGACCTATCGCCCGGATTCGGTGATCGATGTTGAGCATGAGGCGTTCGCAAGCGCGATGACCGCCTTTGCCGACCTGACCGGTGAGGATGTGCACAGCTGGTCGGGCTATCTCGCCGCGCACCGCAAGCGGCGGGCGGACTTCCGCGCCGCTGGAGCCACGGCGACCGACCATGGCTTCGCCACCGCGCAGACCGCGAACCTGTCGACCACCGAGTGCGAAGCGCTGTTCGCCCGGATCGTCGGCGGCGCGTGGGACGCCGCCGATGCCGAACTGTTCCGCGCGCAGATGCTCACCGAAATGGCGAAGATGAGCGTCGCGGACGGCATGACCATGCAGATCCATCCCGGATCGTGCCGCAACCACAATGCCCAGCTGTTCCACAGCCATGGCCGCGACAAGGGCGCCGACATCCCGATGCGCACCGACTATGTCCACGCGCTCAAGCCGATGTTGGATGTGGTGGGCAACGCGCGCGACCTGACGATCATCCTCTTCACGCTCGACGAATCGACCTATGCCCGCGAACTCGCGCCGCTCGCCGGCCATTATCCGGCGCTCAAGCTCGGCCCGGCCTGGTGGTTCCATGATTCGCCCGAGGGGATGCGCCGGTTCCGCGAGATGACGACCGAGACCGCCGGCTTTTACAACACCGTCGGCTTCAACGACGACACCCGCGCTTTCCTGTCGATCCCCGCGCGGCACGATGTCGCGCGCCGCGTCGATTGCGCCTTCCTCGCGCGGCTGGTCGCGGAGGGGCGGATGCAGGATTGGGAAGCGGCGGAACTGGCACACGACCTCACCTCGACGCTGGTGCGCAAAGCCTATGGGCTGGACCCATCGCCGCCGGTCGCCGGGGCCGCATGACCCACCGCTTCGCACCGCCCACCTTGCATCGAGACCTGACACCGGTTACCTGGAACGCATTGCCATCATGCTTTATGGGGACGCGCAACGTGGCCGGAATCGCGCCGCTACCCCGCCACCCCCGATTACGAGAGGATTTGAGATCATGAAGATCGCGCTGATTACCGAGAACAGCCAGGCTGCCAAGAACGGCGTCATCCACGACGCGCTGACCGCCGTGGCCGAGCCGCTGGGCCATCAGGTGTTCAACTATGGCATGTATTCGGCCGAGGACAGCGCCTCGCTGACCTATGTCATGAACGGCCTGCTCGCCGGCATCCTGCTCAATTCCAAGGCGGCGGATTTCGTCGTTACCGGTTGCGGCACCGGCATGGGTTCGATGCTCGCCTGCAACGCCATGCCCGGCGTATTCTGTGGCCTGGTGATCGACCCGACCGACGCCTTCCTGTTCGCCCAGATCAACGACGGCAACGCGATCTCGATGCCCTATGCCAAGGGCTTTGGCTGGGCCGCCGAGCTCAACCTGCAGGACGTGTACCGCAAGCTGTTCGACGGCGAGCGTGGCCTTGGCTACCCCAAGGAGCGTGCCGAGATCATGCGCAAGAACCGCGGCATCCTCGCGGACCTCAAGGCGACGACCTGTCACGACATGCTGACCGTGCTCAAGAGCGTCGATCAGGACCTGCTGCGCGCCGCGATCGCGGGCGAGAAGTTCGCCGAGCTGTTCTACGCCAACTCGCAGGACGACGCGATCAGCGCCTACCTCAAGAGCGTGACCGCGCAGCCCGCGCTCGCCTGATCGCGACCGCATCAGCACCCTGAACGGAGAGGCCATGTTCGACCGCACTTATTATGCCACGCATCCCGACATGATGGAGTGCGTGTCGAACGACGAGCTTCGCGACCGCTACCTGATCACGGACCTGTTCCGTGAAGGCGAATGCGTGCTCAACTATACCCATGCCGATCGCATGGTGATCGGCGGGGTGCTGGTCGGGTCGGGCGCGGTCAAGCTGCCCGACCAGACCGAACCGCCATCGGCGGCAGGGCATCCGTTCCTTGAGCGGCGCGAGCTGGGGATCGTCAATGTCGGCGCTGTCGAAGGTGTCGTCACCGTCGATGGCGAGACGTTCACGCTGGACAACAAGGATTGCCTGTACGTAACAATGGGCGCGGCGGACGTGCAATTCGCGGGCGCAGGAGCACGCTTCTACCTCGTCTCCTGCCCCGCGCATCAGGCATTCGCGACGCGTCAGCTGGGCATTGCCGACGCCAACCGGCTTGATCGCGGCAGCCTCGCCGAATCGAACGAACGCTCGATCTATCAGCTGGTGATCCCCGGCGTGTGCGATAGCGCGCAGCTGGTGATGGGCCTGACCGTGCTCAAGGAAGGCAGCGTGTGGAACACCATGCCCCCGCACATCCATGAGCGCCGCAGCGAGATCTATTTCTACTTCGAGCTCGACAATGCCGACACCGACCGCGTGATGCACTTCATGGGTGAGGGCGAGGCGACCCGCCATATCGTGATGCAGAATGAAGAAGCGGTGATCAGCCCGCCCTGGTCGATCCATATGGGCGCGGGGACCAAATCCTACGCCTTCATCTGGGCGATGGCGGGCGAGAATCAGGACTATACCGACATGAATGTGCTGGACATCTGCCAGCTGGCGTAACGCCCAAGGACGAGGTTACCCATGAATCCCTTCGATCTCACCGGCCGCGTCGCGGTCGTCACTGGTGCGAACACCGGCATCGGCCAGGGCATCGCCCTCGCGCTGGCACAGGCGGGCGCAGACATTGCCGCAGTAGGCCGCTCCGCCGCCACCGAAACCGTCGAAAAGGTCCGCGCGCTTGGCCGCAAGGCAGAGATCATCAGCGCCGACCTCTCGACGATCGAGCCTGTGGGCCGAATTGTGGACGAAACTGTGGAAAAGCTCGGCGGGCTGCACATCCTCGTCAACAATGCCGGCATCATCCGCCGTAACGACAGCGTCGACTTCACCGAGGAAGACTGGGACGCGGTGATGGACACCAATTTGAAGTCGGTGTTCTTCCTGTGCCAGGCGGCGGCGCGCCACATGATCCCCAATGGCGGCGGCAAGATCATCAACATTGCCTCGATGCTGACCTTCCAGGGCGGCATCCGCGTGCCAAGCTATACCGCGTCGAAGAGCGGCGTCGGCGGGCTGACCAAGCTGCTGGCGAACGAATGGGCGGGCAAGGGCATCACCGTCAACGCGATCGCGCCCGGCTACATCGCCACCAACAACACCGATGCGCTGCAAAAGGACGAGACGCGCAACCGCCAGATCATGGAGCGCATCCCCGCCGGTCGCTGGGGCGATCCGGCGGATCTGGGCGGCGCGGCGGTTTTCCTCGCGTCGCGCGCATCGGACTATGTGCAGGGCCACATCCTCGCGGTAGACGGCGGCTGGCTGGCGCGCTGACGCCGGTTTAGCTGAGGAGACATCATGGCCGGCCGTATCGTCTGTTTCGGGGAATTGCTGCTCCGCCTGACCGCTCCGGGGCGCGAGCTGCTGATGCAGACCGGCAGCCTCGACGTGCATGTCGGCGGTGCGGAGGCCAATGTCGGGATCGGCCTCGCCAATCTCGGCCATGACGTTGCGATGGTCAGCGCGGTGCCCGACAATCCGCTCGGTCAGGCCGCGATCCGCTTCGTGCGCGGACAGGGCGTCGATACGCGCCATGTCCAGCTGCGCGACGGGCGCATGGGGCTGTACTTCCTGTCGGTCGGCGCTGGCCTCCGCGCATCGGACATCGTCTATGACCGCGCCGCATCGAGCTTCGCCACCGCGCCCGCCGATGCGTTCGACTGGGCCGCGATCCTCGACGGCGCGGCGATGCTGCACCTGTCGGGCATCACCCCCGCGCTCGGCCACGCGACCGCGCAGGCCGCGCTTGCCGCCGCGCGCGCCGCCAAGGAGCTGGGCGTCGCGGTCAGCTTTGATGGCAATTACCGCGCCCGGCTGTGGGAAGCATGGGACAGCGATCCGCGCGCGATCCTGACCGAGCTGGTCGGCCTCGCCGACACGATGTTCGGCAACCATCGCGACGTGTCGCTGCTGCTTGGCAAGACCTTCTCGGGCGACGGCGCCGATCGCCGCCGTGAGGCCGCCGAGGCCGCCTTCGCCGCCTTCCCCAACCTTCAGCGCATCGCCTCGACCGCGCGCCATGTCGATGACGCCGACAGCCACCGCATCGCCGCCCGCGTCGATACGCGCGAACGCGGCTATCAGACCGACGAGGTCGTGGTTGCAGGCATCGTCGACCGCATCGGCGGCGGTGACGCCTTTGCCGCGGGCATCCTCCACGGCGTATTGTCGGGACAGGATCTGGAGGCAACCGTCGCCTCGGGCCTCGCGCTGACCTGCCTCAAACACTCGCTCCCCGGCGACGCCTCGCTGTTCGGGCAGCGCGACATCGATGCGTTCCTCGAAGGCGGCCTGGACGTGCGCCGGTGATGGATCGGCGGACGCTGCTGGGGGCGGGAGCGGCGCTGTCCGCCCTCCCCTCCGCCGCGTTCGCCAAGGGCGATCCGGTCGCCACCGGCACCACCGGCCGATGGCAGGGCAAGGCCGACGGCGCGACCCACGCGTTCCTCGGCATCCGCTACGGTAGCGACACCAGCCGCACCCGCTTCCGCGCGGCGACCGCGCCCGCCCGCATGCGCGAGACGATCCGCGCGACCGAGTTCGCGGTGAACTGCCCCCAGCGCAGCAATCTGCCCAATCAGGCCGAGGACTGCCTGTTCCTCAACGTCTGGACGCCGCACGCCAACCCGAACGCGCGCCGCCCGGTGATGGTCTATTTCCACGGGGGCGCTTACTCCAACGGCACGGTGATCGAGCCACAGGTGTTCGGCCAAAAGCTGGCGGAACAGGGCGATGTCGTCGTCGTCACGGTCAACCACCGGCTCAACGCGCTCGGCTATCTCTACCTCGCCCGGCTCGCCCCGCGCTTCCCCGACAGCGGCAATCTGGGACAGCTCGACCTGATCCTCACGCTGCGATGGGTGCGCGACAATATCATCGGCTTTGGCGGCGACCCCAATCGCGTGATGGTGTTCGGCCAGTCCGGCGGCGGCGCGAAGATCGCGACGCTGATGGGGATGCCCGCCGCCAAGGGCCTGTTCCACAGCGCCGCGACGATGAGCGGCCAACAGGTCACCGCCAGCGGCCCGCTCAACGCCACCGCCCGCGCCAAGGCGCTGCTCGCCAAACTCAACGCCACCCTCGGCGACCTGATCGACATGCCGGTCCAGCGGCTGATCGAGGGGCTGTCCGCCGAAGACCCGATCCTGGGCGGCGGCGTCTATATGGGCCCGGTGCTCGACATGAAGTGGCTGGACCGCCACCCCTTCTGGCCCGACGCCAATCCCTTAAGCAACGGCATCCCGATGATCCTCGGCAATACCCGCGATGAGACCCGCGCCTTCATCGACCCGAAGGGCGAGGCGGTCCGCACGCTCGACTGGTCGAACCTCGCCGAACGCATCACCCCGCAATTGCGCATCGGCGCCCACCCCGAATGGGTCGTCGCCGAATATCGCCGCCAGTTCCCTGACTGGACCGCGCAGGACATTTTCTACGCCGCCACCACCGCCGGACGCAGCTGGCGCGGGCAGGTGATCGAGGCGGAGGAGCGCGCCAGAGCCGGCGTCCCCGCCTGGGTCTATCAGCTCGATTTCCAATCCCCGGTCGCACCCGAACGCGGCGCGGCGCACACCCACGACATTCCGATGGTGTTCGGCACGATCGGCGCAGAGGGCACAGTCTCCGGCACCGGCCCGGGCGCGCAGGCGGTCTCGGCAGCGATGCAGCGCGCCTTCGTCAACCTCGCCGCCACCGGCAATCCCAATGGCGCAGGCGTGCCCGACTGGCCCAGGCACACCCTGCCCGAACGCCAGACAATGATCTTCGACGCCACCAGCCGCGTCGAGAGCGACCCGCGCAAATGGCAGCGCGAGCTGTTCGCCCGCATCCCCTATATTCAGCCCGGAACCTGATCGGCCAGCACCGGCGCGAGCACCAGCCGGTCGAGCATCGCCGCCACATCGTCCGCCGCCGTCTCCGGCGCGCGGTCGAGCCACCAGGTCAGGATCGTCAGCGTCGCGCCGACCAGATGCGTCACCGCCAGCTCGCGCGGCAGCCCGCCCGGCGTCTGCGTCGGCGCGGCCATCGCCTGATCGATCGCGCGCCGCGTGATCGTCTGCCGCATCGAATCCCCCGCTCCAGTCAGCAACGCATGGGCGAGCTGCCGCCGCGCCGCCACTTCGGCGGTCAGCGCCCGCATCACCGCCAGACCGTCACGGGCGCGCAGCAGCGGCACCAGCAACTCCAGCAGCTCTGCGATCAACCCATCGGCGACTTCGGCCAGCACCGCAGCCAGATCGGGATAATGGCGAAAGAAGGTTGCATAGCCGACCCCCGCGCGCTCGGTCACCGCCGCGACGCTGATCTCCGCAAAGGGCCGCTCGCCGACCAGATCGACCAGCGCCGCACGGAGCGCCGCCCGCGATCGGACCACGCGCGCATCGCTTGAAACTGCGCCGCGCTTCGCTATCTTATGATCCATAGTGTATCATATATCGGAGTTCGTCATGTCCGCCCAGCTGCAACCCGCATCGGCCCGATGCCCGATCGACCATGCGCGCGACGACCGCAAGTCTGCAAGCGCGGCGCAGGGCGGCCTGCTCGCCGCACCCGAACTCACCAGCTTCGATGCGGTCCGCGCCGTGCTGCGTGACACCGATGCGCGCCAGGCGGGGTTCAAGGCGGAGGTGATCCTGCGCTATCGCGGCCGGGCCCGCCCGCCGATCCTGTATCTGCATGGCGAGGCGCATCGCCGCCAGCGCAGCGGCACCGCGCGCTTCTTCACCCCGCGCGTGGTCGAGACGCGCTATCGCGACCTGATGGAGCGGACCAGCGACGCGCTGCTCGCCCGTCTCGTCCGCGACGGCAGCGCCGATCTCGACCGGCTGTCGCTCGAAATGGCGGTGACGGTCGCGGCGGAGATCGTTGGGCTGACGGAGAGCGACATTGCGGGCATGAGCCGCCGCCTCGACGCATTCTTCAGTACCGCCTTCCAGACCGGCGGCGGCAAGTTCGCCGAAATCATGAGCTTCCTGCTCGGCCAGTGGCGGATGCGCCGCTTCTACGCCAAGGACGTGAAACCCGCGATCACCGCCCGCCGCGCCAGCCCGCGCGAGGACGTGATCTCGCATCTGCTGTGCGAAGGCTATACCCCGCTCGACATCCTCACCGAATGTTTCACCTATGGTGCGGCGGGGATGGTGACGACGCGTGAGTTCATCACCATGGCCGGCTGGCATTTGCTCGAACGGCCCGAGTTGCGCGCCCAGTTCCTCGCGGCCGATGCCGATGGGCAGATCGTGATCCTCGAGGAAATCCTGCGGCTCGAACCGGTGGTCGGCACGCTATATCGCCATATCGAGGGCGGGACGGTCGCGCTCGATATCCGCGCGGCCAATGGCGACGCCGCTGCGGTGGGCGTGTGCCCGCACGCGCTCGACCCGGAGCGGGAGCGCGCGCCGCGCGTCACCGGCCCGGGACTCGCCTTTGGTGACGGCGAGCATCGCTGCCCCGGCGCGGGCGTGGCACTGCACGAATCCGCCGTGTTCCTCGACCGGCTGCTGCGCATTCCCGGACTGCGGCTGGAGCGCGCGCCCGATGTCGGCTGGAACCCGCTGGTCGCGGGGTACGAGCTGCGCGGCTGCCGGCTTGTCGTCGACGCAACCTAAGAGGCGCTGCGCAGCGCCCCGATCAGCGTGACCATGTGATCGATATAGGTGCCGGTCGAAATCCCGATCGGCCCGTCCTTCACATCGAACGGCGACGTGTCGCTGCTGTCGCCGACATTGGTCGATCGGAAATCGCCGGGTACCACTTCCTTCGATCCGGGGCCGCGATAGGGGTGGCTGATCGCCTTGAGCTGGGTCGGCCACCAACCCTCATCGTTGAGCGAAGCGACCAACTCCGCCGCGCTCTTGCCGCCCGCGACGTTCATGTCCGACCCCGGCTCGACCGCCGCGACCCAATAGGGCGACAGCGGCTGGCGCCCCTTCAGCAGCGGCGAGTCCTTCGACACCGGCCCGCCGGGGATTGCGCGCAGCTTTTCATACTCCCGCCGCAGCTTCGTCACATCGACCGACCGGCGCGGATTGTAGTGGCCGATCGTGTTCGCGGGATCGTGATCGGCATAATATTCGCCGTTGACCACATTCGATCCCCGGCGATGCACCCATAGCGGCTTGTTGGTGCCGATCTCGACAAAGGTCGGGAAATGCCGGTTCCCCACGCGCAATTCCTCGGGCAGCCGGACGCTGTTGAGCCAGTCGAGCGCCGCCGGAATCGGCGCCAGATACTTGGCGTTCCCGGTGAGGCGGTAGAATTCCATCAGGTCTTCGATGTTCGACGCGGTGGTGTGCGTGACCAGCGCCTCGGGCTCATAGGTCCGCGCACCGGCAGGCGAAAAATCCGCGCGGTGCTGCAGGCCCCAACCCGCTTGTGGCGCGGGCTGCTGGGTCTTGAGGTAAATGTCCATCGCCCGCTCGATCGCCGGCAGCACACGCGGATCGCCGATTGCCTGGTGATAGCTCAGCAGGACATCGATATTGTCGTGGATGACCCCGTCGTTGAACGTGATCAGCCCGGTGTAATCGGGTTTGCCGTGCAGCCCGCCGTTGCGCACGTGCGGCCAGCGCTGCGGCCATCCGCCATTGTCGAGCTGGCTGGCGAAGATGAAGTTGATCGCCTTGTCGAGCCCGCGCTTGAACCGCGCCTCGCGCTTTTCGACATAGAGGCGGATCAGGAAGCGGATCGCCTCGCCGGTCCCCTGATCGTCGAACGTCGCGTTGCCCCAATGGTGCTGGAATTCCTCCATCCGCCACGCATTCTTGCCGATCGTCTCGTACCAGCGCTTGGTCGAGGCCGGCCCGCCAAAGTCGATGAAATAGCCCCAGCCGCCGGTCGGCAGCTGGCCGTCGATCAGCGCCTGTGCCGCCTTCGCCGCCGCCTGATAATAGTATTCGTCGCCGGTCGCATGATAGGCGTCGAGGTACAGATGCCCCATCGTCGCGGTGCCAGGCGGCTGCACCCACACCATCGTCTTGTACGCTTCCAGCTCCCCCCAGACGCGCGAGCGGTCGGGCAGGTACGACCAGAGATAGCCGCCACGATAGGCGAGCTTTTCGACCATGAACTGCGTCGCGCGCTTCATCGTTGCTGCGATTTCGGCGCTCGCCGGCGCCTGCGCGCGCGCCATGGCAGGGGTCAGCATCAGTGCGGCGGATGCGGCGAGCAGCTGGCGGCGGGCAATCATTTACGCGGTACTCCTTCAAGCGGATAAGAGACGATCAGCACCAAAGGTGCCTCGCCGATCTGGCGAATGCCGACCTGCGCGCCGGTGTAGAGATAGGCGGTCATGCCCGGCTTCAGCCGCGCGGTCGTGCCGTCGGAGCTGACCTCGCCCTCGCCGGAGACGACCGCATAGACCTCGTCATGGTCGATCGGATGCACGCCGATCGCCGCGCCCTTGTGCAGCGCGCGCTTGCGATACTCCATCATCCGGCCGGGCACGCCGTCGGTGATGCGCCATGCGGTGCTCATGCCGATGCGGCCATGCGGCGGCGGCTCCTCGACGCGCTTGGCCGCCTCGTCGATCACCACCATCGGCCGCGCGCCGCGCTTCGCCGCCCAGTCGATCCCACCCAAGACGTGATCGACCACGCGCGGATCGCTCCACGAGTCTTTGGTGTGACCAAGCCCGGTGTAGAAGACCTGCCCGCCCTCGAAGCGATGCGCCCAGGCGATCGCGCGCGGATTGACGCCCTTCTCCCCGATCGACGCCGGATCGAGCGTCAGCAACGGGCGCAAACGCGGATCGAGATCGTCGAACCAGTACCACTCGTCCACAAGTTCGGCGGTATCCGGAAAGGCGCGGATCGCGGGATGATCGAGCGGCGCGCGGGTCACGACGCCCTTGGGCGTCCCCGCCGGATGCCGGGCAAAGCGCGCACCCATCATCCGCCCATACCAGTCCCAATGGTAATGCGAATCTGCCGCGCCATGCACCCCGACGATCCCGCCGCCGCCGCGCACATAGGCGATCAGAGCGTCACGCCGCGCGCCGGTGAACCACTCGCTTGCCGGGTCGTTCGACCTGGTCGTGGTCGACAGCAGCACGATCGCCGCGAAGCCCTTCACCTGCGTCGCATCATCGAACAGCGCCGGGTCTTCGCTTGCCACGACATGATAGCCCTTGGCCTTTGCGGCCTTGGTCAGCGCCGCAACCGCGGGCTCGATCGAGTCATGCCGCCAGCCGGTCGTGTGGCTGAACAGCAGGACTTCCGGCGGTCGCGGAGGCAGCGACGCACCGCCGAGCAGGATCGCCGCCAGCAGCGTCAGGATCGCCCGCATGTCCCACTCCTTCAAACGCACACCCGCTGGCCGCCACACTGCGGCGCGCGAAGCTTCAGCCCCCGGCCAGCTCGTTCAGATAATCCTCGACATCGCTATAGCCGTTGCCATCGCGATCGCCCGCGGAATCGTCGCGCTTCGGGTCCAGCCCGCGTTTGCGTTCCCACGCATCGGGCATGCCGTCACCATCGCTGTCCTGTGGCGCGGTGCCGCTTCGCAGCACTGGCCAGCCGCCGACGTCGCTCTGGCGATCGATCTGCTTCCCGGTGCGGGTGCGGACGCCCTCGATCACCGCAGCATCGACGCTGTCGCGGCTGCGCGAAGCACCCGCGCGCGCCAGTACCGTCGCCTCGACGCCCGCCGAACCGGCGCAGCCAACCTTGGGCATCTCAACTGGAGCCGACAGCTTCTGCGCTGGGTCGGTGATGCCGCTCACCAGCGACCACGGTTCGGCCGGGACCATCCCGTCCATCGCATTGTCGGCGAAGAAGGATTTCGCGACCGGATTGCCTTCATGAAACGCGATGGCCTTGGTCGATTGCGGCCCGCGGACATAGGCGTTGCCCACGAAATTATACCGCGACAGGCTATCCTTGTCGGCATTGTAGCCAGACCGCCCGCCGCCCCAATTGTAGAACAGGTTGCAGCGGAAATCGAAGAATGCGCCCTCGGGATCGCTCGCCGCCGGGGCGTAATTGCCCGGTCGCGGCATCCGCGCGCTGTGGTTGGCCCACAAATTATGGTGGAAACTCGCCCGCGCCCCGCGCCCGCCGCGCACCAGGCTGCCATAGCCATGCTCGCCCTTCGCGTGCAGCGATTTGGTCAGCGAATCCGCGATGATCGACCATTGCACGGTGACATCGTACCAGCCCTCGCCCGGCTCGGCATAATTGCCCGATACCGACAGCGTCTCGTCCACCGACCAGCTCGCCGAGACATGGTCGAGGATGATCCGCCGCCCCGCACGGATCCAGATCGCGTCCGCCTCGGTCTTCGATTCATCGCCCAGCCGCGACCGGATGAAGCGGATCACCACATCATCGGCCTGCACCACCAGCGGATGGTCGCGCAGCGTGATGCCGCCGCCCGGCGCGCTCTGCCCCGCGATCGTCACCCGCCCCTCGCGCACCGTCAGCGGCTTGGTCAACTGGATCGTGCCGGAGACCGCGAACACGATGATCCGCGGCCCCTTGGCCTCGACCGCCGCACGCAGGCTGCCCGGCCCGCTATCGGCCAGCGTGGTGACGGTCAGCACCTTGCCGCCGCGCCCGCCCTGCGCCAGCGCCCCCGCCCCTTCCGCGCCGGGGAAGGCGGGGAGCGAAGTCCCCGCCCCCGCTGCGGCGGACATCAGGAGCAGCGCACTCAGCATCAGAACGCCGCGCGCACGCCGAACGTCACGATCCGGCCCGTGCTGGCATAGCTGCTCGACACCGGGTTCGCCTCATACATCGTGCGATATTGCGCGGTATTGGTCAGGTTGCGCCCTTCCAGCGAGAAGCGGATCTCCTTGGTGACCGCGTACGACATCGAGAAGTCGAGGTTGAACGTATCCTCGTTATACCCGAAGTCCGCGACGACCGGCGAGTTACACACCCCGCCGCCATTGGTGGTGGTCCCGACCGCGCACGTGCCCGACGACAGCGGGAAGCGGTTCACATATTCCTTGCGATACGCCCCCGACACGCGCGCCTTGAGCGGGCCATGCTCGTAATACAGCGTCGCGTTGAACGAATGCGGCGAGGTGTTGAGGAAGGGCGCAGTCGCGAAGTCGTTGACTGCGGTCGATCCGGTCTGCCCCTGCGTCGTCGAAAGCGCGGTTCCGGTCAGGTAGTTCAGCTCGGACTTGATGTAGGTGTAGTTGGCCGTCACGCCGAACCGCTGAAGGAAGCCCGGCAGGAAGAAGAAGTTCGACTGGACGTTGAGCTCCAGCCCCTGAATCTTGCCACCCGGCGCGTCGTTGAACTGGCGCACCGCGAACACGCCGCCATCGGTGATATATTGCGCCAGCGTCGGGCTGGTCACGCTCGCCAGGATCTGGTCGATCAGCGCCTGCTCATACACGTCCTGCAGCGCGAATTCGCCCGCGACCTGTTGCGGGAAGGAGCCGATGTCCTTCTGGAACAGCGCGAGGCCGACAAAACCGTTGGTGCCCCAGTAGTGTTCGAAGCTGAGGTCGAGATTGGTCGATCGGAACGGGCTGAGATACGGGTTGCCGACGGTGATCGACGGCGCCGCACCCCCGGCGTTGAGGCCGGTCGGGAACGACGTGGTTCCCGGGGTCAGCGCCGCAAGCTGGGGCCGCGACATCGTCTTGGCTGCTGCGAAACGGATCTGAAAATTGTCGCTGACTTCATAGGTCAGGTTACCCGCAGGGAGCACGTCGGTATATTCGTTGCGCGCGGTCACGATCGTGCCAAGCGCGCCGTTGGCGGCACCGCCGACCGAGCCCGTGCCGTCGACGCGGGTGTTTGCGACGCGCACGCCGACATTGCCGCGCAGACGGCGGTCCATGACGTCGAGGTCAAAGTCCATCTGGACAAACCCCGCCATGTCGCGCTCGGTCACCGCATTGCGTTCGCGCCCATCGGTCTGCGCGCGATAGTCGCCCCACTGATTGATGCAGTTGCAGTCGATTGAAAAATAGCGGCGGAACGCGTCGAGATTGGGCGCATAGAAGCTTGTCGGCGTTCCAGCCGGCACGTTCAGCCCCTGGCCAAAGCCAACCGTCTGGCCCAGATCGGTGATCTGCAGCCCTGCTTCGACCAGCGTCGGGTTGATCGCCTCGATCCCCGAATTGCGCCGTCCGCCCAGGCTGTCGAAGTTGAACGTCTTGTAGGTACCGCCGAACTGCAGTGTGAATTGTTCGGACAGGTCCAGCTCGAAATTGGCGCGGCCGACGCGGAATTCGTTGTTCACCTCGTTAGTGAAATAGCGGATCGTCGACAGCCCCTTGACCAGCGTCCACTGGGTCGGATCGGCGACGTTGAAGCCGGGATTGAACACCGGCATGTTGCCGCCGCCGCGCTCATCGAAGACATAACCGTCGCGGTCGATCGCGTTGAATTCGACCAGCATCCCTTCGGCGCGGAACTCGGATTTTGACCAGCCGCCGGTCACCGCGACGCGAAAATTGTCGCTGAACTCATGGTTCACGTTCAGCGTCGCCTGCTTGAAGTCGGTCTGGCCGATCTGCGCGTCGGCAAAGCTGCGCCAGTCGACATTGTCGAGCACCAGATAGTCCGCCTGGCCGGCCGCATTGACATGTGCCGCGCGAATCTGGGTCGAGGGGCGACCGATCAGTTCATCGTAAAAGGCGATACTGTTGGCGTTCGGAATGTAGCCCCGCGACACCGTCGAATTGTAATAGTCGAACGGGTCGAGATTGTTTGGATTGTAGCTCGCACGCGTTCCGGCAACCAGCGTGTTGCCGTACAACGACTGACCGCAATCGAGCGAAGCGTTGGCGTCACAGCGGGCGTAGAGCGCACGCCGGTCCGCAAGGCCGTTGGCGGTGTTGAGCGCACGCAACGTATTCTGCGCGGCACGGGTATTGGTGCCGTTGCGGTTGAGGCCGATCGTGGTGATGCCCTGCGAATTCGAATCCTGACGATAGCGCGAATAGACAAAGTCGCCGATCACCTCGGTGCGCGACGTCGGTTGCCACTGCGCGGTAAACGTCACGCCCAGCCGGTCATATTCCAGATCCTGCCGCCCGATCGAGGGCAGCGCGGGAATGATCGTCTCCGGCGTCACCAGCGCATAGGCGGCGGGGTCCGAACCAAAGGTCGCGCCGGTGCCAGTGCCGGTCGGGCGCGCAAAGCCGAATACGTTCGGGGACACGCCGGCATGCTGCGAGTTGCGATAGGCGAATTCGAACTGGCCGGGATTGCGGCGATAGGAATCGATCTGCTGGCGCTGGTCCTGAAAGGCGACGGTGCCGAGAATGCCGAAGTTATCCGCCAGCTTTTTCGAGAAAAGCGCGGTCAGCCGCGGGTTCCAGCTGTCGCCATTCTCGCGATACTCGGCTTCCGCGCCGATCGCGATGCGGTCGCCCTTATAGGCCAACGGACGGCCGGTAATCAGATCGATGATCGCGCCGAGCGAGCCTTCCTCGTTCGCAGCCGTCACCGACTTGGTGATCTTGACCCCGCTGAACAGCTCCGAGGCAAAGGTGTTGAAGTCGAACCCGCGTGAGCGATTGGCGCCCGCGTCCGACTGGTTGCCGCCCGAGATGTTCTGCGCATCCGCGCCGTTCAGGAACACGCTCTGGAAATCGCCACCGAGCCCGCGCACGGTGATCGAGCGCCCCTCGCCATTGTCGCGATCGATCGAGATGCCGGGAAGGCGCTGGATCGATTCGGCGATATTGGCATCGGGGAAGTCGGCAATGTCTTCGGCTGTGATCGAATCGACGATCTGGTCGGCCTTGCGCTTGTCGCTCAGCGCATTGGCGAGACTGGCGCGGAAACCGGTGACCACCACCTCTTCGCTCTCGGCATCCGACTGACCTTCTGCAGCCGCACCATCGGTCTGCGCAGCCCAGGCCGGGCCCGCCGCAGCAAGTGCCAGCGCAAGCGCCAGCCCGGAGCTCGAGCGACGCACGATATGAAGATGACGAACGGCCATGGGATCCCCTCTCTGATGTCACATCGCGGACATGTTGCCTGTCCGTCGAATGACACCGGTATCAGGCAGTTTTGGGTTTTTCAATCGTCAATCGCGATGCGTAACGACCTTGCGCACTGAAATGGTGCACATTTGTGCGCCACTCCTGCTCGCAATATCGGCCCGACTACCGGACTTCCCCGGGTTGACACCTGGGAAGGAATGGCAGAGAACCGCGATGACACCGGTTTCTCAAGCATGAAACTCGTGTTCGACCGTGAGAACACGGCGAATTTGGAGAGGATCAGGCCGGACGCACGCGATTCGCGACCCGGCACCCCCTCCGCACCGACATCCGGCCTTGAGCGATCCGCAAGGCCATTTGCAGCTACCGGTGTCATCGACACCGTTTGAGAGGGGAATTTCAATGCGGTTCACTGTTCGCCGTGGCGGCGCCCGCCTGCTGGCAGCCACTTCCGCCCTTGTTATCGCTACCGTCGCCCAGGCGCAGGACGCGCCGGCCGATCCCGCGGCCGACGAAGACGAGGAAATCGTCGTCACCGGCTTCCGCGCCTCGCTCGACGCCGCACTGACTGTGAAACGCGATTCGGTCGCCGCGGTCGATGCGATCGTCGCCGAAGACATCGCGAAGTTCCCCGACCAGAACCTCGCCGAATCGCTCCAGCGCATTCCCGGCATCGCAATCCAGCGCGACGGCGGCGAAGGGCGCGCAATCACGGTGCGCGGCCTTGGTTCGCAATTCACCCGCGTCCGGGTCAACGGGCTCGAGACGATCACCACCAGCCATGACGGCGCCGCCTCGAACCGCGACCGCGCATTCGACTTTAACGTGTTCGCATCCGAACTGTTCAGCTCGATTGTCGTCCACAAGACCGCTTCGGCGGACCTCGATGAAGGGTCGCTCGGCGCCGTCGTCGATCTCAACACCGGCAATCCGTTGAAGGGCAAGTACGGCTTCACCTTCGCCGCCTCGGCACAGGGCAGCTACAACGACCTCTCCGACACCTGGGGCCCGCGCGCCGCCGGTCTGATCGGATGGAAGTCGCCCGACGGAACGCTCGGCGCCTCGATCTCGGCTGCCTATCAGAAGACGACGACCAAGGAGATCGGCAACAACACCGTACGCTGGGCACAGGCGCGCTTCGATTCGGTCAATGGCACCAACTGCTGGACTACCGCCAACAGCGGCGGCACCTATGTCCCCAGCGCGGCATGTAATCAGGCCGCAACCTCGTTCCACCCGCGCATCCCGCGCTACGGCGAAGTCACGCATGATCGCGAGCGCCTGGGCCTGACCGGCAGCATCCAATGGTCGCCGAGCGACGCGACGCAGGTTTCGATCGACGCGCTGTATTCGAACTTCAAGGCCGACCGCCGCGAGAAATGGGGCGAAGTGCTGCTGCGCTCGAACGAACGGTCGATCAACGTCGTCAATCCGGTCTACGACAGCAACAACAACATGATCGCTGCGACGCTCAACGACGCATGGGTGCGGACCGAACATTACCTCAAGCAGAGCGAGACCGAATTCTACCAGATCGGCGCGAGCTGGGACCAGGACGTCACCGACAAGTTCCGCTTTACCCTGATCGGGGGCTATTCGCGCTCGAACGCGGATGTACCGGTCGAAACCACGGTCGTGTTCGATGACCGCGATGCGCAAGGCTATAGCTACGACTATCGCAACATGCAGGCGCCGACGCTGACCTTCGGCACCAGCGTCACCAACCCGGCAAACTTCCAGCTTGCTGAAATCCGCGACCGCCCGTCGAACGTGCTCAACCAGTTTCGCAACGCCCAGCTGCGCACCGAATGGGACGTGACCGAGAGCTTCACGGTCAAGGCGGGCGCAGTCTGGCGGCGCTATAACTACGACATCGTCGCCTTTACCCGCGACACGGCGGTGTGCGGTAATGGCGGTGTCGATCGCGTGCTCGGCACCCTCACCTGCTCGCCGACCAGCCTGTTCGGACCCACCGCAGTCTACGGCTTCCCCGTCACCGCGGCCCTTTCGGAGCTGTTTACGCTGACCGGGTCCAATGCGCCTTCGGGCACGACGACCCAGTGGCTGATACCGAACCTCGAAGCTGCCACAGCCTACACCAACCTCTACGGTCGCACCGCGGCCCTCGACGTCGGCAACAATCGCGGTGTCGTCGAAGAGACCACCGGCGGCTATCTCCAGTTCGATGCCAAGGGCGCGCTCTTCGGGCTCGATTATGCGTTGAACGCCGGCATTCGCTACGTCCGGACCGACCAGTCGTCCTACGGGATCAACAGCGGCGTCGTAGTGACCGTGGAGCGCGATTATGAGGACTGGCTGCCCTCGTTCAACCTCGCGCTCTATCCGTCAGAAAACATCATCATCCGCGGCGCAATCGCTAAGGTGATGACCCGTCCCTCGCTCGGCAACCTGACGCCGGGCGGATCCGCCGATGGCTTCAACTATCGTGTCACCAGCGGCAACCCGTTCCTGCTGCCGTTCCGCGCGACCAATTTCGACGTTGCGCTCGAATGGTATTTCGCGCCGCAGTCGATCTTCTCGGTCGCGCTGTTCAAGAAGGATGTGGCGAGCTTCCCGGTCTCGATCACGCGCACCGGAACGTTCACCGAAACCGGGCTCTCGCCCTCGGTGCTCGTGCCTTCGTCTCCCGCAGCACTCAACCCCGCGCAGCTGTCGCAGCCAATCTGGACGATCGCGACCACCGGCAACGGCACCGGCGCATCGCTGGAGGGCGTCGAAATCGCGCTGCAGGCGCCGTTCAAGTTCCTGCCCGGCTTCCTGTCGAACTTTGGCGGCATCGTGAACGCGACCTTTGTCGACAGCTCGGCCACCTATACCCAGCAAGGTCCGGCCACCACGCCGGGCGGCTCGCTTCCGTCGGTATCGCTTGAGAACACGCTCTACGGGCTGTCGAAGAAGCAGTACAACGCGACCCTCTATTATGAGGACAGCAAGTTCAGCGCACGCGCTTCGGTCAGCTATCGTGACGGCTTCACCGATGCAGGTTCGGGCACCGGCAACGTCTTTGAAGGCTATGAAGCGATCACCAATGTCGATGCCTCGGTGCGCTACAAGCTGACCGACTATCTTGAGTTCTCGGTCGAAGGGACCAACCTGACCGACGCCTATCGCGAGCGCTGGACCGACATCACTGCGCGTCGCAATTACGAAAACAACCATTTCGGCCGCACGATCCTGGTGGGCGCGCGGATCAAGATGTGACCGAGAGAGGGGACATGGCGGCCGGGGATGAGGTTCCCCTTCGGCTCGGCCGCCGTGAGTTTCTCGTGACCGCCACGGGCGGCGCGGCGCTGATCGCGTCCGCCGCCCGCGGCCAGACTGCACCGCCGGCCACCGGAACGCCGGGGCCGGCGGGGCTTCCCGACCCGACCGAGACGATCGACCTGTGGCCAAAGGGCGCGCCCGGCCCGCCCGCCACACCCCCGTTCGAAACCGTCATCGAACGCAGCACCGACCGCGACCTGTCCGATCGCTCGGTACTCGGCATCACCCGCCCGCGCCTCGTCGTGTTCCGCCCGCATCGCGCCAATGGCGCGGCGGTGATGATCACGCCCGGCGGCGGCTATCGCCACATCGTCATCGATAAAGAGGGCTATGAGCTCGGCCGCTGGCTGTCGGCGCGCGGCTTCACCGTCTTCGTCCTCTTCTACCGCCTGCCCGGCGAAGGCTGGGCCGCCGGACCGAACGTCGCGCTCGCCGATGCGCAGCGCGCGATGCGCCTGATCCGCCACCGCGCGCGCGGCTATGGCATCGACCCGCAGCGCGTCGCCGCGATGGGCTTTTCCGCCGGCGGGCATCTGTGCGCTGACCTGCTCACCCGCTTCGACACACGCGTGTACGACCCCGTCGACGCCGCCGACCGCCACAGCGCGCGCCCCGATGCCGCTGCCCCGATCTACCCCGTCATCACCATGACCGCCCCGCACGCCCATGCCGGATCGCGCAACTTGCTGCTCGGGGCCGGTGCCGATGCGGCGCGGGAGGCCGCGCATTCGCCCGACCGCAACGCCCCCGCCAACGCCCCGCCAGTGTTCCTGCTCCACGCCGAGGACGACAATGTCGTGCCGGTCGAGAACGCCCTGCTGCTCCGCGCGGCACTGCGGGCGAAGGGCATTCCGGTCGAAACCCATCTCTTCGCCCATGGCGGCCATGGCTTTGGCCTGCGCAAGACTTTGGGCAAACCCGTCGCCGCATGGCCCGAGTTATTTCTTGCCTGGGCCGGCGGCATCCTCGTCTGAACAAAAGGGAAGTACTCATGCGTATGAACCGCCGCGACCTGATCGGCGCAGCCTCGGTCGGCAGCGCGCTTTCGACCCTTCCTTCGGCGCTGGCGGCGCAGACCCCGAAACCAGCAGCCCCCGACTGGAAGCGCGGCTTCGACAATCAGCGCATCCCGGACCTTGGCGACGGCCGCTTCCTCAACCCGCTGATGGCGGGCGACCATCCAGATCCGACGATCCTCAAGGACGGGAAGGACTATTACATGACCTTCTCGACCTTCGATTCCTATCCAGGCCTCGTCATCTGGCACTCGCGCGACCTGATCAACTGGCAGCCGGTCGGCGCGGCGCTGACCAAGAACATCGGTTCGGTGTGGGCGCCGGAACTGTGCAAGCATGATGGCCGCTATTTCCTGTACATCCCGACCAAGGGGCCGAACACCAGCTGGGTGATCTGGGCCGACAAGATCGAAGGGCCGTGGAGCGAGCCCGTAGACCTCAAGCTGCCCAACCATATCGACCCCGGCCATGCGGTGGGCGAAGACGGATCGCGCTGGCTGTTCCTGTCCGGCGGCGACCGCGTGCGCATGTCCGACGACGGCCTCAGCCGCATCGGCGAGCCCGAACATGTCTATGACCCGTGGCGCTATCCCAAGGACTGGGTCGTCGAGGGCTTCGCGCCGGAGGGGCCGAAGATCACCCGCCATAAGGGCTGGTTTTACATGATCACCGCGGTCGGCGGGACGGCGGGTCCGCCGACCGGCCATATGGTTATCGCGGCGCGCTCACGCTCGATCCACGGCCCGTGGGAGAATTGCCCCGCCAACCCGCTGGTCCGCACCACCTCGCTCGAGGAAAAATGGTGGTCGCGCGGCCATGCGACATTGGTCGAGGGGCCGGCGGGCGACTGGTGGAGCGTCTATCACGGGTTCGAGAATGGCTATTGGACACTCGGCCGTCAGGCATTGCTCGATCCGATCGAGTGGACCGATGACGGCTGGTTCCGAATGAAGGGCGGCGATCTGTCGCAGCCGCTGGCCAAGCCCAAAGGCGGGACCAAGACCGGTCCCCACGGCATGGCGCTGTCGGACGATTTCTCGACCCTCGCCATCGGCACCAAATGGAACTTCTTCCGCCCCGCCCCCGATGAGCGCAGCCGTGCGCGCGTCGCGAACAATGTCCTCCACCTCGACGCACGCGGCACCGCGCCGTCCAGCTCCGCGCCATTGCTGCTGATCGCCGGCGACCCCGCCTATCGCTTCGAATGCGATATCGAGATCGCACCGGGCGGCACCGCCGGCCTCATCCTGTTCTACGACGACAAGCTCTATTGCGGCCTCGGCTTCGATGAAAAGCGCTTCGTCACCCACCAGTACGGCATCGAACGCGGCCGCCCCGCCAATCCGCACGGGCGCAAGATGCGGATGCGCGTGACCAACGACCGCCACATCGTCACCTATGACACCAGCGCCGATGGCGGAAAGACCTGGCACCGCTTTGATCGCGGCATGGAGGTATCGGGGTACCACCACAATGTCCGCGGCGGTTTCCTCATGCTCCGCCCGGGACTCTATTCTGCGGGCGCCGGAACGGCAAAGTTCAGCGATTTCCGGTTCACAGCGTTGGGCTGAAGGCCACGCTTCGCAGAGGACTCACAATGGCTGGGTTGGAGCCGGTCAGCCGCCGCTTCCGCCTGAGGCGGCCCCGTCGCTCCTGAGCGCTGCGCCCAGTGACGCCAGCTTGTGGTTCAGCGCCTGCAACTCCTCAGGACGCATTCCCGTCGCCTCCAGAACCGCAGCGGGAATGCAACCGAGCGCCTCGTCGGTCAGACCGCGGCCCGCATTGGTCAACGCAAGCCGGACGACCCGCTCATCCTGTTTGTCGCGCGTTCTCGTCACCAGCCCGGCGGCTTCAAGACGCTTGATGAGCGGGGTGAGGGTGTTCGACTCCAGATGCAACTTTGCGCCGAGCGCACTCACTGTCTGGCCGTCCGCGCCACGCAACGCCACCAGCGCGAGATATTGCGGATAGGTGATGCCGAACCGGTCGAGCAGCGGCTTGTAGACGCGATTGAATGCGAGCCCGGCGGCATAGACCGAGAAACACAGGAACTGGTCGAGCGGTTCGCCTTCGGAGGCGGGGGGGAGCGTATCAGTCATACTGCGGACAATAAATCGCACGCGATTTAATCGCAAGGGTTGACAGTGTGAATCGCCCCGCTATTTAGATCGCACACGATCTAATCGTGTCCGACTCAAATAAGGGACCTTGATCATGCACACCATGCCTCGCCTCGCTGCTCTCGCTTCCACCGCACTGCTGGCCCTGTCGGCTGCCCCCATTTCGGCGCAGACGCTCGAACCGTCGGCCAAGGCGTTCGCCGATGCCGCCGCCGCAGGAAAGCCGATCTACGACCTTCCTTATGCCGACGCCCGCGCCGTTCTGGCGAGCGTGCAGGCCGACAAGGTCGCCGCCTCCGCTGCGACCAACACGCAGGATCTTGTCTGGAAGATCGGCCCCACGGGACAGGTCCGCGTGCGAATCGTGCGCCCGGCCGACGCCAAAGGCGCGCTCCCCGCCGTCCTTTATTATCACGGCGGCGGCTGGGTGATGGGCAATCGCAACACCCACGACCATTTGATCCGCGAACTGGCGGTGCAGGCCCGCGCTGCGGTGGTGTTCGTCGAATATGACAACGCACCGGAGGTCCGCTACCCGATCAACAACGAACAGGCCTATGCCGCGCTCGACCATGTCGCATCGCACGGCGCCTCGCTCGGCATCGACCCGTCGCGACTGGCGGTGGCGGGCGACAGCGCCGGCGGCAACATGGCGATTGCGGTCACGATGATGGCCAAGGATCGCGCCGGGCCAAAGATCGGGCATCAGCTGCTTTTCTATCCGGTGACGGATGATGTGTCGGACAACGCGTCCTACCGCGCGTTCGGCAACGGCCCGTTCCTGACCCGCCGCGCGATGGATTACTTCCTTGAGGCGAACTACCCCGCCGACCGCCGCAAGGATGTGCTTGCCTTCCCGCTGCGCGCCACGCTCGACCAGTTGAAGGGCCTGCCTGCCGCCACAGTAATCGTCGCCGAAAACGACCTGCTGCGCGATGAGGGCGAAGCCTATGGCCGCCGTCTGATCGAAGCGGGCGTGCCGGTCGCGGTTACCCGCTACAACGGCACGATCCATGACTTCGTGATGCTCAACGCACTGGCCGGCAGCGAACCCGCCCGTGCCGCCATCGCCCAGGGCGCCGCGCGCCTGCGCAGCAGCTTTGCCCGCTGATCGCTCCACCAGAAAGGAAGACTGAAATGACCAAGATTCTCTACTCCACCCGCGCCACCGCCACCGGCGGACGCGATGGCAAGGCGCGTACCGATGACGGTGCCTTCGAAGTCGCGCTGGCAACGCCCAAGGAACTGGGCGGCAACGGCCAGGGCAACAACCCGGAACAGCTGTTCGCAGCTGGCTATGCCGCCTGCTTCCTGAGCGCGATGAAGTTCGTTGGCACTCAGGGCACCCATGCCCGATTGCCCAATGATGCCAGCGTCAGCGCGACGGTCGGCATCGGGCCACGCGCGGACAAGGGCTTTGGCCTTGCCGTGACGCTCGACATCTTGCTTCCCGGCCTCGATCGGGCCGACGCCGAAGCGCTGGTGGCGGAAGCCGACACGGTATGTCCCTACTCGCACGCGGTGCGTGGGAATATCGAGGTCACTCTCAACATCGCGGGGAACAGCTGAGCCCCGGCGCGCATGGCCAGGGCATTTATGCCCGAGCCATGCGCGCGACCTTCGCAGACCCTAGTCTGCGGTCGCCCTGGCATCGAACTCAGCCTGGCTGGCATGGATCGTCCGTTCGTGATCCACCACCCAGCGGCCCAGATCCTGGCCAAGCGCGGCCAGCGAATGACCCAACGGGGTCAGCGCATATTCGACCATCGGCGGAACTGTGGGGTGCACCGTTCGGGTCACCACGCCATCGCGTTCGAGCCGGCGCAGCGTACGGGTGAGCATCTGTTGCGAGATCCCCGCCACCGCCCGGCGCAGCCCGTTGAAGCATAGCGTCCCCGTCGCGAGGACGACCACGACCGGCAAGGTCCATCGATCCCCGATCCATCCCAGATGACGCGCGATGTCCCGACACCTGGCGGGATCGTGGGCGGCGGGGGCGGTCATGTCCATGTGACTAGGTCCCGAAAATATGCGTTCTTGGCCGGCCGAAGGGGCACTCTACGTGGTGTGGGCCACGTAAGACAGGAACAGGCCCCATGCACCTACTTCATCTCGATTCATCGATCCAAGGCGACACTTCCGTCAGCCGCACCATGTCCGCCGCGATTGTCGACGCGCTGCGCCGGTCGTCCGGCGAACTTGAGCTATCCTACCGCGACCTCGGCGCCCAGCCGCTGCCGCATCTGACGCTGCCTGGCTTCGCCACGCCCGAGGCCGCAGCCACGCTCGACGCATTTCTTGCCGCAGACGTCGTGGTGATTGGTGCCGCGATGTACAATTTCGGCATCCCGACACAGCTCAAGGGCTGGTTCGACCACATCCTCGTTTCGGGCAAGACCTTCCGCTACGCCGAGGATGGCGTCGAAGGCCTGGCCGGCGGCAAGCGCGTCTTCGTCGCGCTGGCGCGCGGTGGCCAGTATTCTGACGGTCCTGCAGCCGCGATGGAACATGCCGAAACGCATCTGCGCGCGATGTTGGGCTTCATCGGTATCACGCAGCCCGAGTTCGTGATCGCCGAAGGGGTCGCCTTTGGACCGGACCAGCGAGAGGCGGCAATCACTTCCGCGCTGAGCCGGATTGCTGCGCTCCAGGGCGGGCTCGCCCCGGCCTGATGCCGCCGCCTTAGCCGTGCCGGAATGCGCGCGATCGTTCGCGCGCCAGATCGACGAACACCTTGAACGCGGCGGGCGGATTTCGACGGCTGGGGTAATAGAGGCAGAGTGGCGCCAGCACAGGCGTCCATTCCTGCAACAACGGTACCATCCGCCCCGCTTCGATATCCGCGCGCACGTCGGATTCCATGAAGAACCCGATCCCGACTCCTTCCAGCACGGCGATGCGTGCGACGCTCGCTTCGTCCAAAATGATCGGTCCCTCGACGTCCAGCTGGATCGGCTGGCCGTCCTTCTGAAACGGCCAGCGATACATCGACCCATTGGGCAACCGGATTCGGATGCAGGAATGGGTCAGCAGATCGAGCGGAACACGCGGAAAGGGCCGGTCCGCAAGATAGGCCGGCGCGGCGACGACGGCATAGCGGCGGGCCGGACCGATCGGGATGGCGATCATGTCGGAGGGAACCAGATCCCGGCTGCGAATCCCGAAGTCGAACCCGTTGGCCACGATATCGGTGAGTGCGCCTTCGGTGACCAGATCGATGCTGACCTCAGGAAAGCGCTTCAGGAACTCCAGCACCAGCGGCACCAGCATTTCGCGCGCCGCCGTCGCGAAGCTGTTGATGCGCAACGTCCCGGATGGCGTATGCTGTTGCGACCGCACACCGTCGAGCGCCAGATGAATGTCGCGCAGCGCTGGCGTCATCTGGTCAACGAAGTGGTGCCCCGCCTCGGTCAGCGACACACTGCGCGTCGTCCGGTTGAACAGCCGAACGCCCAATCGCCCCTCCAGCTTCGCGATCGCGTTGCTGAGTGCTGTGGCCGACATGCCCAGATCGATCGCCGCCGCGCGGAACGATCCGCGGCGGGCGATGGCGAGAACGGCGTCAAGCTCGTGCAGACTATATCCGGCCATTGTCCCGAAATCCGAAACTCCTTGTCCCACTTTATCCCGGTTATCTGAACGACCGTAAAGCGCCATCTGCGTGGAACCGCGCGATGTCCGCGCCGGGCCGCGAGGAGAATGACCATGCCCGTGCAACTGCCCAAAGCGATCGCGGCGTATTTCGCCGCCGACAGAAAGGGCCAGCCCCAGGCGACGTCCGAATGCTTCATGCCGGAAGCCGTCGTGATCGATGAGGGCAACCGCTATGTCGGCCGCGATGCCATCTGCCAGTGGATGGCAAATGCGTCCACCCAATACAGCTATACCGTCGAACCATTCGACGTTGCTGGTGACGATGGCCGCATCATCGTCACCAGCCATCTCGTCGGCAATTTTCCCGGCAGCCCGGTCGATTTGCGCTATTGCTTCGTGCTCGATGGCGACAGCATCGCTCAGCTGGAGATCGTCCCATGACGCCGTTCATCACCCTTGCAGGGAAGCGGGCGCTCATCACCTCGGGCACGCGCGGGGCGGGCGCGGCGACGGTTGCCCTGTTCCGCGCGCTCGGTGCGCAGGTGCTGACCACCGCGCGCAGCAGGCCCGCGCACATGCCGGACGCGCAGTTCGTCGCCGCCGACCTCACCACCGCCGAGGGCTGCGCCGCCGTCGCTGATGCAGTCCATGATCAGCTCGGCGGTGTCGACGTCGTTGTCCATATGCTCGGCGGATCGTCCGCTCCGGCGGGTGGCTACCGCGCGCTCGATGACAGCCAATGGCGCCGCGAAATCGCCCTCAACCTGATGCCAGCGGTCCGCCTCGACCGGGCCTTGCTACCGGCGATGACGGACCGGGGATCGGGCGTGGTGATCCACGTCACCTCGATCCAGCGGGAATTGCCGCTTCCCGAGGCAACCACCGCCTACGCTGCGGCCAAGGCGGCACTATCGACCTACAGCAAGAGCCTGTCGAAGGAAGTCTCGCCCAAAGGGGTCCGGGTGGTCCGCGTGTCGCCGGGCTGGATCGCTACCGAGAGTTCCGTGGACCTCGCTAAACGTCTTGCGACCGAACATGGTGTTGACGTCGAAGGGGGGAAGCGAATGATCATGAATTCGCTTGGCGGCGTCCCGATCGGTCGTGCGTCGGAGCCGGAGGAGATCGCCAATCTGATCGCCTTTCTGGCATCGGACAAAGCGGGGACGATCACCGGTACCGAATATGTCATCGATGGCGGGACCATTCCCACGGCCTGAGCCGGCGCCATATCGTGTGGATCCATGCACCGGCGGCGGGAATTTCAAGCCGGGCCCAAGGCTTCGTCGCGAGACTGATCGAGACGGAGCTCCCCCGCCCACAGGCTCTGGGTCGCCCCCCGAAGGGATGGTTTACCGTGCAGGTTTCTCTGGATTGGTGGAGCTGAGGGGAATCGAACCCCTGACCTCTGCAGTGCGATTGCAGCGCTCTCCCATCTGAGCTACAGCCCCGCTCCACGTCCGGCACCGCCGAACGGCGGACGATCTAGCTTTCCGTCTCGCGCTTTGCAACGGCAAAGACGCCGCGCCACCCGCCGCGCGCGGGGTCGTCCGTCAGTCGCAAATCGGCTCGGCCGACAGGATTTCGATCGCCTCGGCCCGGCCATTAAAGTCAATCAGCTCCCCGACTTCGGCGCCGATCATCGCCGCGGCGAGCGGGGCCTGGAACGCGATGCGGCCCGCCGCGGGATCGGCTTCGTCATGCCCGACAATGTCGATCGCCCGCTCGCGCCCGCCCATGCGAAAGCGCACGCGCGAGCCGATCGCCGCCACGCCCGCCTCGGGCAGCGCGGCGACTTCCGCCGTCGTCTGCCGCGTATGCCAGTAGCGCAGGTCGCGCAGCAGCGGCGCGCGCGCCTCGTCCCCCTCCAGCCCATCCAGCTGCGCCTCAAGATCGCGCACCTGATCGTCGATCAATGCGCGACCCCGCGCGGTGACGATGTTCGGCCCCGACGGGATCGGCAGTTCGAAACGAGGCTCCTTATGCTCCTCGTCGCTCTCACGACGGAATGCGACGCTCATCGGATCATGCTCATACCGCGCCGCTGAACGTGTCGCACGCCGCCGGGCTGCCGCTCTCAAGCCCGCGCTTGAGCCACTTCATGCGCTGTGCCGACGTGCCATGGGTAAAGCTCTCGGGCACGATCGTCCCGCGCGCCTGTTTCTGCAGCGTGTCGTCGCCGATCGCCTCGGCCGCGCGCAGCCCTTCCTCGATATCGCCCGCTTCCAGCCGGTCGCGATTCTGCGCCGCCCAGACGCCAGCGTAGCAATCCGCCTGAAGCTCGACCCGTACAGACAGCGCATTGCCCTCGGCCTGGCTCATCCGCGCCTGGCGTGCGCGCACCTGCTCCATCGTGCCGGTGACGTTCTGGATATGGTGGCCGACCTCATGTGCGATCACGTAATTCTGCGCGAAGTCGCCCGCCGCGCCGAACCGCGTCGCCAGCTCGCGGAAGAACGCGGTGTCGAGATAGATGCCGCGATCCGCCGGACAATAGAACGGCCCCGCCGCTGAGGTCGCCTGACCGCAACCCGACTGCACGCCACCCTCATAAAAATTGAGCACCGGCGCGGGGTAACGCTGCCCGTCTGCCGCGAACAATTTGGTCCAGGTCTGCTCGGTGCTGGTCATCACGCGGCATGCCTGCAATTCCTCGGGCGTGTCGCACGCCTTTTGCTGCGCGACCTGCTGCCCGCCGCTGCCGGTCGTGCCGCCGCCGCCGCTCAGCAACGCGCCGCCACCACCCAGCGTCATGAAGATCGCCGCACCAATGCCGATCAGTGCGATCGTGCCACAGCCAAGGCGGCTACCCAGCAGCATCGGCAGCAGCGCGAACAGGATGTTGCCACCCCCGCCGCCAAAACCGCCGCCACCGCCCGAGCCCAGATCGCGGACATTGTTGCTGGGATCGAGATCGTCGAGCCGCATGGCCCATCCCCTTTTATCGTTTCCTTCCCGCCACAATGCCCCAAGCGGCATCGCGTTGCATGAAGAATCCCGCATTGCCCTTCGCGCCGCGTTGCACCACATGTTCGCCATGGCCGACGCCGATCCACAGCGAAGCAGGAAAGTGGGCCGCGACGCCCCGCTCCCCCTCCCCGGCTGCGTTGCGCTGGTGCTCCAGGGCGGCGGCGCGCTCGGCAGCTATCAGGCCGGGGTGATCGAGGCGCTGGCGATCGCGGACATCGAACCCGACTGGGTCGCCGGCATCTCGATCGGGGCGATCAATGCCGCGATCGTCGCAGGCAACCCGCCCGAACGCCGGGTCGAACGGCTCGACGCATTCTGGAGCCGCGTCACCAGCGGCCTGCCCAGCTTCCCGATCTTCCCGCAGGATCAGGTGCGCGAGCTCGTCCATGAATGGTCCGCCGCAGCGGTGCTGATGCAGGGCGTCCCCGGCTTCTTCCACCCACGCACCGTCCCGCCCTTTCTCGCGACGCCCGGCAGTTGCGCCGCGCTCAGCTATTATGACAGCGCGGCCCTGCGCGAGACGCTCGATTCGCTGATCGACTGGGATCTGCTCAACACCGGCCCGGTGCGCCTGTCGGTCGGCGCGGTCGAGATCGAGAGCGGCAATTTCCGCTATTTCGACACCACCACCGACCGCATCGACGCGCGCCACATCATGGCCTCGGGCGCGCTGCCGCCGGGCCTGCCCCCGGTCGAGATCGACGGCAAGTTCTACTGGGACGGCGGCATCGTCTCGAACACCCCGCTGATCCATGTCCTCGACCATCAGCAAAGTGCGATGCTGGTGTTTCAGGTCGACCTGTTCTCCGCCGCCGCGCCGATGCCGCACACCATCACCGACGTGATGGCGCGCGAAAAGGAAATCCGCTTCTCCAGCCGCACCCGCCAGGTCAGCGACGAGCGGCTCAAGCTGCGCAAGGAGCGCGAGCTGATCCGCAAGGTGCTCGCCAAGCTGCCGGACAGCCTCGCCGACGATCCCGACGTCGCAGCGCTGCGCAAGGCGGCGGACGAAAAGCCGGTCAGCCTCGTCCACCTGATCTACCGCGCCAATGCGTGGGAGGGCGGCAGCCGCGACTTCGAATTTTCCGCGCGCTCGATGCGCGAACATTGGCAGGCTGGCGGCGACGATGTGGCGCGCACCATGGCCAATGCCCGCCTGATCGCCAGCAACATCGCCGACGGCCGCACCGCTGCCTTCGACCTGACCAAACGCTAATCAGGAGTATCCCATGTTCCTCAAGGGCAAGTCCGCCATCGTCACCGGCTCCACCTCCGGCATCGGCCTCGCCATCGCCAAGGCGCTGGCCGCCGAGGGCGCGAGCGTGATGATCAACGGGTTCGGCGATGCCGCCGCGATCGAGACCGAGCGCGCGGGGCTTGAGAGGATCAGCGGGGCAAAGGCGCTGTACGACGGCGCCGACATGAGCAAGCCCGACGCGATCTATGCCATGGTCGAACGCTGCCATGCCGAACTCGGCGGGCCGGACATCATCGTCAACAATGCCGGCATCCAGCATGTTGCAAAGATCGAGGAGTTCCCGACTGAGAAATGGGACGCGATCATCGCGATCAACCTGTCCTCGGCCTGGCACATGATGCGCGCCGCGGTGCCGCATATGAAGGCGGCGCAATGGGGCCGCATCATCAACACCGCCTCGGCGCATTCGCTCGTCGCCAGCCCCAACAAGTCCGCTTACGTCGCCGCCAAGCATGGCGTGGCCGGCCTGACCAAGACGATCGCGCTCGAAACCGCGACCGACGGCATCACCGTCAACTGCATCTCGCCCGGCTATGTCTGGACGCCGCTTGTCGAGAACCAGATCCCCGACACGATGAAGGCGCGCGGGATGACGCGCGAGCAGGTGATGAACGACGTCCTGCTCGCCGCCCAGCCGACCAAGGAGTTCGTCCTTCCCGAACAGGTCGCGGCGCTGACGCTGTTCCTGTGCGGCGATGCGGCGCGTTCGATCACCGGCGCGAACTATGCGATGGACGGTGGGTGGACCGCCGCATGACCCGCGCCACGCTCCTCGCCCTGCTCGCCGGAGCCGCGCTCACGGGTTGCGCCCGCGACGGCCTCAGCCTGGTCGAAACCCCGCCGGAGACGCGCTGGCGCGCCGTCACCACCGATCAGGACCGCGACCGGCTGCGCGACTGGCGCAAGGCATGGGTCGCCGCCCTGCCCGCCGCCCGCACCGCCGACACTGGCGTCATCGAACGCGAGGGCGCGCTGTTCGAACCCGACCGGGCGATGGCCAACGCCATACCGCCGGCCGGCGACTATCGCTGCCGCACCTTCAAGCTCGGCGCGCGGCGCGAGGATCTGCGCAATTTCGCGATGCTCCCCTGGGCACGCTGCCGCATCGGGCGCGAAGGCGAGATGCCGGTGTTCGCGGTGCTGGAGGGCGATCAGCGCCCCTCGGGTACGCTCTATGCCGAATCCGACGCGCGCGTCATCTTCCTCGGCGCGCTCGAACTCGGCGATGAGACCAGAGCGCTGACCTATAGCCAGGACCGCAAGCGCGACATGGCCGGCTATATCGAACGCGTCGCCATCGGCCGCTGGCGGCTGGTGCTGCCCTATCCCAGTTTCGAATCGCAGCTCGACGTGATCGAGATGGTCCCGGCGGGCTAATCCCTCTTGGCCGTTGCGTCGCTGCGGGGTCGGGCTAGGGTATCGCCATGAAGACCCTCCTTGCCGCCACCGCCGCGACGCTCGCGCTCGCGCTCGCCACCCCAGCTGCCGCCGACAGCGTCCGCGACGCCACCACGCGCGAGCTGCCGTCGCTGATGACGCTGTATCGCGACCTCCACGCCAACCCCGAGGTCAGCCTCGCCGAGGTCAAGACCGCGGCCAAGCTCGCCGCCGAAGCGCGCAAGGCCGGCTACACCGTCACCGAACAGGTCGGCGGGACCGGCGTCGTTGCGGTGCTGAAAAATGGCGACGGCCCGGTGGTGATGATCCGCGCCGATATGGACGGTCTTCCGGTGACCGAGGAAACCGGCCTCCCCTTCGCCTCGAAGGTCCGCACGCGCACGCCCGAAGGGGTCGAGAGCGGCGTCATGCACGCCTGCGCGCACGACACCCATATGACCGCCTGGGTCGGCACGCTGCGCAACCTCGCGGCGATGAAGGACCAGTGGCGCGGCACGGTGGTGATGATCGCACAACCCGCCGAGGAAAATAGCGCTGGCGCGCTCGCGATGCTCAAGGACGGGCTCTACACCCGCTTCCCCAAGCCGACCCACGCCATCGCCTTCCACAACAGCGCCGCGCTTCCCGCCGGGACGATCGGCATCCGCAGCGGCCCGACCTTCGCCAGCGTCGATTCGGTCGATATCGTGGTGAAGGGCGTCGGCGGTCACGGCGCTTACCCGGCGACGACCAAGGACCCGATCGTGCTGGGCGCGCGCATCGTCTCGGCGCTCCAGACGCTGGTAGCGCGCGAGATCGACCCGCTCGACTCCGCCGTAGTGACGGTCGGCAGCTTCCAGGGCGGCACCCGCCACAACATCATCCCGGATCAGGCGCTGCTCCTGCTCACCGTGCGCGCCTACACCCCCGAAGTGCGCAAGCAGCTGCTCGACGGCATCGCGCGCATCGCGAAAGGTGAAGCGATCGCGGCGGGCGTGCCGGAGGATCGCATGCCGATTGTCACCGTGCGCGAACCCTTCACCCCGCCGGCTGTCAGCGACCCTATCTTTGCGGGGCAGCTCGAGACGTTGTTTACCGCGCGCTTCGGCGAGGCGCGGGTGCAGGACATCGCCCCCACGATGGCGGGCGAGGATTTCGGCCGTTACCCGATCGCCGATCCGTCGGTGAAGGCGGTGATCTATTGGGTAGGCGGCGTTCCGCAGGACGCGTGGGACAAGGCACAGGCCAATGGCGGCGCCGGCCTTCCCTCGCTCCACAGTCCCAAATGGGCGCCCGATGCGGAAAAGGTCATCGGCACCGCCGCGGAAGCGATGACTGCTGCGGCGCTGGATGTGATGAAGCGTTAGGACGGAAACACCGCCGTTTGCCCTGAGCCTCTCGAAGGGCCGAAGCCACCGCTGTCAGTAGCCGCCATTCGACAATGACCAGGTGAAACGTCCCCCGGACGTTTCAGCCAAAGCCGGGGGCTTTGGCGACCTGGTCATCAGGGCAAACGGGGGTGGAAGTACCCTACTCCGCCTCGTCCTTCTGCTTCGCCAGCTCGGCTTCTTTCTCGGCATCATAACCGGTCGAGGTCGGCGCTTCGTGCGCATGAATCGGCTGCGTCCCCGAAGGCGGGTCGGACGCATCCATCGATTCATCCAGCGCGCGGTCCAGCCGCGCCTGCTTGCTCTCGGGGTTCTTCTCCAGCCGTTCCGCGATGCTCTCGTCGGTCCCGGCGTCGCCGCGCTGCTTGTGGTCTTCCATGATCCTGCTCCCAATGGGGTGGACCATCACAACGCCCGCCCAACGAACTGCGTTCCGCTCCCGAAACGCAGAAAGGCCCGACCATTGCTGGCCGGGCCCTTCCGCAAATCAGTCCTGACGCAGCGATCAGTCGCGCGAGGTGCCGATGAGGCTGAGGATGAACTGGAACATGTTGATGAAGTCCAGATACAGCGTCAGCGCGCTCATGATCACTGCCTTGCCGATCATGTCGGTGCCGGCGACATACTGATACATGCTCTTGATCCGCTGCGTGTCATACGCCGTCAGACCCGCGAAGATCAGCACGCCCGCGATGCTGATGATCAGCGACAGGGTGCTCGACTGGGTGAAGATGTTGATCACCGACGCAACGATGATGCCGATCAGGCCGACGATCAGGAAGCTGCCCATGCCGGACAGGTCCTTCTTGGTCGTGTAGCCGTACAGGCTCAGACCCGCGAAACCGGCTGCGGCGGCGAAGAACGCCTGCGCGACCGACGTCCCGGTGTAACGCAGCAGCAGGGTCGAGAGCGAAAGGCCCATCAGGACCGTGAAGCTCCAGAACATCCCCTGCAGAGCGGGCGTCGAAAACTTGTTCTGCCCAAAGCTCATCGCCAGCACGATCGCCAGCGGCGACAGGATGATCAGCCAGACCAGCGGCCCGCCGCTGGAAAACACCGAATAGGCGATCGATTCGCGACCGCCCCAGCTGAACATCAGTGCGACGATGCCGCTGAGCAGCACGCCCGACGCCATATAGTTGTAAACCGAAAGCATGTAGGACCGCAGCCCCGCATCATACGCGGCGCTATCCCGCGTACCTGC
Organism: Sphingomonas sp. R647; assembly: GCF_020177055.1. GTDB lineage: Bacteria > Pseudomonadota > Alphaproteobacteria > Sphingomonadales > Sphingomonadaceae > Sphingomonas. The sequence continues at coordinate 316,297 of NZ_JAIQXT010000006.1, forward strand.
GGCCGTCGCGTACGGCGCGGCGGTCGTGTGGGGGTCAGACCAGTTAGCCATCTCAAACTCCTTTGCCCGGCGGTCTCTGGATATCGGCCGCCCGGATGTTACCGAATATCATGCTTTGTAGAGCCAGATTCAAGGAAAACCGGAATCGCCGACTCTGACGAAGTGGGTTAACGCGCTCCGCATGCACCGTTTGTTCGTCGCCCTGCGGCCTCCAGCCGCGATTCGTGACCTGCTCATCGACCTGATGGACGGGGTCGATGGCGCCCGCTGGCAGGACGATGACCAGCTTCATTTGACCCTGCGCTATATCGGCGAGGTCGATTCGCGCACCGCCGACGATGTCGCCGCCGCGCTGACCAGCATCCGATTCGACCTGCCCGCGCTGCGCCTGTCGGGCTGTGGGATGTTCGACACACGCGGCAGGCCCAACGCGCTGTGGGCCGGGGTCGCGCCGCGCGAACCACTCGCAATCCTGCACAAAAAGGTCGATCAGGCGCTGATCCGGGCGGGGCTTGAGCCCGAACATCGCGCCTATGTCCCGCACATCACCCTGGCGCGGCTTCCCGGATCGGCTGGCCCGGTCGACGGCTTCCTCGCCCGCCACGCCGCGCTGAGCAGCGCGGACTTTTCGATCGCGCACATGACGCTCTACGAAAGCCATCTCGGCAGCGCCGGGGCCAGCTACGAGCCGGTCGAACGCTACGCGCTGACCGGCTCGTAACGCCTTAGGTCATCCCGCCGCGAACACGCCGCATGCAACGCGGTCGCCGCTATCGCCCGATGGGTCGGTCTTCTGATCATCCTTGCCCGCATGAACCACGAACGCCGATCCGTCGGCGTCGAGCAGCTGCGCCATCGTGCCCGAACGCAGCGTGAAGCTCAGCGTCCCGGTGCCGTCATCAGCGACATTCAAGTTCGGCATGTCACCGGCATGCGCGCCCTGCGGATTGTCGAGCCCGTGCTGGGTCGAGGCCGGGTTCCAATGGCCGCCCGCAGTGGTGAAGGCGGGCGCGTCGCACTTGCCGGTCATATGGACATGCACGCCATGCTCACCCGGGGTGATGCCGGTCACCGAAACGGTCACGGTCAGCCCTTCCGGAGTCGCGGTCGCAACCGCGCTACCCGCCGCGCTGCCGTCCGCCATGGCCAAAGCTGCCGTCGCGCTTTCGCTGGCGACGCTGCCATTTTCGATCGGCAGCGCGACATTCTCCATCATCATCGCGTCATTGGCGGGCGCCGCCGTATTGGTGGTGCCACCGCCGCACGCTGCGGTCAGTGCAAGCGCGGCAATCGCGCATCCGGTCCGGATCATCTCGTCTCTCCTGTTCTGCTATCCCGCGACCCCAATGGGCGAGCGGGGAAAGGGTTCCGGACTCACGCGCGCGGATGGGCGTTGCGATAGACGTCGAGCAGGTGCGCCGCGTCGACCGCGGTATAGATTTGCGTCGAGCTCAGGCTGGCGTGGCCCAGCAATTCCTGCAGCGCACGCAGATCCGCCCCGCGCCCCAGCAGATGCGTCGCAAAGCTGTGGCGCAGCGCATGCGGCGTGGTCCGCTCGGGTAGCCCCAGCCGCACCCGCGCCGCCCGCACCGCGCGCCGCACCAGCGCCGGATCGAGCGGCCCGCCACGCGCGCCGCGAAACAACGCTGCGCCGGGCGCGGTGCCATAGGGGCATTGCCGCACATACTCCTCCACCGCCGCGCGCACCTGCGGCAACAGCGGCACGATCCGGGTCTTGTCGCGCTTGCCCGTGACCCGCAGCGTCTCCCCCAGCGGCAGCGCCGCGCCGGTCAGCGCCATCGCCTCACCGATCCGCAGGCCCGCGCCATAAAGCAGCAGCAGCACCGCCAGGTCGCGCGCGCCGATCCACGGCTCGCGCGCATCGTCCGCCACCTCCTCGGCCAGCGCCACTGCCTCATCGGGCGACACCGGGCGCGGCACGCCCTTGCGCACGCGCGGCCCGCGCAGCCGGGGCAACTCCGCCTCCTCACCGCCCGCAAAGGTCAGAAACGCCCGCACCGCCGACAACTCGCGCGCCGCGCTGGCATTGCCGATCCCATCATTGCGCCGATGCGCCAGATAGGCGCGCAGATCGGCAGCGCTCACCTTGGTCAGCGCCGCACGATCGACCGCCCCGCCCCAATGCCCCGACAAAAACGCAATCAACCGCGCCGCGCTCGCCTCATAAGCCCGCACCGTATGCACCGACCGCCGCCGATCCCGCGCCAGATGCGCGCCGAAGAGAAGGGGAAGCGGGCGATCGTCCATCGCGTCACCCTAGCCACGCGGGACACGCGCGTCATGGTTCAATCGGCGAAGCTGTATCGACCTTCAATTCCCCTCCCTGAAAGGGAGGGGCTAGGGGTGGGTTTAGCGGCAAGCGAGGCTCGATGCCTCGATTGCCGCTGTTTTGCTGCGCGGCCAGTTTGAGTCTGTTCGGCGCGCCGACGCGCGCACCCACCCCCAACCCCTCCCTTTCAGGGAGGGGAGTGAAGGTCGCAAAACTTGCCGATGCCCTCTAAGACCCCTCCCATGATCAACACCGCCGGCCACCGCCTCGCCTATCGCCACAGCCCCGGCACCGGGCCGACGATCGTCTTCCTCCCCGGCTATGCCTCCGACATGAGCGGGAGCAAGGCGGTCGCGATCGAGGCATGGGCGCAGGCCAACGGCCGCGCCTTCCTGCGCTTCGACTATGCCGGATGCGGCGAGAGCGAAGGCGCGTTCGAGGATCAGACGCTGGCAAGCTGGCGCGACGACGTGCTGTTGCTGATCGACCGCCTGATCGACGGACCGGTCATCCTCGTCGGGTCCTCGATGGGCGGGTGGATCATGCTGCTGGTGGCAAAGGCGCGGCCCGATCGGATCGCGGGCATGATCGGCATCGCCGCCGCCCCCGACTTCACCGACTGGGGCTTTACCCAGGCGCAGAAGATGACGTTGCTCAACGAAGGCCGCCTCGAACAGCCGTCCGACTATTCGCCACAGCCGACCGTCACCACCCGCGCCTTCTGGTCCTCGGGCGAGGCGAACCGGCTGATGCACGGACCGATCGACCTGCCCATGCCCGCGCGCCTGATCCACGGCCAGCGCGACCCCGACGTGCCATGGGCGCGCAGCGTCACGCTCGCCGGCCTGCTGCGTTCAGACGATGTGCAGACACTTCTCGTCAAGGACGGCGACCACCGCCTGTCGCGCCCGCAGGACATCGCCCTGATCCTGCGCACCCTTGAGGACCTACTCCCCACATCATGATGCTCCTCCTTCTCGCCGCCGCAGCCCAGACCACCCCCGTCGGCCCGCCCTCGCCCGAGGAGCAGCGCTGGGAACGCTGCGTCGAACTCGCCGTGGACGATCCTGCAGCGGGCATCGCCGAAGCCAATCGCTGGCGCATGGCGGACGGGCGCTTCCTCGCCGAGCAGTGCCGCGGCATGGCCTATGCCCGGCAACAGCGCTGGGTCAGTGCGGGCGGCGCATTCGAAACCGCCGCGCGCGAGGCCGAAGTCGCGCGCGATCGCCGCGCATCCAAGTATTGGGCGCAGGCCGGCAATGCCTGGCTCGCCGCCGGGGAGGCAGCCAAGGCGCGCACCGTGCTCGACGCCGCGCTCGCCACCGGCACGCTCGAGGGGCTCGAACTCGGCGAAGCCCATCTCGACCGCGCCCGCGCCCTCGTCGCATCGGGCGACCTTGCCGGAGCGCGCAGCGACCTCGACAAGGCGCTTGTCCATGCGGCGAAAGACCCGATGGCGTGGCTGCTTTCCGCCAACCTCGCCCGCCGCACGGGTAACATCCCGCTGGCGCGCGAGCATATCGCAAAGGCCGTGGAAAAGGCCGGCGACGACGCCTCGGTCCAGCTCGAAGCCGGCAATATCGCCGCCGTGGCACGCGACGAAGCGGCAGCCAAAACCGGCTGGACCCGCGCCGCTCAGCTCGCCCCCGATGGCCCGATCGGCGCCTCCGCCCGCGCCGCGCTCCAACAATTTACGACTGAGGAATAGCAACCGGGGCGTTTTTCCCTATCTCTGGCCCAAACCAGCGACAGGGACTCCCGATGCACTACCTCCACACCATGATCCGCGTGACCGACCCGGACGCCTCGATCCGCTTCTTCGAGCTGCTCGGCCTTCAGGAAACCCGCCGGATGGAGAGCGAGAAGGGCCGCTTCACGCTGATCTTCCTCGCCGCCCCTGGCGATATCGCGGCGGACACGTCCGAAGCCGATGGCCGCCCGCGCGCGGAAGTCGAACTCACCTACAACTGGCCGCCCGAAGATGGCAGCCCCGCCGAAACCTATACCGGCGGCCGCAATTTCGGCCATCTCGCCTATCGCGTCGAGAATATCTACGAAACCTGCCAGCGGCTGATGGACGCCGGCGTGACGATCAACCGCCCCCCGCGCGACGGCCATATGGCCTTCGTCCGCTCGCCCGACGGCATTTCGGTCGAACTGCTGCAGGACGGCCACCTTGCTCCCGCCGAACCCTGGGCGTCGATGCCGAACACCGGGGTCTGGTGATGGCAATCGAGGTCGTCCGCATCCCAGCGCTCAGCGACAATTATATCTGGCTCGCGCATGACGCCGCGTCGGGAGAGACGATCGTCGTCGACCCCGCCGTGGCAGAGCCGGTGCTGGAGGCTGCCGCAGCGCGCGGCTGGACGATCTCGGCGATCTGGAACACCCATTGGCATCCCGATCACACCGGCGGCAACGCCGCGATCAAGGCCGCGACCGGCTGCACCATCATCGCCCCCGCCGCCGAAGCCGCGAAGATCCCCACCGCCGACCGACTGGTGGCGGAGGGCGACACGGTGACGCTGGGCGCGTTCAAGGCAGAGGTGATCGACGTCCCCGCGCACACCGCCGGCCATATCGCCTATCATCTGCCCGAGGGGAGACTCGTCTTCGTCGGCGACACGCTGTTCGCAATGGGCTGCGGCCGCCTGTTCGAGGGGACAGCGGCGCAGATGTTCGCGAACATGCAGCGGCTCGCCGCGCTACCGGGCGACACGACCGTCTATTGCGCGCACGAATATACCCAGTCGAACGGCCGCTACGCGCTAGTCGCCGAGCCGGGCAATGAAGCGCTCGCCGACCGGATGGAACAGGTGGACGCCTTGCGCGCCCAAGGCCTGCCCACCGTCCCGACCACCATCGCGCTCGAACGCGCGACCAACCCGTTCATGCGCGCCGCGTCAGCAGAGCAACTCGCCGAACGCCGCACGGCCAAGGACAGCTTCCGGGGCTGAACCAGCCCTCGCTCCGTTTGCCCTGAGCTTGTCGAAGGGCCGCAAGCGAAATGTCTGTTGTAGCTGGCCCTTCGACAGGCTCAGGGCAAACGGTGGTCGGGGTTAACGCACCCGCCGCTTCCAGGTCACCACACGATAGGCCCACACCGCCACCACCAGCACCGACGTCCCGATCGCGACTGGCCCGACATAGACCTGCAGCTCCTCGAACCGCGACCCCAGCAACAGCCCGGCATAGGCCAGCACCGCATTCCAGATCGCGCTCCCCACAAACGTCGCGAGCAAAAAGCGCGGCATCCCCATCTTCGCCATTCCCGCAGGCAGCGAGATCATCGTGCGGAAGGTCGGCAGGAACCGGAACACGAACACGACCCACAGGCCATGGCGGTTGAAGAAGCGGTTAAGCTGCTCGACCTCGTCCCAGGTCATCGTCAGCCAGCGGCCATAGCGATCGACGAACGGCTTCAGCCGCGCGATCCCGATCCAGCGCCCGACGCCATACCAGAACACATTGCCCAGCGTCGTTCCCAGCGTCGCCACGATCAGCAACGGGGTCATGTCCATGTCGCCGCGCGCCACCGCCATCCCGCCCAGGCCCATAATGACCTCCGACGGAATCGGCGGAAACACATTCTCGAGCGTCATCAGGATGAAGATCCCGATATAGCCGCCCCAGGCGATCAGGTTGAGGATGAATTCGGTCATGAAAGACGCCAAACGCGGATGAAGGACAAAGGATCAGGCGCGCGCAGCGACGCGGCGCTCGATCGCATCCCAGATCATCGCGGCCGTATCCGTCCCGTTGAACTTGTCGATCGCGACGATGCCCGTTGGCGACGTCACGTTGATCTCGGTCAGCCACTCGCCGCCGATCACATCGATCCCGACAAAGATCAGCCCGCGCCGCTTCAGCTCGGGCGCGAGCGCCGCACAGATTTCCGCCTCCTTCGCCGTCAGCTCGGTCTTGGCCGCCGTCCCGCCGACCGCCAGGTTCGACCGGATCTCGCCCTCGCCCGGCACGCGATTGACCGCACCCGCCACCTCGCCATCGACCAGCACGATGCGCTTGTCGCCCTTGGCCACATCGGGAAGGAACGCCTGCACCATATGCGGCTCGCGCCACGCAGTGTTGAACACCTCGATCAGCGACGACAGGTTCGCGCCGTCGGCGTCGATCTTGAAAATCGCCTTGCCACCATTGCCGTGCAGCGGCTTGACCACGATCGCCTTGTGCTTGGCGAGGAACGCCTTGGCCTCATCATAGTCGCGCGTGATCAGCGTCGGCGGCATGAAGCGCGCAAAATCGAGCACCCACACCTTCTCCGGCGCATTGCGCACGCTGGCGGGATCGTTGACCACCAGAGTCCGGTCGGCGATCCGCTCGAGCAGATGCGTCGCGGTGATATAGCCAAGGTCGAACGGCGGATCCTGCCGCATCAGCACGACATCGGCTTCATCGCCCAGATCGAGCGACACCGGATCGCCGAACTCGAAATGATTGCCCGCAACGCGCTGCACGGTCACCGGATGCGCCTTCGCCCACACCCGGCCATCGGCATAGTTCAGCGCCTCGGGCGAATAATGGAACAGCCGATGCCCGCGCGCCTGCGCCGACAGCATCAGCGCGAAGGTCGAATCGCCCGCGATATTGATCGAATCGAGCGGGTCCATCTGGACGGCGACGGTCAGCGGCAAGCGATCCTCCTGTGTCATCGCGCGGAGGTAGGGACACGGGAGGCGAATGTCACCCGATCCCCGCTCACCCGATCCACGCATTCTCGATATGCCGCGGCCTCACGCCGGGCGCGAGCAGCAGCACGTCCACCCGGATATCCTCGCCATGCGTCGCATAGCGCGGCATCAGGACCTCCGCCGCCGCCGCGACCCGCGCCAGCCGCCGCTCGTCGATCGCAAAGTCCAGCTCGGCCGCAGTCTTGCGCGCCTTGACCTCGACAAACGCGATCAGCTTGCCGCGCTTGGCGACCAGATCGACCTCCCCCGCCGGAGTCCGCACCCGCCGATCAAGAATCCGCCACCCCCGCAACCGCAGATACCAGGCGGCGCGGGTTTCCCCGTCGCGGCCCGATTGTTCGGCAAGGCGGCGGTCGCGGGCCATCTAAAGCCCCTCCCCTTCAGGGGAGGGCCTAGCCACCCTTCATCTCCATCGCCCGCGCGTAAAGCGCCTTGCGGTCCAGCCCCAGCCGCTTGGCCACCTCGCCCGCCGCCTTCGATACCGGCAGTCGCGTCAGCGCCTCGGCCAGCGCGGCATCGGCATCTTCCGCGCTCGCCGGGGCAGCCTCTCCGGGCGGAGCGACCACCACGACGATCTCGCCCTTCGGCCCGCCCTCGGCGTAGCGCGCCGACAGCTCGGTCAGCGATCCCGTCACGCATTCCTCGAACTTCTTGGTGATCTCGCGCGCCACCGCCGCCTCGCGATTCCCCAGCCCCTCGGCCAGCGCCGCCAGCGCCGCCGACAGGCGCGGCCCGCTTTCGTAGAACACCAGCGTCGCGCGCACCCCCGCCACTTCGGCAATGGCTTCCGCGCGCGCCTGCTGCTTGCTCGGCAAAAACCCCATGAACAGGAAGCGATCGGTCGGCAGCCCGGCCAGCGTCAGCGCCGCGATCCCGGCGCATGGCCCGGGAATCGTCACCACCGCATGCCCCGCCGCGCGCGCATCGCGCACCAGCTTGTATCCGGGATCAGAGATCAAAGGCGTTCCCGCATCCGACACCAGCGCCACCGCCTGAGTCGCCATCCGCGCGACCAGCCCCGGCCGCACGGCCTCGGCATTATGGTCGTGATACGGCGTCATCGGTCGCTTCGCCCCGAGGTGCCGGAACAGCCCCGCTGTCACACGCGAGTCCTCGACCGCAACCACATCGGCGTTCAGGAGTATTTCAGACGCACGGGGAGACAGATCGCCGAGATTGCCGATCGGCGTCGCGACGATGTAGAGGCCGGGCTCGAGAACAAAAGTCATTGGGGAACGTCATGGCAGAGGCAGCACATAAACGCCAACCGGGCATGTCGAGGATCATTCGCGGAATCGTCATCGGCGCCGCGCTTGCATTGTCTGCCTGCGTCCGCCCATCGGCCCCGCCGCCCGCGCCGACCCGGCCCGAACCAGTCCGGCCGGTCCGCCCCACCACGCCCCTCCCAGTCCGCCCCGGCCTGCCCGAAGCCGACACCGAACGGCATCGCGTCGCTTTGCTCGTGCCGCTGTCGGGCACCAATGCCGGGATCGGCCGCAGCCTCGCCAACGCGACCCAGCTTGCGATCCTCGATCTCAAGGCGGATAATGTCCGCATCACCACCTACGACACCGCGCTCGGCGCGACCGCTGCGGCGACCCGTGCGCTCGCCGATGGCAACAAGCTGATCCTTGGCCCGCTGCTGGCGGAAGACGCCCGCGCCATCGCCCCGCTCGCACGCCGCGCCGGGGTTCCGGTGCTCGCCTTCTCGAACGACACCGGCGTCGCCGGCAATGGCACCTATGTCATGGGCTATGCCCCGGCCCAGTCGATCGAGCGCGTGGTCGACTATGCGCGGCGCAGCGGCGTGACCGACTTCGCCGGCCTGATGCCCACCGGCCTGTATGGCGAGCGCGCCAGCACCGCCTTCCTCCGCGCAGTCGAAGGCGCGGGCGGCAAGGTCACCGCGCTCGAAACCTATAACCGCGGCGCGCCCGCGATGAACGCGGCGATCGCCCGCCTCGCCCGCTCGCCGTTCCAGGCGGTGCTGATCGCCGACAGCGCGACCGGCGCGGTCACCGCAATCCCCGCCATCCGCCGCGCCAATGGCAATGCCAAGGTGCTCGGCACCGAATTGTGGAACAGCGATTCGGGCGTCGGCGGGATGACCCCGCTGACCGGCAGCTGGTTCGCCAGCGTCTCGGACACGCTCTACCGCACCTATGCCGGTAAATACCGTGCCCGCTTCGGCGCCGCCCCCTATCGCCTGTCCACGCTCGGCTATGATTCGGTGCTGCTCACCGTCCGCATCGCGCGCGACTGGCGCCCGGGCGACGCCTTCCCGACCGACCGCCTCGGCGATCCCGGCGGCTTTGGCGGCATCGACGGCGCCTTCCGCTTCGGCCGCGACGGCGTCGCCGAACGCGCGCTGGAGGTGCAGGAGATTCGCGGCGGCACGACCGTCACGGTGTCGCCAGCCCCGCAAGGCTTCGGGCGGTAACCAATTCCTCCCCTGAGCTTGTCTCAGGGGAGGGGGACCGCCGGCGAAGCCGGTGGTGGAGGGGCGGCCGCGCAGACGGCCGTGAACAGCTCGGCAAATTCCGCCCTCTCCGGGGCGGCCCCTCCGTCATTGCTGCGCAATGCCACCTCCCCCAGCAAGCTGGGGGAGGAACCTAAAGAACCACCTCGCGCAAGATCCCCTCCAGCACCGGCATCCCCGCATCGGTAACCCGCAGCCGCTCCCCCTCGCGCACGATCAACCCATGCGTCGCAAGCCGCTCCACCGCCGCCAGGTCAACAAACCCCGCCCCGATCCGCGCCAGATCAACCCCCTCGGCCAGCCTTAGCCCCATCACCAGCGCCTCGGTCGCGCGCTCGGCGGGGGTCAGCGCCGTCTCCTCCTGCGCGCCATGCCCGTTGCGGGTCACAGCGCCGATCCAGTTCTCCGGCTTCTTGTGCCGCACCGTCGCGTATCCGCCGCGCCGCCCATGCGCCCCCGGCCCGACCCCGGCATAATCGGTGTAGCGCCAGTAGCTCAGGTTATGCCGGCTTTCCGCCCCGCGCCGCGCATGGTTCGACACCTCGTACAGCGGCAAGCCCGCAGCGCCGGTCAGCGCCTGCGTCACATCCCACAAATCCGCCGCCGCATCGGCATCCGGAATAACCAGATCGCCTTTCGCCGCCAGCGTCGCAAAGCGCGTCCCCGGCTCGATCGTCAGCTGATACAGCGACAGATGCTCGGTCCCGAAGGCCAGCGCCCGTGCGAGCTCCGCCTCCCACGCCGCCACCGACTGCCCCGGCCGCGCATAGATCAAATCAAAGCTCACCCGCCCGAAATGCCGCTGCGCCGTCGCCAGCGCCCCCAGCCCCTCGGCCACCCCATGCGCCCGCCCCAGAAACGCCAGCGCTTCATCGTCCAGCGCCTGCAGCCCCAGCGACACGCGATTGACCCCCGCCGCCGCCAGATCGGCGAACCGCGCCGCCTCGACCGATGACGGGTTGGCTTCCAGCGTCACTTCCAGATCGCCCTGCGGCGTCCACGCCGCCACCGCCGCATCGATCACCGCCGCCACCGTTTCGGGCGGCATCAGCGACGGGGTGCCGCCCCCGAAAAAGATCGACCCCAGCCGCCTACCGGGCAGCAACGCTGCCTCATAAGCGAGGTCCGCGAGCAGCGCCTTGCGCCACGCGTCCTGGTCCACCACCTCGCGGACATGGCTGTTGAAATCGCAATAGGGACATTTGGACACGCAGAACGGCCAGTGGACGTAGAGCGCCAGCGGCTCGGCATCGTTCGGTTGGGCAACGTTCATCTGGCGCGCGCTATGCGCCGGATCAGGAATTTCCGAAAGATGCTGCTGCTCCCCCTCCTGATCCTCGCCGCCTGCTCGCCGCAGAGCGAAGCGCCCAAGACCGAAGCACCCAAGGAGTTCGTCGAGCGCCGCGAGTCGATGACGCCCGCCCCGCGCGGTGCCGAACGCCTGCGCACCGCGATGCTCGACGCCCACAACGCCGCGCGCGCCGCAGTGAAGGTGCCGCCGCTGACCTGGGACGAGACCCTCGCCCGCGACGCCGCCAGCTACGCCCGCGTCCTCGCCCGCAGCGGCAAGTTCGAACACGCCAAGCAACCGCGCGGCGCCGCCGCACAGGGCGAAAATCTCTGGAAAGGCACGCGCAGTGCCTATCGCTATGAAGAGATGGCCGGCCATTGGGTCGCGGAGAAACGCGACTATCTCAACCGGCCGATCCCCAACATCAGCGCCACCGGCCGCTTCGTCGACGCCGGCCACTATGCCCAGATCATCTGGTCACGCACCACCCGCGTGGGCTGCGCGCTGGCGAGCAACGCGCGCGAGGACGTACTGGTCTGCCGCTACTCCCCCGCAGGCAATGTGATGGGGCAGGTGGCGTTGCCCTGACCCAAATCGTCACCCCGGCCACCGTGCCGGGGTCCACTGTGCGGCAAGCGCACCGCTCCAAGCTTGAGCGTCGGGTCTAGTGGCGCGGTGGACCCCGGAACAAGTCCGGGGTGACAAAGTTCATTGGTCGCGCCGCAACCGCTCCACCCGCGCAAACGAAGCTTCCTCCCGCCCGAACAGCTGGAACTTCGACGTCCGCCCCGCCGCCTCATCCGCCTCCAGCCGCCGCTCCAGTTTGCGAATGCCGAAACTCCCCTTGAGGCAGCAGACGCACCCGCAGGGCGGCGTCCCATTGGCCCCCGGCATATACCGCCAACCGGTCACCTGCGGCAGCATCTTGAAGCGCAGGATTTCGCTCCGCGCGATCGGCCGCGCGATCGTCACCTGAAACCCCTCGGGCGAGGATGGCAGCGCGCGCCCGCGCAGCACCGCCTTCGACGCCTTGTCCGCCACCCGCGCCGCGACCGGATCGCGCTGCTCGGCGGCGAGCATCAGCGCCACCGCCTCCGCCGCGCGCATCGCCACCGGGGTGCCGTTGAAATGCGACACCTCGACCATCTCGTCATCGGGAATGCGGAAATAGACCCCCGCGATCGTCCCGCCGCCCATCCGCCGCAACTCGCGCAGCCATTGATGCGCAATGTTGAACTCGCGCGTCACCGGCAGCGCATAGATGCGGTCGGGCCGCCATCCGTCCGTCTTGACGAATCCGATCCCGCCGCGCCGGATGCCGGGCAGATTGCGGTGACTGGTCAGGTGGACAAAGGTCGCCATTCGCCCACCCTAACCAGTTTAGAACACTGCTGCGACCAGCTGACTGAAAGCGTCGGCGCGATGGCTCATCGCGTGCTTCGCCGCCGGGTTCATCTCGCCAAAGCTGCGGTCATGCCCCTCGGGCACGAACATCGGGTCATAGCCAAAGCCACGGTCGCCACGCGGCGGCCAGATCAGCGTGCCATCGATCCGACCCTCGAACCATTCGACATGCCCGTCGGGCCAGGCGAGTGCCAGCGCGCACACGAAATGCGCCGCGCGCGACGTGCCCTCGGGCAGCGCCTCGAGCAGCGTGTTGACCCGCCGCATCGCGCGGTCGAAATCGCGGCCCTCCCCCTCCTCGGGGGCCAGCGCGGGAATGCCCGGATCGGGCAGCCCCCAGCGCGCCGAGAAAATCCCCGGCTCACCGCTCAGCGCATCGACGCACAGCCCGCTATCATCGGCCAGCGCGGGCAGGCCCGACAGGTCCGCCGCCTGCATCGCCTTCAGCTCGGCATTGGCGACGAAGGTCGTGCCCGTCTCTTCCGGCTCAGGCAGGTCGAGCGAGGCCGCACTGATCGGCTCGATCCCAAAGGGGGCGAGCAGCTCGCGGATCTCGCGCACCTTGCCCTCATTATGGCTGGCGATGACCAGCTTGCCGGGAACCAGCTTGCGGATCGCCTGCGGCTCCCGGCCCTCGCCGCTCATCGTCCCGCCGCCTTCAGCTGCGCCGCAAAAATGTCGGTGCACCCGATCCGCGCCAGCCGCAGCAGGCGCAACAGCCCTTCCTCGTCATAGGTCGCGCCCTCGGCGGTCGCCTGCGCCTCGGCGATCTTGCCGTCGGCCAGCAGCACGAAGTTCGCATCCGCATCCGCCGCGCTGTCCTCATCATAATCGAGGTCGAGCACCGGCGTGCCCTGATAAATACCGCACGACACCGCCGCGACCTGCTGCACGATCGGATCGGTGGTCAGCTTGCCCTCCGCCATCAACTTGTCGACCGCGAGACGCAGCGCGACCCATGCGCCACTGATCGCCGCCGTCCGCGTCCCGCCATCGGCCTGGATCACGTCGCAATCGAGCGTGATCTGCCGCTCGCCGAGCAGCTTGAGGTCGGTCACCGAGCGCAGCGAACGCCCAATCAACCGCTGGATCTCCTGCGTCCGCCCCGACTGCTTGCCCTTCGCCGCCTCGCGATTGCCGCGGGTATGCGTCGCGCGGGGCAGCATGCCATACTCGGCGGTCACCCAGCCCTCACCCTTGCCGCGCAGCCATGGCGGCAACCGCTCCTCGACGCTCGCGGTCACCAGCACCTTGGTATTGCCAAAGCTCACCAGCACCGATCCTTCGGCATGGATGGTGAAGTTCGGCTCGATGCTGATCGCACGCATCTGATCGGGGGCGCGGCCGCTGGGGCGCATAGGGTATTCTCCTGATTGGTCTGGCCGCCGAACTAGACGCGATGAAACGAACGCGCCAGTCTGACGCTTCGCCCCGTCGGAGAAACGACATGAAACGGCTTGGATTGATCATGGTGCTGGGACTGGCGATGGCAGGCTGCGCACGCACGCCCGGCCTGGAAGCGCCGACACCCGCCGCCGCAGTGACGCAGATCAGCTACAGCACCGGTCCCTGTTTCGGCGCCTGTCCGGTCTATGCCTTCACCGTCCAGGCGAATGGCGATGGCAGCTTCGAAGGCAAGCGCTTCACCCAGACCGGCGGCACCAAGACGTTCAAGCTCACCCGCGCCCAGTTCGACGGGTTCGCCGCCGCACTCGCCCCCTACCGCCCCAAGCCCGGCACCAGCCGCCGCACCGTCCCCGGCGAGAAGGGCTGCGAACGCGCCGCGACCGACATGCCCAGCGCCGAAATCAGCTGGACCGGCCCGGCGGGCAAGAGCAGCCTCTCCTATTATTTCGGCTGCGACATGGAGGCCAACCGCGCCATGGCCGACGCCATCGGCAACGCCCCCGACCTTATCCCCGCGCTCGCCCCGCTGATCGGCGAGCGGCCGTGAGCGCGCGCGTGGCGTCGGCGCGGCTAACGGTCGCAATGCTCGCCATGCTCACCACCGGGTGCGTAGCAATCCCGGAACCGTTCGCTCTGGGCACCGACGAGGGGCCGATGATCCCGCCGGATAAGCTACGCGATCGTCGAATTGAAATTGCGAATACGTCCTGCACGCACTTCGATGTCTGCAAAACCTATCAGATTTCGATCAATCACGATGGCACCGGCGATATGGTGTTCTATCGTGACGGTCGGCGGGAAGTCCGCAGTTTTCGCATGTCGCCTTATGCCTTCCGGAAGACACAGCTACTCGTCGAGCATCTAAGGCCGACTTCAAACGTGTCGGCTCCGGTCGAGTTCGACGGCACCCATCGGCGCGGTTGCGATCATTGCCGGTTCGTCGAAACCTCGATCGTTCACTGGCACCGCGACGACGGCGACATTCTCTGGTCTGGAGTCCAAGTCACGCTGCAGGACGATCAATGGGCAGAGGGTGTGTTGCGCGCGCAGAATTTTCTGTTGGAAGGGATGTTGCCTTCGCTGTTGGGCCATCCGCAAAGCCAGCCTAAATAGAACGCATGACCACCCCGCCGATCACCGAGCTGACCGACCGCGCCCGCGACATCTTCCGCGTCGTGGTCGAATCATATCTCGACGTCGGGCAGCCAGTCGGCTCGCGCACGATCTCACGCGCGCCGGGCCTCAACCTCTCCCCCGCCTCGATCCGCAACGTGATGCAGGATCTCGAGGAGCTCGGCCTGCTCGCCGCGCCGCATACCAGCGCGGGGCGGATGCCGACCGATCTCGGCCTGCGCCTGTTCGTCGATGGCATGATGCAGGCGAACGAACCGTCCGCCGAGGAGCGCGCCGCAATCGAATCGCGCGCCGCGACACGCGGCCCGGTCGAGGAGGCGCTCGCCTCCACCACCGCCGCGCTCTCCGGCCTCTCGGCCTGCGCCGGCATGGTGCTGGTGCCCAAGGCGGAGCGGGTACTACGCCAGTTCGGTTTCGTCCCATTGGGCAACGACCGCGCGCTCGCGGTGCTGGTGGGTGAGGACGGATCGGTCGAGAACCGCGTCGTCGACCTGCCCCCCGGTCTGCCCCCCGGCGCGCTCGAACAGGCCGCCAACTATCTCACCGCCACTTTGGGCGGCCTCACCCTCGCCCAGGCCCGCGCCCGCCTGACGCATCAGATCGCGAGCGAACGCGCCGCCCTCGACGACGCCGCACGCGCGCTGGTCGAACGGGGCCTTGCGGTGTGGTCGCAGGACGGCGACGACCGCCCCGTCCTGATCGTGCGCGGTCAGGCGCGCCTGCTCGACAGCGCCGCCGCCGAGGATCTCGACCGGGTCGGCCGCCTGCTCGACGAGCTGGAGGGCAAGGAAGAAATCGCCCGCCTGCTCGACAGCGCGCGCGAGGGTGAGGCGACGCGGATCTTCATCGGCAGCGAGAACAAGCTGTTCGCCCTTTCCGGCTCGTCGGTGATCGCCAAGCCGGTGCGCGCGCTCGATGGTCGCGTCGTCGGCGTGGTGGGGGTTATCGGCCCGACGCGGTTGAACTATGCCCGCGTCGTGCCCATGGTGGATTTCACGGCATCAACCCTGGCCAGATTGCTGGCCTGAACCATAAGAAAACACGCAGGAACCATGACCGAAGAAAGCAAGACCGAAGCGCCCGACGACCTCCGTCAGGAAACCGCCGAGGCCGCCCCCGAAGTGGCCGAACAGGACCGCGTCGCCGCGCTCGAGGCGGAACTCGCCGAAGCCAAGTCCGCAACCCTCTACGCCCGCGCCGAGGCCCAGAACCTGCTGCGCCGCGCGCAGAAGGAAGCGGAAGACGCACGCAACTATGCCGCCACCGGCTTTGCCCGCGACATCCTGTCGGTCGCCGACAATCTCGGCCGCGCGCTCGCCGCGATTCCGGAAGAGCTGCGCGAAGACGACAAGATGAAGGGGCTGATCATCGGCCTCGAAGCGACCGGGCGCGAGCTCGACAGCGTCTTCGCCCGCCACGGCATCTCAAAGATCAGCGCGCTCGGCGAAGCACTCGACCCCAATCGCCACCAGGCGATGATGGAAATGCCCAGCGCCGACGCTGAACCCGGCACGATCGTGCAGGAAATCCAGTCCGGCTACATGATCCGCGACCGCCTGCTCCGCCCCGCACTGGTGGGTGTGGCCAAGAAGCCGGATTGATCGCCACGCCTTGTGCCTCGCGCCGGTTCGACTAGATTGGTCGGACCGGCTGGAGGTGCTGATGGGTGCTCAGACCAGAGAATTGACCGCCCATGTGCCGGTCGAACTCGCCGACAAGGTCGATCTCGTCGCTGGCCGGCTCGACCGGTCGAGCGAATGGGTCATGCAACAGGCGCTCTCCGCCTGGGTCGATGTCGAAGAAGAGCGGCATCAGATGACGCTTGAGGCTGTGGCCGAAGTCGATGCGGGCAACACGATCAGCCACGCGGCGATGCTCGCTTGGGCCGAGAGCCTTGGAACCGCCACCCCCTTGCCACTGCCCCGCTCCGGTAGATAACGCCCGTGTCTGGTCGGGCAGCCTATGCCGGGCCTGCCGCAACTCCGGCGCCGTCCTCCGCAGCAGCAACGATCTGGCGCGAGCGAAACAGCAGATCGTCGACATCCTGCCGCACCATCTCGATCTGTTCGTTGGATAAATTCCAAGGGGCAGCCGCAACTTGCAGGTATGCAATCCGCTGCTGTGCGCTCATCGACCACCAGCCGCTCCGCGAGCTTTCCGCGAACACCTCTCGGGCGATGCACGCCAAATCATCGCGCGTGAAGCAGTCGCCGCTCTGCCTTGGTGGCAGGTTCGATGCTCCATCCAGCTGTCGGATGAGATCTGCGAGCGGCCTGTGAAACAGGGTTTCGGGATCGAAGCGCTCGCCAAATTTCGCCTTCATCAGCAATGTCAGCATCACTGTGGCGGACCCGTTCAAACGGATCGTATCCGTCTCTGGGTCAAAGTGCAGAAAACCAGCGGTCATGCACCAAGCGTAGGATAGCCAGCGCCACGAGCCAACCATTCGCGTCTCACCAGTAGCGCCCGCCCAACATCTCCCCTATCTCCCCCTCATGTCCGGCCGCTTTGACTCCATCCATCACCGCCGCGCGATCGTCGACCGGCGGGCGCTGGCGGACGATCTTGCCGCGCTCGATGCGCCCGATACGATGCGGCTGCGTCAGGCCGCCGCGCTGCGGCTCAAACAGGCGCTCGAAGAGGGCCGCGCCGAAATCGCCCGCCGCCTGATCGACCACCCGGCCAAGGGGCATGATAGCGCGGCGAGCGGCGCGTTCCTGATGGACCAACTGCTGCGCACCCTGTGGGACTTCACCCTCGCGCGGCTCTACCCCAACAGCAACCCGACCGCGTCCGAACGCATGACGCTGATCGCGGTCGGCGGCTATGGCCGGGGCGAGATGGCGCCGCACAGCGATGTCGATATTGGCTTCATCACGCCCTGGAAGCAGACCGGGTGGAGCGAGCAGGTCATCGAATCGATGCTCTATTCGCTATGGGACATGGGACTGAAGGTCGGCCACAGCTCGCGCTCGCTCGACGAGATGGTGCGCGAGGCACGCGGCGACATCACCGTCCGCACCGCGCTGCTCGAGGCCCGCTATATCTGGGGCGACACCACGCTCTATGACGAGGCCGCGGCGCGCTTCAAGGCCGAGATCCAGAATGGCAGCGCGCGCGACTTCATCGCGCAAAAGCTCGTCGAGCGTGACGAGCGCCACCGCAAGATGGGCGACAGCCGCTATGTCGTCGAACCGAACATCAAGGAGGGCAAGGGCGGCCTGCGCGACCTCCACACCTTGTTCTGGATCGGCAAATACGCCCATGGCGTGCGCGAACCCGCCGATCTGGTCGAGGTCGGCCTGCTCACCAAACTCGAATATCGCCAGTTCCGCCGCGCCGAGAATTTCCTGTGGGCGGTGCGCTGCCACCTCCACAACCTCGCCGGGCGCGGCGAGGACCGCCTGACCTTCGACTATCAGCGCGAGATCGCCGAGCGGATGCGCTACGCCGACCGTCCGGGCAAGTCGAAGGTCGAGCGCTTCATGCACTTCTACTTCCTTCAGGCGAAGATGGTCGGCGACCTCACAGGCGTCTTCCTCGCGCATCTGGACGAGAAGTTTGCGGCACGCGGCAGCCGCTTCGGCCTCCCCCGCATCCGCCGCAGCCCCCGCAAGCTCAAGGGCTTCGTGCTCGATCGCGGCCGCCTCGCGCTCCCCCGCGACGATTTCTTCCGCGAAGACCCGGTGCGGCTGGTCGAGCTGTTCCAGCTCGCCGACCTGCACAAGCTCGAAGTCCATCCGCTCGCGATGCGCGCCGCCAATCGCGACGCCAAGCTGATCGCCGACTGGCGCGACGACCCGCGCGCCAATGCGCTGTTCATGGACGTGCTGACGTCCCCGCGCGATCCCGAAACCGTGCTGCGCTGGATGAACGAGGCTGGGGTGTTCGGCCAGTTCGTGCCGGACTTTGGCCGCGTCGTCGCGCAGATGCAGTTCGACATGTACCACCACTTCACGGTGGACGAACACACGATCCGCGCCGTCGGCCTGCTCAACCGCATCGAAAAGGGCGACCTCAAGGAGGATCACCCGCTCGCCAGCGGCATCCTCGATCAGGTCGCCTCACGCCGCGCGCTCTATGTCTCGGTGCTGCTGCACGACATCGCCAAGGGCCGTGGCGGCGACCATAGCGTCATCGGCGCGGAAATCGCGCTCAAGCTCTGTCCGCGCTTCGGCCTCAGCGCGGCGGAGACCGAGACGGTATCGTGGCTGGTCCGCTATCACCTGCTGATGTCCGCCACCGCGTTCAAGCGCGACCTGAGCGACTTCAAGACGATCCTCGACTTCACCGCCGTCGTGCAATCTCCCCAGCGGCTGATGATGCTGCTGATCCTCACCGTGGTCGATATCCGCGCGGTCGGCCCCGGCGTGTGGAACGGGTGGAAGCGCCAGCTGCTCACCAACCTCTTCGACAGCGCCGAGGAAGTGCTGCGCCTCGGCCACAAGCAAAAGGGGCGCGGCGAACGGATCGCCGCGAAACAGGCGGCGCTAAGCGATACCCTCGGCGGCGATGTCGGCGATTTCGTCCGCCGCCTCGCCGACCCCTATTGGGTGGCCGAGCCCGAGGATGTGATCGAACGCAACGCCCGCTTCATCGCGCGCACTGGCGATGCGCAGCTGTCGGTCGAAGCGACGGTTTATCCCGATCGCGGCGCAACGCTCGTCACTGTCTATGCCGCCGACCATGCCGGCCTGTTCTACCGCATCGCCGGCGCGATCCATGCGGCGGGCGGCAACATCATCGACGCGCGCATCCACACCACGCGCGACGGCATGGCGCTCGACAATTTCCTGGTTCAGGACCCGCTCGGCCGCCCGTTCGACGATCCCGGCCAGCTCGCCCGCATCGAAACCGGCATTGCCGAGGCGCTGGCCAACCGCGCCAAGCTCACCGAACGCCTCGCCGCCAAGCCGCTCCGCCTGCGCGCCGACGCCTTCACGATCGAGCCGAACGTGCTGATCGACAACAAGGCGTCGAACCGCTTCACCGTGATCGAGGTACAGGCGCGCGACCGCCCGGCTTTGCTCCATCACCTCGCCTACGCGCTGTTCCAGTCCAAGGTGACGATCCACAGCGCGCACGTCGCCACTTATGGCGAACGCGCGGTCGATACCTTCTACGTAACCGACCTGACCGGGGACAAGATCAACGCCGTGCTGCGCCTCAAGTCGCTCGAACGCCGCCTGCTCGACGCAACCTCGGGCCAGGGCGAGTTTGCCAGCGCGGCGTGAACGACAGGGTTGCGCCGCGCCACAGGGTGAGTTAGTCCGACAATACACTCAGATTCGGACACCCTTCATGCGCAGCCACGCACTCGACGTCACATCAGAAGTCCCCGTCCGCGCGGGGTGGCGCGGCACCTTTCGCAACCGCTGGGTCCGGGGCGCAGCCGCGCTGGCAGTGCTCGCGTTCGGCGTTTTCATCACGCTCAGCATCTGGGCTGAACCCGGCTCCCCGGTCGTGGTCGATGGCAGCAAGCTGGTGGCGAGCAGTCGGCTGCATCAGGTTCTGAACGATCCCTCGCTCGCCACCCGCGAGGGCAACCCCAGCATCGGCGCGCGCTTTACCGACAAGTCCGGCCACAGCTGCCACCCCTTCGCCCAGGGCACGGTCAATGGCACGGTCTGCCAGATCGAAGGCGACTGGCGCGTGACCGAAGTGCGCCAGCGCTGACACTGGCCAGCCGCGCCGGGAACGCCTAAACTGGCCCTCCAACCGCGAGGAGCAGGCAATGGGTGTACTCGGCATGGGCGGGCTGTTCTTTCGGGCGCAGGACCCGGACGCACTCACCGCATGGTATCGCGAACATCTCGGCATCGGCGCAGGCTGCGTTGCCGAGGATAGCGGCGGCGAGGTCAACGAATGGACCTGGCATACGCAAGGCGGCCCGATGGTGTTCGCCCCGTTCAAACAGGCAACCGACTATTTCGCCGCCGACAAGCAATTCATGATCAACCTGCGCGTCCGCGACCTTGAAGGGATGCTCGAACAGCTCAACGCGGCGGGCATCGACATCATCACCAAGCCCGAATGGGACTCCCCCGAAACCGGCAAATTCGCCCGCATCCACGATCCCGAAGGCAACGCGATCGAACTGTGGGAGCCGCCGGTATGACCGCCATCTGGATCGCCCTTGGCGCGGTCGCGATCGCGCTGATCCCTGCGTTCATCTCGATGAAGGCGGCGAAGGATGCCAAACGCAAAAAGGATAGCGGTGACGGCGGCACCACCTATGCCAGCGACACCGGCGACCGCGACCGTACCGATAGCGACTCGGGCGGGGATGGCGGCGGAGACGGCGGCGGAGACGGCGGCGGCGGAGACTAGAATCCTCCCCCGCCAGGGGGAGGTGGCGCCGTAGGCGACGGAGGGGGAGGACGGGAGTGATCTCGAAGGTCGTACTTCCTCCCCATCCGTCAGCTCCGCTGACACCTCCCCCTGGCGGGGGAGGATTGAACACACTCCCATCGTCAGCCCGGCCTTGAGCCGGGCCAAGGCTTCTTCTTCCGACGCCGCAAGAAAAGCCCAGCCCCGGGTCAGGCCCGGGGCGACGAACTCAGCTCACTGGGCTGCGTGAATCGTGCTTCGCCGATCTCCGCTCCCCTCACCTTGGCAAAGCGCCATGCAGCGACCGTCCCAATGATCGTAACAACAACGATCACGATCGGCATGGTCAGGCCCTGATCGCCAATCTGCACCCGCCACAGGATCAGCGCAGCCGAAAGCCCTATCACAGCAAGGGCAACCGACCCGCTATAATCCGGATTTAGCCGCCCGCTCCATTTGCTCCTCGGCCTCGGCGTAGGGTCCAACGCGCTACCGACGACGGTGAAGAGGAAACATGGAAGAGCGGTTGCCGCTTCAATCCCGTCCAATGCGTGTCTGAACGTGGGATCGGACCATTCAAGAAATTTGGCGAGCGCGTAAGCGCCCAACAGCATGGCGGCAATAACATGGGCGGCTCTCGAAAGGAGACCGCGCAATCGGCTGCTCAACCGCATCATCGCCCCCCTCAATCCCGCTGCCACACCCGCACATAATCGACTTCCATCGCCGCCGGGAACGCCTTGGGGTCGATCCCCTTCTGTCCGCCCCAGCCGCCGACCGCGACGTTCAGGATCAGATATTCGGGCGTCCCGAACGGCCAGGTCTGCGGATCACCCTTTTTGTCATTCTCGAACCGCATATGCGCGCGGCCGTCGATCCCGATCAGGATGCGGTCCGCATTCCAGTCGAGCTGATAGGTGTGGAACGCCTCGCACACATCGGGGATGACGACATTCGATCCCTTTTGCGTGTTGGAAACATGGTTGTACGCGCCGGTGTGCACCGTGCCATGGACGCGACCATTGTCCCAGCCGACATGCTCCATGATGTCGATCTCGCCCATCGCCGGCCAGCCCTTGCTGTCGTCCGATGCCAGCATCCAGATCGCCGGCCAGATGCCGCGCCCGCATGGCAGCTTGGCGCGAATCTCGAAAAAGCCGTAGCGCCAGTCCGCGATCCCCTTGGTGAACAGCTTGGTCGAGGCATAATCCTGCCCACCATGATCGGGCTTGTCCGCCAGTCGCTCCTGCGTCGCCGTGATGATCAGCCGCCCACCCGCGACCCGAACATTTTCGGGCCGCGCCTCGGCGTAATACTGCTTTTCCTCGTTGTGCCAGCCGAGCTTATTGCGGGCGGTATCATAGGCCCAACGCTTCGGATCGGGCATGCCGTCGGTCTCGAACTCGTCCGACCAGACCAGCTTGGCATCCGCCGGACGGACGAGCGGCTCGTCCGTCCCGGCAGTGATCGGCGGGCTGTGCACCACCTGCGCGGCGACCGGAACACTTCCCAGCGCCAGCAGCGCGGCGCACAGCATCGCCATCTTCATTTGGGCGACAGCACCATCAGCATCTGCCGGCCTTCCATGCGCGGATAGCTTTCGACCTTCGCCACCTCGGCGCTGTCCTCCTGAACGCGGCGCAGCAGGTTCATGCCCAGCTGGCCATGGCTCAGCTCACGGCCGCGGAAACGCAGCGTGATCTTCACCTTGTCGCCCTCGCCGATGAACTTATGGACCGCCTTCATCTTGGTCTCATAGTCATGGTCGTCGATGTTCGGACGCATCTTGATCTCCTTGATCTCCTGCGTCTTCTGCGACTTGCGGGCGAGGTTCGCCTTTTTCTGCGCCTCGTACTTGAACTTGCCGACGTCGAGATACTTGGCGACGGGCGGATCCGCGTTCGGCGACACCTCGACCAGGTCGAGGCCCAGCGCCTGCGCCTGTTCCATCGCTTCGCGCGTGAGCATCACGCCCAGATTCTCACCCTCATGGTCGATCACGCGAACCTTGGGGGAAACGATGAATTCATTGTGGCGCGGGCCGGTCGGCACCGGGGGCGCGAAGCCGCGCCGGGACATGGGAGGACGGATGGATGCTTCTCCTGTTGCTAAATAGAGCGGACATATAGGCGCAAAAGCGACCGGAGGAAAGGTGATGCAGCAGCGCGCGGGAATCTGGGCGCGGCACCGCCCTGCGCGGCGTGCCAGCATGGCGCACGGTAACTTCGAGACGGTGCAAATAGCGATATCGAATCGCGCGCGATCCGCGATAGAAACGCCTGCGAAACGGGGGCGGCGACGGGCGGTGACAGGAATCCAGACACGCGGCTGGCATGTCGCATTGGCCGCCGCCGCCGCGCTGCACATGCTGCTGTCGCTGGTCGTGCCACAATGGTCGCTCGTGTTCGTGGTCGGCACCGGCGCATTCATGGTCATCGCCATCGTCCGCTGCATCGATGCCGCGCGCAGGGAACCCGCGCGCACGTTTCGCTGGGTTGCGCTGGCGCTGGCGCTGCTGCTGTGGCTCGCCTCCTACATCGTCTATCCGCTGATCCCGCGCGATACGCCGCTCGCAACGAGTCACGCGGCGTTCGACACGCTGCTTGAAATGGCGCGCATGGCGCCGCTGTTCCTGCTGCTGGCCCATAATCCGGCGACCAGCGCGGCCCCGTTCCGGCATGTCGACATGGCGCGCGCGGCGTTGTTCGTGCTGATCGCCTCCGCCCTGCTGTTTCCCGGCATGGTGAGCGCGCGTGCCGACAGCTACGCGCTCGGGTTCATGACGGCCTATGGCTATAATGTCTGGCTCAAGCTCGCACCCGCGCTGTTCGCGCTGATCGCCTGGGCGGTGCAGCCGACCCGGGCCGACCGGCGCTTCATCGGCCATGTCGCCTTGCTGTGGGTCGGCAGCGTTGCCATCAGCATCGCCCTCAACGGCTATTACCTCGCCAATGGCAGCGCCATTCCCGATTCCTCGCCTTACTGGTGGCCAGCCGATCTGCCGTTCATCCTGTTCGTTCTGGCCACGTTGCGTCCCGCGCGCGATGCCGGGCTGGGCGAGCACGGGTTCGCCGCCCGCCAGCGCAACGTCATCGCCGAATCGATCCGCCGCGTCGCGCCCAGCCTGTTGACCGCCGCGATGCTCGCGATGGCGCTGGTGATCGCCACCCGCACCCCGCTCGCCGGCCTGATCCTCGGCGCCTGCGTCATCGGGCTGCACGCGGTGCGCTCGCTGATGATCGAGGTGCGCTATGTCACCACGCTCGACGCGGTCGAAACCGCGCACGACACGATGAGCCGCCTCGCCGAGCGCGATCACCTCACCGGCATCGCCAACCGCCGCGCCTTCGATGCGGAACTGACCGACGCATGGTCGGCGATGCGCGCGCAGCACCAGCCCTTTGCGCTGCTGATGATCGATCTCGACGCGTTCAAGGCGTTCAACGAAGTCGCAGGCAGTGCAGCGGGCGACCAGTGCCTTCAGCGGTGCAGCTGGCTGCTCCAGGCCGAACTCGGTCCGGACGACCTGATCGCGCGCTATGGCGGGGCCGAGTTCGTCGTCCTCGCCCGCACCGCCTCATTGCACGGCGCGATGAAGCTCGCCGAACGGCTGCGCCTCGCCATTGCCGACGAAGCCATCGCGCACCCGGCATCAACCCACGGCATCGTCACCGTCAGCATCGGCGTGGCGGTTGCGGCCGCCGCGCCGGGCGACCGCACCACCCGCGCGCTGCTCGCCCGCGTCGATGATGCGCTCGCCCGCGCCAAGGCTCGCGGCCGCAACCGCGTCGAAACCGCCGCCTGGCCGCTCGCCGCGGCGGGGTAACTGGCGCGTTTTCAGCTTGCGCTGAACCGGCACCGGCCCGCTCCCCCACCCGGCCACCCATAGAATACACTGTCGTTGGGTGGCCGGGTGGGGGAGCGGGCTGGTGCCGGCCCACAGAAAACGACCCTACTTCAAATCAGGCGCCAGCGCTTCTTCGCGCAGCATCGCGATCGCCTCATCGAGCGACATCACCTTCTGCCCCTCGCTGCCCAAGGTGCGGACGGCGACGGTGCCCTCCTCCGCCTCGCGCTTGCCGACCACCAGCAGATGCGGAACCTTGGCAAGGCTATGCTCGCGCACCTTGTAGTTGATCTTCTCGTTGCGCAGATCGCTCTCGACCCGGATGCCCGCCGCCTTCAGCTTGGCGACCGCGTCCTTCGCATAGTCGTCGGCGTCCGACACGATCGTCGCCACCACCGCCTGCACCGGCGCCAGCCACACCGGCAGACGCCCGGCGAAATGCTCGATCAGGATGCCGATAAACCGCTCATACGACCCAAAGATCGCGCGGTGCAGCATCACCGGCCGATGCCGCTCGCCATCCTCGCCGACATAGCT
This sequence comes from Sphingomonas sp. R647, assembly GCF_020177055.1. Lineage (GTDB taxonomy): Bacteria > Pseudomonadota > Alphaproteobacteria > Sphingomonadales > Sphingomonadaceae > Sphingomonas. Next base: position 341,725 of record NZ_JAIQXT010000006.1, read on the forward strand.
CGCATCCAGCCGCTCGGGCAGCACGCGGTCCGACTGGATCGTGCCCACCTGCCACGTCCGCCCGATCGCGTCGGTCAGGTGCCATTCCAGCTTCGGCGCATAAAACGCCCCCTCGCCCGGCAGCTCTTCCCAGCCATAGGCCTCGGTCGCCAGCCCCGCGCGCACCACCGCGTCGCGCAGCTCATTCTCCGCCTTGTCCCAGTCGGCCTCGGACCCGAAACGCTTCTCCGGCCGCAGCGCCAGCTTGATCGAATAGGTAAAGCCAAAATCGCGATACACCCGATCCGCCAGCTCGCAGAACGCCTGCACCTCGGCGACGATCTGGTCCTCGCGGCAAAAGATATGCGCGTCGTCCTGGGTGAACTGCCGCACGCGCATCAGCCCGTGCAGCGCGCCATGCGGCTCGTTGCGGTGACAGCACCCATTCTCGTACAGCCGCAGCGGCAGCTCGCGATAGCTCTTCAGCCCCTGCCGGAAAATCAGCACATGCGCCGGGCAATTCATCGGCTTGAGCGCCATCCAGTCGGCCTCGCCGCTGATCACCGGGCCTTCATCGTCGACGTTCGGCACCTCGTCGGGGATCACGAACATATTCTCGCGATACTTGCCCCAATGGCCCGACTGCTCCCATTGGCGCGCGTCCATCACCTGCGGCGTCTTGACCTCGCGATAGCCCGCCGCGTCGATCGCGCGGCGCATATACGCCTCGAGCTGACGCCACACCATGTAGCCCTTGGGGTGCCAGAACACGCTGCCATGCGCCTCGGCCTGAAGGTGGAACAGGTCCATCTCCGCGCCCAGCTTGCGATGGTCGCGCTTGGCCGCTTCCTCCAGCTTCAGCAGATGCGCGTCGAGCTGCTTCTTGTTGAGCCACCCGGTGCCATAGATGCGCGTCAGCTGCGCATTCTTCTGGTCGCCACGCCAATAGGCACCCGCGACGCGCATCAGCTTGAACGCCTGCGGATCGAGCTTCCCGGTCGATGCCAGGTGCGGCCCGCGGCACATGTCGAGCCAGTCGTCGCCCGACCAATACACCGTCAGCTCCTCGCCCTCGGGCAGCTCGGCAGCCCATTGCGCCTTGAAGCTCTCGCCCTGCGCGCTCCACCGATCGATCAGCGCCTGCCGGCTCCACACCTCACGGCGCAGCGGCTTGTCCGCCCGGATGATCTCGCGCATCGTCTCCTCGATCGCGGGCAAATCCTCCATCGAGAAGGGCGCACGCGACGCCGGGGCCATCACGTCATAATAAAACCCGTCATCGGTCGCCGGCCCGAACGTGATCTGCGTGCCGGGAAACAGCGCCTGCACCGCCTCGGCCAGGATATGCGCAAAGTCATGCCGCGCCAGCTCCAGCGCATCCGCCTCGTCGCGCGCCGTCACCAGCGCCAGCTGAGCGTCGCCCTCCAGCGGCCGGTTGATGTCGCGCAATTCGCCATCGACCCGCGCGGCAATCGCCGCCTTGGCCAGCCCCGGCCCGATCGCGGCGGCAATGTCACCAGGCGTAGTCCCCGGCGCGACCTGCCGCACGGAGCCATCGGGAAGCGTGATCGAAAGAAGCTGCGCCATATCAGTCCTGCATGTTTGACGTGCCTATGCACGGGGCAGCGCTGTAGGAAAAGAGGCAGGATCAGGAGGAGCAGCGCCATCTCACCCGATCCCGGGCAAGAGGGCGACGCCGCGGTTCTAACCGCGCACGCCAAACCCTCCCGCCGCGGCGGGAGTAGTGGTGCTAGTGCTGGCAAAGCGAACGGCCATGCGGGGGATATAGCGCAGAGAGGGCCCCGACGCCAGAGCCGGGCAAAAGCCCCTCCCCTTCAGGGGAGGGGTTGGGGTGGGGCAGTGCGGCAAGCGCCCGCCAAGCGAGAATGGCCTTCTTCTTCCCATCCTCAAACGCTACCCTCCGCCCATGCCCGCCGACCACCGCATCACCACCATCCTCCCCTGCCGCGACCTGCAGGCCAGCACCGACTTCTACCAGCGCCTCGGCCTCACCCTCGACAGCGATTGGGGCCATTACCGCATCCTCAGCGACGGCAAGGGCTGGCACCTGCACCTGCGCCACGAACCCAACACGCCCCAGGCACCCGACAACCCCTTCGGCCTCTACCTCTACGCCGAAGACATCGACGCCATCGCCGACCGCGTCCGCAACGCGATCATCGAACCCGGCGCGCCGCATTTGAAGCCTTGGGGCATGTACGAATTCGCCGTCAGCGACCCCGACGGCACACTGGTCCGCGTGGGGCGGGAGGGGTGAGCGCCGCGCGCATGCTCTTCCTCCTCGCCGCTGCCCTCGCGGTCGCGGGATGCGAGCGAAAGGTCGATACGATCGCGCAGCCCGACTCATCGAATGCTACAGCGTCGATCGGTCAGCCGTTCAAGGATCGCCGCGTCACCAACCCCTTCCCTCAGGCAACCCAGCTGCGCCTGTTCGTCGAGGTCGGCTATACCGAGACCGGCAAGCCGATCCTCAGCAAGGCAAAGGGGGTCCAACTCAACGCGACCCAGCGCAAGGCGTTCGAGGAAAGCCTTGTGATCATCGCGGCTCCGGAAGAGGAAAGCGCGTGCTTCATGCCCCACCATTTCTTCCGCTATTATGATGCGCGCGGAAAGGAGGTCGGCGATGTCGCGGTTTGCTTCTGCTGCTACGGGGTCGGGGCTTCCGGCAGCAAAGCGCTGGAACCTCCTGATGGCGCGATGCTCAGCGCCGATTATCAAAGCGTGAAGGCGCTCGTCGCAGCGCTCGGCGAACCGACGGACGTGCTCTGCGATTAAGCAAACCGGCAATCTCTAGCCCCTCCCGCCTTCGCGGGAGGGGTTGGGGACGGTCTTCTGCTTCTGCTTCTGCTTCAACGCACAATCGCCGCACCAGCCCCATCGTCACCCCGGCCCCGTGCCGGGGTCCACCCCGCCACGCACCCGGTAATCGAGGCTCGACAGCCCCCCCCACCCGTCATGCTGAACTCGTTTCAGCATCCACCGCACCACAACCGGCGCAGTCGCGTGAGGACGGGTGGACCCTGAACCAGGTTCAGGTTGACGAACGGAAAAAGGGGAGGCGGTTCGCAACCAACACCCCTTTCTTACAAACCCCCAAAAAAGCGCATAAACTGGTCGATGCGCAAACAGCCCGACACCACCCACCAACCAAGCGGCGCCCCACCGTCGCAGACCCGTCGCGCCGGTGTCGCGTCGCCGTCCCACATCGGTCGCCCCACCGTCGCATCCCGGTCGCACCAAAGTCGCGCCACTGGTGTCGCCCCGTCGCCCACCTGTCGCGTCGCAGTCGCCTACCCGGCGCAAACCGGTCGCATCCCGGTCGCGTCAGCCCAATACACGCATGTTTTCGTCAGGATCGTCGGACGCCTGTCAGCCGCGACCTCAAATCACCCCGAACGGTACCACCCGGTTCAGCGCAATATGCCCGATCCCCGACCGGCCGAGATACGGCACCCCCATCTCGCGGCACCAGCGGATGATCACCTGTTCCAGCGATTCGCCGAACGGCACGTCATTGTCGACCATGTCGGTCACCGCGCCCAGCCGCACCCCGGCGATGCCCTGCAGCTGGGTGGCATGCGCCATCTGGAACAGCATCCGGTCGATCCGGTACATCGGCTCGCCGACCTCCTCGATATGCAGGACATGGTCGGTCAAATCGGGCAGCCACGGCGTGCCGATCATCGCCGCCAGGATCGACAGGTTGAACGCCGCCGCCGGGCGACCGTCCAATGTCGGCTCCAGCCCGTCGCGCTTGCCGTCAATCAGCCAGCTGAGCACCCATCCGGCGTCGGTGCCCTTGTCATTGACGCCCATGGCGCTCGCCATCGATCCATGCGCCTGCCGCCCGATCCGCCGCGCATAGAGCGCACCCAGCATGAACCCCATGTCGGAATAGCCGACATAGGTCTTGTTGCGCGCCGCCGCCCCAAGCTGCGGCATCGCGACATCGAGGATGCGGTTGGAGCCATAGCCGCCGCGCGCGAACCAGATCGCGTCGAACGCCGCATCATTGGCGAACTCCACAAACGCCGCCGCGCGAACCTCGTCGGGTCCTGCAAAATGCCCTTCGGTCAGGAAGCATTGCGGGTGGAACACGATTTCGTGCGCAGGCCAGTACAGCGCCATGAACGCCTGCATCCGCGCCGCCGATTCCGCGCTGACTGTCCGTGCCGGTGCGACGACGCCGATCCGCATAGTGTCTCTGGTCCCCAACTTCCGTTCGTGCTGAGCGTGTCGAAGCACCTGTCCGCCCCGCTTCATCGTGCAGGGCCAGCCCTTCGACAGGCTCAGGGCGAACGGAGGGGTGTAGCCCTTGCCCGTCGCCTGCTAACCCGCGATAGCCTGCGATAATGCACAACGGCAAACCCCATTTTTTCGTCGGGATCGGCGGCAGCGGCATGATGCCGCTCGCGATGATCCTTGCTGGCCAGGGCGCGAGCGTCGCCGGCTCGGACCGCAGCCTCGATTCCGGGCGTCTCCCCGCCAAGTTCGACGCGCTGCGCGCACTCGGCATCGACCTGTTTCCGCAGGACGGCAGCGGCATCACGTCGCCCGATCAGGTCGTGATCGCCTCCGCCGCGGTTGAAGACAGCGTCCCCGACATGGTTCAGGCCGCAGCACTGGGCTGCCCGCGCATGACTCGCGCCGAACTCAACGCAAAGCTGTTCAACGCCGCCCCGCTGTCGATCGGCGTCGCCGGGACCAGCGGCAAGTCGACCGTCACCGGCATGATCGCGTGGATCCTGCACAGCCTCGACCGCGATCCGACGGTGATGAACGGCGCGGTGATGAAGAACTTCGTCCGGCCCGAGGCACCCTTTGCCAGCGCCTTGGTCGGCGACGGCGACCTCTATGTCAGCGAAGTGGACGAGAGCGACGGATCGATCGCGCTCTACACCCCGCAGGTCGCGGTGCTCAACAATGTCAGCCTCGATCACAAGAGCCTCGAGGAGCTGCGCAGCCTGTTCGGCGAGTTCGCCGGGAAAGCGCGCACGACCATCGTCAATATCGGCGACGCCGAAAGCGCGGAACTGGCCAGGGCGCTCGACCCGGCCCGCACGCGGACCTTCGCGATCGATGCCGACGCCGACCTCTCCGCCCGCAACCTCACACCAGAACCCTTCGCGATCAGCTTCGATCTGGCGACGGACGGCACCACCCGCCGCATTCGCCTCTCGGTTCCCGGCACCCACAATGTCGCCAACGCCCTCGCCGCGATCGGCGCCTGCATCGCCGCCGGGCTCGACCCGGACGCGGTATGCGAGGCGATCCAGGGCTTCACCGGCCTGCGCCGCCGCTTCGAGCTGGTCGGCACCGCCAACGGCGTCGCGGTGATCGACGATTTCGGGCACAATCCCGACAAGATCGGCGCAACGCTCGACACGCTGCATGCCTTTCCCGGCCGCATCCTCGCGCTGTTCCAGCCGCACGGCTATGGCCCGCTCAAGGTGATGCGCCGCGAACTCGTCGCGATGTTCGCCGAAAAGCTTAACGCCGGCGACCAACTGATCCTCCCCGACCCGGTCTATCAGGGCGGCACCGTCGCGCGCGAAGTGACCAGCGCCGACATCATCGCCGACATCGCCGCCACCGGCCGCGACGCCCGCCACATCCCCGACCGCGCCGCCGCCGCCGCCCACCTCGCCGCGATCGCCCAGCCCGGCGACCGCATCGTGATCATGGGCGCAAGGGACGACACACTCAGCCTGCTCGCGCAAAGCGTGCTGGACGATTTGGAAAGGAACGCAGTCAAATAGGAAAGCACGCTTGACATAGGCGGACGACTCGACGTAAAGCTCACTTGTCATTTGAACAAGGGAGCTTTCCAATGCGTACAGCCGCCGCCAAGCGTTACCAGCGCCGCATGATCATCGTCTCGATGGCCTATGTCGCACTGATCGGTGCCAACACCGCGCTGGCTCACCTGTTCGCCCCGCCGGCCGCAATATTGGCCGCAATGGCCGTGGTGTCCGCGCTACCGATCGCCGGAATGCTCGCCACCCTCGGCCTGTATCTTGAGGAGGAGAGCGACGAATTCGTCCGCGACCGCATCATCCGCTCGATGCTGATCGCAATCGGAATTCTGCTCTCGGCAACGAGCATCATCGGGATGCTCCAGTTCGAGCAGCTGGTCGGCGAAGTTCCGGTCTTCCTCGCCTTCCCGCTCTGGTGTGGCATCTGGGGAATCGCCCAGTCCGTCCTCAGCTGGCGCGACAAGCGTGCGGAGGAAGCAGCATGAAGAACCGCCTCCGCGTCCTCCGCGCAGAGCGGGAATGGAGCCAGCAGGATCTGGCCGAACGACTCGAAGTGTCCCGGCAGAGCGTCAATGCGATCGAAACCGGCCGCTACGACCCCTCACTGCCGCTCGCCTTCAAGATCGCCGACCTGTTCGAGCTGACGATCGAAGACATTTTCACCAATCCCTCGAAGGAGGACTAAGCCGTGTTCCGCCTGATCGCCCTTGCCGCCATGGCCACAGCCTTCCTTGCTCCACCCCAGCACTGCCACGCCCAGACGGCCCCAGTCGCCGCCGAACAGCGGATGCAGCACATCTCGATCGTCGCTCTGGGCGAACCGAAGCCCGGCCGCGAACCGCTCTACCTGATCCCCGGCCTGTCCAGCCCCCGGCAGGTCTGGGACGGCATCGCCCCCGACCTGGCCAAAGACCGGCAGGTGCTGCTGGTCCAGGTCAACGGCTTCGGCGGCGACGATCTCGGCGCGAATGGCAAGCCCGGCATGACCGACGGCATCATCGCCGACCTCCTCGCCGATTCTACGAAGCGCGGTGCGAAGCGGCCCGCAGTGATCGGCCACAGCTATGGCGGCCTGATCGGCATGATGCTCGCCGCCCGCCACCCCGACCGCGTCGGCCGGTTGCTGGTTGTCGACACCCTGCCCTTCTTCGGCAAGCTGTTCGACCCCACCGCGACCCCTGCCAGCATTGCGCCGCGCGCCGAACAGCTGCGCAGCATGACGATCGCCGCGGCCGAGCTGACAAAGGCGATGCCGCCGATCACCAGCGACCCCGGCGGCATCTGGTCGAACACGGCCGAAGGACGGATCAAGGTCGCCAACTGGACCCGCCTCGCGAACCAGACCGCCGTCGCTCAGGCGCTGTACGAGGACCTGATCACCGATATCGGCCCGGAACTCGGCAAGGTGACCGCCAAGCCCTTCACCATCCTCTACGCCGCCGGCGTCGGTGAGGCGCAGGCGAAGGCCGTCTGGGAACCCGCCTATGCCGGCACCCCGGCCAAGCTGGTCGCGGTCGCCGACAGCTACCACTTCATCATGCTCGACCAGCCGCAGCGCTTCGCGGCAGAGGTGAAGGCATTCCTTGCCGAATGACCCCAACGAAAAGGGCCGCCCCGGCATCCCGGGACGGCCCTTCATTCGGTCAAGCGAGAACCGTCAGGCGATCGTCTGACCCGTCTTCGCCCAGTCGGCCATGAAGCCCTCGATCCCCTTGTCGGTCAGCGGATGCTTGACCAGCTGACGGATCACCGAAGGCGGCGCGGTCATCACATCGGCACCGAGCTTCGCCGCCTCAAGGATGTGGATCGGATGCCGCACGCTGGCGACCAGGATCTCGGTCTCGAACGCATAATTGTCGTAGATCAGCCGGATATCGCCGATCAGGTCCATGCCATCAAAGCCGATATCGTCATGCCGCCCAACGAACGGCGAGATGAAGGTCGCCCCAGCCTTCGCCGCGAGCAGCGCCTGATTGGCCGAGAAGCACAAGGTTACATTGACCATCGTCCCGTCGCTGGTCAGCGCCTTGCACGCCTTCAGCCCCTCGATCGTCAGCGGCAGCTTGACCGCGACATTGTCGGCGATCTTCCGCACGATCTCCGCCTCGCGCATCATGCCCTCATAGTCGAGCGCGACCACTTCGGCCGACACCGGACCGTCGACGATCCCGCAGATTTCGGCGACCACCTCGAGGAAGTTGCGCCCCGCCTTGTGGATCAGCGACGGGTTGGTGGTCACGCCATCCAGCAGCCCGGCATCCGCCAGCTCGCGAATATCGTTGGTGTCGGCGGTGTCGGCAAAGAACTTCATGCGGGAACTCCGGTGAAATGTGACAGTTGGATGACGGCGCGCTAAGCGGTGCGCGACTCTTTCGAGCAGCCCTCTAACACTGGACTCCGATGCGCTCCATCTTTCTTGCCCTGCCCCTGCTCATGCTGGCCGCAACCCCTGCCCTGGCGCAGGAACAGGACGGCGAACTGTGGCTAACCACGGGCGCATCCCTCTCGCTGGGCGAACACACTTCGCTCGACGGGGAAGTCCTCGCGCGGTTCAGCGACGCCGATGGCTTGTACGAATCCGAATTCGGCGCGGTCGTCACCCACGCGCTGAGCGACAGCGTTACGATCGCCGCAGGCTTCTATCGGGTCCCGGGCTATGAGCAGGGCAACCGCACCCATATCGACAACCGGCCGCGCCAGCAGATCACGGTCAAGCTGGGCACGTTCCTGGGCGGAAGCTGGCAGCTGCGCGGCCGTAGCGAGCAGCGGTTTCGTACCGACGGCGACGATGTGGGATTCAGGGTGCGACCACAAATCCGGTACGCACTTCCGCTGGGCGGCGACACCGAGTTTCGGCTGTCGCACGAGAGCTATTTCAACCTCAATGATACCGACTGGGGCCAGAAGGGCGGGCACGAGCGCATGCGGAACTTCGCGTCGCTGGCTACCCCGCTGACGGACACGCTGGAGCTCGAGGCGGGATATCTCAACCAGTACCGATTCGGACAGGGTGGCGACACGGACACGGTGGATCACGTGCTTTCCGTCGCGGTCTCGATCGACCTCTAACGCCTAGGGCGCGACCAGCATCACCTTCGCCGATGGCGTCGCGAGTCCCGTGACGTACAATCGATAGATCCCCGGCTGCAGGTCGTAGCGCACGATCTTGCGGATCGACGAGCAGTCCGGGCCGTGGCCATGCGCCGCCGATTTGAGCGCGTCGCCACCGGCCACCCCCGACACGACATCGACCCAGCCGCGCTGGTCGAGCGCGACGCCGTAGCGCCCGGCAGCCTCGATCCGGAACCCGATCATCGCCGCCCCGCCCGGCTTCGCCCCGGCAGGCACGCCGGGCAGCTTCGCGACAGCGCCCGCGTCGAGCGTCACCGCCCGATTGACCCCGAATCCGTCCGCCTGTGCGGTCCAGCCCGACAAATTGGCGGGCAGCGCGGCATCGGTCGCAGCGCATTGCGGGGCAGCCTGAAGCAGGAGGATGGCGGCAAGGAACATCGGCGAACTCCTTTATCAATGCGATACCGCTTTCCTACCGACTCGGGAATGCCGATATGGGGCAGGCATGTCCCGCGCCCGTGTCATCGTCCTCAACTCTGCGCTCGGCCCGCTCGACTATCGCGTGCCGCGTGGCATGGAGGTCGCGCCGGGGTCGATCGTCGTCGCGCCGCTTGGGCCGCGCCAACTGATCGGGGTGGTGTGGGAAGCCGAACGGCTGCCGACTGAAGAGATTGGCGACAACCGCCTGCGCAACTTGCTCGCTGTCGCAGACGCGCCGCCGATCCCCGCGCCGCTGCGCCGCCTGATCGAATGGACCGCCAACTATTATCTCGCCCCGCTCGCCTCGGTGCTGCGGATGGCGCTCAGCTCCACCTCGGCGCTCGAGGGCGGCAAGACCATCGTCGAATATCGCGCCACCGGCGAAATCCCGCCACGCATGACTGCCCAGCGCGAACAGGCGCTGGAGCGGATCGGCGACCGTCAGGGCCTGATCCGCGAGCTGGCGACGATTGCCGACGTTTCCGACGGCGTGATCCGCGGGCTGGTCAAGAGCGGCGCGATCGAGGGGGTGACCGTCGCGCTCGACACACCCTACCCCCTGCCCGACCCCGCATTCGGCGCGCCCGCGCTGTCCGCCGAACAGGCGGAGGTCGCAGCAACGCTGCGCACGGCGGTCGATGCGCGCGCGTTCCAACCCTTCCTGCTCGACGGCGTCACCGGATCGGGCAAGACCGAAGTCTATTTCGAGGCGGTGGCCGAGGCGATCCGCGCCGGCCGCCAAAGCCTCGTCCTGCTCCCCGAAATCGCGCTGACCGAGCCGTTCCTCAAGCGCTTCCACGCCCGCTTCGGGGTCGAGCCGATCGCCTGGCACTCCGGCCTGCGCCAGTCGCAGCGCCGCCGGGCGTGGCGCGCCATCGCCAATGGCGAGGCGCTGGTCACCGTCGGCGCACGCTCGTCGCTGTTCCTGCCCTACCCCAATCTCGGCCTGATCGTCGTCGATGAGGCGCACGAGACAAGCTTCAAGCAGGAGGAAGGCGTCCATTACCACGCGCGCGACGTCGCGGTGATGCGCGGGCATTTCGAGGGCTGTCCGGTGATCCTCGCCAGCGCCACGCCCGCGATCGAAACGCGTCAGCAGGTCGCACTCGGCCGCTATGCCGAACTCAAGCTGCCCGGCCGCTATGGCGTCGCGGAAATGCCCGCGATCGAGGCGATCGACCTGCTCGCCGACCCGCCGATGCGCGGTCGCTGGCTCGCCCCCAAGCTGGTCCGCGCGATCGACGCGACGCTGGAGCGCAAAGAACAGGCGTTGCTGTTCCTCAACCGCCGCGGCTATGCCCCGCTGACGCTGTGCCGCACCTGCGGGCATCGCTTCCAATGTCCCAATTGCACCGCGTGGATGGTCGAGCATCGCCTGATCAACCGCCTCGCCTGCCACCATTGCGGCCACGCCATCCCGACCCCGCGTGCCTGCCCCGAATGCGACAGCGAGGACAGCCTGGTCGCGTGCGGCCCCGGCGTCGAACGCATCGCGGATGAGGTTGCGGCGCTGTTCCCCGACGCCAAGACCGCCATCGTCACCTCCGACACGATCTGGTCCCCGGCCAAGGCGGCGGAGTTCGTCGCGCGGATGGAGGCGGGCGACATCGACATCGTCGTCGGCACGCAATTGGTGACCAAGGGCTATCACTTCCCCAATTTGACGCTGGTCGGCGTGGTCGATGCCGATCTCGGCCTTGAGGGCGGCGACCTGCGCGCGGCGGAGCGCAGCTTCCAGCAGATCTGTCAGGTCGCCGGACGCGCGGGCCGCGGCGAAAAGCCCGGCACTGTGCTGATCCAGACGCATAGCCCCAAGGCGCCGGTCATGCGCGCATTGGTCAATGGAGATGCCGAAGGCTTCTACGCCGCCGAGACCGAGGCGCGGCGCGAGGCGGGCGCGCCGCCGTTCGGTCGCTTCGCCGCGATCATCGTGTCGAGCGAGGACAAGGACTCGGCCCTCGACACCGCCCGCGCGATCGGTCGCAGCGCGCCAAAGGTGGAGGCGATGCAGGTGTTCGGCCCCGCCCCTGCCCCGCTGGCGATGCTGCGCGGCCGCCACCGCTTCCGCCTGCTCGTCCATGCCCGCCGCGCGCTCGACGTGCAGGACGTGATCCGCGACTGGCTCGGCGGCCTTGAATGGTCGGCCAAGGTGCGGGTGGTGGTGGACGTGGACCCCTACAACTTCTTGTAATCTTGCGTTTAGCGCCAGACGCTGCCTACTCTTCACCGAATTGGGGGAGGGTCGAATGCGGTTATGGGGTCTGACGCTAGTCGCGGTGGCAATGCTTTTACCAAATGTCGCGCGCGCCGATTGGTACGAAGCGAGTAGCAAGCACTTCGTCGTCTATGCGAACGACAAGCCCGAGCGGATTCGGGAATTCGCCGAAGATCTCGAGAAATTCGAGAATGTGATGACGCTCTACTATCCCGCGGCACTGAAGCCGACGACAGGGCCAGCAAATCGCGTCACGGTATTCGTAACCTCCGGACCCGGGGCGGTGTCGATCCGCCAGCTGACCAAAACCCGGTTCACCGCCGGATTCTATATCCCGCGTGCCGGAGCCAATGTCGCGTTCGTCCCGCGGCTATCCACCCGAACCGAACCGATGGAGCTTTCCGGCCTGACCGTGCTGCGCCACGAATATGCGCATCACTTCATGTACACCCGCTTCAATGCCGTGTTTCCGATCTGGTTCAGCGAAGGATTTGGCGAGTTCTGGTCAACCTTCACCTTTTTGAAGAGCGGCGAAGCGCTGGTCGGTGCCGTGCCCCAGCATCGCGCATGGGGGCTACGGGCCGGCAATCCCCTGCCTGCCAAAGACCTTGTGACGCTCGCCAATCGAAAGCTCAACGATGAGGAACGGGAAGCGATCTATGGCCGTGGATGGCTGCTCACCCATTATCTGACGCATGATCCCGAGCGTCAGAAGATGCTGCTCCGCTACATTGGCGCGATCAACACGGGTGAGTCGCTGGAGAAGGCGGCCGAGGCGTTCGGCGATCCCAAGGAACTGGATCGCGCGCTGCAGAAATATATGAACGGCAAATTCCCGGTGAAGGTCATTGACGGCGCGAAGTTGAACCCAGGCCCGGTCGAGCTGCGAAAGCTGACCGCAGGCGAGGTCGCGACAATGGCCGTGCGGATTCGTTCGCGCGCTGGCGTCGATGCTGAGGAAGCGAAAGACGTGCTGGTCGATGCACGGAAGGCCGCCGCTCCCTTCCCCGATGACGCAGGGGCACAGGTAGCGCTCGCCGAAGCCGAATTTGACGCCGGGAACTATCCGCTTGCGCTGGCTGCGGCGGAACGCGCGATCGCCGCGAATCCGAAATTGGGTGAAGCGCTCGTCTATCGCGCGATGGCCACGCTGGAGCTTGCCGTGGCTGCCGACAGCGATGCAGCGGCGTGGCGGGCTGTCCGCCGCACGATCGTGGCGGCTAATCGCAACGATCCGGAAGATCCACGTCCCTTGATGCTGTTCTATCGCAGCTTTGTCGAAGCGGGCGAAGCGCCGATCGAAGCGGCCAAGGACGGCCTCATCAAAGCGCTCGACACTGCGCCCACCGATATGGGGCTACGCATGACCATTGCTGCCATGCAGTTGTTCGATGGCAAGCGCGCGCAGGCGAGTGCGACGTTGCGGCCCGTCGCGTATCACCCTCATGGCGGCGAACTCGCCAACAAGGCGCGTGACATGATCGCCGCAATCGAACGGGGCGACACGGCCGAGGCGATCATGGGCGTGGAAGAGAAGCAGGAATAGCGTCGGGCAGCGTAGGATCCCCGCTTGAACCGGCCATGCGCTTCCGCGATGACGGTGGTGGTCTCGCTGGAGGAGTATCCGTGACACGACTGCTGCTGGTGCTGACGATGTTGCTCGCATGGGCACATCCCGCGCGCGCGGACGACGACATCTCCGCCGCCGGCCGCGGAGTCGTGCGGATCGTCACCATCGCCACGGTCGAGGGCGAAGTGGTCGGTTTCGGCCATGGCAGCGGTTTTGCCGTCGCGCCCAACCGTGTGCTCACCAACGCGCATGTCGTCGAGTCAGCAGAACGCTATCCCGGCAATGTGATGATCGGCGTCGTCCCGTCGGAGGGCGACAAGTCGTTCCAGGGTCGGCTGATCGCGATCGACAGCGACCGCGATCTGGCGCTGATCGAATTCACCGGTATCCGCCTGCCCGCACTGACCTTCTACTCCGGCCCGATCAGTGAGGGGAATGCGATGATCGCGCTCGGCTATCCGGGCAATGTCGATCTCGCCACCGCGCGCACCGCCACGGACTTCATCACCCCGCTCACCCCGATCCGCTCGCAGGGCGTGTTTTCGGGCCGCCGCGCCCTTCAGGGAGTTAAGGTACTGCTGCACACCGCGGGTATCGCGCGCGGCAATTCGGGCGGGCCGCTGCTCGATCCGTGCGGGCGGGTGCTCGGCGTCAACGCCGCGCTGACCCGCGCCGACGATGGCGACGCCAGCTTCGGTTTTGCGATCAGCAACGAAGAGGTCGCCGCCTTCCTGCGTGAGGCGAAGCAGCCGATGCCGTCGAACGGCGTCACCTGCACCAGCATCGCCGACCGTCTGGCGCAGGACCGCACCGCCGCCGAACAGGCGCGCGCAGCCGACGAACAGCGCGCGCGCGAAGCTGCCGGAAAAGTCGCCGCCGACCGTGACGATGCGATCCAGCAGGCGCGCAGCGAGAATATCGTGACGCGCGAAAACTATATGGCCGGTGCCGCCTTGCTGCTGGTGATGGGTGCCTTCGCGCTCGGCATCGCCGGCCTGCTGCTCACCCGCGAGCAAAAGCGTGAAGCGATCCTCACCGCAGTCGGGGGCGGCGCGCTCATTATCGCCTCGGTCGCGACCTTCGTGCTGCGCCCGGCGTTCGATCCCGCTGCCGTCGATGGCGGCGCACGCGTGGCGGTGCCGCCGCCGGTCGCGCAGCCCGGGGGGCTCGGCAAGATGGTCTGCACGATCGACCCCGTCCGCTCACGCGTCACCGTGTCCGATACCAAGGATGTCGCGATCGACATCAACCCCGATGGCTGCGTCAACGGGCGCACCCAATATGCCGAGGCCGGACAGAACTGGCAGCGCATCCTGGTCCCGGACGATGAGGCGACCGTATCGGTTCTCGAATATGCCCCGACGACGCGGACCTATTCGACGACGCGCTATCTGCTCTCCGCCGCGCAGATGGACACCGCGCGCAAGCGCCGCGCCGATGTGAAGGTCAAGGCATGCTCGACCGACCCGGCCTCGCGCGCCGACCTCGCCACCCGCCAACAGTCGATCCGCACCGCTTTGCCGCAGATCTTCAACGAACGGCTGATCTATAGCTGCAAGCCGGCGGGCTGAGATGAGCTGGCGCGCGATGACCGTCGCCGATCTTCCGGCGGTGACCGCGATCTCGGCGGCGGTCCATGGTCGCTATGGCGAGCCGGTCGAGGTCTATGCCGAACGTCTCGCACTGTGGCCGAGCGGCTGCTTCGTCTGGCAGCAGGGCGATGCCATCGCCGGCCTGCTCGTCGCCCACCCCTGGCACCGTGTGACCTCGCCCGAACTCGGCGCGCTGCTCGGTACCATTCCGCAAGACGCCGACAGCTTCTACCTCCACGACATCGCCTTGCTCCCCGAAACGCGCGGGCAAGGCGCGGGCAAGGCGGCGACAGCGCTCGTGATCGATCGCGCCCGGTCGGCAGGGTATAGCGATATCACGCTCGTCGCGGTCAACGGCGCCGAGGCGTTCTGGACGACACAGGGCTTCGCGATCACCGAAGCGGGCGGCTACGGCCCCGGCACCTACCGGATGCACCGCACGGTCGACTAGCGTCGTTTCTGTTTAGGCGGCACCGGCCCGCTCCCCCACCCGGCCACCCATAGAATACACTGTCGTTGGGTGGCCGGGTGGGGGAGCGGGCCG
>NZ_JAIQXT010000007.1 GCF_020177055.1 Sphingomonas sp. R647
CCCGCTCCCCCACCCGGCCACCCAACGACCGTGTATTCTATGGGTGGCCGGGTGGGGGAGCGGGCCGGTGCCGTCTTCAGCGCAGCTGAAAACGACTCCCTTTCACGCGGCTGAACTGTTCATTCCCGCGCCGTTCAGTCGCCGCTGCCTAATGTCCTCCCATACCGGCCAACAAGGCCGAGTCGAAGGAGGACGCACATGAAGAGATTTTTCGCAGCCGCGCTGATCGCCGCTGTCGCCATGCCGGTCATGGTTCCCGCCGCCAGCGCCCAGTCGCAGCGCGAAGTGCGCCGCGAGCGCCAGGATCTGCGTGAGGAGCAGCGCGACCTGCGCGACGCGCGCCGCTATGGCGACCGCCGCGACGTGCGCCGCGAACAGCGCGACGTGCGTGAGGCGCGCCGCGACTATCGCGGTGCCGTTCAGGATCGCAACCGCCGCTGGGGCGACAATGACTGGCGCACCCATCGCGGTTCGAATCGCGGTGTCTATGCCCGTGGCAACTGGCGCGCGCCGTTCCGCTATCAGGGCTTCCGCGCCGGCGTGCGCATCGCGCCGACCTATTATGGCAGCCGCTATTTCATCAGCGATCCGTGGCGCTATCGCCTGCCCCCGGCTAGCCGTTACCAGCGCTGGGTCCGTCACTATGACGACGTGTTGCTGGTCGACACCCGTCGCGGCACCGTCGTTCGGGTGATCCGCAACTTCTACTGGTAATACAAAATGGCCGCGCCGACGGATACGCTGTCGGCGCGGCCTATACTATGTACCGGCCCAGAAAGGGTAACGGACCGGCTGCGTCAACGCACCGAATCCATTTTGGTTCAGCGGACCGTAAACAACACCTGATCGACCACCCGACCGCCCGGCGCCACCAGCCGCAACTGGTGCCGTCCCGGCCCGGCGAGCACCAGCGGCCGCGCATCGGCAGTGCCAAGATCACGTCCGTCGAGCAGCAGCCGGTGGCCGATCACTTCCCCCGACACGCTGATCGCCATGCGTTGCCGCTCGATCGGAATATCGGGGTCAAGCGCATAGACGCTGCCCGCCACCGGGCTGACGATGCGCGGCCGCCGCGCCACCGCCGGCGCCGCCGCGACTTGCGTCATCGCCGTCCCGGCCAGAAAATACTCCCGACGCGGCTGTTCGATATTGCCGCCAAAGCTGACCTGCCGCGCCTCGATCCCCTTGGGCTGCTCAGGCGCGCGGCCCGGCTGCTCGGCGTGCAGCGCCATCATCACGTCGCGCCACACCGGTGCCGCCCCGCTGGTCCCCGACACCGCGCGCATCGGATCGCCCTCGAGATTACCGACCCACACGCCGACCGTGTAGCGATCGGAAAAGCCGATACACCAATTGTCGCGCATCGCCTTCGACGTCCCCGTCTTTACCGCCGCCCAGAACGGCAGGCGCAGCGCCGAATCCATGCCAAAGGTCGATGCCCGCGCGGCCGGATCGGCCAGCATGTCCGCGACCAGCCACGCGGCCTGCGGCGTCGTCGTCGGGCGCGCCTCGGCGTCCTTCGCCTCCGCGTCCACATGCAGCGGCGACCACCGCCCCCCGCGCGCGAGGCTGCGATAGGCCGCAACCTGCTCGACCAGAGTCACCTCCGCCGACCCCAGGGCGAGGCTGAAGCCGTAATAATCGCCGCTTTCGGTCAGCCCGCGATAACCGCTGTCCCACAGCCGGTCGCGAAACGCCTCCACCCCGGTCAGGATCAGGGTCCGCACCGCCGGCACGTTGAGCGACCCCGCCAGCGCCGATCGCGCACTCACCGGCCCCTTGAACGCGCGGTCGTAATTCTGCGGCACATACAGCCCCGACGCGGTGTCGAGCTGCACCGGACTATCGTCGAGGATCGATGCCGGGGTCAGATACCCCTTCTCGATCGCCTGCGCGTAAAGGAACGGCTTGAGCGTCGATCCCGCCTGCCGATAGCTCGCCGCGCCATCGACCGAGGGCGCGGTCGACGCCCCCCCGATCCCGCCGACCCAGGCGAGGATTTCGCCGGTTTCATTGTCCGCAACGATCACCGCCCCATCGCGCGCGCGCGTGCCGCCAAGGCCAACCAGTTGCCGCCGAAGCGCCCGGATCGCGACGCGCTGCACGTCGAGGTCGATCGTGGTCTTCACCTTCAGCCCCGGCTGGGTCAGCATCCGGTTGGACAGGTGCATCGCCAGCCCCGGGTCGAGCGTCAGGCTGCGCGCCGGCCCGAGCATCGACGCAGCGGCGCCGGCAAAGCGACTGCAATCATCGTCCCGCGACAGCGCGCACGCCCGCCGCGCCACCGCATCCGCCCCCGCCGACGGATCGGGTAGCAGCGCGGCGAGCAGCAGCCCGTCGTCGCGGGTCAGCGCATCGGGCGTCTTGCCGAACAGCCCCAGCGCCGCCGCCCCGATCCCCTGCGCCTCACCCCGAAACCCGGCAAGGTTGAGATAGGCTTCAAGGATCTGATCCTTGCTCCACCCGCGTTCCAGCGCCGCCCCGGCGCGCATCTGGCGCAGCTTGTCCATGAACCCGCGCGATCCCGGCGCGGCGAGATCGGGCGAAAGATAGCCCGCAACCTGCATCGACAGCGTCGACGCCCCGCGTGCGCGCTTGCCCTCCAACCGGTCGCGGATCGACCCGGCAACGGCCCACCAATCGACCCCGTCATGGTCGCGGAACCGGCGATCCTCGGCGTTCGCAATCGCCTCGACGGCCTCGGGCGCAATCTTGTCGAGCGGCGTCCAGCCCAACCGCCGCGCCTGAAAATCGACCCGCGAGCTGTCGAGCAGCCGCCCCTCACGATCATACAACCACGCCTCGGACGGCTTCCACCCCGCCACCGTCGCGCGATGCGACGGCAGCGGCGGCGGCAGCGTCGCCCAGTCCACCGCGACATGCACGCCGGCCAGCGTGAGAATCGCCGCAACCGCAATGCGCGGCCCGGTCCACCACGCGCGGTGCGTCGCGGCTTCAAGGCGGGTCCACAGGCCGTGAAGCCGGTGCCAGAGCTTTCCCACCATCGTCACCCCGGCCTTGTGCCGGGGTCCACCGGGAGGCGAGCGCGAAGCATGAGGCAGGAGCACCGGGCGTGCGGCGAAGTGGACCCCGGCACAAGGCCGGGGTGACGACTGAATGTCGGCTTACGCATCACACCGGACCCACAGATCTCACCGCTGCGCCACCACCATCGGCTGGTTCGGCACCGCCGCGCGGATCTCGGGCGAATACATCGCCTCGACCCGGCTCGGCGGCAGCTGCAGCCGGCCCGCCGCGTTCAGCCGCATCGCATAGCTCACACTGTGCGTGCCCCGCGGCATCCACGCGAAGTAACCGCGCCACGCATCGCGCCCACGCTCGACATAGCTGGTCCCGCCGCTGCTGGTGCCTTCCGCAAGCATCTCCGACTGGCCGCCCAGCGACCCGATCACCGTCGCGCCCGCCGGCACCGGATCGCTGATCACCACCCAGTTGCGATCCGCGCTCGCCTCGACCGTCAGCGTCACCTTGAGCACGTCGCCGCGCGTCAGCACGCCTTTGGTCTTGGCCTGCACCACCTCAACCGCGCGGGTCAGCTTGTAGCCGGCATTCAACGGCTGGGTCAGCGGCACCGCCGCCTTGACCTGCACGCTCGCCCACGGCCCCGCCCCGCCCGACTGGCTCAGCACCAAAGGCGTCTGGGTGCGCGGCAGCGCGAACAACAGGCTGCGCTGCGGTTCCGCCAGCGGCCAGCCGCGCGTCACCACCTGCGTGCCCAGCGTCGCGGTCGTGATTCCGGCCACCTGCGCGGCGGGATAGACCCCCTCAAACTTGCGCGCGGCGATCACGCCCCATGCGTTCGCGGTGGTCGTGTCCCAATGCCCGCGTTGCTGGCGCAGCGACGCGCCGACCATCATCTTCGGCCCCTCACCCTGGAATGCCGGACGGCCCAGCGTCGCCACCAGCGCCTTGAGCACCGATTCATCGCCCGACGCCATCAGCCACCACGGCGTATTGGCCTTGTCGGACAGGTCGATCCGCGTGCCTTCATAGACCAGCCGCGTCTTGAGCACGCCCTCCGCCGCCGCGCGCAGTTGCGCACCATTGGCAAGGCCGGGCACCCGGCCGAGCGCCGCGATATAATCGGCGAGCGTCGATGTCGGCATGTCCGCTGGCGTAATGCCCAGCTGCCCCAGCATCGCCGCCGACGCCGCGCCCTGGCGCGCCAGCGCCGCGAACGCCGCGACCTTTTGCAGCCGGACATCGCCATAATCGTCACGCCGCAAGCGCCCGTCGAGCACCGCCTTCAGCGCCTCGATCATCCGCCCGCGCGATGCCTCGGGGATCGGCAGCCCGGCTTCCGCCGTGATCGACAGGATATAGCTGGTCAGCGCCTCCGACCCGCGCAGGCTCTCCGACGGGAAGTATCGCAGCAACCCGTCGCGATCGAGATACACCGGCAGCTCACCCGCCAGCCGGTTCCACGCACCCACATCGCCCAGCACCACCGCCTGCGACGTGCGCTGCTCGAAACAGCCATAGGGATAGGCCGCCATATAATCGCGCACGCCCTGCAACGGCGGCACCAGCGTCTCGGTCAACCGCACCGTCACGCTGCCGACACCCGGCAGCGCGCCCGCGGGCGGCGCAATCGAAATCGGGCCGCCCTCGCCCACCCGGGCGAGCGTCGCGGCCCAGGTTTCGATCGGCACCGCCGGCGCAATATCCTGCACCACCGTCACCGCATCGACCGCCTTGCCCCCCGCATCGCGCGCGGTAACCTTCCACTGCAACTTGTCGAAGCCCTTGGGTGCGGTCAGGTTCCACGCGATCGGCACTGCGCCCCCGGCAGGAATCTCGACCGTCAGGTCGCGGCCCTGCGCCACATTGGGCGACAGCTCGACCTTCGCCGTCACCTTCATCGGCTTGTCCGACCCGTTGCGCAGCGTGAAGCCCGCCGAGAAGAAATCGCCGTCGCGCACCAGCGGCGGAATCCCGGCAAAGATGCTCAGATCCTGCGCCGTCCGCACCGCCGTCTCGCCCGTGCCGAACGTCTGGCCATTGTCGCCGACCGCCACCGCGACCAGCTTGAACGCGGTCAGCGCATCGCTCAGCGGCACATCGACCACCGCCTGCCCCTGCGCATTCAGCGGCACCGTTCCGCGCCACAACAGCACCGGCTGGAAATTCTCACGGTTCAGCGCCGACAGATCGCCGCCACCACCGCCGCCGGCCTCGACCGCCTTGCGCCCATAATGGCGCTTGCCGACCACCTGCGTCTGCGCGGTGGAGGTCAGCACCGACAACGACCGCTCGCCCATCATCGCCTTGAGCACATCCAGGCTCTCGTTCGGGGCAAGCTGCAACAGCGCCTCATCGACCGCGACAAACGCGACATCGGCCTTGGGCGCGACGCTGCCATCGGGGTTCTTGACCTGCAGCGACACCTTCGCAGTGTCGCGCGCGGCATAGCGTTCCTTGTCCGCCTTGACGGTCACCGCCATGCGGTGCCCTTCCCAGCCGACCTTGATCTTCGCGATGCCCATGCGGAAGCTCGGCTTGGCCAGATCGACCATCGCCGTCGGCTTGGCCCCCTCGCGCGAGAAGAACGGCAGGTTCCAGCGGCGCGCCAGATCGGACCACCACAATTTCCACCCGCCGACGCGCCCGCGCACCGCCATCACCGACACGAACACATCGGGGGCATAGACGCCCTGCAACGGCACCTCGACCACCGGATTGTCGCCCGACAATGTGGTGACAAAGCTCGACAGCACGCCCTCACGCTCGACCGTCACCAGCGCGGTCGCCTCCCGGAACGGCATCCGCACCTGGAAGCGCGCAGTGTCGGTGGACTTATATTCCTGCGCCTCGGCGATCACGTCCATCCGGTCGCCATTGTCGCCCCCGAACCACCAGTCATCCTCGCCCGCCAACCACACCGACGTCGTCGCGCGCGCGACATTGCCCGCGCTGTCGGTGGTGGTCGCAACGACATGCACCTCGCCCGACACGCCCGGGTCGATCGAACATTGCGCGAGGCCGAGTTCGTCGGTCTTCGCCGAACAGGATGCGCCGATCTTGGTCGTACGCATGTTGTTTTCATAAGCGTAGAAGCCGCCGATCAGCCGCCGCCGCGCGGTCAGGATTTCGCGGCTGTACACCGCGACCTGAACCTTCTGGCCCTTCAGCGGCTTGCCCTGCGTATCCAGCGCGACAAAGCGCAGGCGCAAGTCGTCCTCCTTCATCAGCCAGCCATCGGTCTTGACGCCCAGCTGCACGCCCGAGCCGAACAGCGGGATGCCGCGCGATGCCGTCAGCACCTCACCATTGGCATCCTGATAATCCATCTCGACCCGCATCCGGCTGTTGCCGGTCAGCGTCTGCGGGATATCGACGCTGGTCCGCGCGGTGCCATCGGCGCCCAGCGTGACGGGCAGTGTCTGCATCGGCGGCAGGCTGTTTGCCTCGTCCTCCTCGCCATCGCCGTTGAGCGGCTTGGTCCCCTCCTCGATCGCGCGCCCGCCGAACGTGTAGCCGTCCCAGCCATCGGGCGTGTCGCTCTCGTCATAATAGCCGATGCGCAATTCGACCGGCAGGTTCGACGCCCCGCCCCCCGACAGATAGCCGACAAACAGGTCGAGCGGCAGCGTCTTGGGCCGCACCGCCGCTTCCTTCGGCCCGGCGACCGACGCCTTCATCGTCGGCAGCTTATACTCGTCGACCTTGATCGACTGGCTGGTCCAGACCGTCTCCTCGCCGCCCTTGCCGTCGGATTTCACGAACTGCAGGTTATAGTCGCCCATCGGCGCGCCCTGCGGCACGTTCCACTGGCTCTCGCCACTGCCCATCGCGCTGATCGCCACCGGCAGCTCGAACTGCGTGTCCGATCCGCTGTGCGACAGGCGCAATTTGCCGCTGAAGCCTTCGGGGAAGACGAAGCCATTCGCGACCGGGCGGCGCAAAATATGCTTCATGTTGACGCTCTCGCCCTGGCGAACCAGCGCGCGGTCGAACACGGTATGAACGATGTCGCTCGCGGCTTCGTAGCCATAGCGCAGGTCGAAGTCGTACGGCCGGATGCCCTCGCCCCACGCGGTCAGCGTAAAGCTCATGTCATCGCCCTTGCGCGCCGACACCATCAGCGGCGGCGAGGAACCCTCCTCGCATCCGCCCCAGCTTTGCGGCTCGGGAATCCCCTGCGCCACCGCAAGCCGGCCGAACTGATCCGTCTGACCCGTCGCGAGCCCCTTGCCCGAACAGCTGTCGGTCACCCGCACCTGCGCGCCCGCAACCGGCTTGCCGCTATCGAGCGACGTCACCCACACCAGCGAGCCCTCACGACCCCATTTGAAATGCACCGCCATGTTGGTGACCAGCGCACCCGCCGCCACATAACGCGGCGCATCGCGGCCGAGCAGCGCCTTGCCCAATTGCGGCGACGCCAGCTCGACGACATAGAATCCGGGCTTGCCCAGCGGAATGCCGACGACCTCGAACTCCTTGCCCTTGCCGGGCAGCGCGATCGCCGGGAGCGCAGTGCCGGTCGCCCCGGTCAGGATCGACGCGGCACCGGTCTGGTTGATCGTGACCGTCTCGGCGCCTTTCTTGACCTCTTCGCTCTTGTAATCATCGGCATCGTCGATCGTGCGCAGCCATTTGGCGATCTCGCCATCCGACGCATCGACGCGCAGCTGCTGCCCCGCGACGGTCAGCCCCTTGCCCTGCAGCGATGGTTCGACATTGCGCACCGTGACGGGCAGCACGCCGCCCTCCTGCGCCTCGATGATCCCGAACGGCGCGGCAAACTTCACCAGCGGCGGCGCCTCGTCGAACCGCACCTCCAGCGGGAAGCGCTGGCCGTTGGACAGCACCCGCCCGCTCTCGTCCTTCAGCCCCTCGGGCAGCACCAGTTTGGCGGTAACCGATGCCGGGAGCGGTCCTGCAAACTTGATATCGCTGACCGTATTGGCGCGCTTGTCCTCGTCGCTCAGCGCGGGTTTCAGCTCCTTGCCATCGGGCAGCGAAATGCGGATCGCCTCGGCCTGTTCGCGCGGGATGCGCGCGGTAAAGCGGACCCACGCCTCCTTGACCGGATTACACCCCGCCTGCGGATTGACCCGCGAACATTCAAACCGCGCCTCAAACGGCTTGCGCACGGTAAAGTCGAAGCGCTGGTCCGCGCCCGCGGTCTTGCCGCCAGCCCCAGCCACGCCCGCGCCCCACACCAACGCCACATCGCGTCCCGGCGGCAACGGTCGCCCGCACTTCAGCGCGACGACGTTGGACAGCACCCGCGCGCGATCCTCCGCCTTCTCTGGCAGCGCCTCGGCCATCCCGGCCTCGCTCAGGAAGTTGCGCACTTCCCAGCGCTTGGGATTCAGATCCTGCAGCAATTTGCCCGGCACTTCGGCTGCGAGCAGCTCGACCGGAATCTTCTCGCCAATCCCCTCGACCGCGCAATAGGCGTTGGCCGCGACCGACTGGCGCGTGGCGGGCATGTTGGTGCCGATCAGGAAGACCTGATCCTCCTCGATCTCGCCGCCCCAGCGCTGCGGCAGCATCGCCTTGACCGTGGGACCGCCCGAATCGACCGTAAACTCGCGCTTGCCCGACACGGCATAGCCGGCAACGCTCTTCAGCTTCTCGGCCAGCGCGATCTTGCACGTCGTTCCGCCGGGCAAGGGGCTCGCAAATTCCCAGACATAGGTCTGCTGATCGACCCAGCGCCCCTCGCCGCCAACCGCGCATTCGACCTTGATCGGGGAGGCCGCACGCGGATCGCCCAGCGCCACCATCGGCTGGCTGAAGCGCACGGTGTAGCGCTCGATCGCGCCGTCACCCATGCCGGGGGTGGCCAGCACCACCTGCGGGCTCGAATCGCCCCATGCCGCAATCGGCGTAAGGGCCAGGGCCAGAACCGCGGCGGCGCGTGCGAACTGCTTCATTGAACCCATTCCCCCCGACAGGTCCGCGGAACCTACGCCCCTCACAGCAGGTGTCCAGTGTCAGCACCCGCGCATTCTCAGTTTCTGTCAGTGGTTCGCACCCGGCCCGTCCAGCACATCGAAGCCACCGCGGCACGACGCCGCGTCGACATTCAGATTGCAAGGAACACGACATGAAGAAGCTCGCTCTGGCACTCGCCGCCGCCCTCGCCACCATCACCACCCCCGCGCTGGCGCAGGACACCGAAGATTTCAGCGGCGCCAAGGCGACCGTGATTACCGGCTATGACGTGGTCGATCTCAACACCCCCGGCGTCCGCAACCCCGATGGCGTCATCTACGGCTTTGGCCTTGGCTATGACGTGCAAAAGGGCAGCACCGTGTTCGGCGTCGAAGCCGAAGTCGCCGACTCGACCGCAAAGCTCAAGGCCGGTGCCGCCACCGTCGCCGAAACCAGCCGCGACCTGTATATCGGCGGCCGCGTCGGCATCGTCACCGGCAAGACGCTGGTCTACGCCAAGGCGGGCTATTCCAACTTCCGCCTGCTCAGCATCGCCGGCAACGGCAACGCCGACGGCTTCCGCGTCGGTGCCGGCGTCGAACAGAAGCTGAGCGACAAGGTCTTCGCCAAGGTCGAATATCGCTACACCGACTATGAAGCGGGCGTGAGCCGCCATCAGGGGGTTGCCGGGATCGGCCTGCGCTTCTGATCCACAGCGCACTCCTCGATCCGGGGCTGGTCACGAAAGTGGCCGGCCCCTTCCCCATTTCGGATCGTTACGGACGATAAATCAGATTGCGAATCCTACCCAAAATCGCGCATGAACAGCGCGGGGTTTCAGGGGGGATTTCAGTGCGCTGGCCATTGGTCGTCACGAACGCTGCACTGGTGTGCGGCGTCTTTTCCATGGGCGCGCAGGCGCAAGAGCTGACGCCGTCGGCGGACGCGCCGGCACTCGCCGCTGCCGCACCCACGCCGGGCGACGCCCCCGCCTGCGATGGCTGCCTCACCGTTCCGGCGCTGACACCCGTCCGGATCGAACTGCTCAAGACGCTGGGCAGCGCGACCAGTAACACCGGCGATCTGTTTCCGATCCGCCTCGCCGCCCCAATCATGATCGACGGCAAGGAAGCCGTGCCCGCTGGCGTCACCGGGCTGGGTGAGGTCGTCCACGCCAAGAAGAATGGCGGCGCTGGCGCAGGGGGCGAACTCGTTCTGGCCGCCCGCTATCTCGAGGTCGGCGGCAAGCGGCTGCGGCTGCGCAGCCTGCGCACCGAGCAGAGCGGCCAATCGCGGATCGACACCGCAAGCATCGCCAGCGCCACCGTGCTCGGCGTGTTCGGTTTCCTGATCAAGGGCGGCAAGCTGACCATCGCAGAGGGCAGCATCGTCCAGGCCAAGACCGCCGAAACGTTCACGATCGCGCCTTCATCCATTCAGACGGCGACCGAAGGGGGGGCGCCGATCGAAGCCACAGTCCCCGCAAAAGGAAACGAGCAACCATGAAGTTCCGCACTTTCGCCGTCGCTGCTGCGGCTGTCGCGATGATCGCAACCCCTGCCCTTGCGCAGGACAAGAAGGGCGACAAGGCCAAGGCCGCACCGATCGCGCTGCCCGCCCCGCCCGCTGGCAAGGGCCAGATCGTGTTCTTCCGCCCCGGCGGCACCGGCTTTGCAATCGGCTGCTCGGTCAATGAAAAGGGCCAGAAGGTCAGCTCGCTCGGCGCGGGCAAGTACTTCATCATGGTCACCGAGCCGGGTCGTCACGAATTCACCGTGAAGAGCGAAGCCAAGGACGTACTCGCGCTTGAGGTCGAGGCGGACGAGACCCAGTTCGCAACCTGCAAGATCAAGATGGGCATCATGGTCGGTCGCCCCGACATCCGCCCTTCGACCGAGGCGGAATTCCGCGCGGCCAAGAACCTCAAGATGGTCGATGCCGACGATATGGGCCCGGGCGAGGGTGCACTGCGTCCCGAGCAGGTCACTGCCGCGCTGGGTACTACGGCTGCTGCGGGCACGCCGGAGTAAGCTGCTTCAATAAAGGGGGCGGGAACAGCGTTGGCCGTTCCCGCCCCTTTTTTTTGTGGCTGGCACGGGCAAAGCCCGTGCTGGCGTCGGACGGGTTCCGCGTTGCGGCCCCGCCGGCCGTGCCGGGCGCTGCGCCGCTGGTGCGGCGCACCGGGGCGGTCGTGGCCGCCCCTTCGCCCGTCAGTACATATGCTGCCCGCCATTGATGCTCAGCGTCGACCCGGTCACAAACCCGCCCTCTTCCGAGCACAGGAACGCCACGCCGCGCGCAATCTCGTTCGCCTGGCCCAGCCGGCCAACCGGAATCTTCGCCACGATCTTCTCCAGCACTTCGGCCGGGACCGCCGCGACCATGTCGGTGTCGATATAGCCCGGTGCGATCGCGTTGACCGTCACCCCGGCGCGCGCGCCTTCCTGTGCCAGCGCCTTGGTAAAGCCGTGGATGCCGCTCTTTGCCGCAGCATAGTTGACCTGGCCGTACTGGCCCGCCTGACCGTTGATCGACCCGATATTGACGATGCGCCCCCATTTGCGGTCGCGCATGCCCGGGAACACACCCTTGGCCATGTTGAAGCAACCGCCAAGGTTGGTGTCCATGACCTCTTTCCACATCTGGTAGGTCATTTTCAGGATCGTGCCGTCGCGGGTGATGCCGGCATTGTTGACCAGCACATCGACCGGCCCCAGCGCCGCCTCGACTTCTGCAATGCCCGCCTGGCACGCGTCATAATCCGACACGTCCCATTTGAACGCTGCGATCCCCGTGCGCTCGGTAAACTCCGCCGCGCGCTGGTCGTTGCCGGCATAGTTGGCGGCGACGGTCATCCCCAGATCCTTGAGCGCGACGCTGATCGCCTCGCCGATTCCGCGCGTGCCGCCCGTAACGATCGCTACCCGTGCCATAGTCTCTCCTAAGCCGATTTCAGCAAAGGCTAGGGAAGGTCGACCCAACCCGCAAGTTCCGATGCGACAATGCTGCGCAACATCGCGATGCCCGGAGCACTGTCATTGAGGCATGACAGATAGGCAAAATGCGTCCCCCCCGCCTCTTCGAAGCTCTCGCGCCCGCGGATCGCCAGCTCTTCCAGCGTCTCCAAGCAGTCAGCGGAAAAGCCCGGCGCGACGATCGCGATCTTCTTCACGCCCTTGCCCGGCAGCGCTTCCAGCACCGTATCAGTCGCCGGCTCCAGCCACTTCGCGCGCCCGAACCGCGACTGGAACGTCACCGTCAGTTCACGCCCCAGCGCCTCGCCAAGCAACCGCGCGGTCTTGCGGCAATGGCAGTGATAGGGATCGCCCAGCTCCAGCGTCCGCTGCGGCATCCCGTGAAAGCTCGCCAGCACCGCATCGGGCTCGAACTCCAGCGCGGCCAACTGCGTCCGCACCGACTCCGCCAGCGCGGCGATGTAGCGCGGATCGTCAAAATAGGGCGGCAGCGTGCGCAGCGCCGGCTGCCAGCGCATCGCGGCCAGCGTCTCGAACGCCTTGTCCACCACCGTCGCGCTCGTCGCCGCGCAATATTGCGGATAGAGCGGCGCGATCAGGATGCGCTCGCACCCGGCATCCTTCATCGCCTTCAGCTTCGCCGGGATCGACGGATTGCCATAGCGCATCGCCCAATCGACCATCACTTCGGGCCATGCCGCCTGCAACGCCACCGCCTGCCGCTTGGTGATCGCGGCGAGCGGCGATCCGTCATCGGTCCACACCTGTTGATAGGCATGCGCCGACTTGGCCGGCCGCGTGCGCAGGATGATGCCGCGCAGGATCGGCTGCCAGATCAGCGCCGGAATCTCGACCACGCGGCGGTCCGACAGGAACTCGCCCAGATACCGCCGCACCGCACCCGCATCGGGCGCGTCGGGCGTGCCGAGATTGACCAGCAGCACGCCGATCCGCCGCGGCGCAACCGCGGGGTGGCCTTCGGGTAAGAACATCATTCGCCTCCGGGAATCAAAGGAAGTTGCCGCAACCGCACGCCGGTCGCGGCATGGATCGCGTTCGCAATGGCAGGCGCGACCGGCGGCACCGCCAGCTCGCTCACCCCGCCGGGATCGGCTTCGCTCGCGATCAGTTCGATCATGATCTCGGGCGTGTCGGCAAGGCGCGGCAGGTCGAGATCGGCGAACCCGCGCGCTTCGGCCATGTTGCCGGTAAAGCCCGTGGTCGCGCCCAGCGCCCCGGCCATGCCGAAAATCAGCCCGCCCTCGATCTGCTGCTGCACCACATCGGGGTTGACCACCCGCCCGCAATCGACCGCCGCGACGATGCGATCGACCTTGATCCGCTGGTCCCCGCCGACCGACGCCTCGACCATCACCGCGATATAGGATCCGCGAAAGGCGTGGCACGCCAGCCCCTGCCCGCTGCCCGCAAGCCCCCCTTGCCACCCGCCCAGCGTCGCCACGGTGGACAGGCACCGCGCCAGTCGCGGCTCGCCGCCCAGCATCGCGATCCGGAAACTATGCGCCTCGATCTGCGCAACATGCGCCAGCTCGTCGATGAAGCTCTCGGTAAAAAACGCCGTCGCCCCATGCGACCCCGAGCGCCAGTACCCAGTCGGCAGGCCGATATCGGCAGGATGGTGATCGACCGCCAGATTGGCAATGCGATAGGGCGGCCGCGCCCCCGCCACCGCCGCCGGATCGCCGCTGCCAGCCAGCGCCAGCCCCGCCGCAATCGCACCATCCCCGGCCATCAACCGCGCCGCCAGCTCATGCCCGCTCGCCGGAGCAGCAATCTTGGCGAGCCAACCCGCCACCGCGCCATTGCTCCCCAGCCGCGCGGTCATCCGCGCCGCTGCCGGCGCGCGATAGCGGTCGTGCAGGCACGTCTCGCCGCGCGACCAGGTCAGCTGCACCGGCTTGCCCACCTCGCGCGCGATCAGCGCAGCCTGCTGCGCAACATCATGCTCCAGATTCTGCCCGAACGATCCCCCGGCGAACACCGGATGGATGACGACATTGCCTTCGCTCATGCCCAGCACATCCGCCACCGCCGCGCGCGCAAGCCCCGGCGCCTGCGTCGCCATCCAGATGCGACAGCGCCCATCGGCAAAGCTCGCCGTCGCCGCCATCGGCTCGATCGCCGCGTGCAGCGCCACGCCGACGCGATACTCCGCAGTGACCACGCGCGCGCCCCTGAACGTCGCGGACAGGTCACCCTCCGATTCCATCCGCGTGCCATCGCCATCCAGCGCGGCATCGAGCGCGGCCTGAATCGACGCGCTGTCGACCTTGGTCGCCACCTCGAACCGCGGCTTCATCGCGTCGAGTGCGCGCTGCGCCGCCCAGCTGTTATTGGCGACCGCCGCGACCCAGCGCTCGTCCTTGACGATTTGCAGCACACCCGGAACCTTGCGCGCCGCCCCCTCGTCCACCGAATAGAGCTTCACCGTGCCGACCGGCCCCTGCCGGATCGCGGCGAACACCATGTCGGGCAGGCGGATGTCGGCGGCGAAATTTGCGCTGCCATTGACCTTGCCCGGCGCGTCCAGCCGGGGCGCAGGCTCGCCCATCAACCGCGCGCCATCGCCCTCGCGCAGCGGCAGGTCGGCCGGCACCTCTTCGCCCGCCGCCTCCGCCGCCAACTCGCCAAAGCCGATCTTCTGCTTGTCATGCACGACAAAGCCGTTCGCCGTGTCGCACGCGGTCCATTCGACGCCCCAACGCCGCGCCGCCACCTGACACAGCATCGCCCGCGCCGCCGCCCCTGCTTCACGCAACGGCCCCTCAAACTGGCGCATCGATGTCGACGCTCCGGTCAGCACCAGCGCATTGCGCCGCGCATGGGTGGCGCGCAGCCGCTCGGGCAGCACGCCGGGGAAGATCTCCCCCGCAGCCAGCGCATTGGCGTAGAGCGGGCTGAGCGGTGCCTGCTCGACCCCGACCCGCCGCCAATCCGCGCCCAGTTCATCGGCGACAATCTGCGGCAGCGTCGTGAACACGCCCTGCCCATATTCGCATTGCGGCACGGCGACCGTGACCTGCCCGTCGGGCGCGATCTTCAGCCACGCGCCAAACCCCGCCTCGCCCTCGCGCACCGGCAGATTGGGCAGATAGGTCCGCGGCCACGCCGCCCATGCGACGATCAGCCCGATCCCCGCCCCGCCACCAATCAGCAGCGTGCGCCGGTCGATCCCCTTGATGCCCTTGCGCTCCATCCCCGCCGCTCTAGCGGGGCGCAAAGCGGGGCGCCACACCCATTCCTCCCCTTGGCCCCGCCGTCATATCCCGATAGGACAGCGCCGAACCCCCGGGGAGCCCGAACCTTGATCCTGACCGCCGCCGCGCAAGCGACCTCCCATATCCAGTTCAGCGACCTCGGCCTGCATTCGGTCGCGCTGAACCTCGGCTTCTTTCAGCTCAAATGGTATTCGCTCGCCTATATCGCGGGCATCCTGGTCGGCTGGTGGTATCTGCTCAAGCTGCTGGCTCAGCCGGGTGCGCCGATGGCCCGCCGCCATGCCGACGACATGGTGTTCTATGCCACCATCGGCATCATCCTCGGCGGTCGCCTCGGCTATGCGATCTTCTATCAGCCCACCCTGTTCCTCGAACCGCTCAAGCTGCTGCAACTGTGGGAAGGCGGCATGTCCTTCCATGGCGGCGTGCTCGGTGTGACGCTCGCGATCCTGTGGCTGTGCCGCAAGGAAAAGCTCAACTGGCTGCGCGTCCATGATTATGTCGCCTGCACCGTCCCGTTCGGCCTGTTCTTCGGCCGCATCGCCAATTTCGTGAATGGCGAGCTGTGGGGCCATCCGACCAATGTCGCATGGGGCATCGTCCATGACATGAACGACCGGAAGCAGCTGACCGGCGAAACCTTCGCGCGCCACCCGAGCCAGCTCTACGAGGCCGGCCTCGAAGGGCTGTTGGTCGGCCTGATCCTGTGGTTCCTGTTCTGGAAGACCGACGCGCGTTATCAGCCGGGCAAGCTCGTCGGCACCTTCATCCTCGGCTATGGCCTGTCGCGCTGGTTCGTCGAATTCTTCCGCGAACATGACGCGCAGTTCGACGGCACCATCTTCGCCACGCCCGGCCTGCACATGGGCCAGCTGCTGACGCTCCCGATGATCTTCGGCGGCCTCTACCTCATCGCCACTGCCAAGAAGCGCCGCGAGCGCGTCGAGCCGTTTGCAGGCGACCAGACGATTGCATAACAGCCGTTCGCACTGAGCCTGTCGAAGTGCCTTCTGCGCACCCCGTGCGCGGACCTTTGACAGACTCAGGCCATACGGATGGGGGGACGATGACCGACGCGCCGAATACCGAAGGCCCACTCCCCGAGCGGATCGCCCGCGCGATCACGCTCGCCGGGCCGATCCCGCTCTCGCAGTTCATGGGCGCGGCCAACACCCATTATTACGCGACGCGCGACCCGCTCGGCACGCGCGGCGACTTCACCACCGCGCCGGAAATCAGCCAGATGTTCGGCGAGCTGGTCGGCCTCGCGCTCGCCGATTTGTGGGACCGCGCCGATCGCCCCGACTGCCATTATGTCGAGCTTGGCCCGGGACGCGGCACGCTCGCCGCGGATGCCCTGCGCGCGATGCGCAGCGCCGGCCTCACCCCGCCGGTGCATTTCGTCGAAAACAGCCCGATTCTGCGCGCCGAACAGGCCAAGCAGGTTCCCGACGCGGAATGGTCGCTCGATCTTGTCGGCATCCCCGATGACAAGCCGCTGCTGGTCGTCGCCAACGAATTCTTCGACGCGCTCCCGATCCGCCAGCTGGTCAAGACGCCCCAGGGCTGGCGCGAGCGGCTGATCGCGTGCCAGGACACGCTGTTCATCCCGGTGATCGGCAACACCATCTTCGATCCGATCATCCCGCAGCAGTTCCGTGACGCAGCGGACGGATCGATCCTCGAAACCTCGCCCCCCAGCGTCGCGATCCTGCGCGCCCTCGCCGCGCGATTGCTGCAACAGGGCGGCGCGGCGATCGTGATCGATTACGGCTATGCCGGCCCCGCGATCGGCGACACGCTTCAGGCGGTGCGCGGTCACGCTTATGTCAATCCGTTCGAGGATCCGGGCGAGGCCGACCTGACCGCGCATGTCGATTTCGGCACGCTGATCGAAGCCGCGCGGGTCGAGGGGTTGGAGGCATACGGCCCAATCTCGCAGGGCGCATGGCTGCGCGACCTCGGCATCGAACCGCGCGCCGACGCCCTCACCCGCGCCGCCCCCGACCGCGCCGCCGATGTCGCCATCGCCCGCGACCGGCTGATCGGCGACGACGCGATGGGTGAGCTGTTCAAGGTCGTCGCGCTGACCGCGCCCGGCTGGCCCGTCCCGGCGGGCTTCGCATGATTCAGCTCGACACCCCCACGCCCGCCGACGCCGCCGCGCTCGACGCGATGGCCGAGGCAAGCTGGCGCGACACCTTCGCCCATTTCTACAAGCCCGAAGACCTCAACACATTCCTCGAGGAGAATTTCGGCGAAGACGGCCGCCTGACCCGCGACCTCGCCAACCCGGCGATGACCTGGGCCGTCGCCCGCGTCGATGGCGCCATCGCCGGCTATGCCAAGATGGTGCCCCCCAATCTCGAACAGGCGCACGCGACCGACGCCCAGCTGGCGCAGCTCTATGTCGCGACCGACTGGCACGGGCGCGGCGTCGCACAGGCGCTGATGGACTGGGCGATGACCACCGCCCGCGCCCGCCGCGCGCCCGCATTGCTGTTGACGGTGTTCGAGGAAAACCACCGCGCGATCGCCTTTTACGGCAAATATGGCTTCGTCCATGTCGGCGACTATGCCTTCCCGGTCGGCCGCCAGATCGACCGCGACCTCGTGATGCGGCTGGCGCTGTGAACAACGCCCTCACCATCCTTCGCGCCGCAGCACTCGACGGCGTCGCGCACGGCTTCCTCGGCCGCACCGGCGGCGTCACCACCGGCCCCACCGCCAGCCTCGACATGGGCCGCCGCGGCCTGCCCCCCACGCCCGAATTGCAGGAAAACCAGCGCCGCGTCATCGCCGCGATTGCGCCCGGCAGCCACTTCGCCACCGTCCACCAAGTCCACTCCCCGGACGCCGTGATCGTCGGCAGCGACTGGGACGAGGACGCCCGCCCGCACGCCGACGCCCTCGTCACCGACCGCCCCGGTATCCTGCTCGGCATCCTCACCGCCGACTGCGCCCCCGTGCTGTTCGCCGACCGCACCGCCGGGGTAGTCGCCGCCGCCCATGCCGGGTGGAAGGGCGCACTCCACGGCGTCACCGACGCCACCATCGCCCGCATGGAGGAACTCGGCGCCGACCGCAGCCGCATCGCCGCCGCTATCGGCCCTTGCATCGCCCGCGCCAGCTACGAAGTCGACGACGCTTTCCTCACCCGCTTCGCCGCCACCGACCCGGCGAACGAACGCTTCTTCACCCCCGGCAAGCCCGGCCACTACCAGTTCGACCTTGAGGCCTATGTCGTCCACCGCCTTGCCGCCGCAGGGCTGCGCCGGATCGAGGCACTCGGCGCGGACACCTATGCCGATCCTGCGCGTTTCTTCAGCTATCGCCGCGCGACGCACGAAGGCGCGCCCGACTATGGCCGCCAGATCAGCGTGATCGCATTGACGGACTAAACGATCGGTGCGACGGCTGCGGTAATTAGTTTCATCTGATACCAGGAGCGGACGCACCATGACCGACACGCCCGAACAGCAGGACGAAGCCGCCCTCACCGGCACCACCCCGCGCCGCCGCCCCAAGCCCCCGGTCGACACCGTCGGCGGCCGCAAGCTCAGCCCCAGCACGCTGATGATGGGCCATGGCTATGACCCGGTGCTGTCGGAAGGCTCATTGAAGCCCCCGATCTTCGCCACTTCCACCTTCGTCTTCCCCAACGCCGCCGCGGGCAAGCGCCATTTCGAAGGCGTCACCGGCAAGCGTCCCGGCGGTGCCGAAGGCCTCGTCTATTCGCGCTTCAACGGCCCCAATCAGGAAATCCTCGAGGATCGCCTGGGCGTGTGGGAAGAGGCCGAAGACGCACTCGCCTTCTCCTCCGGCATGTCCGCCATCGCCACCCTGTTCCTCGCCATGGTCAAGCCCGGCGACACGATCGTGCACAGCGGCCCGCTCTACGCCGCCACCGAAACGCTGATCGCCCGCATCCTCGGCAAGTTCGGCGTCCATTGGGTCGACTTCCCCGCCGGCGCCACGCGTGAAGAGATCGACGCGGTGCTGCAAAAGGCATCGTCGGGCAATGTCGCCCTCATCTATCTCGAAAGCCCCGCCAACCCGACCAACGTGCTGGTCGATGTCGAAGCCGTCGCCGCCAGCCGCGACGCGATCTTCACCGGCGACACCAAGCCGCCGATCGCGATCGACAACACCTTCCTCGGCCCGCTCTGGGCGCAACCGCTCAAGCAGGGCGCCGATCTCGTCGTCTATTCGCTCACCAAATATGCCGGCGGCCATAGCGATCTCGTCGCGGGCGGCGTGCTGGGCAGCAAGGCACACATCAACACCATCCGCATGATGCGCAACACGATCGGCACGATCTGCGACCCCAACACCGCGTGGATGCTGCTGCGCTCGCTGGAGACGCTCGAACTGCGCATGTCCCGCGCGGGCGAGAACGCGGTGAAGGTCTGCGAATATCTCCGCACCCACCCCAAGGTCGAAAGCGTCGGCTATCTCGGATTTCTCCCCGAAGGCAGCCGCCAGCGCGACATCTACGATCGCCACTGCACCGGCGCCGGCTCGACCTTCTCGCTGTACCTCAAGGGCGGCGAGAAAGAGGCATTCGCGTTCCTCGACTCCTTGAAGATCGCCAAGCTCGCGGTCAGCCTCGGCGGCACCGAAACCCTCGCCAGCGCCCCCGCCGCCATGACCCACCTCTCGGTCCCGGACGCGCGCAAGGCGGCGCTCGGCATCACCGACAATCTCGTCCGCATCTCGATCGGTGTCGAAAATGCCGACGACCTGATCGCGGACTTCACCGAAGCGCTGAAGGCGGTGTGAAACGCAGCCCCTCCCCTGCGGGGGAGGGGCCGGCACCGCGCCCCATGCCATGACCGATCGCGTAATTGCGCTGCACCGATTCCGAACAGTCATGGTAAAAATGAGTAAAGAGGGGGCTTTCCCGAACTCCTGAAGTACGGCTACCAGAATATTGGTTTGGTTCAGTATTCGTGCGGTAGTCAGTATGCGTGATGTGATCGAGTTCGGCCAGCTCCGGACACAGGGGCTCGCCGGTCTCACCCGCCCGACCAAAATCGTCGGGTTCCCGCAGCCGGCGCTGCAAGACCCCAAGTTTCAGGCCGACCTGCGCGCCATGCGCTTCCCCGTCGTGAACAACTATCTGAACGACCTGCTCGGGGGCCGCGATCTTGGATCCGCCCCACGCAGCATCGCCCTAGGCGCCTATCTCGACACGCCCGCGCCGCCTGCGGACAGCGTCAACGCGCTCGAAATGGTGCTTGAGGCGGGCGTGCCCCAGGCGGTACTCGACCGGATCGACCTGCCGCAATCGCTCGGCCCCACCCGCCATCCACGCTTCTTCGCCGGACGACAGGGCTCCTGCGCCGACATGCATTTCGACTGGCTCAGCCACTGGCTGTTTCAGGTGCCGTTGATCGGCCGCAAGCATTTCGCCTTTCTGCCGATCACCGCCGCCAGCGCGCTCGACGTGAAGGCCAATTTCGCCCGCCGCAATCTGCGCGGCCTGTCGCTCGACGACTGGTCCGCGCTGGTCGCCGAACATGACGGATGCCACTTCATCCTCGGCCCGGGCGAGGCGCTGGTCCAGCCGCCCTTCTGGTGGCATTGCGTGACCTATCTCGAGCCTGCCGCGACCGTCTCGATCGGCGTCGGCGAAGTCGATCCGGTCATCGACGCGATCGTCGCCGAGCCGGGGCCGCGCGACTGGAAGCTCGCAGCGCTGTTCAACGCCCGCCTCCACGGCGGCGCACAGGCGCAGGGTCCAAGCCGGATGGTCGACGCGATGCACGCCGCGCTCAAGGCCAAGGCCGCACAGCGCGTCGGCTGACCCCGACCGTATTCGTCGCTTGCTAAGCCGTGCGGCGGCGGCGCACATTTCGGTCATGCGCTACCTCGCCCTGCTGCTCGCCCTGATCGCCACCCCGGCCGCAGCCGACGAATTCAAATTCGGCCTCCAACTCGACGAAAGCGCAACCGCGATCCCGCGCGAAACCGTGCTCGCGGCGACAGCAGAAGCGCGCACCAACTGCACCCCCGCCACCCCGCCCAGCGAGGACTGCGCACTCGGCCTCGTCGCCGCCGCCGAGATGCTCGCCACCGCCGGCCTGTTCGACGAAGCCGAACGCGCTGCCCGCACCGCCCTCACCATGATGGAGACCCTGCGCGGCCCCGCGCATGAAGACACCAGCGTCGTGCGCGGCATGCTCGGCGCGGTGCTGCTGCGCGGCGGACGCTATGATCAGGCCGAACCGGTCCTGCGCGTCGCGGCGCAGACGCTTCAGGCGGGCGAAGGCGGCGACCCCGAACTGCTCGCCGATCATCTGATGAACCTCGGCATCGTGCTCGCCGAACAGCGCCGCTATGCCGACGCCGAACCGGCGCTGCGCCGCGCCATCGCGGTGCGGCAGGAACGGCTCCCCGAAAACCTCCTCGCCATCGCCACCGCGCGCGCCAATTTGGGCGTGCTGCTCGCCCGCATGGGCCGCGACCGCGATGCCCTCGCCGAACAACAGGCCGCACTGACGATCCGGCGCGAGCGGCTGAAGGGCAGCCATTACGACCTCGGCACCTCGATGCTCAACCTCGCCGAACTCCTCGCGCGCCAGCCCGATGCCGCGCGGCTGATCGCCGAACCCTATCTGCGCGCCGGGCTGATGACGCGTGAGGCCGTGCTGATCCCCGGCGACCCGCGCACCACGCTCGCCCAGACGATGCTCGCCGAAAATCTCGACGCCCAGGGCAAACGCACCGGCGCGCTCGAACTCTACATGCTCGCTTATGCCGGCGCGCGCGAAACCCTGTCCCCCGACGCCCCCTTGCGTATCCGCGCCGCCCACAATCTCGCCCGCTTCCTCGCCGCCAACGACACCGCCCTCCCCGTCGCCCGCACCCTGATCCGCGAAGCCGCCACCGGCGCCCTCACCCGCGCCGCCCGCGCGCAAGACTTCGACGAACGCAGCCGCGCGGACCTGTCGCAATGGCGCGGGGTGTTTGCGGGGAGTGTGGCGGTGGCCTG
This sequence comes from Sphingomonas sp. R647, assembly GCF_020177055.1. GTDB lineage: Bacteria > Pseudomonadota > Alphaproteobacteria > Sphingomonadales > Sphingomonadaceae > Sphingomonas. Next base: position 22,122 of record NZ_JAIQXT010000007.1, read on the forward strand.
GCGGTTGGGGGCGTCGCGCTGACGCCGCGCCCCTGCGTCCGATGAGCAGGCGCCGAGCGGAAGCAACTTGCTGCGACGGGATCGCGCGCTACCACTCTGCGAATGATCCTGTCGTCGCTTCTCGCAGCCGCCACGTTAACTGCGCCCACAAAATTGCATTGCGGTCGCCCTCCCGCACCCCCGACGGGCGCAACCTGGTTCACCTACAAAGATTACCCGAAAGCTGCTCGCAAAGCGAAGATGCATGGACGCATTGGGTACGCACTGCACCTTTCCGAAGAAGGGTGCCCTATAAGGTGCGAAATCGTTAGTACGTCAGGTTACCCGTTGCTCGACATTGAGACTTGCAAGCTGCTGATGCGACGGGCGCGCTACAGCCCTGCGCTCGATGCTGAAGGCAAGCCTATCGCCAGTGTCGTTTCCTTGGCGATCACTTGGGTTCTCCAGTAGCACGCTCAGCGTTCTTCCCCTCGCCCCTCCGCAGGAGGGGAGAGGGATGCGCAGACTTGGGTCTTGCGAAGCAAGGCCCTAGTCGGAGCTGGGTGAGGGGTGGGCGGCTACGCAGTAGCCGCGCGGAGCGAAGCTCCGCTCCGCCCCTAACCCAACCTCCGCTATCAAGAGGGGAGCGGAAGAAGGCCGTGCTGGCACCGCCTCTATACTATGGCTACATCCGCCGAGTGTCCGACGAGTTCACCTTCCTCACCGCCCTGCGCGCCATCGCGACGCACCCCGCAGCGGCGGGCCTCGCGGATGATACAGCGCAGCTCGACGTCACCACCGGCACCCTGATCCTCACCAGCGACACGATGGTCGAGTCGGTCCACTACCGCCCGCACGACCCGCCACAATCGGTCGGCTGGCGGCTCGCGGCGGTGAACCTGTCGGACCTCGCGGCCAAAGGCGCGACGCCGCTTGCCTGCCTGCTCAACTACAGCCTGTCGGGCGACGCCGAATGGGACCGCGCGTTCCTCGATGGCCTCAACCAGGCGCTCACCAGCTACGCGATGCCCCTGATCGGCGGCGATACGGTAGCGATGCCCGCCGGCGCGCCGCGCAGCCTGACGCTCACCGCCATCGGCACCGCGCAACCCAAAGCCCCCCTGCGCACCGGCGCGCGGCCCGGCGACACGCTCTGGGTCACCGGCACCATCGGCGGCGCGGCGTTCGGTGCGGATGGCGAACCACGTGACCTCGCCCGCTACCTCCACCCCGTCCCGCGCGTCGCGGAGGGGCAAGCACTCGCCCCCCTCGCCACCGCGATGATGGACGTCTCCGACGGCCTGCTGATCGACGCCGACCGGCTGGCAACGGCCAGCAACATTGCCCTCGCCATCGACCTCGACGCGGTCCCGCTGGCGCTCCCCGGCCCCGTCCTCGACGCGGCGTGCGCAGGCGACGATTACGAACTCCTGTTCACCCTGCCCGATGGCATAGAGCCGCCAGTCCCCGCCTCCCGCATCGGCACCGCCAGCCCCGGCAGCGGCCTCACCCTCACGGCGAACGGCGCCCCCATCCCCCTCCCCGCGAAGCTCGGCTACCGCCACGGCGGCTGAGTCCTGCCATGCATAGCTCCCCTCCCTGAAAGGGAGGGGTTGGGGGTGGGTTTAGCGGCAAGCGAGGCTCGATGCCTCGATTGCTGCTTTTTGCCGTGCGGTCTGTTTGAGTCTTTTCGGCGCGCAGACGCGCGCACCCACCCCCCGCCCCCTCCCTTTCAGGGAGGGGAGACACAACTGGCCCCCACCCCAACAACCCCCTTCAAATGTTGGATTTCTTCTGATCTACCCTGATCGATGAAGCCGACTCCATCCGACTCAGCCACCCCCGCGTCGCCGACCCGACGCGCGCCAGTCGCGTGCCGGTTGTCAGCACGTCGCGTCTCCGTCGCGTCGCGGGTGTCAGCCCGTCGCGCCCGCGTCGCGCCCCTGTCGCGTCACCGTCGCGCACCTGTCGAAAACCCGGCGCATTCCGGTCGCAAACCTGGTGCGTTCACCTCCGCCGCGCGTGAAACACCCCATTTTCGTCAGCTTCGTCGGACACCCGGCCGATCCACCACGCCGCTTGACAGCCCCCCGCCCCTCTCTACGCTCCACCCCGACGCGGTTTGTACCGGGCATCAAGATCTGGACGACCCGCGGGATTCACAGGGGAAGGATACCAGATGACGGTTGTCACGATCGCCATCGGGTGCGGCTTACTCGCCGTGCTCTATGGAATTTTCACGAGCTATCAGGTGCTCGCTTATTCGGCCGGCAATGCCCGGATGCAGGAAATCGCTGCGGCTATTCAGGAAGGCGCTCAGGCCTATCTGGCCAAGCAATATACCGCGATTGCCGTCGTCGGCGCGATCGTCGCGATATTGGTCGGCTATTTCTTGGGGCTCACTTCGGCGGCGGGCTTCCTGCTCGGCGCGGTGTTGTCAGGCATCACCGGCTTTATCGGGATGAACATCTCGGTCCGCGCGAATGTCCGCACGGCTGAGGCGGCACGCACTTCGCTGCAGTCGGGCCTCACCGTCGCATTCCGCGCCGGGGCGATCACCGGCATGCTGGTGGCGGGGCTGGCGCTGCTCGCGATCTCGGTCTTCTTCTGGTATCTCACCGGCCCGGCCGGGTACGCCCCACAGGATCGCCATGTCGTCGACGCACTCGTCGCATTGGCATTCGGCGCATCTTTGATCTCGATCTTCGCCCGCCTCGGCGGCGGCATCTTCACCAAGGCTGCGGACGTCGGCGCCGACATGGTCGGCAAGAACGAGCTTGGCTTTGACGAGGATGACGATCGCAACCCCGGCGTCATCGCCGATAACGTGGGCGACAATGTCGGCGATTGCGCCGGCATGGCCGCCGATCTGTTCGAAACCTACGTCGTCACGGTCGGCGCGACGATGGTGCTGACTGCACTGCTCGTCACCGGCATCGACAATGCATCGCTGCTCGCACTGATGAGCCTGCCGCTTGCAGTCGGTGGCATCTGCATCATCACCTCGATCATCGGCACCTATTTCGTCCGGCTCGGTTCGGGCACCAACATCATGGGCGCGCTGTACAAGGGCTTCATCGCCACCGCGCTGCTGTCGATCCCGGCAATCTATTACGTCACCGCACAAACGCTGGGCGGCATGGACACCCAGGTTGGCGGTGGTCTCAACTTCACCGGCATGGACCTGTTCTGGTCGATGATGGTCGGGCTTGGCGTCACCGGGCTGCTGGTGTGGATCACCGAATATTACACCGGCACCAACTATCGCCCGGTGAAGTCGATCGCCAAGGCGTCTGACTCCGGCCATGGCACCAACGTCATTCAGGGTCTGGCGATCTCGATGGAATCGACCGCGCTGCCGACATTGGTGATCGTGGTCGGCATCATCGCCAGCTTCCAGATTGCCGGACTGATGGGCATCGCCTTTGCCGCAACCTCGATGCTGGCGCTGGCCGGCATGGTCGTCGCGCTCGACGCTTATGGTCCCGTGACCGACAATGCCGGCGGCATTGCGGAGATGGCCGGGCTCGACAAGGAAGTGCGCGAGCGCACCGACGCGCTCGATGCCGTGGGCAACACGACCAAGGCGGTGACCAAGGGCTATGCGATCGGCTCGGCCGGCCTCGCCGCGCTGGTGCTGTTCGCGACCTACACCGTCGATCTGGGCGAGTTCTTCGGCGATGTCGCGGTGAACTTCTCGCTGTCCAACCCCTATGTCATCGTCGGGCTGCTGCTCGGGGCGCTGCTGCCGTACATGTTCGGCGGCATGGCGATGACCGCCGTCGGCCGCACGGCGCAGGCGGTGGCGCAGGACATCCGTGCGCAGTTCAAGGAAAACCCCGGCATCGCCGATCGCAGCGTCCGTCCCAACTATGCCCGCACCGTGGGTCTGGTGACGTCGGGCGCGATCCGCGAGATGATCGTCCCCTCGCTGCTCCCGGTGCTCGCGCCGATCGCGGTGTATTTCGCGATCACCGCAGTGGCGGGTCAGGCCAATGGCTTTGCCGCGCTCGGCGCATTGCTGATCGGCGTGATCGTCTCGGGCCTGTTCGTCGCGATCTCGATGACCAGCGGCGGCGGCGCGTGGGACAATGCCAAGAAGGTGATCGAACTCGGCGCCTATGGCGGCAAGGGCAGCCCGGCGCATCAGGCCGCGGTGACCGGCGACACCGTCGGCGACCCCTATAAGGACACGGCTGGCCCCGCGGTCAATCCGATGATCAAGATCACCAACATCGTCGCCCTGCTGCTGCTCGCGGCACTGGCTGCAGGATAAACCCGATGGCCTTCTTCAGCCCCTCCCGCCTTCGCGGGAGGGGTTGGGGAGGGTCTTCTTTCTTCTTTTCTTCAAGGCCAGCCATAGCCCGCGGTGACGGGAAAGTGATCGGACGGATACCGCCCGTCCCGCCCGAATACATCAGTGGCCACAAGCATCGGCTCCAACCCCCGCGACAGAATCCAGTCGATCCGCTTGCCAGGCGTCCCCGAAAATCCGTGAAACGTACCCTGCGGCCCGGCCTCAAGCGGCGCGGTCATCCGGGCATCGACCAGCGTGGCGGTGAGGATGCGATGCGCCGCGCTGTCCGGGCCGGTGTTGAAGTCCCCGGTCAGGACGACCGGTTCCCGTGCCGGCCGCGCTGCGACCCACGCGGCAATCTGCGCCGCGCATTTCGACCGGGCCTCTTCGTCCTCGGCCCGATAGGGGAAGTGGGTGTTGATGAACCACAGCCGCCGCCGGTCGGCGATCTGTTCGAAATAGCCCCAGGTCGCCATCCGCGGATACGGATGCCCCCAGCTGATGCTTCCGGGCACCTCGGGGGTCTCCGACAGCCAGAAATCGCCCTGCTCGATCAACCGGAACCGGTCGCGGCGATAGAACACCCCCATATGCTCATCGTCATGCCCGCCGCGCCTGTCGCGACCGAACCAGGCGAACTGCGGCAGCCGTTCGGCAATGAAGTCGCCCTGAATCTTCCACAATTCCTGCGTCCCGATCAGATCGGGCACCGACCGCGCGATCGTTTCGATGAACAGCTCGCGGCGCGCCTCCCAGCGGTTCGGCCCGTCCGACTCAAGCGGCAGGCGGACGTTGAAGCTCATGACCTGCAACAGCTTGTGGGCGGGAAGCTTGCCGGCCCGTGCCGCCCCGGCGGGAATCGTCAGCGTCGCCGCCAGTCCCGCCATCACTCCGCGCCGATCCATGCACTGAACTCCACTCTTGCCTGTTGCCAACGCTGTCACCTATGCCTTGAACCTGTCAGGGGAGGCAAATGGCGCGACGGCCGACGATCAAGGAAGTCTCAAAGCTCGCGGGCGTGTCGTTCAAGACCGTCTCCCGCGTGCTCAACAACGAGAAAAACGTCAGCGACGAGACCCGCCGCCGCGTGGAGCAGGTCGTCGCCGACCTCAATTTCCGCCCCAGCCTCGCCGCGCGCACGCTGGCCGGGCGCAAGTCGTTTCAGGTCGCGCTGCTCTACGACAACCCCAGCCCCTATTATGTCTACCACCTGCTCGCCGGAGCGCAGGAGGGGTGCGCCGAACATGGCTATCGCCTGCTGACCCAGCCGGTCGACAGCGCCGCACCCGGCCTGGTCGCCGATGTCGCCGCGCTGGTGGATGAGACGCATCTCGACGGACTGATCCTCTCGCCGCCTGTGACCGAGAACGAAGCGTTGCTCGACGAACTCGACCGGCGCGGACTGCCCTACGTGCGGATCGAGCCGGGGGTGCGTCGCGATGTCGGGCGATCGGTGACGATCGACGACGCCAGTGCCGCGCAGGAGGCGACCGCGCATCTGCTGGCGCACGGCCATCGCGCGATCGCCTTCATCAAGGGGCCGGATACGCATATCTCGTCGGTCGAGCGCCTAAAGGGCTATCGCGCCGCGCTCGAAGGTCAGGGCATCGCCTTTGACGACACGCTGGTGGTCGCGGGCGACTATAGTATCGAATCGGGCCGCCGTGCCGCGCACGCACTACTCGACCGCGCCAACCCGCCGACCGCGCTGTTTGCCGGCAATGACGATATGGCTGCGGGCGCGCTCGCAGTCGCGCATGAGCGCGGGATCACCGTGCCCGACCAGCTGTCGATCGTCGGGTTCGACGACTCCGACCTTGCTGCGGCGGTGTGGCCACCGCTCACCACCGTGCGGCAACCGGTGCATGAGCTCGCGCGCAGCGCCGCCGATCTGCTGCTCGACGCAAAGAGCCCACGCGACCGGCTGACTTTCGACACGCGCCTGATCGCACGCGCCAGCACCGGTCCCGTACCACTACGCTAGCATCAAGTTGTCCGACATCTTGGTTGACTCCTGAATCAGTTTGTCACACAACATGCCTGACACCGGTGTCTAAAGCCGGGTCGGTTTGGCGTACGGCGCGAGAGAGGGTGACACTGGGTGAGAGGCGCACCCTGCCCTGTCCGTTCCGTGCGGAATGGGGAGGAAAACACCATGAGCATCAACACATCCGTCAAGTCGGGGATCGCCGCCAGTGCGCTCGCCACCGCACTCGCATTCAGCACGCCCGCGCTGGCGCAAGACGCCGCGCCGGAAACCGAAGCCGAGGCAAAGGACGAAATCGTCGTGACCGGCATCCGCGCGTCGCTGGAACGCGCGGCCGATATCAAGCGTGAGGCCGATCAGGTCCTTGACGTCATCACCGCCGAGGATGTCGGCAAACTGCCCGACGCCAATGTCGCCGAGGCGCTGCAACGCGTCACCGGCGTCCAGATCACCCGCGTGTTCGGCGAGGGTCAGTCGGTGTCGGTGCGTGGCCTTCAGCAAGTCCGGGTCGAGGTCGATGGCCGCACCCTGCTCGGCTGGTCGGCGCGCCTGTCGCCGCCGGAGAATGACCAGCTCGGCCGTTCGTCGGGCCTCGACTCGGTGCCCTCCAGCCTGTTCGGTCGGCTTGAAGTGCGCAAATCGCCGCTCGCCAACCAGGCTGAAGGCGGGCTGGGCGGTACCGTCAATCTCGTCACGCCCAAGCCGCTCGACTTCCGCGACACCACCGTCTCGCTGCGCGCGACCGGGGTTTATTCGGAGAATAGCGAGACCTTCGAACCGGTGCTGACCGGCTTTGCGACCACCAAGTTCGCCGATGGCAAGGTCGGCGTGATGCTGGCGGCGGAGTATCAGAAGCGTACCTCGACCACCCAGGCGTTCGAGCGCAACAATTTCCTCAACCGCACCTATACCGGCACCGGCGCTGCGGTGACGCCGACCCCGGTGCTGCTGCAATATGAGAATTTCGTGGTCGACCGCTCGCGGCTCGGCCTCAACGGCGCGGTGCAGGTTGAGGTAACGCCCGAGTTCGTGGTGACCGCCGACGCGCTGTTCTCGCGTCTCACCACCGGCCGCCATCAGGATTTCTTCGCCTTCCGCCTGCCCACCGGCAGCAACCCGGTCAGCAACCGCGTCGTCGAAAACGGCGTGGTCGTCGCAGGTAACGCCAACGGCACCGTCACCACCGCGGGCCAGATCCGCAACGAGCCGACCGAAAGCTATCTCTATGGCCTCAACGGCAAATATGAGAGCGGCGGGCTGAGCATCGAAGCCGATGGCTATTACAGCAAGGGCACGATCGACCAGACGATCCAGATCATCACGCTTCAGGGCACCGCATTGGTCCCCGGCGCGTTCGATTTCCGCACCGGCACGATCCCGACCCTCACCCTCGGCAGCTGGGACCCGACAGCGTACGCGTCGTACAATCCGGCCAGCAACGGGGTGCGCAGCAACCGCCTGCTCGGCCTGCTCGAGGAATGGACCGGCAAGCTCGACCTGTCCTATGAATTCGACAGCGGTTTCACCCTGTCGGCGGGCGTGCGCTACACCGACCTCCATGCGCTATCGAACGCCTATCGCAGCCAGGTAACCCCGACCCGCGCCGAGCTTCAGCCCTATCTCAATCAGGTCATGCCAGGGTCGTTCCTGCCCGACCTTCCAGGCACCTTCCCGCGTGGCTTTGTCAGCACCGCACCGACCTTCGACTATGTCTTCGCCCGCGCGCAGGCGGCACAGCCCAACCCTAACCCCAATGACCGCTCGACCCTGCTGCCCAATTCGCAGCGCGACTATGACTTCAGTGAGCGGACGCTGGCGGGCTATCTGATGGTCGCGACCAAGGGCGAGATTGGCGGCGTCCCCTTCTCCGCCAATGCCGGCGTGCGCATCGCGCGGACCCAGCTGTCGGTCGACACCTTCCTCAATGTCGGGACCACCAGCACGCTGGTCACCGACGAGAATGACTATACCAACTTCCTGCCGAGCGCGAACATCGTGTTCAACGTCAGCGACAGCTTCCTCGTCCGCCTGTCGGGGTCACAGACGATGCAGCGCGCATCGATCGCCGACCTCGCCCCATCGACCTTCTTCAACGCGACCAATTTGTCGGTGACCGGCGGCAACGCCGCGCTCGAACCGCCCATCTCGACCCAGGCGGACATCAGCTTCGAATATTATACCGGCAAAAGCTCGCTGATCTCGGGCGCGTTCTTCTACAAGGACGTCAAGAACTTCATCGCCAGCTTCGTCACCACTGGGACCGACACCAACCTCGACCCGGCCGGGCGCGAGCTGACCTTCTCCCGCCCCGAAAACCTCGCCAGCGCGAAGATCAAGGGGTTCGAAATCGGCGTCCAGCAGTTCTTCGACTTCCTCCCCGCGCCGCTCGACGGGCTCGGTATCATCGCCAACTACACCTTCTCGGATTCCGAGGATAATGCCGGCTTCCCGCTCGTTGCGGTTTCGAAGAACAGCTACAATCTGGTCGGCTTGTACGAGAAGGGGCCATTCTCGGCGCGCATCGCGTACAACTACCGCGACGAGGCCGTATTCGAATTCTCCGAAGGCCGCCCAAGCTTCGTCGGCGCGCGCTCCCAGCTCGACGCCCAGATCGGCATCGATCTCGCCAAGGGCATCGCGCTCTCGCTCCAGGCGCAAAACTTGATCCCGGAGGATTCGGCGACGACCGAATATAGCGCCGCCGGGCCGATCGCGCTCAACAGCTACGCGCTGTCCGAACGCCGCTTCTCGATCGGCGTGCGGGCCAAGTTCTGAGAGCAACGGGCCGTCGGCGTCATGCCGGCGGCCCGCTACTTCAACGGCTCCGCGCCGACCGCACCCGCAACAGCGTATCGGCAAACCACCGCCCCGGCTGGCGCAACGGGCGCCGCACACGAACGCGCAGCACTACCCGCGTGCCGCCGGTGTCGTTCCACGCCTCATGGTCATAGGTGTCATCGAACACCAGTGTCTCACCCTCGGCCCAGCGGACCATCCGGTCGCCGACCCGCATCCGCACATCGCCATCGCGCGGGACGATCAGGCCAAGGTGACAGGTCAGCAGCCCGCGCGTCGCGCCTCGCCGTCGCGGCACATGCGCCCCCGGCGGGAGGATCGCGAAGCTCGCACTCTCAAGCCCGGGAATCCGTCCCACCGCAGCGGCGGTCGCCGGGCAGCGCGCGATATTCGCGTCCACCCGCGCACCCCGGCGCCACAGCACGAACGGTGCGTCGCCCTGATCGCGCAGCGATGCGGTGGCCAGCGCCTCCTCACGAATCGTCCGCCACGCGTCGCGCAATCCACGCGTCCAGCAAAATACCCGTACGTCGAGGACGGGCGCGACCGGAACCAATGAGAAGGCAGCGATCACCCGATCCGCCAGCAGGCGCAAGCCGCCGCGTTCACGAGTCGGCAGCGGGCGCGGCACGACGCATGCGTCCGCCACCGCCTCCCCCTCGCCCCGATCGATCGACCGCTGGTACACGTCACGCCCCGTTACGCTGGCCGCGCTCTCCCTGTCGGGCACGGCTTCAACTCTGCGGCTAGGCCGACACTGGGTCCAAAACATGGCCAAACCCGCGCCAAAGCCGCGCGCGACGGACCGTTGCGGCACCGGCTGGCACGGGGACCGCATCCAAGCTAAGCTGCCCCCCAATGGCATTGTTTCCGCGCTTCCGGCCGCTCGCCCTTCCCTTCCTCCTGGTCGCTGTGGCGCTGCCCGCGCTCGGCCAGTCCACCGCTCCCGCACCCCAGACCGCCCCCGCGCCGGTCGCGGTCGACAAGACGGCCTGGCTCTACAAGGGCAGCGACATTGCGCACGATCCCGAATGGCGCTTCGGCACGCTGCCGAACGGCCTTCGCTATGCGGTGCGCAAAAATGGTGTGCCCCCAGGGCAGGTCGCGGTGCGGCTGCATATCGCGGTCGGATCGCTGATGGAGGATGAGAGCGAAAAGGGCTTCGCGCACCTGCTCGAACATCTGTCATTCCGTGGATCGTCAAAGGTCCCCGATGGCGAATCGAAGCGCGTGTGGCAGCGGCTGGGCGTCACCTTCGGGTCCGACAGCAACGCCAGCACCACGCCGATCTCGACCACCTACAAGCTCGACCTGCCCAATGCGAACGAGACGAGCCTCGACCAGTCGATGATGATCCTCGCCGACATGATGGCGGCGCCCAACATCACCACCCAGTCGCTGACGCTCGAGCGCCCGGTGGTGCTGGCCGAACAGCGTGAGGCGCTGGGGCCGGAGGAGCGGTTCGACGAACTGCGCCGCCGCCTGTTCTTCGCCGGACAGCGCTTCGCCGACCGTCCCGTGATCGGCACCGTCCAGACGCTGACCGGCGCAACCGCCGACTCGGTCCGCGCCTTTCACCAGCGCTGGTATCGTCCGGAGCGCACCACTTTGGTGATCGTCGGCGATCTCGATCCCGACCTGTTCGAGGCGCAGATCGCCAAGCATTTCGCGGCGTGGAAGGGCACCGGCCCCAATCCCGTCACCCCTGAATTCGGCAAACCGAGCGACACCCATCCCAAAAGCGCCGCTTTGGTCGAACCGACCCTGCCCCCCGTCGTCCTGCTCGCGACGCTCCGTCCATGGACGGTGTTCGAGGACACGGTGAAGTTCAATCAGGAGCGCTGGGTCGATTTCGTCGCCGTGCGCATCATCAACCGCCGCCTCGAACGCCGCGCGCGCGCGGGGTCGAGCTATCTCACGGCGAGCGCCGACCTGTCCGATGCGGTACGCTCGGCCAATATCACGACGATTCAGGTGATCCCGATCGGCGAGGATTGGGAAACTGCGCTCAAGGAAGTGCGCGGCGTCGTCGCCGATGCGCTCGCCACCGCGCCGACTCAGGCTGAGATCGATCGCGAAGTGAACGAGATCGCGTCGGAAATGCGCAACGCGATCGACACCGCCCGCGTCGCCGCCGGGTCGCAGCGCGCCGACACGCTGATCGCCGCCGTCGATATCAACGAGGTCACGACCAGCGAACAGGCAAGCCTCGGCATCTTCCAGGGCGCGATCGACCAGAAGATGTTCACGCCCGATCGCGTGCTGGCATCGACCCAGCGGGTGCTACAGGGCGTTTCAACCCGCGCGATCATCAACACGCGCACCGCCGACGCCACGATCCAGACCAAGCTCGCCGCCGCGCTGGAGGCCGATGTTTCGGGGCTGGCCGGTGCCCGCGCGACGCTCCGCAACGTCAGCTTCGCCTCGCTCCCTCCGCTTGGGTCACCTGGCAAGGTGATGGCGCGATCGGTCGCGGTGCCCGACCCCAGGATCGATCAGGTGCGCTATTCGAATGGCGTCACCGGCCTGTTCTTCCAGAATCCGGGCGAAGTCGGGCGCATCTATGTCTCGGTCCGGTTCGGCCGCGGGATGCAGGCGCTGCCATCTAAGCGCCAGACGCCGGCCTGGGCCGCGAACCTTGCGCTGCTTGAGGGCGGCATCGGCAAGCTGGGTCAGGAGGAAATCGACCAGATCACCGGCGACCGGCGTATCACGATGCAGTTCGGCGTCAGCGACGACGCGTTCGTCATCGCTGGCCAGACCTCGCCCGCCGACCTCGCCGATCAGCTCCGCCTGATCGCGACCAAGCTGGAGGTGCCCGGCTGGGATCCCAAGCCGATTGCTCGCGCCCGCGCACTTGCGGTCGCGAGCTATGCGGCGCGCAACGCCTCGCCCGATGCGGTGCTCGGCAACAGTCTCGAAAAGCTGCTCCATGCCGGCGATCCGCGCTGGGGCATGCCTGACCTCGCCGACATCCAAAAACTGAATGCCAAGGACTTCCGTGCATTCTGGGAACCGTTGCTCGCCAGCGGACCGATCGAGGTACAGGTGTTCGGCGACATCGACGTCGACAAGGCGATCGAAGCGGTGCGCACCAGCTTTGGCGCGATGAAGCCGCGCCGCGCGGCGCGGATCGTGTCCGCGGCGGTGCAATTCCCGGCGCATGTCGACAGCCCCGTGGTGCTGCGCCACACCGGCGAGCCCGATCAGGCGGCGGCGGTGATCGCATGGCAGGCGGGCGGCGGCGCGGTGAACATCACCGAGGGGCGCAAGCTCGAGATTCTCGCCGCCGTGATGCGCGACCGCATCCTCGACCGCATCCGCTCGACCGAGGGGGTCAGCTATTCGCCGACCGCCATCAGCCAGTGGCCGGTCGGCCAGCCCGGCGGCGGGCGGGTGATCGCCCTCACGCTGCTCCCACCCGACAAGACCGACCTGTTCCTCACCGTCGCGCGTGAGATTGCCGCCGACCTGATCGCCAAGCCGATCGAGCTGGACGAATTGCGCCGCGCGCTGGTGCCGACCATCCAGCTCATCTCGCGTCGATCGAGCGGCAACCCGTTCTGGATGCAACAGACCGAAGGCGGCACCAACGACCCGCGCCGGCTTGCCGCGGTGAACACGCTCGGCCCCGACTATGGCCGCACCGGGCCGGAAGAGCTTCAGGCGCTCGCGATCAAGTATCTGTCGCCTGAAAAGGACTGGTCGATGGTGGTGCTGCCCGAGGCGAAGGCGGCAACCCCGGCGGCGGGAGCGCGATAGCCAAACATGCAATCCCCCTCCCTGAAAGGGAGGGGCTAGGGGTGGGTTTAGCGGCAAGCGAGGCTCGATGCCTCGCTTGCCGCTGTTTTGTCGCGCGGTCTGTTTGAGTTTTTCGGCGCGCAGACGCGCGCACCCACCCCCAACCCCTCCCTTTCAGGGAGGGGAGCAAGCACCTACTGCTTGTACAACCCGTCCAACCGCGCCCCATAAACCTCCTTCAGGATATGGCGGCGGATCTTCAAGCTCGGCGTCAGCTGCTGGTTCTCGATCGAGAAGGGCTCATCCGCCAGGATGAACCGGCGCACGCGCTCGATCACCGACAGATCCTTGTTCACCCGCTCGACCGCGGCGCCGACGGCGGCGCGATACTCCGGATTGTCGCGCAGCCCCTTGAGGTCGCACTTCGCGCCCGTCTTCGCGCACCATTCCTGCGTCCATTCGGGGTCGGGCACGAGCACTGCGGTCATGTAGGGCTTGCGGTCGCCCGCGATCATCGCCTGCATGATCTCGGGCTGCAGCGTCAGCATGCCTTCGACCTTTTGCGGCGCGACATTGTCGCCCTTGTCGTTGACGATGATGTCCTTCTTGCGGTCGGTGATCTTGATCCGCCCGCGCTCGTCGATCAGCCCGATGTCGCCGGTGTGCAGCCACCCGTCCTTGAGCACCCGCGCGGTCTCGGCCTCGTTGCGCCAATAACCGTGCATCACCAGCTCGCCGCGCACCAGAATCTCGCCATCCTCGGCAATCTTGACCTCGACGCCGTGCAGCGGCGGGCCGACCGTATCGTGCTTCAGTCCGGCGCTCGGTCGGTTACAGCTGATCACCGGCGCCGCCTCAGTCTGGCCATAGCCTTGCAGGAAGGTGATGCCGAGGCTTTCGAAGAAGATGCCGACTTCGGGGTTGAGCGGCGCACCGCCCGAAACCATCGCCTTGATCCGACCGCCGAACTTGGCCGACAATTTGGGCTTGAGCGTGCGGCTGAGAAACAGGCTCATCGGCAGGTCGAGCAGCGAACCCTTGCCCGCCGCCTTCTTGCCGCCGATCGCAACCGCGCGGTCGAGCAGGTAATTGGCGAACTTGCCCTGTTTCTCGACCTGCTTGGAAATGCGGGTGCGGAGCACTTCAAACAGGCGCGGGACGACGACCATCAGCGTCGGGCGCACCTCCTCGATATTGGAGGCGAGCTTGTCCAACCCTTCGGAATAATAGATCTGCGCGCCCAGCCCGATCGGGAAATGCTGTCCGCCCGTATGCTCATAGGCGTGGCTGAGCGGGAGGAAGGACAGGAACACCTCGTCCTCCCACCCGAAATCCTCGCTGATGACGACGCAACAGCCTTCGACATTGGTCAGGATCGCGCCATGATGCTGCATCACGCCGCGCGGGCTACCGCCGGTGCCGCTGGTGTAGATGATGCACGCCAGATCCGCGCGCTTCATCCGCGCCGCCGCCTGCTCGGCTTCGCCGACATCGGCGGGGTTGGCGGCGATCAGCGCGTTCCAGTCGTGGAAATCGATCGCGCCGGGCTGGCTGAGCTTCATCTCCTCCATCCCGATCACGACATGCCCGGCACTGCCGGCGGTGTGCAGGATCGCGGGAAGCAGCGTCTTTGCCAGCTTGCCATCGGACACGATCGTCATCGTCGCGCCGGAGTTATCGATAATATGCTGGTGATCGCGCTCGGTATTGGTGGTGTAGGTCGGCACGGTGACCCCGCCCGCCGCCATGATCGCCAGATCGCTCAGGCACCATTCGGGGCGGTTTTCGCTGACTAGCATCACGCGGTCGCCGGGCTTCAGCCCCAGCTTCCTCAGTGCCGCCGCCAGGCTCGCAACCTTGCGCGCGGACTCGGCCCAGCTCGTCGAGTGCCATTTGCCGCCCGACTTCGCCCACAAGAACGGCGCGTCGCCCAATTCCCGTGCGCGGGTGAAGAACATCGAAACCAGATTGTCGAATTTTTCGAGCTTGCGCATCCTGTTCCCAACTCCTGCGGCGCGAGTTCGTGCCCGCGCTCGATCTGAGCCCGAACCCTAACGCGGCTGCCGCCAAGCGCAATGCCGCTACGTCACAGAGCATTGAGGATGCGCCGCACCAGCCCCGGCCCCTCGAACACCAACGCCGAGTAGATCTGCACCATCACCGCCCCTGCATCGAGCCGCGCCCGCGCCTCCTCCGGCGAATCGATTCCGCCGACCGCGATCACCGGCATCGCGCCGTCGGCAATCTCCAGCGCCTGCGCCAGCTTGGCCCGCGCCAGCACCGCCAGCGGCCGCCCCGACAACCCGCCCGCCTCGCGCGCCAGCGGCGAACGCAGGCTATCCGGGCGCGAGATGGTGGTGTTACCGACGATCAGCGCGTCGATGCTCGCATTCGCCGCCGCCGCGACCACCCCCGCCATGCCATCGCGATCCAGATCAGGCGCAACCTTCAAAAACAACGGCACCCGCCGCCCCTCCAGCACGCGCGCCGCGCTCGCCGCGTTCAACAGCTCGTCCAGCGCCGGCCGCGACTGCAGGTCGCGCAGCCCCGGCGTGTTGGGTGAGCTGACGTTGATCGTCACATAGTCCGCATGCGGCGCAACCTTCTCCACGCCGAGTGCATAGTCCGCGACCCGATCATCGCTGTCCTTGTTCGCCCCGACATTGATGCCGAGCACACCCGGCCGCTTCGCCCGCTTGACCCGCTCCAGCGCCGCATCGATCCCGCCATTGTTGAACCCCATCCGGTTCACCACCGCGCGATCCTCGACCAGCCGGAACAGTCGCGGCTTGGGATTGCCCGCCTGCGGTCGCGGGGTCAGCGACCCGATCTCGACGCTGCCAAAGCCCATCCCCATCAGGCCATCAATTGCCTCGCCATCCTTGTCGAGCCCCGCAGCGAGGCCCACCGGATTGGGAAATTCCACGCCACCGATCATCACCGGCCGCACCCGCGGGATCGCGCCACCGGACGACAGCGCCGCCGCCCGGATCGCGAGCCGGTGCGCGCGTTCGGCGTCGAGGGTATAGATCAGCGGCTTGAGCAGGTCGTAGAGCATGCCCCCCCATAAAAGCATGGGTTGACGAAGGCGACCCCCAAGCCCATTTGCCCAATCGGAACGAATCATTCCGATTTGAGAATTGTTCGCAACTGCGAAGGACCCCATGCGGCTTTCCGCTCAAACCGATTATGCAGTGGTGATGCTCTCCGCCGCCGCGCGCCATTGCGGCGTCAGCGGGCGGCTGAACGCGACGCTGCTGGCGGACGAGACCGGGCTGCCGCTCCCCACGGTGCAGAAACTGGTCAGCCGCCTGTCCTCGGCCGGCCTCATCGAAAGCACGCGCGGCACCGGCGGCGGCTTCCGCCTCGCCCGCCCGCCCGCCGCGATCAGCCTCGCCGATATCGTCGAGGCGATCGAGGGCCCGATCGCGCTCACCGGCTGCATCGATGCCACCAAGCAGGATTGCGTGATCGTCGCCACCTGTCGCGTGAAGCCGCACTGGACCAGCGTCAACGCCTCGGTCCGCGACGCACTCGCGGGCATCACCCTCGCCTCACTCTCCTCCCAGTCGGTACCCGGATAATGGCCACGAAGAACGCAGAGGCGATCGCCGCCGCCAACAAGAAGTACGAGTGGGGTTTCTCCTCCGACATCGAACAGGACTTCGCGCCCAAGGGGCTGAGCGAAGACACCGTCCGCTTCATCTCGGCCAAGAAGAACGAGCCGGAATGGATGCTCGACTGGCGCCTGAAAGCCTATCGCCACTGGCTGACGATGACCGCGCCCGACTGGGCGAAGCTCGACATCGACCCAATCGACTATCAGGACGCGTACTATTACGCCGAGCCCAAGGCGAAGCCCAAGCTCGGCAGCCTCGACGAGGTCGATCCCGAAATCCTGCGCGTCTATGAAAAGCTCGGCATCCCGATCGAGGAGCAAAAGGTGCTCGCGGGGGTCGAGGGCGCGCGCAAGGTCGCGGTCGACGCGGTGTTCGACAGCGTCAGCGTCGCCACCACCTTCCGCAAGGAACTCGAAGCTGCCGGCGTCATCTTCCGTTCGATCAGCGAGGCGATCAAGGAATATCCCGACCTGGTGCGCAAGTGGCTGGGGAAGGTCGTGCCGATGCACGACAACTACTTCGCCGCGCTCAACTGCGCGGTCTTCAGCGACGGCACCTTCGTCTACATCCCGGAGGGCGTGCGCTGCCCGATGGAGCTGTCGACCTATTTCCGCATCAATGCCGAGAATACCGGCCAGTTCGAACGCACGCTGATCGTCGCCGACAAGGGTAGCTATGTCAGCTATCTCGAAGGCTGCACCGCACCGATGCGCGACGAAAACCAGCTCCACGCCGCCGTGGTCGAACTGATCGCGCTCGACGATGCCGAGATCAAATACTCGACCGTCCAGAACTGGTATCCGGGCGATGAGAACGGCAAGGGCGGCATCTACAATTTCGTGACCAAGCGCGCGCTGTGTCAGGGCCGCAATAGCAAGGTCAGCTGGACGCAGGTCGAAACCGGCAGCGCGATCACCTGGAAATACCCCAGTTGCGTGCTCAACGGCGAAAACAGCGTCGGCGAATTCTACTCGGTCGCGGTCACCAACAACCGCCAGCAGGCCGATACCGGCACCAAGATGATCCACAATGGCAAGGGATCGCGCTCGACGATCATCTCCAAGGGGATCAGCGCCGGCCGCTCGAACAACACCTATCGCGGTCTCGTCCGCGTCGCACCGGGCGCAGAGGGCGTGCGCAACTTCACCCAGTGCGACAGCCTCTTGCTCGGCTCCGAATGCGGCGCGCACACCGTCCCCTATATCGAGGTGCGCAACCCCAGCGCGCAGATCGAGCATGAGGCGACGACCAGCAAGATTTCCGAGGATCAGCTGTTCTACGCGATGCAGCGCGGGCTGGATCAGGAAGCCGCCGTCGCGCTGATCGTCAACGGCTTCGCCAAGGAGGTGCTCCAGCAGCTCCCGATGGAGTTCGCGGTCGAGGCACAGAAGCTGCTCGGCATCAGCCTTGAGGGGTCGGTGGGGTGATCGCCGCGCTCGCTCTTCTGGCCGTGGTTCCGCAGGATGCGATCGCCGCGCCAGAGCCCGAATATGAAGAGGTGGTCATCACCGCCCGCATCGGCCGCGTCGCGTTGGTGTTCGATCGCGCGGCCGATGGTCGGCTGATCAACTGCCGCGTGTTCAAATCGTCGGGCACGAAGCGGATCGATGATGCCGCGTGCACCGCGCTGCCCGATTGCGTGACTTCGACCGTGGGTCAGGAATATTGCGGCGGCACCGGCACCGGCCTGACGGCGGTCACGCCCAAGCTCCTGCCCACCCCCGAACCCAAGCTCGGCCTTGGCGTTTCGCTCAAGCCTGAACCGCCCAAGACCCCCGCCGTCGGCCCGGTCGTCGCGGGCAAACCAGACGAAGACCCCAACCGCCTCGGCAAACTCCCGCCCCCGCCCAAGGACGAAAGCGGCACCCCCGCGATCACGCTGGGCACGATGAAGCAGGAGGAGCCACGGTGAGCGCCACGCAGTTCCCGTTCTTCCGTCATGCTGAACTTGTTTCAGCATCCACCGCGCCGCAAGCGACGACGTCGCCCGTGGACGCGTGGACCCTGAACCAAGCCCAGGGCGACGCTATCCAGAATTTGCACGCAGGATAACATGCTCCAAATCACCAATCTCCACGCCGAAATCGACGGCAAGCCGATCCTCAAGGGCCTGACCCTCAGCCTCAATGCGGGCGAGGTTCATGCGATCATGGGCCCCAACGGCGCGGGCAAGTCGACACTCGGCTATGTCCTCGGCGGCCGCCCCGGCTACGAGGTGACCGAAGGGAGCGTGACCTTCAACGGCACCGACCTGCTCGAACTCGAACCGCACGAGCGCGCCGCCGCCGGCCTGTTCCTCGGCTTCCAGTACCCGGTCGAAATCCCCGGCGTGTCGAACGTCCAGTTCCTGCGCGAAAGCCTCAACAGCCAGCGCCGCGCCCGCGACGAAGCCCCGCTGTCGGGCGCCGAGTTCCTCAAACTCGCCCGCGCCCAGGCCGCCGCGCTGGAAATGGATGCCGAGATGCTCAAGCGCCCGGTCAATGTCGGCTTTTCCGGTGGCGAGAAGAAGCGCAACGAGATGGTCCAGATGGGCATCCTCGCGCCGCGCCTCGCGATCCTCGACGAAACCGACAGCGGCCTCGACATCGACGCGCTGCGCATCGTCGGCGACGGCATCAACCGCATCATGCGCGCGCCTGACAAGGCGGTGCTGCTGATCACCCATTATCAGCGGCTGCTCGACTATGTGAAGCCGGACTTCGTCCATATCCTCGCCGATGGTCGCATCACCCGCACCGGTGGCGCGGAGCTGGCGCTGGAGCTGGAGCGCGAAGGCTATGTCAACGCCGCAGCCCTGCCAGCATGATGCAGGCGTCCCGCCTATTCTCGGTCGGTATGTCCAGGGTCAACCTGTTCGCATCGGCCGACGATCTGCGGCAGGATTTTCTGCGCACCCGCGCCTTGCCCAGCCGCGATATACTCGAACCTGACCTCCTGGCGCGGATCGACGGAATCCTGGAGCAGGGCGGCTGGAGCCAGGATGGCGTCGACAATCTGCTGTTCCGCAAGGCGGAGGATCCGCCGCGTGCCGGTGGCGTAATCTCGCTGATGTTGTGTCGGCCCGAACTGCTCCGCTGGGTCGAGGCGGTCACCGGGTGCGATCGGCTGGAGCGCGCCAGCGGGCGGGTGATCCAGATCGAACCCAACGCCTCGGCAGGCCTCGACTGGCATAGCGACATGCGCGAACCCGCGCGCCGGATCGGGATCACCATCAATCTTGGCAAGGCCGCCTATGAAGGCGGCAAGTTCGAACTGCGCGTCCGCGACGGGGAGGTGCTTGCCGAACACCGCCATGTCGAACAAGGCTCCGCGCTGCTCTTCGCGGTGGGGCGCGACCTGCAACATCGACTGCTGCCAATCACCGCCGGTGGGCCCCGACAGGTTTATACCGGCTGGTTTTACGGAAAGGATCCGCGATGAGCGCGACGCAACCCGCCGATCACATGCCAACCGGACTGCCGCGATCGAATGGAGATGGTCGATGACGCACGGCCTCATCCTCGACGCCCCGATCGCGGAGGATTGGCGCTGGTTCGACGCCGCGCCGCTGGACGCGCTGGCGGCGACGCCGCGCGCAGCCGCGCCCGATGTCGCGCATCTGTGGATCGACCTGCCCGGCCCGCGCCTGTTGTTCGTCGACGGCGCATTCGTTGCCGACGCGAGCACGCCCGGCCCGGTAGCGGTATCCGCCGCGGCGGCCATGACCCGCGCCAACCCCTATTCGCAGGCTGCGTCCGCCAGCGCCGAGACGGGCTTTGCTCTGCATCTGGATGCGCAGGCCGCACTTGATGGGCCAATTCAGGTGATCCACGCCACCACCGGCGGCGTCGCGCATCTGTCGAACACGATCGTGCTTCAGGCCGACGCCGTCGCCTCGCTGGTCGAAACCCATGTCGGTTCCGGCTGGAGCAACGCCAATCTGTGGGTCGAGCTTGGCGAAGGGGCGCGGCTGATGCGCGCGGTTCGCGTGCTCAAGGACGACGGCGCGCATACCGACTATGCCGATGCGACCATCGGCAAGGCCGGCAGCTTCGTCAGCACCGCTTTGGTCACCGGCTGCCGCACCGCGCGGGTCGAGGCACGGCTGACGCTGACCGGCGAAGGCGCTTTTGGCGAAGCGGGCGGCGCGCTGCTCACCCGTGGCGGCGAGAAGGCAGATTCAGCGACCGTCGCCGATCACGCGGCGCCCGAAGGGACCAGCCGCCAGATCTGGCGCGCGGTCGCCGCCGACACCTCGACCGCCAGCATCGCGTCGCGCGCCGCAGTGCGCCGCGATGCGCAAAAGACCGATGGCGAGCAATCGCTGCGCGGCTTGCTGCTCAAGCGCACCGCGACGGTGAATTTGAAGCCCGAACTCGAAATCTTCGCCGACGACGTGAAGTGCGCGCACGGCGCGACGGTCGGCGAACTCGACGCCAAGGCATTGTTCTACATGCAGTCGCGCGGCATCCCGGAAGCACAGGCCAAGGCGCTGCTCACCCGCGCCTTCGTCGCCGACGCGATCGACCGGATCGGTGACGAAGCGGTGCGCGAGGCGTTCGCAGCGGACGCCGATGCGTGGCTGGAGGCGGCGCTGTGAGCACGCTGACGGCCACCGCCCCGCTCGACGTCCTCGCCGATTTCCCGGCGATCCCCGCGGGCTGGGCCTATCTCGACACCGCCGCGACCTCGCAAAAGCCGCAGGCGGTGATCGACGCGATCACACGCGGCTATGCGCAGGACTATGCCACGGTTCATCGCGGCGTGTACCAGCGTTCGGCCGACATGACGCTCGCCTATGAGGCCGCGCGCCGCCGCGTCGCGACCTTCATCGGTGGGCGCGAAGACGAAGTGGTGTTCATGCGCGGCGCGACCGAGGGGATCAACCTCGTCGCGCAGAGCTGGGCGATCCCCAACCTCAAGCCCGGCGACCGCATCCTGCTCAGCCAGCTCGAGCATCACAGCAATATCGTGCCCTGGCAGATGGCAGCCGAGCGTACCGGCGCGGTCATCGACGTGGTGCCGCTGACCGACGATCACCGCATCGATCTCGACGCAATGGCGGCGATGCTGACCGACCGCCACAAGCTGGTCGCGCTGACCCATGTCTCCAACGTCATGGGCTCGATCCTCGACGTGAAGCGCGCCACCGAACTCGCCCATGGCGTCGGTGCGAAGATCCTGATCGACGGCTGTCAGGCCGTGCCGCGCTTGGCCGTTAACGTCGCCGAACTCGGCTGCGACTTCTACGTTTTCTCCGGCCACAAGCTCTACGGCCCGACCGGGATCGGCGTGCTGTGGGGCCGCCACGACCTGCTCGACGCGATGCCGCCGTGGCAGGGTGGCGGGGCGATGATCGACCGGGTGACGTTCGAGAAGACAACCTACGCCCCCGCACCGGGCCGGTTCGAGGCGGGAACTCCGCACATCATCGGCGTCACCGGCCTCCACGCCGCGATCGATTATGTCGATGCGATCGGCCTCGACCGCATCCACGCGCATGAAAGCGCGCTGGTCCGCCAAGCCCGCGACGCGCTGTCCGGCCTCAACAGCGTCCGACTGCTCGGCCCTGACGACAGTGCCGGAATTGTCAGTTTCGTCGTGGAGGGGGTGCATCCGCACGACGTCGCCACCATCTTGGACGAAGGCAATGTCGCGATCCGCGCCGGGCATCATTGCGCGCAGCCGCTGATGGACAGCCTCGGCCTGCCCGCCACCGCACGGGCCAGCTTCGGCGTCTATAATAGTGCGAGCGACATCGCCGCGCTGGTCAAGGGAATCGAACGAGTGACGAGGATCTTCGGATGAACGAAGAACGCAGGATTGAAGTCGAGGAAGTGGACGCCGTCGCCGCGCCGCCCCGCGCACGCGTGGAAGATGCGCGCGAGACGTTTGAACGCAAGCGCGACTATCTCGACGGCTTCCTTTCACAAAAGCCCACAGATGTCCCCAATGGCGAACCGGGCGGCGCGACCTATGACGCGATCATCGACGCCTTGAAGGACATTTACGACCCCGAAATCCCCGTCAACATCTACGACCTCGGCCTGATCTACAATGTCGAGGTGACCGATGCGGGCCATGCGGTGGTGACGATGACGCTCACCACCCCGCACTGCCCGGTCGCCGAATCGATGCCCGCCGAAGTCGAACTTCGCGTCGGCGCGGTGCCCGGTGTCGGCCATGCCGAGGTCAATCTCGTCTGGGACCCGCCCTGGGACCCGGCCAAGATGAGCGACGAAGCACGGCTTGAGCTGGGGATGTTGTGATGACCGAAGTCAAAACCCGCGCCCGCCCCGCCGCGATCCTGCTGACCCCGGCGTCGGAGGCCCGCATCGCCGACCTGATGTCGCGCGCACCGGAAGAGGCGATCGGCGTCAAGCTGTCGACCCCGCGCCGCGGCTGCTCGGGCCTCGCCTATTCGGTCGACTATGTCACCGCCGCCAACCCGATGGACGAGCGGATCGACACACCCGGCGGCACGCTGTTCGTCGATGGCGGGTCAATCCTCTACCTGATCGGGTCGACGATGGACTGGGTCGAGGACGATTTCACCGCAGGCTTCGTGTTCAACAACCCGAACGCCAAGGGCGCCTGCGGCTGCGGCGAGAGCTTCACTGTCTGACGCCCCCGAAAAGTCGAACACCGCCCGCAACGCAGCACTCGCAGCGACGGTGCTGCTCGCGCCGGGCGGGTTCATCCTCGGCGGCATCCTGATCGCCCGCGCGATGAAGAAGCGGCGGGCGGCAAAGGACGCCAAAGCAGCGGATTAAACCGCGAACAGCTGCCCGATATCCTTGAATGCCTTGAACTCCAGCGCATTGCCAGCCGGGTCGAAGAAGAACATCGTCGCCTGCTCGCCCGGCTGACCGGCAAAGCGGATATGCGGCTCGATCACGAACTCGGTTCCCGCCGCCTTCACCCGATCGGCCAGCACGTGCCATTCATCCCAATCGAGCACGAGCCCGAAATGCGGCACCGGCACCGCATCGCCATCGACCGCATTGCGCAGCCGCACCCCGGCCCCTTCGCCCTTGTGCAGAACCAACTGATGCCCGCGCAAGTCGAAATCGATCCAGTGATCGGGATCCTCGCGCCCCTGCGGACAGCCGAGCAGCTCGCCGTAAAAGGCGCGCCCCGCCTCCAGATCATCGACCGGAATCGCGAGGTGAAAGCGCGGCATCGTCATGGTCACATCCATCCTTCCAGCACCTGATCGGGCGGGCGATGGCCGTCGGCCCAGAAGCGGATATTGGCGATCACCTTCTCACCCGTCGCCTGCCGCCCCTCGAACGTCGCGGAGCCCATATGCGGGGTCATCACGACATTGGGCAAGGCGAGCAGGCGCGGGTCGATCTGCGGCTCGAACCGCCATACGTCGAGCCCGGCGCCGGCCAGCCGACCGCCCTCCAGCGCGTCGATCATCGCCTCTTCATCCACGATCCCGCCGCGCGAGGCGTTGATGAGATAGACATGGCGCCCGAGCAGCCCGATCCGCCGCGCATCGATCAGGTCGCGGCTGGTGTCGTTGAGCGGCGTGTGGATCGTCAGAATGTCGATCTCGCCCAGCATGGTATCAAGGTCGGCGTGGAAGGTCGCACGCAGCTCCGCCTCAACCTGCTCGGGCAGGCGGTGGCGGTTGTGATAGTGGATCGACAAGCCGAACGCCCGCGCCCGACGCGCCACCGCCTGCCCGATCCGGCCCATCCCGACGATGCCGAGCGCCTTGCCGCCGATGCGGTGGCCAAGCATCCCGCCCGGCGACCAGCCCTTCCACTGGCCCGAGCGGACCAGCTTCTCACCCTCCGCCAACCGCCGCGGCACCGCCAGAATCAGCGCCATCGTCATGTCGGCGGTGTCCTCGGTCAGCACGCCGGGCGTGTTGGTCACAACAATGCCCCGCGCCCGCGCCGCGCGCAGGTCGATATGGTTCACGCCCGCGCCGAAATTGGCGATCAGCTTCAGCCGTTCGCCCGCCGCCGCGATCAGTTCGGCGTCGATCGTGTCGGTGACGCTCGGCACCAGCACGTCGCATTCCTGCACCGCCGCGACCAGCGCCGCACGGTCCATGCCCTCTTCGACGGGATTGAGGCCGGTGTCGAACAGCTCGACCATCCGCTGCTCGACCGCATCGGGGAGCTTGCGGGTGACGATCACGCGGGGCCGGGATACGCGCGGCTGTGCCATGCCGGATCGCTTGGCCCCGCCGCGTGCGCCAGTCAACGGTTGATGCGGACGCCCCACCGCCCCTAAGGTGATCGCGACACGTGCTTTCGGGGGAAATAATGCAATTGCGGGTGGTTCTTGCCGCGCTGGTGACGATCGCGCTGGGTATCTGCGCGATCGGTGACGCCTGGGCGCAGCAGCGCAAGCCGCCCTATTTCGCGTCGATCGCTGCGAGCAAGGCGCGGATGCGTACCGGGCCGGGCCGCAATTATCCCTCCAGCTGGCTCTATGTCCGCGCCGACCTGCCGATCAAGGTAATCGAGGTCTATAATGACTGGCGCAAGGTCGAGGACCCGGACGGAACACAGGGCTGGATGCTGGTCTCGCTGCTGTCGAGCACCCGCACCGCGATCGTCGTCGGATCGGTGCTCGAGATGCGCGACGAGCCGCGCTTTGGCGCCCGGGTCAACTGGCGCGCCGCGCCGGGCGTGGTGGGCAAGATCAGCCGCTGCCGTCGCGGCTGGTGCTGGCTCGATGTCCGCGGACGCGGCGGCTATGTCGAACAGAACCGCATCTGGGGCACCGACCCCGGGGAGGAAGTGCCTTAAGCGTCCTCTACCGGGTCCTCCACCCGCCCCTTGAACCCCTGCGCCACCACGAACCATTCGACCGATCCCTTGCGGCTCGACGGCGGCTTGGCGTGCTTCACGCTCGTGAAATTGCGCTTCATTTCGGCGACCAGATTGCTGTCGGCTCCACCCGCGAACACCTTGGAAACGAACACCCCGCCGGGCGCGAGATTGCGGATCGCGAAGTCGAGCGCGGTTTCGACCAGTCCCATCGTGCGCAGCGCATCGGTCTGCGCGTGGCCGACAGTGTTCGCGGCCATGTCCGACATCACCAGGTCCGGTGCGCCGCCCAGAGCCTCGATCAGCCGATCGGGGGCGGCATCGTCGGTGAAATCCATCTGAAAGATCGTGACGCCCTCGATTGGATCGACCGGCAACAGGTCGATGCCCACCACCGCCGCCTTGGGCAGCTTGCGGCGAATCACCTGGGCCCACCCGCCGGGCGCGATGCCGAGATCGACGACGCGCTT
Source organism: Sphingomonas sp. R647 (assembly GCF_020177055.1). Lineage (GTDB taxonomy): Bacteria > Pseudomonadota > Alphaproteobacteria > Sphingomonadales > Sphingomonadaceae > Sphingomonas. The sequence continues at coordinate 47,786 of NZ_JAIQXT010000007.1, forward strand.
GGCGCCTTTGAGCATATCGAACTTCTCATCGAGCTCGATCAGCTTGTAGGCGGCACGGCTGCGATAGCCCTCGGCCTTGGCGCGCTTCACATAGGGGTCGTTGAGCTGGCGTTCGAGCCAGCGCACCGACTGAGTCGTCCGTCCGCGCGCGGTGCGCACGCGCGTATGACCGCGGCTGCCGCCCCGACTCACAGCCTGCGTCCGTCGATCAGACGGCGAAGAATGCCCTCGCGAATGCCGCGGTCGGCAATGCCGAGCCGTTCGGCGGGCCAGATATCCATGATCGTCTCCAATATCGCACAGCCCGCCACGACCAGATCGGCGCGCTCTGACCCGATACACGGGATTGCCGATCGCCCGGCAAGGTCCAGTTCCGCAACCCGCTGGCTTACCGCGCGCATCGATGCGGCCGGCACGATCAGCCCGTCGACCGCATTGCGATCATAGGATGGCAGACCAAGATGCACGCTGGCGAGCGTCGTTACGGTGCCGCTGGTGCCCAGCAGTCGCGGTGTGCCGTTGATCTTCGAAAGCCGCGCGACGAACGGCGCGAACGCCTCCTCCACTGCGCCGCGCATCCGCGCATAGGCCGCAGCGCGCGTCGCGGCGTCGTTATCGCCCACGATACCACGCGCCTCGGTCAGCGATACCACGCCCCATGGCGCGCTGTGCCAGTCGAGGATGCGCGGCGTCTCACCGGTCGAATCGACCACCACCAGCTCGGTCGATCCCCCGCCGATGTCGAACACCAGCGCCGGGCCATCGCCGGGCTCAAGCAATGCGTGGCAGCCGAGCACGGCGAGCCGCGCCTCTTCCTCGGCGGTGATGATGTCGAGCACGATGCCAGTCTCGCGGTAGACGCGCTGGATGAACTCCGGCCCGTTCGCCGCCTGCCGGCACGCCTCAGTCGCGACCGAGCGCGACAGGGCAACGTTGCGGCGGCGCAGCTTGTCGGCACAGATGCGCAGCGCCGCGATCGTCCGCTCAATCGCCGCATCGGACAGCCGCCCGCTCGATGCCAGCCCCTCGCCAAGACGCACGATCCGCGAAAAGGCATCGACCACGGTGAATCCGCCGCCCGTCGGACGGGCGATCAGCAAACGGCAATTATTGGTGCCCAGATCCAGCGCGGCATAATGGCGCGCCTCGGGCCAGCGCGCACGCCCCGTTACCGGGGCCGAATTAGGGGCCGGGCGGGCCGGTTTCTTCGCCGGCGGGCGCGGCATCCTGGCGGAGCCATCCCCCATGCAACTACTCACTTATGTTCTTCCGTCACGGCCGAAATGGGCCGCCGGTGCTTGGTAGCCAAGCTAGCGCAAGGACTTGGGGCAGGCAAGCGGCGCCCTAGCGCTTCTGTGTCGTTACCCTATTGACCCGGAAGCAAAGCCCGCATAGATGCGCGCCTCCGAGCGCGATGCCCTGTCGTCTAATGGTAAGACCACGGACTCTGACTCCGTTAATTGTGGTTCGAATCCACACGGGGCATCCAATTCTCTGATCGTCGCAGACCACGACCGGCGCAGTGCACCGGTCGCGTCGCGTGACCTCAATCGATCAGTTCCAGCGCCACCGCCGTCGCCTCACCCCCGCCGATGCACAGCGATGCGACGCCACGCTTCTGGCCGTTATTCTGCAGCGCGGCGATCAGCGTCGCCATGATCCGTGCGCCACTCGCACCGATCGGGTGGCCCATCGCGCACGCACCGCCATTGATGTTGAGCACGTCGTGCGAAATCGACAGATCGCGCATGGCGATCATCGCGACCACCGCGAACGCCTCATTGACCTCGAACAGGTCGACATCGCCGATCCCCCAACCAGCCTTGGCCAGCGCCTTCTGCATCGCGAAGACGGGCGCGGTGGTGAAGCGTGCGGGCGCATGGGCGTGGCCGGCATGCGCCACCAGCCGCGCGACCGGGGTGAGGCCCAGCCGCTCCGCCACCGACGCGCGAGTCATCACCAATGCCGCCGCGCCGTCTGAGATCGATGATGCGTTCGCCGCGGTCACCGTGCCGTCCTTGGCGAAGGCGGGCTTGAGCGTCGGGATCTTGGCGGGATCGCCCTTGGACGGCTGTTCGTCGATCGCGACGGTGACCACGCCCTTGCGGGTCTTGACCTCGACGGGCACGATCTCGCGATCAAAGCCGCCATTCGCTTGCGCCTTTTGCGCGCGGGTCAGGCTGGCGATGGCGTAATCGTCCTGCGCCTCACGCGTGAACTGATATTCGGTCGCGATCTCCTCGGCATAGGTGCCCATCGCGCGGCCGGGTTCATAGGCGTCCTCGAGCCCGTCGAGGAACATGTGGTCGAACAGCCGGTCATGGCCAATCCGCGCGCCATTGCGGTGCTTGAGCGACAGATACGGCGCATTGGTCATGCTCTCCAGCCCGCCAGCGATGATCAGGTCGGCCGATCCCGCCACCAGCGCGTCCGATGCCATGATCGCGGCCTGCATCCCCGATCCGCACATCTTGTTGACCGTCGTCGCCTCGATATGCTGCGGAAGTCCCGCGCGGATCGCGGCCTGGCGCGCAGGGGCCTGGCCAAGCCCGGCAGGCAGGACGCAGCCCATATAGATACGCTCGATCGCCTCGCCCTTCAGCCCGGCACGCTCGACCGCCGCTCCGACTGCGGTCGCGCCCAGCTCGGTCGCGGTCACATCGGCCAGCGCGCCCTGCATGCTGCCCATCGGCGTGCGGGCATAAGAAACGATGACGACGGGATCGGTGGACATGAAAGCCTCTCCGGGAGTTTGCGTTGCGGGCGGTCTAGGCGGGCGCCCCTCCAAATGCAAAAGGGACCCACGATGGAACTGCTCGACATCCTCAAATGGTTCGCTTCGATCAGCGGCATCATCGCGGCCTTCATGGTCAGCCTCGACAATGGGCGACGGATCACAGGATGGGGCTTTGCGCTGTTTGTCGCGTCCAGCATCGCGTGGATCACCGGCGCGATGATCGACGGCGAAGAGGCGCTGCTGTCGCAGAATGCGGTGCTGTTCGGGATCAATATCTTCGGCGTGTACCGCTATCTGATCCGCAAGAAGGCGGTCGATGCCTGACCTCTATTGGCCAATCCTGCTCGGCATCCTCGGCGCGGTATTCGGCAGCTTCATCGCGACGGTCGCGATCCGCTGGCCGCAGGGGCGCAGCGCGATGCAGGGACGCTCGGCCTGCGACGGGTGCGGCAAGCCGCTGGCAGGGCACGAACTGGTCCCCCTGCTCAGCTTCCTCCTCCAGCGGGGACGGTGCCGTGGTTGCGGCAAGGCCATCCACCTCGCCCACCCCGCCACCGAAGTCGCAGGGCTAGCGATCGGCGTTTCCGCAGGGCTGGTTGCGCCGGGTTGGGAAGGCGTTGCGGGAGCGGTGTTTGGCTGGCTTCTACTGGCACTGGCCGCGCTCGACCTCGCCGCGTTCTGGCTACCCAATGTTCTGACCGCCGCGCTTGCGCTGGCCGGGGTCGTTGATGGCATCTTCTTCGCCCCCGGCTGGATCGACCGCATCCTCGGCGGCGTGATCGGCTTTGGACTGCTCTATCTGGTCGCGTTCACCTATCGCCATGTTCGCAAGCGCGAGGGATTGGGCGGGGGCGATCCCAAGCTGTTCGGGGCGATCGGCCTTTGGCTCGGCGCATCGATGCTCGCGCCCGTGCTGCTGGGTGCGAGCGTCACCGGCCTTGCCGTCGCATTGGCGATGAAGCTGTCGGGGCGCGAAATCGGGATGACGAGTCGGCTTCCACTCGGCACATTGCTCGCCATCGCCGCATTCCCGGCGTGGCTCTATTCGGTTGGAGTGTGACGATGCGCGAGATTCTTGATGCCCAGCGGGCGGCGTTCATGGCGGAGCTGCCGGTCGGGCTGGACGTGCGCAAGGATCGGCTCAAGCGCGCCGCAGCGATGGTGCGCGATAATGCATCGCGCTTCTGCGACGCGCTGAGCGAGGATTTCGGCCATCGCAGCCGCCAGCAATCGATGATCACCGACATCGCATCATCGGTCTCCCCGCTCGACCATGCGCGCAAATCGCTCGACCGCTGGGCGCGGCGCGAGAAGAAGCCGGTGATGTTCCCGCTCGGCCTGCTCGGCGCAAAAGCGTGGGTCGAATATCAGCCCAAGGGCGTGGCCGGGATCATCTCGCCCTGGAATTTCCCGGTGAACCTGGTGATGAGCCCGCTCGCCGGCGTCTTCGCGGCGGGCAATCGCGCGATGGTGAAGACCAGCGAATTCACCCCGGTCACCGCCGCGCTGTTCGAGGAGCTGGCACCGCGTTACTTCGATCCGACCGAGCTGGCGTTCGTCAGCGGCGGGCCGGACGTCGGCAAGGCGTTCGCGTCCCTGCCCTTCGACCATCTGATCTTCACCGGCGCGACTGCGGTCGGTCGCCACATCCTCCATGCCGCAGCGGATAATCTGACCCCGGTGACGCTCGAGCTGGGCGGCAAGTCGCCCGCGATCCTCGGCCGCTCGGCCAATCTTGCTCAGGCAACCGAGCGGGTTGCGATGGGCAAGATGCTGAACGCCGGTCAGATCTGCATCGCACCCGACTATCTGATGGTCGCGGCGGAGCAGGAGGCGGCGGCGGTCGACGGCATCATCGCGGCGGCAACGGCAATGTATCCGACGTTGCTGTCCAACCCCGATTATACCGCGATCGTCAACGACCGGCATTTCGAGCGCCTGACTGCGGCGCTCGACGACGCGCGCGCCAAGGGGGCCGAGGTGATCGCGGTCAATCCGGGCAATGAGGATTTCGGCGCGTCCAACGCGCGCAAGCTGCCGCTGCACATCGTCCGCAATCCGACCGACGACATGGTGGTGATGCAGGAAGAGATTTTCGGGCCGATCCTGCCGGTCCGCAAGTATGACAGCATCGACGGCGCGATTGCGGAGGTAAACCGCCGCGACCGGCCGCTTGCGCTCTATTATTTCGGGACCGACGAAAGCGAGCGGCGGCGGGTGCTCGACCGCACGATTTCAGGCGGGGTCAGCCTCGATGACACGATCTTCCATGTCTCGATGGAGGAGCTGCCCTTTGGCGGCATCGGGCCGTCAGGCATGGGTGCCTATCATGGCGAACCGGGCTTTCGCACCTTCAGCCATGCCAAGAGCGTGTTCAAACAGTCCAAGCTCAATGTCGCCAAGCTCGGCGGGCTTAAGCCGCCTTATGGCAAGAACACCGACACGGCGATCAAGCGGCAGATCGGCTAGAGCCCGGCCAACCATTCGCCAAGCATCGCCCGCCCCGCCGCAGCTGCTGCGGGGCCGAGCCGTTCGTGCTGGTCGCGCAGCTCGGGGATCGTCAGGCCACCCTGCGCTACATAATCGTCCGGCCCGTCGAGCCAGTCTTCGAACTGCGTGTCCTCCCCGATCTCGGGATGGAATTGCAGCGCCAGAAGGTGCGCCCCGCGGCGGAATGCCTGGTTGCGATAGGCCGGGGTCGATGCGAGGAGTTCGGCCCCCTCGGGCAAGTCGAACGTGTCGCCATGCCAATGCAGGATCGGCACGTCGCGGAGGTGGCGGAGCGGCGAGGTGGCACCGGCGTCGTTCAGCGCGACCGGGGCGAAGCCAACTTCCTTGACCGGCCCGGCAAACACTTCCGCCCCCAGCGCCGCTGCGATCAGCTGTGCGCCGAGGCAGACGCCGAGCGTCGGCTTTCCTGCAGCGAGGCGGTCCGCCAGTCGGGCGACCTCGTTCGCGATCCAGGGATGGGCGTCGCGCTCGTACACGCCCATCGGGCCGCCCATCAGCACCAGCAGGTCCGGCGCCGCAAAATCCAGCGCCGCAAAGGCCGGGTCGTCGACATCGACCGTGTCAATCGCATAACCCGCAGCGGTGATCGGCGCCCAAAATCCAGCCAGCCCTTCATAAGGCTTGTGCCGGATCACGAGCGCCCGCACGTCTCAGTCCCCGGTCAGGATGCGGTCGACCAGTTGCTTCACCGTCGGCACGAACCCGTTGGAGTAGAAGGGGTCGCGCTTGAAGTTGTAAGCGGCGTGGCCGGCGAACATCAGATTCTGGTCGGTCGGTCCGCCATGCGCGATGTCCTGCAGCGTCTTCTGAATGCAGAAGCTGCGCGGGTCGGCGAGGCGGCCGGTGGAGCTGGTTTCCGAATCGGCCCAGCTCGAGAAGCTGCACTGGCTGAGGCAGCCCATGCAATCGGCCTGATCCTTGCGGATCACCTGCTTTTCGACCGGATCGACGAAGATCAGCGTATTGTCCGGCGTCTTGAGCGCGTCGGTAAAGCCCAAGCCAACCCATTCGCGGGCGCGCAGCAGATCGTTGCGGGTGACCCAGAAATTCTTGCCCTTCACCCCGGCGTCGAGCTGGAAGGTATGGTCGCCCGCCGCTTCGGTCGAATAAGCGATCTGGCGTTCCGAGCGCGCTTCGAGGCTGCGCAGGAACGGGTTGCGGACGGCGGAGGAATAGAAGCCGGTCGGCGAAAAGCGGTGAAGGAGCACATCACCCTCCTCGATCTCCATCAGCTTCGACTTCCACTCCGGCGGAATGGGCGATTCCTGAGTCAGCAGCGGACGCGTGCCGAACTGGAAGGCGATCGTGCCAAGCTCGGGATTGTCGATCCAGTCCGACCAGTCGCGCAGGTACCAGACGCCACCAGCCATCACGATCGGCACATCGTCCGAAATCCCGCCTTCACGCATCACCGCGCGCAGTTCCTTGACGCGGGGATAGGGGTCCTGCGGCGCGCGCGGGTCTTCGGCGTTCGACAGGCCGTTATGGCCACCGGCGAGCCAGGGATCCTCATACACCACCGCGGCGAGCCATTCCGACGCCTTGGAATAAGCGCGCTTCCACAGGGCGCGGAAGGCACGGCCCGAGGAGACGATCGGCAGATAGCTGACGCCGTAGGACGAGGTAATCTCGGACAGCTTGTAGGGCATGCCCGCGCCGCAGGTGACGCCGGCGACCATGCCGCGGGTCCGCTCCAGCACGCCATGCAGGATGCGCTGGGCGCCGCCCATTTCCCACAGCACGTTGATGTTGATCGCGCCCTTGCCGCCCGAAATCTCGAATGCGCGCTTGACCTGTTCGACCGCGCCCTCGATCGCATAGGCGATCAGCTCTTCATGGCGTTCGCGGCGGGTCAGCGCCTTGTAGATCTGGGGGATGATCTTGCCTTCGGCATCATAGCTGTCGGCGTTGACCGCGCTGACCGTTCCGATGCCGCCCGCTGCGGCCCAGGCACCTGCCGAAGCATGATTGGTCGCCGCGACACCCTTGCCGCCTTCCACCAACGGCCAGACTTCCTGGCCGTTATAGACGATCGGCTTCAAACCCTTGAACAACGACATCCTCCGAGAAATTTCGTTTTTGCCTTAGCTTCGACAGGTCGGTTTAGCGAGCGCTATTAGCCTAGCGCACCGGGGCGCCCGGCGGCCTCAGAATAGAGCGTTGCATAGGATGCGATCATCGCCTGTTCGTCGAATAACGCACGGGCGCGCATCTGGTTCGCCTTGCCGACGGTGCGGCGGGCGTCGGGATGGGCGGCGAGTACTTCGATCCGGTCGCGCAGATGGACTGGGTTCCAATCCTTGCTCACCGTCGACACGTTTTCGGGATCGACCATCTTGGCGACGTCGCCGACCGGGGTCGATGCGATCGGAAGGCCTGCGGCCATCGCCTCCATCACCGCGATCGGCTGTTGCTCGCTCTTCGATGACAGCGCGAAGATGTCGAACAGGCCCATATATTTGTGCGGATCGGGCAGGAAGCCGGCGAGCAGCACCTGTTTTTCCATGCACATGTTCGCAATCGTATCCTCGATCGCCTCCCGGTCCGGGCCTTCGCCGACGATCACCAGCTGCGCCTTGGTCTTCATGCCGCCGACCGCGCGGACCAGCATCTGGATATCCTTGACCGGCCGCAGCCCGGCCAGCGTGCCGACAACGACATGGCCGGGCAGGCGCTTGAACCCCGGAATCGCATTGGGATCGGGCTTGCGGCCATAAGCGGCGACGTCGATGCCGTTGGAGATGCGGTGCAGGCGCGCCTTGGGCTGTTTCCAGATATGGTAGGCGATGCTCTCCAGCGTGTGCGACGGCACGACCAGGCCATGCGCCGCGGTCAGCGCGATGCGGCGGTACATGTTGCGGACGCGGTTGAGGCGGAACGCCTCGTCGGAGTTGAAGCCATCTTCGTGGTGGATCACCGGGGGCATGTTCTTGCCGAACACCCGCCGCGCCATCACCCCGTCGATCGCGCCCCAATTGTAAGTGAGGACGAGGTCGAACCGCGCCATGAACTTCGCAATCGCCTCATAGCGGGCGACCGAGGGCTTGCCGGTCAGCGGCGGCGGGTTCTGCGCGATTTCGTAGCGGATGCCCTTAGCAATCGCGTCGCGGGCACCCAGCGCGCCGTCGACCCCGGAAACGATGACATGCTTCGCCCGGTCGCCAAAGGCGTTCATCAGGCGGACGGCGCGGGCTTCCTTGCCGCCCAGATCGAAGCTGGAGTGGAGGTGCAGGATGTTCAGCATCATCGGTCCCTTGCACTCGTCATTTCCGGGGCGGAGTCAACCGGGCTGTCCGACGAAGCTGAGGTAAATGCGGGGGTTTCGGGCGGAAGCGACTGCGACGCGACCGGGACGCGACGGGTTTTGGACTGGGACGCGACAGGTGGGCGACTGTTGCGCGACGGGCGCGCGACAGTGTCAGGCGGGGTATTCGGGGGGTGAGGGAGTCGGATGGTTTCCACGCCAAGGGTAGATCAGAATAAATCCAACATTGGAAGGGGTTGGGGTGCTCGCCGGGGCCAAGTTCAAGTTGCCGTGAACCGTAGCGTGCGAGCTCAACGGCTGTTAAACCTGCGCTATGTGTAGCGACACGCGTGCAACTCCCTTACTGACGGTCCGATTTGAGGGACACGCCGTCGTCAGTGAGCCCTTCTTGCGCAATATGCACATGACATGCTGGGAGCAGATCGGCCCGATCGACACGGACTCACCGCCTGTCGCGACCTTTATCGCCCCCTATGATGACGAATCATCGGACGTGCTGCGCGATGCGATTCAAAAGATAGAGGGAGCATACGGAGTGAAATGCCTCAGCTGGCTTTCATCGGCGAATATTTCCTCTCCGCGCGAATAGTTTCCAACCGTTCCCGACATCGCACTCTTAGCCCTCTCCCGCAGGCGGGAGAGGGCTAAGAAGAAGAAGTGGGCGCCGGTTGGTTTTAGGCCACCCGCGCTAGCAATCGGTCGATTGCCGCCGCCGCTTCGGGTTCGGTCAAGGTCGGGGTGTGGCCGGTATCGGCAATCGTCACCAGTTCGCTGCCCGCGACCTGCGCGTGCATGCGATCCGCCACCGCTGCGGGGAGGATGTCGGAGGTGCCGCCGCGGACGATCAGCAGGGGTTTGTCCTTCAACCCCTCAAACGCGCGCCACATGTCGGGGCCGGCTTCGTTGCCGGGGACGCGGAAGGGTTCGGCGATCTTCATGTCATAGTCGAGCACGATCCGGCCCGCGCTGGTCAGGCGGTGCGTGCGCTTGGCCATGTCGAGCCATTCGGTGATGCCCCAATTGGGGTACACATGCGCATTCGCCTCCGCCACCGCGCGGGCGGCGTGCATCCAGGTGGGGTGCCAGGTCGATTTGCCGACATAGCCGCGGATGCGCCCGAGGCCTGCCGGGTCGATCTCTGGCCCGACATCGTTGAGCACCGCGCCCGCGATGCGTTCGGGATGGGTCGAGGCCATCAGCATCGTGAGGATGCCGCCCAGCGACGTGCCGACCGCGACGAAACGGTCGAGCTTGAGCTCGCCGACCAAGGCCTCCAGATCCTGGAGATAGGTCAGCGGGGCATAGGTCATCGGATCCTTGGCATAGCCGCTTTCGCCACGCCCGCGCAGGTCGACCGCGATCACGCGCCAGTCGCCGGACAGGCGCTCGGCGAGCTGCTCGTAATCGCGCGCGTTGCGGGTCAGGCCGGGAATGCACAGCAACGGCGGGCGGTCTGCACGGCCCGGATAGTCGCGATAATGCAGCCGCAGCCCGTCGCCGGACCACCAATAGCCATCGGTATAACTGGGCAGGTTGCGCGCGGTCGCCATCGCCCCCCATATCGCCGCATGGTCGATTTCCCGCAAGCGCCCGCGTACACCCCCGATCCGGCGGTGCTGAAACTGGGCGATTCATTCTACGATCCCGTCGATGCCGCCGACTTTCCGCAGACGATCCTGCGCTTCCGCAACGATCGTGCGGCGGCGGAGGTGGGGCTGGACGTGCTCTCCGACGATCAGTGGCTGCGCCACTTCGGGCGGTTCGTGCCGCTGCCCCGGAACCTGCCCCGTCCGCTGGCGATGCGGTACCATGGCCACCAGTTCCGGGTGTATAATCCCGAGCTTGGCGACGGACGCGGGTTTACCTTTGCGCAGATGCGGCGGGCGGCGGACGGCGACCTGATGGAGCTGGGCACCAAGGGTTCGGGCCAGACGCCGTGGAGCCGGTTCGGTGACGGGCGGCTGACGCTGAAGGGTGGCGTGCGCGAGGTGCTGGCAACCGAGATGCTGCAGGCGCTGGGCGTGAACACGTCGCGCAGCTTTTCGCTGATCGAGACTGGCGAGGCGCTGCAGCGCAATGACGAGCCCTCCCCCACCCGCGCCGCCGTGCTGGTGCGGATGAGCCATGGCCAGATCCGCATCGGGACGTTCCAGCGGCTGGCCTATCATGGCGATACCGAGGGGATGCGGCGGCTGGTCGATTGGTGCCTCGCTGAATTGTTCGGGGTGACGCCGTTCGAGGACCCGGTCGCGCAATTCCTGGAGCTGGTGGTCGCGCGCACGGCGGCGCTGGCGGGCGAGTATATGGTCGCGGGGTTCGTGCATGGCGTGCTCAACACCGACAATATCAACGTGACCGGCGAGAGCTTCGACTATGGGCCGTGGCGGTTTGCGGCGAATTTCGACCCCGGCTTTACCGCCGCCTATTTCGACCATGCCGGGCTTTATGCCTTTGGTCGCCAGCCCGATGCGATCCTGTGGAATGTCGCGCAGCTGGCGGTGTCGCTGCGCATCATCAGCGAGGCGCCGCCGCTGATCGAGCGGCTGGAGAAGTTCGAGCATTATTACCGGATGTTCCATGAACTGCCGCTGCGGCGGCGGTTGGGCATCGTCGCGCCGCAGGGGGTGGATGCGGCCGAGCTGGGCTGGACGCTGAACGGGGCGATCGAAGCGGCGTTGATGGCGACCGGGCATGGCATCGACCGGTTCTACTTCGATGCCTATGGCGGCACGCTGCCCGACAGCTATGGCGCGGAGTGGGATGCGGTGCGCGCGGCGCTGTCGCCCTATGCCCCGGTTCCGGAGGGGCGCAGCCACCCCTATTTTGCGGGCGCGCCCTGTTCGATGCTGATCGATGAGGTCGAGGAAATCTGGGCTGCGATCGATCGCGACGATGATTGGGGGCCGTTCCACGCCAAGGTCGCGGCGATCCGCGCGATGGGCGAAGCGCTGGATGCGGGCGAACGTCACGGGTGAGGTGGCATCGCGCATAATAGCTGCTAGAGACTAGGCCATCTTCAGGGCCACACACAGAAAGACCAATGCCCGGAATGGAAATCATTTCGACCGAACCTGCCACCGGCGCCGTGCTGTGGCGGCGTGCAAGCGGCGATGTCGACGGAGAGGTTGCCAAGGCCCGCGCGAGCTGGGCCGAGTGGGCCGCGCGGCCGCTCGCCTACCGGATCGAGGCGCTGCGCCGCTTTGCCAATGTCGTGCGGCAAAAGAGCGATGCGTTCACCGACCTGATCGCGCGCGAGACCGGCAAGCCGTTATGGGAAGCGCGGACCGAGGTCGAGACGGTGATCGCCAAGGTCGATATCTCGATCGCCGCCTTTTCCGAGCGCACCGGACAACGGCGGATCGACGCGGCGATGAACACGCGGCTGGCGCTGCGGCACAAGCCGCATGGCGTGCTGGCGGTGCTGGGGCCGTATAACTTCCCGGCGCATCTGCCCAATGGGCATATCGTCCCGGCGCTGCTCGCGGGCAATGCGGTGGTGTTCAAGCCATCGGAGAAGACCCCGGCGACCGGCGCGTTTCTGGTCGAATGCTTCCATGCGGCAGGCGTGCCGGAGGGGTGCATCCGCCTGCTGATCGGCGGGCCGGACGAAGGCAAGGCGTTGGCCAGCCATGACGGGATCGACGGGCTGTTGTTCACGGGATCGGCGCGCACCGGCATTGCATTGAACCGCGCGTTCGCGTCCAAGCCCGAGAAGATTCTGGCGCTGGAGATGGGCGGCAACAACCCGATCCTCGTTTGGGATACCCCTGACATTTATTCCGCCGCTGTGCTGGTGGTGCAGTCGGCGTTCACCAGCGCGGGGCAGCGCTGCACCGCTGCGCGCCGCCTGATCGTCGACGAGAAATTGTTCGAGCCGCTGGTGGGTGAGGTCAACAAGCTGATCGGGCGGCTGATCATCGGTGAGCCGCATGCCGACCCGGCACCGTTCATGGGGCCGGTGATCGACAATGACACCGCCGATTTGCTGACCGAAAGCTTCCTCGAGCTGACCTTCTTGGGCGGCAAGCCGCTGCGGCATATGGAGCGGCCGATCGAGGGGCGTCCGTTCGTCACGCCGGCGATGATCGACATGACCGATGCGCGCGAAAAGCCCGATGTCGAGCTGTTCGGCCCGATCCTGCAGGTGATCCGGGTCAAGACGTTCGAAGAGGCGATCGCCGAGGCGAACAACACGCGCTACGGCCTGTCGGCGAGCCTGGTGAGCCAGAATCCCCAGCTGTACGACCAGTTCTGGGCAAACATCCGCGCCGGCATCGTCAACTGGAACAAGCCGACTAATGGCGCGAGTTCGTCGGCGCCGTTCGGCGGTATCGGCTGGTCGGGCAACCATCGCCCCAGCGCCTTCTACGCCGCGGATTATTGCGCCTATCCAGTGGTTTCGTCGGAATCGGAACAGGCGCGCGTGTCGATCGGGATCGGGTTGCGCGAGAGCTGACGCCTGTTTTTCCAGCGATGCGACGAAGCGCGGAACCGCCGGGCGATCCGTGGATTAAGCGCGCCGTGAAACCGCTCGTCCTTGCGTCGCCCGCCCCGCCCCGTGCCCAACGCCTTGCCCAGGAAGCCCGCAATTGCCTGACCATCGCGGTCGGGCACGACGATGTCGCGTTCGCGGCGGACCTGATCGACGAGGCGGTGAAGCTGGCCCAGCGCGCGCGCGAATTGTCCAAGGCATAGATTCGCTAGTCCATCCCCAAGCAACCCTCGGTTGTGGCTTGCCCGCCCGGCATCCATCTGGGTGGCATGGTTTCCCTGCTCGATCCCACCGCGCGTGGCCGCGTGATTCTGGTCGGCGCCGGCCCCGGCGATCCGGGCCTGCTGACCGTCCGCGCGGTCGAAGCGCTCAAGTCCGCCGATGTGCTGGTCCATGACGGGCTGGTCGATCCGCGCGTGCTCGATCTGGCTCCGCACGCGCACCGCATCTGCGTCGCCAAGAAGCGCTCCAAGCACACCGTGCCACAGGATGGCATCAACGCCCTGATCATCGCGCATGTGAAGACCGGTGCGATCGTCGTGCGGCTCAAGGGCGGCGACCCGTTCATCTTTGGCCGTGGCGGCGAAGAGGTCGAGGCGGTGCGCGCCGCGGGCCTGCCGGTCGAGGTCATTCCGGGCGTCAGCGCGGCGCTGGGCGGCGCGGCCGAAGCGATGCTGCCGCTGACCCATCGCGACTGGTCGAGCGCGGTCAGCTTTGTTGCGGGCCAGTGCAAGGGATTGAAGGATCAGGACTGGTCGGGTCTGGCGGGCAAGGGCCGCACGCTCGTCATCTATATGGGCGTCGCCACCTGCCCCGACATTGCCGAGAAATTGATGGGCGATGGCGTGGCGCCGGACATGCCGGTCGCGGTGCTCGAGCGCGCGACGCTGCCAGGCAGCCGCGCGATCCGGACATTGCTCGCTGACCTCGGCCCGATGGTCGAGCGTGAGCAGGTGCAAAGCCCGGCGATCATCGTCGTCGGCGAAGTGGTCGCGCTGTCGGATGCGCAGGACAAGCTCGCCAGCTGGGCGAAAGCGGCGGAGGCGCTAGCATGAAATTACTGACCGGAAACGACCTTGCCAGTGGCGATGTCACCTGGTGGACCGGCAGCGGCTGGTCGCGCCATGTCGAGGATGCGGCGGACGTGGCCGATCAGGGCGAGGCGATCGCGCAGGCCGAGGAAGGCGCGCGCCGCGTCAACGGCCCCTATGTCATTGACGCGACCGCGACGCCCGAGGGACCGCGCCCCGCGCATATCAAGGACCGCATCCGCGCGCTCGGGCCGACCGTGCGCCCGGACCTGACGCTCAAACCCGCCGATCCCAATGCCGGCAGCTGGGTGATCTGACATGTACAAATATGACGAATATGACCACTCGATCGTCGCAGCGCGCGTCGAGGAGTTTCGCGATCAGGTGAATCGCCGCCTTGCGGGACAGATTACCGAGGACCAGTTCAAGCCGCTCCGGCTGATGAACGGCCTGTATCTGCAGCTGCACGCGTACATGCTGCGCGTCGCGGTGCCCTATGGCACGATGGACAGCCGCCAGATGCGGATGCTCGCGCACATCGCGCGCAAGTACGACCGCGATTACGGCCATTTCACCACGCGCCAGAACATCCAGTATAACTGGATCAAGCTGGAGGACGCGCCCGACATTCTTGCCGAGTTGGCGACGGTCGAGATGCATGCGATCCAGACCAGCGGCAATTGCATCCGCAACATCAGCAGCGACCAATGGGCCGGCGCGGCGGCGGACGAGCTGACCGATCCGCGTCCCTGGGCCGAATTGCTGCGCCAGTGGAGTACCTTCCACCCCGAGTTCAGCTATCTGCCGCGCAAGTTCAAGATCGCGGTGATCGCGGCGGATGAGGATCGCGCGGCGATGCGGCTGCACGATATCGGCATCCAGATCGTCGAGCGCGACGGCGTGCATGGCGCGGCGGTTTATGTCGGCGGGGGCATGGGGCGCACCCCGATGATCGCGCCGCTGATCAAGGACTTCGTGCCGCTCGAAGACCTGCTGAGCTACATCGAGGCGTGCCTGCGCGTGTACAATCGCTATGGCCGGCGCGACAATATGTACAAGGCGCGGATCAAGATCCTGGTCCATGAGATCGGCGCCGGCAGCTATCGCGCGCAGGTCGAGGACGAGTTCGTCGCGGTCAAGAAGCTGGGCATCGATCCGCCCAAGGCCGAGTTCGACCGGATCGCCGCGCACTTCGCCGATCCGGCGTTCGAGAGCGGGCTGTCCGACGATCTCGATCGCAGCGATCCCGACTTTGCGGTGTGGCTCGACCAGAATGTCGCCGCGCACAAGGCGCCGGGCTATGCCATCGTCAACATCAGCCTGAAGCCGGTCGGCGGGATTCCCGGCGACGCCACATCGGCGCAGATCGACACGATGGCGGACCTGGCCGAACGCTACAGCTTCGATGAGCTGCGCGTCACCCATGCGCAGAACATCGTGCTGCCGCATGTGCGCAAGGCGGACCTCTATGCGGTTTGGCAGGCGCTGGTGGCGGCTGAGCTGGCCGACGCCAATCTCGACCTGATCAGCGACATCATCGCCTGCCCCGGTCTGGATTATTGCAGCCTCGCCAATGCGCGGTCGATTCCCGTCGCGCAGAAGATCGCGACGCGCTTTTCCGATTTGGGGCGGCAGCGCGAGCTTGGCGAATTGAAGCTGAAGATCAGCGGCTGCATCAACGCCTGCGGCCACCATCATGCCGGGCATATCGGCATCCTGGGCGTCGACAAGAAAGGCGTCGAAAACTACCAGCTCTCGCTCGGTGGATCGGGGGCGGAGGACGTGTCGCTCGGCCAGATTACCGGCCCGGGCTTCAGCGAGGATGGCATTGTCGACGCGGTCGAACGCGCGACCGATGTCTATCTGCGCGAACGTGCGGAGGGCGAACGCTTCCTCGACACCTATCGCCGCATCGGCATGGCCCCGTTCAAGGAGGCGATCTATGGTTGAGTTGCGCTATCGCGACGACGCTCCGCATGACGAGCCTGCAGTGACGCTCGATGCGTTTCTGGGTCAGTCCAACGCGACCGCGGTCCGGCTCGAATCGAGCGAAGATGCGCGCGCGTTGATCCCGCATCTCGATCGCCTGTCGCTGGTCGAAGTGAGCTTTCCCAAGTTCCGCGACGGGCGCGGCTATTCGGCGGGCCGCATCCTGCGCGAGGCGGGCTATACCGGCGAACTGCGCGCGCAGGGCGATGTGCTGGTCGATCAGATCCCGCTGATGCGCCGCTGCGGCTTTGACAGCTTTGCGCCTGAAGCGCCGGTTGACGAAGCGGTGCTCGCCGCGAGCCTCGCGCGCTATGACGCGGTGTATCAGAGTGCGGCGGACGGGGCGGTGCCCGTCTGGAAGCGGCGGCATGGGTAGCGTGACCGCCCGCAAGATCGACCGGATCGACGTGAGTGAGCCAGACTTGGGGCGGTTCGGCGAGCGCGACGCGATCCGGCTGAACAACCTGTTCCGCGGTGTATCGACGGAGGAGATGCTGCGCACGGTGCTGGCCGAGTCGATGGTCGGCGATGTCGCGCTGGTGTCCTCGTTCGGCGCCGAGAGCGCGGCGTTGCTGCATCTGGTCGCGTCGATCGATCCGGCGGTGCCGGTGCTGTTCCTCGATACCGGCAAGCATTTTCCCGAGACGCTCGCCTATCGCGATACGCTGGTCGAGCGGCTGGGGCTGACGAACCTGCGCGTGCTGACTCCCGACCCTGAACTGCTCGAGAAAAAGGACGGGAGCGGGCTGCGCTGGTCCTATGACCCCGATGGCTGCTGCGAGATCCGCAAGGTGCTACCGCTCGACGCGGCGATGGCCGGGTTCGACGCGAGCATCACCGGGCGCAAGGCGTTTCAGGCATCGACCCGCAACGCGCTGCCGCGGTTCGAGGTGGATGCGGCGGGCAAGCTGAAGGTCAATCCGCTCGCTGATTGGACCAAGGCGGATATCGAGGCGTATTTCGCGACCCACGACCTGCCTCGCCATCCGCTGGAGGCGCAGGGCTATCTGTCGATCGGCTGCGCGCCGTGCACCAGCAAGGTGAAGCCGGGCGAAGATCCACGTTCGGGTCGCTGGGTCGGCTGGGAAAAGACCGAATGCGGGATTCATACGCCGGTCGACGACGGCGACCCAGACCTCCCGGTGTTCTGACCGTTCAGGCGAACAGCGGCGCGACCAGCAGGATCATCACCAGGCTGACGCCCATCGCGATTGCGGCCTGCCCCAGCCCCGCAAAGATCGAGCGTTTGAGGTGCTCGGCGAACCAGCGCGCCTGCACGACGAAGTAGATCAGCAGCGTCGCCGCGATGATGGCGAGGCCGAGCGGCACCGCCCATGCGACGCGATGCACCGTGGTGAGCAGCGTTCCAATCCCGATCAGCAGCGCGAACGGGGCCGCCGCATAGCATTGCGCGTAGAAAGCGGGGCGGAGCGAGTCGCGGGTCAGCCGCTTGTGCTGGGCGCGGACCAGCCGCACCGCGAACATCAGCGGAAAGACGCTGAACGTGACAAGGCGCAGGATGACGAGGCTGGTGTCGTCCTTGACCAGCGCGGAGAGGCCGTGATTGCTGCGCACCAGCACGCTGTCGCCGACAAAGGCGAGCTCGATCGCGTGCGACAGCAGCAGCGAGACGAGCAGAAACAGCGGCGGCGTCAGCGTGTCGGTATATTGCTCCCCGGCGCTCTGGTGCAGTTCGCGGTCGGAATAATCCATCATCACCAGCGGCCGCCGCAGCACCCGCCACAGGGTGAGCGGATAGAAGACCAGCCACGACATCACCTCGTAAAGCAGGTCGTCCAGCGACTTGAGCAGGCTCATCAAATGCATCGCGGGCGCACCTTTCGTCAGGGCCGAAATACCGATAGCCTCAGCATGCGCCCGATTGGCGCGACTCGACAAGGTTGAAGCACTCGCCCTTCTGATTGCAGGAGAATTTCGATGCGACGCTCCACATTTTTCGCCACCGCCGCCCTGACCATGACCATCGGTCTGAGCGCCGCCGCCTATGCGCAGAACACCCCCTATGACCTGCGCGACATGGTCGGCGCGCGGGCCGGGCAGGCCGAAGGAGAGTTGCAGCGCCGCGGCTATACCTTTGTCCGCGCCGAAACCGGACGCGACCGCAAATGGGCGTTTTGGTGGAATGCCGATCGCCGGCTGTGCGTGTCGATCGCCACGGTCGATGGGCGGTACGACTCGATCGTCACTGCGCCCGCACCCGATTGTCGCCAGCAGGCAGGCGGCGGCGGGCGGCGCGACCGGCCCGGCGGCGACGATCGCCCCGGCCGCCCCGATTGGGATGACCGGCCCGGTCGCCCCGATCGGCCCGGCGCGGGCGGTCCCGGTGGCCCCGGCGGCTGGCCCGGCGGTCGTCCGATCTCGCTCGGCCTGGTCTGTTTCGGCGAGGGGCAGAAGCCCGCGCTCGCCAATCGCTGGGGCTGGCAGTGGAATTGGGACAGCGGCCGCTATGACTTTGGCAACCGCACCGAACTGACCCGGCAGCAATTCGATGCGTCGGTGATGATCCAGATCTGGGATGGCGGCGGGCGCATCCGCCTGCCCCGATCGCTGATCCCGCCGATCCATTCGGGCGGCACCAACCGCGACGGGTGGTGGGACCTGAACGATGTCTACACCGATCGCCGCACCGTCCGCGCGACCTATCGCCTCAACGGCCTGAACAAGCCGCGGGTGACGATCGACCGGATGAGCGGGCGGATCAACATCCAGGGCCTGTCGAGCTACCGCTTCCGCGGCGATTGCGACACGATCGACGGTGCGCGGCACCAGCGATTTTAATCGGCCGGGAGCCGGGCCTTACTCGTAAGGCTCGGCCACCATGTCGCCGGCATAGTCGGTGAACTTGGTGTAGCTCGGCTCGAACTTGAGCAGTGTCTTGCCGGTCGCGCCGTGGCGCTGTTTGGCGATGATCAGTTCGGCGAGGCCATAGACGCGCTCCATGTCGAGCGCCCATTTGGCGTGATCCTCGAACGTCTTGGGATCGTCGCCTTCGCGCGGGCGCTTGGGTTCGCGGGCGGCGACGTAATAATCCTCGCGGAACACGAACCACACCATGTCGGCGTCCTGCTCGATCGATCCCGATTCGCGCAGATCCGACAGCATCGGGCGCTTGTCCTCGCGGCTTTCGACCGCGCGGCTCAGCTGGGACAGGGCGATCACGGGGACGTTGATGTCCTTCGCCAGCGTCTTGAGGCCGCGGCTGATTTCCGAAATTTCCTGCACGCGGTTGCCGTCGCGGTTGTTGCCGCTGCCGGTCAGCAGCTGGAGATAGTCGATGATGACGAGGCCAAGCTCGCCATCATGCTTGGACTGGAGCCGGCGCACGCGGCTGTGCAGCGCGCTAATCGTCAGGCCGGCGGTGTCGTCGATATAGAGCGGCAGCTGTTCGAGGTCCGCCGCCGCCTGCGCCAGCTGGCCGAACTCGGCCTTGCTGATATTGCCCATGCGCAGCGATTCGGACGGAATCTTGGACTGCTCGGACAGGATGCGCAGCGCGAGCTGATCCGCCGACATTTCGAGGCTGAAGAACGCGACCTTCGCCCCGATCGATTCCTTGGCGCTGATGCCGAGGCGGATATCGTCCATCAGGCGGCGCGCGGCGTTGTAGGCGATGTTGGTGGCGAGCGAGGTCTTGCCCATGCCGGGACGGCCGGCAAGGATGATGAGATCGCTGTGGTGCAGACCACCGATCCGGCCATTGACCGAATCGAAGCCGGTGGTGACGCCCGCGACGCCGCCGCCCGCGCTTTGCGCGCGCTTGGCGTTTTCCAGCGCGACCTTGGTCGCTTCGTTAAAGGATTTGACCGTGTTGGCGGTGCCGCCGTCGGCCGCTACCTTGAACAATGCCTCTTCGGCGCGGTCGATCTGTTCGCGCGGATTGACGTCCTCGCTGGTGTCGAGCGCCTTTTCGACCATCGTGCGGCCGACCGTCACCAGCTCACGCAGCAAAGCGAGATCGTAGATCTGGCGCGCGAATTGCCGCGCACCGATCAGGCCCGCGCCCGATCCGGTGAGCTGGGCGAGATAGGCCGGGCCGCCCAGCTGGGCCATCCCCTCGTCCTTTTCGAACAAGGGCTTGAGCGTCACCGGGGTCGCCAGCATGTCCTGCTTGCGCAGCGTCTTGATCGCCTTGAAGATGCGACCGTGGACCGGCTCAAAGAAATGCTGGTCCTGCAGCACTTCGACGATGTCGTCGGCAAGGCGGTTGTCGATCATCATCGCGCCGAGCAACGCGGCCTCCGCCTCCGGATTCTGGGGCAGGCGCGGGGCGGCATCCGCCGGGGCGGGAGGAATCGAAGCGAGTGTGGCCATGTCCCCCTTTCCCATCCCCGCCGCCTTGGCTCAACCCGCAACAGCCTGTTTAACCTGTGGACGAAAGGCTGCCCTGCCCCCTAGATGCGGCGCATGGCCGACCCGCGGATCATCGATGTCACGCTGGACGAGCGCACGATTCTGTGGCGCTCGGCGGATATCGAGCAGGAGCGGCGGATCGCGATCTTCGATTTGATCGAGGAAAACAGCTTCGCGCCGCAGCGCGCCTATCCCGATGGCTATGCCGGGCCGTATCGCGTCGCGCTGTCGGTGCCGGAGGGGCGGTTGCAGCTCGACATCAAGCGCGCGGATGACAGCGCGCTGGAGACGCTGATCCTGAGCCTCGCTGCGTTCCGCCGGCCGATCCGCGATTATTTCGCGATCTGCGACAGCTATTTTCAGGCGATCCGCAGCGCGACGCCGACGCAGATCGAGACGATCGACATGGCGCGGCGGGGCATTCACGACGACGCCGCGCGGCTGTTGATGGAGCGGCTCGACGGCAAGATCGCGGTCGATCACCCGACTGCCCGGCGGCTGTTCACCCTTATTTGCGTGCTGCACATCAAGGCATGAAGGCATTTCGCATCTGGGCCGGGATTGTCCTCGCGCTGGCGCTGGTCGGCGTGTGCGCGTGGATGTGGGCGATCGCCTGGGCGCCGGCGCGCAGCGACTATGCGCAGCAGGGCATCGACGTTTCGGACGAGGCGGGGAAGATCGACTGGTTCACTGCGCGCAGCAGCAGCCTCGACTTCGCCTATGCCCGCGCGACGGTGGGCGCCGATGTGCGCGATGCGCTGTTCGCGGAGAATTGGGCAGGCATTTATGAGGCGGGCGTGCGGCGCGGGGCGCTGCATGCCTATTCGCTGTGCCAGCTGGCGAGCGATCAGGCCGGCAATTTCACCGCGACCGTGCCGCGCGACGCCGATGCGTTGCCGGTGGCGATCGAGCTCGGCTTTCGCGACGATTGCCCCGCCCGGCCCGAGCGTGACGTGGTGCTGGGCGAGGTGCGCCAGCTCGCCGCGACGATCGAGACGCATAGTGGCAAGCCGGTTATCCTGCGCGTCACCCCGGAGTTCGAGGCACACTATCAGATCAGCGGCGCGATCGACCGGCCGCTGTGGAGCACCGGCATGTTCTTTCCGCCCGCCTATTCCGCCCGCCCGTGGCGGCTGTGGCAGGCCAGCACCATCCGCCGCATCGAAGGGGCCGAGCGCCCCGTGAACTGGAACGTGATCGCCCCATGACCGAGACCGAAGCCCCCCGCCTGATCGCCGCCGCGCGTGAGGCCGCGCGCAACGCCCATGCGCCCTATTCGAACTTCGCGGTCGGCGCGGCGTTGCTGATGACCGATGGCAGCATCGTTACCGGCTGCAATTTCGAGAATGCGAGCTATGGCTTGTCGCTCTGCGCGGAGACCGTTGCGACCGCGCGCGCCAATGCCGAGGGTCGGCTGCGTGAGGTGGTTGCGGTGGGGATCATCGGGGGGATGATGACCGACGGCGTGGCGCATGGCAGCGACCCGATCCGCCCGTGCGGGCGGTGCCGGCAGGTGCTGAATGAAGCGGCGCAGCTGGGCGGGCGCGATCTGGCCGTGTATTGTGCCGGCGCCGAGGGCGAGGCGTATGAGACGCATCGGTTGAGCGATCTGTTGCCGCATGCGTTTGGGCCGGGGGATCTGGGGATCGGGTGAATGTCGATGCTAACCGCACTGATCGCGCAGGCTGCGCTAGCACTACCGATGCTGCCCCCCGTCCCGTGGGGAAGCGATGTCGCGACGACACAGGCCGCGCTGGGGGCGGACGCTCGGGTCGTCGCGCCCGATCGCGACCAGCAAGTGTGGAATCAGGACAAGCGGCTCGTCGTCCCAGCGACCGTCGAAGGCATAGCCGGCGAGTCGCAGGCGTTCTTCACCGCCAAAGGCGAGCTGTCGCTGAGCAAGTTCAGGGTGGGCGACGGGGCGAAGGACTGCCCCGCCTTGCTGACGGCGATGGAACGCGCGCTCGGGCCGGGCGTCAACGAAGAGGAACCTGAAGCGCGCGGGATTCGGCTTTCGCAAGCTGACCTGGCAGCGGCAGGACGAGGACCGCGTGGTTCTCTACATGTCTGTCCAAGTCCGCGGCAGTGACAAATCGACTTGTCACGTGATCGCGCAACCCTATGGCGATGGTGTTCCGGGCGTCCGCAAAGGGCGGAGTCTGGCCGAGCAGCGGCGCGCAAGGACCAAGCAATGATCCTCTCCGACATCTGGATTCGCGAACAGGCCCTCAACCACGGCATGATCGAGCCGTTTGTCGAGGCGCAGCGGCGGGAGGGGTGTATCTCGTACGGCCTGTCCTCCTATGGCTATGACGCGCGGGTGGCGGATGAGTTCAAGATCTTCACGAATATCGACAGCGCAGTGGTCGACCCGAAGGACTTCTCGTCGACGAGTTTCGTCGATCGCCAGACCGATTGCTGCATCATCCCGCCCAACAGCTTCGCGCTGGCGCGGACGGTCGAGTATTTCCGGGTGCCGCGCGACGTGCTGGTGATCTGCCTTGGCAAATCGACCTATGCGCGGTGCGGGATCATCGTGAATGTGACGCCGCTGGAGCCCGAATGGGAGGGGCATGTCACGCTGGAGTTTTCCAACACCACGCCGCTGCCCGCGAAGATTTATGCGAACGAGGGCGCGTGCCAGTTCCTGTTCCTCAAGGGGAACGAGCCGTGCGAGACGAGCTATGCCGACCGCGCGGGCAAATATATGGGCCAGCGCGGGGTTACGCTGCCGCGGCTTTAACGCCCGATCCGTTTGCTAATCCTCCCCCGCCTGGGGGAGGTGTCGCCAGAAGCGACGGAGGGGATGACTGTGTCGCCGCCGCTCCCGCCAATACCCCTGCGCCTCCCCGGTCACGCTCCGCGTGCCACCTCCCCCTTGCGGGGGAGGATCGAGAGCGTCTCAAGCCTTAACGGCCCGCCATCTGCTGCGAGTCGAGCTGGCGGATGCCGCGCTGTGCGACGATGTGCGAGGGGGCGATCTGGCCGTCGCTGACGTCCATCGCCACCGGCTTTTGCGCCAACACGCGATGATACAGCGCGCGCGCCTCGCTCACCCGACCGGTGCGGGCGTAGACGGCGGCGAGGTTCAGCATCACTTCGGGGCGCGTCGGGAAGATGCGCTGTTCAGCCAGCAGCTGCCGCTCAGCGAGGTCATGGTCGCCGGCCGCGATCGCGAGATGGGCGTTGGGCTGTTCGGTCGTCTGGGCCTGCACCGCCGGGGTCAGCGCCAGCGGCGCAGCGACGACAATCGAGGCGAGGAACTTACGCATCTGCACTCTCTCCTATATATTACATATCGATGACACAAACGTGTCACTAATGTTTCATGAGAGCAAATGCGTTGATTGCAATCGACCATCCGCGGGCCATCGCGTTGAAAAGACAACAAAAAAGGGCGGCCTAAGCCGCCCTTTGATGCTTCCACTGGTCGCCGGAGCGATCAGAAGTCGTTGCGATACTGCTCGTTGCCGACGAAGCCGAGCTTCGTGACCGCCGACCGCTTGATGATCGCCAGCACCTCGTCAACGCGCTCATAGCGCGCCAGCGGGTTGGGCTGGAAATGCAGTTCGGGTTCCGGCGTGATCTGAAGGCTGGCATCCAGATACTGGCGCAGCGTGACGTCGTTGACCTCACTACCGTTCCAATAGATGCGACCATCGGGTTCGATCGTAATCTTGTTCTTGGTCGGCTCCACCGGAGGCGGAGTCTGCGGTCCCTGATTCTGGGGAAGGTCGACCTTCACCGCGTGGGACTGGGGCGGGATGGTGACGATCAGCATGATGAGGAGAACGAGCATGACGTCGATCAACGGCGTCGTGTTCATTTCCATCATCGGCTCGCCATCTTCCTGGCCGGCGCTCATTGCCATGACGTGTACTCCTGAACCTTGGGCTTACTGGGCGGCGCCCATCTGCGGCTGCGAGATGAAGCCGACTTTGACGAAGCCCGCATTCTGCATCGTATAGACCACGCCGCCGATGCACTTGTACGGCGTATTGATATCGCCGCGGATGTGCACTTCGGGAATGTCGTCCGGCTTGAGATTCGCCTCGCCGATCGAATCGACCACCGCCTTGAGGTTGTCGCTCGCACGCTTGAGCAACTCGGTGCTGGTGATCGGCGTCATCTGCCAGAACACCTGACACGTACCGTTCTCGTCCGCGCGCACGGCGAGCAGCACGTTTTCCTTCTTGGTTTCGGTCGGTTCGAACTGCGTCTTGGGCAGCTCAAGCTCGACCGACTGAATCGCGACGGGAATCGCGATCAGGAAGATGATGAGCAGAACCAGCATGACGTCCACCAGAGGCGTCGTGTTGATGTCCGACATCGGTTTTTCTTCGGCGGAGTCGCCGCCTACACTCATCGCCATTGGCGCAATCCTATCTTTCGCATCCTGTCCATGGACCCATGTGGTCCGATGGCTGACCGTGCGGGGCGGCGCGCCGCCACCGCACGGTCGTCAGTCGAAGCTTCAGGCCTTGGCAGTGGTCGCGACCGGCGGCGCCTTCGGCGCAACCTTCGCACCCTTCACGGTCGGACGCACGCGGCCGTCCGAAGCCAGGTAGCCGAGCACGTCGTTCGAGAAGCCGCTGAGGTCTTCTGCGATCGACTTGTTGCGGCGCTGGAGCCAGTTGTAGGCGAGCACTGCAGGAACCGCGACGACGAGGCCGAGTGCGGTCATGATGAGCGCCTCACCGACCGGGCCGGCAACGGTACCGATCGACGCGTCGCCCGCTGCACCGATCTTGATCAGTGCGCGGAAGATGCCGACGACGGTACCGAACAGACCGATGAACGGTGCGGTCGAGCCAACGGTCGCGAGGAAGGCGAGACCGCCACCCAGCTGCGAGTTGATCGCGTCCTGCGAACGCTTGAGCGAGCCGTGCAGCCAGTCATGCGCTTCGATCGGATCGGTCAGTTCCTTGTACTGGTCCTGGGCGAGCAGCGCGTCGTCGACGATCTGGCGATAGGCCGAGTTCTTCTCGAGCTTCGCTGCGCCTTCACGCAGGCTGCCGGCCTGCCAGAAGGCGGCGCGGACGCGCTTGTACTGGTTCATCACCTTCTGCTGTTCGAACACCTTGGTGAACAGGATGTAGAGCGAGAAGAACAGCATGACGGTCAGGATGATCGCGGTACCCCAAGCGATCACGCCGCCTTCGTTCATCGCGTGCAGGATGTCGAAGTTCGCGGCGGGGGCCGGGGCGGCGGCGGCTCCGGCGAGGATGGTGGTGAACATGTGCGGTTCTTTCCCTTGAGATAAAGATAAAGATTGTGATGTCAGTAGCGAGGTGAGGCGCGCCGGGCGCGCCCACCCGTCAGTCTTCCAGCTGCCAGCGGAACCGCAGCGACTTGGTACCACCGGGGACGGGGTTACCCGCCGCGTCAAGCGCGGGCGAGTAGCGACCTCGGCGAGTCACAAGGCTGCAGGTTGCAGCGTCGAGCGCGGACGAACCCGACGAAGCGCTCACCCGGCAATTCTCGATCCGCCCCTGCGCGTTGATCGAGAACGTAATCCCGACCGACCCTTCGTCACCTGCGCGACGCGCGGCGGGAGGATAGTCGTCCGGAGTCACCCATGAGTTCGCGTTACCGCGTGCGGCCGCAGCCTTGCTGATCGCAGGCGGCGGTGGCGGCGGTGGCGGCGCGGGCGGAGCCGGCGGCGCGGGCGGCGTCGGCGGCTGGCTCGGCGGAATCACGTTCGACACGCTCACCGGCGGTGGCGGGGCAGGAACCTGAACGATCGGCTTCTGCACCACGACAGTGGTGGGTGGCGGCGGGACCGGAGAGTCCGGCGGCGGCGGCGGGGGAGGCACCTCCTCAGGCGGGGGCGGCGGTTCCTGGACGTCGAAGACTTCCATCTCCTCCGCCTTTTCCTTGATATACTTGTAGGCGAGCCCGGTCACGAACACGTACCCGAGAATGGCAAGGATGACCGAGACGACCACGATCGCCACGACCCGACTGCCTCCTACATCACGATCTGCGTAGGCCATTCAGCAACTAAACTCCTTCGTTCGCCGCGCCGTTGCCCGGCACCCTGGCATCATTATCGGCGTGGCTCTCCCGGTCGGGCAATCGTAAGACCGACCGGCGGCGGCGCGAGTCCTATCGCGGCCATTTGCGCGACGCAAACGCTTTGTCGGACGTAATAAACGTATAATCCGCACGTGGCAGAAATATTTCTGTATGCCAGCGGGACATCTGCGTAGAATGAATCACATGTTTCGTACCCGTATCGTCGCGCTTTGTGCCGCATTTTGTGCGGCTTCTCCGTCGCTCTTGCCGGAGGCCTCGGCCCAGCTGGTGGCCGAGTCCGAGGTCGTTCTCCCACCCTATGCGCAAGTCGCCGATCTGGTGATCGGCGCGCCCGCGATCGTCGATGCGCGCATCCGCAGCGCGACGCGAATCAAGGGGCCGGAGGCCGCGAACGCGCCCGCGGGGCATCTGCGATTCTATGTCGAGGCGGATGTTTTGGCGCTGATTCGCGCCGATGCGGCGATGGCGACGCGGGTCGGCTATGTCGTCGATGTGCCGCTCGACGCGCGTGGGCGGGCACCCAAGCTCGCCAAGCGCCGCGTACTGTTGTTCGCGCGCCCGGTCGCTGGTCAGGCGACGATGATCCAGCTTACGACGCGCGACGCCCAGCGCGACTGGAGCGCAGACCTGGACGCGCTGGTCCGCCGGATCGCGCGTGACGTGATTGCCCCCGATGCGCCGCCGGCGATCACCGGGCTTGGCAATGCATTCCATGTTCAGGGGTCGCTGCCGGGCGAGGGCGAGACGCAGGTGTTCGTGCAGACCGCGACCGGCGCGCCGATTTCGCTGTCGATCCTGCGGCGGCCAGGAGAGCAGCGCCGCTGGGCGGTCGCGCTGGGCGAGATCGTCGACGATGCCGCCGCCGCGCCGCAGCGCGATACGTTGCTATGGTATCGCCTTGCCTGCGGCCTGCCGCGCGCCCTGCCCGCGACCAGCCTGGCCGACGAGGATCCGGCGAATGTTGCGGCGGCGCGCGAGGATTATCGCTTCGTGCTCGACCAGTTGGGGCCGTGCAAGCGGTAGGCGCTGATTGAGCGGCGGCTCCGGCCGAGCGCTACTTGCGGTGCCGGACCAGCGTGATCCCGATGCGCTCATCCGCTTCGGCGATGGCGAGCTTCACGATCTCCACCTCGACGCGGCGGATGCGCGAATCGCCGGTCATCAGCGTCTCGACGATATGGTCGGCGACACCCTCGATCAGCGTGAAATGCACCCCCGGGGGCAGCGCGCCGCTCGCGGCGTGCTTGAGGTCGAGATAGGATTTCGACGCGTCGAGCGGCGTGTCCGGCCGGAACGGATCGCCGGGCAGCATATCGACGGTGATCGAGATGCGCAGCGGCTGGGGCAGATGCGTCTCTTCGGAATATACGCCGGTGAGGACTTGAACCTCTAGATCGCGAACCTGAAGCTGAAGAAGATCGTGCAACGCAAAGCCCCTCGGGGAAAATGATCGCGCGCCAATAGGCTGCGCCCCCACAAACGGCAATGGCCGTTCCGGCGGCGGCGGTCGGGCAGCGTCGTTATTCCGCTAGGCCGCACTGTGTTTCGGGGCTAAAGGCGCGCGCCCCCGGCGTCTGTGCTCCGGGGTCCCGGAGACATGATCCTGTTCGAGCTTGTGCCCTTGGGCGACGTCTATTCCGACGCGGTCGAACATCTGCTCGACCGAGTGTTCGGGGCTGATCGCCATGGCCGCACCGCCTATCGCCTGCGCGCGGGGGTGGACGCCGTGCCGGAGCTGAGCTTTGCTGCGGTCGAGCATGGTACGTTAGTCGGGAGCATCCAGTGCTGGCCAGTCGAACTGGCGGGCGATGATGGCAGCGTGACGCCGATGATTCTGGTCGGTCCGGTCGCAGTGTCGCCCGAGCGGCAGAATGTCGGCATCGGCCGTGCGCTGATGTGGAAAGCCATCGAAGGCGCAGGCGACGATGTGCTGATGCTGATCGGCGACCTCGATTATTACGCGCAGTTCGGCTTCGACGCCGCGCACACCGGCGCGTGGCGGCTGCCCGGCCCGTTCGAACGCGCGCGGTTGCTGTCGCGCGGCCCGGCGCCGAATCGCGCCGGAACCGTGGGTCCGCGCCGCTGACCCTTTACCCCGGCGGGCAAAAGCGCCTAACGGCACTCCAATGCCGATGACCCCGCCCCCCGACCTCGCCAGCCTGTCGCTCGCCGAGATCGCTCGGCTGGCGGATGAGCAGAAGCTGCCCCCCGTCGACAGCTGGAACCCGGCGCATTGCGGGCATAGCGATATGCGCATCGCGCGCGACGGGACGTGGTTCCATCAGGGATCGCCGATCAGCCGCCCGGCGATGGTGCGGCTGTTTGCGTCGATCCTGCGGCGCGAACCCGATGGCCGCCATGTGCTGGTCACCCCGGTCGAAAAGCTCGACATCGATGTCGAGGATGCCGCGTTCGTCGCGGTCGAGATGAAGGTCGAGGGTGTTGGACCCGACGCGCGAATCGCCTTCCGCCTCAACACCGGCGACCTGATACCCGCCGGGCCCGATCATGAATTGCGCTTCGTCGAGCGTGACGATGGCCCACACCCCTATCTTCAGGTCCGCCGGGGGCTGGAAGCGCTGGTCGCGCGGTCGGTCTATTACGAACTGGCCGCACTGGCGCTGGACAATGGCTCGGAGCCGCCGGGCGTCTGGAGCAACGGCGCGTTCTTTGCGATGGCGCCGGCGTGATGCTGGCGGAGCGGCTGCGTGCGGCGCTGGATGCCGAGCATGACGAGGCGCCCGAGCTGATCGTCGGCGATGTGCTCGACGAACCCGCGGCGGCGGATGGCGTGCCGATGCCCGCCGCGGTGCTGGTCGCCGTCACCAACCGCCCCCGCCCCGGCCTGATCCTGACCCAGCGCACCGACACGCTGCGCCGCCATGCCGGGCAGGTCGCCTTTCCCGGCGGGCGGATCGACGCTGGGGACGCCGATGCGACCGCCGCCGCGCTGCGCGAGGCGCACGAGGAAATCGGGCTGGAGCCGGACGCGGTCGAGCTGGTCGGGCTTGCCGATCGCTATCGCACCGTCACCGGGTTCGAGGTGCAGCCGATCGTCGCGGTGATCCCGCCCGATCTGGTGCTGACGCCGCAGCCGGGCGAGGTCGCAGCGATTTTCGAAGCGCCGCTCGACTATGTGCTCGACCCTGCCAACCAGCTGCAATCCAGCGTCGAATGGCAGGGCCGCGACCGGCATTTCTACGAGATTTTATGGCAGGATTTCCGGATCTGGGGCGCGACCGCAGCGATGCTGGTCAATTTGTCGCGGCGGCTCAAATGGACGCGTTGACCCTGCCCGACGCGCCGTGGCGGCACTGGCCCGGGCTTGACCGGCTGACCGGTGCGCTGGGGGCGGGCAATGCGCGCGTGGTAGGCGGCGCGGTGCGCGACACGCTGCTCGACATCGCGGTGTCCGACCTCGACATCGCCACCCCGCTCGACCCGCAGGAGGTGATGCGGCGGCTGGAGGGCGCGGGGATCAAGGTCATTCCGACCGGCCTTGCGCATGGCACAATCACGGCGGTCAGCAGCGGGACGGTGGTCGAGGTGACGACGCTGCGCCGCGACCTGACCACCGATGGCCGCCGCGCCACCGTCGCGTTTACCGACGACTGGAAGGAAGACGCGGCGCGGCGCGACTTCACGATCAATGCACTCTACGCCGATCCGGATACGGGCGAGATCTTCGATTATTTCGGCGGGCGCGCCGATCTGGCGGCGCGGCACGTCCGGTTTATCGGCGATCCATTGCGCCGCATTGCCGAGGATCATCTGCGCATCCTGCGCTTTTTCCGGTTCCTCGCGCGGTTCGGGGACAGCCCCGATGCGGAGTCACTCGACGCCTGCACTGCGCGCGCCAACGACCTGATGGCGCTGTCGCGTGAGCGGATTGCCGACGAGTTGCTCAAGCTGGTGGTGGCGAAGGACGCGGTGCGGGTGATCGCGCTGATGCTGGAGCGTGGCATTTTCCGCCCGGTGCTGCCCGAAATCGTGTCGGTCGAGCGGTTCGCGCGGGTCATGGAGCTGGAGGCGGAGGCAGGACTCGCCCTCGACCCGATCCGCCGCCTCGCCGCGTTGCTCCCCGCCGATGCAGCCATCGCCGAAGCGGTCGGCGCGCGGCTCAAACTGTCCAATGTCCAGCGCAAGCGGCTGGTCTGCGCGACCGAGGCCGATCTGCTGGGGTCGCCGCGCAGCGCCGCCTATCGGCTTGGCCGGGAGGAGGCGATCGATCGCCTGTTCCTGTTCGATGCCCCGGGCGCGGTGGACGCCGCGCGCGACCTGACCAGCTGGGACATTCCGCGCCTTCCGCTCAGTGGCGGCGCGCTGATCCAGCGCGGGCTGACCAAGGGCCCGGACGTGGCGCGCGCGCTGCGTGCCGTCGAGAGCCAGTGGATCGAAGAGGGGTTTCCCGATGCCGCGCGCCTCGGGGAAATCGCCGACGCGGTGGCGGATCAGGCGTTGCGTTCGAGCAGCAGCGAATAGGCCTGATCGATGCACAGCGGGCGTGAATAGAGGAAGCCCTGCCCGTAATTGCAGCCCAGAGCCGCGAGCGTCTGGGCCAGTTCGTTGGTCTCAATCCCCTCGGCCGTGGTCTTCATGCCGAGCGCCTGGGCGAGGCTGAGGATCGCGCGCACGATCGCCACCTTGTCGCGGTCGGCGAGCATGCCCGACACGAAGCTGCGGTCGATCTTGAGCACGTCGATCGGCAGCTTCTGAAGATAGGCGAGGTTGGAATAGCCGGTGCCGAAATCGTCCATCGCCAGCGTGGTGCCGAGTTCCTTGAGCGCCTGCATCGTCTGGGCGATGCGGTCGGGATCGGTGACCAGCGCGCTTTCGGTGAGTTCGAGCGTGATCTTGCTGCCATCGACGCCATTGGCCTCAAGCGCAGCCTGAACCATCGGCGCGATCTGGTCGCGCTGCAGCTGGATCGCCGAGAGGTTGACCGCAACCCGGATGCCGCAATCGCCGCCCGCTCTGGCATCCCATACAGCCATCGCACGGGCCGCTTCATGCATCGCCCAGCGACCGAGTGGGACGATCAGGCCGGATTCTTCGGCAACCGGGATGAACTCGACCGGCGATAATGCGATGCCGCTTTCGGTCGTCCACCGCGCCAGCGCCTCGAACGAGACGATCTTGCCTGAGGCGAGGTCACAGATCGGCTGAAAATTGAGGGTCAAAGCGCCATTATCAATCGCGCGGCGCAGTTCGGTCTCGATGCTAAATTCCTGACGCACCACATCGAATGCGCGGGTCTGATAGACCTCGATGCGACCCGATTTCTTGGCGCGCTTCATCGCGAACTGGGCGTGGCGGATCAGCTCTTCGGCGTCGCCGCGCGCGCCCTCGCCGATCGCGATGCCGATCGCGCAATCGACGCGAATCTCGAAGTCCGAAAGACGGAACGGGGTCGTCAAAGCGTTCTGGATGCGCTTGGCGACATGGAGCGCGTCTTGCAGCCCTTCATCGAGTTCAAGGCGGATCGCAAATTCGTCGCCCCCGGTGCGCGCGAGCACGTCATGGCCGCGCAGCGCGCCCTTGACCCGGCGCGCGACCGAAATCAGCAGCTCATCGCCGGCCAGGCCGCCCATGCACGCGTTGATTCGGCTGAACCGGTCGAGGTTGATGACGAGGATGGCGAATCGCTCGATCCCGACGCGGTCGATCTCGGCTTCCAGATCCTCGCCGAACCCGGCGCGGTTGGACAGGCCGGTCAGGCTGTCGGTCAGCATCTCGCGACGCAGGCTGCGCTGCGTCCGCAATTCCGACGTATGGTCGATCAGCGTGACGAGGCATTGGCCAAGATGCCGGTCCATGCTGCGCCGGGAGATGCGGACGCGGAAGAAGCGCGCGTCGACCGCGTCGCCCAATTCCCAGTCAAACTCGCTCTCGATCGCCTCCGAATCGAGGAAGGCGACGATGCGTGCCCCAAGATGGCGGATCACCGGCGACTGCTCCGCGGTCGTGCCGAGTCCCGAGAGCCGGAACGGGCGGTTGACCGATTCGAATACCAGCCCCCCGGCCCTGCGTTCGACCAGCGCGGCGGGGATCGGCAGCAGGTTGAGCAATTGCGCCGACTGCGCCGGGCCGAGGATACGCGGGTCCTGCCCCGTCACAAGGACGGGCGCGGGGACTGGCTTGTCCTTACGGCGGCGCGATAACAACATCACCAAAGCGGGTTAGGCGCATTTGGTTAAACGGACCTGAAGAGCCACCCCCTGAATCCGCCGGTTCGCCACCAAAAAGGGCGATTTAGAAGCGGTTATCGCGCGGGAAGCCCACCGGCGGCATCCGTCCGGCCGCCCCGCGCGCCGCGCACCACGGGGCAAGGTCCGATTCGGTGCGCGTCCGCCCCTGTTCACCGCCCATCCGCCAGCTGAGGCCATCGGCGAAGCGGAAGGTGACTGCATCGGACAGGCCGCCGTCGCGATAGCGCTGAAGCTGCACCCCCTGCCCGCGCGCCAGTTCGGCGAGTTCGGCGATCGGGAAGACCAGCATCTTGCGGTTGTCGCCGATCACCGCGACATAATCATCCTCACCGCCCAGCGGCCGCACCAGCTTGAGCACGGCGCCGCTGCGCGGGGTCACCACCTGCTTGCCCTTGCGGGTTTCGGCGATGACATCCTCGGTCTTGACCAGGAAGCCGCGCCCGTCGCTGGCCGCGACCAGCAGCTTTGGCGCGGTGCTGGCGGGGAGCAGCCCGACGATGCCGGTGCCCCCGTCCAGATCGATCAGCAGCCGCACCGGCTCGCCAAAGCCGCGTCCGCCCGGCAGCTTGTCGGCCGCCAGCGTGTAGAACCGGCCATTTTCAGCGGCGAGCAGCAGCTTGTCGGTCGTCTGGGCGTGGAAGGCGATGAACGGGCCGTCGCCTTCCTTGAACTTCGCGGTCTCTGCGCTGGCGAGTTCGGCATGACCCTTCATCGCGCGGATCCAGCCGCGCTGCGACAGGATCACGGTGATCGGCTCGCGCTCGATCATCGCTTCGAGCGGGATTTCCCGCGCGGGGGCCGCCTCGGCCACCACCGTCCGCCGCGCGCCGAGCGCGGTTTCGGGGCCGTAGCGGTCGCGCACCTTGGTCAGGTCGCGCTTCATCCGCGTGCGCTGGCGCGCCTCGCTCGACAACAGCGCCTGCAGCTCGGCCTGTTCCTTGGCGAGGGCATCGCGCTCCTTGCGCAGCTCCATTTCCTCGAGCTTGCGCAACGCGCGCAGCCGCATGTTGAGGATCGCCTCGGCCTGGCGGTCGGTCAGCCCGAACTCGGCCATCATCACCGGCTTGGGCTCATCCTCGGTGCGAATGATCGCGATCACCCGGTCGAGGTTGAGGAAGGCGATGATATAGCCTTCGAGCAGCTCCATCCGGTCGGCGATCTTCTGCAGCCGGTGTTCGCTGCGGCGGCGCAGGACGATGAACTGGTGATCGACCCAGGCCGACAGCGCTTGCCGCAGGCTCATCACGCGCGGGGTGCGCTGCGCGTCGAGGACGTTGAGGTTGAGCGGGACGCGCACCTCAAGGTCGGACAGGCGGAACAGGCTTTCGATCAGCGTGTCGGGATCGACCGTGCGCGCGCGCGGTTCGAGCACGATGCGGATCTCTGAATCCGATTCGTCGCGGACATCGGCGAGGATCGGCAGCTTCTTGTCGTTGATCAGGCCCGCAATCTGCTCGATCAGCTTGCCCTTCTGCACCCCGTAGGGGATCTCGGTGACGACGATCTGCCAGGTGCCGCGCCCCTGATCCTCAAGCCCCCATTTTGCGCGCACGCGGAACGATCCGCGCCCGGTGGCATAGGAATCGGCGATCGATGTCGGGCTGTCGACGACGATGCCGCCGGTCGGGAAATCGGGGCCGCGGACATGCTCCAGCACCTGCGCGTCGCTCGCGTTCGGCTGGTCGATCAGCATGATCGCCGCGTCGATCAGCTCGGCGGCGTTGTGCGGCGGAATGCTGGTCGCCATGCCGACCGCGATGCCGCTGGCGCCATTGGCGAGCAAATTGGGGAACAGGCCGGGGAACAGCTCCGGCTCATGATCCTCGCCATTATAAGTCGGGCGGAAATCGACCGAATCCTCGTCCAGCCCGTCCATCAGGTCGATCGCGACCTGGGTCAGCCGCGCTTCGGTGTAGCGATAGGCGGCGGCGTTATCGCCGTCGATATTGCCGAAATTTCCCTGCCCGTCGACCAGCGGGTAGCGCAGCGCGAAGGTTTGGGCGAGGCGGACCATCGCGTCATAGACCGACTGGTCACCATGCGGATGGTATTTGCCGATCACGTCGCCGACGACGCGCGCGCATTTCTTGTAGGCATCGTTGGGATTGAGCTTCAGCCCGCGCATCGCCCACAGCAGGCGGCGGTGCACCGGTTTCAGCCCGTCGCGCACGTCCGGCAGCGACCGCGCGGTGATCGTCGACATCGCATACACAAGGTAGCGTTCGGACAATGCGCTATCGAAGGGGGCGTCGACGATGTGGTCGAACGGGTCGCTAAGGTCGGTGGCCATCCCGATGGCGATAGCAACGCTGCCCGTCCGGGACAAATCAGAAACGCGCCGCGCGCCCGCTTCCCGTTTCGGCACAGGGCCACAGACTCGCCCTTCCGGCCATTAACCAATTCCCCTATCGTTTCGGCTGCAAAGCGCGGGGGGGGAGGCGAATGCGAGTCGTTGCTGGGTTGCTGGCGATATTGGCGCTGGCCGGGTGCGAGAGCGCGCCCAAAAAGGATTCGGACAAGATCAGCAGCGAGGCGGTGGCGGCGCTGACCGCGACAGGCGGGGCGTTCGACTATCGCTATGCGTACAAGGTGCCGGGCAACCATGTGAAGGCGGTGGTCGAATCGCACGCCGCCGGCTGCGACAAGCTTGGCCCGGCACGCTGCCGCATCCTGTCGCTGCGCTATCGCGTCGATGAGGCGAACCGGATTGCCGCGACGCTGACCTTCCGCATCGATCCTTCGGTCGCGCGCACGTTCGGGGAGGCCGCGACCAAGGTCGTCGTCGGCACCGGCGGCGCGCTGGTCGAGACCGAGATCGCCGGCGCCGATGCGACCGCGAGCGCGCGGTCCAATGCGCTGGTCGGGCGGCTGCGCGAACAACTCGCCAATGCGCGGGCGAGTGCCGACCCGATCCAGCAGGACCGCGCCCGGCGGTTGCAGACCGCGCTCGACGTCATCGGCGAATCGGAGGCCGATAGCGGGGAGACGATGGCGACCGCACCGGTGCTGATCACCTATGCGTCCGGCACCCCCGCCCCGGGGCTGAACGGATCGGCGGATGCGAGCTTCCGCGACGCGGGGGACAAGCTGGTCAATTCTGCTGCGGGGATCGCGCAGGTGCTGGCGTCGGTTGGTCCCTGGCTGTTGCTGATGGTGGTCGCGGTGCTGGTGCTGCGGCTGTTGATCCACGGCACCAGCGGCGCGCCCGCTCCGGCGCCGAATGCCAGCGACGACGCGTATCGCGAGCAGGACGAACCCGATCGCCCCAATGCGATCCAGCGCTGGTTCAACCGGGACGACAATCCGGGCTGAACCAGCCATGTCAGATTGTGGCGGAAATGCGGCGTTGTTTAATGCCCTCCAATGTGATGTATTATCATCAGCGCGCATGAAGCGCTGAATCACGGGAGGGATACCGATGCGCCGAACCTTGTCGCGATCACCGCTGTTGCTGGCATTGGCCATGCTCGCCGCCTGTGGGCAACCAACCCAGTCGGGCGCAGCCGAAGATCAAATGGTTACGCTCGACGCCGCTGAGCCAGCTGGAGCCAAGCCCGCAGCCGCAGCCGAACCCACAGCTGCGCCGATTGCAGTGACACTGCCCCGCATCGCCTATATCTACCGCGTCGGCTATCGCCTGCCGGGCGACGCGATCCCTGCGCTGCAACAGGCGCATGTCGCGCTGTGCGACCAGATGGGGGCGACGCGTTGCCAGCTCGGCGGCTTGAACCGCTCGGGTGGCGAGGCCGAATATGGCAATGGCACGCTGAAGCTTCGCGTCGAGAGCAAGAGCGCACGCGCGTTTCTCGATTCGCTGAACAAGGCAGCATCGGACAAGGGCGGCCGCCCTGTTGAGACGGCAATAGAGGCCGAGGACGTGTCCAAGCAGATGGTCGATGCCGAAGTGCGCATCCGCCAGCGCGAGCTGCTGGTCAGCCGCCTCACCGAAATCCTGCGTACCCGTCAGGGTAGCGTCGCCGATCTGGTCGCCGCCGAACGTGCCGTCGCCGAAGCGCAAGAGGAACTGGATCAGGGCAAGGCGTGGCTCGCCGAACTCAAGGGGCGCGTCGCCTTTTCGACGATCGAGGTGGGCTATAATGCGCAGGCTCCCGAAGCGGGCGGTTTTGGCGCGCAGCTGGGCGATACCTTCGCCGATTCGGGCAACCTGTTCCTGATCGGGCTACGCGGACTGCTCACCGTGCTGATCGTTCTGGCTCCATGGGGCCTGCTGTTCGCCCCCCTGATCTGGCTGGGATTGCGCTGGCGACGGCGGCGCAGGGCGGCGACCGCTCAGACCAGCGATTGATTGCACCCCGGGTCGGCTTCCGATATAGGCCCGCACCTACCGCCCCGGCGTCGCGCGACCGTGCCGCCGGGGCACCGCGTTTCTGAAGGACCCCGCATGGCACGCCGCCGCCAGATCTATGAGGGCAAGGCCAAGATCCTCTACGAAGGCCCCGAACCCGGTACGCTGATCCAGTATTTCAAGGATGACGCGACCGCGTTCAACGCCCAGAAAAAGGGCACGATCAGCGGCAAGGGTGTGCTCAACAACCGGATTTCCGAGCATATCTTCACGCTGCTCGGCGGGATCGGCATTCCCACCCACTTCATCCGCCGCCTCAACATGCGCGAGCAGTTGATCCGCCAGGTCGAGATCGTTCCGATCGAGGTCGTGGTGCGCAACGTCGTCGCCGGGTCGCTGGCCAAGAAGCTGGGGATCGAGGAAGGCACGCCGCTGCCGCGCACGATCATCGAATATTATTTCAAGGACGACGCGCTCGGCGATCCGCTGGTCACCGATGAGCATATCCTGTGCTTTGGCTGGGCCGCGCAGGAAGAGCTGCACGACATGGCCGACATGGCGGTGCGCGTGAACGACTTCCTGTCGGGCCTGTTCGCCGGGATCGGCATCCGCCTTGTCGACTTCAAGCTCGAATTCGGGCGGATCTTCGATG
Organism: Sphingomonas sp. R647; assembly: GCF_020177055.1. Lineage (GTDB taxonomy): Bacteria > Pseudomonadota > Alphaproteobacteria > Sphingomonadales > Sphingomonadaceae > Sphingomonas. Next base: position 85,388 of record NZ_JAIQXT010000007.1, read on the forward strand.
AGAACGGCTATGCCCGCATCATCCTGGCCGACGAGATCAGCCCCGATGGCTGCCGCCTGTGGGACATGGTCAGCGGCGAAAAGCTCGACAAGGACCGTTTCCGCCGCGACCTGGGCGGCGAAGTCGAAGCCTATCAGGAAGTCGCGCGCCGCCTCGGCCTGCTGCCCGAGGGCGCCGATTCGGCGGTGCTCGACCTCGAAACCCACCGCAAGAAGCGCGGGAAGTAAGTTTGGTGATCGGTCCCGCTGCGGCGGGGCCGGCCCCTACCCCTACCCCTTCGCCTTCAACCCCGCGATGATCCCGAAGATGAAGGAACAGATCAGCGCGATCTGAACCTGCCCGCTTGGGTCGCTCCACCCGAAATAGTCCCTGCCGAACGCGGCGAGCGCGACGAACAGGGTGATTGCCAGAAATGCCATCACGCCAGACTCCATGGCACAAGGTTCCGCCCCCGCGGCGGCGACTCGGCAACGCCGAGTGTCGCGCATCGGGGTAAATGGGCGATGAAATCTTGAACCCGCGTGGCGTTAGGCCCATAGGGCGCGGCAAATCCCCGGAGGAATTCCCATGAAGCTGCGCATCGTCGTCACCCTCAAGAACGGCGTGCTGGACCCGCAGGGCAAGGCGATCGAGCATGCACTCGGCTCGCTCGGCTTTTCGGGTGTAGGCGAAGTGCGCGTCGGCAAGCTGATCGAACTTGAGGTCGCCGACGACACCAGCGACGCGGACATCGATGCGATGTGCCAAAAGCTGCTCGCGAACACCGTGATCGAAAACTATCGGGTGGAAAAGCAGTGAAAACCGCCGTCATCGTCTTCCCCGGATCGAACTGCGACCGCGACCTGGCGGTGGCGATCGAAAGCGTGACCGGGTCCAAGCCGGCGATGGTCTGGCATGGTGAGAGCGAGCTACCCGACGGGCTTGGCCTGATCGCGCTGCCCGGCGGCTTTTCCTATGGCGATTATCTGCGCTGCGGCGCAATCGCGGCGCGTTCGCCCGTGGTGCGCGCGGTGGTCGATGCGGCGAATCGCGGCGTGCCGGTGATCGGCATCTGCAACGGGTTTCAGGTGCTGACCGAAACCGGCCTGCTGCCCGGTGCGCTGATGCGCAACTCGGGCCTGAACTTCGTGTGCCGCGACGTCGCGCTGACGGTTGAGAACAGCCAGTCGATCTTCACCAGCCGCTACGATGCGGGCGAGACGATCTCGATCCCGGTCGCGCACCATGACGGCAACTATTTCGCCGACGCCGACACGCTCGACCAGCTCGAGGGCGAGGGCCGCGTCGCGTTCCGCTATGCCAGCGACGTCAATGGCAGCGCGCGGCAGATCGCGGGCATCGTCAACGCGGGCGGCAATGTGCTGGGCATGATGCCGCACCCCGAACGCAAGATCGAAGCCGCACATGGCGGCAGCGACGGGCGCCGCCTGTTCGAAGGGCTGCTCGAAGCGGTGGCGTGAGGCGGTGAGCGGCGACGCCATCGTTTGCGCGACCTGTCCGGTCGCCGATCGCGCCGTCTGCTCCGCCTTGTCGCCCGACGATCGCGGGGAACTCGCCCGGATCGGGCATCACCGCCGCTATGCGCGCGGCGAGACCATCGTTGCGGCGGGGGATTCGGCCACGGTCTGCGCGACCCTCACGCGCGGTGCTGCGAAGATGTCGACCATCGACCGCGACGGGACCGAGCGGATCGTCGCGCTGGTTCACCCGGCGGGGATGCTGGGCCAGCTGTTTGCGCCGACCGCGACGCTGCACGTCACTGCACTGACCGACAGCGAGGCATGCCTGTTTCCCGCGTCGCATGTCGCCGCGCTGAGCGATGCGCGCCCGGCGCTCGCCCGCCGCCTGCTGGATGAAGTCAGCCGCGAACTGGACGCGAGCCGCGCGCTGATCGACCTGATCTCGAAGCGTCAGGCCAAGGGGCGCGTCGCGGCGCTGATCCTCGCCTTCGCCCGCGCGGCCAGTCCCGCGCCGTGTCACGATGCCGACAGCTTCGACCTGCCGCTGACGCGTGGGGAGATGGCGCAGCTGCTGGGCATTACGATCGAGACGGTGAGCCGCATGCTCACCGCGCTGGAGACGGCGGGACTGATCGCGCGGCAGGGCAGCCATGGTATCGTGATTCGCGACCGCGCCGCGCTGGACGACCTCGCCGCCGGATAAAAGAAAGGCGGGTGAACCCATCGGTCCACCCGCCTGAGGGAGGGTTGGTTGGTCAGACCGTGAAGCGGATCACGGCGACGATCAGGCCCCAGATCATCAGCATGGCCGGCATGATCATCACCTGGACCGTCGCGCCGCCTGCGCCGAGATGGCCCGATCCGGTCGGCAGCCCCTGTGCCACGAAATCGGCGAAACTGGGCGCCCGCCCCTCGCCCGGCGCGACCCGCGCCCACCAGGCAGGGACGACGAACGCTGCAGCGAGGAAGACGCCGAAGATCACGAAGGGGATTGCCAGCCCCTTCTCCCCGAACGCCGCCCACATGATGCCGAGATAGGCGAAGAAGCCTGCAAACACCCCGATGTGCAGCGCCGGGTGCAGGTCGAACACATGCGCACCGCGGGTGCGCGGCACCGCGACGGCGTTGGCGAAAACGGTCTGGTGAATGGGCATGTTCATCGTCGGTCTCCTTGTCGGGAGCGACGATGCGCGGGCTAAAGGCGTCCCGCTTTGCGCTTTGTCAAACTAGGCGCAGCCCGATCTCACGGGGTCCGCGATCCCGTGCCGAACAATTGAGTCGTGCGCGCGAGGATCAGGATCGCGGTCGGCCACAGCATCGTGTTCCACAGATCCTGCCAATTATAGTCGAGGCGCACCCGCCCCCCGGCCGCGAGGGTGTCGCGGATGTCCCATGCTTCGCCGGCCAGCGTGATCGCCAGCGCCACCGCCCATGGCTTCCAGCTGCGCAAGGGCCAGCGGAAGACCAGCGCGGCGGCGAAGAAGATGATCAGCCCGATATGGACGTGCAAACCGTCCCGGGCGAGCCCCGACCAGTCGACCAGCCACCCTTTGGTATTTCTGAAGACGTCGAGCACGTGGTCAGACCCGGGTGCGGAACGGGGTGAAGTCGGTGCCGTCGTCGAACACGTCCACGCCCTCGCGGCGCTTCAGGAAGCCGACCACGGCGTAGGTGACGGGGGTCAGCAACACCTCCCAGCTCACCTTCAGCACCCATTGCGTCACCAGCACCTTGAGCACCAGATCGTTGGTCCAGCCCACCGCGCCCCAGAAAGCGAGCGGGTAGAAGATCAGGCTGTCCACCCCCTGCCCGACAAAGGTCGAGCCGATCGTGCGCGCCCACAGATGCTTGCCCTTGGTCCAGATCTTCATCTTCGCCAGCACGAAGGAGTTGACGAACTCCCCCGCCCAGAATGCGACGACCGAGGCGAGCACGATGCGCGGCACCTGGCCGAATATCGCCTCATAGGCGGGCTGGTTGGTCCAGTCCGGCGCGGGCGGGAGCGCGACGACCACCCACGACATGAACGCCATGAACAGCGTCGCGACGAAGCCGGCCCAGATCACGCGGCGCGCGCGGGCATAGCCATAGACCTCGGTCAGCACGTCGCCGATGATGTAGGAGATCGGGAAGAACAGGATGCCCGCGCCGAACGGCCACCACACCTCCCAGAACGGAATCCAGATCTGCGCCACCTTGCCCGCCCCGAGCACGTTGGACAGCAACAGGATCGCGACGAACGCCGCCATCACATAGTCATAGTAACGGAAATGCCCGCCCGCGACCTGCGCCGCGTTGATCCGTGCCGGCCCTGCCCCGTCGCTCATCGCATTCCCCCGATTGCCCACGCGACTATGATCGCGGTTTGCGCGGCAAGCAATCCGCGCCTGTTTGAGGCGGCGCCGGCCCGCTCCCCCACCCGGCCACCCATAAATATTGTCATTGGGTGGCCGGGTGGGGGAGCGGGCCGGCACCGAAGCTGTTTCAGCTTGCTGAAACATGCGCTAACGGGGCCTTCACGCGCGCCCGTAGTTCAACTGGATAGAGCACGAGCCTTCTAAGCTTGGAGTTGCAGGTTCGAGTCCTGCCGGGCGCGCCAGCCATTCCGCGCAAAGCGGAAGGACCGGGAGGGGGACGCGATGCCGCATTTCGGCGACTATCAGCATGCCATCTATGGCGCGGGACTGCAGGGCGTGCTGCCGACGATCCCGGTCGATTTCGCTACCCTTGAACAGCGCGCCGAGGCGGCGATGGCGCCGTCGCTGTTGTCCTATGTCCAGGGCGGGTGCGGCGACGAGCAGACGCAGCGGGCCAATGCCGATGCGTTTCGCCATTGGGGCATCGTGCCGCGGATGATGGTCGATTGCTCGGTTCGCGACCTGTCGGTCGACCTGTTCGGGATGAAGCTCCCCTCTCCCCTCTTCATGGCCCCGGTCGGGGTTGCAGGGATGTGCACGCAGGACGGGCATGGCGACATCGCCGCCGCGCGCGCCGCCGCGATGACCGGGGTGCCGCTGACCGTCTCGACGCTGACCAACGATCCGCTGGAGGATGTCGCCGCCGCGATGGGCGGCACGCCGGGGATGTTTCAGCTCTACACGCCCAAGGACCCCGAACTCGCCGCCAGTCTGGTCAGTCGGGCCGAGGCGGCGGGCTATAAGGCGATTGTGGTGACGCTCGACACCTGGGTCACCGGGTGGCGGCCGCGCGACCTGAACACCGCCAATTTCCCGCAGCTGCGCGGGCATGTCCTGTCCAACTATTGGTCCGACCCGCGCTTTCAGCAGATGCTGGCCAAGCCCGTGGCAGAGGACCCGCGTGCAGCGGTGATGACCTGGGCCGCAACGTTCGGGCGCGTGCTGACCTGGGCCGACATGCCCTGGCTGCGCTCGCTGACCAAGCTGCCGATCATCCTCAAGGGCATCTGCCACCCCGACGATGCGCGCCGCGCGATCGATGAAGGGGCGGACGGCATTTATTGCTCAAACCATGGCGGGCGACAGGCCAATGGCGGGATCGCAGCGATCGACCTGTTGCCCGATGTGGTCGCGGCGGCGGGCGATGCGCCGGTGTTGTTCGATTCAGGGATCAGATCGGGCAGCGACGTCGCCAAGGCGCTGGCGCTGGGCGCAACCGCGGTCGGCGTGGGTCGCCCCTATTGCTACGGCCTTGCGCTCGGCGGAGCGGAGGGCGCGGCCCATGTCCTGCGATCGATCCTGGCCGAGGCTGATCTGCTGATGGCGGTCGATGGATTCCCGAGCATTGCGGCGTTGCGCGAGGCGGGGGCGAGGCGGCTATCCTGACGCCTTCAGGGATCACTCAAAACCCCGATTGACCAGCGTTGTCTGATAGCGCTACCAATCGACTCGTACACGGTCCGACAGCGGCCGGAACCTTGAGGAGAGATGCGCATGATCGCCCCATTGGCGCTGGTCGCCCTGCTTGCCGCCGCGCCGCAAGCCGCGCCCGCCCGGACCGACAAATTGCCGGTCGGCATCTGCATCAACATCGGCAACACGTTCGAGCCGCCGGCCGAATCCGCCTGGGGCGGCAAGCCGCTGGCCGATGACGATATGGCGATCATCGCCAAGGCCGGGTTCAAGACCGTCCGCCTGCCCGTCCGCTGGGACACGCATGCCGGCAAGGGGCCGGACTTCAAGATCGACGAAGCCTATATGAAGCGCGTCCGCAGCGCGGTCGAACAGGCGCGCGCGGCGGGGCTCAACGTCATCCTCAACAGCCATCATTTCGAGGCGATCCACAAGGATCCGCTGGGCAGCGCGCCGCAGCTGGCGGCGATGTGGCGGCAGATCGCGGCACGCTTTGCCGACATGCCGCGCGAGCATGTGTGGTTCGAGGTGGAGAATGAGCCGCACGAGAAGTTCGACAACAAGAACCTGATCGCGGTGATCACCCCGGCGCTGAAGGCGATCCGCGAGACCAACCCCGATCGCCCCGTCATCGTCGGCGGCGAGTTCTGGAGCGGGATCGACAGCCTCGCGACGCTGCCACTGCCCGAGGACCCGCATATCGTCCCGACCTTTCACTATTACGAGCCGTTCGACTTCACCCATCAGGGCGCGAGCTGGGTCAATCCGGCACCGCCGCTGGGCCGCACCTATGGCACCGCCGAGGATGCGCTGCGCCTGAAGCGCGATGTCGAGAAGATCCGCGCCTATATCGCGCGCACCGGCAAAACGCCGTTCATGGGTGAGACCGGGGCGCACACCACCACCAGCCTCGACCAGCGCGTCGCCTATCACCGCGCGGTCACCGCCGCGTTCGGCCCGATGGACATCGGCATGTGCACATGGGCGTACAGCAACACCTTCCCATTTTACGACAAGGAGAAGAAGCAATGGCTTCCGGGTCTGCGCGGCGCAATGGGGCTGCCGGAATGAAGCGCGTTCTGATCGCGGCGGCGGCGTTTGCCGCCCTGGCCCCCGCCGCCGGTGCGGCACAGGACCAGCCGACCGCCGAGCTGCAGGCGCTGGACGATGCCCTGCCCGGCACGCTGATCAACGATCCGTCGCGGATGGACTGGGCCTTTTACGGTGCCGAGCAGAAGACCAAGAATGTGCAGGACGCCACGATCCCCGGCGGCGGCGCGGCGGTGCGGGTCGAGGTGCCGCGCGCCGGTGCCAACATCTATGACAGCGGCGCGAACGTGCCGATCCGGCGCGGCATCGCGGTCGGGCGCGATGTGACGGTGGCCTTCTATGCCCGCACGGTGAAGTCCGAGGCGCCGGGCGGCAAGGGCAAGATCGGCGTGCGCTTCCAGCAGAATGCCGCGCCCTATGCCGGCTTTGGCGACACCGTGCTCGACGTGGGCAGCGAATGGGCGCTGTACGAAGTCACCGCGCGATCGGACAAGGCGCTGCCGACCGGACAGGCCGTGGTCGGCCTTCAGCTTGCCGGGGCGAAACAGGTGATCGAGATCGGCCAGGTCATCATCGTCGAAGGTGCGACCAGCATCCGCACGACCAAGCGCGTCGAGACCGCCGCCGCGCCCGATCCGGAGCTGCCGCCGCAGCTCAAGGACAAGGGCAAGATGCTCAACGATCCGGCCAATCGCGACTGGGGCTTTCACGGCGCGGGGCAGACGACCAAAGCGACCGTGACCAATGTCTATGGCCGCGTCGGCACCTTGTTCAGCATCGCGGCGGCCGGGACCGCGCCCTACGTCTCGGGCGCGAGCATCACGCTGAACGAGGAGATCAAGGACGGCGACGTGCTGCTAGTCGCGGTGCTCGCGCGGACCTTGTCGGCGGGCACGACGGATGGCCAGGGGCTGTTGTCGGTGCGCATCCAGAGGAACAGCGCGCCCTATGACGGCTTTCTCGACAAGCAAATTCAGGTCGGGCCGAACTGGCGGCTGTACCAGTTCCGCACCCAGGCCGGGATGGACATCGCCAAGGGCGCGGCGCAGCTCGCGATCCACACCGGCGGCGCGCAGCAGGAGATCGAGGTCGGGCCCGTCTATGTCATTCGCGAAGAAGCGGTGCTGACATCGTCGAGCAACTGACCCTTATTGCCGGGGCTGCGCGTGCGGCGGTTGCCCCGGCGCTGGGCGGTGCACTGACCGGATGGACCGTCGATGGCGCGCCGATGCTGCGCGCGGCATCGGCGGAGGCCATCACGGCGCGCGATCCGCTAGGTATGGCGAGCTTTCCGCTGGTGCCCTTTTCCAACCGGATCGCCGATGCGCGGTTCGACTGGGCGGGGGAGCGCTATGCGATCGCGCCGAACTTCGCGCCCGAGCCGCATGCGATCCACGGCATCGGCTGGACGTCGGCATGGGAGGTCCGCGAGGCGTGCGACGATCGCGTCGTCCTGACGCTCGACCATGCGGGCGATGCGCGCTGGCCTTTTGCCTTTGCGGCCGAGCAGGTGGTCGCGCTGACCCCCGACACACTGACCGTCACGCTCACCGCGCGCAATCTGGAGGCGTTCGACGTGCCGCTGGCGTGCGGGCATCACCCCTATTTTCCGGCAGCGGGCGCGCGACTGCGCTTTGCGGCGGAGCGGCGCTGGCCACCCGATGCGCGGATGCTGCCCGACGATCCGGTCGAGATTGCCGACCGGCAGGTCGATTTCGCGGTAGCCGAACGCGCGCTCGACTGCGCCTTTTCTGGCTGGGACGGGGTCGCGACGATCGCCTGGCCGGGGCGCGTGTTGCAAATCGAGTCCGAGGTCGATCATGCGGTGGTCTATACCCCGGGCGGCGCCCCGCATTTCTGTTTCGAGCCGGTCGCCCACCTGCCCAACGCGCTCAGCGTCGCGGTTGCGCCCGGTGCGAGCCATCGCGCGACGATGCGCCTGATCGCGCAACCTGTTAGCGTGCGCGCATGACCGCTCCGCCCGTCGCCAGCATCGTCATCATCGGCGGCGGTACCGCCGGATGGATGACTGCGGCCGCCGCCGCGCGCTTCCTGAACGACGGGCGCCGGACGATCACATTGATCGAATCCGACGCAATCGGCACCGTCGGCGTCGGCGAGGCGACGATCCCGCCGATCCGCGAGTTCAACCACCAGCTGGGCATCGACGAACGCGACTTTGTCCGTGAGACCGGCGCGACGATCAAGCTCGGCATCGAGTTCGTGAACTGGGGGCGCAAGGGCGACCGCTACCTGCACCCGTTCGGCGATCTGGGGCATGATTTTCAGGGCGTCGCGTTCCACCAATATTGGCTCAAGCACCGGATCGGCAGCCTTGAGGACTATTGGATGGCGGCGCAGGCGGCGCGGCGCGACCGCTTTGCCCACCCCGCCGCCGATCCGCGCACGCCGCTGGGTGGGCTGGCTTACGCCTATCATTTCGACGCCGGGCTCTACGCCGCATTCCTGCGCCGCCGGGCCGAAGCGGGAGGCGTGAAGCGCGTCGAGGGGAAGATCGCGTCGGTCGAGCGCGATGGCGAGAGCGGCCATGTCGCCGCAGTCGTGCTGGATGATGGCCGCCGCATCGCGGGCGATTTCTTCATCGACTGTTCGGGCTTTCGCAGCTTGTTGCTCGGCGATGCGCTGGGGGTCGGCTATCGCGACTGGTCGCACTGGCTGCCGTGCGACCGCGCGATGGCGGTGCCATGCGAGCGTGCCGATCCGCTGACCCCGCTCACGCGCTCCACCGCGCATGAATTTGGCTGGCAATGGCGCATCCCGCTCCAGCACCGCACCGGTAATGGCATCGTCTATGCCAGCGCGTTCGGCAGTGACGAGGCGGCGCGTGAGACGCTGCTGGCGAACCTTGACGCGCCCGCGACCGCCGAGCCGCGCGCTTTGTCCTTCACCGCCGGGGTGCGCGAGCGGCAATGGCAGGGCAACGTCGTCGCGCTGGGCCTGTCCGCCGGGTTTATCGAGCCGCTCGAATCGACCAGCATCCATTTGATCCAGACCGGCATCTCAAAGCTGATGTGGCTGTTCCCCGACAGCGGCATGGGGTCGGCGGGGCGCGACGAATATAACCGGCTGATGCACGAAGCGTACGAATATGTCCGCGATTTCATCGTGCTGCATTACAAGGCGACGCAGCGGCGCGACACCGCGCTTTGGCGGCATGTGGGCGAGATGACGGTCCCCGACAGCCTCGCCGCCAAGCTGGAGCTGTGGCGCGAGCGCGGGCGCATCCGCCGCTATGACCATGACCTGTTCGGCGTGCCGAGCTGGGTCGCGGTGCTGATCGGCCAGGGGATCATGCCCGAGGGGCACGACCCGCTGGTCGATTCGATGGACGATGCGCGGGTGACAGGCGCGATGCGGCATATCGCTGCGACCTATGCCGACGTGGCCGGGAAGCTCCCCGGCCATGCCGATCAGATCGCGGCGATGGTTAAATAGCGACACCAGCCGTTTGCCCTGAGCCTGTCGAAGGGCCTGTCCTGAGCTCGCCGAAGGGGATTCCCTCCGTGCTTCGACAAGCTCAGCACAAACGGAGTCAGGGACAGCTCACGACCTGATCCGCCGCTGTCCCCAGCGCGACGCGCGACAGGCTGTAGGTGACCGCCCCTTCGCTGCGCAGCACGAACGGTGCCTCGACCCGGCCCAGATTCGCGCCACCCTTGGCGAAGCATTTGAGCGGCACGCCATAGCTGACCCACGCGCCGAGCTTCGCGCCCTCGACCGCAGTTGCGCGCACGGCGGCATTGCCGATGCGGAAATGCAGCGGGCCGGCGGGCTTGGCGTCGACGCGCATCGTCGCGACCAGCATCACATCGCCATTGGTTTCACGCGTCAGGTCGAGCGGCGCCTGGGTCGCGACTGCGACATCGGCGGTGCCCGAAGCGATAGCGAAGCGGCGCGCGCCTTCCTGCACGACATGGTCGACCGCGCTCACCCGCACGCGCCCGCTTGCCGCCACTGCGGGAACGGTGGTGATGCGCGTCGAATCCGCCGGGTCGCCATAGACCAGCAATGACCAGGACGCTGGCGGAACGCCGCCCGCGAAATAGACATTGCCGGCATCCTCGTCGGGGACTTCGCTATCCTCCGACAGCGGCTTCCATGCCGCCGGACCGCCAGCAAGCGTCAAGCCATAGCCGAAGGGAAACAGCGTCGGGCCATCGGCACGCGCGGTGGCGGGCCAGGCGACGGGCAGCTTGCCGGTAAAGTCGTACGGCGCGCGCCGATCCTTGCGCTGGACCAGCAAGTCGGCGATTCCCGCCCCTTCCGATCCCGGCAACCACGCGACGACGAACGCGTCGGCGGCGTTGAGTTCGGGGTTCATGAACAGCGGGCGGCCAGTGACCATCACCGCGACCACGGGAATCCCCTGCGCCTTGAGCGCCTTCATCGTCTCATAGGGCTTGCGCAATTCAGGGCGCAGCTGGAGCGTTTTAAGGTCGCCCTGGAACTCGGCATAGGGCGTCTCGCCGAAGACGACGATCGCGACGTCGGGCTTCTTCGCGAACTTGCCGTCCGCGACAAGCTCCGCGCTGCCGCCAGTCGCCGTCACCGCGCTTTCCAGACCCTTCCAGATCGAGGTTGCGCCGGGGAATTGTTCGTTCTTCACCCCCGTGCCCTGCCAGGTCAGCGTCCAGCCGCCGGCCTGACGGCCGATATCGTCGGCGGCATCGCCCGCGACCAGCACATGCGCGCCCGCCTTGACCGGCAACAGCGAGCCGTTGTTCTTGAGCAGCACCAGCGATTTGCGCACCGCGTCGCGCGCCACCGCGCGGTGATCGGCATGGCCGAGCAGCGACCAGTCGCCGGCATATTTGCGCGTCGATGGCTTGCCCGCTTCGAACAGGCCCAGCCGCATCTTGACCCGCAGGATGCGCGCGACCGCGTCGTCGAGCCGCGCCATCGGCACTTCACCCGACTTCACCTGCGCCACCAGCGAATGCCAGAGCGGCTTCCAGCTATCGGGTGCCATATACATGTCGAGCCCGGCATTGACTGATTTGGGGCAGGACGCATTGGTGCAGCCTTCGACCTGACCATGCGCGTTCCAGTCGGAGACGAGGAAGCCGCCGAAGTTCATGCGCTTCTTCAGCACATCGGTCAGCAGCCCCTTGTGCCCGGTCATCTTGGTGCCGTTCCAGCTGGAGAAGCTGACCATCACCGTCGCGACCCCCTGCTCGATCGCGGGGATATAGGGCGCGCCGTGGATGTCGCGCAGCTCGGTCTCGCTGATCCGCGCATCGCCCTGATCGCGCCCCTCATGCGTGCCGCCATCGGCGAGGAAATGCTTGGTCGAGGCGAGGACATAGGGACCGGCGAGCAGGTTGGTGCCGCTGCCCGGCCCCTGCAGGCCGCGCACCATCCGCTCGACATAGGACGCGACCAGCTTGGGGTCCGACGAATAGCCTTCATAGGCGCGGCCCCAGCGGAAATCGCGCGGGACGGTGACGGTGGGGGCGAAGGTCCATTCCTGACCGGTCGCACGGATCTCCAGCGCGGTGGCCTGGGCGATCTTCTCGATCAGGTCGGGATCGCGCATCGCGCCGAGGCCGATATTGTGCGGGAACAGCGTCGCGCCGATGATGTTGCTGTGGCCATGGACCGCATCGGTGCCCCAGATGATCGGCACGCCGACGCGCCCGCCGCTCTTGTCGACCGACGCTTCGTAGAATTCATCGGCGAGTTGCAGCCACTTCGGCGCCAGCGCGAAATCGTCGCCATAGGGGCCGCTGCTGCCGCCGTTGAGGACCGAGCCGAGGTGATAGGTGCGCACATCCGCCGGGGTGACGCTGGCGATGTCGGCCTGGACGATCTGGCCGACCTTCTCCTCGACCGACATCTTGGCGATCAGCGCCGCGATCTTCGCTTCGACAGCGTTGTCCGTCTGCTGCGGCCAGGTTGGGCTTGGCCAGATCTCGGGGTTCACCGGGCTTTCCTGCGCCGCGAGCGGGGCAGCCAGGGCGGCGCCGAGCGCCAGAAGCATCAATCGTTTCATCTAGTCCTCTCCAGGATGCGGATCAGTTGGTCTTGGGATACGGCGCGGGCGCTGGGGTCGACGCGGTCGGGACGGATCCCGTGCGCGAACCACCAGCCAATCCACTCGCCGGGCGTGACGGGGTCCCAGTCGCGATAGGGCATCCGCCCGCGCGCCGCAAAGCCGCGACGCAGGGTGGCCAGATCGTCGGTCGGTGGGCCGCTCCAGCGCTCGGTCGCCCAGTCGATCATCCGCTGGTGCGCGATGGCGGTGCGGCGGTTAACCTCCGCCGCCTCACGCGCGCTCGGCTCGGCATGCGGCATGAATTCGATCGCGCGCAGGATATCGGCATGTGCCGCGGACAAAGCGTGGCCGTCGAAGCTCTCGGCGACCAGCGCCCCCTCGCCCAGCGCGATCCGCCGACCGGCGCGCGGCGCAGGGTGGCGGCCCGGCGGCAAGCCCCCTCCCCGCGCGAGTTTCCAGCCCCAGGGCGGCGCGCTCCATTCGACCGTATCGCCGGTGGTCGCGATCGTCTCGCCTTCAGCACCGCCGGGAGCGATCGGCTCGGCAACGACGCTCGGCAGATGCGCCGATGCGTCGATCCACTCTGGACCCGGCGCAGTGCAATCGAGCAGCAGCGCGCCGTCCTCTGCCTCGCCCCTCTCAATCCCTAGTGCAGCCGCCATTTCCGCAAGCAGCGCGCAATAGGCGGGCATGTCGAAGCGCACGCCGAACGGCTCCGCCCCGGGCGCGGTCAGCGTCGCCCAGTCGGGCGTCGCATCGGGCCGTTCGGCCAGGCTGCGCAACCATAGCTGGTGCAGCGCGACGCCCGCGACATGCGGGATCGCACCCGGCGCGCCGAGCCGCTCGCCGTCGAGCATGGTCCGATAGATCGCGACCGCGCCAGTGCGGCGGATGAACAGGCTCTGGTCGAGCCCGATCGCGCGGTGGAAGGCGTCGATCGCCAGCGTCGCGGCGCCGATGCGGTCGAGCAGCGAGTGGGGATGGCTGGGCTGCTCGACCAGTGTGATCCGCGCGGCTGGAAGCGCACGGCGAAAAGCGATGGCGGCGGACAGCGCGACCACGCCGCTGCCCAGCACCCCGACGCTGGCAGGGCCGCTCATGCCGCCCCCCATGCGCCCTGCGCGCGCAAGGCGGCCTCATGGTCGGGCATCGCATCGACCCGCTCACGGATGGTGCGGGCCATATCGTCGAGGGCGCGGGTGAGCGCGGCGGGTGAGGGATTGTCCGCGCGCGGATCGTGCCGCGCGGGGATCATCCCCTGCCCCAGATAGACGGCGACCCAGCTTGGTTCGAGGAACAGTCCCTCGCCATGTTGCTCGATCCGCCCCGCCTCACGCCACAGCTCCAGCTTGCCGGCCAGGCTATCGGGCAGATCCATCGTGCGGACATGGTTCCAGAAGTCCGAGTCGTCGCGCGTCGTCGCGTGATAATGCAGGATCAGGAAGTCGCGGACGCGGTCATATTCATAATCGACCGTGGCGTTGAACGCGGCGCGGTCGGCGGGGTCGATCTGGCGCTCCGGGAACAGCTCGATCAGCCGCATCACCGCCATTTGCGCGAGATGGATGCTGGTCGATTCAAGCGGTTCGAGAAAGCCGCTGGCCAAGCCGATGCTGACGACGTTGCCGACCCAGCTTTCACGCCGCCGCCCGGCGCGGAAGCGCAGGATGCGGGGGTCGGCGAGCGGTGTCCCCTCGACTGCGCCGAGGATCGCGTCGCACGCGGCATCTTCCGACAGGAAGCTGCTGGAGAACACATAGCCATTGCCGACACGATGCTGGAGCGGGATGCGCCAGCGCCAGCCGGCCGTCATCGCGGTCGCGCGCGTGTACGGCTCGATCGGCCCGTCAACCCGAGTAGCGGGCAGCGCGGCGGCGCGGTCGCAGGGCAGCCAGTGCGACCAATCCTCCCACGCCGCATCCATCGCGCCGCCGATCAGCAGCGCGCGGAAGCCCGAGCAGTCGATGAACAGGTCGCCGGCAACGCGCTCGCCGCTCTCCAGCATAAGTTCGGTGACGTCGCCGCTCTCACCGTCCCGCTCGACGCCGGTGACCCGCCCCTCGGTCCGGGTCACGCCGCGTGCTTGCGAATAGCCGCGCAGCATCGGCGCGAGTTTGGTCGCATCGAACTGATATGCCCAGCCATAGCTGGTCGACAGGAAATCACCGTCAGCCGGCGGAAGCGCGAAGCGATTGGCGCGCGCCGCAACGATCGGGAGCGAATAGTCCTCAAGGCTCCGCCGCGATCCTTCGTCCCGCGCACGCAACCAATAATGGTGGAACCCCACCCCGGCGAGATCGACGCCATAAGCGCCGAACGGGTGGACATAGCGGTCGCCCAGCTTGCCAAAGTCGCGGAAATCGATGCCGAGTTTGTAGGTCGCGTTGGTAGCACGCATCATCTCGGCTTCATCGATGCCTAGCCGCTGGAGAAAGGCGCGCAGGTGCGGGAGGGTCGCCTCTCCCACCCCGACGATGCCGATCTCTTCGGATTCGATCAGGCGCACATCGGCCACGCCGGGCAGGAACCGCGCGAGGGCGGATGCGGCCATCCACCCCGCGGTTCCGCCCCCGACGATGACGACGCGCACCGGATCGATCATGGGGCGCTCGCCGCGTGCGGGCCGACGACCAGCCCCATGAACAGCCCGGCATGAATGGTGGCGAGCCGCGAAGCGTCCACATCCTTGGCGATGCTGCGCCAGGCGGTGTCGCCAACCGGACGCCATTGCGCCTGCGCGATGCCATCATCGAAGCTGAGCTTGAGCTCAACCTGCGTCGCACCGTCACGCGGGACCAATGCGATCACCACGCCATTCTCGGGCTCATCCTTTGAAATCCGCCGACGCACCACGAGCTTGTCGCCTTCGAGCCCCGCGAACATCAAGTGGTTCTCGTTCGCCACCGCGAGCAGCCCCGCGCGCTCCGACGCGCTTTTGGGATCGAACGACACGCGCGTCGTCCAGCTCGCTTTCGCGTGGCGCATGCGTTTGCCGATATAGCTGGGCTGGGCGAGCGCACCTGCCGCAACTGGGCGCGCATCCAGCGTCAGCGCGCCATCGGCGATCCGCCACCATGGCGCACCCTTGGGCGAGCGCAGCATCAGCCAGTCCTGGGCGAGCTTTGGCGCATCGAACTCTTCGCGCCAGTCGCGCGCTTCGCCGGGCGAGGCGGGCAGATTCGGGCGCGCGACGCTGGCGGGCATCGGCGTGCGCGGTGGCAGGATCGAGGGCCAGCCATCCTTCCACGTCACCGGCAGCAGGAAGGTCTCGCGACCCAACAGCGTTTCCTGCCCGCGGAACGGACGGGTCGCGAGGAACACGGCCCACCAGCTGCCATCGTCCAGCTTGACCATATCGGCGTGACCGGTCGCCTGGACCGGGTTCGGGCGATCCTCGGGCAGGTCGCGCTGGGTCATGATCGGGTTGACCGGGCCGGGGGTGTACGGGCCGGTCAGGTTGCGCGAGCGATAGATGGTCTGGGCGTGCTGATCCGCCGTGCCGCCTTCGGCCGCCGAGAGATAATAATAGCCATCCACCTTATAGATATGCGGCCCCTCCGCCCAGATCGGCTTGGTCGCGGGATCGACGCCCTTGTCGACCAGCAAGTGGCGCGGCCCCTTCATCTTGTAGGCGGCGAGGTCGACTTCCTGCATCCACAATGCGCGATGGCCGTCATATTCGGGTTTCCCCGGCGGCGCGTCGTTGTTGATGATCCATGCCCGGCCATCCTCGAAATAGAGCGAGGGGTCGATTCCTCCGAAATCGAGCCAGTGCGGCCCGCTCCACGGCCCCGCCGGATCCTTTGCGGTCAGCACGAAATTGTCGCGGCACCCGACACAGGTGTTGAGGATGTAATAGGTGCCGTCATGATATTCGATCGTCGGCGCGAACACGCCGCGATCCAGCGCCAGCCCGCTGAAATCGAGCATGTCCGGGCGGTCGATCGCATTGCCGATCTGGCGCCAGTTCACCAGATCGCGGCTGTGATAGACCGGGATGCCGGGGAACCAGGCAAAGGTCGAGGTGACGAGGTAGAAATCCTGCCCCACCTTCACGATCGACGGGTCGGGACGGAAGCCCGGCAGCACCGGATTCGCGAACTGCCCGGCGGGAAGCTTGCGCACCTCTGACTCCGCCGAATAAGTGACGAAATCGAATCGCGCCGCGCTCTGCTGCGCAACAGCGGGCGCAGCAAGTGACAGCGCCAACAATGCGGCCAAACCCTTCATCTCGCTCCTCTCCTCCTTGTCTGCACGGGTTTCCCCGCGCGTGCACCGACGTTTTTTCCGCACGATGCTTGACACCTCCATAGGAGCATGATGTTAGCGCTATCAAGAGCAATGATGTCGGAGGGGTACAAGCGATGACGGTCTCGCTGGCTGGGATATTGCCGGACGATTGGCGGTCTGGCCGGTTCCTCGGGCGCATCGATCAGGGGGACGGTCCGGTGCCGGTCCTGATCGCCGATGGCGCGCTGTTCGACCTGACGCCGGGGACTGCCACCATCGCCGGTGCGATTGATCGCGAGCTGACCACGCCCGCACATGGCCGGCACATCGCCGACCTCGACGCGGCCGATCCGCGCCTGCCCGATGGCGCGACCCTGCTCGCCCCGATCGACCTGCAATGCATCAAGGCGGCGGGCGTCACCTTTGCGGTGTCGGCGATCGAGCGGGTGATCGAGGAGCGCGCACGCGGCGATGCGAGCCAGGCGGCGGCGATTCGCGGTCGACTGGAAGAACGCGTCGGCAGCGGCATCCGATCGGTCGTCCCCGGATCGGCCGAGGCGGCTGCGCTCAAGGCGGTGCTGATCGAAGATGGCATGTGGTCGCAATATCTGGAGGTCGCGATCGGCCCGGATGCCGAAGTCTTCACCAAGTCGCCGGTGCTGTCGGCGGTCGGGCATGACGCGCCGATCGGCGTGCGGTCGGATTCGAGCTGGAACAACCCCGAGCCTGAGATCGTGCTGGCGATTTCCAGCCGTGGCGAAACGGTCGGCGCGATGCTGGGCAACGATGTCAACCTGCGCGATTTCGAGGGGCGCTCGGCGCTGCTGCTGGGCAAGGCCAAGGACAATACCGCGTCCTGCGCACTCGGCCCGTTCATCCGCCTGTTCGACGGCGGCTTCACCATCGACGATGTGCGCAGCGCCGATGTCGCGCTGACGATCGAGGGCAGCGACGGCTTCCGCCTTGAGGGCGCGAGCCGGATGAGCGAGATCAGCCGCGACCCGCTCGACATCGCCGCGCAGGCGATGAGCGAGCATCATTATCCCGATGGCTTCGTCCTGTTCCTCGGCACGCTGTTCGCGCCGACGCAGGATCGCGATGTGCCGGGCGGCGGGTTTACCCACAAGGTCGGCGACCGCGTGACGATCGCATCGCCCCGCCTCGGCACGCTCGCCAACACGGTGACGACGTCGCGGGACGCGCCAAAATGGGAAATGGGCATCGCCGCGTTCGTGCGCGACCTTGCCCGCCGCGGGCTCGCCGAACGGATTTGAACTCTGACTTGCAGGACATGCACATCATGAAGCTGACCCACTTGATCAATGGCGAGCGCGTCGCGGTCGACACGCCACTGGAAAGCCGTAACCCGTCGAACACCGACGAGGTCATCGCGACCTTTGCTGCAGGCGATGCTGCGGTGGTCGACCAAGCGGTGCAGGCCGCCCGCGCCGCACAGCCGGGCTGGGCCGCGGCCTCGCCCGAAGTCCGCGCAGACCTGCTCGACAAGGTCGGCGCGATGATCATGGCGCGCGCCGCTGAACTCGGCGAATTGCTCGCGCGCGAAGAGGGCAAGACCCGCGCCGAGGGCATGGGCGAGGTGATGCGCGCCGCGCGCATCTTCCGCTATTTCGGCGGGGAGGCGCTGCGCCGCCACGGGCTGACGCTCGAATCGACGCGGCCGGGCCTTGATGTTGCGACCTATCGCGAGGCGGTGGGCGTGGTCGGCCTGATCACACCGTGGAACTTCCCGATCGCGATCCCGGCATGGAAGGCCGCGCCTGCGCTCGCCTTTGGTAATACCGTCGTGATGAAGCCCGCCAATGTCACCCCGGCGATGGCGAGCGCGCTCGCCGACATCATTCAGGAATGCGGCGCGCCTGCAGGTGTGTTCAACCTCGTGCTCGGTCAGGGCGGCGTTGGTCAGGCGATCGTCGATCACCCGCATGTCGATGCGATCAGCTTCACCGGGTCGCAGGGCGTCGGCGCCAAGGTCGGCATGGCCGCGATGACGCGGCAGGCGCGGGTGCAGCTGGAGATGGGCGGCAAGAACCCGCTCGTCGTGCTCGCCGACGCGGATCTCGACAAGGCGGTGGCGGTCGCGCTTGACGGCGGCTTCTTCCAGACCGGGCAGCGCTGCACCGCGTCGAGCCGGGTGATCGTCGAGGACGCGATCCACGACCGTTTCGTCGCCGCGCTCGCCGAGCGTGCGAATGCGCTGAAGGTCGGCCCTGCCCTTGCCACCGACACCCAGGTCGGCCCGGCGTCGAGCGAGAGCCAGTTCGAGCAGAATCTCCGCTATGTCCGCAAGGCGATCGAGGAAGGCGGCCGCGTCGCCA
The DNA here is from genome assembly GCF_020177055.1 of Sphingomonas sp. R647. Taxonomy (GTDB): domain Bacteria; phylum Pseudomonadota; class Alphaproteobacteria; order Sphingomonadales; family Sphingomonadaceae; genus Sphingomonas. The sequence goes on from NZ_JAIQXT010000007.1 coordinate 104,310, forward strand.
GCGGCGGACCCGATCCGCTCACGCTCGACACGCCCGGCTATTTCATGGCCCCGACGCTGATCGCCGACACCGATCCGGACATGACGATCAACCGCGAGGAAGTGTTCGGACCCGTCGTCTCGACCGTCCGCGCGAAGGATTACGAGCACGCGCTCGACATCGCCAATCAGGGCGAGTTCGGCCTGTCGTCGGGCATCGTCACCACCAGCCACAAATATGCGCGCGATTTCCGCAAGCGCATCCGCGCCGGGATGGTGATGGTCAACCTGCCCACTGCGGGCGTCGATTATCACGTGCCATTCGGCGGCACGCGCAAGTCCAGTTACGGCGCCCGCGAACAGGGCTTTGCCGCGGTTGAATTCTACACGACCGTCAAAACGGTCTATTCGGGGGATTGAGGTTGTTGCAGAAATCCACCGAGTCGGCCGCGCTGCGCGCCATCTATCCCAGCCTGCGTGACCGCCATGTGCTGGTCACAGGCGGCGCGTCGGGGATCGGCGAGGGGCTGGTCGAGGCATTCGCGGCGCAGGGCGCGCGGGTCAGCTTCGTCGATGTCCAGACCGAGGCGGGTGAGGCGTTGCGCGCACGCCTGACCCCGGGCGCGAGCCATGCGCCGCAGTTTTCGCATTGCGACCTGACCGATGTTTCGGCGCTGCAGCAGTGCCTCGCCAATATCCTTTCCGAGCAGGGGCCGGTCGACATCCTGCTCAACAATGCCGCGAGCGACGACCGCCACGGGATCGAGGAGGTCACGCCCGCCTATTGGGACGATCGGATGGCGGTCAATCTGCGCCATTTGTTCTTCGCCGCGCAGGCGGTGGTACCGGGGATGAAAGAGGCCGGGCATGGCGTCATCATCAATTTCGGGTCGATCAGCTGGCATCTCGGCCTGCCCGACCTGACGCTGTACCAGACCGCCAAGGCGGCGATCGAGGGGCTGACCCGCAGCCTTGCGCGTGAACTCGGCCCGCACGGCATTCGCGCCTGCACCATCGTTCCCGGCAATGTTCAGACGCCGCGGCAGGAAAAGTGGTACACGCCCGAGGGGGAGGCGGAGATCGTCGCCGCGCAGGCGCTGAACGGTCGCATCCAGCCCGCCGATATCGCCGCGATGGCGACCTTCCTCGCCTCTGACGATGCCCGGATGTGCACTGCGCATAATTACTGGGTGGATGCGGGATGGCGGTAACCGAAGCACGGGTCGCCGCGCGTGTCGGCGCCACGCTGGGCGAAGGTCCGGTGTGGGACGCGGCACGCGGCTGCCTGTGGTTCGTGGATATCAAGGGCAAGAAGCTCCACCGTTTCGACCCGACAACCGCCGCGCTGAGCAGCGCCGATGCGCCCGGCGAGATCGGCTGGGCGCTGCCCGCCGACAATGGCCGGTTGCTGTGCGGGCTGCAGAGCGGGCTGCACTGGTTCGATCCCGACACACGCGCCTTTACCTTCTGGCGCGTGGTCGAGCCGTCACTCCCCGGCAACCGCCTCAATGACGCGTGCACCGACGCGCAGGGTCGCGTGTGGTTCGGGTCGATGGACAATAGCGAATCCGCCGCCACCGGCTGGTTCTACCGGCTCGATGCCGGACAGATCGACCGGGTCGGGCCGGGACCGGTGAGCATCACCAACGGCCCGGCAGTGTCCCCGGCGGGCGACCGCATCTACTTCACCGACACGATCGGCCGCCGCATCTGGGTCGCGCCGCTGCATGACGACGGATCGCTCGGCGGCGCTCAGCCCTATCTGACCTTCACCGGCGATGAGGGCTATCCCGACGGGTCGATCACCGATGCTGAGGGCAATGTCTGGGTCGGCTTTTACGCCGGCCATGGCGCGCGCCGCTTCGATCCGACGGGACGTGAGATCGAATTTGTGCGCCTGCCGGTGGCCAATGTCACCAAGCTGGCGTTCGGCGGAGAGGGGCTGACCACGCTCTACGCCACCACTGCTGCCAAGGGGTTGAGCGCCGAGGAACGCGCCGCCCAGCCGCATGCCGGCGATCTGTTCGCGTTCGACGCGAGCGTCCCCGGCCACAAACTCGCCCGGGCGCACGTCGCGTGAGGCGGACGGCAGTGCTGCTCGCCGCCACGGCGCTTGCTCCCCTGCCCGCCGCCGCGCAGCTCGCCTTCGCCCCCGCCATCGGCGATGAGGGCGTGCTTCAGCGCGACAAGCCGATCGTGGTCGAGGGCGAAGCCGCTCCCGGCATGTCCCTGACCGTCACGCTCGGCGACACGATCGCGCAGGCCAAGGCCGACAAGGACGGCCATTGGCGCGCAACCTTCCCCGCGATGAAAGCGGGCGGCCCCTGGCGCCTGCATGCTGCGACCGGCGATGCCGCGATCGAAGCGAAGGGCGTGATGGTCGGCGATGTCTGGCTGTGTTCGGGCCAGTCGAACATGGAATTTCCGGTGCGCCGTGCGCTGGATTTCGACAATCAGATGAACAGCGCCGCCGATCCGATGCTGCGGCTGCTGACCGTGCCCAAGGCGACCTCGACGCGGCCACTGCGCAAATTTAGCGAGCCGGCCAGCTGGCAGGCATCAACGCGCGACACCGCACCTGAATTTTCCGCCGCCTGCTGGTATATGGCGCGCGAGCTGCGCAAGGCTGAACCGGGCGTCGCGATCGGTCTGATCGACGCGACCTGGGGCGGCACCGCGATCCGCGCCTGGCTCGATCCGGTCGCGACGCGCAACATCTATGGTGCGCAGGACGCGGCGCTGCTCGAAACCTATGACCGCGACCCGCTCGCCGCGAACACTGCATTTGCGCCGCGCTGGATCGACTGGTGGCGGACGCAGGACACGATCGAACCCTGGCGTACGCCCGATGCGGTCCAGTGGTCGCCGGTGCCCGGCGTGGGGCCGTGGGACAGCCTTGGTGAGGCACCACTTCAGGGGTTTATCGGCTGGGTGTGGTTCCGCCGCACGGTGACGCTGACGCCGGAACAGGCGCGCGGCGGCGCGACGGTGTCGCTGGGTATTATCGACGATGGCGATCAGGCGTTCGTCAATGGCAAGCCGGTCGGCAACAGCTTCGGCTGGTCCAACCCGCGCGATTACAAAGTGCCGGGCAGCTATTGGAAAGCCGGGGCCAACGAGGTCGTGGTCGCGGTGTGGAACAGCTATGGCACCGGCGGCTTCATGGGCCCGGCCGAACGCCTGAAGCTCAGCCTATCCGACGGGTCGAGCATCCCGCTGGGGGACCAGTGGCGCTACTGGATCTCGGCGGCCAAGGGCGCGCCGCCGCGTCCGCCATGGGACAATATTGCGGGCCTCGGCCTGATCGGCAATGCGATGGTCGCGCCGCTGGGCGGGATCGGGCTGCGCGGTGTGGCCTGGTATCAGGGCGAGAGCGATTCCGGGCAGACCGGCTATGACGTGCGGCTGCGCGGCCTGATCGACGGCTATCGGCGCCAGTCGGGCGATCCGGCGCTGCCGGTGCTGGTGGTGGGCCTCGCCGATTATGGCGCCCCGGCGAGCGCTCCGGTCGAAAGCGGCTGGGGCAAGCTGCGCGATGAGCAGCGGCGCGCAGTCGCGGCGACGCCGGGCACGGCGCTGGTTTCCGCGATCGACATCGGTTCGCGCACCGACATCCATCCCGGCGACAAGAACGAACTGGGCAAGCGCCTCGCCCGCGCGGCGCTGGGCAAGCCGGGGCCACAGGCGGTGTCGGCGCGGCGCGATGGCGGCGATGTGGTCGTGACGTTCAGCGGGATCGAAGGGGCGCTGGTGGGCTGGAGCGGCGCGCCGATCGGGTTCGAGCTGTGTGCGCAGAGCTGCCGCTTTGCTGCGGCGGTCGTCGAAGGCAGCAGCGTTCGCGTGAAGGGCGATGGCCAGCCGGTGACGCGGGTGCGCTATGCCTGGGCCGATACGCCGGTGGTCAATCTCTACGACGCGGCGAACATGACGCCGACGTCGTTCGAGCTGGTGGTGGAGTGAGGGGCTGATCTGTTTCCTCCATCGAGGATCAAGTCAGCGCCTGCCCGCTTTCTCCAACCGTCACCCTGAACTTGTTTCAGGGTCCACTCTTCCGCACGCGACTGAGTCGGTGGCGGCACGGTGGATGCTGAAACAAGTTCAGCATGACGGAATTTGAAGAATGTCCCTCACACTCAATGATTATGGCGCGGCAGCGTCTTCGACGTCTGGCGATACTCCAGCGCGAATTCCAGCACCGCGCCCTCGGCCAGCTGCCCGGTCTTTTCGCGCGCCAGCTGTTCCCACGGCGTGTTGCTCGCCGGAACCTCCGGCAGTCCGTCGCCTTTGCGCCGTTCGATCTCCTCAGCCTCGACCAGCATGTCGCAGCGGCGGGTGTTGAGGTCGATGCGGATCGTGTCCCCCGTGCGCAGCCACGCCAGCCCACCGCCCGCCGCGCTTTCGGGCGAGGCGTTGAGGATCGAGGGGCTATCCGACGTGCCGGACTGACGGCCATCGCCGAGCGTCGGCAGCCAGTTCACGCCGGCGCGGATCAGCGCGTCGGGCGGCTGCATGTTGACGACTTCCGCAGAACCCGGCCAGCCGAGCACGCCCGCCGAGCGCATCACGAGGATGCAGTCGGCGTCGATGTTCAGATCGGGATCGTTGATGCGGTGGTGATAGTCGTCCGAGCCGTCGAACACGATCGCCCGCGCCTCGAACACATTCTCCGCATCCGGTCGCGACAGATAGCGGCGGCGGAATTCGGGGGAGATGACCGAGGTCTTCATGATCGCGAAGTCGAACAGATTGCCGCTCAGCACCAGGAAACCGGCATTCTCCTGAAGCGGATCGGCGAACGGGCGGATCACCTCGCGGTCGTTGCTTTCGGTGCCGGCAAGATTCTCCGCGATCGTCCGTCCGGTGACGGTCAGGCAGTCGCCGTGCAGCTTCCCCGCCTGCAGCAATTCCCACATCGCCGCGGGCACGCCGCCCGCGCGGTGGAAGCGCTCGCCGAGATACTTGCCCGCCGGCTGCATGTTGACCAGCAGCGGGAGGTGGTAGCCGTGATCGTACCAGACCTCCGGCTCCAGCTCGAGGCCGGCGTGGCGTGCCATCGCGACGATGTGCGGCTGGGCGTTGGACGATCCGCCGCACACGGTGACGGTGGCGATGGCGTTGAGGAACGCTTCGCGCGTCAGGATCTGCGACGGGCGCAGGTCGGCGCGCACCATTTCGACGATGCGCTGGCCGGTGCGGTAAGCGATCTGCCCGCGCTCACGATAGGGCGCCGGGATCGCCGCGCAGCCGGTGAGCGACAGGCCGAGCGCTTCGGCGACCGCATTCATCGTCGATGCCGTGCCCATGGAATTGCAATGCCCGGCCGAAGGCGCGCTGCTGGTCGCGCGGCGCAGGAATTCCGCCTCGTCGATCTCGCCCGCAGCGAGCGCGCGGCGGCTGCGCCAGATCACGGTTCCGGAGCCGACCAGCTCGCCTTCATGCCAGCCATCAAGCATCGGCCCGCCGGACAGGACGATCGCGGGGATGTCGACCGTGGTTGCCGCCATCACCTGACTCGGCGTGGTCTTGTCGCAGCCGGTGGTCAGCACCACGCCATCGATCGGATAGCCGTTGAGCAGTTCGACCAGGCCAAGATAAGCGAGGTTGCGGTCGAGCGCCGCGGTCGGGCGGCGGCAATTTTCGAAGATGGGATGGACCGGAAATTCGATCGGGATGCCACCCGCATCGCGGATGCCGTCGCGCACGCGCTTGGCGAGGTCGAGATGGATGCGGTTGCACGGGCTTAGGTCGCTGCCCGATTGCGCGATGCCGATGATCGGCTTGCCCGACTGAAGCTCCTCGGGCGTCACGCCATAGTTCATGAACCGCTCGAGATAGAGCGCGGTCATGTCCCAGCGTTCGGGGTTGTCGAACCAGTCGCGCGACCGCAGCCGCACGGGTGTATCGTCAGGCATCAGGGCTCCGTTTGGGCGAGGCGCGGCGGGCCAGCGTCGGCGCAGAATCCGAATCGCGGCGGACCAGAGTGTAGGGCAAGGTTTTCTGCTCGACCTCGAGCGGCTCGCCGTTGCGGCGTGCCTTGAGGATGCGCACCGCCGCCGACACCGCCCAGGCGGTCATGCCGCGGATCGGCTGGCGGACCGTGGTCAGTTCGGGCCAGATCGTGCTCGCCATCGCGGTATCGTCGAAGCCGCAGACGGTGATGTCGTTGGGCACGTCGAGATGCAGCCGGTGCGCGACTGCGACGGTTGCTGCGGCCATGTCGTCGTTCGACGCGAAAATCGCGGTCGGGCGCGGATCGACCGAGATCAGCCGCTCCGAAGCCTGCATCCCCGAGCGATAGGTGAAGCGCCCCTGCGCGATCAGCTCTTCGCGCACCGGGATGCCGGCGGCTTCGAGCGCGGCCTTGTAGCCATTGAGGCGACGGCCGCTCGACACCTGTTCGGGGTTGCCGATGATGAAGCCAATGCGGTTGTGGCCAAGGTCGATGATGTGCCGCGTCATGTCATAGGCGGCCTGGAAATCGTCGATCAGGACGGCGGCGTGTGACCCGCTCGCCTTGCCCGGCCCGACCGCGATCGCGACGGCCCCGGCGTCGGTGATCAGGTCGAGCACGCTCTGATCGTCGCACAAGGGCGGGGGCAGGATGAAGCCCTTGATCCCGCCGTCGATCAGGTGATGGACCAGAGACTTGGCCTCCGCGACATTCTCGCAATTCTGGACGACGAGGTGGATGTCGGCGCGGCTCGCCTCCTCCAGCGCGCCCATCAGGAATTCGCTGAGGTAGGACGCAGACGGGTTGTCGAACATCAGCGCGATGCGCAGCTGCTCGCCCCCGGCCAGGCTGCGCGCGGCGCGATTGGGCGCGAAATTGAGCTTGGCGATCGCCGCCAGCACCTGCTCGCGTGTGTTCTCGCGGACATTGCCCTCGCCGTTGATCACCCGACTAACCGTCATCGGCGAACACTGCGCCTCCGTCGCGACATCGGCGATGGTGGGAGCGCCACCACGGCGGCGGGAAGAACGGGGCTTGGCAGATGCAGGTAGAGCCATGGTCATCGCCCATACGCCCCGTTCGCCCGTGGCAGCAAGCGCAGCGTGACCCGAAGTGGGAGCGCAATCATTCGCCCGGCGCCTCAGGGAAGCGCTGCGCCTGATACCAGCTCAGCGGATGCCGGGGCGCGGCATGGCCGGCGGGGAGCGCACGACCGGAGACGGCGGACCAATAGGCAAGGCTCGCGTCGCGCCACCATTGCGCTTCGTCCGCCTGAACCCGCAGGAAATCGGCGACCGCGCGATGGCGCTGCGTGTCGACATGCGGCGCGAGCGTCGCCCAGGTCGCGCCCATCCGTGCCACCGCCGCGACGCCACGGTCGTAACGGCGGGGCAGTTCCTCCCACAGGGTGTTCCCGTTCTTCAGCCGGTGGTCCCATGACACATGCCGGAACCACAGCAGCAGTTCCTCGTCCGCCAGCAGGCGCTTCGCGACATCGGGCGCATATTGGGCGAGTGCATTGCTGCCCGTCGGCGTGCGGTCAAACCCGATGCCGGCGCGATCGGCGCGGTGGTAATAGACCGGGTTCCACTCCGGCCGGGCGAGGTCGGACACCCATGGCGCGGGGCCGTAGTGATGGCCGGTGCCCATGACATGGGCGAGGCCGAGCGGGGTCATGTAATCGACCACCGCCGCACGGCTGGACATCATCATCGGCACGACTGCGTTCAGGAAAGCGGTATCACGGCTGAACGTCTGCGCCGCCCATTCGCGCGCGATCTGGTCGCTCGGCAGCTTTGGGTTCCACGCCAGTCGACCGAACGCGTACCAGTTGGCCTGATCGAAATGCGATCCGGTCCAGTTTCGGTCGCTGCCGGTGTTGGCGACCCCAGCGATGACCGTGACCGTCTCCGCTACGCTGCCGCCGCGCCCGGTATCGGCGCCGAGCGCTTCCTCGAACAGCGGGCCGAGAAAGGCGAGGTGCGAGGCGAAGCCGAGATATTCCTTGGTGATCTGCAGCTCCATCGCCAGCTGCGTTCTCGGCATCGCGCCGAACAGCGGGTGGAACGGTTCGCGTGGCTGGAAGTCGATCGGGCCGTTTTTGACCTGCACCACCACATTCTTCGCGAATTTGCCGTCGAGCGGCTGGAATTCGGTGAATGCCTGCTTCGCGCGGTCTTCCTTGTTCTCGGCGGCGTAGACGAAGGCGCGCCAGATCACGGTGCCGCGCTCGCCGATCGCTTCGGCCAGCATGTTCGCGCCATCGGCATGGCTGCGGCCATAATCCTGCGGGCCGGGCTGACCTTCGGAGTTTGCCTTGACCAGAAAGCCGCCGAAATCGGGGATCGCGGTGTAGATCTCATCCGCCTTCGCCTTCCACCATGCGCGCACGGCGGGGTCAAGCGGGTCGGCGGTCTTGAGGCCGCCAATATCGCGCGGCGCGGAGAAGCGGGCTGAGACGTACACGCGGATGCCCCAGGGGCGGAAGGTGTCGGCCAGCGCCTTGACCTTGGCGATGTAGCGCGGCTCCAGCATCATCGCGCGGGCGTTGACGTTGTTGATGACGACGCCGTTGATGCCGATCGAGGCATTGGCGCGCGCATAGTCGGTCATCCGCGCGTCGACATAACCGGGCAGATGCCACCAGTCGAAGATCGACCGCCCGGCATAGCCGCGCTCGACATGCCCGTCGGGATTGTCCCAATGGTTGAGCATCCGCAGCGTGTAGGCCGGCGCCTCGTCGAGGCGGATCGCGCCGATCGCCTTGCCCTGCCCCAGTTCGCGCAGCAGGGCGAAGGCGCCGTAAAGCAGCCCGGTATCGCTCGCGGCGATGATCGCCACGCCGCGCTCGGCCGGTGCGATCCGGAACGCGCCGTCGCGCATCGCGGGATCGGTGACGCGGCGGAGCAGGATCGGTGTCCCGCCACCCGCCGCGCCGTGCGGATATAGTTCGGAAAGCGCCCGTGTGAGCTCGTCGCGTGCGAGCAACGCGGTCGGCGAGTCGCTGCCGGACAGGGTGACTGAGCCCGGTGTTTGCTGCGCAGCATCGGCGACCGGCGCATGGCGCAGCCACAGGCGATATCCGTCCTCCGCGCGCGCCGCACCGCCTGTGGCGAACGACACCGCAAGCAGCAGCAGCGCACAGAGCCGCGCAGTCACCATCCTCACCCCTTTCGTCACGCGCCGGTCCGATTCCTGGCCGGTCGCGGGTTGACAAGCTGAACCGCCTCATATCATGTTAGCGCTAACAATAAAGACCGTTTTACGGTCCGATTCAGGAGAGTGAAGATGCGAAAGGCTTGGGTCGCCCTGTTGCTGGCGAGCGTATCGGCAACGCCCGCAGTGATGGCCAGCGCGCCTGCCACCCCGGCTGCTACCGCTGCGCAGGACAGCACACAGCGCCCCCCGGCGAACGCGCCCTATCGCGATGCCAAGCTGCCGCTGGAGACGCGCGTCGCGGACCTGCTCGCGCGGATGACGCTGGAGGAAAAGATCGCCCAGATCACCTCGGTCTGGGATACCAAGATCGAGATTCAGGACGCGCAGGACCGGTTCGATCCGGCCAAGGCGAAAGCCAAGCACCCGCATGGTCTGGGCCAGCTCGCCCGCCCGTCGGACCGCAAGGGTCCGGTGTCGCCGCGCGTCGCGCCGCCGCGCAGCATTGCCGACAGCATCGCCTATGTGAACGCGGTCCAGAAATGGGCGGTTGAGGACACCCGCCTCGGCATCCCGGTGCTGTTCCATGAAGAGGCGCTGCACGGCCTCGCCGCGCAGGATGCGACCAGCTACCCGCAGTCGATCGGCCTTGCCTCGACCTGGGACCCCGATCTGATCCGCGACATCAACGCCGCGATTGCCCGCGAAGTGCGCGCGCGCGGCGTGCATCTCGTCCTGTCCCCCGTCGTCGATGTCGCGCGCGACCCGCGCTGGGGACGGATCGAGGAGACGTTCGGCGAAGATCCGCACCTCGTCTCCGAAATGGGCGTCGCCGCGGTCGAGGGTTTGCAGGGCACCAACCGCGCGCGCGTGCTCGGCCCGGGCAAGGTGTTCGCGACGCTCAAGCACATGACCGGCCATGGCCAGCCCGAAAGCGGCACCAATATCGGCCCCGCGCCGATCGCCGAACGCACGCTGCGCGAAGTGTTTTTCCCGCCGTTCGAGGCGGTCGTCACCCGCACCGGGGTCGAGGCGGTGATGGCAAGCTATAACGAGATCGACGGCGTGCCGAGCCATGCCAATAAGTGGCTGCTGGGCGACGTGCTGCGTGGCGAATGGAAATTCCCCGGCGCGGTGGTCAGCGACTATTATGCGATCGAGCAGATGGTCGGCATCCACCGGATCGCCGGGTCGAACGCGGATGCCGCCAAGCGCGCGCTCGCGGCGGGCGTCGATAGCGAGCTGCCCAACGCCACCGCCTATTCGACCCTGCTCGACGCCGTGCGCAAGGGCGAGGTCAGCCAAAGCGCGATCGACACCGCCACGTCGCGCATGCTGAGCATCAAGTTCCGCGCCGGGCTGTTCGAAAACCCTTTCGCCAAGCTCGCCGACACCAGGATCAACCACAGCCCGGAATCGGTCGCGCTGGCCCGCAAGGCGGCGGCGAAGTCGTTCGTGCTGCTCAAGAATGAAGGCGCGGCGCTGCCGCTGTCGCTCGACACGCAGCAGACGATCGCGGTGATCGGTCCCAATTCCGACGTCGCGCGGCTTGGCGGCTATTATGGCATCCCGCCCGAAACCGTGACCCCGCTGCAGGGCATTCGCGCACTGGTCGGGGACAAGGCGAAGATCGTGCACGCCGAGGGCGTGAAGATCACCGAGGATGACGATTGGTGGGCGGACGAGGTCAAGCTGTCCGACCCGACCGAGAACCGCAAGCGCATCGCTCAGGCGGTCGAGACCGCGCGCAGGGCCGACACCATCCTACTGTTCATCGGCGACACCGAACAGACCAGCCGCGAGGCATGGGCCGACGCGCATCTGGGTGATCGCGCCAGCCTCGATCTCGTCGGCGAGCAGCTGGAGCTGTTCGATGCGATGAAGAAGCTGGGCAAGAAGCTCGTCGTCGTCCTCGTCAACGGTCGCCCGCCATCCTATCCCAAGATCGCCGAGCAGGCCGATGCGATCCTCGAAACCTGGTATGCCGGCGAGCAACAGGGCCATGCCATCGCCGACGCGTTGTTCGGGCGCGTCAATCCCGGCGGCAAGCTGCCGGTGACGGTCGCGCGCCATGTCGGCCAGTTGCCGATGGTCTATAATGTCAAGCCGAGCGCACAGCGCGGTTACCTGTTCGACACGACCAAGCCGCTGTATCCGTTCGGTTACGGCCTCAGCTACACCCGCTTCACCTTGTCCACGCCGCGCCTGTCGGCGACCTCGGTCAAGGCGGGGAGCAGCGTCGATGTGCTGGTCGATGTCACCAACGCCGGCGCGCGCGAAGGCGATGAGGTGGTGCAGGTCTATGTCCGCGACAAGATCGCATCGGTCACTCGCCCGATCAAGGAGCTGAAGGCATTTCGCCGCGTGACGCTCAAGCCCGGCGAGACGCGGACGGTCAAGCTGACGCTCGGCCCCGACGCCTTCCATATGTGGAATATCGACATGAAGCGGGTGATCGAACCGGGTGAGTTCGAGATCATGACCGGCGCCGATTCCGCGACACTGCAGACCGTCACGCTGGCGGTGACGCCGTGAAGCGCCGCGCCGCACTCCGCCTGCTCGCCGGTGCATCGGTAGCGGCTGGTGCCGTCGCACTGGCCCCTGCCGCGCACGCACTCGCCGCGCCGCTCTACAAGGACGCGCGCGCGCCGATACCCGCCCGCGTCGCCGACCTGCTCGGGCGGATGACGCTGGAAGAAAAGGTCGGCCAGATGATCGCCATCTGGGCGCGCAAGGAAGAGGTCATGGACGGCCTCGACTTCAATGCGAAGAAGGCGTCTGCGGCCTATCCCAATGGCGTTGGCCATGTCACCCGCCCGTCGGACAAGCGCGGCGTGCCGGGGATTACCGGCGCGGCCGGCGGCACCGCCGCGCGCTGGCGCACCCCGCGCGAGACGGTCGAATTCATCAACGCGATGCAGCGCTGGGCGCTCAATGACACGCGGCTCGGCATCCCAGTGCTGTTCCATGAGGAATCGCTGCACGGTTATATGGCGACCGATGCGACGATGTTCCCGCAGGCGATTGGCCTGGCGGGGGCGTTCGACCGTGATCTGATGCAGCGCGTCCAGTCGGTGATCGCGCGCGAGACGCGGGCGCGCGGCGTCCCCTACGTCCTCTCCCCCGTGGTCGATATCGTCCGCGATCCGCGCTGGGGGCGGATCGAGGAGACGTTCGGCGAATGCCCCTATCTGGTGGCGGAGCTGGGCGTCGCGGCGGTCGAGGGATTGCAGGGGCCGGGCAAGTTCGACCGGCTCGCAGACGGCAAGGTCTATGCGACGCTGAAGCACATGACCGGTCATGGCCAGCCCGAAAGCGGCGTCAATGTCGGCCCGGCGCAATTGTCCGAGCGCGAGTTGCGCGAATATTTCTTCCCACCATTCCGCGAGATCGTGAAGCGCACATCGATCGCTTCGGTGATGCCGAGCTACAACGAGATCGATGGCGTGCCGAGCCATGCCAACACCTGGCTGATCGGCGATGTGCTGCGCGGCGAATGGGGCTTCGACGGGCTGATTTCGAGCGATTATGGCGCGGTCAACGAGCTGGAGAGCATTCATCACGTCGCCGCCGATCTTGCCGAAACCGCGCGGCTTGCGCTGGCGGCGGGCGTGGACAGCGAGCTGCCCGATGGCATGGCGTTCCGGACGCTGGTCGATCAGGTGCGCGCGGGCAAGGTCGAGGTCAGCGCGATCGATCGCGCGGTCGCACGGATGCTGACGCTGAAGTTCCGCGCCGGCCTGTTCGAAAACCCCTATGGCGACGCCGCGCTGGCCGAACGCATCACCGGCAATGCGGAAGCGCGCGCGCTGGCACTGGAGGCGGCGCGCAAGTCGCTGTGCCTGCTGACCAATGACGGGACGCTGCCATTCGCCGAGGGCAAGGTTCGCAAGCTCGCGGTGATCGGCCCCAACCACGCCATCGCGCGGCTGGGCGGCTATTCGAGCGTGCCGAAACAGACCGTCAGCCTGATCGAAGGGCTGCGCGCGCTGATTGGTGACACGGTCGAACTGCTGACCGCGCAGGGCGTGTTCATCACGCAGAGCGAGGACCGGTCGGCAGACGAAGTGCTGCTCGCCGATCCGGCGAAGAACCGCGCGCTGATCGCGCAGGCGGTTGAGGTCGCGAAGGGCGCGGATGCGATCGTGCTGGCGATCGGCGATACCGAACAGACCAGCCGTGAAGGCTTTGCCAAGACCCATCTCGGCGACCGGACCAGCGTCGATATCGTCGGCGAACAGAATGAACTGGTCGCGGCGATGGCCGCGCTCGGCAAGCCGCTGGTGATCGCCGCGATCAACGGCCGCCCGCCGAGCTGGCCGGCGGTGGTGGGCAAGGCGAACGCGGTGCTCGAATGCTGGTATCCGGGGCAAGAGGGCGGCACAGCGATGGCCGAGGCACTGTTCGGCCGGATCAATCCGGGTGCGAAGCTGCCGGTCACCGTCATCCGCGATGCCGGGCAAGTCCCGTCTTTCTACAACCACAAGCCATCGGCCCGGCGCGGTTACCTGTTCTCCGACAAGGCGCCGCTGTTCCCGTTCGGGCATGGGCTGAGCTACACGAGCTTTGCGATCGGTGCCCCGACGCTATCCGCCGCAACGATGCACCGCGACGGCAAGGTCAGCGTGTCGGTCGAGGTGCGCAACACCGGCACGCGTGCGGGTGACGAGGTGGTGCAGCTCTATATCAGCCGCCGCACCGCGTCGGTGACTCAGCCGGTGCTGCAACTCAAGGGGTTCGAGCGGGTGACGCTCCAGCCCGGCGCCGCGCGCACTGTGCGCTTCGACCTGCCCGCCGAAACCTTCGTCTTGTGGGATGCGAACATGCGCGAGATCGTCGAGGCCGGCGAAGTCGATATCCGCGTCGGCAACAGCTCCGATTCGCTCAAGTCCGCGTTGCTGACGATCGTCTGAGCACGCGTGCCTGTCCGACGATGCATCGTGCGGACGGCCCAAAGCACAACTGGCAAATCACAAGGAGCCGAAATGAACCCGACCCGACGTCAGACGCTCGCCGGCATTGCCGCGCTTCCGCTTGTCGCCGCGACTTCAGCTGGCGCGAGCCTTCCGCCGCAAGGAATCGACGCCGCCGCCAAAAGCAAGGGCCGGCGGTTCGGCACTGCCGTCGCCTGGGCACCGCCAGGCGCGGATGCGGGGTCGTTCAATAACCCGGCCTATGCCGCAGTCACCGAGCGCGAGTGCGGCCTGATCGTTCCCGAGAACGAGATGAAGTGGCAGTCGATCCGGCCGTCCGCGACCGAATATCGGTTCGACCGGCTCGACGCGATGGTCGCCTGGGCGCGGACAAAGAACGTCGACGTGCGCGGTCACACGTTGCTGTGGCATCGCCCGAAATGGTTTCCGAACTGGCTGAACGACCATGACTTTGGCGCTGCACCCAAGGCGGCGGCGGAGAAACTGCTGACCGATCACGTCCAGACCGTGATGCGCCGCTACAAGGACACGATCCGTAGCTGGGACGTGGTCAATGAGGCGGTCGATCCCGAGACCTCTGGGCTGGTCGAAACCTCGCTGTCCAAGGCGATGGGTGGCGTCGAACCGGTGCTCGACCTCGCCTTCCACACCGCGCGCGCGGAAATGCCGAACGCTGAACTGGTCTATAACGACTATATGAGCTGGGAACCCGGCAACGAGAAGCACCGCGCCGGGGTGCTCAAGCTGCTCGAGGGCTTCCGCAAGCGCGGCGTGCCGGTCGATGCGCTGGGCATCCAGAGCCATATCGAGATGTTTACGCTGGATCCGGCGACCGGCCTCGGCCCACGTCAGGAGACGGAGTGGCGCAAGTTCGTCGATGAGGCGGTCGGCATGGGCTATCGCCTCGTCATCACCGAGCTCGACGTCAAGGACAACGCCCTGCCCGGCGATCCGGCGCAGCGTGACGCAGGCGTCGTCGCCTATCTGCGCGCCTATATGGAGCTGATGCTGTCCTATCCGCAGCTGCGCGACGTGCTCGCCTGGGGAATGGTCGACAAGTATAGCTGGCTGCAAGGCTTCGCCCCGCGCAAGGACGGACTGCCGCAGCGCTGCTGCCCCTATGACAGCAGCTTCCGCGCCAAGCCGATGCGGCACGAACTGGCGCGGCTGTTCGCCGAGGCGAAGCCGATCGCCTGATCGAACGGGCCGACCCGCCGCGTTTCCGCGGCGGGTCGGCGGGTCCCAGGTCCTTCCAAAACAAATCGCTGCGCAGCCATCGTGCTGCGCAGCATTTTTTGTGCCGCTCCGCTTACGGACACGTCTCCACCCCACAAAAAAAATGCCGCCGCCCTGGGAGGGGCGGCGGCGGGGAGGTTGGGAAGATTGCCCCTTAGAAGTTGAAGCGGATCATGCCGGTGACGCGGCGGTCGTTCACATACCAACCGCGCGGGACCAGTCGGATATCGCCATTCTGGTCGGTCACCGCCGCACTCGTCTTGGTGATCGAGTTGGTGAGGTTGACGCCCTGAATACCGAGCTTCAGCTGATCGGTGATCGAGATCGTGATCGACGCATCGAGCTGGCCGTAATCCTCCTGGAAGATCGGATCGAACGGCGTGATCACGTCGCGCAGCGTCAGCAGATATTGCGAACGCCAGCTATACGATGCACGCGCCGACACCGGCCCGATATCGATGAACGGGGTGATGTTGAACTGATGCTCCGACAGACCCTGGAGCGGGAAATTCGTGCCGGAAATCGTCGGCTGGCGACCAGCGGCCACATCCGGATCGGTTTCCGACAGCGTGCTCTGCGGCACGCCCTCGCTCGCGACATAGGTGTAGTTGGCTTGCAGGCCGAGCCCCTTGAGCGGTCCGGGCAGGAAGTCGAACACCTGTTGATAGGCGATTTCGAAACCCTTGATCTTACCCGTCGCCTGTGAGTTTTCCGGCGTCGTCACGACCGCCTCGAACGTCTGGCCATTGTTGCTGAAGGTACGGCGCACGGTGCTGTTGGTCAGCACCTTGTGCAGTTCCTTGTAGAACAGCGATGCAGTGAGCTGACCGACCCGCGAGAAATACCATTCGGCGGTGATGTCGAAGCTATCGGCCTCGGTTGGGACGAGTTCGGGGTTGCCCGCGTTGAAGGTACCCTGAATTGCGACCTGCCCCGGAGCGATGACCCCGTCCGAGCCGAACGCACCAGTTCCTGGCGCGACAGGAGTGACGACGACCGGAATCTGCGCGCCATTCGAACCGACGAGCGGCCGTGCGGTTACACCGACTGGGAAGTAGTTACGCACCAGGCCGAGCGAGGGCGGCGCGACGCCCTTCGAATAGGCTGCACGGAACTGAAGTCCGCCACCCACCTCAAGTTTCACGTTGAGGCTCGGCAACCAATAGTCATAGTCGAGGTCGAAATTGTTCGCGACGATCGCACCATTCAAATAGCTGCTGATTTGCGTCAGCTGTGCGGGCGAGAGTGCGCAACGCGGATCCACCGATGTTCCGGTGCCGGCAACCACGTTGTTGATCGACGTCTGGCAGGCCGTGGGGTCAGGTGGGAAATCGGGCGAGAACGGGAATTCGACAAAGCCTTGCGACTTGCGGTTGGTGGTGGTGTAGCGCACCCCGACATTGCCGCTGAGGTTCATGCCGTTGCCGAACTCGTTGCCGAAGCGCAGCATCACGTACGCGGCCTTGTTGATCTCCTGCTGCGGATTGATTTCACCCGGCGTAAACGGCGTCCCCGCAATCGCGTTGGGGCGATCCGCCAGCGAGCGCCAGCCGCCATTGATCACGCGCCCGCCTGCACCCGTGGTCGTGGGTTCCCACTCGCGGTTGATGCGGTTCGCATAATCGATATAGGCGAGATAACCCGAAGGGGTGGTCGTATTCGCGCTGTAGAACGGACGGCACTGGCCGTTCAGCGGATTGCTGACCGAACCACGGAAGAAGTCGGTGAAGCAGAACTGCTGATAGCCCTGAAGCGGGGCGCCGCCGCTGCCGCCCTGGACATTGTCGACCGGATCGTCGAGCCAGACCGGACCGCCATTGCCCCACTGCTCGCTCAAACGACCCCAGTTATAAGTCGAGAAGCGGGCAACCTGATCACGATCGGCGTAACGACCACCGACGCGGACGGACTTGAAGAAGCTGTCCTCCGGGAACGACAGCTCGGCATCGAGGCGGAAGGCGTCGGAGTTACCCGTGCTCGCCTCGATATGGTCCATCGCCGAGCGGTAGAAGGTGTTGGCCGGCGAGGCGAAGCTGTTGTTCGTACCCGTATAATAGGCCGGATAGTCAGCCGCGCCGCCCGGCGTGCCGGTGCAGGGCAGCGTCGGGCAGCTTTGCGGCCCGCGGAAGTCCACCGTTGGCAGATTGCTTCCGTTCAGCCGGATTCCGACGTCCTGATAGGAGGACGTCCACAGGCCGTTGTCCATGATGTCGACGAACGAGTCGACATGCTGATAATCCATGCTGACGCTGAGGTTGTCGGTGACCTGATAGCGGAAGTTGAACGCATAATCGTCGGTCACCGCGCGTTCGTCATGATCGCGACGGATGTTGTTCGACTGCAACCCGAATGCCGGGGTACGAATGTTGCCTGCGGTATTCTGGTCGTCGCGCCAGCCGGTCGGGCCGGTGATCACGCCGCTTTCGAACAGGCCCGAGGAGTCGAACGCGATCGACGTGCCGTCACGGGCGCGCGAGTCCCCGTTGGATTCGACGTTATCGGTTGCGATTTCGATCGTGTGCTCGGTCCAGGCCTGGCGCGCGTCGGAGCGCAGGAACTGGAACGTCGCCTCGGCGCGGCGGTCGTTGCTGCGCCACTGGGCGGCGGCGGCATAGCCGAAGCGCCGACGCTCGAATTCCTGCGTACCGATCACCGCGCCGCGCGGGAACAGGCCGCTGCCGCGCTGTGTGGCCGTGCCGAACGGAACCACATCGGTGCGGGTACCGTCGGAATAGATCGGACGCACGCGGAAGCTCGAAACCTGGAAGCGATCCGCGCGCGAGAACAGCTGCGAATAGGAGACGCTGCCCAGCAGGCCGATTTCACCGATCCCGGTGTCCCAGGTGTTGCTGACCACCAGCGCGGCGGTCGGCGACGCTTTCTCGACAAAGTCGGAGTAGTTGAGCTCGAGTGACCCCGCCATCACGAAGCCCTTCTTGTCGAAGGGCAGGCGCGTGCGCAGATTGACGACGCCGGCGATGCCGCCTTCGACGCGATCGGCCGACGGGCTCTTGAACACGTCAACGCCGCCGAGCAGTTCGGAAGGAACGTCGGCGAAGCTCAACGCGCGACCGTTATTAGCGGTGAACGCCTCACGCCCGTTGAACTCCGAACGGACATAGGTGAGGCCGCGCACGACGACGCCCGAGCCTTCGACCGAGAAGTGGTCGGGATCGACGCCGGCGGCGAAGCGGTTGATCGAGATGCCCGGAATACGCTGAAGCGTTTCGGTCACCGAACGGTCGGGGAGTGCGCCGATATCCTCGGCGGTCACCGAGTCGACGATCGTGTCGGACGTGCGCTTGCGCGTCTGAGCGCTTTGCAGCGACTCACGGAAGCCCGTAACGACAACGGTATCCGGATCGGTCGCTTCCTCAGCCGCCGGCGCATCCTGTGCCAGTGCGACATTCGGCATGGCCAGCGCTGTCATCAGCGCAGCCGTCGAAACTCCGAGTCCCCATGCAGCGCGACCTTCGGCGCGCACACGCTTCCGCCAATTCGACATCCATCCCCTCCTCGTTCGAGAGCCTTGGCGGCTCTTCTGCCCAGTTGCGCCAATAAGGTAGCGCTAACATTTCTTTTGCTTAAGCCAATGCGCAGCTTTCGGCAAGAGATGTTGTGCGCTACCAGAAAGAAAATGACGCGTATGTTGCAGCGATGCTGCACAACGATTTGGGGAGGAAAAAGCGTGGCGGAACGGATCCGATCGATCGTGATCGTGGGCGGCGGCACTGCCGGATGGATGACGGCGGCGGCGATGGCCCGCATTCTCGGCCCCGATTATGCGACGATCACATTGGTCGAGTCGGACGCGATCGGGACGGTCGGCGTCGGCGAGGCGACGATCCCCCAGATCGGCACGTTCAACCGGCTGCTCGGCATCGACGAGAATGACTTTGTCCGCCGGACCAAGGGCAGCTTCAAGCTGGGGATCGAGTTTGTCGACTGGGGCGGGCTTGGGCGCCGCTATTTCCATCCGTTCGGCAAATATGGGATCGATATGGAGGGCGTGTCCTTCCACGCCTATTGGCAGCGGCTGGCGCAGGAGCCGCAGTTCGCCAATGTCGACGCCTTTTCGCTGATGGCGAGCGCAGGCCGCGCCAATCGCTTCATGCCGCCCGTCGATGCGGGCAATTCGCCGCTGTCGGGCATCGCCTATGCCTATCATTTCGATGCAGGCCTCTATGCGCTGTATCTGCGCGAGCTGGCCGAGGGGATGGGCGTCAAGCGGGTCGAAGGCCGTATCGTCGATGTCGAACGCGACGGCGAGAGCGGCCATATCGCCGCAGTTGCGCTCGAGTCGGGTGAGCGCGTGGCGGGTGAGCTGTTCATCGACTGCTCGGGCTTTGGCGGGCTGTTGATCGGCAAGACGCTCGGCGTGCCTTATGTCGACTGGTCGGCGCATCTGCCGTGCAACCGTGCGGTCGCCGTGCCGTGCGCATCGGTGCCGGGCGGCCTCACCCCCTTTACCCGCTCGACCGCGCGCAGTGCCGGGTGGCAATGGCGCATTCCACTGCAGCATCGCACCGGCAACGGCATGGTCTATTGCAGCGACTATATCAGCGACGACGAGGCGGCGGCGACGTTGCTCGGCAATCTCGATGGGGAGGCGCTGGCCGATCCGCGCTTCATCCGCTTTACGACCGGGCATCGCGCGCGCTTCTGGGAAGGCAATTGCGTGTCGATCGGACTGTCGGCGGGGTTCATGGAGCCGCTTGAATCGACCAGTATCTGGATGATCCAGACCGGCATCGCGCGCCTGCTGTCCAACTTCCCGGACTCGACCTTCGCCGAGGCCGAGCGCGCGCGCTACAACCGGCTGATGATCGAGGAGAGCGAGTTGATCCGCGACTTCCTGATCCTGCATTATTGCGTCACCGACCGCACCGATTCAGCGTTCTGGAACCATTGCCGCACGATGCCGATTCCGGAGCGGCTGGCGGAGAAGATGCGCGTGTTCGAGAGCTCGGGCCGCTGCTTCCGCGAGCATGAAGAGCTGTTCAACGACACCAGCTGGTTCGCGGTGATGGTAGGTCAGGGGATGCGCTGGTCGCGCTACGACCCGGTCGCGGAGCTGCTGACGCTGGCCGAGACGCGCGACCGGCTCGCGCACATCGCCAGCGCGGTCGCCAAGTCGGTCGACTATATGCCCGACCATGCCGAGTATATCCGGCAGAACTGCGCCGCCTGAGTAAAAAAGGGGCGGGGGTTGCCCCCCGCCCCAGCCCCTTTTGTGGAAGGTTTGTTCAGCCTTCCATCTCTTCCAGCTCGCGACCCGCCGTCTCCTTGATGAAGGCGCGGACGAGGAAGAAGCTGATCGCGGCGCAGACCGCATAGAAGCTGTAGGTCACGGTCAGCCCCAGCCCGGTCGCCATGATCGGGAAGGTCTGAGCGATCAGATAGTTCGATCCCCATTGCGCGAAGCCGGCGACGGCAAGCGCCGATCCGCGGATCTGGTTGGGGAACATCTCACCCAGCATCACCCACATCACCGGGCCCCAGCTGACGTTGAAGAAGATCACGTAGATGTTGGCGGCGATCACCGCGAGCATCCCCATCTGCGGCGACAGCACCAGTTGGCCTTCCGCATCGAGCGAGCCCTGACTGAACGCGAACACCATCGTGAACAGCGTTGCCGCCATGCCGAGCGAACCGGCCATCAGCAGCGGCTTGCGCCCGATCTTGTCGACCAGCAGCACGGTGACGAAGCACGCCAGGATCGACACGACGCCCGATCCGATGTTGATCAGCAGCGCATCATTTTCGGTAAAGCCGGCGAGCTGCCACAGCGTTGCGCCGTAATAGAAGATCACGTTGATGCCGACGAGCTGCTGGAACACCGCCAGCAACAGGCCCGCCCAGACGATGCCGCGCACCCCACCCTTTTTCGGGTCGATCAGGTCGGACAAGCGCGGGCGGTGATCGGCGGAGAAGCTGTTGCGGATTTCGACCAGCTTGGTCGCGGCGGTGTCGGCGCCGAACAGGCTGGTCAGCACCTGCATCGCCTCTTCATCGCGGCCCTTGGACACCAGGTAGCGCGGGCTTTCCGGGATAAACAGCAGCGCCACCAGGAACACCGCTGCGGGTGCGGCCTGCATCAGATACATCCAGCGCCATGCTTCGAGGCCAAGCCAGAAGCCGCTGGTCGAGCTGCCCGCGCTTTGCGCCAGATAGTAGTTGACCACGAACGCGGCGGTCAGGCCGGTGATGATCATGATCTGCTGCACCGTCGTCATGCGCCCGCGGATGTTGGCAGGGGCGACTTCGGAGATATAGGCGGGGGACAGCACGCTAGCCGCGCCGACCGCCATGCCGCCCATGATGCGCGCGATGACAAACACCGGCTGCGATGGAGCAAAGCCCTGAATCAGCGCGCCGATCAGGAAGAGAACCGCCGACAGCATCATCACATTGCGCCGACCGATCATGTCGGCGAGCCGCCCGGCAAGGAATGCGCCGATGGTGCAGCCGATCAGCAGCGAGCCCACCGTAAAGCCGAGCCCGGCATCATCGAGCAGGTAGGCGCTCTTGAGCCCCTCTTGCGTGCCGTTCACCGCCCCGCTGTCATAACCGAACAACAGGCCGCCGATGGTGGCCACCGCCACGATCGCGGTGATCAGGCCCATATTGGCCTGCGCCGCTGTGGTCTTTGTCAAAGCGCTTCTCCCTCTCCTGACGCGCGGTGGGTCCGCGCTTATGTTAGCGCTACCTACGCACTAAAGTACGTCGCGCGCAAGATGCCGCGATACGCCAGTCGTCAGGAAATGCTGCGCGGAATCACGCGGCGGTTCAACCGTGCCAGTCGAACCAGTCGCCATAGGGGTGGCAGGTGGCAAGCACGCGCCGCGCCCCATCGGGCCAGCAGGTCAGCGCCAGCTCGACGCGCTCGCGCCCCGGCGTCCATTCGAGGCTGAGCCACGCCAGCGGGCAGGCATCGGTGGCGCGGGCACCGGCAGCATGGATCGCATCGACCACTGCGGCCCGGGCAGCGCCGCCGAGATACTGGATCACCATCGAATGAAACACGACGCGGCACACGCCCTCGGCCTGTGGCGCGGCGAGCTGCTCGGGCAGCCACAGCGTTGCGTCGGCGCGGGTCAGTGCCGGCGGGTGCGCGCGCGCCAGCCGCAGCGCAGCCTTGAGCCGCTCGATCCGCCGCGGCTGATCGGCCCAGACGAACGACAACAGCCGCTCGCGTGCGCGCCGGTCATTGGCGTCGAGCGGGTTGAGATCGACCCCGCGCGCCTGGATGACGTCGATCGGCGCGACCACCGGGATCATCCCGCGCCATTCCGGCGCGATCCGCACCGGCGCCTCGGGATCCCCCGCCACCACCTCGCCCAGCTCATAGCGATAGCGAGCAAGGTTTAGGTTGAGCCCGCAGCTCGACCCGAGCTCCAGCAGTTCGACCGGCATGTCGATGCGCGCGCGCAGTGCCATCAGCGCTGCTGCGAATCCTGCGGCACGTGCGACTTCGTTAGTCTGGGTCGGCGCATGCATCCAGCGCACGATGAAGCTGTCATGCGTGGCAAGCGCCGCACCGATCGCGCGGTCGAAATCGTCATGCTCACGCTGGTAGAGCGCGGTCAGGTCGGCGACATCGCCACGCCGTGCCAGCGCGTGCAGGGCGGCGTTGAACCGCATCGCCAGCGCGGCCGCCGACGGATCGTCGGGCCAGCCGTCAATCAGTGCAGCAGTCAGTGGCGCACGGTGCAGCTGGCGGTCCCCCGCCTCCAGCACCGAAGCGACGAACTCGGACCCGAGCGCGCGGATGACCCGAGACTGGCGCCGCAGCTCCCCCTGCGAACCGACGCGCGTCATCATGTTCATGCGACTTCCCCCAACCGCGCGGACGCGGCTTTACTCAATACTGAAGACGGGCCGCGGACGTCGCCACGGCCCGCTTCGATCACGCCGCGTCCCACACATCCGCACCCATCGTCTGGGCGAGGCGATTGTGCATCGCATGGACCGGGCTGCGCCCGCCGTCCGCGCCGACGGTGAACTGGCCGGCCTGATCGGCGAGATGCGTCACTTCGTTCGCCAGTTCACGCGCTGCGTTCGAGCTCTGCTCGACCATCGCACTGGTCTGACGGGTGGTCTGGTCCATCATGCCGATCGCGGAGCTGACCTCGGTAATCGCAAACGACTGGGCGTGGTTATCCTGCGCGATCTTGTCGAGCAGCGAGTGGACCTCGTTCACATCGGTCGAGATATCGACCAGTGCGCTGTCGACCTTTTGCACCATCTGGACGGCGGCGACGATGTCAGTCTGCGTTGCGGTGAGCTGGTCACGCGCACGCCCGGCCTCTTCCTCGGCACGCATCGCGAGCGCGGAGACGAGATCGGCGACGACGGCAAAGCCCCGTCCCGCTTCGCCCGCACGGCCCGCCTCAACCGCGGCGTTCATGGCAAGGACGCGCGTCTGGAACGCGATCTTGTCGAGCCCCTCGATCACGCTGTCGATGCCCTTGGCGCTTTCGGCGACCCGGCCCATTGCGCCCACCGCACTTTCGGCGACAGCACGACCATTGGCGACGGTGCCGATCGCGCCGTTCGCGCGCTCGACCGTCTGGCCCGCCGCTGCAGCGGTGGTCTTGAGCCGCTGGTCCATCTGGACGATCGCGGCGGACGTTTCCTCTAGGCTCGCGGCATTCGCCTCGGTCCGGCGCGCCAGATCCTCGGAAGCTTCGGCGATCCGGCCCGATCCGGAATGGATCGACGTGGTCGCCTCCATCACCGACGCGATCAACCCGCGCAGGCTGGCAACGGCAGCGTTGAAATTGGCCTTCACCGCCGCGTAGTCCGCCGGGAAATCGGCGTCGATCGTGGCGGTCAGATTGCCGCCGGCGAGATCGGACAGCTGTGCCGAGACGATCTCGACCACCATCTTCTGCTCCGCCTCGGCCTTCGCCGCCGCGGCATCGGTCGCCTGCTTGGCGATCGCGGCGTCACGGAAGACGAGCACGGCGCGCGCCATGTCGCCCAGTTCGTCGGAACGGTCAGTGCCGTCGACATCGACGTTATTGCGACCCGATGCGAGCGTGCTCATCGTCCCGGTGAGCGCCGAGATCGGCGTCGCAATCGCGCGGCTGAGCAGCCAGGCAAGGGCGATAGCGAGCGTGATCAACGCAATCCCGCCGACGATCAGCACCGTCGTCGCGGTGTCCATCGCCGATTCCTGCGTTGCCGAGCCCTCCTCGATCGCCGCCATTTCGGCGTCGCGCACGTCGCGCAGCGGCAGCACCGCGGCGCTGACCAGCACCGCCTTGCCCGCGCCCTGCACTTCGGCCTGGGCGCCGGCAAGATCGCCGCCATCGACGCGCTTGATCAGCCGGTCGCCCCATTTGGTGCGCCAGTCGAGCGTTTCCTTGCGCGAGGTCTGAACCGCTTCGATCAGCTTGGGATCGGTCAGCTCCGCCTCAAGCTCTGCGGACGCCTTGTCATAGTCGACGCGCCCTTCCTCATAGGATTTGAGGTAGGTCTTGTCGCCGGTGACGAGATAGCCGCGCATCTGGCTGTTCTGCCGCAGCAACGCGGTTTCGAGCGCCAGCGCCTTGGCATAACGGCTCTGCGCCGCCGTATTGGCGTCGGTGACCGACCGGATCATCGAGATGTTCGAGAAGAACACCGCCATCATCGCCGCTGCCGACGCACAGATGATCAGGAAGGACAGCCCCAGCTTTCGTGGGATTTTCAGCGATTTCAGCATATTCATAGGACCATCCGAACTCCGCGGAACCCAAAGGGGTCGGCACGCGCGCGGCGCACCGACCCCAACCCATTAGAAGTCGAAACGCAGCGACGTGGACACGGTACGACCGTTGATCGCGCGACCCCAGCCGAGGCCATTGGCCGGAACGGCGTTCTGGGCGATGTCGTAGAAGCCGATCGTGTCGAACAGGTTGTTGACGTTCAGCATCAGCTGGACCCGATCGATCGGACGATACTGAAGGAACGCGTTGACCACGGTGAAGCCCGGCATCTTCAGCCCGTTGGTGTCCTGGGCATAGCTGCTGGTGGTGCCCACGACGTTGAACCCGACCGTCGCCAGTTCGGAGTCATATTGCGGGGTCAGCTGGAAGATGAAGTCAGGCTGGTGACGCGGCGTGTTGCCGTTGATCGTCGGAACCCGGCTGTCCGAGCGGATTTCCGCACTGGTGTAGGTCAGGCCACCGGTGACGCTGAACGGACCGGTGCGATAGCTTGCCTCGACCTCGGCGCCATAGGCCCGATATTCGCGCAGGATTTCAAGGCCGGTACCGCCCTGAATGTTGCGATCGGTCGTGTCGGCGAGGAAGCCGGTGACGTTGAGCGTGGCATTCGCCGCGCGATACTTGAAGCCGCCTTCCAGCTGGGTGACGGTGTCATAGGCTGCACCCGGCTCGACCAGGCTGCCATCGACCGAACTGACCGACGGAGTGAACAGGATCTTGTCGGCACCGGCGCGGGCACCCTTGCTGTAGCGGGCGAAGACCGCGAGCGGCTCGGAAATGCGCCAGTTGATGCCGGTCGAATAGCTCACATAGTCATAGTCGTAATTGACCGGAGCCGGCCGCGACAGCGGCAGCGCACCGGTGCGCGCTTCGGCGGCGGAAATCACGCCATCATTGTTGAAGTCAAAGGGGTTGGTGCCGACACGGCCGCCGCCCAAATCGCTGCCGAACAGGCGCCCGCGCACCTTGCCGATGTCATAGCGCACGCTGCCGCCGATCGCGACCGGACCGACATGGAAGTTGAGCGAGCCATAGGGTGCCGTGACATTGTAATCGACGTCAAAGGCGCGACGATATTGTCCCGGGATCCCGCCGACGTTGAGGTCGAACGCGACATAGCCGTCCTGGGTGATCGGCGTGCCCGACGCGTCGCGCGCGTTCAGCAGCGACGACTGACCACCACCCAGCGCATCCTGGTAGGTGTTGGTGTAGAGCCAGGTCGTGTCGATCGTCTGGAGCGACTTGTACACGCCCGCAGTCGTGGTCAGCTTGCCGCCACCGACATTCCACACGCGGGTCGCGCGCAGGTCGTTGCTGACATTGTCGAGCGAGTTGGCGTTGACCCGGATCAGCAGCATGTTGCCGACGACGCCGTTGCCGTTGAGGTTGGCCGGGTTGGCGATCACCTGACCGGCATTGGGGCCGTTGGCATAGCTCAGCGTGCCGCCAGCGCCACCCGCCGTAGCGGGAAGGGCAGCGCCCGAGAACAGCGAGAAGATCTGGTTGCGCAGCGTGCTGCCCGAGATCGCCGAGTAGCGGAAGCGCTCGGTAATCGTCCAGCCGCCCAGATCGAACTGCGATTCCAGGCCGATCGACTTGACCTTGGCGTGCATGCCCTCGCTGGTGCTGTAGGCGGTGGGGTTGTTGTTGCCATCACGCGTCACCAGGCCGGTGATGTTGCTCGACAGCATCGAATCGCGGCGCACGTCGAAATTGGCGAACGACGCATATTCGGGGTTGTCGTTAGTGCCGGTGATCTGGACCGGAACGGTCACATATTGCGGCGAGCGGTCGTCGAGCCACTTGCCGTGCAGGCGCACATAGCCGCCGGCGAAGTCCTTGGTGACGTTGAACTTGAGCTGGCCGCCCTTGTACGCGGTGAAGCCGACGTCGCGCGGACCTTCGCCGACGCGATAGAAGCCGCCGATATGCATGCGCAGCGTATCGCTGAGCTTCATGCCATAGTCGAAATCGAGGCGATTGGAATCGTAGCCGATGCCGGTGGTGAACGCGACTGCGCCGCCTTCGGTATCACCGGTCCTGGAGATCAGGTTGATTACGCCGCCGGGCGAATTCGACACGAAGGTCGATGCCGAGCCGCCACGGATCGCCTCGACCTGCCCGATGTTGAAATCGTAGCGGATGAAGATGTCCGACGCGACGTTGAAGATGTCGCTGAATTCAAGGACGGGCAGACCGTCTTCCTGAATCTGCATATACTTCGACCCGCCCGAAGCGAGCGGAAGGCCGCGGATCGTGTAGTTGGAATTGCCCTCGCCAGTCGAGCTTTCGGTGCGGATGCCCGGGATGTTGCGCAACACTTCCGACAGGCTACGCGCGCCAAGCTTCTCGATCTCGCCTGCCTTGAGCACGCTGGTCGAGGTCGCGCTGTCGAGCGGGTCGCGGCCCTTGGCGACGCCGGTCGTGAAGACCTCGCGCTCAACTTCCTTCTGCGCAGCCGGTTCGGCGGCGGTTGGCGCGGTGTCCGCCTCTACGGTGACGGTCTTTGCTGCGGCGGCCGGTGCGATCAGCGCCAGCGGTGCCGCTGCGAAGAGAAGAAGATGCTTATTCATGCGTAGCTTGCCCACCCTTGAAGATTTTACCCGGATCGCGTCCGGGCGTTTTTCCATGTGTGCGCACCGCCGCAGGAATACGGTGGAGCGTCGCAGCTATGATAGGAGACGGCAGAAGGGCTGGGCGGCGGCGCGCATGAATCTTTGCAGTCGTGCCGGCGCAGCGCGTACGAACAAGATGGTGAACGCCGGACGTATCGCGGCGTTGGATTGTCTTCAGGTGAGTCGCTGAAATGAGGAATCGCCGGCTTTTGTCCGGGAGACCTTCACGACTTAATCAACGCTTGCGGCGCTCAGACGCACGAAAGCCCCGCGCGGAGGGCACGCGGGGCTTATCGACAGACGTCCGTAAGCGGGATCAGGCGGTCGCGCCGACCTCAGCCTCGTTCCAGCGCAGCGCCTTGAGCACCGTATCGACGATGTGTGGTGCGTTGAGCCCCGCCTCGTCATATTGCAGTTCGGGCTTGTCCTGATCCTGGAAGCGATCGGGCAGGCGCATCGTGCGCAGCTTCAGCCCCGCATCGATCAGCCCCTCGTCGCTCGCCATCGTCAGCACATGCGCGCCGAGGCCGCCGACCGCATTCTCCTCGATCGTCACCGCCACTTCATGCGTGGTGAGCAGGCGGCGGATCATCGCCTCGTCCAGCGGCTTGGCAAAGCGCAGGTCGGCGACCGTGGTCGACAGTCCCTTGGCCTCGAGCGCTTCGGCGGCCTTGAGTGCTTCGGCGAGGCGGGTGCCGAGCGAGAGGATGGCGACCTTCTTGCCCTCACGCACGATCCGGCCCTTGCCGATCTCCAGCACCTGCGGCTCGGCGGGCATCTCGACGCCGACGCCATTGCCGCGCGGGTAGCGCAGCGCGATCGGCCCCGAATCATGTTCGACGGCGGTGCGCGTCATATGCGCCAGCTCCGCCTCATCGGCGGGGGCCATCACCACGAAATTGGGCAGCGAGGCGAGATAGGTGACATCGAAGCTGCCGGCATGGGTGCAGCCATCGGCACCCACCAGCCCCGCGCGGTCGATCGCGAACCGCACCGGCAGGTTCTGGATCGCGACGTCGTGGACGACCTGATCGTAAGCGCGCTGGAGGAAGGTCGAGTAGATCGCACAGAACGGGCGCATCCCCTGTGCCGCAAGGCCCGCGGCGAAGGTCACGGCATGCTGTTCGGCGATGCCGACGTCAAAGCTGCGCTCAGGATGCGCCTTGGCGAACTTATCCACCCCGGTGCCACCGGGCATCGCCGCCGTGATCGCGCAGATGCGTGGATCGGTCTCGGCGAGCTTCGCCAGCGTTTCGCCGAACACATTCTGATAGGCGGGCGGTCCCGGGGGCGCCTTGGCCTGGGTGCCGGTGATGACGTCGAACTTCTGGACGCCGTGATATTTGTCCGCCGCCGCCTCGGCCGGGCCATAGCCCTTGCCCTTTTGCGTCACGACGTGGATCAGCACCGGGCCTTCCTTGGCGTCGCGGACATTCTCGAGCACGGGGATCAGGTGGTCGAGATTATGGCCGTCGATCGGGCCGACATAATAAAAGCCCAGTTCCTCAAACAAGGTGCCGCCGGTCGCCATGCCGCGGGCATATTCCTCGGCCTTCGATGCAGCGCTGGTCAGACGGCGCGAAATCTTGCCGGTGATTTTCTTGGCGAGGTTGCGCAGCCCGAGATATTCCGAGCTGGAGACGACGCGGGCGAGATAGGCCGACAGCCCACCGACGGGCGGCGCGATCGACATGTCATTGTCGTTGAGGATGACGATCAGGCGATTGCCGGCCTGTTCGGCGTTATTCATCGCCTCATAGGCCATGCCCGCGCTCATCGCGCCGTCGCCGATCACCGCGATGCCCTTGCCCGGCGTCCCCGCCAACTTGTTCGCCATCGCAAAACCGAGCGCGGCAGAGATCGAGGTGGAGCTGTGCGCTGCGCCGAACGGGTCATATTCGCTCTCGGCGCGCTTGGTGAACCCCGACAGCCCGCCGCCCATGCGCAGCGTGCGGATGCGGTCGCGGCGCCCGGTCAGGATCTTGTGCGGATAACATTGGTGGCCAACGTCCCACACCAGCCGGTCGTCGGGTGTGTTGAATACGTAGTGAATCGCGACCGTCAGTTCGACTACGCCGAGGCCAGAGCCGAGATGGCCCCCGGTCGTGCCGACCGCACTGATCGTTTCGGCGCGCAGCTCATCGGCGAGCTGGCGCAATTGCGACGGCTTGAGCTTGCGCAGGTCGTGGGGCGTGTCGACCGTGTCGAGCAGCGGCGTCGTGGGAAGTTCAGACATTCGACCGCATTTACTCCAGCGCGTTGAACCTGTCCAACGCCTGACACCGCTGGCCATGAAAGGTCATGAGCAAAAGCTGAGCGATGGGTGAAAAATGGCGGTGACGCAGCGTCAATCGCGGCCGAGTGCCTCGACTGCGGCCACCGCCGCATCGAAGCGTGCGTCCCAGTCACCACGAATCGCGATCCAGCGCACCCCGGACTCGTCGAGCACATCGCGGCACAGGCGTGCGAACTGCCCCCGACTCGCGTCGGTTCCATAAATACGCGTGCCGTCGTCGATCCACGCGACATCGGGTTCGAGCAGGAGGTAGAGGTCGGCGCGCGGGTGCTGCATCAGCGCATTGGGTGCGTCGCCCAGCATCATCCGCGCCCAAGCCGCCGTCATCAGTGCATCCGTGTCAGCGAACAGGTAGCGCGTCGCCCAATGCTTCCACGCCGCGATCGTCGCGCTCTGCGCCGCGCCGATCAACGTCAGGTCTGCGGCGTCCATGTCGACGCCATGCACTTCGGCCTGCGCGCGGCCATATTCGGGGACCCAGACGCTGTCGAAATGCCGCGCCAGCCGCTCGGCCAGCACCGACTTGCCGGTGCTTTCGACGCCGTGCAGCACGACGGTGCGCGTGTAATGCGCGCGCACCGGGCCGGGCAGGAAGGCGGCATGCGCCCAAGGGTCGGCGCGCACTGCACTGCCCGACAGGCCGCCAATTCCATGCGGGTCAGCCGCCATGATCCGTCCGCCCAGCGGCACGAACAGCCCGCCGACCTCTTCGGCAAGGCGCTTGCCATAATCCTCACCCGCGAATAGCAGGTCGATCGGATCGGGATGCGCCGTGCGCACGATTTCGCGCCAGATCGGCCAGAAATCGGGGCTCTCGTCCGGAGCCTGCGGCACCGGCGCGCCGTGGCCGATCACATCGCAATCTGGAAGCAGCTCGCGCATCCATGCCAGCCGCAATTCGCCGGGAATGGGGTCGTCGGGTAGCCAGCACACCAGCACCGTCAGCCGATCGACCATCGCCCGCGCCGCGCGCGCGAGCGTCAAATGCCCGGCATGCGGCGGCATGAACTTGCCGAGCAGGAAGCCGCGAGTCACCGCGCCACGTCCATCTTCGCGCGCCAGGCGAACAGGCCCCACACTGCCATGCCGAGGAAGATCGCGTAGAGGATTGCGGTTGGATACAGCCCGCGGCTCCAGAACAGCCCGACCCCGACGATATCGACCGCGATCCACAACAGCCAGCTTTCGACGCGGCGCTGCGACTGCAGGATTTGCGCCGCGACGCTCATCCCCGCCACTGCGGCATCGGCATAGGGTGCGGCGGCATCGGTAAAGCGCGCCATCGCCGCGCCCCATGCGATGCTCGCCAGCGCGGTGCCGGCGATCCAGCCGACGCGCGCAGGATAGTCGAGCCGGGTCACGGCGATGCCATCATCCACCCGATCGCTGCGGCTCCAGTTCCACCAGCCATAGAGTTGGATGACGAGGAAGAAGATTTGGAGCAGCGCGTCGCTGTACAGCTTCGCGTCGGCGAACACGAAGAAGTAGAGCGCGACCATCGCGATGCCGAACGGGTAGTTCCACAGGCTGCGCCGCGCCACCAGCGCGACATTGATCAGCCCCAGCGCCGCCGCGGCAAGCTCGACCGGGTTCAACTTGGTGGCTTCAGTCGCAGTCGGCGCATTTGCCGCGCACCTCGATCACCGGGCGCACGGGTGAGAAGCCCGCACCTTTCGCGGCTGAACGGACGGTGCGGGTGATCGTATCATCATCGAGATGCGTGGTATTGCCGCACGAATCGCACACCAGGAAGATGCAGTCGTGCAGACAGTCGGGATGCGCGTTGGCGACATAGGCGTTGGCGCTTTCGACCCGCCGCGCGAGGTTCGACGTCACGAACAGGTCGAGAATGCGATAAACGCTGTTCGCCGCGACCCGCCGCCCTTCCCGCTTCGACACCGCCTCGGCAATGTCATAGGCGGATGCGGGTTTGTCGAACCCGGCCAGCACCTCGAAAATCGATGCGCGCATCGTCGTCCATTGCTCGCCCGCCTTTTCCAGAGTGGCCTGGGCGGCGACGGTCAGGTCGGAGCCATGATGTTCGTGATGATCGTGCGCGTGCATGGGTGAAATGTAGGCGCGCGAACGCTTCGCAGCAAGCGCGCGCTCAGTACGTAGCGCGGCGGTTGAGATCGTGGCCGAGGGCGAGGATCGCAACGCCGATCACCGTCCACACGATCTCCGGCCCGCCATGCTCCAGCGTCAGCGCGCCCGCCATGATGCCAAGGCCGAATGCACCGACCGCGGCCGGCATCATATAGCCATGCTTCATGATGCCACGGCCCAGCGCGACGATCCCGAACAGGATCGCGGCGACCAGCCCGACTTCGTGAATCAGCGGATGCATCAGCGACCCCGCCGCCGACGCGAGCGCCAGCAGCACCGTCGTCGCGAGACAATGCGCCAGACACAAGCTCGACAGCCCGATCGCGAAGCGATCGAAGCGCGTGTCGATCTGTTCCCAGAATCGGGGGGCGATAGCCGGCTGCATGACCCAGCATATAGATCGCCGCCAGAAAAGTTACAACATCACATGCACCGGGGGACAGGTGCCCCGTCTGGCATTTGTGGTTACGGGCGGGTACATGGATTCCGTGTCCGAATTCCGCCATCCCATCCGCCCGCGCGCCATCGCCAATTGGCTGACGGTCGTCGCCATCATGATCGTCCTGATCGTCGTCGTCGGGGGCATCACGCGCCTGACCGAATCGGGGCTGTCGATCACCGAATGGAAGGTCGTTTCAGGCATCCTTCCGCCGCTTTCCGAAGCGGCGTGGCTGGCCGAGTTCGACAAGTATAAACAGATCCCGGAATATCAGCAGATCAATCAGGGGATGAGCCTGGCTGCGTTCAAGTTCATCTATTTCTGGGAGTATATCCATCGCCTGCTGGCGCGCGTGATCGGCTTTGCCTTTGCCGCACCGCTGCTGTGGTTCGCGTGGAAGCGCGCGATTCCCAAGGGCTATGGCCTGCGCCTGACCGGCCTGCTGGTGCTGGGCGGGCTGCAGGGCGTGATCGGCTGGTGGATGGTCAGTTCGGGTCTGGCCGAGCGCACCGACGTCAGCCACTTCCGGCTTGCCGCGCACCTGTTGCTGGCGCTGTTCATTCTGGCCACGCTGACCTGGACGATCCTCGATTTGCGTCAGTTGGCGCGCGATCCCGGCTATCGGCCGGCGCGACTCACCGGTTTCGGCTCCATCGTCGCGCTGATCCTGTTCGTGCAGATGCTCTATGGCGCGTTCACTGCGGGGCTGAATGCCGGTCTGGTGACGAATGAGTGGCCGATGATGAACGGTAAGTTCTTCCCGTCCGAGGTGCTGGCGGTGCGGTCGCTGCTCGATGCGGCGGTGAATGATCCCGCGATGATCCACTGGATTCATCGCTGGTGGGCATGGGTCGCGGTCGTCGCGCTAATCCTGCTTGCCCGCCGCGCCCGCGCAGCAGGAAGCCGCGAAGCGTCAGTGGCGATCCACAGCGCCTTCGGCGTCCAGATCCTGCTCGGCATCGCCACCGTGATGACCGGGGTCGATATCACGCTGGGCGTACTCCACCAGTTTGTCGGGGCGCTGCTGGTGATCGCCACCGCTTGGGGCCTGCATGTCACCGGGCGACGCCTGCGCGGCTATCGCGCATGAGCGACATCGCGCTGGTCTACGCGACCTTCGCCGATGAAGGCGAGGCCGAGCGGATCGGACAGGCGATGGTCGAGGCGCGGCTCACCGCCTGCGTCAACCTGTTGGGGCCGTGCCGCTCAATCTATCGCTGGAAGGGCGCGGTCGAGCGCGGTGACGAGTATCGCGCCTTGTTCAAGACCACACCGGAGCTGGCCCGCGAACTTGCCGATGCCATCGCCGCAGCGCACAGCTACGACCTGCCGGTGATCGAAATCTGGCCGGTGGCCCCGGGCGACGCGGTTCTGGATTGGGTCCGGGCCGAAACGCGGTGATCGCGGTCGCGCTGCTGATCGCGACGCAGGCCGCGCCCGTGTTCGCGCCGCCGCTCGACCGGCCGCTGACGATGACGACCGAAACGGTGCGGACCGAAGGGACGACGACGCGCCGCTTCATTGCGCATCGGACCGTCAGGTTCTCGGCGGCACCGGACGGCTATCGCGTGACGGTGACGCTGGATGCGGCCGCGCCGGGCGAAGAGGACAGCGACCCGGCCGGGCTGTTGCGCGCCGGCTTTGAACGGCTGGCGGGGCGCACCGTGGTGCTCCAGCTCGACCGCGCCGGCGCCGTAGTCGGCATTGACGACCTCCCCGCGACCTGGCGCGCAGTCACCGACGGGATGGCGGCGCTGGCCCCGACCGGCACCGATCCGGCGACCCGGAAGCGCGCCGCGCGCGTCCGCGCGATCGTCGCAACGCTCGCGACGCAACCCGAAGCGGCACAGCGCCGAATGATCGGCTCACTGGTCACCCCCCTGATCGCCCCCGAGCTGGTCGCCGAGGCGGCGACCCCCTCCCCGCCCCGCGCGGTGCGGGTTCCCGCCACGTCGGTCTATGGCAAGGCCGAGCTGGACGGGCTGCGCGCGGTGCGGTCTCGCCCCGACGGCATCGAGATATCGGTCAGCGCGACCGGCCCGGTCGCAGTGGGCACGGCCAGCGCGACCATCACGCTCGAAACCCTGCGCCGCATCGATCCCGCAACCGGACTCGTCGTCGAAAGTCGCGAGCAGGTCGAGACCCTCGCCTCCGATGGCAGCTTGCACTCCGAACGGCTGACGGTAACTCGGCTAACGCGCTAGTTTGATTCAGCTGCGCTGAATTGCGGCACCGGCCCGCTCCCCCACCCGGCCACCCATTGAAGGTACTTTGTGGGTGGCCGGGTGGGGGAGCGGGCCGGTACCGCAGCGATCCGGTTCACCCGGATCGACCAATAAGGTATTCCAATACCCGTCAGCAATCCCGCCATTTGCTTGACTTTTGACTCTCATTTCGTCAATTGGCCGCCGTTCGCGCCGTCCTGCGCCAGTTTGGCAAGGGGCGGCGTCATTCATTTAAACCCAAGAGGTCTGGCCCCATGAAGGCGCTCATGAAGACCACCAAGTCGGTAAAGCCGGCCGAGGTGGAGAAGAAGTGGCATATCGTTGATGCCGAGAATCTGGTCGTCGGTCGCGCTGCGGTCGTCATCGCCAACGTCCTGCGCGGCAAGCACAAGACGAGCTTCACCCCGCATGTCGATTGCGGTGACAATGTCATCGTGATCAACGCGGACAAGGTGCGCTTCACCGGCAAGAAGCTGGCGGACAAGGTCTATTACAAGCACACCGGCTATGCTGGCGGCATCAAGGAAGTCACCGCGCAGAAGGTGCTCGAGGGTCGTTTCCCCGAGCGCGTTCTGGAAAAGGCGGTCGAGCGCATGATCCCGCGCGGCCCGCTGGGCCGTCAGCAGATGCGCAACCTGCGCATCTACAAGGGCGCCGAGCATCCGCATGAGGCGCAGAACCCCGAGGTCCTCGACATCGCCGGCATGAGCCGCAAGAACAAGGTGGGCGCATAATGTCCGACAATCGCCAGTCCCTTTCCGATCTGGGTGCGATCGCCGACGGCGCGCCTGTTGCCGAAACCACTGAAGCCGGCGTTGCGACCCCCGTGGTTTCGACCATGCCGCTGCGTCAGCAGGAAATCGACAAGCTCGGCCGCGCCTATGCGACCGGCCGTCGTAAGGACGCCGTTGCCCGCGTGTGGCTGAAGCCCGGTTCGGGCAAGATCACCATCAACGGCCGCGATCAGGAAATCTATTTCGCGCGTCCGACGCTGCGTCTCGTCATCAACCAGCCGTTCGGCGTTGCCGAGCGTGACGGCCAGTATGACGTGATCTGCACCGTCAAGGGCGGCGGGCTTTCGGGCCAGGCCGGCGCGGTCAAGCACGGCATCGCCCAGGCGCTGACCAAGTATGAGCCGACGCTGCGCGCGCCGGTCAAGGCGGCCGGGTTCCTGACCCGCGATCCGCGCGCCGTCGAGCGCAAGAAGTACGGCAAGGCGAAGGCCCGCCGCAGCTTCCAGTTCTCGAAGCGCTGATCGACCGACAGGTTCGATCTTCGATATGCGAAAGGGCGGTCCGCACGGGCCGCCCTTTTTCGTTGGGCGAGGTGTTGCCCGGACGCATCGCAGAACGACGAACATGCGACGCCACGCACGTGTGGCCTTGACGCGCGCCAAAAGCCGCATAGCCTTCCTTCATGACCGCGGGCCCCGGTGAGGCTCGCGATATATTTTGGGGGAAATCATGAACTTTGCTCGCACCACGCGCGCCAATCTGTTGCTGTCGGCCGCCGGATTCGGCCTGTGCGCGATTGCCGCGCCAGCGCTCGCCAATGACGGGACGACGGCGGGGCCGCGCATCGATTCGGCCGGCGCCTCGCTCGACGCACATGGCAGCCGCCCCGACGCGGCGATCGACATCGCCCACGCGCCGGGCGCAGCACTGACGCAATCTGGCTATGTTTCGCCGGATGAGGCGGAAGACACGCCGCAGATCACGATCAACAACGGCTTCACCCCGGTACAGGCCTATGACCCGGTCAATGTTACCGGCATTGGCCAGATCATCACGGACTCTGGCGGCGGCTTCATCGGCACCTGCACCGGGACGCTGATCAATCCGCGCACCATCATCTTCGCCGCACACTGCGTAAACACGCGTGCGGCAACGGCCTATGGTGCGAACTCGGGCGGCGTCGGCGTCGGCGTCGGGTTTGAGACCAACACCCGCGCTAATGCCGCGGGCCAGACCGATGAACTTGTTCGCTGGCTGCTTGGTGGGACCGGCGGCGCTGGCCGCTTCCAGAGCAACACGGCCCAGCATTTTTACAACATCAACCAGGTTTTCTACGACCCCCGGTCGCTGAATGCCGCGTCTTGCACGTCGGCGACGTCCTGCTTCCTTGAGGCGGATGTCGCGACCGCGGTGCTCGACACTCCCGCCGCGGGCGTCCCGACCTGGGCGCTGCTCTTCTCGCCGCTGCCCACCCCCGGCGCGATCGATCCCGCAACCGGCACCGGCTACCATGTCAACATCGGCGGCTATGGCAGCTTCGGCACCGGCACCACCGGTGCGTCGAGCAGCGGCAACTTTCGGCGCCGCGCTGCTGAGAACATGCTGGGCGCGCTTGTTTCGCTCAACACCCGTAACGAATTCCTGTTCGGCACGGCCGGCTCGCCGTCACGTCCGCAGCAGCTGTACTTCCTCGACTTCGACGATCCGGCACGCGGCACCGCGACGGCAAACACCCGCGACTTCAACGGCTTTCGCGACAATGCGCTGCCGCGTGAAGGCCTCACCGGCCCGGGCGATTCGGGTGGCCCGCTGATCCTGGACCGGACCTTTTCGAAGCAGGTGGTGATCGGCGTCCTGTCGGGCGGGTCGACCTTCTTCGGCGGCCAGCCCGGCGGCAGCTACGGCACGCAGAGCTTCTACCAGCCGCTGTTCCTCTATTGGGACTGGATCGTCGCCAATAACCCCTATCGCTACGTCACTGCGGTCGCGGGCAACCGCAATTGGGAGGATGGCGCAGCCTGGGTGACCGAACTCGATCCCAATTATCAGATCATCACGGGCGGCCAGCTGGTCAACGGCCTGCCAACGCATCTGGGTGGCGCCAATTCGGGCAATGCGCAGGAGTTCGGTGAGCTGTGCTTCGAGTCGCCGAACACCTCACCCAACCCGTCGTCGGAATGCTATAATCTGGCGACCGGCGTGTTCACCTCGAACCTGCCGACCGGCGCGACCGAAAGTGGCGCGCCTGAGATCGCAAACGTAACCGGAAGCTACGGGCTCGTCGCCGGGCTCGATCAGGCGCAGGCAACGCCAGGCTACACCGACACCGCCGCCCCGGCGCCTACGCTCGCCAACGGTTTGCCCGGCGCGACCGGCTTCACGCCCAACAATGTCGACGGCGTTCGCACCACCGGCCAGATTGGTCGCTATTATGACGTGACGCTGCGCAACACCGGGGTCGTGACGCTCAACTCGGCAGTGACGATCGACCGCTTCAGCATCATGGGTGCGACCTCGCAGCTGACCATCGCCAGCGGCGCATCGCTCACCAGCCTGATGGAGATCCGCCAGAATACCGGCACGATCGTCAACAACGGCACGCTGGCGTCGTCGGGTGACTATCTCCTCCTGTCGGGCCTGCTGACCGGGTCGGGTCAGGTCAACGCCCCGTTCACGACCAGCGTGCTGGGCAGCTTCGCGCCGGGCACGATCGGGACCACCGGCACGCTGACCTTCAATGGCGGGCTCGTCTTGTCGTCAGGCTCGGGCTACCTCGTCGACCTTGGTGCCAGCGGCACCTCTGACCGGATCGTCGTGGCGGGCGCAGCCAATCAGGCCAATCTGGGCGGCAACCTCCAGATCAGCTATTCGGCGGCAACGCTCCGCGCGGGCAACAGCTACACCATCCTGACCGCCGCAGGCGGCGTCGTCGGCACGTTCAACACCCCGGCGTCGATCAGCGCGATCCTGCGCCCGACGCTGACCTATTCGACCAACTCGGTCGTGCTGAACATCGCCGCCGGCACCTATACCAGCGTCGTTCCAGCATCGAACGTCATCGGATCGACCTGGGCGCGCCTGCTCGATCAGAACCGCAGCCAGCAGGCGAGGTTTGACGGCCTGTACGGCCCGCTCGACCTGCAGAACGCATCGACGATCATCAGCACACTCGGCAGCTGGGCGCCGGCATCGGAGACGACCGCGCAGACGCTCGGCATCGCCACCACCGACGCCAACTCGACCTTCATCCGCAACCGCCTCAATGGCCTCGACCCCGCCAATCTCGGTGGCTCGCTGGCGCATTATGGCCGTCCGGTGCAGGTCGCAGCGCTCAACCTGATGCCGGCAATGGGCGCAGCCCCGGTGCGCAGCGATGCCGCCACGCCGATGATTCAGGAAGGCGCACTGCCCGAAACGATGAGCGGCTTCATCTCGGGCGGCTATCTCAACGGCGATGGCGCAGCGATGTCCGGCATGGGCGGTCGCGATAGCTATAATGGCTGGTATGTCGGCGCAGGTCTGGAAGCCTCGCTCGGCGACACCAGCCTGATCGGCTTCGCCTTCACCTATACCGACACCGACGGCACGGCATCGTTCGGCGGCCAGAGCGCAACGGGCGAGGCGTTCCAGGGGACGCTCTACGCCAAGAAGAGCTTTGGCAGCGTCACGCTCGACGGTCAGGTCACCGCTGGCGCGCTGGGGGTCAAGACCCAGCGGACCGCAGGCTTCCTCGGCACCAACTACACCGTGCGTTCCAGCGACAGCGCGATGATCGTCGGGACCGAACTGGGCCTCGGCTTCGACCTGGGCAATGACGCGATCGAGATCGCTCCGCGCATCGCCGGGCGGACCACCTGGATCGATTTCGGCAGCGCGCAGGAATTGGGTGGGCCAATGGCGCTGGACATCGACCGCAACGACTATGAAAGCTACCAGGGCCGCGCCGGGCTGACCGTCGCGGGCAAGTCGGATGGCCTGCGTCCGTTCGTCACCGCCACCTATGTCCATGAGTTCGGCGATCGTCCGGCCACCGTGGGCGCCAATCTGGTCGGCGGCACCGGTGCCAATGTGGCGTTCGCGCTCAACGGTCAGGACAAGGACTGGGGCGAAGTGTCGGGCGGCCTGACCTTCCGCACCGGCGCGGTGGATCTGTCGGTCTCGGCCGACTCGACCTTCCTGCGCTCGGACCTGTCGGCACAGACCTATCGCGGATCGATCACCTTCCGCTTCTGATCGCCAGCCGAACGTCTTGATGAAAGGCCGCTCCCTCGGGGGCGGCCTTTTTCATTCCATCTCGCGGATTTGCGTCTCCAGTTTGGCGTCCACCACGCGCAGCTCGTTGAACGACGGGCGCGTGTCGCGCACCCGTTCCGACAGGGTTCCGGCACCGATCAGCCGCACCGGGCCGGTAGCGGTCGGGTGGGTGATGTCGAACGCGTCATGGACATGGCCGGTCAGCACGCCATGCGCGCCCGCCGCTGCCAGCGCCTCCAGCGCCGCACGCCCGCCGCGCGTGTTCGATGTACTGCGCGTCCCCGCCTCGACCAGCGGATGGTGGCAGGCAATCAGCACGATATGCCCGTCGGGCGCATCGGCGACCTGAGTGAGCGTCCGGTTGATGGCTCGCCCGCTGACATAGCCCTTCGACCAGTTCAGCCGCAGTTGCGCGCGCGCCGTCGTCTTGAGCGGCACGATCGACACACCGCGCAGTTCAAGCGGGCGCTCGATCATCCGCTCCAGCGCCTGAAACCGCCGATAGGGCGTCACGAAGCGCGCCCAGGGATTGAAATAGGGCAGGTCGTGATTCCCGACCTCGACCGTGATCGGGCGTCCGAGCGCTTCGAGCCACGCCTGCGCCGCGGCAAACTCATGCTGGCGCGCGCGCATCGTCAGGTCGCCGGTGACGATCACCGCATCGGGCTGCTCCTCGGCGACACGATCGGCAAACCAGTCGAGTGCAGCGCGGTCTTCGGCGCCGAAATGAATGTCGCTGACATGGAAGAGGCGCGTCATCCCTTCACCTCCCGCGTTGCGAGGAACACGGGCGCAGTGGTCCCGCTGCCCACGATGGTCCCCGGCTCGAGCGTCACCGGCTCACCGTCGAACAATGCGAGCACCGGGCGGCTGCTGAACGGCGCGATCTGCTGCGCCCGTCGCTGTGTCACCGCGCGCGCAGCGACCCAGTCGCCGGTGAGCCACGACCAGCCGAGCTCGGCAATCGCGCCCCAGTCGCGCGCATCGATCGCATCGACGCGCAGCCCGGTATCGGTCGGCGCGACGAAGATCGCCTGATAGCGCGCGTCCATGCCCGGCACTCCGCGAACCCTGAGCCCCCGGCCAAAGGTGCGCCGCCACGCGTTACGTACCGCACCGACCATCCGCGCCAGCCGCCCCGCGCGCGCAGCCTCGCGCGCCCTGCCCCAATGCGCCGCCGGACCAAGGATCAGGCCGACAAAGGCGCGGTGCGGCCCCGCCTCGACATAGGGCATCGCCACCCGGCGCGCCTCGCGATGGGCGGCATGGACGATCGCCGCTGGGTCCGCATCGCCGTGCAG
Source organism: Sphingomonas sp. R647 (assembly GCF_020177055.1). Taxonomy (GTDB): domain Bacteria; phylum Pseudomonadota; class Alphaproteobacteria; order Sphingomonadales; family Sphingomonadaceae; genus Sphingomonas. Next base: position 145,250 of record NZ_JAIQXT010000007.1, read on the forward strand.
CGCCTTGGCCAGCATGTTCATCGTGCCCCCAGGCAGGATCAGGAATGCGCCATCCCACCCCGCCAGCGCGCACAGCGCCGCATTGATCGTCCCGTCGCCTGCGAACAGCACCACGGTATCGACATCGGCCGCGTCGAGCGCGGCAGGATCGGGGATGGCGTCGTTGGGAAAGCGGGTGCGGCCCGCCAGCGTGAGGCCGCGCTCGTCGAACACCGCCTCCAGCGCATCGCACTTCTCCTGCGTGGCCGAGCCGGATTGCGGATTGGTGATGAACCACAGACGTTCCATGCCGCGCCAACGCATGACGGGCGGATTGTTTCGCGTCGTACACAAAAAAGGGGCCGCATATGCGGCCCCTTCCGGTAGTGGAACGATCGGATCAGCCCTGCTGATCGGCGTCCGCTCCGTCATTGTCGCTCTGCTCGTCCGGTGCGCGGTCGCCCTGCGGGTCCTGCTGCTCGCGCGGCTGCTGGTTCTGCTGCCGATCGACATTCTGGTTGCCCTGCTGGTTCTGCTGGCCGCCTGGGGTCTGGTCCTGCTGACGCTCGTTCATGTCACTCTCCTGGAATCGCCCACTCGTGGAAGCTCAACCGATGAGGAGCGCAAAACGGTCCTCGGCTCGTCGCATTGCCGGGCCCGAGTCAGAATCAAAAAAGGCCCGCCAACTCAATGAGCTGGCGGGCCTATAATGGTGGGCGTGGCAAGGATTGAACTTGCGACCCCTGCGATGTCAACACAGTGCTCTACCACTGAGCTACACGCCCACTCGCCTTGCGGCGAATCTCGGGAAGCGGCGCTTTAGCGGGGGTCGTCTCCCCTTGCAAGCACCTGATTTCAATTAGAGCTCGGCACCTGCTCCATCTCGAACAATCGGTCAACCTCCAGCACCAGATCGCGGAGGTGAAATGGCTTGGACAGCACGCGTGCCTGCGGCACCTGCTTGCCTGCCTTCAGCGTGACGGCGGCGAATCCGGTGATGAACATGATGCGCATGTCGGGCGCGATCTCGGCGGCGCGTTGCGCCAGCTCGATCCCGTCCATCTCCGGCATCACGATATCGCTGAGCAGCAGATCGAACCGTTCGGTCTCGATCAACGGGAGCGCGGCGGTACCGCGGTCAACCGCGGTGACGGCATAGCCGGACTTTTCGAGCGCACGCGCGAGATATTCGCGCATCACCTGATCGTCCTCGGCCAACAAGATCCTGATCATTCACCCCTCGCCCGCGGCCGATGCCTGCGCCTGCCCGTCGCGATACTATGCGCGAAGCCCTTAAGAAATTCCAGCCATGCGGCCCCGTTGATGTCGGGGCTGGGCAAGCGGGGCGTTGCGATGGCGCGCATCGGGGCATAGGTTCGATTTGTGAGCGTGCCACCGCCCTTTGACCGCCACGGGCCAGAGCTTCCGGCCTCGCCCATTGTGCTGTCTGTCCCGCACGCCGGGCGCGATTATCCGCTACCGCTACGCGCGGCGCTCCGCGTACCGCTGCACAGCCTGCTCCCGCTCGAGGATCGCCACGCCGATACGCTGGCGCTGGCGGCGCGGGGCAGCGAAACCATGCTGGTCGCCACCCGACCGCGCGCCTGGATCGACCTCAACCGCGCCGAGCATGAGCGCGACCACCGGATCGACGAAGGTGCCGAGCCGGTGCCCGAGGCGGCACAGTCGCTCAAGTTGCGCAGCGGTCTCGGCCTTATCCCCCGCCGTGCAGGGGGTGCCGAGCTGTGGCGTCGCCGCTTCGCTGCAGAGGAGGTGCGGGCACGGATCGAACAGGACCATCGCCCCTATCACGCCGCCGTGGCCGATGCGCTGGCAGCGGCACGCGCGCGGTTCGGTGTCGCGGTGCTGATCGACGTCCACTCGATGCCCCCGCTCGGCGTCGGCGCGGCGCGCCTGGTCATCGGCGACCGCTTCGGCCGGTCGAGTGCCGCCCGCTTCGTCGCGCGGATCGAGGGGGTCGCGCATGCCGCGCGGGTGCGTAGCGCGCTCAACACGCCCTATGCCGGCGGCCATGTGCTTAAGCGCCACGCCGATCCGGCGGGCAATATCCACGCGATCCAGCTGGAGTTCGACCGCAGCCTTTATCTCGACCGCCGCCGCGATCAGCCAGGACCGGGTCTGGAGGAAACGGCACGACTGCTGCGCGCGATCATCGATGCGGTCGCCGATGAGGCGCTGCCCCTCGCCGACGCCGCGCAGTAGGCCCCGGATCCGCTTCACGCATAAAAAAACCGCCCGGTGTTACCACCGGGCGGCCTAGGTTCAGGGAGGAGACACGCCCGAGGGCGTGCCGCGCGGGTCCGCGAAAGGGGGGACACGAAACCGCGCTACAAACTTTATAGTTACGCTTGACCGTGGCTTCAAGGCCACAGTTCAAAATGCGACGAGTGGAGGGATGGGACGAGGTCAAACCCGTCATTTCCAGCCGAGATCGGCGGGAAGCACCTCCGGAGCCGGCTGAGCGGCTCCGGAGGGAATAGGTCAGACGGCCGGAGCGATCTGCGGCGCGACGGCGCCGATCGCCATCTGGCGACCGAAAATCTCGCGGACCAGGCCGAGCGAGAAGAGGTGGGCGTAGATCAGCGGCAGCATGCCGTTCTGCTGAATCTTGCGCAGCTGGTCGCCGCGCAGCTCGTTGAGCTTTGCCTCATCGACCATGCGGAAGCCGCGATAGATATACGGCTGAGCAGCGCCATCCGGCTGGATCGCGACTTCGCCATCCATCAGCAGGCCCATGTCGTTCAGTTCCTTGAGGAACGCGCCGGTCTTCTGACCCGCGATCTCGAATTCCTCGTTGAACTTCAGGATCTGCTGGACCAGCTCGGTCGGCTTGCCGTCCTCGAACAGGGCATCGCCCTCATCGAACGCGCCGATCGAATCGGTGCTCGGGTCGAAGCACAGCGACAGCTCTTCCGAATCCGGACGCAGCCGGGCGAGCAGGAAGGGATAGCGGCGGATATAGGCCGGGATGTACATCGGCTCGGTCCCGCGCGGCTTGCCGTCGGTGTCGAAGAAGACGTTTACGCCTTCGTTCAGGCCCATCAGCGCCAACGGCACCGGCTCCTCACCCGCCGAAAAGACGATCGGCATATGACGCTGAACCAGCGGGAATTCCTCGACGGTCAGCGGCACGGCGTGCTGCTTGCCCAGGAACGGCGCAGTGGTGGCCGGACGAATACGGAAATTGCCATGCATCTCGCTCGAGAGCGGGAGAAGGTCGTTATAGAAAACGGGAAGACCCTGTGCTTGCGGCGCGCTGGCCATGAAATTCTCCTGGATTTAGGTGTGCGCGGTCTATTGGTCGGCGCGCGCGGGTGCAAGCGTAACCAGTTTCCCTGGATTGAACAGATTGTCCGGATCGAATGCGCGCTTGATTGCGGCGAGTGCGTGCATGCGCGCGGGCGAGGACAGCCGCGCCAGTTCGTCGCGCTTCATCTGGCCAATTCCATGCTCGGCCGAGATCGATCCGCCGGCAGCGATCACCAGATCATGGACGAAGGGGCTGATTCGCGCCGAATTCTCCGCGACCCAGCCGCGATCGGCACCTTCGGGTGCGCGCACATGGAAATGGACGTTGCCGTCACCCAGATGCCCGAACGCCCCTGCGCTGGTACCGGGAAACGCGGCCTCGACCGCCGCCGCGCCGTCGATCATGAAGTCGGGCATCGCCGCGACCGGGACCGAAATGTCGTGCTGAAGCGCGGGGCCGCTTGCGCGCTCCGCCTCCGAAATCGAATCACGCAGCTTCCACAGCGCCTCAGCCTGCGCCTCACTCGCCGCAATCGCCGCGTCGCAAATCAGGCCGCGTTCCAAACCCGCCGCGAGCAGGCGCTCGAGGATTTGTGCCGGCGCCTCCGCCCCGGCGTCGCTTGCCACCGATTCGATCAGCACATGCCAGGGATGCGGCCCCGCCAGCGGATCGCGCGTGCCGGGGATGTGCTCGAGCACCAGCGCCAGCGAATGCGCGGGCACGATCTCGAAGCTCTCGATCGAATCGGTCGCCGCCTCGCACAGCCGCAGCAGCTCAAGTGCGGCATGCGGCGTTTCGACCCCAACCCAACCGACCGCGCGTGCCGCCACGGCGGGGACCAGCTTCAGCGTCGCGGCGGTGATCACGCCCAGCGTCCCCTCCGCCCCGACCAGCAGCTGGTTGAGGTCATAGCCGCGATTGTCCTTCTTGAGCGGGGCGAGCCCGTCATGGACGGTGCCATCGGGCAGCACCGCTTCGATCCCCAGCACCAATGCGCGCATCGTCCCGAAGCGCAGCACCTGCGTCCCGCCGGCATTGGTCGACACCAGTCCGCCGATCGTCGCGCTGCCCTTGGCCCCCAAGGTCAGCGGAAAGCGCCGCCCCTGCGCCAGCGCGGCATCGTGCAGATCGGACAGGATCACCCCGGCCTCCGCCACCGCCAGCCCTGCATCGGTATCGACCCGGCGAATCGCGTTCATCCGCCGCAGCGACAGGATCGCGGCAGTGCCATCGGCAGGCGGAGTCGCACCGCCGACCATCGATGTATTGCCCCCCTGTGGCACCAGCGGCACGCCATGCGCAGCGGCGAGCGTGACGATCGCGGCGACATCCTGCGTCGATCGCGGCTGGAGCAGCAGTGCCGATGCGCCATGATAGCGTCCGCGCCAGTCGGTCAGCCACGGCGCAATCGCATCCGAATCGGTCACCACCGCGTCCGCACCGATTCGCTGCGCCACGGCAGCGGAGAGAGCGGACAGGGCGGCGGTGGGATCGGGCGCAGTCATGGCGGCGCGCTACCATGACGGGACGGCGCGGGGCAATTCATCCACTGTTCAACAGGGGCGCGTATAGGGCATCATGACATGGTGAAGCTGTTGATCGCGTCCCTCTCTGCTGCGCTGCTGCTGCCCCTTGGAGCCTCGGGGCAGGGCAAGCTACAGCCGTCGGCAGGCGCGTCCTCCCGCCTCGCGCAGGTGCGGATTCAGCAGCATATCGTGATCCGCGTGCCCCGCCCCGACCCGGTGCGCCGCATGGCCGCCCCGCCCCCTGCCCCGCTGCCCCCGATCGCCTGGGTCGAAAAGCGCACCGACGATTGCGTCAGCGCCGACGCGCTGTCGGGTGCGGCGATCATCCGGTCGGACAGCGTCGATCTGGTCCTGTCGGGTGGCCGGCGCGTGCGGGCCAAGTTGGGCAGCGAATGTCCCGCGCTCGATTTCTATGCCGGCTTCTATGTAAAGCCCAACAAGGACGGAAAAGTCTGTGCCAAGCGCGACGTGTTCCGCTCGCGGGCGGGTGGCGAATGCCGGATCCGGTCGTTCCGCGCGCTGACCCCGGAACGCTGATCAGCCTTTACCTTGACTTTTTGCGCGCTTTCCCGGAGAGCGCCTGAGTTTACTTTGAGGGGCGAGCCCCCGTTTTTCCGGACATCTGAATGAGCTTTGCCGATCTCGGCCTCTCTGACGAATTGCTGAAGGCCGTTACTGAGGCCGGCTATTCCGAACCCACCCCTATTCAGCGCCAGGCGATCCCGTCGGTGCTGATGATGCGCGACCTGATCGGCATTGCCCAGACCGGGACGGGCAAGACGGCCAGCTTCGTGCTCCCGATGATCGATGTGCTGGCCGAAGGGCGCAGCCGCGCGCGGATGCCGCGCAGCCTGATCCTTGAGCCGACCCGCGAACTCGCCGCGCAGGTGGCCGAGAATTTCGAGAAATACGGCACCTATCACAAGCTCAGCATGGCGCTGCTGATCGGTGGCGTTCAGATGGGCGATCAGGTCAAGGCGCTGGAAAAGGGCGTCGACGTGCTCATCGCCACGCCCGGCCGCTTGATGGACCTGTTTGGTCGCGGCAAGATCATGCTGAACGATTGCAACCTGCTGGTGATCGACGAGGCAGACCGGATGCTCGACATGGGGTTCATCCCCGATATCGAGGAAATCTGCACCAAGCTGCCCGCGAACCGTCAGACGCTGCTGTTCTCGGCAACGATGCCGCCGCCGATCAAGAAGCTGGCCGACAAGTTCCTGTCGAACCCCAAGACGATCGAAGTCGCGCGGCCCGCCAGCACCAATCTGAACATCACCCAGCGGCTCGTGCCCGTCAGCAACAGCGCCGCCGCCAAGCGCGAGGCAGTGCGCCGTCTGCTCGAGCGTGAAGATGTGCGCACCGCGATCATCTTCTGCAACCGCAAGACGACGGTGCGTGAGCTCAACAAGAGCCTCAAGCAACACGGCTATCGCTCGGCGGAGATCCATGGCGACATGGACCAGTCATCGCGCATCGCCGAGCTCGACCGGTTCAAGGCCGGCGACGTCAACATCCTCGTCGCATCCGACGTCGCGGCACGCGGGCTGGACATCAAGGGCGTGAGCCACGTGTTCAACTTCGACGCGCCCTGGCACCCGGACGATTATGTCCACCGCATCGGCCGCACCGGTCGCGCGGGAGCGACCGGCACCGCATACACGCTGGTGACCAGCGCGGACGCCGAAGCGATCGAGAATATCGAAAAGCTGCAGGGGCAGAAGATCGAGCGGATCGGCGAACTCCCGGCGGCTGAGCCTGAAGAGGCGAAGAAGCCGCGCGGCCGCAAGGCCAAGCCGGCGAAGGACGCTCCGGTCGAGGCTCCGCCCCGCGAAGCCAAGCCGCGCGTCGAGCAGCCCCGCGAAGAAAAGCCCCGTGAGGATCGCCCGCGCGAGGCACGGCCCCGCGACGAGCGCCCGCGTGACGACCGTCCCCGTGATGACCGTCCCCGCGACGCGCGCCGCGACGAACGCCCCCGCCGCGACCGCCGCTATGAGGGGCGCGACGATGGTCCGGACGGCAAGGACGATGGCGGCTGGAATGGGCCGATCCCCGACTTCCTGAATTTCACGATTCCCGCGTGACCGGGTCTGAGGACGAGGATGATTTCCTCGCCTTCACCCCGGTCCCCGGCGTTGCCAGTCCGTGCATCGGCGTCTGCCGCATGCGCGACGACGACGTCTGCGAAGGCTGTCTGCGCACGCTCGACGAGATTGCGGAATGGTCGATCGCCAGCGATAATCGCCGCCGCGCGATCCTGGATGCCCTCGCAGCAAGGAGCTGACGGGCAGCGCGCAGCATGGAGGGATGATGACTCGACAGCTATGGCGGCTTGCCGCAGCGACCATCGCGCTAACGCTGGCCGCAAGCGGCGCTGCACAGGAACCGACCCGCAGCTGGCGTAAAGCGGCCTGGACGATGCACACGCTCGAGCCCGCGCCCAAGGAGACGCGCCGCGTCAAATGGGGCGAGCCGGTGTTCCTTCAGCCCGTCGCTCTCGCCGAAGCTGCGATCATCACTGACGACACGAGCATCGAACTGGCCGGGATGCCGCTGGCGAAAGCGCCGGTGACGCTGCGTCTGGCCAAGGGCGCGCGCTTGTATCGCGTTGCGACCGCCGAAGCCGACCACCGCGTCTATTGCGGCGGCGACAGCGGCTACAAGGCCGCGAACGCCATGATCAAACTCGAATCCCGCCTGTGCTTGGTCGATGAGAGTGGCGACGGCGTGTTCGATCAATTGATGCTGGGCACGCTGAGCCGTCCGCCATCTGGCTCTGGCCCGTTCGGCGGTGTCGCCTTCGAACTCGTGCGCCTCATGTTCACCGGCGATGCAGGGTTCCAGCCGATGGTGCTGAGCGCTGATCCCCGGCACCGCGTCGCGGTTCGCTTTACGACAACCCGCCCCGACACGCGGCTGTTCTCCGTCGGTCCCGTGCTGATGCGTGAGAAGCAGGGCGTTGCCGCCGGGCTTATGCTCATGGGCGAGGAGGGCAAGGGCCGGGTTACTACATTGTTCGACCCGGCGATCGATGGCCCCGCGACGGATCGCTACCCCAAGATGCTGGCCAAGGAACCACAGTTCAAACATCTGCGTCCGATCCAGCTTGATCGCCTGCCCTCAACGATCGACCTGGGCGGCGCGGCGCTGATCGTCCGGGCCATCGACGCGGACGGTGCGGAGGTGGAGATCGTCAGGGACTATGGCGACGCACCCGTGCCGGTGGCGCTGGCGGGATTGATCCTGCAGGATGCCCAACAGCCTTAAGCGCTGCATTTGCGACATCGCCACCCGTACGGCGTCCCCGCCCTCTATAGGGCGGTATGCGCCTCGCGACGATTACCAACTGGGCCTATGGGGCCACGCTTGTCCTGACGCTTAGCTCGGGCGTGACGATGTTGCTGGCATCCGATGCCCATGAGCGGGAGCGCGCCGCCGTCGCGGACCGCCATGCACTGCAACGGGCAACGACCGATCTGGGCAAGAACATGTTCCTGTCGGCCGATCATGCGCGCCAGTTCGTCGTTACCGGCGACCCGGTCTATCGCATCCTGCATTACCGCACCGGGAAGGCGCTGAGCGATGTCGAGGCAGGGATCGCGCCGCTTGCGAAGGCGGGCGCCCTGCCCAACGAGCTGCGCACGCTGCGCGAGGCGATTCGCTGGTCGCAAACGATGGGCGACCAGCAGCGCGCGGCGATTCTCGCCTATCGCCGGGGCGATCGGGAAACCGCGCAGCGCATTCTGTTCGGCGAGGCACATCAACGCGAGCTCGACCGGGCCAAGACCTTGCTTGAGCGGTTCGAGATGCAGATCGAGACCCGCACCGCCAACCAGATCGAAACCGCGACCCGCTTCGCGCGGCTATGGCGCACCGTGTCCGAAATCGTGCTCGCGACCACGGCATTGCTGTTTCTTGCCGTGCTCTATTTCATCTTCAAGCGGCGCGTGCTGCGCCCGGTGGTGCGGTTGAGCGATGTCGTCACCCGCCTCGCCGCGCAGGACTTCTCGGCCGTCCCGCCACAGATCGACCAGATCGACGAGATCGGGGACATGGCGCAGGCGATCCACATTTTCCGCGCCAATGGCTTGGAGCGCCTGCGGCTCGAGGCCGAGCGCGATCGCGATCTGGCGGTACGCGACACGCTGGCGCGCATGACCCAGCGGATGCAGGGGTGCGACGATCTCGACGGCCTGATCGGCGTTGCCCTTCGCTTCGCGCCGGAAATCGCACCAGATTTCGCCGGTCGGCTTTACCTGATGGACATAGCTGCGGGCGAGCTTCGTGCGGCGTGCGAGTGGCTTGCCCCGGTCGGATCGCGCGACGGCTTTCCGGCGTCAGCCTGCTGGGCGCTGCGGCGCGGACAGCCGCACCGCCCCGCCGGCGGCGCGATCGACGTGCCGTGCCTGCATCTGGCCGGTGATCAGGAGCCGACCCGCGACACGCTGTGCCTGCCGCTGACAGCGCATGGGGAGATACTGGGCCTGCTGTACCTTGAGCCGCGCCAGGGCGAACCCGCCGCCGCCGTCGCGATGCCCGCACCCTATCTGTACATGCTCGCGGAGAATATCGGCCTCGCCCTCGCCAATCTGCGGCTGCGTGAGGCGCTGCGCGCGATGGCGATGGTGGACGCGCTGACCGGGCTGTCCAACCGCCGCCAGCTCGAGGAGCGGCTGGCAGGTCTGCTTTCGACCTCAGGCCCGAACAGGGCGCCGCTGAGCTGCCTGATGATCGACGTCGATCACTTCAAGCGGTTCAACGACACGTATGGCCATGATGCGGGCGACGCCGTGCTTCGCGCGGTCGGCAAAGTGCTGGCTGACGGCACGCGCGGCGTGGGTGACGCGTTCCGCTATGGCGGCGAGGAATTCACCATCCTGCTCCCGGTCGACGCCGAGCACGCCGCCGAGCGCGCGGAGCGGATCCGCGCACGCGTTGCCGAGCTGGAAGTTCGCCATGATGGCAACATGGTTGGCCCGGTAACGATCTCGATCGGGCTGGCGGCAGCGCCCGAGCATGTCGCAGCCGACCAGTTGATCGCGACCGCCGATGCGGCGCTGTTGCGTGCCAAACAGCAGGGCCGCAACCGCGTGGAGATCGCAAAACCGCGTCACCGTCACGCCGCCTGAGCGCTCCGGAAGGTCATTTCACCGGGGAAACAATGACTTGTTGCGGATCGGCAGTTTCGCCACAAGGTTCGGCAATGACCAGCCCCCTGCCTGCCCGGAGCCTGTTGCGCACCGCGACCGCGCCCGAGCATGAACGGGTCGATGCTGCATTTGGCGGGTTCGATCTGGCTGATCGGGATGGCTATCGCGCGTTTCTGCGCGCGCAGGCACTGCCGCTGATTACCGTCGAAGCCGCGATCGATACGTTCGATCCGATTGCGGTGCTGCCGGACTGGCCCGAGCGGCGACGTGCAGGGCTGATCGTGCAGGATCTCACCGATCTGGAAGCCACGCCCCCCGCGCCCGAGCCGTTTGCACTGACCGACTCAGCCGCCGCGCTGGGCGCGATCTACGTCCTCGAAGGGTCGCGGCTCGGCGGGGCATTACTGGCGCGAAACGTTCCCATGGACCTTCCCGCCCGGTTCATTCGTTGCCCCGCTGCGCCGAAGCGCTGGCGCGGCTTGATCGAGGTTCTGGACCAGACCCTTGTGACGCAACCACAGCGTGACGCGGCGATCAGCGCTGCCCGTGCCGTGTTCGACCTGTTCTGGCGAAGCGCGCGCCAGCATGGAAGGATGCCCGTCGTTGAATGATCCGCACCCCGTCGATCTCACCAATTGTGATCGCGAGCCCATCCACATCCTCGGCGCGATCCAACCGATCGGTTTCCTGATCGCACTGACCGCCGACTGGATCGTCGCGCGCGGGTCGGCCAACCTGCCCGAATATCTGGATTTCTATCCCGAGCAGATCGTCGGCCATCCGCTCGCCGAGTTTCTGCCCGCCCCGGTGATCCACGACCTGCGCAACCGCACCGCGCTGCTGCGCGGCCCGGATTCGGTCGAGCGGCTGTTCGATACCGAACTTACCCCCGGTGCGGGCAATTTCGATCTGGCGATCCACCTGTCGGGTGGGCAGATCGTGATCGAGGGCCAGCGATCAACAGGCGAAGTCGGCGACGTCACCGGCATGGTGCGGTCGATGATCGCGCGGCTCGACCAGTGCGGCGACATGCTGTCCTTTTACCGCGAAGGCGCGCGTCAGGTGCGGGCGCTCACCGGCTATGACCGCGTCATGGTCTATCGCTTTGCTACCGACGGATCTGGCGAGGTGGTCGCGGAGGCATCCAAGCCGGGCATCGGCAGCTTCCTTGGCCTGCACTATCCGGCCAGCGACATTCCGGCGCAGGCTCGCGTCCTCTACACCCGCTCGCTGTTGCGGGTGATCGCCGATGTGAATGCGACCCCCGTCCCGATCGTCCCCGCGCTGGATGAAAAGGGCGAGCCGCTCGATCTGTCATTGTCGCTGCTGCGCTCGGTGTCGCCGATCCATATCGAATATCTGCGCAACATGGGCGTGGATGCGTCGATGTCGATCTCGATCATCGTCGATGGCAAGCTGTGGGGCCTGTTCGCCTGCCACCATTACGCCCCGCGCTACCCCAGCTTCGAGCGGCGCTCAATCTCCGAGCTGTTTGCGCAGATGTTCTCGATGCGGCTGGAAAGCCGTGAACGGCAGCAGACGGTGGAATTCGAGCGGCGCGCCCGCGACATTTCCGACCAACTGCTCGGCGCGGTCGCGTCGGATGAAACCCTGCTGCGCGATCCCGACTGGCTCGCCGATATCCTGACCAACGCGATCCCCGCCGATGGCGTGGGCGTGTGGCTCAATGGCAGCTACGCCTTTTCCGGGGTCACCCCACCGACCGACGATTTCCGCCGGATCGTGCGCGCGCTCAACGCGACCGCAGCGGGCAAGGTGTTCGCGACGGACAATATCGGGTCGCTGATCATCGATGCCGAGCCGTTCGCCGGCAGCGCCGCCGGGTTGCTTGCCATCCCGATCTCGCGCTCGCCGCGCGACTATGTCGTGCTGTTCCGCACCGAACTGATCCGCTCGATCCGCTGGGCGGGCGATCCGCACAAGCCGGTCGCGTACGGCCCGAACGGCCCGCGCCTGAGCCCGCGCGAGAGCTTCAATGAGTGGAAGGAGCTGGTCCGCGGCCGCTCACGCCCGTTCACCGCATCCGAACTGCGCGTCGCCGAGACGCTGCGCGCGACCTTGATCGAGGTGGTGCTGCGCCTTGCCGACGAGGCCTCGGCCGAGCGCCAGCGCGCCGGCGCACGGCAGGAAGTCCTGATCGCCGAGCTCAACCATCGCGTCCGCAACATCCTCGGCCTGATCCGCGGCCTGATCCGTCAGGCCCAGCCCGAGGAAGCGGCTGTCCGCGATTTCGTGAAGGTGGTCGATGGCCGCATCCACGCCCTCGCGCGTGCACACAACCAGATTACCGAGGATCACTGGGGGCCAGCCTGGCTCCAGGCGCTGATCGACGCCGAATCCGCCGCCTTTGTCGAAGAGGGCGACCGCATCCTGAGCGAGGGCGAGCCGGTGATGCTCAACCCGCAGGCCTATTCCACCATGGCGCTGGTGCTGCACGAACTCGTCACCAATTCGAGCAAATATGGCAGCCTTTCAGTCGCCGGCGGCACCGTGAAGCTCAGCTGGGAGTGCAATGCGCGCGGCGACCTGTTGCTGCATTGGCGCGATATCGACGGCCCGCCGGTCAAGCCGCCGTCGCGCAAGGGCTTTGGCACGACGATCATCGAACGGTCGGTGCCCTATGACCTCGGCGGCGAAGCGCTGGCCCGCTATGTCGAGACCGGGTTCGAGGCCGATTTCTGCATTCCCGCGCGCCACGTGTCCAAGCCGCGCGAGGGCGGTGCGCCGCTGATCCGCTACCCGCGCGCGGCGCATGGGCAGCGCGAGGAGCCGCCTGCAGACCTGCTCAATGGCCAGCGGCTACTGCTGGTCGAGGACAGCCTGATCATCGCGCTCGATGCCGAGGATATTGCGACACGGCTTGGCGCCATGGACGTGACGACCGCAGCATCGGTCGATGCCGCGCTCGACCTGATCGCGGCCCAGCCGCCGACGGTGGCGATCCTCGACATCAATCTGGGGAGCACGACCAGCTTCCCGATCGCCGACGCGCTGTTCGAACGGCGCATCCCGTTCATGTTCGCGACCGGCTATGGCGAACAGGCGCAGTTCCCCGATCAGCATCGCGGCCGCCCGGTGGTGCAGAAACCCTATACGATGGAGAATGTCGCCCGCGCGCTGGCGGATATGCTGGGTTAGCCCAGCACCCGGCCCGCCACCGCATCGAGCCTTGCCAGCACTTCCGGATCGCGTGCTGACGGCGCGGTGATCAGCGCGGTGTCGAGGCAGGTGTCGATCGGCGACGCGTCCCGCTCCGGCGGCAGAGCGCGCAGCAGGTTCAGCACCATCGCGCGTGCCTTGGTGGCATTGGCTCCGAGCTGCGCGATCACCTGCGCGACATCGACTGCAGCCTCTTCCTCGCGCCAGCAATCATAGTCGGTGACCATCGCCACCATCGCGAAGGGCAGTTCCGCCTCCCGCGCCAGTTTCGCCTCGGGCATCGCGGTCATGCCGATCACGTCGCAGCCCCAGCTGCGATAGAGATGGCTTTCGGCGCGGGTCGAGAATTGCGGACCCTCCATCACCAGACAGGTGCCGCGGCGATGAACGGTGGCCCCCGCCGCCTCCGCCGCGTCCCCGGCGAGTGACGAAAGGCGCGGGCACACCGGATCGGCCATCGAGACATGCGCGACCATGCCGCTGCCGAAAAAGCTCGACGGGCGCCCCTTGGTGCGGTCGATAAACTGATCGACGATCGTGAACGTCCCCGGCGCGCGCTCTTCCTGCAAGCCACCCACCGACGACACCGACAGCACATCGGTAACGCCCAGCCGCTTGAGGCAATCGATATTGGCGCGCGCGTTCAGCTCCGATGGGCTGATGCGGTGTCCGCGCCCGTGGCGGGGCAGGAACGACACGCGCACATGCCCCAGCCGCCCGGTGAAGATCGCGTCGGACGGCTCGCCCCAGGGCGAGTCCACCTCGACCCATTGGCCATCTTCAATTCCCGCGACATCGTACAGACCCGATCCGCCGATGATCCCGATATGCCAACCGCTCATGCCAGCCCCTGTTTGCTCACTTTCGGCCGCGCATAGGCGAAGTAAATGACAACCCCGAGCACGTTCCAATACAGGAAATAGAGCTGGGTCGTGGCCGGGAGGCTGAAGAACAGATAGATGCAACCGAACACCGCGATCGCGCCGACCAGCCACCACAACGGCGTGCGGAACATACGTGGCGCATCGGGCGCGCGGCGGCGCAGCACCATCATGCAGATCGCGACTGCGGCGAACGCGACCAACGTCCCGGCATTGGCCAGCGCCGCAATCTCCTCGATCGGCAGCAGCCCGGCGATCACGCTGACGATCATCGCGGTGAAGATCGTGATCCGCACCGGCGCCCCGCGCGACGAGACCTTGGCAAGCGCGATCGGCAGCATTCCGTCACGCGCCATGGTGAAGAAGATGCGGCTCTGTCCGAACAGAAAACCCAGCAGCACGGTCGGCAGCGCGATCACCGCCGAGATGGCAAGGAAGGTCGCAAAGCGCGGCTGGCCCAGTTCACGCAGGATCAGCGCCAGCGGCTCGGGGCTGTCGGCGAACTGAGTGTAGGACAGCGCACCGACCGCCGCGACCGCCACGAGCATGTAGATTGCGACACAGGCGACCATCGACCCGACAATGCCGATGGCGAGATCGCGGCCCGGATTCTTGGTCTCCTCCGCCGCGGTCGAGATCGCGTCGAAGCCGTAAAAGGCGAAGAAGATGATCGCCGCGGCGGCCATCACCCCGCGCTCGACGCCATCCGCCGACACGCTCTTGGCAAAGCCGAACGGCGCGAATGGCTCGAAATTCGCGCCGTTGAAATATGGCAACGCGACCGCAACGAACACAGCGAGCGCAACGATCTTCACGATGACGAGGCCCGCGTTGAGCGTCGCACTTTCCCGCGTGCCGAGACACAACAGCCCCGCGACGATCGCGATGATGACGATGGCCGGGATATTGACGATGCCGCCCGCATGCGGCCCCTGCATCAGGTCCATCGGCACGCCGGCCCAGGATTGCAGCAACGGCGCGGCATAGCCCGACCAGCCGACCGCGACCGCGCTGACCACCAGCGAATATTCGAGGATCAGCGACCAGCCGACCACCCAGGCGATGATCTCACCCAGTACGGCATAGCTGTAGCTATAGGCGCTGCCCGATGCCGGCATCATCGTCGACATCTCGGCATAGGCGAGCGCGGCGGCGGCGCAGATCGCGCCGGCGATGACGAAGGACAGGATCACCGCCGGCCCGGCCTTGCCCGCGCCGACGCCGATCAGCGTCAGGATGCCGGTGCCGACGATCGCACCGATGCCGAGCGCAATCAGATGCGGCCAGGACAGGGTCGCCGCCAGCCGATGCTCCGGGGCGTGTTCATCCGCGCCCTTCACGCTCTTTGTACGAAACAAACCGTCGGCCATGCGATCCCCCCTGTCTATGCAAGAGGGGTGCGACGGACGCGCGCGCAGGTCAACGGTTCATGCCCACGACATGCGATCAGGCGCATCGTTGCGGACGCAGACTGGAGGGTTCGACCGATGCAGCGCCGCCTGCTCCTGACCACGCTCGGTGCCACCGCAGCCGCCCCGGCGCTGGCGCAGCAAACGCTGGCCAAGGAGCCCAACCCGCAGATCGACTATGGCGGTTTCGAACGACTGACTGGCGATGTCCGCCAGTTGCGCGCCCGGCGCCTTTTGCCCTTTGCGCGATTCAAGCAACTGGCCGCATCGGACGACACGCTGCTGCTCGACGCACGCTCGGAAACGGCATTTCGGGAAGGGCATATCAAGGGCGCGGTCAATTTACCGCTGCCCGATTTCAACGCGGAATCGCTGCACGCCGCGATCGGCGCGCCGGGGCGGATGATCCTGATCTACTGCAACAACAATTTCTCGAACCGCCGCCGCCCGGTCCCGATCAAAGCCGCCCCGCTCGCGCTGAACATCCAGACGTTCATAAACCTGGTCGGCTATGGCTATGCGAACGTCTGGGAATTGGCCGACGTGATCGACTTCAACGATCCGGCGGTGGAGTGGGTGCGCGCCTGATCGCACAACACCCTCCGTTTGCCCTGAGCTTGTCGAAGGGCCGACTGCCACAGCTGTGGCTAAGGGTGCTTCGACAACCCCGGATCAAGTCCGGGGACAAACGGAGCGGGTTTAACGCCACAAATCTACACCGGACACTGCGCCCCGCTGTCGATCCACGCCTTGGTCAGCGCGCCAAATTCGGCCTGCGTCCCTGGCGCGGGCGTACGCCCCGGCCCCGGGTTCCAGCCCCAGCCGACCAGCGTGTCGCTCGCATTATGTTCGTGGATCTGCGCCAGCGTCTTGCCGCCATTGCGCTTGCGGTCCTTCAACTGCTCGCAAATCTCGCGGAGCGACTTGCCCTCCCATGCCATCGATTTGGGCGCGAGGTGCCACAGCGGATGGCCCGGAATGCTGCCCTTGCCATCGGCGAACGCGACATTGCGCGGGCCGTGGCAGGTAGAACACTCCATGCCGGCAATTCCCATGCCCTCCGGCCCGCGCTCGACCGGGGGCATGTGGAAGCGCATGTCGTCGCCCTGCAACGGGCTGTCGGTGCGCGGGTGACAGTTGATACAGCGCGGATGCGTCAGCACCTTGCCCATCTCGGTAAAGAGTGCCGCGGAGCGCGCCGCCGGGTCGGCGATCGTCGCAAAGGCCGCAACCGGCTTCAGCCCGGCGGGGGCAGCAGGCTCGCTCGATGCCACCACGGCAGCGGGCAGCGCGACAGCGGCAAGGCCGAGCGCGATCAGGCCGTAACGTTGCACGCTCATGCATTGTCTCCATGCGCGAAGGGCAGGCGGCGTACCGCCTTGCCGGTCAGCTTGCGCCAGGCATTGGCGACGGCCGGCGCGATCGGCGGCAGGCCCGGTTCGCCGACGCCACTCGGTCGTTCGGTCGACGGGATGATCGCCACCTCGACATCCGGCATTTCGCTGATCCGCAGCGAGCGATAGCTGTCGAAATTGGTCTGCTGCACCACACCGCCCTCACCCAGGGTCAGTTCGGCATAGAGCGCATGGCCGAGGCCATAGCCGATGCCGCCCTCCATCTGCGCGCGGATGATGTCGGGGTTGACCGCGATGCCGCAATCGACCGCGCACCATACTTTGTGCACCTTGGGCAGTCCGTCCGGCCCCTTTGACACTTCCGCGACCTGCGCCACGAAGCTGTCGAAGCTCTCATGCACCGCAATGCCCTTGGCCCGGCCCTTCTTCGCCGGCTTGCCAAACGCCGCCATCTCCGCGACCCTCGCCAGCACCGCCTTGGCGCGGTCGTGCTTGAGCAGCTCCATCCGCCCGGCCACCAGATCCTTGCCGCCCAGTTCGAGCAATTCGTCGATCATCGTTTCCTTGACGAAGGCGGTGTGGGTGTGGCCGACCGATCGCCACCACAGCACCGGCACACCGCCCTTCATCAGATGCTGGCCCAGCCGGAAATCGCCGATCTTGTACTGGTTGGCGTCGTTCGCGCCCTCGATCATGTTACCGTCGATGCCGTCGCGGATGCCCATCGGCTCGAACGGGGTATCCTTCATGATCGACTTGGCAGCGCAGACCTGATCCCAGCCGCTGATCGCGCCGCTGGCATCGACGCCCGCGCGCACGCGATGGACCGTCATCGGGCGGTAGAAGCCACCGGTCAGGTCGTTCTCACGGCTCGCCACCACCTTCACCGGCGCGGCAAAGCCATAAGCGCGGGCGCATGCCGCCGCTTCGGTCCCGTCGAACATTACCGGGGTCGCGCGGCGGCCAAAGCTGCCCCCGGCGAAATGCTGGACCAGCGCACTCTTGTCGAACGGCACGCCGGCAACGCCGCACATCGCGCCCATCTCGCCGACCTGGAACTGGCTCCCGGCATGGACCGAAATGCCCTCGCCCTTCTTCTCGATGACATAGTCCATCGTTTCCATCGGCGCATGGGCGAGGAACGGGAAGTAATAGGTCGCATCAATCGTCTTGGCCGCGCGGGCGAGCGCCGCAGCGGCATCGCCAGCCGCCTCGACCTGTCGCCCCGGCGTGCGCGCGGCCGCGCTATATTCGGCGAGCATCTGGTCCGAAGAGCGCGTTTCGGCCTTCGCCATATCCCAGTCGACCTCGAGCGCCGCCGCACCGCGCTGCGCGGTCCAGGTGTCGCGGGCATAGACCGCAACCCCGCTCGGGATCGGCTTGACGTCGAGCACGCCGGGGATCGCGCGCGCGGCGCCATCCTCGACTTTCTTGACGGTCGCGCCGAATGCGGGCGGGCGGCGCACAGCGGCATGGACCATGCCGGGCAGGCGGACATCCTGCGTGAATACCGCCGACCCGTCGGTCTTGGCCTTGCTGTCGACCTTCGACACATGCTTGCCGATATAGACATAGCGGTCCGGGGTCTTGGGCACCGGCTTTTGCGGGACGGGCAGCTTTGCCGCGTCCTCCACAAGCTCGCCGAAACTCGCCTTGCGCTTGCCAGCGCTGACCACGCCCTGCGAGACGGTGATCGCGCTTGCCTCGACGCCCCAGCGCTTCGCCGCCGCCTCGACCAGCATCGCGCGCGCAGCCGCGCCCGCCATGCGCATCTGGTCCCAGCTTTCGCGCATCGCGGTCGATCCGCCAACGCCCATCGTCCCGAAGGTAAGGTTCTTGTAAAGCGGGTCATTGGCCGGTGCGAAGGCCACGCTTACCTGATCCCAGGCGGCGTCCAGCTCATCGGCGATGATCGTCGCCACGCCGGTCGCCGGTCCCTGTCCGAACTCGACATGCTTGGCGATGATCACGACAGAATTGTCAGCGTGAATCCGGACAAACGCGTTGGGCAGCAATACGGGGCGAACAGATCGCGCCCGCGCTTCTTTGACCGGCAGCGTGAAGCCGATGGTGAGCGCGGCGCTCCCCGTGAGGAAAGCGCGGCGGTTGGGAACGGCGTTCATGCCCGCGCTCCCTTCACGCCCGCAGCGTCCTTGATCGCCTGACGGATGCGGACATAGGTGGCGCAGCGGCAGAGATTGCCCGCCATCGCCGCGTCGATGTCCTTGTCGGTCGGCTTGGGCTTGGCGGTGAGCAGGCCGATCGCCGACATCACCTGTCCCGACTGGCAAAAGCCGCATTGCGGCACGTCAATCTGGACCCAGGCGGCCTTGACCGCATCGGCGACCTTGCCGCTCGCCCCCTCGATGGTCGTCACGCTCTTGCCCGCGACCATGCCGACCGGGGTCACGCAGGACCGCCGGTTCTTGCCGTCGAGATGCACGGTGCACGCCCCGCATTGCGCGACGCCGCAGCCATATTTGGTACCCGTCAGCCCGAGATGGTCGCGCAGGACCCACAGCAGCGGCGTTTCGGGATCGCCGTCGAAGACTTCGGGTTTACCGTTCAATTGGAAGGTGGTGGCCATCGTTGCGCCTCCTGTCTGACGCGCACGCTAGGCCACCACCAGCCGTTCGCGAAGTGAAATTATTTCACTCGCGATCCATTATCTCGCGACAAAGCGCACCGCCGCGCCGCCGCCCGGTCCCATCCACAGCGACAGCGTGTCGCCGGCCTTCACCCGCTTCTTCTCGATCACGATCGCATGGCGCTTGTCGGTGCGATAATCCGCCCCCTCGCCGTCGCGATAGATCTGTGCCTCATAGCTCTTGCCGGGGTCGAGGAAGTCGAGCTTCAGCGTCGTCGTCCGCGCGGTGCCGTCGGTCACTGCGCCAAGGAACCACTCGCCGGTCCCCTTCGCCTTACGCACCACGGTGACGAACTCACCCACCTCGCCGTTCAGCACGCGCGTGTCGGTCCAGTCGACCGCGACATCCTTGATGAACTGGAACGCGCCCGGATGCTTCGCGTAATTCTCGGGCAGGTCGGCGGCCATCTGGATGGGCGAGTAGAGCACGATGTATTGCGCCAGCTGCTTGGAGAGCGTCGACATGAACGGCGTGCCGCCCTTGCCCGTGAGGCTCAGCACGCCGGGGGTGAAGTCGAACGGTCCCGCCAGCATCCGGGTGAAGAACAGGTTCGCCTCATGCTCGGGCGGGTTCTTGGGCTCGCCCCAGGCGTTGTATTCCTGCCCGCGCGCGCCCTCACGGCTGACCCAATTGGGATAGGTGCGGCGGAGCCCCGTATCCTTGATCGGCTCGTGCGGGTTGACCGCGACCTTATACTTGGCTGCGGTCCGGACGATGTTGAGATGGTGGCGCGACATGTACTGGCCGTCATGCCATTCCTGCGTCATCCGGCCATCGGCCCAGACGCGATCGATCTGCCCGGCATCGGTAACATAGCCGGTCTTTACCACCTCGATCCCGTTCGCGGCGGCATAGCGATAGGCGTCGTCGGACTGCGCCTCATACTGCCCCGCACCGCCGCCGGTTTCGTGGTGGCCGACAATGTGCACGCCCTTTTTCTTCGCATAGGCCGCCAGCGCGGCCATATCGAACTGTGCCACCGGCTTGTCGAAGTCCCAGCCATCGCCATTGTCGAACCAGTTGCCGTCCCAGCCGACATTCCAGCCCTCGACCAGTACGCCGCGGAACCCGTTCTGCGCCGCGAAATCGATGTACCGCTTCACATTCTCGGTCTTCGCACCCAGCCGCGCGCCGGTGCCCCAAGTCGCGGCGTCGAGGTGCATTTCCCACCAAACCCCGACATATTTGCTGGGCTTGAACCAGCTGACATCGCCCAGCTTGTTGGGTTCGTTGAGGTTCAGCTCAAGCTGCGACATGTACAGCTTCGCCGCGCTGTCGGCGACGCGCAGCGTGCGCCACGGCGTAGTGAACGCGCCATCGCGGATTACCGCCGCCCCCTGCGACGACGGCGACAGCGCGGCGCGGAAGCGCGTACCCTCGACCCGGCGCAGCCACATCGCGGCATAGTCGACCAGTGCCGCCTCATGGAACGCGACATGCGTGCCGTCGGCCAGCTTCATCGTCACCGGGGTATGCGCCTGCGTCATGCTGCTGACCGGCGTCTTGTTGTAAGGATATTCGTAGCGATTCCACTCGCCCGCCGGGGTCCACCACGCGGTGCCATCGCTCGCCAGCGAAAATTCGGTCAGCTCCTCGATGATCCGGGTTGGCTTGCCATCGGCAGGTGCGGGCAGTTCGTAGCGAAAGCCGAAGCCGTCATCGAACACGCGGAACACGACATCCATCACCCGGCCAAGCGCGGTCGTTTCCTTCAGACGCACGCGCAGCTGGGTATGGCGGTCGCGGACGCTCTGCCACTCGCCCCAGGGCTGTGCCCAGGTCGAATCCGCGCTGGTCACGCTCTGGCTCAGAATCGCAAAGCCGCGCTCCAGCTTGGGCGCGTCACCGAGCATGAAGCCCATGCGTGAGGGCTGAATCAGCGGCTTTCCGTTGCGGGTTACGCTGTAATAGGGGCGGCCGTCGCCGTCGGTGGTGACGGTGACGCGGATGCTGCCATCGGGCGAGGCTGCGGTCGCGCCGCCCGCCTTTGCCGTCGTCGCCTGTGCGACATCCTGCGCCAGCGCAGGGCTCGCCAGCGCGAGCAACGGCAGCGTCAACGCTGTCAGGGCCAAGGTTCCACGCATCTTACTCTCCTGTCGGCGACGCCCGTTCGCGTCAGTCTAACTGTTCGAGGACCATGCCCGAATAGGCGGGCAGGTCGCCCGGAGCCGCGCCGTTGACGGCGGCGATCACCCGGAACCGGTCCGATGGCGCGGGATGCCACGCGCGCGCGACATTGCCCAGATTGAAAGCGCAGGTCAGCCGCTGCCCGGCGATGCTGCGGGTAAAGACCAGCAGCGCATCGTCCGTCGCCGTTACCGCCATCGCCCCCTCACGCAGCGCCGGATTGGCCGCGCGCGTCGCGATCAACCCACGCGTGAGGTTGAGCAGCGATCCGTTTTCGGTGGTCTGACGATCCACGGCCATCGCGGCATGGTCCGCCCCGAGCGGCAACCATGGCTCGCCCGCACCGAAACCCAGATTCTCCGCCTCCGCCTGCCACGGCATCGGGGTCCGCACCCCGTCGCGGCTGAGCGTGAGCGGCCAGTTGGCGATTGCCTCCGGGTCCTGCAATTTGTCGAACGGGATCTCGACCTGGGTCAGCCCCAGTTCCTCCCCCTGGAACAGGATCGCATTGCCACGCAGGCATAGCAGCAACAGCATCTTCATCGCCGCAAATGCGTCGCGATGCTCCGCCTCCACCCAGCGCGACACCGCGCGTGGCGCATCGTGATTCTCGAACGCCCAGCTCGGCCAGCCGGTGCCGGGCGCGTCCGGCCAGGTTTCCACCGCCTTCTTCACCAGTGCCGGGGTCAGTTGCGGCGCATAAAGAAAGTCGAAGCCATAGGCGCTGTTGAGCCGCGTGCTGCCGCGCGTGAAGGCATGCATCTCCGCCTCCGGCGTCGGGCCGCCCACTTCGGCCACGGTGAACGCGCCGCCATGCGCGTCGGTCAGCGCGCGGTGCCGCTCGAGGAAGCGAACGATGTCGGGGTGGCTCTGGTTATAGACATGGCTCTGGAAGTCGAACGGGCGCGTGCGCGGGCGCCCGTCATCCGGCGCGGGCGGATTGTCGCGCAACTGCGGGTCGTGCATCGCGAAGTTGATCGCATCGACGCGGAAGCCATCAACCCCGCGCTCCAGCCAGAATAGCGCGGCCGCCAGCGCCGCATCCTGTACCGCCGGGTTGTGCAGATTGAGGTCAGGCTGTTCGCTCAGGAAATTGTGCAGATAATATTGCCCGCGCCGCGCGTCCCAGGTCCAGGCCGGACCGCCGAACACCGACTGCCAATTGGTCGGCGGCGATCCGTCCGCCTTGGCATCGGCCCAGACATACCAGTCACCGCGCGGATTTTCGCGGCTCGCCCGGCTTTCCTTGAACCATACATGCTGGTCGGAGGTGTGCGAATAGACCTGATCGATGATCACCTTCAGCCCAAGCGCATGCGCGCGGGCGATCAGCGCGTCGAAATCGGCCAGCGTCCCGAAGATCGGATCGACGTCGCAATAATCCGCAATGTCATAGCCGAAATCGCGCATCGGCGAGGTGAAGAAGGGCGACAGCCAGATCGCATCG
Organism: Sphingomonas sp. R647; assembly: GCF_020177055.1. GTDB lineage: Bacteria > Pseudomonadota > Alphaproteobacteria > Sphingomonadales > Sphingomonadaceae > Sphingomonas. The sequence goes on from NZ_JAIQXT010000007.1 coordinate 168,223, forward strand.
ACGCCGAGGCCCGCGACATGGTCGAGCCGCGCGGTGATGCCGGGCAGGTCGCCGATACCGTCGCCGTTGGAATCGGCGAAGCTGCGCGGGTAGATCTGATAGATGACCGCGCCGCGCCACCAGTCCTGCTGCGGTTCGACGGCAATGGCGGGAGCAGCCTGAGTCACTTGGCACCTCCCGTTGCGGCGCAGGCGACATAGCCGAATGCGGGCAGAGTCACGGTCAGGCTACCGGGCGCAGCGGCACTGGCCGCACAGCTTCCCACGATCGACGTGAAGTGCGTCGATCCGACACCGATCTCGACCTGCCGGGTGATCGGCTTGTCGCTGGTGTTGAACGCGACGACCACTTCGGCGTCCGTGCTGGGATCGAACCGCGACACCGCGAACAAGCCCGGCGTCTCGTCATAGTTGCGCGTCACTTGCCGCCCGCGGCTCAACGCCGGGGTCGCCTTGCGCGCCGCCGACAGCTTGGCGATATCGACATAGAGCGGATGGGCCATGTCGAAATTGGAGTCCGCCGTGGTCCGGGTCGTGCCGATCAGTGTGTTGTCGTTATAGACCGCGACCTTGCTCGGGAACATGTCCTCGCGCGCGTCCTGATCGTTGCCGTCGCCAATGAACCCCTGTTCATCGCCCGAATAGACCGTCGGCACCCCGCGCAGCAGCATCAGCATCGCATGGCCGAGCTTCACCCGCGCCAGCAGCTCGGGATCGTCCGCTTTCGGGAACGCCTTACGCACATCGGTCGAGAAGCGGCCATGATCGTGGTTGGAGATGAAGGTCGGCAGCTGCAGCGCAGTCACCGCCCCGCCCTCGTACAGCGCGTCGCGGTCGAACAAAGCGGCGAGCGTATCGGTGCCCTTGCTCCCCGCGACCGTCGCCTGCACCGCCGCGCGGAAGCCGAAGTCGAGCACGCTTGGCAGCTGGTGGACGCGGGTGTGCAACGCCAGGTCGCCGGCATCGCCCTCATTCGCCACTTCGCCGAAGATGTGGAAATTGGGAATACCCTTGGCCGCCGCCCGCGCCTGCATCGCCGGGACGAACGCCTGCCAGAATTCCGGGTTCACGTGCCGCGCGGTATCGATACGGAAGCCGTCGATCCCGAACTGGTCGATCCACCCGCCATAGATATCGATGAACCCCTGAACCACGCGCGGATTCTCGGTCATCAGATCGTCCAGCCCGACGAAATCGCCCATGGTCGAGCTTTCGTTGCGGAAGGTCGTATTGCCGCGATTATGGTAGTAAATCGGGTCGTTGAGCCACGCCGGCACCTTCACCGACTTCTCGGCTTCAGGCACGAATGGCGTGTAGGCGTAGTTCGGATCAGTCAGCTTGGCGAAATTCTCCGCCGTGCCGATGCCATCACCGGCAAAGCCCGGATTGATGGCCGTGCCTGTAACGCCGCCCTTGCGCTGGTAAGGATAGTCGGCGCGGCTGCGATAGGCGCAGGCGCTGACCGGACATTCGCGATACTGGATCACGTCCGCCGTGTGGTTGGTGATGATGTCGAGATAGACCTTGATCCCGCGCGCATGCGCCGCGTCGACGAACGCCTTCATCTCCGCTTTCGTGCCGAAATGCGGGTCGACCTGGGTGAAGTCGGTGATCCAATAGCCGTGATAGCCGGCACTTTCCTGCCCCGGCCCGCCCTGAACGGGCTTGTTCTTGTAGATCGGCCCCAGCCAGATCGCGGTCGCACCGAGCCCCTGAATATAGTCGAGCCGCGCGATCAGCCCCTTGAGGTCGCCGCCGTGGAAGAAGCCCTTGTGCGTCGGGTCGAAGCCATGGCTCAACCGATCGCCCTTGAGGCCGCCGCGATCATTGGTCGGATCGCCATTCTCGAACCGATCGGGCAGCATGAAATACAGCACTTCCTGCGCCGCTGTCCGCTCGCGCAGCGATGGCTGCGGCGCGGGCGTCTGGGCCAGCGCGGGGCTGGCAAGCGCGGTGGCGAGGATCAGCGGCAACAGCTTCATACGCGGGTCACTTCCTGGGGCTGGGTTTGCTGGGTCGCGACGAAGCGCGCGACGAATTCATCATGGTCGGGCATCCGCGCGGCATCGCGGGCAAAGGCGGTGGCGACGGTCGACAGGAACTGGTCGAGCTGGGCATCGTCGAGCTGATCGGCGAGCGGGTGCCAGCGCTCCGGCACGATCCCCTGCCCCACCATCACCTGCAGCCAGCCGGGGACATCGAACAGCTCGTCATGCTCGCGCACGATGCGGCCGTCGGTCCGGAACATCGCGATGCGATTGGCGAGCGGCTCGGGCAACTCCATCGTCCGCAACGCGTCCCAGAACGGCTCGCCGGTGCGCCCATTGGCGGTGTAGTGCAGGATCACGAAATCGCGGATCCGCTCGATCTCGACATCCGCCATCCGGTTGAACGCATCGCGGTCAGCGCTCGCCACCGGGCCGCTCGGCAGGAAGTCGAGCAGGCGGTTGATGCCGGTCTGGATCAGGTGAATCGAGGTCGACTCCAACGGCTCGATAAAGCCCGACGACAGCCCGATTGCTACGACATTGCGGTTCCAGAATTGCTTCCGCTTGCCGGTGGTGAAGCGCAGCATGCGCGGCTTGGCCAGCGCCTCCCCGTCCAGGTTGGCCATCAGCGTCGCGGTCGCCTCATCCTCGCTGATGTGGCGCGAGCAAAAGACATAGCCGTTGCCGGTGCGATGCTGCAGCGGGATGCGCCACTGCCACCCGGCCGTGCGCGCGGTGGAGCGAGTATAGGGGGTGAGCGGACGCACGCCGGCGCACGGCACCGCGACCGCGCGGTCGCACGACAGCCAGTGGCTCCAGTCCTCATAGCCGGTCGCCAGAGCCCCTTCGATCAGCAGCCCGCGAAAGCCGGTGCAATCGACGAACAGCGCGCCGTCGATCCGCTCACCGCCGGTCAGGGTAAGCGCGGCGACATCGCCGGTTTCACCATCGCGCTCGACCGTGCCGATCCGCCCCTCGACCCGCACCACGCCCCGCGCCTCGGCATAGCGGCGCAGGAACGCAGCATAGAGCCCGGCGTCGAAATGATAGGCATAGGGCATCGGCGGCAGCGCGCTGTCGGCTGCCCGCTGCACATGCGCGAAACGATTGCCATAGGCCGCGACGGCGTTGAGCACATAGTCGCCCAGCGGCGCGGCCGTGCCCGCCGCGCGCCCGCGCAGCCAGTAATGGTGGAAGGGCAACAGCCCCAGCCCGCGCCCGACTAGCCCGAATGCGTGCATGTAGCGGTCGTCAAACCCACCCCATCCGGCAAATTCGATGCCGAGCTTGTAGGTGCCCTGGGTCTCGCGCAGGAACTGCGCCTCGTCGATCCCCAGCGCGTGGTTGAAGGTGCGGATCATCGGGATGGTGGCTTCACCCACACCGACGGTGCCGATCTCTTCGGATTCGACCAGCGTGATCCGCCAGCCCTTGCCGCAGAAGCGCGCCAGCGCCGCTGCGGTCATCCATCCGGCGGTCCCACCGCCCGCAATGACGATGCTGCGCAACATTTCAGACATCGTATCGCCTTTCCCCCCGGCGGACGCGCCGCCGGGGGATACACGGATCAGAACTTGAAGGTGAAGCCCGCCTGGAACCGGCGACCGAAGCGCTGGTGGTTCATCACCTCGAGGGGGCGCCCCGGGTTGATCGCCACGAACGGCTCGTCGGTCAGGTTCGACCCCTGCAGGAACAGCGACAGCCCCTCCAGCGCGCTGCCCGGCTGGAAGTCGTACCCGACCTGAGCATCGACGATCGTTTCCGACAGTGCGCGACGACGTGTCCGGTTCGCGCCGAGACCCGAGAAATCGCCGAGGAAGGTCGAGCGATAGCGGACGCTGCCGCGCATGTTGAACCCCCATTTCTCGAAATAGGCAGTGCCATTGGCGACCCAGTCCGAATAGCCGGGGATGTTCTCCGGCGGCTGGCCCGGCTCAGGTGCAATCTTGGACTTGGTATAAGATACGCCACCAGTCACGCCAAAGCCCGACAGCGCCGAGCTAAAGGTCTCGAACGGCACGGTGCCCGCGAACTCTGCACCATAAATCTCGCCGCCATCGCCGTTAAACGGCTGGCTGATCCGGCCCAGCGTACTGACCGGCGGGGTCGGCTGGATGAGCGGGTAGCTCGAATAATCGAACGGCCGTTCGGCGGTGTAGATATAGTTGTGCAGCGTCTTGTGGAACAGCTGCAGCGCGACATAGCCGCTGCGCCCCCAATATTTCTCGAACGTCAGGTCGAATGCCGTTGCACGATAGGGCCGCAGCGACGGGTTGCCCCCGCTTCCGGTGACGATGCCCTCGGCGATGTTAGCGCCATAGGAAATATTGACGCGCATATCATCGAGACGCGGCCGCTGGATCTCACGCGCCGCACCAAAGCGGATCACGAAATCACTGTCGAACCGCAACGAGAGGCTGAGGCTGGGCAGGATATCCCAGTAATCGTCGCCCAATGTCCGCAACTGCGGCCCGGTCGGGGTCTGGATATAGCCGGTCGAATTCTGGTTGGTATGCTGTGCCAGCACGCCGATATTGCCGGTCAAACGCGCACCGCCCAGCTCGGCTTCGAGGTTTGCCATAGCAAAGCTGCTCAGCACCTCTTCCCCGACGCTGAAGCTCTTGAACAACACGTCCTGCGCAGTGTTGGCGACGCGGGTGTACACCCCGCCATTGAGCAGATCGAGCGGGTTGTAGCTCAGCATCGGGCCAAGACCGAGATAGTCGAGATTGGTCGGCGTCAGGCGATATTGCGCGGGCACCTGCGCCTGCAACGCGCCACCGGCGAGCTGGAGGAAATACTCGTCCGGCACCAGCGACTTTTCGCGGTCGACATAGTTGGCACCCAGCTTCACGCTCTTGATGAAACCGCCGTCAAACTCTTTCTCGATCTCGGCGAGGTAGCTGAACAGCTCGTCGTCAACGATGCGGTCATTGTAATAGCCGTGCTGGCGCCCACCCGGCGCACCGCCGCCCCAGCCAAGCGGATCTGTCAGGACGATCAGCGTCGGGTCGCTGTAGTTGAGCATTTGCGAGGTGAAATAGGTGCCCGACGGCGTCGTGCGGAAGCTGAGCGTATCGGTCGCGCCGACGCCACCGCCCGGCCCGGTGCCAGCGTTGGATTCGAGGATCAGCTCGCGCCGATCGGTGCGCGACCAGCCAAAGTCGAAATTGACGTTCCAGCCATCGTCGCCCTCATGCTTGAGGTTGAACCCGCCCGAGTACAGGTCCGCCTGGCGCAGGTAATTGTGGTTGTTGACCACGCCCTCGACGCCGGTGAACGTGCCCGCAGTGATCACCCCGTCCTGAGTCTCGCGACCGGTCGGCGACAGCGTCGCGCCGCTCCACGCCAGCGGCAGTTCGATACCGCGCTTGATCTGGGTATCGTCGAAGTTCGAATAGAAACCGTCGAGCGTCAGCTCCCAGTTGCTGCCGAGATCCGCCTGAATCGTTCCCGAAATGCCAAGCCGCTTGAGCTGCGACGTGGTGACGAACGGCTTCACGCCGCCGACGATGTTGTCGCCGCTTGGATCGGTGGCATAGCCCCACGCCTCGAACTCTTCGATCTGGTACGGCTCATCGACATAGGCCGCGGCGAGCGCGATGCCGAGGCGGTCGTCCATGAATTTTCCGACATAGGTCGCGTTGAGGCGATAGCCCCAGTCCTTCGACCCGCTGTTGAGCTTGCCCATGTCGGTATAGATGCCGCGCGCGCCGACCGCGAAAACTTCCTTGCCGTAATCGAGCGGGCGGATCGTGCGGATATCGACCGTGCCGACCAGGCCCTGCGACGTCAGCGATGCATTCGGCGTCTTGTAGACATTGACCCCGCTGACGATTTCGGAAGGGTATTGGTCGAATTCGATGCCGCGATTGTCGTTGGTCGAGGTCTGCGGACGCCCGTTGAGCAACGTCGACGAGAAATCGGGACCGAACCCACGGATCGAGATGAACGAGCTGCGCCCGGAAATACGCTGCGATGTCAGGCCGGGCAGGCGCGCGATCGACTCCGCGATCGAGGCGTCGGGCAGCTTGCCGATATCCTCGGCCGACACGGATTCGACGATTTGTTCGGAATCCTTCTTGGTCGAAACGGCGCTTTCCAGCGCCGCGCGGAAGCCGGTGACGACGACCTCTTCACTCTCCGCTGCGGGGTCCGTGGCTTCCTGCGCATGGGCGGGCATCGCCAGCCCGGCGATCAGCATCGCGGCGGCGATCGCAGAGCCACTGGCCCCGGTAGAAAGTCGTGCGGCCGCGCGGCCGCCAAGCATGTGACGCATCATATCCTCCCCTATGCCGGCCCCCTATTCTGGCCGGGGCGCACCCTTGCGGCGCGTTGTGCATAATATTCAGGGCAAGCGCCGGGATACGCCAGCGAACGGCATACGTATTCACCGCCAAGGCCATGCTGCGTGTCCGCCGCGCAACATTGACGGCGCCGGGAAAGGCGCTCAACGTCGAGGGGTCAAGCGGAGGGCACATCCGCGGACGCTTAGGGGATTGGGTGCCATTGGCCATGCAACGCAAGCCGACATCGTTCGACATCGCGCATCTCGCCGGCGTGTCACAGCCGACCGTTTCGCGCGCGCTGCGCGGCGGACGCGGCGTCAACGAAGCCACGCGGATGCGGATCGAGGCGATCGCCCGCCGTCTGAACTATCGCGTCGACAAGGCCGCGTCGAACCTGCGCAGCCGCCATGCCGAAACGCTCGCGGTACTGATCTTTCAGGACGAGAGCGCCGACGACAGCGCGATCAACCCGTTCTTCCTATCGATGCTCGGCTCGATCATGCGCGCCTGCGCCGATCATGGGCAGGATATGCTGGTGTCGTTCCAGCAACTCGGCAGCGACTGGCATCAGGATTTTGAGGATTCGCGCCGCGCCGATGGCCTCATCCTGCTCGGCTATGGCGACTATGAACTCTACCGCGCCAAGATCAGCGAACTGATCGCGCAGAACACCCATTTCGTGCGCTGGGGGTCGGTCGAGGCGGAGGGTGCGGGGCTGACCGTCGGGTGCGACAATCAGGGCGGCGGTCGCGCGGCGACCCGGCATCTGATCGATCTTGGCCGCAGGCCCATCGCCTTTCTCGGCCATGCGTCGAGCCATTATCCCGAATTCCACGACCGCTATCGCGGCCATGTCGCGGCGCTGAAAGAGGCGGGGTTCGCGGCGGATAGCGCGCTTCAGGTCGATGCGCTGACCTCCGAAGAGGCGGGCGCCGCCGCTGCCGACGCATTGATCGCGCGCGGCGCGAAATTCGACGCGATCCTCGCCGCCAGCGACCTGATCGCAATCGGGGCGATGCGTGCGCTCGCCGCCCGTGGCGTCCGCGTGCCCGAGGATGTCGCGGTGGTCGGCTTCGACGATATCGCGGCGGCGAGCTTCACCAACCCGCCGCTCACCACCGTCATGCAGGACACTCGCGCCGCCGGCCGGATGCTGGTCGAAACGCTGCTCGGCCGCATCCGCGAAGAGCGCGTTCACGACGTCCTGCTGCCCGCCAAACTCGTCGTCCGCCGCTCGTGCGGCGCACCGGCCTGACACTGCCCAAGGATCAATGATGGAAAAACCGCGCCAAGGCTTTTGGGGCCTGTGGAACATCTCGTTCGGATTCTTCGGCATCCAGATCGGCTTCGCGCTGCAAAATGCGAATATGAGCCGCATCTTCCAGTCGCTCGGCACCAGTATCGACGATCTGCCCGCCTTGTGGATCGCCGCGCCGCTGACCGGCCTGCTGGTTCAGCCGGTGATCGGACATATGAGCGACCGCACCTGGCTCGGCCGCCTTGGCCGGCGGCGGCCCTATTTCCTCGCCGGTGCGATCCTTGCCGCGCTATCGCTGTTCGTGATGCCGCTCGCGCCGGTGCTGCTGGTCGCGGCAGTGATGCTGTGGGTGCTCGACGCGTCGCTCAACATCTCGATGGAGCCGTTCCGCGCGTTCGTCGGCGACATGCTGCGCAAGGACCAGCATAGCGCGGGCTATGCGGTGCAGACCGCCTTTATTGGCGCGGGCGCGGTGGTGGGGTCGATCTTTCCTTACGCGCTCGAACATCTCGGCGTCTCAAACGCCGCGCCGCTCGGCGGGATTCCCGACACCGTCCGCTACGCCTTCTGGTTCGGCGGAGCGGCGCTGTTTTTGGCGGTGCTGTGGACCATCCTGACGACCCGCGAATACAGCCCCGAACAGATGGCCGCATTCGACGGCGCACGGGCCGAAGCCGCAGGCGACAGCATCCGCATTCTCGCCGCGCGTGGTCCGCTCGCGAGCCTGATCTGGATCGCTGCGGGCGCGGCGGTCGCCGCCGCAGTTGGCGGGTTCGACCTCGAGAAAGAAGTGTATCTGCTCGCTGGCCTGCTCGCGGCCTATGGCGTCGCCAGCCTGATCGCGGTCCGGCTCGCAAAGGCAGGGCGCGGCGCGAACATGCTCGCCAGCATCGTCGGCGACTTCGCAGGGATGCCGCCAATCATGAAGCGGCTGGCAGTCGTGCAGTTCTTCAGCTGGTCGGCGCTGTTCATCATGTGGATCAACACCACGCCGGTCGTCGCGGGTGCGTTCTACGGTGCGCCCGACGCGGCGGACCCGCGCTATCAGGAAGGCGCGAACTGGGTCGGCGTGCTGTTCACCGTCTATAACGGTGTAGCCGCGATCGCCGCACTGACGCTGCTGCCGCTGCTCGCATCGCGCTTCGGCAAGGTCCGCACCCACATCATCGGCCTGCTCTGCGGCGCTGCGGGGTTCGCCAGCTTCTTCGTCATCAAGGACCCGCAGTGGCTGATCGTCAGCGAAATCGGCATCGGCATCGCCTGGGCCTCGATCCTCGCCATGCCCTACGCGATCCTCGCCTCGAACCTGCCCCAGGCAAAGCTCGGCATTTTTATGGGGCTGTTCAACGTCTTCGTCGTGGTTCCCCAGCTGCTGGTCGCGACCGTGATGGGATCGATCATGAAGGCGTTCTTCCCCGATCAGCCGATCTGGACGATGGCCTTCGCCGCTGGGACGCTAGTGCTGGCGGCGCTTGCGATGGCGCGGGTCAGGGAGGCTTAGAACGCCGAAAAATCGATCGGCCCGTGCCGGTCGAGCGTGCGCGAGCGATCCTCCATCGGATATTTGAGCCCGGTCGCGCAGTTGAACAACAACGCGGTTTCATCGGGAGACACGCGCCCATCGGCCACCGCCGCCCGCCACGCCGCAAGCGTCGCACCGCCCTCCGGACACAGCAGCAACCCGTCGAGCCGCGCCGCATCCTCGACCGCCTCCAGAATAGCCGCGTCACTGACGGCCATCGCAAACCCGTTGGACTCGCGCACCGCGTCAAGGATCAGGAAATCCCCGACCGCCTGCGGCACGCGAATCCCCGCCGCGACAGTGTGGGCATCCTCCCACCGCGTCGCATGGCGTTCGCCCGCCTCCCACGCGCGAACCATCGGCGCGCAGCCCTCGGCCTGCACCGCCACCATGCGCGGGCGCTTCGACCCGATCCAGCCCAGCGCCTCCAGCTCGGCAAACGCCTTCCACATGCCGATCAATCCGGTACCGCCGCCGGTCGGATAGAAGATCACGTCGGGCAGCTCCCAGCCAAGCTGTTCGGCCAGTTCCAGCCCCATCGTCTTCTTGCCCTCGATCCGGTACGGCTCCTTCAGCGTCGACAGGTCGAACCAGCCATTGGCTTCCTTCCCCGCCGCGACCAGCTTGCCGCAATCGTCGATCAGCCCGTTGACGCGATAGACGCGCGCACCCTGTGCCGCGATCTCGCGGACGTTGATCTCGGGGGTATCGTCGGGACAGAAGATCACCGCTTCGATCCCCGCCTGCGCGGCATAGGCCGCCGCCGCCGCACCGGCATTGCCGTTGGTCGGCATCGCGATGGTGGTGACCCCCAGTTCCTTGGCCATGCTGATCGCCATGACCAGCCCGCGCGCCTTGAACGATCCGGTCGGCAGCCGGCCTTCGTCCTTCACCAGCAAATTGCCAGCGCCCGCCCCCGCCGCAACCTTGGATAGCGGGACGATCGGCGTCGTAATCTCGCCCAGGCTCACGATGTTCTCGCGGCGTCGCACCGGTAACAGCTCACGATAGCGCCACAGATCCGCCGGTCGCTGCGCCAGATCCGCCGGCGTCACCGCCGGGCGAACGGCGTCGAGGTCATAGCGCACCAGCAATGGGCGCCCGACCCGCGACAGGCCCTGCAGCGTATCGGCGTCATAGCGCTCACCAGTGATCCCGCATTCGAGATGGGTGACGAAGGTCGGGCGATCGGCGGTGAGATTGTCGTTGTACAGCATGGCGCCGGCTTAGTGCGCCAATGCGCGCTAGTCGATCCGTTCGGCGCGCCACCCATCGCCAACAATCCGACGATCCCCGACAGTGCCGCGATAGGTAGTGCCCTCGGCGACGAAGCTTAGCGCCGCGCCAACCAGTTGCGCCCCGGACACCGCCCGCCCATCGAGCGTTCCCGAGACGCGGCTATAGCGCTGATCAAGCGTGAGCCGCGACATACGCCCATCGTCACGGACGAGTTGCCATTCGCCGCCAGCAATCGCCGGAATCGTCCAGCGATAGACGCGCTTGTCGGCGATCTCACGGAACTCATCATGCGGCCAATCGCCCATGTCGAACGCATGGCTGACCACCCGCGCGCCCGCCTTCATCTCGTTCAACAACTTGGGCTTTAGCCGCTCGTTGACGGCGGGCAGCAGATAGAGCGTGACGACATCCGCATCCCGGAGCGACACGGTGAACAGATCATCGCGCAGAAACCGAGCATGCTCTTCCAACCCCTCGAGCCGCGTCAACGACCGCGCCCGCGCGACCAGACCGCCGTCGATCTCAACGCCAAGAGCGGTTGCCCCGCGCCGAGCCGCCGCGCGCGGGATGCGACCATCGCCTGAACCGAGGTCGATCAGGCGTTCTCCGGCCTTCAGCGCCGCCATGTCAAGCATGCCTTCGACGACTTCGGGCGGCGTCGGGACGTAGGGGACGTCCTTCGCCCGCGCGGCAGCCGGCATAGCAAGCATGCAACCTGATCCGATCAGGACGGTGCGACGCGAAACGTGAAATTTCATCCAGCGAGCGTGGCGGAGAGCGATGCCTAGCGCAACGGCTGCGCGCTCGTTTGATCTTTGCGAGACAACAAAAAAGCCGCCCGAAGGCGGCTATTGTTGTGATGGTTGCGGGGGTTGGATTTGAACCAACGACCTTCAGGTTATGAGCCTGACGAGCTACCGGGCTGCTCCACC
>NZ_JAIQXT010000008.1 GCF_020177055.1 Sphingomonas sp. R647
CTCCCCCACCCGGCCACCCATAGAATACACTGTCGTTGGGTGGCCGGGTGGGGGAGCGGGCCGGTGCCGCACGTTTCAGTGTAACTGAAACCTGAGCTAAGCTAGCGTCGCGTCGCCGGGAAGCGAATCTGGAGAGCGATGCGATGTGCGATGATCTGACCAACGCGGATAATGAGAAGCTGATGAAGCCGCTGTCGCGGCGCGATTTCGGCGCGGCGGCTGGAGCGGCGGGGCTGATGGCGCTGTTGCCGACGCCCGCCAATGCGCTCGGCATCCAGTCGACGGACGTGACGTTCAAGACGCCGGACGGGACTGCCGACGCCTATTATGCCGCGCCGAACAAAGGCAAGCACCCGGCGGTGCTGGTGTGGCCCGACGTAATGGGCCTGCGCCCGGCATTCCGCCAGATGGGCGAGCGGCTGGCGCAATCGGGCTTTGCGGTGCTGACGATCAATCCGTTCTACCGGTCGGTGAAGGGGCGGTTCCTGCAGCCCGGCGAAAGCTATGCGACGCCGAGCGTGCGCGAGAAGATCGGGCCGTGGCGCGCGCTGTTGACCCCGGACGCGGTGGTGCGCGACGCGACCGCCTATGTCGCCTGGCTCGACAAGCAGCGCGCGGTGGACAAGAAGCGTGGGGTCGGCACCACGGGCTACTGCATGGGCGGGCCGTTCACGATGCGCACCGCCGCCGCGCTGCCCGACCGGGTCAAGGCTGGCGGGTCGTTCCATGGCGGCGGGCTTGCCACGGACAAGCCGGACAGCCCGCATCTGCTGGTGCCACAGATGAAGGCGCGATTCCTGTTCGCGGTCGCCGAGAATGACGACAAGCGCAATCCGAACGAGAAGGAACTGGTGCGCGCGGCCTATGCCAGTGCCGGGCTGGCCGCCGAGGTCGAGGTCTATCCCGCGAACCACGGATGGTGCCCGCCCGACAGCCAGGTGTACGATCAGGTGCAGGCGGAGAAGGCGTGGGCGCGGTTGCTGGAGACGTTCAAGGCGCTTTGAGTTGGCAGCACGTTAAGTGATCCTCCCCCGCAAGGGGGAGGTGTCGCCGTATGGCGACGGAGGGGGAGGACGGCGGTGCCCTTGAGCCTCTTGCCGTCGTGCTTCCTCCCCCTCCGTCACGCTGCGCGTGCCACCTCCCCCTGGCGGGGGAGGATTACTTAGCGCTTGACCCGCCGCGCTAGTTCGTTCCTATTTCGTTCTTAATCGACTCGGAGGGACAACGATGGCGATCACGCTCTATACCAACCCCATGTCGCGCGGACGGATCGCGCGCTGGATGCTCGAGGAAGTCGGCGCCGAGCATGACACGGTGGTGATCGACTATGGCCCGCGCTCGCCGGAGTTTCTGGCCGTCAACCCGATGGGGAAGGTGCCGGCGATCGACCATGACGGCGTGGTGGTGACCGAGTGCGCGGCGATCTGTGCCTATCTCGCCGATGCGTTCCCCGACGCCGGGCTGGCGCCGCCGGTGGACGCGCGAGGAGCCTATTATCGCTGGCTGTTCTTCGCCGCCGGGCCGCTGGAACAGGCGGTGACGAGCCGGTCGATGGGCTGGGACGTGGGCGCCGATCCGCAGAAGCAGGGGATGCTAGGGTTCGGCGATTACGACCGCACGATCGATGCGCTGGAGGCGGCGGTGACGGCGGCGGGCGATGGCTGGCTGGCGGCGGACCATTTCACTGCGGCGGACCTGTATGTCGGGGCGCACCTGACCTGGGGCACGCAGTTCGGGACGATCCCCAAGCGCGATGCGTTCGTCGACTTCGTCGCGCGGGTGCAGGCGCGTGAGGCGGCGCAGCGGGCAAGCGCGAAGGATGATGCGCTGATGGCGGTACCGGCGGAGGGGTGAGGGCAATTCCCACCATAACCGGGAGGGGCTACTCTTATCGTCACCCCCGCGAAAGCGGGGGCCCATCTCCCTGACTGTCCGCATTCAGCACCGGCGAGATGCGCCAATCGTGTAGGAGATGGGCCCCCGCTTTCGCGGGGGTGACGGTTCGGGTTCTATTGTCGCCCGCCCTTCAGCTCCTTCGTTTCGGGGAAGGTTTAGCTCACCCCACCACCCGCGATCCCAGCCGTGCGGCGAGGTATTCGAGGTTGGCGACGCGACGCCAGACGGCGCTGTCGGTGATCGCTTGCGGATTGAAGAAGGCGCGCATCGCCGGGAAGTCGAGGTCGATCACGCGGGCCATGTAATCCGGGCTGAGCGCGCCGCCATGTTCGTCGCCCATCGGGCCGAGGCTGCGGCGTAGCGCGTAGCTGTGGCGGCGGAGCCAGACCGGGCGGATGCGGGTCAGCCATTCGGTGCGGCGATGCGCGAGATTGGGCGGGCCGGTAAAGTCATGGCCATAGGCCGATGGCTGCGCGGCAAGGACCGGGTCGATCGCATTCAACAACGCCGCCTCGAACCGTCCGGCATATTTGAGCGGCATCGGCAGCGTCATCGCCTCGGCCACGACGCGGTGGTCGAGGAAGGGCATGAGGTACGGGCTGAACCGCGCCTCGAGACTGATCTCCCGTCCGAACAGCGCGCGGCAGCGGATGCGGGGGTAGATCTGCTCGACCCGGTTGCGCGCGAGCTTGCCGGTCGCGTCGGGCGGGGCGAGCGATGCGGCGATCTTTCCCGCGATGGCGTCGATAAAGCCGCGCGGGTCGAAGCGATCGGTGGCGTCGGCGGGGGTGAAGCGCGCGAAGAAGGTCTGCGCGATGTCGTGCGCGGTGAAGCGGCGGTCGGGGAGATAGAAGAAGTTGCGGTAAATCTCACCGCACCCACCCGACACGGCGAGCGCGCCATCGGCGTGGCGGGCGAGCTGGGCCGCGCCATTGGTGCCGTTGTCGAAGATGTTCCCGAAGGTCGGGAGGCCGTCATATTGGCGGTAATTGCGGTCGACCAGATCGGCAAAACCATCGGGCGGAACGACGCCGTCCTCCTTGTCGAGCCATTCGATCGGGAAGCCGAGCTCGGCGCCGATCTGCTGGGCGATGACGACATCCTCGTCACCCGGCACGCCATAAACATAGACGTGCGGGTCGCAGCCGCGGTCGCGCAACGCGGCGAGGACGAGGCGGGAGTCGAGGCCGCCCGACAGCGGCGCGCGGACATTGCCGCCCAGCGCATCGACATGCGCGCCGACGATGGCGAGCAGCCGGTCGCGGTGGCGGGCGATGCGGTCGGGCAGGGAATCGGCGCTCGGCGCGGCGGGGAGCGGCTTGGCGATGCTGTGGCGGACGGTGCCGGTCGCGGTCAGCTCAACCACCGAAAGCGGCGAGAGCGTCTTGAGCTGTTCGAACACGGTGTCGTCGCCGACCGGCATGACGTTGAACACGAGTTCGTACACGCCCTGCGCGTCGAAGCTGAGGCGCGGAAGTGCGCGCGCGGCGGCGAGGAAGGTGGTGGCGAACACGCGGTCGCTGGTGTCGTGAAACAGCTGGAAGGCGGAGAAGTAGTCGCCGAACAGGAAGCTGCGCCCGCCGCGCCGGACGAGCGCGACGAACTGCCCGCCGAGCCGGTCCCAGTCGAGCGCGAGCGGGTCCATCGCGAGCAGGGCGGCGAGCGCGGGTTCGCCCATCTTGCCGTCGGCGACCAGCGTCCCGGCGACCGCGACGAGATCGTCACCGCGCTGGAGCAATGACGGCGGCCCGGCGATGATGTGGCCGGCGTGGAGCAGGATCCAGCCGGGGAACGACGTTTCGACAGGCGCGGGGAAACCCTGTTCCGAGAGCACCGCGCGCGCCTCGACCAGCGCCGTTTCGGCGAAGCGCGGGTCATCGTTCCGGACAAGAAACAGGCTGGCCATGGCTCCGCTCTAACCGATCATGCCGCCGCCGGCGCGGGCGAAGTGCCGCGCGGCTTGCTCATCGGGCGGATGCCTTCCTCGGCACGCTTGCGCGCGAGATAGGTGTCGAGGCCGATCTGTGCGCCGACCAGCATGTAGACAAACGGGTTGAGCGCGATGCCGACGAACAGCGACCCGAACAGATAGATGATGTGCCCGTGCTGAAGCGCGGTGGCGAGCGGGGCGATCCATGCCTTGTCCGGGGGCACGTTGCGGTAGCGGCGGCGCAGCACTTCCATGCGCAGGATGCCTCCGAGATGGATCATCAGCCACAGGATGAAGCCGGGCCAGCCCTGTTCGCCGAGCATTTCGAAAAAGGCCGAGTGATAGGCGCGCGCCTTGTCGATTTCCGGCGTGCGGACGACGGTGCGGCTGGCGCCTTCGCCGACGATCTCGACCTTGTCGTACTTGATCTCATTCTGGCGATAGGCTTCGAACCCGCCGCCCATCGGGTGGGTCTTGACGTATTCCCAGGTCCATTTCCAAACCTCGATCCGGGTCGAGGCGCTGGCGTCGGCCTGATAGGTCGAGATCGTCCCCATCCGCTCGGTAAAGCTGGCGGGGAGGAAGGGGATCGAGGCGACGGCGAGGAAGCCCGCGCCAGCGACGTAAAGGATGCGCCGCTTGACGTCGCGCAGCATGAGGACGGCGAGCAGGCCCGCGCAGACCAAGCCGGTGCGCGCCTGAGTCCCCACCGGCATCAGCAGGCAGGCGAAGATGAGGGAATAGCCGAACGTCTTTACCCGCCAGTCGGGTGGGAAGATCGTGCCATATTTGGTGAACCACAGAATCAGCGGGATCAGGCAGATCGCGACGGCGGAGATGATGCTGCCTTCGAACAGGCCGGAGTTGT
Organism: Sphingomonas sp. R647; assembly: GCF_020177055.1. Taxonomy (GTDB): domain Bacteria; phylum Pseudomonadota; class Alphaproteobacteria; order Sphingomonadales; family Sphingomonadaceae; genus Sphingomonas. The sequence continues at coordinate 4,695 of NZ_JAIQXT010000008.1, forward strand.
TGTCGACGATCAGCTTGAGCTGGCCATAGCCGCCACCGCCCAGCGCGGTCTTGACCCCGCCCGCGATGATGATCGTCGCGACCGAGAGCAGCATGAACAGCAACAGCGCCTCGATCCGCAGTCGTGTTCGCAGCGTGAGGGGAAGGAAGATCGCGAAGGCCAACGCCTTCCACACCCAGTCCCATTTATACGCCGCATCGATCGGGAAATCGGCGTTGAGCGTGGTGTAATAGCACCAGCCGAGCAGGGCGAGCATCAGCCCCTGACGCGGGGCGACGCGCATGTCGCGCTTGTCGTCCATCGCCGCCCAAGACAGCACTGCGAAAGCCACCGCCATCGCCGAAATCGGGAACGCGTTGAGCAGGAAATAGCTCATCCGCTGCGGCGAGACGATGTCGATATAGACATAGGCGAGCACGAACAGGAACGGCCGGCGCAGGCCGAGCGCGAAGATGGCTCCCAGAAATGCGATGAAGGCGAGATCACGCACCGGGGCGTTTCCAGCCGCGCTTGGGCGGTGGCGGCTTGCCATCGAGGCTGTCGTCATCGACCGCCGGGCTGTTCACCAGACGCCAGGCGACGACGAGCAGCAGCCCGTGGGTTAGCGCGAGAACCAGCGTGTCGATCATCGTGAGGCGGGGATAGCCGCTTCCGGTTGACGGGCCGTTAAGTGATCGCGTGGCAGAGGGACGGCATGCGGATTCTGCACGTCCTTGACCATTCGCTGCCACTGCACAGCGGCTATACCTTTCGCACGCGCGCGATTTTGAAGGCGCAGATGGAGCGCGGCTGGACCGTCGCCGGGGTGACGGGGCCGCGCTACCATACCGGCGATTCCCCCTTCGAGACGCTCGACGGGATCGACTTTCACCGCACGAAACAGATGCGCCGCCTGCCGCCGGTGCTGGGCGAGGTTGCCGAGATCGCGGCGTTTGCCGGGCGGATTGGCGACGTGGTCGAGCGGTTTCGACCCGATATTCTCCACGCGCATTCGCCGGTGATCGACCCGCTGGCGGCGATGCGTGCGGCCAAGCGCTACGGGATTCCTTTGCTCTACGAGATTCGCGCATTCTGGGAGGATGCGGCGGTCGGCAACGGGACCGGCACCGAAGGGTCGGCGAAATATCGCGCGATTCGGGGGCTGGAGACCTGGGCGGCGCGGCGCGTCGATGGCGTGGCGGTGATCTGTGAGGGCCTGAAGCGCGACCTGATCGCGCGCGGGATCGACGCGAGCAAGATCATGGTGTCGCCCAATGGCGTGGACCTGCATCTGTTCGGCGATCCGGTGCCGCGCGACGACGCGCTGGCGGCGCAGCTGGGGCTGGATGGGGCCGATACGATCGGGTTCATCGGCAGCTTTTACGATTATGAGGGGCTGGACGATCTGATCGCGGCGATGCCGGCGCTGCTGTTGCAGCGGCCGCAGGCGCGGCTGGTGATGGTCGGCGGCGGGCCGATGGAGCAGGCGCTGCGCGCGCAGGCGGCGGCGTCGAGCGCGGCGCATGCGATCCATTTCGTCGGGCGCGTGCCGCATGAGCAGGTCGAGCGTTATTATTCGCTGATCGATTTGCTGGTGTACCCGCGCAAACATATGCGGCTGACCGATCTGGTGACGCCGCTGAAGCCGATCGAGGCGATGGCGCAGCACCGGCTGGTGGCGGCGTCGGATGTCGGCGGGCATCGCGAGCTGATCCGGCATGGTGATACCGGGACCTTGTTCCCGCCCGACGACCCTGCGGCGCTTGCCCATTCGGTCGCGGGGGTGTTCGACGATCGCTCCGGCTGGGATGCGCAGCGCGTGCGTGCGCGGCAATGGGTTGAGGCCGAGCGTAACTGGTCGTCAAACATTTCGCGATACGAACCTGTTTACCAAAAACTTATTGCTGCCCGCACACGGGAATCCAAATGGTTGCGTACGCCCTCGTTCAACGTCTGACCCCCAATGTGGCGCTCGCGCTCGCCGGTGGTGCGGGCGCGTGCGCGGTGCTGGCGAGCCTGGTGCTTCCGGGCGCGCTGCTCGAGGATCTGGTGCTCTCCAGCGGGATCGCGGCGTTCGTGCCTGCGGCTGAGCCGCCGCTGGGCACGACTGCGCGGCTGTGCATCGGCCTGTTCGCGGGCGGGTTGATTGCGCTGGTTGCGTGGATGGGGCTGTCGGCGCTGCTGGCCTGGGTCGATTCGCGGGCGGCGGGCGAGGGGCCGGAGGGCGAGCGTCGCCCGACCGTGCGCCGCGCCGATGCGCATCCCGATGCGCGCCCGCGCGTTCCGCTGCGCGCCAGTGATCTTGAGGTGCCGGTCTATGGCCGCGTGCCTGATGCCGAGCCCGTGGTGGCGGAGCCCGAGCTCAGCGTGACCGATGTTCTCGACCTCGCCGACAGCGCATTGCCCGACGAGCCGGTGATCGCGATGGGGGCACCGTCTGAGGGGCGCCCACTGAGCGCGCCCTTGCCCGAGGTGCAGGATTTGCCGGTCGATCTGAGCCAGCCGCTGGCGGCGTTCGATCCTTCGGCGATCCCCGCCGTCCCGATGGCGCCGCCGCCACCGGTGCGCCCGCTGCGCCGCCGCGCGCCGCGTGCGCCGATCTATGATTCGGGCGAGCGGTTCGAGACGTTCGAGCTGACCCCGGCGGTGCGCCCGGCGCCTGCGCTGGAGCCATATCCAGCGCCTGAACCCGCGCCTGCTGCGCCCGCCATCGCCGCACCGCAGACCGAGGCGAGCGTGCATGCGCTGCTCGACCGGCTGGAGCGGGGGCTGTCGAAATTTGGTCCTGCCGCACCGGAGCCGGAGCCCGAAACGGAGCGCAGCCTGGAAGACACGCTGTCCGAGCTGCGCCGGATGGCGATGCGGGCGTGAGCCGCTAACGCCTCACCTGTCCTCGACCGTCAGCACGCCGATCCGCACGTCGACGCGGTCGTCGACGCGGGTGCGCGATTCGACCGTCAGTTCGGCGACGAGGTGGCGGCGGAGCGTGAAGTCGGCTTCGGGCAGATCGGCGATCCAGTTGTCGAGTGCTGGGGAAGGGCTGGCGGTGAGGAGCAGGTCGTGGCGCGCGCCGACAAAGGTCGCGCTGGCCCAGCGGGTCCAGCCGGCCGAGACGATCGACAGGTCGATCTGCCCCACGGCAGCGTGACGCAGCAGGGCACGTTCGAGCAGCGTGCCGGCATCGGGTCCGCGGCTCATCGTGCGTCTCCCTGATCCGGAGCAGCGGGCGCGCGGGACAGCTGCGCCTCGATCCGCTCGCATAGCTCCGGCCCCGGCGCACGGCCGTTGCGCAAGTCATCAACCAGCCGGGGGTCGTTGACCGCCAGCCGCCCGAATTTGGTGCGCGGCATGTCGTACCGCCGCAAATATCGCTCAATCTTTCCGAGAATCGCCATCGCCCTTCCTCGACTCGCGGGGCCATTCCCCGACTCGTATGTTCTTTAGATGTTCTCATTTCCAACTTGTCTAGGAAAAATCCTGCGGCTATGATGCGATGATGGAATCGGACGATCAGCGGCGCGCATTGGCGCAGGCGGCGGAGGCGCGGGGGGAGTCGCTGGCGGCGCTGTCGCGGCTGATCGGGCGCAACGCGGCGTATTTGCAGCAGTTCGTGACGCGGGGCAGCCCACGGGTGCTGGCGGAAGGCGATCGGCGGCGGCTGGCGCGCTATCTCGGGCTGGCGGACGCGGCGCTGGGCGGGCCGGCGGTCGAGGGGCTGGTGGCGGTGGCGCGGGTCGATGCAGGGGCGGCGGCCGGGCGCGGGCGGGTGGTGGAGAGCGAGCGGGCGAGCCCGTTGCTGCTCGACCCGGCATTGCTGCGGCGGCTGGGCGTGCGCGCTGCCATGGCATCGACGATTCGGGTTGAGGGGGCGTCGATGGAGCCGACGCTGTGCGACGGCGACGAGATATTGGTCGATGGCGCGCGGCGGGTGCCCGGGCCGCGCGCGGCGATTCATGTCTTCCGCCGCGACGGCATGCTCGCGGTCAAACGGCTGAGGCTAATGGGCAGCGAGGTCGAGCTGGTCAGCGACAACCCGGATTACGGGCGTGAGATCGTCTCCGCGCGGGGGATCGACGTGGTCGGGCGGGTGGTGTGGATGCACCGCGCGCTGGTGTGAGCGCCGGGCGGCCTCAGCCGGTCTTCCAGCGGAAGCGATAGGTCAGGCGGCTCTTGATCGCTTTGCCCTCCTTGTCCTTTGCGGCGGAGAATTTGCCGCGCGTCTGGAACAGGATGCAGGTCTGCGCATCCAGGGTCGCGACGCCGCTGGCCTGTTCAACAACGCAGTCCTTGAGCGCGCCCTTCTCGTCAATCAGGAGCGAGACGCCGGTCGTGCCGTCGCGACCTTCGAAGATCGCCTGGTCCGGATAGTCGGCCGACGACACCAGCCGTGCGGGCGCGCGCAGCGGCGTGGCCATTGTGCCGATTCGCTGAACCCCTGCCTCATCTGCATTCCAATGCGCGCGCAGATTCTCGTTGCAGGTGTCCAGCGCCCGAATTGCGGCGGCAAAGCCCGTTGTCGACAGGACGAAATCGAGCCTGCGTCCCTTGATCGCGAGGGTCGGCAGCGCGGCCAGACGGTCGAAGTCCGCACGGGGGATGTTGATCCAGAACATCTCACGGTCCGTTTTGGTGGGCCTGAACCCCAGAGCCGTGGTTTTTACGTCGCCCAGCGCTACCGGAAAATGGGCGGCGTCCTGATAGGGGCCTTTGCGCGTGATGATCACGCGGATCACGTCGCCGTTCAGCGACGGCTTGAACCCGAAGGTGGTCGGTGCGGATGCGTCGCCATAATTCTGCATGGCGAGGCAATTCGTGTCGCCCCAATCGACCCGCCATTTTCCCAGCGGCGCGAGCGGCGGCTTGGTCTCGAGTGGCGACCCCGCCATCGCGGCTAACATGACGAAAGCGTTCAGCATTTCCGGAACGTCGCACGCGGCGACCGCGCCCGCAAGCCTTAGCGGCTGCCGCGAATCCGGTCGATCAGCGCGACGATCACGAGCAGGGCGATGCCAATCGCAAGCCCGGCGAGGAATCCGATCGAGGGTTGCCCCTGACGCACGCCGACAACCGTGCCGACGACCAGCGAGAGGGCGAGGAGGGCGCCGCCGGCGATCGGCGCGGGCTTGGAGGAACGGCTCATCCCCGCGCCATGCCACGTCCCGCGCCGGGACGCCACTGTCCCGTCACGGCACGCGCGGCACGGCCCAAAGACCTATGGTTTCCAGCAATTTACCCTCGCAAGCCGCAGCCGCGCGGGGATCGGGCGAAGCTGGCACGCGCGGTGCGTGCGTGCGCATGAGCTTTGCAAGGATATCCGATGTCGCCCATCCCCTATCTCGCCGACCGCGCCCATGTCTTCGACGCGGCAGACCTGATCCGTGCGTTCGGTGACGATGCGGGACTGGAAGCGGCGGCGCGGGCAGACAAGTTCCGTGACCTGGGCAACCACATCAATTTCTGCCGCTGGCGCCAGATCGAACGGCTGATCGTGCTGATGAGTGTGAACCGCGCGGTGGGCACCGTCCACTAATCCACGCAACCCCCTCGCCCTCGTCGCGTTAAGCGCGCATGGGGGCCTTATGACATTGCCGCAGATCCTGTCCGTCGTCGTGCTGATCGGCATGATGGGCATGTTTCTATGGGGGAAGCTGCGCTACGACATGGTCGCGGTGCTGGCGCTGCTGGCGGCAGTGGCCGCCGGGATCGTGGCGCCCGAGGACGCGTTTTCGGGCTTTTCCGATGATATCGTGATCATTGTCGGGTCGGCGCTGGTCCTGTCGGGCGCGGTGCAGCGGTCGGGCGTGATCGAACAGCTGATGCGCCTGCTGCAGAAGCGGGTGACGCGGGTCAGTTCACAGCTGTTGCTGCTGTCCGCGAGTGTCGGGCTGGGCTCTGCGCTGGTCAAGAATATCGGCGCGCTGGCGATGATGATGCCGGCTGCATTCCAGATGGCGAAGAAATCGAAAAGCTCGCCCAGCGTGTTCCTGATGCCGATGGCGTTCGCCTCGCTGCTCGGCGGTCTGATCACGCTGATCGGCACATCGCCCAACATCATCGTCAGCCGGGTGCGGCAGGAGATGACCGGCGAGCCGTTCGGCATGTTCGATTACGCCCCGGTTGGGATCGGCCTGACGCTGGTGGGCCTGGTGTTCCTGCGCTTTGGCTATCGCCTGCTGCCCGCCGACCGCCGCGCCGCGCCGACGATGGGCGAGGCGCTGGATGTGCATGACTATGCGACCGAGGCGAAGATCGTCGAGCAGTCCACGCCCAATGGCGAGCGCGTGGCGGATTTCATCGAGCGGCACGAATATGAAGTCGCGATCACCATGTTCCTGCGCGACGGCGTGCGCGCGACGCCACTTTCGGACACGGTGCTGAACGAGGGTGATATCCTGATCCTGGGTGGGTCGCCCGACGGCCTGGAGCGAGTGATCGCGCGCGACAAGCTCGACTTTGTCGGGACGAGCGAGGCGCCGGAAAGTCCGGAGGGCGAGGAGATCGGGGTGATCGAGGCGGTGGTGTCCGCCGGGTCGTCGCTGGTCGGCGGCACTGCGGGATCGCTGATGCTGCGCCAGCGCTATGGCATCAACCTGATCGCGGTGTCGCGGCAGGGCGAGCGGATCGTGCGGCGCATGCCCAATGTCGTGTTCCGCGCGGGCGATGTCGTGGTGCTGCAGGGGCCGCTCGGCATTCTGCCCCAGACGCTGACCGAGCTGGGCGCGCTACCGCTGGCCGAGCGCGAGTTGCGGCTGGGCAGTGTGCGCAAGGGGCTGTTGCCGATCGCGGTGCTGGCGGTGGCGATGGCAGCGACCGCGACCGGCGCGGTGCCGGTGACGATCGCGTTCTTCGCCGCGGCGGCGGCAGTGGTGCTGCTCGGCGCGCTGCCGGTGCGCGACGCCTATGACCATATCGAATGGCCGATCCTGATCATGCTGGGTGCGCTGATCCCCGTCAGCGATACGCTGCGCAGCACCGGCGTGACCGAGCTGATCGGACAATGGCTGTCGGCGACGGCGGCGGGGTTGCCGCCATGGGGCGCGGTCGCGTTGATCATGGCGGCGGCGATGGCGGTGACGCCGTTCCTCAACAATGCCGCGACGGTGCTGGTAATGGCACCGATCGCCGCGACCTTTGCCGGCGATTTGGGGTTGCGGCCTGAAGCGTTCCTGATGGCGACGGCGGTAGGCGCGGGGTGCGATTTCCTCACGCCGATCGGGCATCAGTGCAACACGCTGGTAATGGGGCCGGGCGGGTATCGGTTCAGCGACTATGCGCGGCTGGGCGCGCCATTGTCACTGATCGTGCTGATCGTCGGGCCGCCGCTGATCCTGTGGTTCTGGCCGGTTGCGTGAAGGCTGGGCGGTTCCTAGCTTCTGTCTGAAACCTGTAGAGGAGAGATCATGCGAACCGCCGAAGCCGTTGCCGGAATGCTGTGCCCCGTATGCAAGACCGGGCTCCATATGAGCGACCGGCAGGGGATCGAGATCGATTACTGCCCGCAATGCCGGGGCATTTGGCTGGATCGTGGCGAACTCGACAAGATCATTGAGCGCAGCGGCATGGGCGAGGCTCCGACGGCACCGCAGGCGCCACAACCCCCGATGCCGCCCCAGCCGCCGATGCCCCCACAGGGCAGCCCGTGGCCACAGCAGGGCGGCGGCTATCCGCAGCAGCAGCCGGGCTATGGCGGCGGATATGGCCATCAGGGCCACGACCCGCGCTATTACAAGCAAAAGCGCAAGAAGAGCTTTCTGGAAGAGCTGTTCGACTGACGCAAAATATCATAGCAATGCGGTATGCGATATATCGCTGCCGCATTGCTCGCCTGTCTTATGCCCGCCTTGAGCGGGTGCAACGCGGTCATATCCGACCGACCGTTTTTCGCGCCTGATCCGTCAGCGCCCACCTTGCGCAACGGAGTGTGGCGATCGGTCAAGGCCGATTGCCGGTTTGATGAACGCAAGCCGGTGGAGCGGTGGCCAGATTGTGCCGACTGGGCAGTGATACGGGATGGCGAGGCGCTGAGCTACGTCGCTACGACGGCTGAACAGCGCGCACCCAAGCGTTGGGAAACCGGGCGATATGTCGTTGCGCCGGGCGATCCCCTGATCTTGCAGCAATCCTGCGCGTCTGGAGAAGGGGTTAAACCGCTATACTGCTATTCGGGCGCCAGGATTATGGCGCGCGATGCCAGCGGTCGCGTCACGCATGTTGAAGTATGGGATGTCAGTTGCGGCCCGCTCGCGGAGGGCGGCCGAGTGACGACCGCGCCATGGCCCGGATTGTCGATTAAAGAGGACAACTGCTCCCCCGATTCCGCTGACGCCATTCGCGGGGCAGCGAAGCGCACGCTTGAGCTGACTGGCAACGACATGCCGCCCACGCAAATGCGTTGGGTTCGGGAAGATTACCGATAGCGATCATCCCTCCCCTGAGTACGCTCAGGGGAGGGATTTGGGTCACGCCAGCGCGCCGACCAGCGCCTTTACTTCCATGAACTCCGCCAGCCCGTATTTGCCGTGCTCGCGGCCGTTGCCGCTCTGTTTGTAGCCGCCGAAGGGCAGGTCGGGGTTGGGCTGGCCGCCGTTGATATAGACCATGCCGGCGCGCAGGCGCGGGGCGACGCGCTTGACCGCTTCGGGGCTGCCGAACACCACCGCCGACAGGCCGTAGTCGGTGTCGTTGGCGATGCGGACGGCGTCCTCCTCGCTGTCATAAGGGATGATCGTGACGACCGGGCCGAAGATCTCGTCGCGCGCGATCGTCATGTCGTTGCGCACGCCGGAAAACAGCGTCGGCTTGACGAAATAGCCGGTTTCGATGCCGTCGGGGCGGCCCGGGCCGCCGGTTTCCAGCGTCGCGCCTTCCTCCATCCCCTTGCGGATCAGGCCCTGGATCTTCTCCCACTGCGCCTTGTTGACGACCGGGCCGAGATGACGGCCTTCCTGCGCGGGGTCGCCGCAGCTGGTGGCCTTCATCATCTCGGCAGCGGCGGCGGCGGCTTCCTTCTCCAGCGCGGCGGGGACGAGCAGGCGGGCGGGCGCGATGCAGCTCTGGCCGGAGTTCATCAGCACGCTGAACAACGTGCCCTTGACCGCCGCGCCGACATCCGCGCCCTCCAGCATCAGCGAGGGCGACTTGCCGCCCAGTTCCTGATGGACGCGCTTGACCGTGTCGGCGGCGTTCTTGGCGACCGCGATCCCGGCGCGGGTCGATCCGGTGAAGCTCACCATGTCGACGCCCTTGTGCTGCGACAGTGCGGTACCGACGCCGGGGCCGTCGCCATTGACGAGGTTGAACACGCCCGCAGGCACGCCCGCCGCGTCCATCACTTCGGCAAAGATCACCGCGCAGCCGGGTGCTTCCTCGCTGGGCTTGAGGATCATCGTGCAGCCTGCAGCGAGCGCGGGAGCGACCTTGGACACGATCTGGTTGAGCGGCCAGTTCCAGGGTGTGATCATCGCGACGACGCCGATCGGTTCGTGGACGACGAGGCTGTTGCCGACCTGCTCCTCGAACGCGAAGTCCTTGAGTGCGCGCGCAGCGGACATCAGATGGCCGATGCCCGATCCGACCTGCGCGGTCTTGGCGAGGGACAGGGGGGCGCCCATTTCGGCGCTGATCGCCTCCGCCATGTCGTCCATGCGCTTCTGATATTCGGCGATGACGCGCTCGATCAGGGCGAGGCGATCCTCGACGCTGGTGCGGGAGAAGGTTTCGAACGCGGTGCGTGCTGCGGCGACGGCTTTGTCGACATCGGCTTGCGAGCCGAGGGTGATTTCAGAGGTGGGAGATTCGGTAGCTGGATCAATGACTTGATGGCGGGTGCCGCCTTCGCTTTCGATCCATTGGCCGCCGATATAGTGTTTCAAATAGCTGCGCATTCCGCTCTCCGAAAATTTGAGGTTCGGGTATGGAGCTTTATGTGGCGAGCGGGGGCACGGGTTGCAACCTGAAACTGGAGATGAGGTTATGGCGCGGCAGGCAGTGATCCGGGCGAACGGCGGGCCCGAGGTGATCGAGTGGGTCGAGGTCGATCTGCCATCGCCCGGCCCGGGCGAGGTGCGCGTGCGGCACGAAGCGGTGGGGCTGAACTTCATCGACACCTATCATCGCTCGGGCCTGTACCCGGTGCCGCTGCCGAGTGGCCTTGGCAGCGAGGCGGCCGGGGTGGTCGAGGCGGTGGGGGAGGGGGTGACGGCGTTCGCAGCGGGCGACCGGGTGACGACCTATGGCCCGACGCTTGGTGCCTATGCCAGCGCGCGCAATGTCGCGGCGGACGCGTTGCTGGCGATCCCCGATGGCATCGGGTTCGACGTCGCGGCGGCGGTGACGCTGAAGGGCTGTACTGCGGAGTATCTGATCGAACGGTGCGCGCGGGTGCAGCCGGGGATGACGGTGCTGGTCCACGCCGCAGCGGGTGCGACCGGGCAGCTGATCGTCCAGTGGCTGAAGCATATCGGCGCAACCGTGATCGGTACGGTTGGATCGTCGGACAAAGCCGAGCGCGCACGGGCGATCGGGGCGGATCATGTGATCGAGTATAAGCACGAAGACATCGCCGCGCGGGTGCGGGAGATCACCGGGGGCGAAGGCGTGCCGGTGGTGCTGGACGGGGTCGGTGGGTCGACCTGGGGGGCGTCGCTCAAGTCCACTGCGCGGCGGGGGATGATCGTCAGCTTCGGCAACGCGGGCGGGCCGGTGACGGGCGTCAATCTGGGGACGCTGAGCCAACATGGCTCGCTGTTCGTGACGCGACCGACGCTCTACCATTATTATGTGACGCCCGAAGAGCGCGCGGCGGGTGTGGCGCGAGTGTTCGATCTCGTCGCGCGCGGCGTGCTGCAGGTCGAGATCGGGCGGCGCTATTCCCTTGAGGAGGCGGCGGAAGCGCATCGCGCCATCGCCGCCGGGGAGACGATGGGCGCGACGCTGTTGATCCCGTGAGTGTCAGTCCTGGCCGGGGTAGGGCTTGGCCTTGAGCAGCCCGGCGAGGTGCGCGGCGTTGCCGGCGACCATCGCGGCGGTTTCGGTGACCTTGTTCGGCGTCTTGTCGAGGTCCTGAAAGTCGGTCGAACCCATCGCTTCGCCGACCCAGTAGCAGGCGGCGACCGCGGGGATGGTGTAGCCGACATCGTTCAGCGCCTGAAACAGCTGGGCCGAGCTGAAATGCGCGCCGTCTTCGTTGCCGACGATCGCGGCGATAGCGACCTTCGAATAGGAGGGCATCCGGCTCTGATCGTCGGTTTCGGAGATGAAGGCGTCCATCCGCTCGAGCACGCGCTTGGCGATGCTCGAGATCTGGCCCATCCAGATCGGCCCACCGAAGATGAGGATGTCGGCGGCGAGGATCTTCTTGCGCAGCGCGGGCCAGTCATCGCCTTCGCCCTCGTCGGACGACACGCCAGGCTTGATGTTCAGCGCGGCGATGCGGACGGTTTCGGTGATGGTGACGTCGTGCTCGGCGAAGCTATCGGCGAGGACCGCGATCATCGCATCGGTGGAGGAGCGCTCGGACTCGTCGGCCTTGAGCGTGCAGTTGAGGGCTAGGGCGTTCAGCATCCCCGCACGACGCGCGGGGATGCTGAAGCGTTCCGTCAGTTGCGCTTTTCGCGGCTCAGGCGGGTGATGAAGGCGGCGCTGCGCAGGGCCTGGAGCGGGATCGATTTGAGATCGATCCACTCGCCCTCGGCATGCGCATTGCCGCCCGCGACGCCGAGGCCGGCGAGCGTGTCGACGTCAGCCGCGACGAACGCGCTGTCGGCGGCACCGCGGCGGGCGGGGTCCATTTCGGCCATTTCGGGGAGCTTGAGGTCGCGATTGACCGCGTTGAGCTTGGCCAGCAGCGCGCGGTTGCCGTCGGTCGGGGCCATCGGCGGATAGCCCTCCTGAAAGTCGAGGCTGGCGGTGGTGCCGGGCAGACTCTTCGCCGTGATCGCGATCATTGCGGCGCGGGTCTTGGCCTCTTGCTCCGGGGTTAGCGCGCGCAGGTCGCCGCGTGCCACCGCTTCGGCCGCGACGATGTTGGTCTTGCCGCCCGCGCTCATCTGGTAATTGTTGTCGGCGAGCGTTGCGGGGGTGCCCGCCGCCATCACGCCGACATTGAAGGTCAAATTCTGCTCAGGCAGCGTGCGGCGGAATTCGTCGAGGATGCGCGCGAGTTCGAACGCCGCGCCATAGCCGAGCGAGGCGCCGAATACGCCGCTGCTGTGACCGGTCTTGCCGGTGGTGCGCAGCGTCCAGTTGACCGAACTGCGGCGGGCGACGGTGCCGGTGTCCTTGCCATCCTCCCGCGCGAGGTTTTCATATTCCAGCGCGACATCGGCCCATTTGCCCGCAGCGATCAGGTCGCGCCGGGCGATGGCGAGCGGGGCGCCGGTGCGCTCTTCATCGCCGGTCAGCACGATCTTGATATCGGCATGTTTGAGCGTTCCCGCCGCCTGCATCGCGCGCATCGCGGCGATGATGACGACGATCCCGCCCTTGTCATCGCCGATGCCGGGGCCGGTGGCGCGGTCGCCGGTGCGGACAAAGGTCTGGAACGGGCTTTCGGGTTCAAACACGGTGTCGAGATGCGCGATCAGCAGGATGCGCTTGCCCTTGCCGTTGCCCGTATGGGTCGCGACCAGATGCCCGGCGCGGCCGGTTTCCTTCATGTCGATCCACTCGACCGCAAAGCCCAAAGGCTCCAGTTCGGCGCGGACCATCGCGCCGACCTTGGTCACGCCATCGATGTTCAGTGAGCCCGAGTTCTGGTTGACGAGGCGTTCGAGCAGCGCGACGTGGCGGTCGGTTTCGGCGGTGATGGTCGTTGCCATCTTGCTTTCGGCGGGCGTCTGCGCTGCGGCTGGGAGGGCGGCGAGGAGCGCGAGCGGCGCGAGGAGTTTCAGCATTCCGACACCCTAGCGCGCGCCCGGTGAAAGGGAATGGCGAAGGCGTTGTTTCGTCAATTCGAATATGCGGTATCGATTCGCTGTTGGAGCGCAAAATTGCGCGATGCGAACATGTCGCGGCACAACGCGTCGCCGGTCTTCACGGGAGTGTCGCTTTGTCCCGCGAGATGTCCTGCAAATAGACTTTACTCGATCCCCAGTGCCGCCTTGATGTCCGCCCAGGCGACATATTTGAAATTCTGGGCGTAGGGCGGGTTGTAGCCGTCCTGGGCCACGAACAGGCCCCCGGGATAGGTGAGACCGAAATCGCCCGGGGCGAAATCGATCCCGTCGGTTTCTTCCGTCGCGCCGATGGTGCTGCCCGCAGCGATCCGGAAGCGACCGACATAGGAGTCATCGGACAGGCGATAGACGGTATAGGCGTGGTCGCCCTGGCTGGAGACGATCACGTAACCGCCATTGCCGGTCCCTTCAGGTGCAAGGGTCACGCCCTCGACATCGACCACCAGCTTTTGCCCATCAGCCGGCGCGATCAGCGTGCCGGCCACCGGGCCGTCGGCGCGCGCGTCGAAGCGCCAGAGGCCGACATTTTCCTCGCCGACATAGAGGCGCTGGGTGCGGTCATCGGCGGCGCAGCCTTCGGACTGGGTGGCGAGCTTCATCGTGCGGACGATCGTGCCGGTGGGGGCCGCGCCCGACAGGTCGAGTGCGACCTGGCGGATCGTGCCGTCCTTGATCACGTTGAACGCGTGCAGCGTGTTGCCGACCGCCATGAGGCACAGGCCATAGGCTTCGCCAGCGCCGACCGGGATGGTGCCGAGCGGGATCAGCTTCACCGCCGCCGTGTCGAGGCGGAACAGCGCGAGCTTGGCGTTCTTGCGATCGTTGCGGTCGCTCGCCGCGACGATGATGCCGAGCGGCCCCATGTCCTTGAGGTCGACATTGTTGACCTGACCCGCGTCGATGAAGAAGCGGTCTTTGCCGGTCAGGTCATAGACGTGAAGTCCGGCCTTCTTGTCCGTCCCGACGATCAGGCTGGCGGCGGGGTTCGCCGGGTTGCGCCAGATCGCGGGATCGTCCGCCGCATCGGCATTGGCGGTGCCGACCGCATCGGTCTGGCCGCGTGCCTGCACGCTGGCGGCGGGGGTGGTGGGGACCACCGGGATGTCGCGCTTCCCCGCGGCGCAGGCGGCGAGCGGGAGCAGGGCAGCGGCGATCAGCAGGCGGGTCAGCGGATCAATCCTTGAATTCGGCGGCGCATTTCCCGCCATCCGGGCCGATCGTCTGGCTGCCGCCCGCATCGCGCGGGCCGGAGCAGAAGCGCTCGGCGATCTTCGGCTCGGCAATTTCGCTCAACCGGTTGCGGCCATCGGTGCCCTTCGCGAGGTCGAACCCGTCATAGAGGCGGCCCGACGCAGTGTAGGTGCGGAATTTGAGGCTGGCGCCGTCGACATCGACGATCTGATAGAGTTCGGTCGCTTCCGCCGTCCGGTCGGGCTGGGTCCGCGCGCGATTGTTGAGGCCGTACATCTTCGATCCGGTGACCGAGACGAGATAGACCGGGCCCTGGATCGAGCCGTCCGCGCGCGCCTTGGCGCTTGCCTCGCGGCCCGCTTCGCTGGTCAGGCGGGCATAGCAATGGTCATGGCCCTGCAGGACGAGGTCGACCTTGCGCGCCTCGAACACCGGCTTCCACGCGGCCTTGATCTTGGCGGTGTCCTTGGGGCGGGCGCAGGTGAACACCGGCTGGTGGAACAGCACGACATTCCACTTCGCCTTGCTCGATGCGAGCGTCGAGTCGAGCCATGCCGTCTGCTGCTGCATCGAGCCGAGATCGATCGCCGCCGTGCCGTCGAGCACGATGAAGCGCACGCCCTGATAGTCGACAAAATAGGTGGTCGCCTTGACCGGGTCCGCGCCGTTTTTCGGCAGCGCGAACTGGGCGTGCCAATAGGGGCCGAGCACGCGGCTCTCGGTGCCGTCGGGCAGGATCAGGTCGGCATATTCATGGTTGCCGGTCGCCGGAAGCTGGGGCACGCTGGCGTAGTTATAGCCGCCGGCCTGGTTCCACTCGCCCCATTCATCGTCATGGTCGAGATCGTCGCGCTGGCCGACCAGATCGCCGGCATGGACGGTCAGGCGGATGTCGCCATGGCTGAGATATGCCTGGCGGATCACGCGGCTGGCGTAGGTGAGAATGCCGTTCTGGACATCGCCGAGATAGAGGAAGCGGAACGGCTTGGCCTGTGCTGCGGCGGTGCGGAACTGGTACCATTCGCTCCAGCCGGCCGCGCCCTTGACGCGATAGGCATAGACGGTGTCGGGGGTCAGATTGGTGAAGCGCAACTGGTGGTAGAGCGCCGGACCATAGCTGCTGTCGATCGGAAGGGTGATGCCGGAGACGGTGCGGGCCTGTTCCTCAAGCGTCGGGCCGTCGACCGAGACGGCGATCTGCGCCTGCGCCGTCGTCTGCGCCGTATCGGTGCGGAAGGCGACCGCCATTTCGCGCGACGGGTCGGCGCCGGGGGTCAGGACGATGCGGTCGGCAAGGTTGCGCGGCGCATAGGGCTTGCCCGGCGAACGGGGGATGGGGGCGCCATCCTCCGTCGTCGTCGGAATCGCAAATCCGGTGGTTCTGGGCAGCGGGTCGGCCGCCTGTTGTGCCAGTGCCCCGTGGCTCACGGCCGCGACCAGCGCGACCGTGAGGGGAAAGGCGAATGCCCGGATTTGCTGCAATCTCACGCGTGACTACTCCGGATCAGAAATTGGCGCTGACGCCGAACTTGGCGGTCCAGCTGTACTTTTCATACTGAAGGATACGCTTGGCGCCGCCGAAATTCTGATAGGCGAAATAGGGCGCGTCGGTGACGTTGATCCACTCCGCGAACAGACGCACGCCCTTGGTCACGCGATACTTCGCCGACAGGTCGAGCTGGAAGTGATTGTCGACGATGCGATCCTCTTCTGCGGTGTCGGCCAGCTCGTCGAGATACTTGTCGCGATAGGTGCCGGCAACGCGCAGCGAGATCGGCCCCTTTTCGTAGCCGAGCACGACGTTGAACGTATGCTTCGACGCCGAGGGCAGGGTGATGATGCGCGGATCGTTCGGGTTGCCGTCGATGAATACCGTCCCGGTGGCGTCGGTGAAGGTGTAGTTCGCGTTGAACAACAGCCCGTCGAACGGCGCGGGGAGCGAAGAGAATTGCTGCGAGAAGGACAGTTCGATGCCTTTGACCTTGGCGCTCTCACCATTCTGGAACGTCACCGCTTCCTCGTAGTCAACGCCGTATGCCGTGCCGGGGTCGGTGTCGCGGACGGTGACGATGAAGTCATCGATCGACTTCCAGAACACGCCGGCGGTGAGAGCTGCGTTCTTGCCGAAATACCACTCGGCCGAGGCGTCGATGTTCCAGGCGCTGTACGGACGCAGATCGGGGTTGCCGAACTCCGCCTCCAGATCCTCGTTGATCACGAAGCGTGGGGCCAGGTTGGAGAGCTTGGGACGCACCAGCGCCTTGTAGCCGCCAAGGCGCAGCACGACGTCGCGCGACGGCGCATAGCGCAGCGTAACGCTGGGCAGCCAGTCGGTGTAGCTGCGGGTGAAGCGGTTGGGCGTGACGGTCGCGTCGCTGCCGTCGCTTTCGACCAGGAAGCCGCGGATGTCGTTGCGCGTGCGTTCGACGCGGACGCCACCGATCACGCGCAGCGTGCTGCTGTCCCAGCGGCCGAGCACATAACCGGCCAGGATATCCTCGTCGATCGCATAGTCGGACGATGCCGAGTTGATCGCCGAGTCGAGCGCGTTGAGTTCGAACCGCGACCGGTTGGTGTTGAAGAATTCGGTAGGCGCGGTCTGCGAAGGCAGCGGCAGGATGTTCTGGATGCGATAGGTCTGGTCGCCCAGCACATTCGCCAGTGTGTAGGTGCCGTCATAGCCGTCGAACACAAGGCCGTCGAAATTATAGGCCTTTTCACGCCAGCGCGACTTGATGCCGCCCTGGACAGTGAAGCTGCCGCCTTCGCCGGCGAACTCGCGCGACACGTCCGCACGCGCGGTCCATTCCTTATCCTGCGAATCGGAGAGGACGCTCAGCTCAAGCTCGTTGAAGGTGTAACGTGCCGGATCGTTGAAGCGGGCGGTGTTGCCCGAGACGGTGAACAGCGGCCGGCGCGGATCGGTGTAGTCGAAATTCACATCGACGCCGTTGCCATCGAAGCGCGCGCGGAAGCGGGTGGGGTCGACCGAGCCATTCTCGACTTCGCTCGCCTCCGAATAGGCACCAGAATAGGTGAAGGTCCAGGGGCCGGTTTCGGTCTTGCCGCCCACGGTCAGCGACTTGATCTTCTGCTCCTCGAACCGGTCCTTCATGCGGCGGCGCACTTCGATGCGGCCATCGGCATCGGTGAAGAAGGCCGAGGTCGCGGTACCGGAGGCCGGCGCCTCGTCCATGATCAGGATCACGTCGCCGCGATATTCCTGGTCTGAGAACTGGCTGTAAAGGCCGCGTGCATAAAGGGTGGTGCTGTCGCCCGCGCGCAGGTCGAGGCTCAGCGAGCCGCCGATCCGCTCGCGCTCGACATTGTAATCGCGATACTGGACTTCCTCGGCATAATAGATGCCGCCGTCTTCGTTCCAGTCTGCTGCCTCGATATTGTCGGTCTCGAACTTGCGGCGATAATAGCTGACACCACCCGCGATGCCGAAATTCTCGGTGATGCGGGTCGAGAAGTCGAAGCTGCCCTTGGGGGTCAGCGAGTCGGCGTAGTTGTTGTAGCTGCCCTCAAGCTTGACCGAGAACAGGTCCTTTTTGCGATCGAACGCGCTGACGGTGTTGATCTCGATCGACGCACCGAGCGTGTCCGCGTCCATGTCGGGGGTCAGCGACTTTTTGATCTCGATCGATTCGATCAGCTCGGCGGCGACCACGTCGAGCGCGACCGAGCGCACGTCGCTCTCAGGTGCCGGGATGCGCGTGCCATTGATCGACGCGGCGTTGAGCTCGGGATCAAGGCCGCGGACCGAGACGAAGCGGCCCTCGCCCTGGTCGGCGAGGATGTTGATGCCGGGAACGCGACGCAGCGCCTCGGCGACGTTCTGATCCGGGAACTGACCGACATCGTCGCGGGTCAGGACGTTCTGGATACCGTCCGCTGCGCGCTGGCGCGACAGGCTGCTGGCAAGGCTGGCGGCCTGACCGACGATGACAACCTCTTCGCCGCCGAGGGTGAAGTTGGCGGTCGCCGCGCCGCTCGCGCCGACCTGAACGGTCATGCGAACGGGTTCCGAACCGACATAGGTCGCCTCGACCGTATAGGTGCCGGGAGGGACGTCCGCGAAGCGGAAGCTGCCGTCGCGGCTGGCTTCGGCAATGCGGTCAAGCTCGACGATGCGCAGCTGCGTTCCCTGGAGCGCGCGGGTGCCATCAGCATCGGTGACCGTGCCGACAATCTCCTGGGCCTGGGCGGCGATAGGCAGCGCCATGGCGAAGGCGAATGCGACCGATTGCATGAGCAACGTGCGTGAGCGAGACATGGATTCCCCCGTTTCGATAGATCCCGCCGGCATCTGGCGGTTAGAGACGAAGGGCGCGCTAGGCGTGATTCATGTTAGTTCCGTGCGATATTCATGTCCTTTCGGTTGCGATACGATGACATATTCGTGACGTTGCCGATGCGCCACGCTGCGCTGCAACGAAAAACGCCCGGACCCTGCCAGGTCCGGGCGTCTCGCTGTCCGGCGCCGCCTCCCCCGAAGCGGCGACGAAAGGATCGTCTTACGACGAATAGTACATGTCGTACTCGACCGGCGACGGGGTCATTTCCCACCGTGCAACGTCGCCGCGCTTCAGTTCGACATAGGCTTCGATCTGGTCCTTGGTGAACACGTCGCCCTTGAGCAGGAAGTCCATGTCCGCCTCGAGGCTGTCGAGCGCTTCGCGCAGCGAGCCGCAGACGGTGGGGACGAGGCTCAGTTCCTCGGGCGGCAGATCATAGAGGTTCTTGTCCATCGGGTCGCCCGGATGGATCTTGTTCTGGATGCCGTCGAGGCCGGCCATCAGCAGCGCTGCATAGCAGAGATACGGATTGGCCAGCGCGTCCGGGAAGCGGAATTCGACGCGCTTCGCCTTGGCGCCCGCGCCGTACGGGATGCGGCACGAGGCCGAGCGGTTGCGGCTCGAATAGGCGAGCAGCACCGGGGCTTCGTAACCCGGGACCAGACGCTTGTAGCTGTTGGTCGACGGGTTGGTGAAGGCGTTGAGCGCCTTGGCGTGCTTGATTACGCCGCCGATGAAGTAGAGGCACATTTCCGACAGGCCGGCATAGCCATTGCCCGCGAACAGCGGCGTGCCCTTTTCCCAGATCGAGATGTGGGTGTGCATGCCCGAGCCGTTATCTTCCTTGATCGGCTTGGGCATGAAGGTCGCGGTCTTGCCATAGGCATGGGCGACCTGATGCACGACATACTTGTAGATCTGCATGCGGTCGGCGGTCTGCACCAGCGTGCCGAAGGTCAGGCCCAGCTCATGCTGTGCTGCAGCGACTTCGTGGTGGTGCTTGTCGCACGGCAGGCCCATTTCGAGCATGGTCGAGACCATCTCGCCACGGATGTCGACGGCGCTGTCGACCGGCGCGCAGGGGAAATAGCCGCCCTTGGCGCGCGGGCGGTGGCCCATATTGCCGCTCTCATACTCGCGGCCCGAATTGCCGGGCAGTTCGATGTCGTCGATCGCGTAATAGCTGGTCGAATAGCTGTTCTCGAAGCGGACATCGTCGAACATGAAGAATTCGGCTTCCGGGCCGACATAGACGGTGTCGCCGATGCCAAGCGACTGGAGATAGGCCTCCGAACGCTTTGCGGTCGAGCGCGGGTCGCGCGAATAGAGCTCACCGGTCGAGGGTTCGACGATGTCGCACACCAGAATCAGCATCGGGGTGGCCGAGAACGGATCGGTCCAGACCGCGTCCAGATCGGGCTTGAGGATCATGTCGGACTCGTTGATCGCCTTCCAGCCTTCGATCGACGAACCGTCGAACATCAGGCCGTCGGTCAGCTCATCTTCGCCCAGCACGCTGGCGACCATGGTGAGGTGCTGCCACTTGCCCTTGGGGTCGGTGAAGCGCAGGTCGATCCATTCGATCTCCTGATCCTTGACCATCTTCAGAATGTCGGCGGCGGTGTTAGCCATTGGAACCAAGCCCTTTCTGTTTTGCCCTGCTCCGCCCCGGTTGAGGTCCGGGTGCGGAGAATCATCTTGCGCTGCAATGCAGCTTCGTGAAATTTTTGCAGTGCGTCAATTCTGCGCGCTGCCAGCCCGTTTCAGGGGCGTCGTCAGATCGCGTTTTCGTCGCGCTCGCCGGTGCGGATGCGCAGCGCGGTTTCGATCGCAGTGACGAAGATCTTGCCATCGCCGATGCGGCCGGTTTGCGCGGCATTGGCAATCGCCTCGACCACGCGCTCGGCAAGGGCGTCCTCGACCACCACTTCCAGCTTCACCTTGGGCAGGAAGTCGACGACATATTCCGCGCCGCGATACAGCTCGGTATGCCCCTTTTGACGGCCAAAGCCCTTGGCTTCGGTCACGGTGATGCCCGACACCCCCACTTCGTGAAGCGCCTCCTTCACCTCATCCAGCTTGAACGGCTTGATGATGGCTTCGATCTTTTTCACGGTTTCTTCCCTCTGTGACGCCGGTGCGAGTCCCGATCGGTCCGGTTCCGCGGTCAGGGTGACGGCGGAATGGATCACGATCAAGTGGAACGCCCCTGTCGCGCGACACTGCACAAGCCGTGCCAGTTGCGCTTCTCCCACAAATGCGCGGGACGGCGTGGGCGCGGGTTAACAACTGCCTAACAAATGGGCAGCGGCGCGCTGTGATTGCGCGATTGCGGTGCAGCCTTGCGCGGGGTCGGTGCGGGTGTAATGTCCGCATATCACACCTTTTCCCAAGGACTTCCCGATGCGCGTTCCGCTTCTCCTCGCCGCCCTGCTCGCCGGCGTATCCGCCATGCCCGCCGCCGCGCAGCAACAGCCGGCCCCGGCGGCGCTGCCGGGAGAGGGGGCGGAGGATGCGCGGCTCAAGGCGCTGTTCCATGCGAGCGACGAAGCGTCGTTGAAGCGCAATCCGCTGAACGCGCTGTTTCGCGGCGACCTGCGCTATGCCGACCAGCTCGGCAATTATTATACCGACGCCTATCTGACGGCGGAGCTTGCGGCGAGCGAAGCGGATCTGGCCGCGCTGCGCAAGATCGATCGGGCGAAGCTGACCAGCGTCAATAGAATCGCCTATGACGTGTTCGAGGCCGACCAGCTGCGCGCGCAAAAGGGGTTCCGGGCGGACATCCTGTCGGTGTCGAAATATCTGCCGATGGACCACTTTACCGGCTTTCAGGCATTCTATCCGGACTTTGCATCGGGGCAGGGGGCGGCACCGTTCAAGACCGTGCTGGACTATGACAACAACCTCAAGCGCAACGTCCAATATGCCGCGGCCTATGACCGGGTGATCGGCCTGTTCCGCGAGGGGATGCAGCGCAAGATCGTCCAGCCGAAACTGGTCGTCACCAACATGATCGAGCAGTTCGACAATCTGATCGCGCAGGGCGTGGAGGAGTCGGTCTTTTACGGACCGGTGACGAAGTTCCCCGAGGGGATTGCGCCGGCGGATCAGGCGCGGCTGAAGGCCGCCTATGCCGCGCAGATCCGCGACGTGATCCTGCCCGCGCACCAGAAGATCCGCGCGTTCCTCGCCACCGAATATCTCCCCGCCGCGCGCGACAGCGTGGGCACGTCGGCGCTGCCGGGCGGGGCGGCGCTGTATGCCTATGCGATCGAGAGCAACACGACGCTGCCGCTGACCGCGGAGTATGTCCACACGCTGGGCCTGTCGGAGGTCAAGCGCATCCTGACCGAGATGGAGGCGCAGAAGGCCAAGGTCGGCTTCCAGGGCACGTTGCAGGAATTCTTCACGCACCTGCGCACCGAGAAGCGCTTTCAGCCGGAGAGTGCCGACGCGCTGCGGATCGGGTTCGAGGCGATCGGCAAGCGGGTGGATGCGCGGATCGGCGAGCAATTCTCGCTGATCCCCAAGACCCCGCTCGAGATCCGGCCGGTGCCGGCCTATCGCGAAAAGACCGACGCCGCGGGCAGCTATGCGTCGGGAACGCCGGACGGGTCGCGGCCGGGGGTGTTCTACTTCAACACCTATGATCTGCCGACGCGCTACACCTGGGGGATGGAGACGCTGTACCTGCACGAAGGCGCGCCAGGGCATCATTTCCAGATCAGCCTGGCGCAGGAGAATGCGGCGCTGCCCGCGTTCATGCGCTTTGGCGGCAACACCGCCTATGTCGAGGGCTGGGCGCTCTATGCCGAGACGCTGCACGATGAGCTGGACGTCGGGGTCGAGCCGTATCAGCGCATGGGCGGCCTGAATGACGAGATGCTGCGCGCGATGCGGCTGGTGGTCGATAGCGGGCTGCACGCCAAGGGGTGGGGCCGCGATCAGGCGATCGATTACATGGTCACCAACTCGCCGATGTCGCGGACCGACGCGACCGCCGAGGTCGAGCGCTACATCGCGATGCCAGGACAGGCGCTGTCGTACAAGATCGGCCAGCTGACGATCCTGAAAGCCAAGGCCAAGGCCAAGGCGGCGCTGGGGGCGAAGTTCGATCCGCGTGGTTTCCATGCGGCGGTGCTGGATACCGGCGCGCTGCCGATGCCGGTGCTGGAGAAGAAGATCGACGATTGGGTGGCGGGGGTGAAGTAGGGGCGTTCCCACTTTATCGTCACCCCGGCCTCCGGGCCGGGGTCCACTCTGCCTCACTTCCTGCGATCGAGCCTCTTGCCTAGCGCTCAGGATCCCGGTGGACCCCGGCACGAGGCCGGGCTGACGAAGTAAGTTAGCGGCTCGCCTTCCACGCCGCCTCGACCATCAGCCGGGCGGCTTCGGTGCGTTTGCGGGCGAGGGCGACGTCGCTGAGGTTGGCGCGCGCTGCGTCGCCGGTGAAGCGGGCTGACGTGCGGGCGGCGAGGGCGAGGCGGGCGGGGGTGAGGGCTGCGCCGGGGCGGCCGGACTGGAGCAGGGCGCGGGCGAAGGGTTCGGCGACGTCCAATAGCTGCGGGCTGTCGGCGCCGTAGATGCGAGTGGCGGCGGCGATGCGGGTCGCGAACAGGCGGGCGCCTTCGTCCTTGCCCTGCATCGTCAGGTTTGCGGCGAGCGCGCGCAACGCCTCGGTGCGGTACTCGCCTTCCCACGGGATCATGTCGTTTGCCTCGATCCTGGCGAGCAGCAGGCGGCGGATCGGTTCTGCTTGCGCGGCGCGGTTCTGACGTTCGAGCAGATGCGCGAGGCGCGCGCGGGCATAGACATTGGGGTCGTCGAATGCGGCGGCGATGTTCATCTTGTCGTCGCTGTCGCCGAGCGCCAGTGCCTCGCGCACATCGGCTTCCGCTTCGGCGAGCGTGCCCGATGCCTCGAGCGCGTCGGCGCGGGCGAGCAGGTAGAACATGCGCCGCCATTCATTGATGTCCTTGGCGGCGCGAACGCGAGCGATGCCGTCGGCGGTGAAGGCGAGCGCGTCGGCGACCAGTCCGCGCGCGAGCAGGGTGCGGGTGATCCCCGCGAACGCCTCCCGCGAGTCATCGCCCTCGAAATGGTCGTAGCGCAGCGAGAGCGCCCAGATGCGGCGGTAGAGGAGTTCGGCTTCGGCGAGCCTGTTCTGCGCCTCGACCGCGCCAGCGAGGTCGACGACATAGCCGAGCGCGCCGTTCGATTGCGGGCCCCAGCGCTTCTCGGCGCTGGCGAGCAGGCTGGTCAGGATCGGTTCGGCGCGCGCGGGGTCGCCGGTTTCGACATAGAGGTTGGCGAGGATCGATCCGGCATTCTGCAGCGCGAGGTCGTCGAACTTCAGCAGGCGGCGATAGACCGGCCAGACGCGTTCGTAGATCGCGATAGTGGCGGCGTTGCCGCTGCCGGTCTGGCCGTCGATCTCGACCAGACGGTCGGCGGCGCGGCGGGACAGCGGGCTGCCGGGGCTATCGCCGACCAGTTGCTGGACGATGCGGATGCCGGCATCGACTTCGCCCATCGCGAACATCAATGCGAGTTCGGCGTCGGCGGGCGGCGTGCCGGGCTTGCGCGCCCTGGCATAGGCGGCGCGGGCACCGGCAAAGTCTCCGGCGGTGCGCAGGATCTCGCCTTGCACGCGGTAGAGGTCGCGGACCGCATCGGGCGCGCGGGCGGCGGGGCGGTCGAAGGCGGCGATCGCGAAGGCGACGAGGCGCGCGGCGCGCGGCTTGTCCTGCCCACCCCAATTCTGGACGCTGACCGCGCGGCCCGCCATGTCCTTGGCGAAGGCGGTTTCGAACGCCGGATCGGACGCGGTGGTGAAGGGGGCGATGAAGGCGCGGGCGCGGGCTTCGTCATCGGCGAGGACGAGGCCGTAGGTCATGTAGAACAGGTCGCTGATGTCATCGAGTTCGACCGCGCCGGTTTCGGTGGAGCGCTCCGCCGCACCCTTCATGCGATAGGCAGCGGTGAGCCAGGTCCAGCGGGCGAAGGTGGCGAAGTCGCGGGCCTTCATTGCGGCGGTGCGGGCTTCGATCCAGCGGGAATAGATGTTGGATCGGTCGTCGCCGTCGAGCTTTGCGACATCGTCGGCGGGGCCGGCGAGGGCGAGCGCTTCGCGGATCCGCGGCGCCGCTTCGGCGCGGCGGCCGGCGATTAGGTGTTCGGCGGCCTGAATCAGCAGGGTGTCGGCGCGGGTCTGAGCCTCGGGCTGGAGGGCGGGGGGCTGTGCGGGCGGCGCCACCTGCGCGATCGCGGGCGCGGCGAGCAGCAGGCCGAGGGCCAGAACGATAGTGCGCATGGCGATCCTCCCGCGCGGGTTGTGGCAGCGCGGGGCGGGGGCGGCAACGGTCGAAATCGGGTGGTGCCTTCGGCCTGCAAAATCCTCCCCCGCAAGGGGGAGGTGTCGGCGCAGGCGACGGAGGGGGAGGACGGCTGTGCGCTATCGCCTCTTGCTGATACCCTTCCTCCCCCTCCGTCAGCTTCGCTGCCACCTCCCCCTGGCGGGAGAGGATTATTTGGGGGTCAAATCGCCATCCCCGCTGCCCAGCCGCTCGACCAGGCCCATTGGAAATTATAGCCACCGAGCCAGCCGGTGACATCGACCGCTTCGCCGATTGCGTAGAGGCCGGGGGCGGTGCGCGCCTCCATTGTTTGGGAGGATAGTTCGGCGGTGCTGATGCCGCCGATGGTGACTTCGGCCTTGGCGTAGCCTTCGGTGCCGTTGGGGTGGAAGGTCCAGGCGGCGAGGGCGCGTTCGGCTTCGGCGAGGCGCTTGTCGGCGGCGTGATGGAGTTCACCGTCGAGCGCGAGCTGGTCGGCGAGCGTGTCGGCGAGGCGGTTGGGTAGAGCCTCGCCGAGCAGCTTGCGCAGGGTCGTGCGCGGGGCGGTGCGCTTGGCTTCCGTCAGCCAGCCGGGCGCGCGATCGGGCAGGAAGTCGATTCCGACCGGGTCGCCGTGGCGCCAGTAGGAGCTGATCTGGAGGATTGCGGGGCCGGAGAGGCCGCGATGGGTGAAGAGGGCGGCTTCGCGGAAGGTGGTTTTTCCGGCGCGGGCGGCGACGGGAGCGGCGACGCCGGAGAGTTCGCGGAACAACACTTCGTCGCCGCCGAGCGTGAGCGGGACCAGCGCGGGGCGGGGCTCGACCACCTTGAGCCCGAACTTGCGGGCGAGGTCATAGGCGAAGCCGGTCGCGCCCATCTTGGGGATCGACGGGCCGCCGGTGGCGATGACGAGCGCGGGGGCGGTGGCGGTGCGCTCGCCCCAGGTGACGGTGTAGCTGCCGTCGGCGTGGGTGACGTCGCGGATTGTGTGGCCGAGCGCGATTTCGACTGCGCCCCGGTCGCATTCGTCGAGCAGCATCGCGACGATCTGCTTGGCGCTGCCGTCGCAGAACAGCTGGCCGAGCGTCTTTTCGTGCCAGGCGATGCCGTGCCGATCGACCAGTTCGATAAAGTCATGCTGGGTGTAGCGGCGCAGCGCGGACTTGGCGAAATGCGGGTTCGCGGAGAGGTAGCGGTCCGGCGCGATGCCGAGATTGGTGAAGTTGCAGCGCCCGCCGCCGGAGATCAGAATCTTTTTGCCCACCTGATCGGCATGGTCGATCAGCAGCACGCGGCGACCGCGCTGGCCGGCGGTGAGCGCGCACATCAGGCCGGCTGCGCCTGCGCCGAGGATGATGGCGTCGTAGGAGGACGGGGTGGACAGGGCGGGCGCTTTCCAACGTTTGTCACCCCGGCCCTGTGCCGGGGTCCACCGGGCGGCAGGCGCGAAGCGAGAGGCTCAAGCGCCGGATGTGCGGCACGGTGGACCCCGGCACAAGGCCGGGGTTGCGATTGGAGATTGGGGGAGCGGAAGCGCTAGCGCAGCTTCGCGATCGACAGGCCGTCTTCCTTGGCGCGGTCCTTGACCGATTCTTCGCTGCGGGTCAGCGCCTTGGCGATGGCCTTGAGCGCCATGCCCTTCTTCGCCAGCGTGTGCAGCTTCTGGATCTCGTCCTGCCGCCAGGGCTGGCGGTGGCGTTCGAACTTGCTGTCGGCCATCAGGCGTAGGGCGGGTTGTGGCGGCCTGTCGCCGACTGGGTGAAGATTTCGCAGCCGGTTTCGGTGATGCCGATCGAATGTTCGAACTGGGCCGAGAGCGAGCGGTCGCGGGTGACCGCCGTCCAGCCATCGTCGAGCAGCTTCACGTCCGGGCGGCCGATGTTGATCATCGGTTCGATCGTGAAGAACATGCCGGGCTTGAGTTCAGGGCCGGTGCCGGGGCGACCGACATGGACGACTTCGGGCGCGTCATGGAACACGCGGCCAAGGCCGTGGCCGCAGAAGTCGCGGACGACGCCGTAGCGGTGCTTTTCCGCGTGGCGCTGAATGGCATGGCCGATATCGCCCATGGTGTTGCCGGGCTTGGCCATTTCGATGCCGATCATCAGGCATTCATAGGTGACGTCGACAAGGCGCTTTGCCTTCAACGGCACGTCACCGACCAGATACATGCGGCTGGTGTCGCCGTGCCAGCCGTCGAGCAGCGGCGTCACGTCGATATTGACGATGTCGCCGTCCTTGAGCGTCTTGTTGCCCGGGATGCCATGGCACACGACATGGTTGATGCTGATGCAGCAGCTGTGCGTGTAGCCGCGATAGCCGAGCGTCGCGGGGACCGCGCCGCCATCCAGCGTCATGCGGCGGACGATATCGTCCAGCTCTGCCGTGGTCACGCCGGGCACGACATGCGGCACGAGCGCGTCGAGAATCTCGGCGGCGAGCTTGCCCGCGGCGCGCATCCCGGTGAAGCCATCGGGACCGTAAAGTTTGATCGCCCCGTCGCGGGCGAAGTTCGTGTCGGCGGTTACGGCAACATATTCAGTCATGCGCGCCATATAGGGCCTAAAGGGTAACTTTGCGAGGCTGGAAGCACGCGCTATGGCGGGTTTATGAGCGAGCGCATCTGGACCGCCGGGCTGGTCATCATCGGGGACGAGATCCTGTCGGGTCGCACCCAGGACAAGAATGTCGCGCAGATCGCGATCTGGCTGAACGTGCAGGGGATCCGCCTGTCGGACGTGCGCGTGGTGCCCGATGTGCAGGAGCGGATCATCGAGGCGGTGGATGCGGTGCGCACCCGCTATGACTATTGCTTTACCACCGGCGGGATCGGGCCGACGCATGACGACATCACGGTCGATGCGATTGCGGCGGCGCTGGGCGTGCCGGTAGTGATCCACCCGGAGGCGCGCGCGACGCTGGAGGCCTATTACGAGACGCGCGGCGGCTTGACCGAGGCGCGGTTGCGGATGGCGCGGGTGCCGGAAGGGGCGGACCTGATCCCCAACCGCATGTCGGGTGCGCCGGGCATCCGGGTCGGCAATGTCTTCATCATGGCGGGGGTGCCGCACATCACGGCGGGGATGCTCGACGCGCTGACCGGCACGCTGGAGGGCGGCAAGCCGGTGGTCAGCGGGACGATCGGATGCTGGGTCGCCGAGAGCGAGGTCGCCGATGTGCTCCGCGCGACCGAGAAGGCGCATATGGGCGTGGCGATCGGCAGCTATCCGTTTTTCCGCGAGGGCCGGGTGGGCGCGAACTTCGTCGCCCGCGCGACTGAAGCGGCGGTGGTCGAGGCGTGCCTCGCCGACCTGACCACCCAGCTGGAAGCGACCGGGCGCGATGTGACGCAGGGCGGGATCTGATCCTGCCATGGCGCAGTGGGAAGCGACTCGCGCCGCAGCACTGGCCCGCGCCGAAGCGTTCGCGCCGAAGATGGGCGCTGCCTATGCCGCGCGGCGCAATTACGACATTGGACTGGACGCGGACACCGTGTCGGCGCTGTCGCCCTGGGTGCGCCGCCGGCTGATCAGCGAGCGCGAATTGATCGAGACGGCAATGGCGGGGCATGGCTCCGACGCGGCCAAGTTCGTCAGCGAGGTGCTGTGGCGCGGCTATTTCAAAGGCTGGCTGGAGCAGCGTCCGGAAATCTGGGAGCGCTATGTCGCCGGGCTTGGCGCGGCGCGGGAAGCGGTGGCGCGCGATCGGGAGCTTGCGCAGCGGCTCGCGGCGGCGGTCGAGGGGCGCACCGGCATCGATTGTTTCGATGCGTGGATCGTGGAGCTGCGCGCGCAGGGCTGGCTGCACAATCATGCGCGGATGTGGTTTGCGAGCATCTGGATCTTCACCTTGCGGCTGCCGTGGCAGCTGGGGGCGGACCTGTTCCTGCGCGAGCTGGTCGATGGTGATGCGGCGTCGAACACGCTGTCGTGGCGCTGGGTCGCGGGGCTGCATACGCGCGGGAAGCACTATCTGGCGCGGGCGGAGAATATCCGCCGCTATACCGAAGGGCGGTTCGATCCGCACGGGCTGGACGAGGACGCCGAGTCGCTGGCGTTCGATGGCGATGCGCCGCTGACCCCGCCAGCGCCGGGCGATGCGATGCCGACCGGCCGCTATGCGCTGGTAATCCATGCCGACGATAGCGGGTTCGACGCGCTGGACCTCGCGCCGCCCGCGCGGGTGATCGGTGTCACCGCGCATGGGCTGGACGGGGCGAGTGCCGCTGCGCGCGGCTTTGCCGAGGGTGCGGTGGCGGATGCTGCGGCGCGCGCGGGGGCGATCTATGGCTGTCCGGTCGAGCTGGTGGCCGACTGGCCGGCGCCGGGCGATCTGCCGCTGGTCGCGCCGTGGCTGACGGTCGGGCCGCTGCGTGACAGCCTGCCCGACGGCTATCCGCTGGCGCAGCTGCGTAATCCCTATGACGCGGCGCTGTGGCCGCTGGCGACGGCGGGGTTCTTCAAGGTGAAGAGCCGCGCGGCGGGGGCGCTCGCTCCGCTGGGCGTCGTCATTCCGGAATTGTGAGACCTGTACCAAGGTGCAGGCGAGAATCCCCCTTCGCCTTTGCGGACTGTACTGGTAGCCTCATACACATAGGATCAAGTGAGGGGATCACCATGACCGTGAAACGATGGATCACAGCGCTCGCGCTGGCCGGGGCGGCACTGCCGCTCGGGCTGGCCGCCGCGCCTGCCGCTGCGCAGACCGCGCCGGCGAAGCTCAAGGTCGAGATGCAGTATTTCACGCTGCCCAACGGGCTGCGCGTGGTGCTGGCGAAGGACACGCTGAGCCCGACGGTAACCGTCGGCGTCTACTACGGCATCGGCTTCCGTATCGAACCGCGCGAACGCACCGGCTTTGCGCATCTGTTCGAGCATCTGCTGTTCCAGGGATCGAAGAATGCGCCCAAGGGCGTGCATATCAGCACGATCAGCAATGCCGGCGGCATCCTGAACGGATCGACCCGCTACGACTTCACCAACTATTTCGAGGTGGTGCCGTCGAACGCGCTGGAGCGGATGCTGTGGCTGGAAGCGGATCGCATGTCCGCGCCGGTGATCGACGACGAGGTGCTGAAGAACCAGCAGGGCGTTGTCGGCAACGAGGTGAAGGTCAACGTCCTCAACCAGCCGTACAGCACGTGGCCGTGGATCGACCTGCCGATGCTGGCCAATACCAACTGGTATAACAGCCATAACTTCTACGGGGAGCTGAAGGAGATCGAGGCGGCGACGGTTGCTGACGCCAAGCAGTTCTTCGACAGCTTTTACAAGCCGTCCAACGCCGTGCTCGTGGTGTCGGGCGACATCGACTATGCCGCGACCAAGGCGATGGTCGAGAAATATTATGGCTGGATGCCCAAGGCGCCGCCGGTCAAGCTGCCCGACATCAGCGAGCCGCGCCAGACCGAAGAGAAGTATCGCGCGCGCACCGACCGTCTGGCGCCCAAGCCCGGCTGGGCGGCGGGGTACCATGTTCCTGCACGCGGCACGCCCGAATGGTTCGCGATGGGTCTGATCGACCAGATGCTGGTCAAGGGGCAGGATAGCCGCCTGTACCGCAAGCTGGTCGCCGAGACGGGGATTGCGGGCGAGGTGAGCGGCGGGATCAACAACCCGCTGGGCAACATGTTCAACTATCAGGGACCGATGCTGTGGAGCTTCAACTTCACGCATGACGCCAACCGCAGCCGCGACGAGATCAAGGGCGCGGTCGATGCGGTGATCGAGGAGCTGCGCACCAAGAAGGTGACGGCGGAGGAACTGACGCGTGCGCGGACCAAGATGCGGTCCTCGCTCTATTCGACGATCGACGGGACCGGGCGGATTGGCCTGATTGATCTGCTCGCCGTCTATGCGCTGTTCGACAATGATCCGAACAAGGTCAACGGCCTTGAGGACGGGTTCGCCAAGGTGACCCCGGAGCTGATCCAGAAGACCGCGCAGGAATATCTGCGCCCGACCAACCGGTCGATCTATGTCATCGACCCCGGTGCGGCCCAGCCCGCCGCGCCCGCCGCTCAGCAAGGAGGCAAGTGAGATGCGCCGCATGATCGCCAGCCTGACGGCTGCCGCCCTGCTCGCCGCGCCGATGGGCGTTGCTGCGCAGGAGCTTCCGACCACCCCGCCGCCGATCCCGGCGCCCAAGCCGTTCAAGGTGCCGGCGAGCGAGACCTATGTCCTGGCCAACGGGATGAAGGTGACGCTGATCCCCTATGGCGTCGTGCCCAAGGCGGTGGTGTCGCTGCAGACCTATACCGGGTCGATCAATGAGGGGCCGGACACCTGGCTGTCGGGCCTGACGCTCGACATGATGCGGGAGGGCGCGGCGGGGATGACCGCGGCGCAGATCGCGCAAAAGGCGGCTGAGATGGGTGGCGGGATCGGGACCGGGTCGGGTTCGACGTCATCCGGCGTGTCGATCAACGTCCTGTCGGAGCGCACGGTCGACGCGATCGGGCTGGTCGCCGATGTCGCGCAGCGGCCGAGCTTTCCCGAGGCCGAGCTGGCGCGCGTCAAGGCGAACTGGAACCGCCGCCTCGCGATCGCGCTGACCCAGCCGGGGACGCTGGCCAACGCTGCGGTGACGCGCGCCTATTACGGCACCGACCACCCCTATGGCCGGGTGCTGCCGACCCCGGCGCAGTTTAACGCCTATGACGCCGCCAAGCTGAAGGCGTGGCATGCCGCGAACTTCGGCGCAAAGCGGTCGCACCTCTACATCGCCGGGCGCTTCGACGCGGCGGCGGTGAAGGCGGCGGTCGAGAAGGCGTTCGGCGGCTGGACCGCGGGGCCGGAGCGGGCGCTGATCCCGGTCAATCCAAAGGTCGGGCCGCAAGTGCTGCTGATCGACCGTCCGGGTTCGCCGCAATCGACGATCAACCTGGTGTTTCCTGCGCCCGACGCCGGAACGCCGGGCGACATCCCGACGCGGGTGATGAATGCGCTGCTGGGCGGAGCGTTCAGCTCGCGCATCACGCGCAATATTCGCGAGAATAAGGGGTACACCTACTCGCCGGGGTCGAGCGTCGCGCTGTTGCCGACCAATGCGGTGTGGAGCTTCAACGCCGATGTCACGACGACCGCGACCGGGCCGTCACTGACCGAGGTGTTCAAGGAGATCCGTGAGTTGCAGACCACCCCGCCGGGCGACGAGGAAGCCGGCGGCATGCGGCAATATATGGCCGGGCTGTTCGCGATCCAGAACTCGACGCCGGGCGCGCTGGTCAACACGCTGGCGACGCGCGATGCGCTGGGCCTGCCGCGCGACTGGCTCGACAACTATGTCCCGGCGACGCTGGGGGTGACCAATGCGCAGATCAGCGAAGCGGCGAAGCGGTTGCCGATCGACAAGATGACGCTGGTGGTCGTCGGTGATCTGAAGGTTGTCACGCCGCAGCTTCAGGCATTGCCCGAACTAAAGGGTGTCGAGTTCAAGACGGTGACCGTTCCCTGAACGATTGTTCATGTTGA
Organism: Sphingomonas sp. R647; assembly: GCF_020177055.1. Classification (GTDB taxonomy): domain Bacteria; phylum Pseudomonadota; class Alphaproteobacteria; order Sphingomonadales; family Sphingomonadaceae; genus Sphingomonas. The sequence continues at coordinate 36,932 of NZ_JAIQXT010000008.1, forward strand.
GGTTCAACTACTCACGGGGGCGGCGCAAGTCGTCCCCGTTTGTTTTCGAGTAATGCTGAATCATCGACTGGCCGATACCGGCTAACAACTCGCCGCAATTTTGAGGTCTGGCTGCGACGAATTGCGGGTTCCACTTGTTGACCCCCCGTTATGACCCACACAGCACATCATGCGCGACCCGCGCTTCGCCGAGCAGTGGCGCTGCTTTTTGCCGCCGCCGCTCTCCCCGCAACCGCCATGGCGCAGGAGACGGTGGCACCGCCGACCGTGCTGGTGCCAAGCCAGCCTGCGCCGGCCCCGGCCCCTCCGGTGACGCCGCCGCCGGTTCAGGCTCCGGTCGCGCAGACTCCGCCTTCGGGTGAGTCGCGTACGACGATCGCTCCCGGAGTCGCCGAGCAGGCGCAGCAGGAGGCGCGCGAGCGTGCCGCTGCTGCCCGGGCTGAGGCGCGTCCGACGCGTTCGGTCGAGGCGCCACAGCGTGCCGCTCCGGCTGCGCCGGTCGCTGCTGCGCCCGAGGCTGCACCCGCTGCCCCGGTGCCGGCTGAGCCCGTGACGCAGGCCGCGCCGCCGGTTGCCGATCCGGTCGCGACGGAGGTCGCGCCCGAGCCGGTCGCGTCGGCCACCGATGGTGGCGGCACGACGTGGCTGATCTTGGCGGCGTTGGGCGGCGTTGCCGCGCTGATCGCTGGCGCGATGCTGCTGCGTCGTCGCCGCGAGGATGAGCCTTATCTTGAGGAAGAGGTTGCGGTCGCTGCGCCGGTCGAGCCTGTTCGCACGCCCGTTGCCGAGCGAGTCAAGCCCGATCCGCTGATTGAGCGTCTCGACGCTAATCCGGTGGCCGCAGCACCCGCGTTCATCGCCCCACGCCGCGAGCCCGAACTGGCGGAGCGTGCGGCGCCTGTTACGAAGGTGAAGCCCGACGAGGCCAAGCCGGCGCTCGAAAATGCTGAGCTGGTCGACGCTGATCCGGCGGATATTGCCGCGATGGTCGGCGGTGCCAAGCCAGCGGGCGGGCGTCCGCAGCTTGAGCTGGCGATGCGTCCGATCCGTGCCGGCATGAGCCGTCGCGGTGCGACCGTCGGGTTCGAGCTGACCGTCGCCAATGCCGGTGGTTCGCCCGCCGACCATGTCCGGATCGGTGCGTTCATGCTCGGCGAACATGCCGCGCAGCAGAGCGAGATTGAGCGGATGCTGATCAACCCGCCCGCCGATTCGAGCGTGGATGCGCAGACGATCGCGCCGGGTGACGGGACCACGCTGGAGGCGATGGTGACGATGTCGCGCGATGCGGTCGACGCAATCGCGGGTGATGATGCGGGGTTTACCCCGGTCCTGGTCGCCGATGCCCGCTACCGCCTGCCCGATGGACGCGAGGGGCGCACTGCCGCCGCGTTCCGCATCGGGCGCAGCAATGGCGGCACGCATCTCGAGCCGATCGCGATCCAGGACGATCCGTCGATGTATGCCGATATCGAGGCCGAACTGGTCGGCGTTCCGGCCAAGGTCTGACCTGAAATCCCTGTCCCGCCCCGGTTTGCGCCGGGGCGGGTCGCTTTTCCGGCGGGCCTGCGCATTTTTTGATGCGCGGGTCCGCCTTCTCCATGCTAGGCGCGGCGGGTGACTGCGACGACCCTTCGCGCGACCACCGCGCTGACCCTGATCCTGCTGCTTGCGAGCCCCGCTGTTGCCCAGAGCGACCAGCGGCCGACGATCATCACGCCGCCGATCGGTGATTTCGACATCAACCCCAATCCGACGCCGCGCGCGACTCCCACGCCGACGCCAGCGCCGCAGCCGACGGTGACGCCGGTGCCGATCCAACCGCGCGAAACGCCGTCGCCGCGTCCAGCCGCGACTCAGCCTGCTGCCCGGCCGAGTGCGCAGCCTGAGGCTCAGCCAACGCCGCAGGCGAGCCCGACGCGGTTCGGGCCGTCTGATTTCACTCCGGTGGCGACGCCGCAGCCGGGGGGGATGCCGGGGGCGGTGGCGCCCGCGGCCAGTTCGGCTGTCACGCCCGATGCGGCATCGGACACCCTGCCAGCATGGCTGTGGCCCGCCCTTGGCGCGGCTGCTGCGCTGGTCGTGGGGCTGGTCGCCGGGATCGCGATTGCCGGGCGACGCCGCCGCCGCCGTGACGAGGAGGCCGAGGTTGAGGTTGCCGAGACGCCGGTGATCGCCGCGCCGCCGACGCCGGGGCCGCCCGCGCGGGCGGGTGTGACGACACCGCCGCGTCCTGCGCCACAACCCGCTGCCGCACCCCGTCCAGCGCCCGCAGCGCCAGTGATGGCGCCGGTACCGCCGCCGCCCGGTCCGCTGGTGACCGAGATCCGCCCGCTGCGCGCGGCGATCCGCGACGGGATGGTGAGCATCGATTTCGAGCTGTACATCCAGAATCGCGGGCCGGAATCCGCCGACAATGTCCGCGCCGTGCTCGCGCTGTTTGCCGCCAATCCGGATCAGGACGCGCAGATCGCGGGCTTCCACGGCGCGGCGCGGATGGCGCCGGGGTCGGAGCCGTTCAGCATCGCGCCGGGCGGCATCCATATGCTCAAGGGGCAGGTCAACCAGTCGGGTGACCAGATGCGGGTCGTTAATGTTCAGGGCAAGCCGATGTTCGTGCCGATCGTGCCGGTCGCGCTGAAATGGTATGCCGGCCTGTCGATCCGCACGCTGCGCGACAGCTTCATGATCGGCACTGTGCCTGCGCCGGGTAGCGATCGGCTCGGGCCGCTATGGGTCGAGCGTGCGGCGGATGGGTTCGGGCGGCTGGCGGCGAAGCGCTACGTGCCTAAAGATGCGGGGTAAGCGCGACCGCTCTCGCTTAGTTCACTTGCGCCCAGTCCTGGCGCGGAACTGAGGGTCGGCATCTTGTGCCGCCACGCAATCGTCGAAGAGCTTGATCGTCGCGCGTTGGTCGTTCGCGGCCTCCATTTTTCGGCCCACTTCCTGCGATCGGGGCGTGATTTGCTTGATCCAGCCAGCGCCGCCGTGGCGTTCTGCGAGAAACGACACGCGTTTCGTCATCTCGTCAGCAATTGCGGGCTGCCCCATCTGCCTTGCGCTGTTCGCGGCGATTCCAAAAATGACCATGCAATGCACTGGGTCGGAGCTGTCGAAATCGCGACTGTTGGCGCTGCTGCAGGCGGTCTGGAACATCATCAGGATCGTGGCGCAGATCAGGGCTCGGGTCATGGGGCGCTCCTCTCTGCATCAGCGTTGATCGAAGCGGGTAAATCTTTCGTTATCAGTCAGATGAAGCGTTCTCGGTCATCCAATGCGACGGGGTGGGTATGTGCCGAATGTGCAGAACGGAACCTAACGCAGGGCCAGTACCAGCAGGACGATGATCGCCGCGCTGGCAATCAGCAGTACCCCCATCATCCTGCTGAGATTGCCGAGACCGCGCCACGACGACCCTTCATCGAGCAGTGGACTGTCGGGCGTGATCGTCATCGGATCGACGCCGGTATCGTGCGTCAGCGCGGCGGCGAACCGATCCCATGTGTCGGGGGCGTTTGCGGCGTCGGCGGGGAGGCGGGACTGCAGCGAGCGGAACACGTCGCCTGCGGTTTGCCAAGGTCGGCGCGTCCGCATAATCGAGCGTGACGCCGAACGTGATCTCGACCTCGTCGATCGCCGCGATTTCGTCGCGGTCCCCGCCGAGGCCGACGCTGACGGGCCTGTCTTCTTCCATCGGATCGCACCCTAACAGCTTGTCGGTATGCCCCAAATGAAAAGGGGCGGCCCGTTGCCGGACCGCCCCCTTCATAAGCTGCGGGTGCAGCCGCGAGATTACTTGATCTCGACGGTCGCGCCGGCTTCTTCGAGCTGCTTCTTGAGCTTCTCGGCTTCGTCCTTCGACACGCCTTCCTTGACGGCCTTCGGTGCGCCTTCGACGAGCGCCTTTGCTTCGGTCAGGCCGAGCGCGGTGATCGCACGGACTTCCTTAATGACGTTGATCTTCTTGCCACCGTCGCCGGTGAGGATCACGTCGAACTCGGTCTGCTCTTCAGCAGCCGGAGCAGCGGCGGCGCCGCCAGCAGCCGCAACCGCGACAGGAGCAGCGGCGCTAACGCCCCACTTCTCTTCGAGCATCTTCGACAGCTCAGCGGCCTCGAGGACGGTCAGTTCCGACAGCTGGTCAACAAGCGCGTTCAGGTCAGCCATTTGATATTCCCTTCAAAAATTCAGATTGGTTCGAAAAATCGCAAATGAACGTCGGCTCAGGCCGCGTCCTTCTCCGCATAGGCATTGAACACGCGGGCGAGCTGCGCCGCGGGTGCCTGGGTGATCGACGCGAGCTTGGCTGCCGGTGCCTGAAGCAGGCCGACAATCTTGCCGCGCAGTTCGTCGAGCGAAGGCAGCGATGCGAGTGCCTTCACGCCTTCTGCGTCGAGCAGCATGCTTCCCATTGCGCCGCCGACGATTTCGAGCTTGTCGTTCGTCTTGGCGAATTCGGCGACCACCTTGGCGGCGGCAACCGGATCGGTCGAATAGGAAAGCGCCGTCGGACCCGTCAACAGGTCCGCGAGCACCGCATAATCGGTGCCCTCGATCGCGATCTTGGCAAGGCGGTTCTTTGCGACCTTGTAGCTCGCGCCAGCTGCACGCGCCTTGTTCCGGAGGTCCGTCGACTGCTTGACGGTCATCCCGAGGTTGCGGGTGACGACCACCACTGCGACCTCGTTGAAGGTGCTGTTCAGCTCGGCAACGGCCTGGGTCTTCTGAGAACGATCCATGCCTGTCTCCTCACTATGCCCCGGCCAGGGCCGGAGCGGTTACGCCAGGAACCGGGCGGCTGCCCGATCCCCATTGTCCGTGGGGGCATGATCGTCAGGGCCGGAAGGGTCCGGCGGGCTGACCCGGACGACCCGCGAGGCGGATACGACCGGAGTAAATCTCTGTCCCCGTCTTGGCGGGAAATTAAGTGCGGCCAAATACCGCACACCCACTGTCTCGGACGGAACGCGCGCAGGTTTCCCCACGACGCGAAGGCGCGCTCATAGCGGGTGGGGGACAGGAGTCAAGCGGGGGGCGGGGCCGCGAGGCCCCGCCGCTCGGCTCACTCCGCCGGGGCGGCCTGGTTGCCGGAGGTGTCGCCGCGCTGGACGCGGGCGGTCATGCCGACCGATTCGGCGTCGTCCTGAATCTGCTCGTCGTCGGGCAGCGCGGGTTCGGCGACTGGAGCCGACGCGGTGTTGTCGACAACCAGCGGCGCCGGCTCCGCGAGATTCTCTTCGGGCAGGTCTTCGGTCAGCTCCATCGCGTTGACTTCGTTCTCGACCGGTGCGGTTTCCTCCGACGCGCCCGAGCAGGCGGCGAGCGCGGCTGCGGCGGCGAGGGCGGTGGCGAGCTGGAGCGTGCGGCGATAGTTCATTGTGTGTCTCCCGGTTCTGTTCAGCGGGCGGCCTGGGCCTGGGTAGCCGAGCGCGCCTCGATCTTGGATGCGAGCACCTTGTCCCAGTTATAGGGATCGCCGCGGAAATTCATCGTCCCGCTCGAACTGCCATAAGCGGTCCAGTAGAGCAGATAGACCGCGACCTGCTTTTGCAGCGGCACGCGCGTGGTCTTGCCCGCGGCGACGGTCTCGGCGACCTTTTCCGGAGTCCACACCGGATCGCCCTTCATCAGCAGATTGGCGAGGTCGGCCGGGCGTTCGAGCCGGATGCAGCCATGGCTGGCGAGCCGGTCGAAGCGCGAGAAGGTGCCCTTGGACGGCGTATCGTGGAGATAGACCGCGAACGGGTTGTTGAAGTCGAACTTGAACTTGCCCAGCGCCGAGTGCGACGGTGCCTGTTGCAGGCGGCGATTGGCGCCGGTGCCGATCACCTTGAACCCGTTGCGCGCGAGATAGGCGTCGCCCTTGGGGAACAGCTCACGCGCGGCGATGCCGGCGGGGACGTTCCAGGGCGGGTTCACCACCACCGAATGGATGTTGGACACCAGCATCGGCGTCTCGCCGCCGCCGGGCTTTCCGGTCACGCCGCGCATCGACATCACCGGGCGGTCGCCCTCGAACACCGCGACGCTGGCTGAGGCGATGTTCACCTGAACCCGGTCGGTCGGCATCGATTTGGGCATCCAGCGCCAGCGTTCCATGTTGGCCATGATCTGACGCACGCGTGCCTCGACTGGCACGTTGAGCGCGCCGAGCGTGCCGCTCGACACGGTGCCGGTGGGATTGAGGCCGTAGCGGCGCTGAGCACGGATCACCGCCTCTTTCAGCTCAGCATCGAAGCTGTTGCCGAGGCGGGCGACGTTGTCATCCTCGACCGCGAGGCGGGCGCGCAGCGCGGCGACGCGCGGGCCGGTGGCACCGACGGTCATGTCGGGGCCGGCGGGGATCGCCGACCAGCCACCCGCCGCCTCGATCAGGCGATAGCGGGCGAGGCCGGTGCGCAGCGTCTCATAGCCCTCGTACGGCGGGGCGAGATCGGCGAACCATTGCGTCAGTCGGTTTTCGGCGAGCGCGCGGGTGAATTCGGGCTGGGGATCCCATGCGGCGGGGCGCAGCGCCCAATCCTGCTGGAAGTCGGCGGTGTCGAGCCGGCCGATATGGATCGCGCGGGCATAATCGAGTGCGGCGCGGACAAGACCGACGTCATCGGCGGGCAGGATTTCCGCCGCCTGCGTCGAATAGCGCAGCCCCTGTGCGATCCGCCCCTGCACGATGATGCGGCGCAGCTGCTCGGCTTGTTCAGCCGTGACCGTCGGCAAAGGGAGCGGGGTGGGAAGCGGCTGGACCTGAAGCGGCGCGCCGGTCGGGGTCGCGCTGGGCGATGGAGCGGGGGCAGCCGTCTGCGCCAGCGCGGGAATCGCGGCTGAGAGCGCCAAAGAGGCCGCGACCAGATGCGGCCCGGTTCGTGCGAACATCGAAAACTGCTTCCTTATCACCGGTGCGGGAGATGATAGGGCGGGCGTCGGCGGTTGTCACCCGCCGACGCGCCCGATTACACCGTCGCGTTCAACTTGGTCCCGGCGACGCCGATGACGATCAGCGCCATGAACCCCGCCTGTACCAGCGTCACCTTGTCGCCGAACAGGATCACACCGCCGATGATGACCCCGACCGCGCCGAGCCCGGTCCAGATCGCATAGGCGGTCCCCGCCGGGATGTCGCGCATCGCCAGCGCGAGCAGCGCCATGTTGAGGAAGCTGAGCACGATCGGCACGATCGCCGACTGCCAGGTGCCGGCGGTTGCGGCCCATTTCAGGCTCAATGCCCAGATGATTTCGGTGAACACGGCAATGCCGAGGATGATCCACGCCATGCGGGAGTCTCCATGCGTGCGGGCTCGGAATGGACGGGCGCGCAGGCCGGAAACCCGTAAGAGGCGGCGCGCCGCACCGGGCAGACCCGGTGTTCGGGGTGCCTCTTACCCCCCGGGGGGTGGGGGTCAAGTCCTGGCGAGCCGGACCAATGCCTCGTCCAGCGCGGACAGAAAGCGCGAGCGGTCCTGTTTGCCGAACGGGGCGGGGCCGCCGATCTGGTCGCCGCCTGCACGCAGGTCGGCCATGATCGCGCGGGTGGCGATGGCCGCGCCGATCGAGCTGGTCGTGAACGGCTTGCCGGTGGGGGAGAGGACCACTGCGCCCGCCTTGAGGCAGCGGTCGGCGAGCAGGATGTCGGCGGTGATCACCACGGACTTCGGCCCGGCGCGTTCGGCGATCCAGTCATCCGCCGCGTCGAAGCCGTCCGAGACGATCTCACGCGCGATCAGAGGGTGATCGGGGATGCGGATGAAGCTGTTGGCGACGATCGTGACCGCTACCTCGCGCCGCCACGCGACCTTGTAGATCTCGTCCTTGACCGGGCAGGCGTCGGCGTCGACCAGGATGTGGAGGGGGGCGGTCATAGCGTCTTCCTTAGCCCCTCCCCTGAAGGGGAGGGGCTTTAAGGGACTCACTTCTTCGGCGGTTTGCCGCGATGGGGCTTGGGCGAGCGGGCAGCGCCCGGGCCACCGGCAGGACGGGCGCGGTGCATCGGGCGGCTGTGGTCGCGCGGCCGGCCCTGACGCGGTTCATGGTCGCCGCGCGTGCCCGGAGGCGGCGGGCCGTCGGCGCGCTCGATCAGCACATCCTCGTCCGGCCCCGCCGATTTGGCGACTTCGCGCATGAAGCGGTCGGCAATCGCGCTCGGGACCTGAAAGCGGGTTTCGCCGGCACCGATGCGGATCGCGCCGATCTCGCTCTTGGTGACATGGCCGCGACGGCAGATCAGCGGCAGGATCCAGCGCGGATCGGCATTCTGGCGGCGGCCGACATTCATGCTGAACCACACCGTGTCGTCAAAGCCGGGGCGGTGGACCGCGCCGCGCGTGTCGCGGCCTTCGCCGGGGCCGCGGTCGATCAGCTCTTCGGGTGCGGGCATCGATGCGCGGTGCGCGCGGACCAGAGCGGCGGCGATATCCTCCGCCGTCATCTTTTCCATCAGCTCGGCGGCGAGGGCGCGATCATCCTCGTCCTGCTCGACCGGGGCGGTGATCTTTTCGATCAGGCGGTCGCGGTCCTTGGCCTTGATGTCCTCGACGCTGGGGACGGGGAGCCACTCGGCGTTGATCTTGGCCTGCTTCAGCGTCATTTCGACGCGGCGGCGGCGCGGATAGGGGACGATGAGCACGGCGGTGCCCTTCTTGCCCGCGCGGCCGGTGCGGCCCGAACGGTGCTGAAGCGCCTCGGCATCGCGGGGCAGTTCGACATGCACGACCAGGCTGAGCGTCGGCAGATCGATGCCGCGTGCGGCGACGTCGGTCGCGACGCAGACGCGTGCGCGGCGGTCGCGCAGCGCCTGAAGCGCGGCGTTGCGTTCGTTCTGGCTATGCTCACCCGACAGCGCGACGGCGGAAAAGCCGCGCTCGGTCAGACCGGCATGGAGGTGGCGGACATTGTCGCGCGTCGCGCAGAACAGCATCGCCGTTTCCGCCTCGTGAAAGCGCAGCAGGTTGATCACGGCATGTTCGATGTCGGACGGCGCGACGGCGATCGCCTGATAGGCGATGTCGCCATGGCCGCGATCCTCGCCGACGGTCGAGATGCGGTGCGCGTCGCGCTGATAGCGCTTGGCCAGCGCAACGATCGGCTTGGCGAGCGTGGCGGAGAACAGGAAGGTGCGGCGTTCGGTCGGGGTCGCGTCGAGCAGCGCCTCCAGTTCCTCACGAAAGCCCATGTCGAGCATCTCGTCGGCTTCGTCGAGCACCGCGACCTTGAGCGCGGAGAGGTCGAGCGCGCCGCGCTCCAGATGGTCGCGCAGGCGGCCCGGCGTGCCGACGACGATATGCGTGCCATGTGACAGCGCGCGCCGCTCACGCGAGGCGTCCATGCCGCCGACGCAGGTGGCGACCCGCGCGCCTGCGGCAGCGTAGAGCCAGCCCAGTTCCTTGGCGACCTGAAGCGCCAGTTCGCGCGTGGGGGCGATCACAAGCGCCAGCGGCAGGCGCGGCGCGGGAAGGTCGCCATCGACCAGCAGGTCTTCGGCCATGGCAAGGCCGAAGGCGACGGTCTTGCCCGAGCCGGTCTGAGCCGAGACGAGCAGGTCGCGGCCGCGCGCATCGTCCTGCGTCACCTGGGCTTGAACGGGGGTCAGCGCTTCGTAACCGCGCTGGGTCAGCGCCTCGGCGAGGCGTGGGGGGAGATGTGGAAAGGTCATGTAGCTCACAATAGGTCGCGCGGCAGAAAGGTGCAGGCGCGGAAGCGTTGCCCCATAGCGAAGTTTATCGCGTTTGGCGAGGGGGCGGGTCGTCGGTATCCGAACAGGCCATTCCGCTATTGACAATAAGTCGCAATAACACCTAGGGCGCGCCCGAAAATGACCGGGGAACCTTGATGACGATGAAGACCGCCCATGCCGCGTTGATGCTCGGCGCCGCGATGCTTGCCACGCTTTCGACCGCCCATGCGCAGCAGGCGGCCGACACGACCGCAGAGGCCGAAAGCGAAACCGATGACGTCGTGGTGGTCGTCGGCGCGCTGACCAGCGTCGCACTCAATCGTCAGGATATTCAGGCGACCCAGGCCAACGACCTGAGTGACCTGTTTCGCAACGTTCCTTCGGTGGCGGTGGGCGGTTCGCTTGGGATCGCGCAGAAAATCTATGTCCGCGGGCTCGAGGATTCGCTGCTCAACGTGACGATCGACGGCGCGCCGCAGCGCGGGACGCTGTTCCACCATGTCGGCCGCGTCAGCATCGAGCCGGAACTGCTCAAGACAGTGCAGGTGCAGGCCGGTGCAGGGGAAGCGGATTCGGGCTTCGGCGCGATCGGCGGCGCGATCCGGTTCCGTACCGTGGACCCGGTCGACCTGTTGCGGGAAGGGCGCGACTATGGCGCCATCGCCAAGGCCGGCTGGTTCAGCAACGACGGCTACAAGCTGTCGGGCACGGTCTATGGGCGCCTGACCGGGGACATCGGCATCCTGGGGTCGTTCGTTCATGTCGATCGTGAAGATTTCCGCGATGGCGACGGGACCACGCGGCGCGGTACCGGGGCCAAGCAACAGCTCGGCTTCGTCAAGCTGGGTGGCGAACTGGGCGGCGGGCATCGGCTGACGCTCAGCTATGAGCAGCGTGAGGAAGAAGGCGAGTTTGGCCAGCGGCCCAACTGGCCCGTGCGCGTCGCCGACCGCTTGTTCCGGGTCGAGGGGACGCGCAAGACCGCCATCGCCAATTATGGCCTGGATACCGGTGCGGGGATCGACATCGAGGCGACGGGATATTGGACGCGCAGCGAATTCACCCAGGATCGCTATGACCGCTGGGGGCTGTACGGCGCCGATATCGAAAGCTGGGGCTTCGATGCCCGCGCGCGTATCCGCAAGGGTGGGCACGACGTGACGGTCGGGTTCGAGCACCGGTCGGACCGGGTTCTCAGCGAATATCTTGCGGCGCCGGCAGTGTGGCAGCCCTGGGCGTGGAACCCGGCCGTTGGCCAGTTCGTGGAAAAGGGTTCGCTGTCGGGCGTCTATCTGCAGGATCGCTGGCAAGTGATCGAACCGCTGCTGCTCAGCTTTGGCGCGCGCTATGACGCCTATGACCTCGACCAGGTCACCTATCGCAGCGGGATCGACAGCGATGGCGTCAGCGTCAACGCTGGCGCGACGCTGGAGGTGATGCCGGGCCTGTCGCTCAATGCCGGCTATGCCGAGGCGTTTCGCGGCAAGGAAATCGGTGACGCGTTCACGCTGGAGCAGCGGCCGGGCCGGATTTCGCTGGCCCCTGGCCTGCGCCCCGAACGCGTCGACAATATCGAGGGCGGCGTGAAGTACCAACGTGACGGCGTCACCGCATCCGCGGTCTATTACCGCACCAAGATTCGCGACGTGGTGCTCGACCAGCTGGGCTCTGGCCCGGCGCCGCAATCCTCGACCTATTACGAGAATGTCGGCACGTTCCGGGCGGAAGGATTCGAGCTGCGCGCCGGTTATCGCATCGGGCCGTTCTCGATCGATGGCTATTACAACCATTATGATTCGCGCCTCAACGACCGCCTGATCGAGGGGTATGAGCAGATTGCGCTCGGCAATTCGGTCGGCGACAATTGGGCAGTGAGCGCGGCATTCGATCCGTCATCCAGCCTCAGCCTGCGCGCGACTGTGACCCGCTACGAAGATCTGAATGATATCGAGGTGCTGTTCCGCGAACAGCAACTGGGGTTCATTCCCACCACCCAGTTCATCGACAAGCCCGGCTATACGGTGGTTGATCTGTTCGGCAGCTGGCGCCCGTTCGGTACCGACACCGTGGAGTTGCAGGCCGCAGTCTATAATCTGTTCGACAAGCAGTATCGCGCGCATGCCAGCGTCGGCGATTATAGCGGCATTCCGGGCTATGAGATCGTGCAGGGCCTGCCCGAACCGGGCCGCAACATCCGTCTCGGCGTCTCGTTCCGCTACTGATGGAGGCGGGGGCGCCTCGATCGCGGCGCTGGCGCCCGTTCGCGCGGGCATGGCATCGCTGGTTCGGCATTCTGGGCGGCTTGTGGCTGTTGCTGCTCGCGGTGACCGGATCGGCGATCACCTTTTACGACGAGCTGGACAGCTGGCTGAACCCCGACCTGCGCAGCATCCCGGTCGCTGCCGAGCGTTATGCGCCAGTCGATCGGGCCGTGGCGCGGGCGCAGGCGGCGCTGCCGGGATTTGCGCCGAACAACGTCCTGATGCCGTCGCATCCGCGCGGCACGATCTGGATGCTGGGGCGCGCCCCGATCGGTGAGGGGCGGCCGCGTGCGGTGCAGATCTTCGCCGACCCGCGTGACGGACGCACGCTCGGGTGGCGCGAAAGCGGCAAGCTGGCGCTCGACCGGCGGCACATCATGGACATCCTCTACGGCCTGCACGTCGATCTGCTGGCGGGTGAGTGGATGACATGGTTCTTCGGACTGGTCTCGCTGGCCTGGCTGATCGATCACCTGATTGCGTTGTGGCTGGCGGTGCCGGTGCTGGCCAAATGGCGCAGCGCCTTTGCCGTTGCCGGGCGGCCGGGCAGCCTGAGGCGATTGTTCGACTGGCATCGCGCGCCGGGCATGTGGGGCTGGCCGGTCACGTTCGTGCTGGCATTGACCGGGGTGACGCTGGCGTGGCCGGGGGACAGCCGTGTCGTGGTGTCGATCGCCTCTCCGGTCAGCGAACGGCTGCATGAGCATTGGCCCGATGTGGCCCCGCCGGAGCGGCCGATCGGCCTGGATCGCGCGATCGCGGCGGTGACTAAAGACCGTGCCCATGTTCACAGCTTGCGGCTGCTGCCCGATCATGCCGCTTATGCCGTGCGGACCTTCGATCCCCGCGACCCCGATTATCAGGGGCGGTTATGGACCTATGTCGCGATGACCGACGCGCGTATTCTTGGCCAGCGGCATGACAATGGGAACAGCGCAGGCGACGTCTTCTTCGCCTGGCAATATCCGCTTCATTCCGGACAGGCGCTGGGCGAGCCGGGGCGGTGGATCGTGTTCTTATCCGGTTTCCTGACGTCGGCGCTGGTCATTACCGGCTGGATGCTGTGGCTGCGGCGACGGCGCAGTCATCGAACGCCGGGCTGAGCGCAACAAAAAACCCCGGGGTCGCCCCCGGGGTTCTTCGTGTTTCGCATGGGTTGCGAAGATCAGAGCGCCGAAACCTCGGCGACGTCGACCTTCACGCCCGGGCCCATCGAGGACGAGACTGCGACCTTGCGCAGATACTTGCCCTTGGCGCCCGACGGCTTGGCCCGGATCACCGCTTCGACCAGTGCGTCGAAGTTCGAGCGCAGGTCGGCGGCCGAGAACGACGCCTTGCCGATGCCCGAATGGATGATACCGGCCTTTTCGACGCGATATTCGACCTGGCCGCCCTTGGCAGCCTTGACCGCTTCGGCGACGTTCATGGTGACGGTGCCGAGCTTCGGGTTCGGCATCAGGCCCTTGGGACCCAGCACCTTGCCGAGGCGGCCGACCAGACCCATCATGTCCGGGGTCGCGATGCAGCGATCGAACTCGATCTTGCCGCCCTGAACGATCTCGAGCAGGTCTTCGGCGCCGACGACGTCCGCACCCGCTTCACGGGCCTCGTCCGCCTTCGCGCCCTTGGCGAACACGCCAACGCGAACGGTCTTGCCGGTGCCGGCGGGGAGGGTGACGACGCCACGGACCATCTGGTCGGCGTGACGCGGATCGACGCCCAGGTTCAGCGCGACTTCGATGGTCTCGTCGAACTTCGAGGTCGCGTTCTTCTGTGCCAGTGCGATGGCTTCATCGACGCCGTACAGCTTTTCGCGGTCGACGGTGCCAGCCAGGGCCTTCTGCTTCTTGGTCTGCTTAGCCATGGGTTCAGCCCTCCACCACTTCGAGGCCCATCGCGCGGGCGGAGCCTTCGATGATGCGCGTTGCGGCATCGAGATCGTTGGCGTTGAGATCCTTCATCTTCGCGGTCGCGATATCGGCGAGCTGCGCGCGCGTGATCTTGCCTGCGGTCACCTTGCCCGGCTCCTTCGAGCCCGACTTGAGGCCGACGGCCTTCTTGATGAGGTAGGTTGCCGGCGGCTGCTTCGTTTCGAAGCTGAAGCTGCGGTCAGCGTAAACGGTGATGACGGTGGGGAGGGGCGTGCCCTTTTCCATCTCGCCGGTCGCCGCGTTGAACGCCTTGCAGAACTCCATGATGTTGACGCCGCGCTGACCCAGCGCCGGGCCGATCGGCGGCGAGGGGTTGGCGGAGCCCGCAGGCACCTGGAGCTTGATATAGCCCGTAATTTTCTTTGCCATTGCTCTCACTCTGTCGCTGGACGGGGACAAGCCCGCGTCCGGTTCAAGTTTAGCGGTCCAAGCGCCCCGGACTTGCGATCCGGTGCTCCCGCAATTCCAACGGTATCCGGTGGAAGCGCGCGCCCTTAACCGCACGGGGGCGCAAAGGCAAGCGATGAAGCGTGAATGAGCCTCTTGCGGCGCTGCGGAACCGTCGTTAAAGCGCGGCACCGCACAGGGGTGTAGCTCAGCTGGTTAGAGCGTCGGTCTCCAAAACCGAAGGCCCTCGGTTCGAATCCGAGCTCCCCTGCCACTTTCCCGGGCGCGCCCCGGTTCCCTTGCAGAGGTATCGCCCCGCATGTTCCGCGCGCTCTATGACTGGACGCTGAAGCTCGCCGCGCACCGTCACTCCGACCGCTATCTGGCCGCGGTGTCGTTTGCCGAATCGAGCTTTTTTCCGATTCCGCCTGATGTGATGCTGATCCCGATGATGCTGGCACAGCGCCAGCGCGCCTATTGGATCGCGACCATTTGTACCGTCGCATCGGTGCTGGGCGGCATTGCCGGTTATGCGATCGGATATTTCCTGTTCGACACGATCGGCCAGTGGGTGATCGACCTGTATCATCTGGGCGGCAAGGTCGAGACGGTGCGCGCGCTGTATGACGAATGGGGCGCGGTGGTCACGCTGACCGCGGGGATCACGCCGCTGCCATTCAAGCTGATCACGATCGCCAATGGCTTTTTCAGCTATAATTTCCCGCTGTTCGTGATCCTCGCGATCATCGGGCGCGGCTTCCGCTTCTACCTGCTCGCCTTCCTCGTCCATCGCTGGGGCGAGCCGGTACAGGCGTTTATCGAGGAGCGGCTGACGCTGCTCGGCTGGCTGGCGATGGTGCTGCTGATCGGCGGCTTTGGTGTGATTACCCTGATTTGAGCGGGCGCGAGGACACCGCAGCGCTGATCGAGCGCTATTACGCGGCGTTCAATGCCGGCGACAGTGACGCCATGCTCGCCTGCCTGACCGAGGATGTCGCGCACGACATCAATCAGGGTGGGCGGCAGAGCGGGAAGGCGGCGTTCCGCGATTTTCTGGGGCATATGGACCGCTGTTACCGCGAGCGGCTGGCCGATATCGTGGTGATGACGGCGCCGGACGGGACGCGCGCGGCGGCGGAGTTTGTCGTGCACGGTGAATATCTGGCGAGCGACGCGGCGCTGCCACCGGCGACCGGGCAGACCTATGTCCTGCCTGCGGGTGCGTTTTTCGAGATTCGCGACGGCGCAATCGCCCGCGTGTCGGTCCATTACAACCTCGCCGACTGGATCGCTCAGGTCGGGGGATGAGCATCAGCGTCCGCACGCTCGACCCCGGCGCGGTGCAGGACCGCATCGCCGATCTGGCGCGGTTGCGGATCGCGGTGTTTCGCGAGTGGCCGTATCTCTATGACGGCGATGCCGGGTATGAGAGCGGGTATCTCGCCAGCTTTGCCGCCGCGCCGCATGCGGTGCTGGTCGCGGCGTTCGATGGCGCGGACATTATCGGCATGGCGACGGCCTCGCCGCTGGCGGCGCAGGGCGCTGCAGTGCTGGAGCCGGTGGCGACGCACGGGTTCGATGTTCCCACGACCTTTTACTTCGGCGAATCGGTGCTGTTGCCGCAGTGGCGCGGGCGCGGGATCGGTCATGCGTTTTTCGACCAGCGCGAGGCAGGCGCGCGGCGGGCGGGGGCGACTCACGCCACCTTCTGTTCGGTGATCCGGCCTGACGATCATCCGATGCGACCGGCGGAGGCGCGCAGCCATGCGGCGTTCTGGACCGCGCGCGGCTATCGCGAAGTGCCGGGACTTGTCTGCACGATGCACTGGTCGGACATTGGCGCGGTGGGCGAGACGCCCCACCCGCTGCAATTCTGGAGTCGCGCGCTATGACCGCCTTCACTCTCGCCACCTCCGCCTATCCGGTTGAGCAGCTGATCGCGTGGGATGATTATGCCGCGAAGATCGCGCGCTGGGTGGCGGAGGCGGCGGACGGCGGGGCGAAACTTGCGGTGTTCCCCGAATATGCCGGGATGGAGCTGACCGCGCAGGATGCGGCGAGTGTCGCGGATCTGCACGGGTCGATCGCGGCGATGGGGGCGCTGGTTGAGCGGGTCGATGCGCTGCACGTCGAGCTTTCGGTGCGGCATGGCATCCATATCTGCGCGGGCAGCCTGCCGGTGCGTGAGGCGGACGGGGTGTTCCGCAACCATGCCCGGCTGTTTGCGCCGAGCGGGAAGAGCGGCACGCAGCGCAAGATCGTGATGACGCGGTTCGAGCGCGAGATCTGGAATATCGGCGCGGGATCGCCGCTGCATGTGTTCGACACCGATCTGGGGCGGATCGGGATTGCGATCTGTTACGATGTCGAATTCCCGTTGCTGGTCCGCGCGCAGGTGGAGGCGGGGGCGACCCTGATCCTCGCGCCATCGGCGACCGACACGCTGCACGGCTATCATCGCGTGCGGGTGGGGGCGCAGGCGCGGGCGCTGGAGAACCAATGCTATGTCGTGCAGTCTTCCGTGGTGGGGGATGCCGAATGGACCCCATCGCTCGGCACCAGCCATGGCGCGGCGGGGATTTACGGCCCGCCGGACCTGGGCTTTCCCGCCGACGGCGTGGTGGCGCGGGGCGCGGTCGATGCGCCGGGATGGGTGTTCGGAGAGATTGACCCCGAGAAGGTCGCGCGGGTGCGGCGTAAGGGGTCGGTGTTCAATTATCGGCATTGGGACGAGCAGGGGGCGACGGTGACGCTGCCGGTGGTGGAGGTTGTGGATTTGCGGTGAGGGGCAGTTCGCCGAGCGGCGACCACCATCGGTCAAGGCCGTTGGGTTCGATCTGCCAATTGCCAGGAGACCCTGACCCGCGCGCGGAACAGTTCCGCAAAGTTCCGCGCTTCACCCTGCGCTTCCACTGAGTAATCCCGATGGGTCGCAATCCGCGCATGGGCGCCGTCGGTGGCCTCACGGAACAGCGCCCGCGCTTGCGCGGGATTGCGGTCCCAGACCTCTGAAGTCAGTCCCAGCCACCAGGCGCCCCAGATCCGCTCCTGATCTTCCGTTCCCAACCGCAGCGAACGGATACGATAGGCTTCGATCAGCAAGGCGCGCGCCTCATCCCGGCTGCCCTTGACCCCCTGATTATACGCCAATGCCTCCGCCGCCTTCGCAACCAGCGTGCCGTCGGCACCCTGCACGCGCCGGGCAAGCGCATAGGCACGCCGAAAATAGCGCTCACCGTCTATGTTCTGCCGATTGAGCATGAGGCCGATATTACCAAGGATCGGGATCAGGCCGGGATGTTCTCCGAACCGTTCAAGGATCGTCAGTGCCTTCAGATAATCGTCGCCTGCCTCCCGATAGCGCCGCTGATTCCGTCTGATTTCGGCGAGCGCGTTGTAAGTGCGCGCGAGTTCTGGATCGTTTGGCGACAATCGTGCGAGGTTTTTCCGCAACGCATCGTGAAGATAGGGCTCCGCCAGCGCAAATTTGCCCTGAGCCATCAGGCTTTGTGCGAGATTGGTCATCGTCGTGGCAATCGCCCGGTCATTCGGCCGGGTCCGTTGCTGCTCCATTTCCAATGCAGTGCGATGCAACGCCTCTGCTTCGGCATGGCGGCCCCGGAATCCCAGATTGGAGGCCAGGTTGGCGTAGTGAAGCGCCTCAAGGTCGGGGTTGCGCGGTTTCAGCGCGCGCAGAATGTCCCCTGCGCGACGATGATAGGCCTCTGCCGCGGCCGGATCGCCGCGATCCTCCAGCGCCATGGCGATGAAGTTCAATGCCTCGAACCTATGGGCGCTCGCGCCTATGCCGTTGCGTTCGAGGATCGATAGCGCATGGCGAGCAGCGCGCTCACTATCCTGTGGCAAGCCGATGCGTTTGCCAAGATCGGCCTGATCCAGCACCAGGTCGATGCACCGCCGCCCGCTTGGATCGGCCTGCGCGCAGGCATCGATCGCACGACGCAGCAACGCGCCAGCCTGCTGCAAATCGCCCGCCTTCATTGCAGCGCGTGCAGCAGCACGCGAGCGCTCGAAATCGGCATCGCCGGGCGATGCAGCGCCGATCAGCAAAAGCAACGAGACCGCCAGAGACATGCCCCGACTCTAACTTTGGTTCGACCATGCGTCGTCAGACATTCACGGTCCCTCCGCCATCCAATGGGCGATGCGCTGCAGGGTTGCGCTTCTCGCTCCCCAAGCCCCTTGCCCCCCTTTGCCCAAGTCGCTAGATAGCGTCCCCAATCCGACAGCGTGATGGGTTTCGCCGGGTTCCTTGAGTGAGGAGCCGGGCGGAGAAACCTGTCCCGAAGCCGGGCATTTTATTCGTGAGGCAAAAGTGGCGAAGACGAATCCGCTGGAATTCATGCGCCAGGTGCAGGCCGAGACCAAGAAGGTCGTGTGGCCGACCCGCAAGGAAACGATCATGACCGCGGTCATGGTGCTGATCATGGCGACGCTGCTCGGCCTCTTCTTCTTTGGCGTCGACCGTCTGTTCGGCGCGATCGTGAACTTCCTTCTCGGCCTTGCGGGCTGAGCGGCCAGATAACGGGAAAATCCATGGCGGCGCGCTGGTACATCATTCACGCCTATTCGGGCTTTGAGAACAAGGTTCGGGACCAGATCCTGGCCGATGCGACGCGGCTTGGCCTCGATGCGCTGGTCGAATCGGTCGAGGTTCCGGTCGAGACGGTGACCGAAGTGCGCCGCGGCAAGAAGGTGCAGTCGGAGCGGAAGTTCTTCCCCGGCTACGTCCTCGCCAAGCTGGCGATGAACGACGACGTCTATCACCTGGTCAAGAACACGCCGAAGGTGACGGGTTTCCTGGGCAGCAGCGGCAAGCCGCAGCCGATCAGCGAAGCCGAAGCCGCGCGCATCCTGAACACCAAGGAAGAAGCCGCCGCCGCGCCCAAGCAGCAGATCAAGGTCGATTACGAGATCGGCGATTCGGTCAAGGTGCTGGACGGCCCGTTCGCGAGCTTCAACGGCGTGGTCGAGGAACTGGATTTCGACAAGTCGAAGGTCAAGGTTTCGGTTTCGATCTTTGGGCGTGCGACGCCGGTCGAGCTAGACTTCGATCAGGTGGAGCGGTCGAAGTAAGGCTTCGATACGGTTTTGGGTTACGGGAAAGCCGGGGTGACAGCCCCGGCTTTTTTGTTGAGTAGCAGCGGGTTTTTTCGGGGTGTCGCGCCATTTGCGCGACGCCGCCGGCGACCTGAATTGCGCTACAGGTAACGCATCCACCAGCGCCCGCTCCGCCGTTTGATCGCGCCGAACCAGCGGCAGGCGAACCAGCACGGGACCGCAGCAGCGAGCGCAACCAGCCAGATCGCGCCGACATTGGGGACGCTGACGAGAACGCCCTCGCGATGCTGGATGACCATGCCGAGCGCGATGTTGAGCAGGTGGAGCCCGTAGAGGTGGAGGATGTAGAAGAAGAGCGGGACCGATCCGAACACCGTCAGCCAGCCGAGCAGCCGCGACGACATGCGGTCGAAGGCGGCCATCACCAGCGCGCCGGTCCCGAGCGTCAGCAGCGCAAAATCGGCCGATGGCGGATATTTGGTGAGGTTGAGAAAGCTCATGATCGTGCGCAGCGGCACTTCGCCGATGACCCATGGCGAGGGGTCGCCGTAGAGGTTGATCGTGCGCAGGACGGCGAACGCTGCGAGCATCGCGACGCCAATCCCGACTAGCCGAGCCTGGCGCGTCGGGGCCGGGACTTCGGCGCGGAACCACGGGCCGATGCCATAGCCAAGCATGATGATGCCGATCCATGGCAGCAGCGGGTAGGAGGTCCGCAGATCGCCGCCCCATGGCAGGTCGATCAGCGTGCGGTCGTGCAGGATCGCCCACGGGATAAAATACCAGTCGCCGGGCGCTGCCGTAATCGGATCGAGCAGATTGTGCCCCAGCACGATCGCCGCGCCGAGCAGGATCAGCCAGCGGTGCGACAGATGGAGGAGCGCGGCCAAGGCGATCATCGACAGGCCGATGACCCAGATGACCTGAAGGTAGATCCGCGCTGGCGTGAAATCGAAGTTCCAGGCGAAGCCGACGACGGTGACTTCGAGAAGGATCAAAAACAGGCCGCGCTTCAGCAGAAAGCTGGATGCGGCGGCCTTGCCCCCCTTCGCCTCGCCGTAGAGGTAAGCGCTGAGCCCGGTCAGTGCGACGAAGATGGGGGCGCACAGATGCGCGGTCAGGCGGGTGAAGAACAACGCTGGCTCAGTCGTTGCGAGGTTCATCGGGTCGCTGACCTGCGCGTGGTAATAGAAGAATTCGCGCGCGTGATCGACGAGCATCAGCAGGATGACCAATCCGCGCAGCGCATCGATCGCAACGATGCGTGCGCGCGACGGATGCAACTGCGTCCCTGACGTTGCTGTGGTCATGTCAGATATCGACCCGAAGCGTGGCGCGGACGGTGCGCGGCGCGCCGGGATAGATCCACAAGGTGCTGTACGAGCTGGCGGCGTAGCGAGTGTCGAACAGGTTGTCCGCTTCCAAGCGCAGGCGCAGTTGGCGTGTCACCGGGGCCTCGATCGCGGCCTTGAACTTGGTGTAGGCCGGAAGGCGCGTGCCGCTGGCGTCGAGCCCAGCCGCACGATCGCCGACATAGGCTGCGCCTCCGCTGACCTGCCAGTCGCCCATGGTGCTGGGGATGCGGTGCACGATAAACAGCGTGGCGGCATGCTCGGGCACGTTGAGCACGGCGGGCGTGGCAAAGGCGGAGTCGTCGGCGCGGGCATGGGTCCAGGCATAGTTGAAGACGCCCTGCCAGCGTCGGCCCAGGCGGACCGATGTGTCGAGTTCAATGCCATGGCTGCGCAGATTGCCGACCGGGGCGAGGAAATTGGGATCGACGGGGTCGGTGGTCAGAATCCCCTTCTTGTCGATATCGAACCAGGTGACCGCGACGTCGATGCCGGGCCAGGCGGCGGTAACGCCGACTTCATAGCCCTCGCCGCGTTCCGGTGCGAAGCCGACCCCGCTGCGATCCGTGCCGGAATTGAGGACGAAGTTCTGGCCCCAATTGGCGTGGACCGCGACGACATCGTCAACGCGATAGCGCGCGCCCATCCGCAGGTTCACCGGCTGATCGACGGCGCGACCGGTCAACCCGGTGTTGTTGTTGACGATGCGCTGGCGATAGGGGTCCAGCCGGGCGCCGCCGATCAGCGTCAGCCGATCGGTCACGTCCCACATGTCCTGGATGTAGAGCGTGCCCGACCAGCGGCTTTCGTCATTGTTGGTGAACGGCAGCAGCGGTGCGGCGACCGCGCCATAGACGGGTTGGAACAGGTCGATCGCATAGGGCGCGGCGGCGCTGGGATTGCGGCGCATCCAGCGCTCGCCATAGTCCAGCACATATCCCTTGGCGCCGATGCTGACGCGATGCGATCCAAGGTTGCCGACTAGCTCCAGACGTGCGGAGAGGTCTTCGACGGTGAAATCGCGCGACCGCCGCTGCCGCCACAGGTCGGTGCCGACGATCCGCGACTGATCCGCCGATAATCCCCGAAGCGACCCCGTGCGCCAGACGACGCCGCCTGACAGCGCCCAGTTGCCACCCAATTGCGCTTCGGCCGTCAGCTGGTGGCGTTCGTTGCGGAACAGCGTGTCGCCATTGGAGGGTTCGCCAAAGTAGCGAGAGCGCGGAAGTGCATTCGCGTCGCCGTTGATGGCCGGGATGCCGCGATCGAACGGCGTATCGAACCGGGTAAACTCACCGACATAGGTGAAGCGAAGCGCATCGCTGGGCCGCCAGGTCAGCGACGGCGAGATCACACTGCGCGTCAGCGACACGGTGTCGCGCCATCCGTCGCTGGTTTCGCTGGCGACCACGAGTCTGGCCGCGAGGGTCGATGAAAGCGGGCCAGTGGTGTCCAGCTCGAAACGGCGCGTGCCGAAAGACCCGATCATCGCGGAGGCGTGGGCGCCCCAGGTAAAGCGCGGCACCTTGGTCACGATGTTCACGCGGCCACCCGGATCAACATCGCCGAACAGTGCGCCGGCCGGTCCCTTCAGCACTTCGATCCGCTCGACCGTGGCGGGATCGCGGGGCGGGGCCATGCCGCGATTGGCAAGGAATCCATCGACATAGAATTCGGCCCCGCCATCGGGTGTCCCCAGGAAGCCGCGGATGGCGAAATTGTCCAGCACGCCGCCGCGATTATTCTGCTGGCTGAAGCCACTGACGAGTTCGAGTGCGTCGCTGAGCCGGTAGGTGCCTGCGGCGCGCAGAAGGTCCTGTTCGATCGAGCGGCTCGACTGCGACATGCGCTCAGTCGCGATGTCGGACGACAGCGTCCGATCGACTGCGGTGCGCGTGCCGATAACGACGATGTCGCTCGAACCGTCGGTCGCTTCGGCAGGGTCGGTATCGGCGGTTCCGCCGACCGTCGGCGACATGAGGAGGGCAATCGGCAGCGACAGGGAAGAGAGCATCGTGATCCTGCAAGATGTGTGGTGATACAACATCTCATAGAATGGACGCGCTGCGATGCAACACGGAAATGTTACGTGGTCAGGATGGCGTGTCCGCTATGGTCTCTGGAGACTGCGCGGGGTGGCGGAGGTCAGGCGACGCGGGCGGCGTCGTGCTGGCTGTCGCGGGTGGCGAGGGTGCGCGCTTCGACCACGGGCAGGGGGCGGCCGAAGTAATAGCCCTGGACCTTGGTGCAGCCGAGCGCCTGGATCAGGCGGTGTTCGTCTTCGGTCTCGACGCCCTCGGCGGTAGTGGCCATGCCGAGGCTCTGGGCGAGCGCGACGACAGCGCGGATGATCGCGATCGCCTCTTTCTGGCCCTTGGATGCGCCCTGCACGAAGCTGCGGTCGATCTTGATGGAGCTGAAGCGGGTGCGGGACAGGTAGCCGAGCGAGGAATAGCCGGTGCCGAAATCGTCGAGGCTGAGGCGGACGCCCATGTCGAGGATCGCCTCGAGCGTCTGCACCGCGGCGGTGCCTTCGCGCATGAATACGCTTTCGGTGACTTCGAGTTCGAGGCGGC
This sequence comes from Sphingomonas sp. R647, assembly GCF_020177055.1. Taxonomy (GTDB): domain Bacteria; phylum Pseudomonadota; class Alphaproteobacteria; order Sphingomonadales; family Sphingomonadaceae; genus Sphingomonas. The sequence goes on from NZ_JAIQXT010000008.1 coordinate 60,188, forward strand.
TAGGGGGGAGGCCGCTTTCCTTGAGCGCGCTTCTGACGAACGAGGCGAAGCCGGCATTGTGGAGCTGTTCGGGGCTGACATTGACCGCGACGCGGATCGGGTCGTCCCACTTCGCCGCCTCGACACACGCGGCGCGCAGCACCCATTCGCCGATCGCGCCGATCAGGCGGGCGTCTTCGGCGAGCGGCACGAACTTGACCGGGGAGATCGGGCCGAGCTCCGGGTGGGTCCAGCGCAGCAGTGCTTCAAACCCCATCAGCGCGCCGGTGCCGGCCTGAACCACCGGCTGGTAGAGCAGGTGGAGCTGGTCGTTCTCGATCGCGCCGCGCAAGGCGATTTCGAGGACGCGGCGCTCCTCGGCCTCGACATGGAGCTGGGGTTCATAGGCGTGGAAATGGCCGCCGCCGGCGTCCTTGGAGCGGTAGAGCGCGAGGTCGGCGGAGCGGATCAGCATCTCGGCCGTGCGCCCGTCGCGTGGGCCGACCGCGAGGCCGACGCTGGCGCCGATGTAGAGGGTGTGGTTGTCGACGTCGTACGGGGCGGAGAGGACGTCGATGATCGTGCGGGCGAGCCGCTCGACTGCGGCGCTGTCATTGGCGTCGCGGACCACGACCGCGAACTCGTCGCCACCGAGCCGCCCGATCATCTCGTTCGGCGTCATCAGCTGCTTGAGGCGTTCGGACACGCGCATCAGCAACCGGTCGCCGACCGGGTGGCCGAGCGTGTCGTTGACCGCCTTGAACCGGTCGAGGTCGATCATCATGAAGGCGCAGCGCGCATTCCACTTGTCGGCCTCGGCCATTGCCGTCGCGAGTGCTTCGTTGATCAGCAGGCGGTTGGGCAGGCCGGTGAGCGTGTCGTAGCGCGCCATGCGGCTGATCTGGTTGGCGGATTCGCGCGCTTCGGTGACGTCGGAGCCGACGCCGCGGAAACCGACGAACGCGCCCTGTTCGTTGAGGCGCGGCGAGCCGGTGAGTTCCCACCAGCGCTCCTCGCCATCGACGATGACGGGGAGGAGGATGTCGCGGAAGGGTTCGCGCGTCTTGAGCGAGTCGGCGAGGTCGCGCAGCCCTTGCGAGAAATTGCCGCTTTCCCAAGCCGAGCCGGCGAGCACCTGAAGGAAGGGCATGCCGTTGATCGCCTTGGGATCGACGCCGAGCGAGACGGCGAAGCGCGGGTTGGCGCGGAAGACGCGGCGCTGGGCGTCGGTCTCCCACAGCCAGTCGGCGCTCTTGTCCTCAAACTCGCGCAGCAACAGGCTGACGGTTTCGTCGCGTTCGGCGAGCGCGATCTCGCCTGCGCGGATGACGACCAGCGCCTTGCCGCGCGCGAAACAGGCGATGACGAGGAGGAGGGTGAACAGCAACGCCGCCGCGCCGAGCGCGGGCGACTGGGTGAGCGCGAGCGCGGCTGCATTGGCGCTACCGAGTACGACGAGGAAGCTGATCGTGGCGAGCGGGAGCGCGGCCATCGCGACCGAGGAGGCGACCATCAGGATCGACAGCACGATCCACAGGCCATTTGCCGCCTGCGCATCGGCGGAGGCGCCGAACAACAGGGGGGCGATCGACCACACTGCGCCGAGCGCGATGCCGTCGAGCATCGTGTCGCGCACGTCGCGCAGGGTTGCAGTGCGCTCGGTCCGGTGGCGCACGGCGAGACGGCGGAAGGCGACCGCGACGCCGACTGCGGCGACGAGCGCGCCCCAGCTTGCGAGTTTCCAGATCGGGACGAGGCTGGCGAAGTTGAGGACGATCAGCGTTGCGCCAAGGACGTTGGCGGCGAGCATGAACAAGGCGAGCTGGCTGCCCGCATTCATCTGGGCCGCACGGATCGGCCCCCAATCGGTCGTATCCGCCGGGTCATAGAGCCCGAGCAGCGCGCGCATGTCGATACGCGGCCGCGCGAACTGGGAGGTGGTCTGGCTCGTCACGCGCGGAGGTTACGCGAGAGGAGGTTAGCGATCGGTTAGAGACGGCGGGGGCGGGGGAAATAAATCAGGCGGGTCGAGGGAGCGGCTAACGTTCCCCTGTCGTCACCCCCGCGAAAGCGGGGGCCCATCTCGTGTCGGATCGGCGCATTGCACCGGTGCGGTGTGTGGACAGTCCGGGAGATGGGCCCCGGGTCAAGCCCGGGGTGACGAAATGGCAGGCGTCTGCCCTTACGCCGCGATGCTGTAGGGCTTGATCTCGCCGTTGAGATACTGGTTGCGGGCCTTGGCGCGGCTGAGCTTGCCCGAGCTGGTGCGGGGCAGCGTGCGCGGCGGGATCAGTTCGATGACGCAGTTCATGCCGGTGACCGCGCGGACGCGCTCACGGATTTCCTCGCGCAGCTTTTGCCGCTCGCTGTCGTCGCTGGTGCGGCACTGGACGAGCACGGCGGGGGTTTCCTCGCCGCCCGGCGTGGTGATCGCGAAGGCCGCAACGTCGCCTTGCTTGAAGGCGGGGAGCTGTTCCACCGCCCATTCGATGTCCTGCGGCCAGTGGTTGCGACCGTTGACGATGATCATGTCCTTCGCCCGGCCGACGATGTAGATATAGCCGTCGGACATATAGCCCATGTCGCCGGTATCCAGCCAACCGTCCTTCATGCAGGCGTCGGTCGATTCAGGATCGCGGAAATAGCCGACCATCACGCTCGGGCCACGGCACCACACCTTGCCGATCGCGCGGTCGGGCAGCGGGGTGCCGTCCTCTTCGCGGATCTGGATTTCCATGTCCTTGACCGCCTTGCCGCAGTTGACGATCGCGCGGAAGCGCTGGGGGCGGTCACCGCCATTGACGCCGCCGGACAGCTGGGTTTCCTCGACCAGCTCGACCAGGATGCCCTCACCGGGGGGCATGATCGAGACGGCCAGCGTCGCTTCGGCAAGGCCGTAGCTGGGCAGGAAGGCGCTGGCCTGGAAGCCGGCATCGGCGAACGCGTCGACGAAGCTCTGCATCACGTCGGGACGGATCATGTCGGCGCCATTGCCCGCTACGCGCCAGCGCGACAGGTCGAACCGCTCCGACGCCTTGGTCTGGCTGGACATGCGGCGCGCGCAGATGTCGTAGCCGAAGGTCGGCGAATAGGAGAGGGTCGTGCCCTGATTCCGGCTGATGAGGTCGAGCCATGCGAGCGGGCGCCGGGCGAAATCCTCGGTCTTGAGGTAGTCGGTCGAGACCTGATTGGCGACGACCGAGAGGAAGCAGCCGACCAGCCCCATGTCGTGATACCAGGGCAGCCACGATACGCAGCGGTCGCTGTCCTGCAGCAGCATCCCATGGCTGTGCGCCGACAGATTGTTGAGCAGCGCATGGTGGGTGATCGCTACGCCATGCGGGAAGCGGGTCGAGCCGCTGCTATACTGAAGATAGGCGATGTCGTTGGTGTCGGCCTTGGGCAGTTCCGCCTCGGGGGCTTCGCGGGTGGCGAAGCTTTCCCAGTCGATGCCTTCGACACCCTTGAGGCGCGCGGCTTCACCGGCCATCGCCGAGAGTTCGACGGGGTAGAACAGCATCGACGGGTCGCAGCTTTCGAGCTGGACCGAGAGCTGGTCGATATAATGCTGGCTGCCGCCGAAGCTGGTCGGCAGCGGCAGCGGCACGGGCCAGGCGCCGGCATAGATCACGCCGAAGAACAGCGAGGCGAAATCGGTGCCGGTTTCGGCGATCAGCGCGATCCGGTCCTGCGGCTTCACGCCTGCGGCGATCAGGCGGCGCGCCTGCGCCAGCGCGTCTTCACGCATCTCGCTGTAGCGATAGGCGCGGGTCAGCGTGCCGCGTGCATCGTGGAAATTCAGTCCGCGTCCGCCCTGCGCGGCATAATCCAGCGCATCGCCCAGCGTCGCGAAATCCGCGAGTCGGCGGGGAAGCGTGCAATCGGTGGGGGTGGGTGCCAGTGCCACGCCCGTGGTTTCGACCTGATCCTTGACGTCCAAAGCCATATCCTAAAATCCGTGCCCCCTGACGTGTCAGGCCACCCGCCCGTCATCGACGATAGGCCCCACACCAGAAATGCAGGCGGCTCTGCTACGCACTGTCGTTCAAATTCGGTTGTCAGTGTGGCACAAACAAGGCGCATGCGCCCCACACGCCGCCCTGTCCCGCCTTTGGACCGCTCCGCGCTGGATCGGCTGGCGCTGCGTTATGTCGAGCGGTTTGCCACGACGCGGGGGAAACTGGCCGCCTATCTGACCCGCAAGATCCGCGAACGCGGGTTTGACGGGACCCCGCCGGACCCGGCCGAGATCGCCGAACGCTTCGCCGAACTCGGCTATGTCAACGACCGGCTCTATGCCGAGAGCAAGGCCGCGGCGATGGCGCGCCGGGGGCTGGGTGCGCGCCGGGTGGGGGAGGCGTTGCGCTATGCCGGGGTGGAGGCAGATGATGTCGAGGCGATCGCGCCGCAGGTCGATGCGCGGGTTGGGCAGAGCGCGATCGATTTTGCCCGGCGCAAACGAATCGGCCCCTTTGCCGCCGAGCCCGCCGATCGCGATCGCATGGCCAAACAGGTGGCGGCAATGGTGCGCGCGGGGCACTCCCCGGGGATCGCGTGGCAGATTGCGCGGATGAAACCGGGGGATGACCCGGATTTTCTGCTCGACGACCGATAATCACAAAGGATTCGCGCCTTCCGGAAATGCTGTGTTAACATCTGCGGTCAGGGGGAAATAGTGTAATGCGAGCCGACCTGCAGCGTGTGTCGAGCCTGGAGGGGGAGCTGGATGAACCGGCCTCGGTTCCCGTGCTCGTCCCAGAGACCGCAGACGAGAGCCACTGGGGCACCGTCAAATGGTTCGACGTGACCCGCGGGTTTGGGTTCATCGTCGCCGATGATGCCGATGCGGGCGATATCCTGATCCACTTTTCGGTCCTGCAGCCGCATGGTCGCCGCAGCCTGCCCGAAGGGGCGCGGGTCGAATGTTCCGTGGTGCAGCGTGACCGGGGACTTCAGGCAAAGGATATCCTGTCGATCGACCTGACCGATGCGGTCGAGCCGATGCGGCTGCGGCCCGGCGCGGGCGACCGGATCGACCGGATCAAGCTGATCGAGGAGGCCGGACCGTTCGAACCGGTGATCGTCAAATGGTTCAATCGCCTCAAGGGCTATGGCTTTCTGGTGCGTGACGCCGATTCGGCCGATATATTCGTGCATATGGAAACCCTGCGCCGTGCGGAGATTTATGACGTCGAACCCGATCAGCCGTTGCGTGCGCGCATCGTCGAAGGTGAAAAAGGCCCGCTTGCGGTCGTCGTGGAGCCGGCCTGACCGCGCAGTGATGCTGGCGCTGGGCGCGGCGCTGCTGCTGCCCGGCTGTTCCGGACAAGATAGCGATGCGGCGGCGCAGGCGGAGGCCAAGCAGGCGACGGTGACGATCGAATCCGGCGCGAATCGGCATGTGTTCAAGGTCGATGTGGCGCGCACGCCGGAGGAGCAGAAGAAGGGATTGATGTTCAGCACCGGTATCCCGGCTGAGGGCGGGATGCTGTTCGCGCCCTATCCGCCCGAGGGCGGCCCCCCGCGCGAGGCGAGTTTCTGGATGAAGGATACGCCGAGCCCGCTCGACATCATCTTCATCCGCGCGGACGGGACGATCGCGACGATCGCCGAGAATACGTTGCCGTTTACGGAGGAGCCGGTGCGCTCGGGCGAGCCCGTGGCGGCGGTGCTGGAGCTCAATGGCGGGCGCGCGGCGGAGCTGGGGATATCGCCGGGGGACAAGGTGCGCTGGTAAAGATGCCGCCAGCCTTGCGACGGTTTTCATGATGCGAGCAGCGACGAGCGGATTTTTCGACCATATCGACCGCAAGCATTTGGCTATCGGAGCTGGGATCATCTTCGCTCCCTTGGCGGTGCTGGTGATCCTTGGTGTCGCTTTTCTTGAGCCCCAACCCATATCGCCGGAGACGGTGATGGGGTGCTACACGGCAAAGGGTGCGCCGCCCCTCGTTATCGAACGGGACGGGATCCGCATCGTTGAGCCGGGAGCACGCACGTTTCAATATTTGGCCGAGCCAGACAAGACTGGGTACCGGCTGGCGGTGACACCGGCGCTGGGTCTGGAGCCAAGCGCCGCCGGGGAATATGCTTTCGTTCGGCAGAATGGCGTCGGGTATTTTTGGACGCTGCTCCCCGAGCTTGGCAGCAGCTACCGGAAACTGCGCACCCCGGAAGACTATGGCGGACGGTTCGAGATCGTGGCGCGAGATGGCGTTACCGTGATTTATGCCCGTTCGGACACGGTCGAAAAATGCCGCTAAGGCGCTGTCGGTCCTGACGGACATTGCCGCAGAGCGCTTTATCCCCCGTTGCCCAGCCGCGCGGGGCGGCGTAAAGCGCAGGCCATGGGTATCTTCGCGAACATCTTCACCTGGTGGAACGGATCCACCTTTGGCACCTGGGTCGGGCTGCGCGGCAAGGAGCAGGTCGGCGAGGACGCGCTCGGCAACCTGTATTATCAGGGCGGGGCGGACATGCATGGCCGAACGCGCCGCTGGGTGATGTACAAGGGGTCGAATGATTCGAGCCGCGTGCCGCCCGAATGGTTCAGCTGGCTGCACCATCAGATCGACGATGTACCCGACCGCGCGCTGCCGCCGGTGCGGGTGTGGGAACAGCCTGCGCTGCCCAATCTGACCGGTAGTGCGCTTGCCTATCGCCCGCCCGGTGCGATGGAAAAGGGCGGGCACCGGGTCGGTGCGACCGGCGATTACGAAGCCTGGACACCCGGCGCCTGATGCGCCGCGCCCGGACTGCCGCGCTGTTGCTGGCGCCGATCGCGCTTGCGGCGTGCGGGGGCAAACCGGCGCAGAACAAGGCCGACGCCGTCGATACGGTCGAGGTTCAGCCCAAGGCTGCTGGCGCGGCGGCCGGGGCGGAGGTTGTCGCGGTTGATGCCGGGCCGACCGCTTCGATCACGGGCGTGACCCCGATGGGCGAGCGGGTCGCGGTGCTGGGCCTGCTCAACAAGCGCAACGGCGCGGCGCGTGAGATGACGCTGAAGCCGGGGCAGGCGATGCGCGCGGGGGATGTTATTGTCCGGCTGCGCGCGTGCGAGAAGACTGCGCCGTGGGAGACCGATCAGCTGACCGGGGCGTTCGCGCAGGTCGATATTCGCGGCACCGACGGCAAGTTCACCCGCGCTTTTTCAGGCTGGCTGTACAAGGAGCGCCCGGCGTTCAATGTCGTGCAGCACCCGATCTATGACGTGTGGGTCAAAAGCTGTGCGATGACCTTCCCCGATACCGGAGGCGAGGTGGTGGGCGGTGGCGCTGCGGATGCGGCCAGGCGGTCGAGCGCGCCGAAATCGGCGGACACCGAGGCAGCGCCCCCGGCTCCGGCGGCAAGCCCTGCAGCACCTTCGCCGAGCGAAGCCGACAGCAACGACAGGTAACGGTCGCGCGGGATCTCCACGGCGCCCAACGAGGCGAGGTGGTCGGTCATGAACTGGCAGTCGAGCAGGGTGAAGCCACCGACGCGCAACCGCGCGACCAGTGCGGCGATCGCGACCTTTGACGCGTCGCGCGCGCGGCTGACCATGCTTTCGCCGAAGAAGGCGCGGCCTAGCGCGAGGCCGTAGAGGCCGCCGACGAGGCGGTCGCCGTCCCAGCATTCGATCGAGTGAGCAAAGCCGCGCCGGTGGAGCGCGACGAACACCCGCTCGATCGCCGGGTTGATCCAGGTATCGGGCCGGTCGGGCGCGCTTTCGGCACACAGCGCGATCATGCGTTCGAACGCGGTGTCGGCGGTGAGCCGGAAGCGGTCGCTGGCAAGCGTCTTGCGCAGCGAGCGGGAGAGGTGGAAGCCGTCGAGCGGGAGGACAGCGCGCTGGCGTGGCTCGACCCAGAAGACGCTGGGGTCGTCGCGATGCTCCGACATCGGGAATACGCCCATCGCATAGGCGCGCAGCACCAGATCGGGGTCGAGATCGCTGGCGCGGGCGGTGTGCCGCGTCATTGCTTCTCTTTGCGCGGTTTGGCGAGGCGCTTCTCGATCGCCTGCCACAGCGTATCGACGGCGCGCGCGCCGGGGCTGCGCGGGGCAAAGGCGCCGAGCGGAGCGCGGCGCACCGCCATCGATTCGATCATGCTGGCCATCGGGATCACCGGCCAGTCGGGATTGCGCTCCAGCGCCTCGGCATGGAGGCGGCGACGGCGGTCGACCATCGAATGGACCGGCATCAGTGGCACCTTGGCCTTGCCGCCGAGGTGCCGTTCGACCTCGTCCAGCGCGCGTTCGGACAGTGGGGAGGGGATGACGGGTACGATGATCAGGTCGGCGGCGCGCATCACCTGCTCGCTGGTTTCGGTGAGGCCCGGCGGGCAGTCGAGGATCACGCGGTCATAGGCGCCGCCGAGCTGGGCGAGCAATTTCGCCAGCCGCTTCTTCTTGTCGAGCTCGTGGAACAGCAGGTCGAGGCCGCGGAGCGAGGCGTCGGCCCCCAATAGGTCGAGGCGGTCGATGGCGGTCGGCTGAATGAGCTTGGCCGGTTCGACATCCTTGCTGAACACTGATTGCGCCACCGCCTTGCCGCCAGCGCCGCCGAGCAGGAAGGTTGATGCAGCCTGTGGGTCGAGATCCCAGAGCAAGGTGCGGCGGGCCGAGCGGGTGGCGGCGCACCAAGCAAGGTTGACCGCCAGCGAGGTTTTGCCGACGCCGCCCTTCAGGCTGTAGACCGCAATCGTTGCCACGCCGTCTGCTCCTCTCCGGCCCCCGGGGACAGCGTGACGCAGCGGCGGGGGGAGCGCAACGGGCCGGGTCGGCTGCGGGCAAAAAAAGAGCCGGTGTCGACCGGCTCTTTTGTTGGATTGGTGGTCGGAACGATCAGCCCTTGCAGCTGAGCGTGCCCTTGCCCGGAACTTCGACCGTCGCTGCGGTCGGGGTGCCGGTCAGCTTCCAGCCGCCGTCGGCGGTGAAGGGCTGGCCAGCTTCCGGCGCGGTCAGGCGGGTCTTGGGGCCGCCCTTTTCGGTGGCGACGGTGACCAGCTTGTCGCGGTCGAAGAACTCGACGAACACGAGCGCATTGCCGGGCTGGCAGCGCATCGAGACGGTCGCCTTGATCGCCGGCGGCAGTTCGACCGGAGCGGCGTTCGCGAGTTGCGATTCCATCGGGTCGGGTGCGCGCTCGCTGAGCACTTCTGGTTCTTGGTTACAGGCGGAGAGCGCGAGCAGCGCGACCGCGGCGGCGGGGAGGAGACGCATGTTCATAGCGGCACTTTCCTTTGCGTACGCAGCATCAGGGGTCAAGATATAACGGATAACAGACGCTCAACGCATATTGCGTCGCATCGTTACAATATCATGTTTCATCCGCATCCGGGCTTATACCCAGTGCGAATTTGAACGCTGCCTACTCGCCGTTCGCAAAATCGCGCCGACCCGGGTGCCGGGCGGCGCGATTGCGAAGACAAAGGCGGCGGCGCGCTACTCCGCGCGACCGCCAGAAATCAGGACAGGAAGCCGGCGTCGGTCACACCCGGGCCGCCGGCCTGGGTCAGTTCCTCGACCGCATATTCGGTGCAGGTCGGATCAGCCCATGCGGTGCGGGCGTCATGGGTTTTGACCTCGCGCGGTGCGGTTACATGGTCAGACATTGGGATTCTCCAGTCCTGTGTAATTCAGTGGCTCTAATGCCGTCTGACGGCAGCAATATTACGATCCGGTGTTCCCATCGCCCGCACCGCCATTGAAGGCAGCAGTCAGCGTTTCGACGGCATATTCGGTGCAGACGGGATCGGCCCAGACGAGTGGAGCGGTCGGCGCATCGGGTTTGGCGGTGGCTTCGGACATTACAGAACTCCAGTCGTTGCGTTATTCAGTCCCTACACGAACACCCATTATGGTCAACGACCGCGCGGCGACATGAAGGCGTACCGCGCGGTTCAGTCGTTGCGGCGTTGCGCCTTGCGGATGAAGTGCGCGACCGAGGTGCCGCGCAAAAGCTTGATCCGCTGGTCATAACGCTGGGCGTCGGTGACCCGGCCGGTGCCGGTATCGGCGGCGGCAAGCGCGCGCAGGGCCGGCACGGCGAGCATGGTTTCGGCGGTGGGACTGGCGCGGTCGAGCTCGGCGGTGAGCGTGCCGCGCGCCTGTTCGAGCCGGGTCGGCCAGTCGGCACCCTGTAGCCCCTTGCCCGCCTGGCTGCGGATTTCGGGCGGGATCCGGTCGGCGAAGGCGCGGTGATAGATCCACCGCGTCTGGCCATCGCGCAGCAGCAGATGCGGCGGAATGGCGAGGGTGAGGTCGATCACGCGGCGGTCGCCGGTGGGATCGCGCTGATCGACGCCGAAGCGGGCGAGCTGACCCTTGGCGGTCAGGCCCATCACGTCGGTGTGGCGCAGGATGCTGACGGCGAGGGCGCGCGGGCTGCGCGGGCTGGGCAAATGCAGGCCGTGGCCGAGCTGTTCCAGATGCGCGCGATAGTCGGGGTTTTCGACCAGCGCGGGGTTGAGCGCGGCATAGGCGAGCAGGTCGCGCGGGGGGCTCTTGCCGCGGAACCGGCGGCGGAGCGCATCGAGCAGGTGCGGGGGGAGCAGTGCGCCGATCGCGGAGGAGGCGACGCGCTGCGCCGTCCACCCGCGCCGGTGGAGCGCGATGCCCTCACGGATCAGGGTGGGCCAGGCGCCGGTGGTGGCGAGGAGGGGCAGCCGTTCGACCCCCTGCTGGCTGATCGTGGCGTTGCCCATGATGCCGACCAGCATCACGCGTTCGCGCCGCTGCTGCATCTGGCGGCAGATTTCGGTCATCCAGACCTGGTTGCACAGGTTGAAGGGGGGGTATTCGGCGGCGTGGAACTGGGTGTCCATGTCGTCGCCGATCTGGCGGTCGGCGGCGTCGACGCGGACGTGATCGATATTGGCGTGACGCGCGGCGAGCAGGGCGGCGAGCGGGCCTTCGTCGAGCGTGCGGTCGCCCCAATGATCGAGGCGTGCGCCGGCGAGCGGGATATGGGTGTAGGCGGAGAGGCGCTGGTTGCGCTGGGCGAGTTGGAGCGCGGCGGCGGCGGTGACGGCGCTGCTGTCCATCCCGCCGCTGAGATGGCTGCCGACCGGATCGTCGCTGCGCAGGCAGGCGGCGACGGCGGTGTCGAAGGTCGCGCGCAGGGCTTGGACGAAATCGTCGTCGCTGCGCAGGCCGGGGTCGCGGGGGGTGTCCCAGTCGTACCAGCCGACGGCTTCGATCCGGCCGTCGGCGTGGACGGTGACGCGCTGGCCCGGTTCGACGCGGTTGATATCGGCGAAGAAGCTGCGCGGGCCGCGGCGGGGGGCGAGCGCGATACAGTCCATCAGCGTGAACGGATCGGGCGCGACCGGAATGTCGGGGAGGGCGTGGAGCCCCTTTGCCATGGTCGCGAATGCGAACCGGTCGTTGCTCGTGTGGTAGAAGAGCGGGCGGTTGCCGAGGATATCGCGGACCAGATGCAAACGGCGATGCTCAGCGTCCCACAGTGCAAAGGCGAAGTCGCCGATCAGCCGGTCGGGGGTGTCTGTGTCCCAGCGCTCCCATGCTGCCAGCAACAGGTCGGCGTCGGCGAGGGTGGGCAGCCGCTCGATCAGGCCGAGTGCTTCGCCAAGCTCGGCGCGGTTGTCGAGACGCAGGTCGGCGACGAGGTGGAAGCGGTCGCGCGCGGCGAGCGGCTGGCGGTCGAAGCGGTCCTCCGGCAACAGCCGGGCGATGCCGATGCCGAGTGCGATCGCGCCATCGTCCCACGTGCCCGCTCGGTCATTGCCATAGGGCAGTAGCGCGCGGCGCATGCGGGCAACGTCCTGCGCGGCATCGGTTCGCCCGTCGCGGTTCCAGATGCCGCAGATCGCGGTCATCCCTCGCCGCCCAGGCTGAGGACGAGGTCGATCAGCGCATCGAACTGGTCGAAGTCCATTGGGCGGGCGACGCGATAGACCGGTACCTGCGCGGCGATGGCGGCGGCGTGTTGCAGCATCGCGCCACCGCGCCCGGCGGCGCTGGCGACCTCCCCATAATGGGTCAGGCGGGAGAGCACGGCGGTTGCTTCGCCTCGGGTGAAGCGGCGCGCTTCGGGTGCGGTCAGCTCAGGCGTCGGGGCGAGCACGAGCAGCAGGTCGAGCGGTTGCGGAGCATCGAGGAAGCTGGTGCCGAGGTCGATGTGGAACTTGTCGAAGCCATCCTTGACCCGCGCGTCGTCGTCGGTCGGCACCGCGAGCTGTTCGGCACTGGCCGCCCAGAGCTTGGCGGAGGGATAGGCGGGGTAGGCGAGGCGGGAGGCGGGGTCGATCAGCAGCTGATCGTCGCTGAGCAGCCGGGCACCGCGCTGGACCAGCGCGTGAACCATGGTCGATTTGCCGGCCCCGCTATTGCCGGCGATGCCGATGGTGCGCCCGTCGAGCGACACGGCACCGGCATGAAGCGGTGGGCGGCCGCGCTGATGCGCCAGCATCGTAAAGGCCGGGCCGAACAGGAAGGTGTGGACTTCCGCTGCGCTGAGGTGGTCGTCGTCCGCGACAATGATCGCGCGCCCGTCGCGGATGCGCAGCCGTGAGCCGCCCGGCGGGTGGAGGTCGATCAGGTCGGGGCCATGGATCGTGAACGGGCCGACCGTCCGGGTCGGAGCGGCGGGCGGATCGAATGCGCCGAAGGTGATCTCGATCGGGTCCGGTCGCTCAGGACCGACATCGGGGGCCAGATAGGGCAGCGGGCGCGGGGAGCGGACACTCCATCCGCCGACGTGGTAGCGGTGCATCGTCATGCGGCGCCGTGCCACGGCGCGGTCATGCGTCCCGTACCTCGATCAGCCCTTTTTCCGCGAGGTGCGTCAGGAAGGTCAGCACGCTCGATTGGATCCGGTCGAGCGGAGCATCATAGGCCGTCGTGAGATCGGCACACAGCGCATCCACCTGACGCGGCTGCGCAATGCGGGTCCAGATGTCGGACCCGATGGAATCGAATTCGAAATAACGGCCAGACTGAATGTCGAGCAGGACCGCACTCTCGTCGAGCGAGGCGGCGAAAACTGCCGGGCTCACGACAACCCATTGATCGATACGGACGTTCACACGCATACCTTGTAAGACCGCACGGACCGGTGTGCCGACGCCCGGATAGAAATGGCGGCCGCAAGATGCAACCGGCGCGCGTCAGCGCTCGAGAATATCCGCCCGGCTGAACCGCGCCTGCCAGCGTGGTTTCCACCCCGCAAAAACCTCCTGCGAGACTTTGAGCTTGCGATAGTTCGTCGCTTCGGGCGGTTCGATTTCGACCCACCATTCGCGGCTGAGTGCGGTGAAGAGCACCGGGCGCGGGGTGGTGCCGTGATTGGCGAGGCCGGTATGGTAGATGCGATAGTCCCACAGGATCGCGCTGCCCGGATGGACGATGGGGGCGAGGTCGTGCGGGGTGTCGGGCGCGTTGGTCGCGCCGGAGCGGTGGCTGCCGCGCCAGAAGGCGGTGCGGCCGCTGGTTTCGTCCATGGTGACGAGTGGGACGGCAAAGGCTAGGGCGAAGGGGGGCAGGAGGCGGTCGAGCCCTTCGCGCGGATAGAGCCAGGCGTCTCGGTGCGCGGTCTGATTGGGCGCGCCGGGGACTGCGACGAGCAGGCCGACCGAGTCGACCTTGAATGCTTCGGCAAGCAACTCGGTTGCAATGTGTGCGACGGGCTTGGGCAGCAGGATCGCGGGATCGGCGAGCGCGCCATCGACCAGCAGCGGGATCGTGTGGCGGCCGACATAGGGGCCGAAATATTTGCTGCGGTCGGGCTCTGCCATGTCGGGGTGACGCGCGGTGATCTCGGCGCTGCAGGTGGCGAGGAGCGCAGGGTCGATCAGGTCGTCGAGCACCACCACGCCGTCGCGGCGCAGGATGCCAATCGCCGCGGTTACCGCGGCGCTCCGGTCGGTGCCGGGCGCGAAGGATACGCGGTTGTCGCTGCTCATCTGTTTCCCCTGCCCGAACCGCGCGTACCTTTGCTGGCGCGGCAAGGCTTTTGCAACCGGGGCGTCAGGTGAGAAAGGGGCGCAGCGCAAGCCAGGGGGGGAGCTTGGCAGGTAGGCCGACGGTGTGGAGCGGGCTGGAGGAAGGGAGGGCGAGGATCGTCCAGGGCGATGCCTGTGTGCCGAGCTGGCGCAGGCCGAGCCGGTGGGCGGTCGCGCCGTTGAAGGCGATGGCGCGCAGGTCGGGCAGGGTGGCGGCGAGGGTGGCGAGGTCGTTGGGTTCGGCCTGCGCGATGGCAGCGTCGCTGCTGCCCGGTCGCGTGGCGCTGGCGACCGCGTCCCACAGGCCGATGCGGGCGTCGCGCAGGGCGGCGAGGCGGGCTTCGTAGGGCAGGGTGGGGAGGTCGTCGCGCGCGATGACGGCGGCGATCAGGCGCCAGAACTGGTTCTGCGGGTGCGCGTAATATTGCCGCGCGGCGAGGCTGCGGTCGCCGGGCAGGCTGCCGCAGACGAGCACGCGGGTGCGGGCGTCGGTGACCGGCGCGAAGCTGGCCTTGCGGGGTGGAGCGGGGTGCGACACGGCGTGGCCCTTAGCATTCCAGCGGCGTCAGCGGGAGGGCGAGGCAAGCGTGTGGCGGTGCCCGCATAGTTTCGCTTGCTTGCGGGGCGGCGGGGGCAGTGCCTATGTTCCGGCCATGAAGGTTGCACAGGATACCATCGCGCTGATCGGCAACACCCCGCTCGTCCGGCTGAAAGGGCCGAGCGAGGCCGCCGGGTGCGACATTTTCGGCAAGTGCGAATTCGCCAATCCCGGCGCGAGCGTGAAGGATCGCGCGGCGCTGTTCATCGTCGAGGATGCCGAGGCGACGGGCCTGCTCCAGCCGGGCGGGACGATCGTCGAGGGAACGGCGGGGAATACCGGCATTGGCCTCGCGCTGGTCGCCAATGCCAAGGGCTACAAGACGATCATCGTCATGCCGGAGACGCAGAGCCGCGAGAAGATGGACACGCTGCGCGCTCTGGGCGCGGAGCTGGTGCTGGTGCCGGCCGCGCCCTATTCGAACCCCGGGCATTTCGTGCACACGTCGCGGCGCATCGCCGAGGAGACGCCGAACGCGATCTGGGCGAACCAGTTCGACAATATCGCCAATCGCCGCGCGCATATCGTCGGGACCGCCGAGGAAATCTGGGCCCAGATGGAGGGGCGGATCGACGGCTTTACCTGTGCCGCCGGGACCGGCGGGACGATCGCGGGGGTTGGCCTTGGCCTCAAGGAAAAGGACGAGAAGGTCCGCATTGCGCTGTCGGACCCGCATGGCGCGGCGCTGTACAACTATTACGCACATGGCGAGCTCAAGGCCGAAGGGTCGTCGGTGGCCGAGGGGATCGGGCAGGGGCGGATCACCGCGAACCTTGAGGGGGCGCCGATCGATACACAGTTCCGCATCGGCGACGATGAGGGGATGGAGTGGGTGCGTCGCCTGCTCGCCGAGGAAGGGCTGTGCCTGGGGCTGTCGTCGGGGATCAATGTCGCCGGCGCGGTGGCTCTGGGGCGCGAATTGGGGCCGGGGGCGCGGGTCGTGACGATCCTGTGCGATACGGGATTCCGTTATCTTTCAACGCTGTACAATCCGGAGTGGCTGCGACTCAAGGGGCTGCAAGTGCCCGAGTGGCTTGATCGAAGCTAACGCAACTGCAAAATCGGGGTTCGACAATCGGCTGTTAAGGCGTTACATTTATGCCACAGCTTATGAAGTCGATGCCCAGCGATCCTCAATCCAGTATGCAGCGGGTCCGCGTCGGACTGACGGGGCTTGCCACCGTCCTCCTGCTGATCGGCGTGGCGAGCGCAGTGTTTTCATCGGCGCGGGACGAGGCCCCGGTCCTCGCAGAAGGCGCGCCAAAGCCTGAAGTGGTTGCCAACATGACCGAAGGCATGGTGACCAACAGCGCCGCCGAACCCAAGGACGAGCCGATCGCCGAGCTTGGCATCGCGCCGCGCACCGCCGAGAGCCCCGATCCCGATCTGACGCCAGACCCCGCCGCCGGGGAATGAGCGCCGTGCGCGTGCGACTCCGTGTCGTGTCGCGGGAATTTCCGGGAATTGTCGCCACTGTCCGCCTGCCCTGCCCGAGCGGCGGCGGATTCCCCCAGATTGCTTTGCCAGCCCCTTGGAACAGAAGGTGCCCACTTAACGAATGAAGTGAAAACGGCGGTAAGATGTGGCGCCTAGTGGGGCAAATTACCGCGAAATCCCGAGTTCAGGCATTGAAAACCCGGACTGCTTGCGATAGGCCAGCGGTTAACAGGGTAACCTTTATCGTCGGCCATCATGGGTCCGGGGCGTGCGATGGCGCGCCGCGACAGGCGGAAAGGCGTGCCCGGGAGGCAAGGGGCAAGGGTGGCACGCAGCGGCTACAGAGGGGTTGGCTTACAGCTGGTGGACGACAAGGGTCGTGTCGCCATCCCTGCCGGGCTGCGCGCAACGCTCGAGAAGAACAGCGGCCAGCCGAGCGACAGCAAGGACGCCCGGGTCGCGATCCTGTCCACCCACGAAACTGACAAATGCCTGGTCGCCTATGACGAGCCCTTCTTTGACTCGCTGATGGAGCGGCTCGACGCGCGGGCGACCGAGTTTGCCGGCGAGCGCGGTCAGGCCGACGCCAATATCTGGCGCGACGGCGTGGGGACGAGCGAGAATATCGCGTTCGACCCGTCGGGCCGGTTCGTGCTGCCGGGCATGCTCGGCCATCTCGCGGGCATTCCCAAGGGCAGCTACGCCTTTTTCATGGGCGTCGGCGCGACGATCGAAGTGTGGAACCCGCGCACCCTGCTCGATCACCCGACGATCTCCGAACAGATCAAGGCGGCGTGCCGCTATTGCCTGGAAGAGAAGGGGGTGGTGCTGTGACCGCAACCTTCGCCCACGATGCCGTTAACCAGGATCGTCCACATGTTCCGGTGATGCTGGCAGAGGTGCTCGACGCGCTCGCCATCGTGCCGGGCGAGCGCCATGTCGATGGGACCTTCGGTGCCGGTGGCTATACGCGTGCGTTCCTCGAGCGGGGCGCCGAGGTGGTCGCCTTCGATCGCGATCCCGATGCGATCGAAGGCGGTCAAGCGCTTGTGAATGCGAGTGAAAATCGACTGATCCTGATCCAGTCGCCGTTCTCCGCGATGGACCGTGAGCTGGCTGTGCGTGACCTGTCGCCGGTCGATGGCGTAACGCTCGACATCGGCGTGTCGTCGATGCAGCTTGACCAGGCCGACCGGGGTTTCAGCTTTCAGTCGGACGGTCCGCTCGACATGCGGATGGACCAGTCGGGCATGACTGCCGCCGAACTCGTTAACGAAATCAGCGAGTCTGATTTAACCACGATATTGCGGAATTACGGGGAAGAAAAACAGGCCCGACGTGTGGCACAAGCGATTGTGAAGGCACGGCCTCTCGCGCGCACGGGGGATCTGGCCAATGTGGTGCGGCGCGCCCTTGGGTACCGTCCGCATGAGAAGAAGGACCCGGCTACCCGGACCTTCCAGGCGATCCGGATTCACCTCAACCGCGAGCTCGACGAGCTTGAGGAAGGGCTGGTCGCGGCCGAGCGGGCGCTGAAGCCCGGCGGGCGGCTGGTGGTGGTGACGTTCCACAGCCTGGAAGACCGGATGGTCAAGAAATTCCTGCGCGAACGCAGCGGGAGCGAACCGACGGGATCGCGGCATCGCCCGATGATCGCGGCGGAACAGGCGCCGAGCTTTGAACCGCCCGCAAAGGCGATCCGGGCCGGTGAGGATGAGATTGCGGTGAACCCGCGTGCCCGGTCCGCGACCTTGCGCGTCGCGCGGCGCACGGCGGCACCGGCGTGGCGTTGAGGAGGCGGTGATGGCGATCAAGGCGTTGAGCGGATTCGGGTGGTTCCTGACCGGCGTGGTCGTGACGCCGGCCTGCTATCTGGTGTCGTCGCAGGTTGCGGCCGAGCGGTCGAAGGTCGAGGCGGTCGAGCGCGCGATTGCGAAGGCGCACAAGGATATTCGCGGCCTTGAGACCGAGTTCGACACGCGCGCCAACCTCGCCCAGCTCGAGCGCTGGAACGGCGAGGTGATGCGCTACACCGCGCCGACGCCGCGCCAGTTCCTGGCGAGCGATACCGAACTGGCGGCGCTGCGCCCGATGGAAGGTGACGGGACCGCCGAGCGCTATGCAGCGATGGTCGTTCCGCAGGGCCTGCCCGAAGTGGTGCGCGGCCCGGCGGTGGCGAGTGATGCGGTCGCGGCGGTCAAGCCGGCGGTGGTCGAGAAGACGGCGGCTGCACCGGTTGCGGTGGCGGCTGCTGCCGTGGCCAAGCCCAAGCGGGCGGCCGCGCCGGCCCCGGTAGTGGCAAAGGACAAGGCGGTGGCGGCGCTGGATCGCAGCCTGCTCAAGGATTCGAGCTTTGGCGACCTGATGCAGGGCGTCCGCGCGGAGGCGCGCAAATTGCGGTGACGGTCCTGGTCGCCCCTGCGCCGCGGATCCGCCCACGCGACGGCAGCCGGTCGTCGCCGATTGCGGTCGCGCATGTGCGGCTGATGATCCTGACCCTGTTGTTCGCGGCGGCGTTTGCGGTGATCGTGGGGCGGCTGGCGCTGCTGGCGGTGTTTGCCGAGCCGCAGCGTGCGCCGAGCGTCAACGCGATGCTGGTCCCGCTGCGCGGCGATCTGGTCGACCGCAACGGCGCGCCACTCGCCCGCACGATCGACGCCTGGTCGATCGGCGTGCGGCCTGACCGGGTGATCGGCGACAAGGCGGCGCTGGCGCAGATGCTGGCCGCCACGCTGCCTGGCAAGAGCGCCGGTGAGTACGCCAAGCTGCTCAACAGCGGTTCGAAGTTCACCTATCTCCAGCGGCGCGCGGTGCCCGAGTTGGTCGCCGCCGTCCATGCGCTGGGCGAGCCGGGGATCGAGTTCGCGCGCGAACCGCAACGGCTGTATCCGCAGGCCACGCTGGCTGCGCACGCGTTGGGCTTTGTCGATTTCAACGGCAAGGGCGTCAGCGGGATGGAGCATATCCTTGACCGCCAGCTGACCGATCCGGCGCAGCGGGGACAGCCTGTGGCGCTGTCGATCGACCTGCGCGCGCAGGCGGCGCTGGACAGCGAGCTCGGCGCGGCGATGGCCAGTTTCCAGGCGCAGGGCGCGGCGGGCGTGATCCTTGATGTCGCGACGGGTGAAGTGGTGGCGATGACGTCGCTGCCGACGTTCAACCCGAACAATGTGAAGGGCGCGAACCCCGAGCATTTCCGCAACAATGTGACGCAGAGCGTTTATGAGCTGGGATCGACCTTCAAGCCGTTGACCATGGCGTTCGCAATCGAGACCGGGATCGCGCCGTCGATGTCGAAGCGCTACGACGCGACCGAGCCATTGCAGGTCGGGGGCTTTCGCATCCGCGACGATCACGCGCAAAAGCGCTGGCTGAACATCCCCGAGACACTGATCCATTCATCGAACATCGCGACCGCGCGGATCGCCGATGAGCTGGGCAAGGATCGGATGGAAGCGATGTTCCGCGGCCTTGGCTTCGACACCAAGGCGCCGATCGAGCTGGGCGGCGTGGCGGGGCCGTTGTGGCCGAAATACTGGGCGCGCACCACGGTGATGACCACCGGCTATGGCCATGGCATCGCGGTCACGCCGCTGCATCTGGCGAGCGCCTATGCCGCGATGATCAATGGCGGGGTGTGGCGCCCGGCGACGCTGCGCAAGATCGAACCGGGCAAGGCGCCGGCGGGCCGCCGCGTGATTTCGGAAGCGACCAGCGCGCGGATGCGCCAGCTGATGCGCCTGATCGTCACGCATGGCACCGGCAGCAAGGCCGATGCGGCCGGCTATCGCGTCGGGGGCAAAACCGGCACCGCCGAAGTGCCCGGACGCGGCGGATATCAGCGCAACAAGAACGTATCGACCTTCGCAGCGGCTTTCCCGATGGACGCACCGCGCTATGTGGTGCTGGTGATGCTTGATTCGCCGATCGGTAACGCCGAGTCCGCAGGCCAGTCCACCGCCGGGTGGACCGCGGCCCCCGTCGTCAACCGCGTCGTGATGCGCACCGGCGCGATGCTGGGCGTGGTTCCCGACGAGCGCCGGGACGTGGACGTTTCCGACCTGACCCCGCTGCTGTGGAAGGCGGAGGCGAAGGGCAAGCCCGCCGCCGTCGCCGCGCTCGGCGCGGGGGTGGACGAGTGAAGCTCGCCGACCTGACCGGCGGTGGCGAGCAGGGCATCGTCACCGGTTTCGCCATCGACCATCGCAAGATCGCGCCGGGCACCGTGTTCGGCGCGTTTCGCGGCACCCGTTTCAACGGCGAGGATTATATTGCCGAGGCGGTGGCGCGCGGGGCGATTGCGGTGGTCGCACGGCCCGAAGTGACGGTCGAAGGCGCGGCGCATATCGCGAGCGACCACCCGCGCACCGAATTCGCACGGATCGCGGCGCGGTTCTTTGCGCCGTTCCCTGAGACTTCGGTCGCCGTCACCGGGACCAACGGCAAGACATCGACGGTCGAGATGGTGCGGCAGCTGTGGCGCATGGCGGGGCATCATGCTGCGTCGATCGGTACGCTGGGCGTCACCACCGCGGGCGAGATGGTGTCGACCGGGCTGACCACGCCGGATGTCGTGACGTTCCTGTCCAACGTCGCGGGACTTGCGCGCGAGGGGGTGACGCATCTGGCGTTCGAGGCGTCGAGCCACGGCCTGTCGCAATACCGCACCGAGGGGCTGCCGGTGCGTGCGGCGGCGTTTACGAACCTCAGCCGCGATCACCTCGACTATCACAAGGATATGGCGGATTATTTCACCGCCAAGCTGCGGCTGTTCGCCGATGTGCTCGATCCCGGCGGGACGGCGGTGGTGTGGGCCGACGATCCGCATAGCGAGCGGGTGATCGACATTGCCCGGATGCGCGGTAACCGGATCATCACGGTCGGTGAACATGGCGACACAATCCGGCTGGTGTCGCGCGCGCCGACGCTGCTCGACCAGAAGCTGGAGATTGCGTTCGGCGGCGAGACCTATCGCGTCGGACTGCCGCTGATCGGTGGCTATCAGGCGGCGAATGCGCTGATCGCGGCGGGGCTGGTGATCGCGACCGGCGGCGATCCGGCGCAGACCTTTGCCAATCTGGCGCGGTTGCAGCCGGTGCGCGGCCGGCTGGAGCGCGCGGCGATCAGCAAGACCGGCGCACCGGTCTATGTCGACTATGCGCATACGCCCGATGCGATCGAGGCGGCGATTGCTGCGCTGAAGCCGCATGCAGCGGGGCGGCTGATCCTGGTGTTCGGCGCAGGCGGCGACCGCGATGCGGGCAAGCGCCAGCCGATGGGACAGGCGGCGGTGGCGGGTGCGGACCTGGTGATCGTGACCGATGACAATCCGCGCGGTGAGGATGCGGCGTCGATCCGCCGCGAAGTGATGAAGGGATCCCCGCAGGCGACCGAGATCGGCGACCGGCGCGCGGCGATCGAAGCGGCGATCGCGGCAGCGGGTCCGGAGGACATCGTGCTGATCGCCGGCAAGGGGCATGAGCAGGGGCAGATCGTCGGCGACATGGTGCTGCCGTTCGATGATGTGAGCGTGGCGCGCGAGGCGGCGGCGTGAGTCCGCTGTGGACCTCCGCCGAGATCGCAGCGGCGACGGGCGGGGCGGCTTCGGCGGAGTTTGCGGTCGACGCGGTCGCGTTCGACAGCCGTGAAGTCGGGCCGGGCGCGCTGTTCTTTGCGCTGACCGGCGAGACCACCGACGGGCACAAGTTTCTGGAGCAAGCCTTGGCCAGCGGTGCGGCGGGGGCGGTGGTGTCGCAGGCGACGGCGCATCGGCATGTCCTGACCAGCGACACGATGGCGGCGCTGGAGAATCTAGCCCGCGCCAGCCGCGCGCGGATGGACGGGGTGGTGATCGGCGTGACCGGGTCGGTCGGCAAGACCGGCACCAAGGAGGCGCTGTTCGACTGCCTCGACCGGCCCGAGCCGGGGCAGGCGCATCGCTCGGTCAAAAGCTACAACAACCATACCGGCGTGCCGCTGAGCCTGGCGCGGATGCCGCGCGACACGCGTTTTGGCGTGTTCGAGATGGGGATGAATCATGCCGGCGAACTGGCCACGCTGACCCGGATCGTGCGCCCGCACATCGCGATCGTCACCACCATCGCGCCGGCGCACACCGAATTCTTCGATGGCGAAGAAGCGATTGCCGACGCCAAGGGCGAGATTTTTCAGGGGCTGGAGCCGGGCGGCACCGCGATCGTGCCGTTCGATAGCCCGCATCGCGACCGTCTGATCGCTGCCGCGACGGGGCATGCGGCGCGGATCGTGACCTTTGGCCTTGGCAACGGTGCGGACGTGCGCGCGGTCGAGGTGATGCACGGCCAGCCGGGGGGCACCTTTGTCACCGCGAAGATCGGGGCCGAGAAGACGCTGAGCTTCACGCTGTCGCAGCCGGGCGATCATTGGGTCGCCAATGCGATGGCGGTGCTGGCGGCGGTGGACGCGGCCGGCGGTGATCTGGAGCAGGCGGGGCTGGCGCTGGGCGAGATGGGCGGCCTTGCCGGGCGCGGCGCGCGCTTTGCCGCGCCGGTCGCTGGCGGCGAGGCGCTGGTCATCGACGAGAGCTACAACGCCAACCCCGCATCGATGCGCGCGACGCTGGCGGTGCTGGCCGCGACCCCGGCGACACGGCGCGTCGCGGTGTTGGGCGAAATGCGCGAGCTGGGCGAGCAATCCGGGGACTTTCATGCCGATCTGGCAGAGCCGGTAACGGCGGCAGGCGTCGAAGCGGTGCTTCTTGTCGGCGAGGGGATGAAGCCGCTGGCTGCAGCGCTTGAGGGGCGGGTCGAATTGGTCCATGTCCCCGACGCGGCGAGCGCCCGCGTGTCGCTCGATGCGATGCTGAGGGCCGGGGACGCGGTTCTCATCAAGGGTTCGAACGGGGTCGGGCTGTCGCGGGTCGTCGCGGCGCTGGCGGGAAGGGGCTGATGCTATACGAGATCGCCGAATGGCTGGGCTTTCCGGGCATTTTGAACCTGTTCCGGTACCTGTCGTTCCGCACCGGTGCATCGGTCGCGACCGCGCTGTTGATCGGCCTGATCATCGGGCCGCGCTTTATCGGCTGGCTGCGCGTCCGGCAGGGCAAGGGGCAGCCGATCCGCGCCGATGGACCGCAGAGCCATTTGGCCAAGCGCGGCACGCCGACGATGGGCGGCCTCATGATCCTGACCAGCCTGACGCTGGCGCTGGCGCTGTGGATGGACCTGTCCAACCCGTATATCTGGGCGTGCATCTTCGTGACGCTCGGCTTCGGGATGATCGGATTCCTCGACGACTATGACAAGGTGCGCAAGGCGAGTACGGCGGGTGTGTCCGGGCGGATGCGGCTGCTGGGGGAGTTCGCGATTGCGGGCATCGCGGCGTGGGTGATCACGCTGCAGAACGGGACGATGCTGTATGTGCCGTTCTTCAGCCAGTTCAGCGTCGACCTTGGCTATTTCTACATCGTCTTTGCCGCGTTCACGATCGTGGCGTTCGGCAATGCGGTCAACCTGACCGACGGGCTCGATGGCCTCGCGACGATGCCGGTGATCATCGCAAGCATGGCGTTCATGCTGATCGCCTATGTCGTCGGGAACAAGGTGTTCGCGACGTATCTGGGTATTCCGCATGTGCCGGGGGCGGGCGATCTGGCGATCTTCTGCGGCGCGATCGTTGGCGCTGGCCTCGCCTTCCTGTGGTTCAATGCGCCGCCGGCGGCGGTGTTCATGGGTGATACCGGGTCGCTGGCTCTGGGCGGAGCGCTGGGCGCGATTGCGGTGACGACGCATCACGAGCTGGTGCTGGGGATCATCGGCGGGCTGTTCGTGGTCGAGGCGCTGAGCGTCATCATCCAGGTGTTCTGGTACAAGCGCACCGGCAAGCGCGTGTTCAAGATGGCGCCGATCCACCATCATTTCGAGCAGCTGGGCTGGAGCGAGCCGACGGTCGTGATCCGATTTTGGATCATCGCCTTCGTGCTGGCGCTGGCGGGGCTCGCGACGCTGAAACTGCGGTGATCGTTTCGCGCGCCTGGCGCGGGAAACGCTTTGCGGTACTCGGGCTGGCGCGGTCGGGGGCGGCGAGCGTGCGCGCGCTGCTGGCTGGCGGGGCGGAAGTGCTGGCGTGGGACGATGCCAAGGACAAGCGCGACGCGGTGATAGCCGACGCGCGTGATCTGTTGGACGAGCAGCTGTTCGTCGATGACTTCACCGATTGGCAGGAGATCGAAGCGGATGGCTTCGTCTTTTCTCCGGGTGTTCCGCTCAATCGCCATCCGTTGGCGACCGTTGCCCGCGAAACCGGCGTCCCAATCATCGGCGATATTGAGCTCTTCGCGCAGGCTCGGGGCGAGCTTCCGACGCACAAGGTTGTCGGGATTACCGGAACTAATGGCAAGTCGACCACGACTGCGCTGATCCACCACATCCTCGAAACCGCCGGTATCCCCGCGCGGCTGGGCGGGAATATCGGGTTGCCGATCCTGGGGCAGGAGCCGTTGCCTGAGGGCGGCGTCTATGTGCTCGAGCTGTCGAGCTATCAGATCGACCTGACCCAAAGCCTCGATTGCGAGGTGGCGGTGCTGCTCAACATCACGCCGGATCATCTCGATCGGTATGACGGGTTCGATGGCTATGCGGCGTCGAAGGCGCGGCTGTTTGCGATGCAGTCCAAGGGGCATGCGGCGATCATCGGGATCGGTGACGAGGCGTCGCAGGGGGTGGCCAAGCAGGTCGCGCGGGCGGGTCGCGCCGAGGACCTGACCAAGATCGCGCCGGGCTTCTGCATGGACCAGTCGCGCTGGCCCGCGTTGCAGGGGCCGCACAATGCGCAGAACGCGCTGGCCGCGATTGCCGCGTGCGAGGCGCTGGGGGTGGATCAGGCGAGCATCGACCGCGGCCTTGAGAGCTTTCCCGGGCTGCCGCACCGGATGGAGCGGGTCGCGACCAGGAACGGCGTGCTGTTCGTCAATGACAGCAAGGCGACCAATGCGGAATCGACCGCGCCGGCGCTGGCCGCCTATCCGCGCGTCCACTGGATTTTGGGCGGCAAGGCCAAGACCGCCGATCTCGATGCTTGCCGTTCGGGTTTCCCCCATATTGTCCGCGCCTACACCATCGGCGAAGCGACGGAGATGTTTGCGGAAATCCTGAAGGGCGAGATCCCGGTCGAACGCTCGGGCACGCTCGCCGGGGCGGTGCGTGCGGCGGCGGCGAATGCGGCGGCGGGGGAGACGGTGTTGCTGTCCCCGGCGTGCGCGTCGTTCGACCAGTTCCGCGACTATGAGGATCGCGGTGACCAGTTCCGCGCGGCGGTGGAGGCTTTGTTTTGACCGACGTGATCCGCACTAGCCCCAAGCGCAAGCCGCTGCGCGAGCGGTTCGAGGACCAGCTGAGCCGCGGCAGCAAGACCCCGCTGGGGCTGTGGTTCTGGGAAATCGACCGCATCCTGTTGCTGCTTGCGTTTCTGCTGATCGGCATCGGGCTGGTCGCGGTGGCGGCAGCGTCGCCCGCATCGGCCGAGCGCTATTCGGATTCGACCAAGCAGTTTGCGGCGATGCATTATTTCTGGCGGCAGGCGCTGTGGATCGGGTTATCGATCCCGGTGCTGCTGGTCGTGTCGATGCTGCCGGTCGGCTTTGCCCGGCGTGGGGCGATCCTGGGCACGGCGATCTGCGTGCTGCTGGTCGGGGTTGCGGCGTTCTTTGGCGCCGAGGTCAACGGCGCGCGGCGCTGGATCGGCATTGGCATCGCGTCGTTCCAGCCGTCCGAGTTTCTCAAGCCGCTCTACATCGTCACCACCGCCTGGCTGTTGTCGCTGCGCGCGAAGGACCCGAGCCTGCCGGTGATCCCGCTGACCGGCGTGCTGACCTTCGTCATTGCGGCGCTGCTGATGAAGCAGCCCGATTTCGGGCAGACGATGATCTTTGCGCTGGTCTGGGTGATCCTGCTGATGCTGTCGGGGATTTCGACGCGCGCGATCGGGTTCCTGGGCGGGGCGGGGATTGCCGGGGTGGTCGCGGCCTATCTGTTCTACGACACCGCACGCACGCGCATCGACAGCTTCCTGTTCCCCGATCCCGAAAAGGCGGCGGCGGAGCATTACCAGACCGACATGGCGCATGCGGTGCTGACCGGTGGCGGGGCGACCGGCACTGGCCCCGGCGGCGGGACGGTCAAGTTCAAGCTGCCCGAGGCGCATACCGATTATATCTTTTCGGTCATGGGCGAGGAGTTCGGCCTGATCGCGTGCATCGTCATCGCGCTGATCTACCTCGCCATCGTCGTGCGCGTGCTGATCAAGCTGCTGGACGAGGAGGATGCGTTCCGGTTGCTCGCGGCGGCGGGGCTGGCGGCCCAATTCGGGATTCAGGCGGTGATCAACATGGCGGTGAACACCGGGCTTGCCCCCTCCAAGGGAATGACCTTGCCCTTCATTTCCTATGGCGGATCGTCGATGGTGGCGCTGTCGATCGGAATGGGACTGCTGCTCGCTTTCACGCGGCGGAACCCGTATCTGAAGCGCTCCAACTATACGGTTCGAGGAAACAATAAATGACTTCGGGACGGCATTACGTCCTCGCCGCCGGGGGCACTGGCGGACATATGGTTCCCGCTGCGGCATTGGCGGCGGAGCTGATGCGGCGCGGGCATAGCGTTGCGCTGATCTCCGACGAGCGCGGGGTGCGGTTTCCCGACCTGTTCGACGGGATCGCGACGCATGTCGTCCCGGCATCGCGCTTTGCCGGAGGGCCGCTCGGCTGGCTGAAGGCGCTGCGGACGATGGCCAAGGGGCGGTCGCAGGCGCGCAAGCTGTATCGCCAGTTCCGTCCTGCCGCAGTGGTGGCATTCGGCGGCTATGCGTCGATGCCCGCGCTGTCGGCGGCGTTCGCGGCGAAGGTGCCGACGGTGATCCATGAGCAGAATGCCGTGCTGGGCCGGGTCAACCGGCTGGTGGCGGGCAAGGTGGGGGCGATCGCCACCAGCTATGCCGAGGTTGCGCGGCTGAAGCCGTCTTATGCCAACAAGACCCATCTGACCGGCAATCCGGTGCGTGAGGCGGTTCTGGAGCTGCGGCTGCGGCCCTACCCGCCGCTGGAGGAGGATGGCATCTTCCGCGTGCTGGTCACCGGGGGAAGTCAGGGCGCGTCGGTGCTGAGCCAAGTCGTTCCCGATGGGCTCGCGCTGCTGCCCGTGCATTTCCGCCGCCGGTTGCAGGTGACGCATCAGGCGCGGGTCGAGGATATTGACGAGGTGCGTCGGAAGTATGCCGAGCATGGCATTCCGGCGGAGATCGCGACGTATTTGCCCGATCTGCCCGAGCGGCTGGCATGGGCGCATATCGTGATTGCGCGCGCGGGCGCTTCGACCATCGCCGAGCTGACCGCCGCAGGGCGTCCGGCGATCCTGGTACCGCTGCCAAGTGCGACTGACGATCATCAGACTGCCAATGCGCGCGAGATCAGCGCGGCGGGCGGGGCGCGGACGATCCCGCAGCGGTCGTTCACGGCGCAGGAGCTGGCCAAGCAGATCCAGAAACTGGGGCTGGACCCCGAGGGGCTGGCGCATGCCGCGGCGTGTGCGCGCAGCGTCGGGCGGCCCGATGCGGTCCGCGATCTGGCGGATCTGGTGGAATCGATCGACGCCGACTGGGCGTCGGCAGGAATGGGACGGGCCGAGCCGGTGAAAATCGCGCAGGGCGGGGAGGCGTTTGCGTGAAGGGTGTCGCGAAGGATATCGGCACGATCCATTTCGTCGGGATCGGCGGGATCGGCATGTCGGGCATTGCCGAGGTGATGCATAACCTGGGTTACAAGGTGCAGGGCAGCGACAGTGCCGAGGGCTATGTCGTCGAAGGTCTACGCAAGCGTGGCATTGCGATCACGATCGGGCAGAGCGCGGACAATCTGGGCGATGCGGCGGTGGTCGTGACCTCGACCGCGATCAAGCGCGACAACCCCGAAGTGCAGGCCGCCTATGCGGCGCGGATTCCGGTGGTGCGGCGCGCGGAGATGCTGGCCGAGCTGATGCGGCTCAAGTCCACCGTCGCGGTGGCGGGGACGCATGGCAAGACCACGACGACGAGCATGATCGCAGCGCTGCTTGATGCGGGCGGGATCGACCCGACCGTGATCAATGGCGGCATCATCAACCAGTACGGCTCCAACGCGCGGCTGGGCGACAGCGAGTGGATGGTGGTTGAGGCTGATGAGAGCGACGGCAGCTTCCTGCGGCTCGATGGCACGATCGCGGTGGTGACCAACATCGATCCAGAGCATCTCGATCACTATGGCAGCTTCGAGCGGGCCAAGGACGCCTATGTCGAGTTCGTCGAGAATGTGCCTTTTTACGGTGCGGCGCTGCTGTGCCTCGACCATCCCGAGGTGCAGGCAATCATCCCGCGCGTGCGCGACCGGCGGATCGTGACCTATGGCTTTGCCGCGAGCGCAGATGTGCGCGGGGTCAATGTCACGCCGCATGTGGGCGGCAACAAGTTCGAGGCGATCATCCGCCATCGCGACGGGACGACGCGGTCGATCGAGGGGATCGATCTGCCGATGCCGGGGCGGCACAATGTCCAGAATGCGCTCGCCGCGATCGGCGTGGCGCTGGAAATGGGCATCGACGATGCGACGATCCAGAACGGCTTTGCCAAGTTCGGCGGGGTCAAGCGGCGCTTTACCAAGGTCGGCGAAATCGCGTTCGACGGACAGCCGCCCGCGATCGTGATCGACGATTATGGCCACCATCCGGTCGAGATCCGCGCAGTGTTGTCGGCGGCGCGCGAGAGCAGTCAGGGGCGGGTGATCGCGGTGGTGCAGCCGCATCGCTATTCGCGGCTCGGCAATCTGATGGATGACTTTGCGCAGGCGTTCAACGACGCCGACATGGTACTGGTGACGCCGGTCTATGCCGCGGGCGAGGCGTCGGTCGACGGCGTGAGCGGCGAGGCGTTGGTCGAGCGGACGCTGGCGCGCGGGCACCGGCTGGCAGAGAGCGTCGCGGATGCCGATGCGCTTGCGGCGCGGATCGCGGAAGTGGCGCTGCCGGGCGATCTGATCGTGTGTTTGGGTGCGGGCGATATCACGAAGTGGGCGGCGGGCCTCGCCGATGCGGTCGACGCCAAGCGGAGCGTGGCAGCATGAGCGACTGGTTCACCCTCGCCACCGATATGCAGCGCGAAATCCTGCGCGCGCAACAGGCGCAGATGGATGCGGCGAAGACGATGCTCGATACGGGCAAGCAGGTCGCGGCACTGCAGGAGGCCGGGCAGAAAGCGGCCGAGGCCAACCTGTCCTATTGGAAGCAGTGGACGAAATTGTGGGGGATGAAGTGAGCGCAACGCTTCTCCCCAAAGTGCGGGGGAAGTTGACCCCCGACGCGCCGCTGGCGCCGCTCGTCTGGTTCAAGAGTGGCGGGACGGCGGAGTGGCTGTTCGAGCCGGCGGATGTCGCGGATCTGGCCGAGTTTTTGCGCGATCTGGACCCGGCGGTGCCAGTGATGGCGCTGGGGCTGGGGTCGAATTTGATCGTGCGCGACGGCGGGGTGCCGGGCGTGGTGGTGCGGTTGGGCAAGGCGTTTGCGAAGGTTCAGGCCGAGGGGCAGACGCTGACCTGTGGCGGCGGGGCGAGCGGGATTCTGGTGTCGTCCACCGCGCGGGACGCGGGGATCGCGGGCGTCGAGTTTCTGCGGTCGATCCCCGGCACGGTCGGCGGTTTTGTGCGGATGAATGGCGGTGCCTATGGGCGCGAGACCAAGGACGTGCTGGTCGATTGCGAAGTCGTGCTGAGGTCGGGCGAGCGGCTGACGCTGCCGGTCGCGGCGCTGGGCTACACCTATCGCCACTCCGAACTGCCCGAGGGGGCGATCGTGGTGAGCGCGACCTTTCGTGGCGAGCCCGGTGAGCCGGCCGCGATTCAGGCCGAGATGGACCGCATCGCTGCCGCGCGTGAGGCGTCGCAGCCTTTGCGCAGCAAGACTGGAGGGTCGACCTTCAAGAACCCCGAGGGCGACAAGGCGTGGCGGTTGGTCGATGTGGCTGGCTGTCGCGGGCTGACGCGCGGCGGGGCGCAGGTGAGCGAGAAACATACCAACTTCCTGATCAACACCGGCGATGCGACCAGCGCGGATATCGAAGGGCTGGGGGATGACGTGCGCGCGCGGGTGAAGGCGGCGAGCGGGGTTGAGCTTGAGTGGGAGATTCAGCGGGTGGGGTTGGCGAAGTGAGTGAGCTTCCTGCAGCCGTTTGCCCTGAGCCTGTCGAAGGGCGGCTCCCAGCAAACGAAGGGCACGGACCGGGCTTCGACAAGCTCAGCCCAAACGGAGTTTTTGCGTGACTGTTATCACCCCCCTCCACGTCGCAGTCCTAATGGGTGGCTGGTCCGCCGAGCGGCCGGTGTCGCTGATGTCGGGCGCGGGGATATCGGAGGCGCTGGAGTCGCTGGGTCATCGCGTCACGCGGATCGATATGGATCGCGATGTTGCGGCGAAGCTGGCGGCGGCGAAGCCCGATGTCGTGTTCAATGCGCTGCACGGGACGCCCGGCGAAGACGGGACGGTGCAGGGGATGCTCGACCTGATGGGGCTGCGCTATACGCACTCTGGCATGGTCACGTCGGTGATCGCGATCGACAAGGTGCTGACCAAGCAGGCTTTGGTCCCGCATGGCATTCCGATGCCGGGCGGGCAGGTCGTATCGACCGCATCGCTGTACGAAGCCGATCCGATGCCGCGGCCCTATGTGCTCAAGCCCGTCAATGAGGGGTCTTCGGTGGGCGTGGCGATTGTCACGACCGAGGGCAATTACGGCAACCCGATTTCGCCCGAGGCCAAGGGGCCGTGGCAGGAATTCGACGAACTACTCGCCGAGCCATTCATTCGGGGGCGCGAGTTGACCACCGCGGTGCTGGGCGACACGGCGTTGCTGGTGACCGAGTTGAAGCCCAAGAGCGGGTTTTACGATTTCGACGCCAAGTATACCGACGGGATGACCGACCATATCTGTCCGGCGGAGATTCCGGATGAGATTGCGCAGGCGTGCAAGAAAATCGCGCTCGATGCGCATCGGCTATTGGGGTGCAGGGGTGCGTCGCGGTCGGACTTCCGCTGGGATGACGAACAGGGGCTGGACGGGCTGTTCCTGCTGGAGGTCAACACCCAGCCGGGGATGACGCCGCTGAGTCTGGTGCCGGAGCAGGCCAAGGCGATGGGCATGAGCTATCCGCAACTGGTTCAGGCGATCGTGGACGAAGCGTTTCGCGAGGAGGCCGGATGAGCCGCAAGCCGACGCCCAAACGCCCGACGGTCAAGCCCAAACGCCGCGCGCAATCGAAGCGCAAGCAGCCGCATTTGCTCGACCGGATGGTCGCGGCGATGCCGGTGAGCGAGGCGACGCTGCATCGGATCATTGCGTGGAGCATCACCGGCATCGCGGTTGCGTCGCTGATCGGCGTGGCGGTGCTGTTCGGGGTGCCCGGCGTGGTCGGCACGGCGGCGGCGGAAGTGGTCGGGCGGGCGGGCTTTCGCGTGCAGCAGGTCGAGGTGACCGGGATCAAGCGCGCCGACAAGATGACCGTGTATAACTACGCGCTGGACGAGAAGAGCCGCGCGATGCCGTTGGTTGATCTGGACGAGGTGCGCGCGCGGTTGATGACGATCGGCTGGGTCGCCGATGCGCGCGTGTCGCGTCGCCTGCCTGACACGCTGGTGGTCGATATCGTCGAGCGCAAGGCGGCGGCGGTGTGGCAGCATCAGGGGCAACTCATGCTGATCGATGCCGAGGGCGTGCTGCTGGAGCCGGTGTCGGCCGAGGCGATGCCCGATCTGCCGCTGGTGATCGGCGATGGCGCCTATGCGCAGCAGCCAGCGTACCAGAAATTGCTCGCGGCGGCGCCCGCGCTGCGCCCGCTGGTCAAGGCGGCGACATGGATCGGCAACCGCCGCTGGGACCTGTCCTTCAACACCGGCGAGCGGCTGGCGCTGCCCGAGGGGGAAGAGGCGGCGGCCAAGGCCTTGGTCAAGTTCGCCGAGCTCGACGGCGCGGATCGGTTGCTGGGGCGCGGGTACCTGCGCTTTGATCTGCGCGATCCGACGCGGCTGGTGGTGCGGATGCCGGGGCAGGTGATCCGCAAAGAGATTGAATCTGCGGCAGAAACTGCCAGTGTGAATGTGCAGGGGGAGTAAGACATGGCCAAGACCGCGCCCGAGGGACTGATTACCGCGCTCGATATCGGGTCGTCGAAAGTGTCGGCGCTGATCGCGCAAAAGGGCGATGGCGGCGAACTGGTCGTGCTCGGCACCGGCCAGCGCGAGAGCCGGGGCGTGCAGCGCGGCTATATCGCCGACATGGCCGCGACCGAAGTGGCGGTGCGCGAGGCCGTTGAGCAGGCGGAGCGGATCGCGGGCACGAACATCGAGGATGTCTGGGTCAGCTTCTCGGCTGGGGGGCTGGAGTCCAATATCCTGCGGCTCGAGGTCGATCTGGGCGGGCATCGCGTCGAGCAATCGGACATCGATGATCTGCTGCGCGCCGGGCGTGAGGCGATCAATCCGGGCGGGCGCATGGTGCTGCACGCACAGCCGACGCGCTACACGCTCGATGGTCTGGCGGGCGTCAAGCAGCCGCGCGGGCTGCATGCCGAGCGGCTGGGTGTGGACATCCATGTCGTGTCGACCGAGGGCGCGCCGGTGCGCAACCTCGATCTGTGCGTCCGTTCGGCGCATCTGGAGGTGCGGTCGATCATCGCCGCGCCGGTCGCGACGGGGCTGGCTTGCCTGTCCGAGGAGGAGCGCGAGCTGGGCGTGGCACTGGTCGAGATCGGCGCGGGCGTGACCAATGTTTCGGTCTACAAGGACGGCGTGCTGACCGGCCTGTCGTCAATCCAGCAGGGGTCGGCGGACATCACCGACGATATCGCCAGCGCGTTCGGGACGCGGCGCGGGCAGGCCGAGCGGATGAAGTGCTTTTATGGCAGCGCCAACATGACGCCGCGCGACAATCACGACATGATCGACATCGCGCCTGCAAGCCTCGAGGAAGAGGGCGAGGGTGCGCGGATCACGCGGGCGCAGCTGATCGCGGTGATCCGCCTGCGGCTCGACCGGTTGATGGCGGAAATCGCCAAGGAGCTGACGCGGCTGAATTTCGAGGACCCGGTGGGGCGGCAGATCGTGCTGACCGGCGGCGGCGCCGAGCTGAAGGGCGTGGCGGATTATGCGCAGCAGGCGCTGGGCCGATCGGTCCGGGTCGGGCGTCCGCGCGGCCTGACCGCGCTGCCTGAGGCGCATGCGGGGCCGGCGTTTGCGACGCTGGCGGGGCTGGCGACCTTTGCCGCGGCTGACCCGGTCGACCTGCGCAATCTGGAGCCGTCGCGCGGCCAATTGGTGATCCGGAGCAATCCGAAGGCGATGTTGCAGCGGATGATGGCCGCGTTTCGGGCCAATTATTGACATTTCATGTCAGCGGCGGCGGATAACGCTGGAACGGCACCGCCGCATGGTGCAGAAACAGGGGTTAGACGGGGGTAGCTTAAAACCGGCGCGACCCCGAGGAGACTGAACGACAATGAGCATCGATTTCCTTCCGCCCGACCTGGACGAACTGACGCCGCGCATCACGGTGATCGGCGTAGGCGGCGCGGGCGGCAACGCGATCGCGAACATGATCCGCGCCGAGGTGCAGGGGGTCGAGTTCCTGGTGGCGAACACCGACGCGCAGGCACTGAAGCAGTCGAGCGCCAGCCATCGCATCCAGCTGGGCGCGAAGATCACGCAAGGGTTGGGCGCAGGTAGCCGGCCCGAGATCGGCCGCGCCGCAGCCGAAGAGACGATCGAGCATGTGCAGGAAGCGCTGAAGGGCGCACATATGTGCTTCATCGCGGCCGGCATGGGTGGCGGCACCGGCACGGGCGCTGCGCCGGTGATCGCCAAGGCCGCGCGCGACATGGGCATCCTGACCGTCGGCGTCGTGACCAAGCCGTTCGCGTTCGAAGGCAAGAAGCGCGCATTGTCGGCGGAAGCGGGCATCGAAGAGCTGCAGAAGTTCGTCGACACGCTGATCGTCATTCCGAACCAGAACCTGTTCCTGGTCGCCAACGCCAACACGACGTTCAAGGAAGCGTTCGAGATGGCGGACGAGGTGCTGCAGCAGGGCGTGCGCGGCATCACCGACCTGATGGTCATGCCGGGCCTGATCAACCTCGACTTTGCCGACGTCCGCGCCGTGATGAGCGAGATGGGCAAGGCGATGATGGGCACCGGCGAGTCGAGCGGCGACAACCGCGCGATCGAGGCGGCCCAGCAGGCGATCGCCAACCCGCTGCTCGACGGCGTGTCGCTGGATGGTGCAAAGGGCGTCATCGTGTCGATCACCGGCGGCGAGGACATGCGCCTGCTCGAAGTCGACGAAGCCGCGAACCATATCCGCGAGCTGGTCGACGACAATGCCAACATCATCTGGGGTTCGGCGTTCAACCCCGACCTGGAAGGCAAGATTCGCGTGTCGGTCGTCGCGACGGGCATCGAGGCGGATGCATCGGCCAAGCCCGCCGCACCCGCCGCGCCCGAGGCCAGCCGCAGCTTCTCGTTCGGCACCGTGCGCCGCCCGCTGGGTGCTGCCGCTCCGGCGGCTGAGGCCCCTGCCGCTGCGCCCGAGCCCGAGGCAGTTGCAGAGCCCGTGGCGCCTGCGCCCGCGCCGGTCGTGTTCGACGACACCGCGCCAGTCGCACGTGACGAGGACGAACTGACGCTGGAAGCGCCCGACGCGCTGCCGGCCGACACTGCGGACGAGCTGGTGCTCGGTTCCGACGCGATGGTGCCCGAAGCACCCGCCGCGCAGGAGCCGCCGCGCGAGCCGACGATCCGTCGCCGCTGGCTGACCGGTGGCGACGAGGAAGAGGTTGCGGCACCCGCCCCGGCTCCGGTCGAAGCGCCCAAGAAGACCGGCGGCACGCTGTTCGAGCGGATGGCGGCGGCGCGCGGCGGTTCGAAGGACGATGACGACAAGGATCCGCTGGACATTCCGCGTTTCCTCAACCGTCAGAACAACCAGTAATCCCGACGGGCTCCGCGCGTGATGCGTGCGGAGCCCCCGGCATCCTGTCGCGGTTGCGCGTCGGCCCATCGCCAGCGTGTCGCGATGACAGCAGA
Source organism: Sphingomonas sp. R647 (assembly GCF_020177055.1). GTDB lineage: Bacteria > Pseudomonadota > Alphaproteobacteria > Sphingomonadales > Sphingomonadaceae > Sphingomonas. The sequence continues at coordinate 95,272 of NZ_JAIQXT010000008.1, forward strand.
TATTCAGACCCTCGATGGTGTAGCCTGCGGACTCCCATGACACGCGCAGCCCGATCCATCCGCCTTTCCTTGCTTTTGAGCGCCGCGCTGGCCGTGGTCGCCCCGGCTGTTGCGCCAAATGCGGTTGCGCAGGAAATCGCGCCGCCACCCACGCCCAATGCCGACCGGCTGGCCGAGCAGATGCGCATCCTCGCCACCGATCCGCGCAACGTCCCCGCATTGCTTGCGGCGGGCGAGCTGAGCGCGCGGCTCAACGATCCGTCGGCTGCGGCGGGGTTCTTCGCGCGTGCGCAGGCGCTGGCGCCGGGCAATCCGCGCGTTGCGGCGGGGCAGGCGATGGTGATGGTGCGGTCCGAGCGGCCGGGCGAGGCGCTGCGGCTGTTTGCGCTGGCCGAGCGCGGCGGGGTGGCGATGGAGCCCTATGCCTCCGATCGCGGGCTCGCCTATGACCTGATCGGGGCGCAGCCGCATGCGCAGCGCGAGCATCGGATTGCGATGGCGCGCGGCGCCGATGACGAGACGGTCCGCCGCTTTGCCTATTCGCTGGGGATCAGCGGGCGCACCGATGAGGCGATGAAGATCCTCGACCCGCTGCTCCGCCGCAGTGATCGTGCAGCGTGGCGCGCGCGCGCGTTCATCCTGGCGATGAACGGCGATGCCGCAGGAGCCGATCGCATCGCGGCAACGATGATGGGCGGCGTGGGGACTGCGCTCGCGCCGTTCTTTCGCCGCTTGCCGAGCCTGACCCCGGCCGACAAGGCGTTTGCGGTGCATTTCGGCGAGCTGCGGCGCACCCCGTCGCGGGTCGCGGATGCGCAGGTTGCGCCGCCCTTGCCCTTTATCGCGCCCGAGCGGGTGGCCGCTGCGCCGCCGCCGCCGCGCGTGCCCGAGGCAGCATCGACGCCCGCGCGCCCGGAACGGCGGGTGAGTGCGCGCGAGCGGCGGGCGCAGGAAGCAGCGGCTGCACGTCAGGCGGCTGCGGATGCCGAAGCAAAGCGGCTGGCCGATGCGCGGGCGGCGCAGGAGGCGGAGACGCAGCGCCGCGCCGAAGCGGCCCGGCTCGCCGAGCAGCAAAGGCTGGAGATGGAGCGCGTCGCGCAGGCGCAGCGCGACGCCGAAGCGCGGCGGGTCGCCGAGGCGGAACGTGCGGCGCTGGCGCAGCGAGAGGCGGATGCCCGCGCGGCGCAGGAGCGCGCGGTGCGCGAGGCGGAGGCGCGGCGGGCTGCCGAAGCGGCAACGGCGTCGGTTGTTACCCCGCCGCCCGCAACTGCACCGGTCGAGGTTGCGCGTGCGCCTGAACCTGCACCTGCACCCCAGCCGGCACCGCGTCCGGCAGCGCCGCGCGTGGGCGCGGAGGATAGTGTGATCGCGCGGATCATGGCCGGGATCACGATTCCTGCCGCCGAGTTGGGCGTCGATCCGATGCCCGGTCGCGCGCCGGAGCCGGAAGCTGCGCCTGCCCCCGCACCCGCGCCCGCTCCGGTGGCCGAGGCGGCGAAGCCGAAGCCCGAGCCTGTGGCCAAGCCGGCAGCCAAGCCCGTGGTAACGGCGAAAGCGGATCCCAAGGCCAAGATCGACCCGAAGGCCAAAACTGACCCGAAGGCAAAGGCCAAGCCCAAGATCGACCCCGCCAAGGCTGAGCCCGCGCGCCATTGGGCGCAGGTTGCGGGTGGAGCGGACGTCAAGGCGCTGCCCAAGGCGTGGAAGGCGATCGTCGCCGATGCGCCCGCCGAGTTCCGCGGGAAGCAGGCGTGGACGACGCCGTTGCGCTTTACCAATCGGTTGCTGGTCGGGCCGTTCAAGACGCCGGCGGCCGCGCAGGATTTCGTCAACGCGATCCGGAAGAAGGGCGTGTCGGCCTTTGCCTGGAGCAGCGAAGCGGGACAGAAGATCGAGAAGCTGCCGGTAAATTGATCTATGCGGGCGCCATGTCGATTCGCCTGACGTTCGCCGCATGACCCTCGCCCGCTATGCCAGCGATCCCGCGCGCAGCCGTGGGCGGTTGTTTGACGAGGGGAAGGGGACCGCGCGCGGGCCGCGCGACGCGTTTCAGCGTGACCGCGACCGCATCGTCCATTCGATCAGCTTCCGCCGCCTGCGCCACAAGACGCAGGTGTTCATGGCGCCCGATGGCGACCATTTTCGCGTGCGGCTGACCCACAGTCTGGAGGTCGCACAGATCGGGCGGACGGTCGCGCGGACTTTGGGGCTGAACGAGGATCTGACCGAGGCGCTGTGCCTGGCGCATGATATCGGCCACCCGCCGTTCGGCCATGCCGGCGAGCGGGCACTGGAAGAGGCGCTGAGCGGGCGGGGCGGGTTCGACCATAATGGCAACACGCTGCGTGCGTTGATGGTGGTCGATTGCCCTTATCCCGGGTGGGACGGGCTGAACCTGAGCTGGGAGACGCTGGAAGGGCTGGCCAAGCATAATGGGCCGGTGACGGAGCCGGGCTGGGCGCTGACGGCGGCGGACGCAGCGTTTCCGCTGGAGCTTACGCAGCACAGCTCGCTGGAGGCGCAGGTCGCGGCGATCGCCGACGACATCGCCTATGACAATCACGATATCGACGATGGGCTGCGCGCGGGGCTGCTGACGCTGGATCAGCTTCTGGAAGTGCCGCTGGTCGCGCGGGGTTGGGACGCGGTGCGCGCGCGGTTCCCGGATGGCTCGCCGAAGCGGCTGATGCGCGAGCTGGTCCGGGCGCAAATCGGGGTGATGGTCAACGACCTGCTCGACGAGACGCGGCGGCGGATCGTCGAGGCGGGCATCGAGACGGCGGCAGATGTGCGCGCGGCGGGGCGGGCACTGTGCGGCTTTTCCGATGCGATGCGCGAGGAGGAGCGGGCGCTCAAGCGCTTCATGTACGCCAATCTCTATCACCATCCGCACCAGCTGGCGGCGGCGGAGATGGCGCATGGCGTGATTGCTGGGCTGTATGCGGCCTATGCCGCGGACCCGGTGCTGATGCCCGAGGACTGGCGCGAGACGCTGCCGAGCGAAGAGCCGTGGCGCAGTCGGCATATCGCCGATTTCATCGCGGGGATGACCGACCGCTACGCGATTTCGCGCTATCGCGAGGTGGTGGGCAAGATCGAGTTGCCGGAGGGGTTTTAGGCGACCCTATTCCTCCCCCGAGCATGCTCAGGGGAGGAATGAGTGGCTCGCTTAGCGCGAAGCCGTCTGGACGGTCGGCGCGAGCGGCTTGGCGATGCGGAACGACACCGGGGTGCCGCCGACGCGGCCGGTGACCTGCTTGCCGCGCACGACCAACGTGTAGGCCGAGCCGCCGGGGAATGCCTTGCCTTCGAGCACGGTGGCGTCGCCGTCGCGCTTGCTGGTGTAGACATAGGTGACGCCGTCGCGCTTGAAGCTGCGCTCGCCGGCAGTTGCGGCGACCGGGAGGCTGAGGAGGACGGCGGCGCTGATGAAGGTCTTGATCACGATCTTTCTCCCTTGAAGATTTGAAGGGCCAGATCGGCATCCAATATTGTTCTGTTCTTGCCCCCATTGATATGCTGCGCCGCAGCAATGCCAAGCGCGAAGGATGCAAGTGCGATTGCGCGGGACGCATCGGGGACGAACCGCATGCTCGGCGCGACGAACCGCGCCGCTGGCACAGATTTGCGACAAAGCGGGCGTAGCGTTCGATGGTCACTCTTCGGGATATTGCCCATGTCGGACGCGAGCATTGCCCTTAACCGGTTCGGATTAGGCGGAAGGGCGGATGCATCCGCACCCGCCGATCCGCGCCGTGCGCTGATCGACCAGATGGCGCGGTTCGATGTGCGGCCCGGTGCGATTGCGGCGCTTCCCGCCACGCCGGTGATCGCCGCCGCAGTCGCCGACTATCTGGAAGAGCTGCGGATGGTGCAGCGCGACCTGCGGCAGGAGCGCCGCGCGGGCGATGCCATGCCGGAGGGCGAGGCTGCAGACCCCGCGCGACAGGTCCGTCAGGCGGGACGGCAGCAGGGGCGCGATTTCTACATGACCGCCGCCGGCGCGCGCGCGCAGGTGGCGGTGGCGAGCGATACGCCGTTCGTCGAGCGGCTGGTGCATTTCTGGTCGAACCACTTTGCCGTGTCGGCGGACAAGCAGACCATGGTGGGTCTGGCCGGCGCGTTCGAGTTCGACGCGATCCGACCGCATGTGCTGGGCAATTTCCGCGACATGCTGCACGCGGTCGAGCGGCATCCGGCGATGCTGCTGTATCTGGATCAGGCGCAGTCGGTCGGGCCGGGCAGCGTTGCGGGGCAGGCGGCCGCACGGCGTGGCGGGCCGCAGCGGGTGGGCCTCAACGAAAATCTGGCGCGCGAGATATTGGAGTTGCACACGCTGGGCGTGCGGACTGGCTATACGCAGGCGGACGTTACCGAATTTGCCCGCGCCATGACCGGGTGGAGCGTTGCGGGGATTACGCGTGGCCCCGCTGCGCGCTTTGCGGGGCTTGAAGGCAAGCCTGGCAGCTTTGTCTTTGCCGGGCGGATCCACGAGCCGGGGTCGCGCACGATCATGGGCAAAAGCTATGCCCAGCAGGGCGAGCGGCAGGCGGCGGCGGTGCTCGACGACCTTGCCGTGCATCAGGCTACGGCGAAGCATCTCGCGACCAAGCTGGCGCGGCATTTTGCGGGGGATGAGCCGCCCGCGTCCTTGGTCGGCAAGCTGGAGGCGGCATTCCTGAAATCGGGCGGCGACCTGCCGACCGTGTATCGCGTGCTGATCGAGGCGCCCGAGGCGTGGGTGGCACAACCGGTCAAGTTTCGCACGCCGTGGGAATGGTCGATCGCGGCGATGCGCGCGCTGGGTACGCGCGAGATTCCGGGTGAGGCGGTGCTGGGGCTGATGAACCAGCTCGGCCAGCCGGTGTGGCGGCCGGGATCGCCCGCCGGGTTCGACGATATCGCGGCGAGCTGGGCCGGGCCGGACGCGGTGATGCGCCGGGTCGAGGCGGCGGAGCGGATGGCGGCGCGCACCCGCGATACGATCGATGCGCGGGCGCGGGCGGCGGTGCTGTTCCCCGGTGCGCTCAGTGCCACGACCAGCCAGGCCATCGCACGTGCCGAAAGCGCGTCACAGGGCGTCGCGCTGATGCTCGTCGCCCCCGAATTCATGCGGAGATAATGTGATGATCAACCGCCGCAATCTTGTCCTGACCGGCGCTGCGGGCGCGCTCTCGCTGGGCTTTGCGCCCCGCCTCGCCTTTGCGCAGGCGGCGAGCGACCGCCGCTTCGTGTTCATTATCCAGCGCGGGGCGGCCGATGGGCTTGGCACGCTCGCGCCGGTCGGCGATCCGGCGTTTGCCGCGCAGCGCGGGGTGCTGGCGCAGGATTTCGCCGATGCGGCGAAGCTGGACGCGATGTTCGCGCTGCATCCCAACCTCAAGAACGTCGCGCAGATGTATGCGGCGAAGGAGGCGATGTTCGTCCACGCCGTTGCCTCGCCCTATCGCGACCGATCGCATTTCGACGCGCAGAATGTGCTCGAGACGGGTGGGAACGCCGCCTATCAGCTCAAGGACGGGTGGATGAACCGGCTGCTTGCCGTGCTACCGGCCGACGAGCGCAAGGGCATTGCGGTTGCCGCTACGATCCCGATGGCGTTGCGTGGCAAGGTTGAGGTCGCGTCCTACGCGCCATCGGCGCTGCCTGATGCGTCCGACGATCTGTTGGGGCGCGTGGCGACGCTGTATGCGGAGGATCCGCAGCTGCACGCGATCTGGGAACAGGCGACGGCGACGCGGACGCTGACCGGCGATCTGGCGGCGAATAATGGCCGCAATGCTGCCGCGACGGGTGCGCTCGCAGCGCGGCTGCTGGCGGCGGAGAATGGCGCGCGGATTGCGATGATCGAGACGGGCGGCTGGGACACCCATGCCGGGCAGCGTGGACGGCTGGGCGCGCAACTCAACGGCCTCGACCAGATGATTGCGGCGCTGAAGACCGGCCTCGGGCCGCTCTGGGGCAAGACGATGGTGCTGGTTGCGACCGAGTTCGGGCGGACGGTGAAGGTCAATGGCACGCAGGGCACCGATCATGGCACCGGATCGGTCGCGTGGCTGCTGGGTGGTGCGGTCAAGGGCGGGCGCGTCGTCGCCGACTGGCCGGGGTTGAGCGATGCGGCGCTGTATGAGGGCCGCGACCTGCGCCCGACGGCAGGGCTGGACGCGGTTATCGGTAGCGCGGCGGCGGCGCATTTCGGGGTCGATCCGGCACGGGCGATGCCGGCGCTGTTCCCGGGGCAGAAGAGCGCGCGGATGCTGGACGGATTGGTGCGGGTCTGACGCTTACCCCGCCTTCCGCGCCATCCCCACCAGCGCGGTCGAGGTGATCCCTTCGGCGGGCAGGTCGGCGGCGAGGGCGGCGGCTTCTTCGGCGAAGGCGGTGCGTTGGGCGTCGTCGAGCATCTGCCACACCGGCGACCAGCCATAGGCGAGCTTGGCGTGTTCGCGGAACCACTCGACCGGTGGGGCGGGCCAGGCGTAGCTGACGCGGTGGACCGCTGCGGGCTGTAAGCCGGCCTCAACAAAGGCGGCATCGAGCAGTTCGGGGGTGTTGAACAGCCGCGCCATCGGCAGCGGTACCGGCTGGTCGGGGAACATGCGCTGGGCAGCCTGAGCAAAGAGCTGGGCCGGGCCGGCACCGCCGGCATTTTCCCATACCGCTACAACCGCCAGCCCATCGGGGCGCAGCACGCGCGCCATTTCGGCGAAGCCCGCAGCGGGATCCGGGAACATGAACACGCCGAAGATCGAGAAGGCGGCGTCGAAGCTGTGAGCGGGGAAGTCAAGCCGCTGGCCGTCCATCACCAGCGCGCGCTCGCCGGGGCTGATGTCCGCAGCGCGGGCCTGCGCGATCTCGACCATGCCGGGCGAGAAGTCGATGCCGATCGCGTCCGCGCCGTCGCGCAGCGCCGCCACCAGCAAGGCGCCAGCGCCGGTTGCGACATCGAGCGCGCGCGCGCCGCTGGGTAGCGCGGCCAGCTCCCACGCCGCTTGCGCATAGCGGCCGGTCATCCGGTCGGCTTCATTGGCATAGTTTGTGGAGACCGAATCCCAATGGGCGGGATCGTGGATGGCGGGAGCTTTGGCGGACATGACATTCCCATAATGATATAATGTTACATACGTCAATAGCTTGCTTGGTGCGCCATTTGATCGCACCGATCATGATATGGGCTATGTCACGCTTTTTCTGCTCGCGTTCGGGGTCAATCTGCTGCCCGCATTCGGGCCGCCGACCTGGTCGATCATCGTGCTGTACGGGATCAATGGCGATCAGCCGCTCTGGGCGCTGGTGCTGATCGGTGCGGTCGGCGCGGCGTTGGGGCGGCTGGTGCTGGCGGTCGGGGCGCGGCATTTCGGAAAGTGGTTGCCGCAGCGGATGCAGCGCAACATCGCCGCGGCGCGGACGGCGGTGGAGCGGCGCAAGCATAATGTGCTGATCCTGCTGGCGCTGTTCGTCATCTCGCCCTTGCCGTCGGCGCAACTGTTCATGGCAGTTGGGCTGGCGCGGGTGCCACTGCTTGGCTTTACCGCGGCCTTTTTCACCGGACGGCTGTTTACCTACGCATTCTACGGCTGGACCGCGCGCAAGGTGCGTGAGACGGATTTCGGCGAGGTGATGTTTGCCAACTTGACCAGCGCGTGGGGGATCGCGTTGCAGGTGGCGATGCTGGGCCTGCTGGTCGCACTGGTGAGCATCGATTGGGCGCGGTGGCTGAAGGTCGATCGCGACGACGCGCCCAAGGACTGAAGCGGCACCGTCGCGCCCGAAACCAAATCTTTCCCGCCGCGTGGCTTTCGGCGGTGCAGCATAAACCCTATCTGGCGCAGATGGCCCGGTCCGATCCGCCCCCAGCGCCCGAGCGCATCGACCGCGCGGGGCTGGTCCAGGCGCTGGGTGCCTATGGCATCTGGGGCGTGCTGCCGATTTTCTTCTTTGCGCTGAAGGGGGTTGGCGCGGGCGAAGTGGTTGCGGGGCGCGTGCTGTGGTCGCTCGGGCTGCTCGCCATCGTCATCCTTGCGCTTGGCCGGACGTCGGCGATCATCGCGGCATTGCGCAACCGCCGCGCGATGCTGTTGCTGAGCGCCAGCGCGGCGCTGATTTCGGTCAACTGGCTGGTCTATATCTGGGCGGTGCAGAACCAGCATGTGCTGGAAGGCAGCCTGGGGTATTTCCTCAATCCGCTGGTCAATGTGCTGCTGGGCGTCGTGCTGCTGCGCGAGAAGCTCGGGCGGGCGCAGATGGTTGCGGTCGGGTTGGCCGGGATCGGTGTCGCGGTGCTGGCGGTGGGTGCGGGGCAGGGCATCTGGATCAGCCTGACGCTCGCTTTTTCGTTCGGCTTCTATGGGCTGGTGCGCAAGGTCGCGCCGGTTGGCGCGCTTGAGGGGCTGACGCTGGAGACCGCGATCCTCGCGCCGCTTGGCCTTGCCTATCTGTTCTGGTTGTCGACGCATGGCGGGCTGGAGTTCGGAAATGAGCCGGTCGCGACGACGTTGCTGGTGCTGTCGGGCGTGGTGACGGCGGTGCCGTTGCTGCTGTTCGCAGGGGCGGCGCGGCGGTTGCCCTATTCGACGTTGGGGCTGCTGCAATATCTCGCGCCGACGATGCAATTCGTGCTGGCGATCACCTATTTCGGGGAACTGGTGACGACGGCGCACCTGATTTGCTTTGCGCTGATCTGGACCGGCCTTGCCATTTATGCCGCGGACGGATTGCTCGCTGCACGGAGACGCCGCGTCATTGCGTGACGAACCGCGCGCGCTGCGCTAGAGGGTCCGCCTCCTGAAACCATCGGACCTGCACATGACGCTCTATCCCCGTTTCGCTGCCCATCTCGACGCCGCGCTGGATGCCCTGGTCGCATCCGGCGATCTCCCGGCTGGGCTGGAGCGACGCGCGGTGACGGTGGAGCCGCCGCGCGACGTGACGCATGGCGACCTGGCGACCAACGCCGCGATGGTGCTGGCCAAGCCGGCGGGCAGCAATCCGCGCGCGCTGGCGGAGAAGATCGCCGCCGAGCTGGAGAAGATCGACGCGGTGTCTTCGGTGTCGGTCGCCGGGCCGGGGTTCATCAATATGAGCCTGACCGACGGCACTTGGCGCGACGAGCTGGCGGCGATTCATACGGCGGGCGACGCCTATGGCCGGTCGCAGGGTGGCGCGGGCGTTACCGTGAACATCGAATATGTCTCCGCCAACCCGACCGGTCCCATGCATATGGGCCATTGCCGGGGCGCGGTGGTGGGCGATGCGCTCGCCAGCCTGCTCGAGGCGGTCGGGCATACGGTGATCCGCGAATATTATGTCAACGACGCGGGCGGGCAGGTCGATGTCCTCGCGCGGTCGGCACACCTGCGGTACCGCGAGGCGCTGGGCGAGACGATCGAGATCCCCGAGGGGCTGTATCCGGGCGAGTATCTAAAGCCCGTTGGCGAGCGGCTGGCGCGCGAGCATGGCGATGCGTTTGTCGGCCAGGACGAGAGCGAATGGCTGGCGCTGTTCCGCAAGGAAGCCGTCGCCGACATGCTGGTGATGATCCGCAGCGACCTCGCGTTGCTCGGCATCCACCACAATCTGTTCTCGTCCGAGGCCGAGTTGCAGGCTGCGGGTAAACCCGAAGAGGCCGAGGCGTGGCTGCGTGCGCGTGACCTGATCTATGACGGCGTGCTGGAAGCGCCCAAGGGCGAGCTGCCTGATGATTGGGAGCCGGTCGAGCTGCCGCTGTTCCGTTCGACCAAGTTCGGCGACGATCAGGACCGGCCGATCAAGAAATCGAACGGGCAATGGACCTATTTCGGCGCGGACATGGCGTATCATTTCCAGAAGGCGCAGAGCGCGGACCAGCTGATCGACATCTGGGGCGCGGACCACGCCGGCACGGTCAAGCGGATCGTTGCCGCCGTCACCGCGCTGACCGAGGGCAAGACGCGGTTCGACGTCAAGCTGGTGCAGATGGTGCGCCTGCTGCGCGCGGGCGAGCCGGTGAAGATGTCCAAGCGCTCAGGCAATTTCGTCACGCTGGCGGATGTGGTTCAGGAGGTGGGCAAGGACGTGGTCCGCTTCACGATGCTGACCCGCAAGGCCGATGCGCAGATGGATTTCGACTTCGCCAAGGTGGTCGAGGCGTCGAAAGACAATCCGGTTTTCTATGTCCAATACGCCCATGCGCGGGTCGCTTCGCTGCATCGGCGCGCGGCGGACGCGGGGCTGGACCTGTCGGGCGACGCTGACCTGTCCCTGCTTGATACACGCGAACTGGCGCTGGTGAAGCTCGCAGCACAGTATCCGCGCGTGGTCGAGGGTGCGGCGGCGGCGCGTGAGCCGCATCGGATTGCCTTTTATCTCTATGACTTGGCCGCCGAGTTCCACGCGTGGTGGAATATGGGCAATGACGATCCGTCGCGCCGCTTCATCCTGCCCGACAATGTGCCGCTGACCCGCGCGCGCCTTTCCCTTGCCGACGCGATCGGGCAGGTTGTGCGCAACGGCCTCAACATCATGGGGGTCGAGGCCGTTCAGGAGCTGAGCTGAATGAACGCGGGTGAGGACTATAATGACGACCGGCTGCCCTGGCTGGAGACGGTCGAGGATGATTATCGCGAGGGGCCTTCGGCGCTGCGCATCATCCTGCTGGTGCTGGTCGGGCTGGCGATCATCGCCGCCGCGCTGTTTGGCTGGTGGTGGTATCAGCGCACGGTGACGGGCGAGGGCACCGGCGCGCTGATCAACGCGCAGGAAGGCAGCTACAAGGTCAAGCCCGACGAACCCGGCGGGATGAAGGTCGAGGGCGAGGGCGACACCGTCTTTGCCGCGAGCGAGGGGGCTACCACCAACGGGTCGGTCGATGTCTCGGCGGTGCCGGAGACCCCGGTCGACGGCAAGGCTGCGCCCAAGGCGCGCCTGGCCCCGGTCAAGGGCGCGAGCCGCGTTGTCGCGCCGATCCAGAGCGGGTCAGTGCCCAAGGCTGCTGCACCGACGCAGGCTGCGCCCGGGCCGTCGGCGGGCAGCGCGACGATCCAGCTCGGCTCTTTCCCCAGTGAGGCGGAAGCGAATGTGGCGTGGACGCGGTTGGCGAAACGGTTTTCCTATCTCGCGCCGCTGGGCAAGGGGATCGCCAAGGCGGATGTGAACGGCAAGACGTTCTACCGGCTGCGGGTGAATGCGGGAAGCAACGGGCAGGCGCGCGAGCTGTGCGGCAAGCTGAAGGCTGCGGGGGAGGCGTGTTTCCTGGCGGGGGGATGATTTTTTAGGGCGCGCCTCTGGAATCTTGGTCTCGCCCCTGTTCTAACCGCGCCATGAAGCCTGTCATTTTCGGCCTGTCCGGCCCTGTCCTTACCGCCGATGAAGCCGCGTTTTTCCGCGACGCGGATCCGCTTGGCTATATCCTGTTCGGGCGCAACTGCGTCGATCGGGCGCAGATGCGCGCGCTGACCGATAGTTTGCGCGACGTGTCGGGGCGCGACGATGTGCCGATCCTGATCGATCAGGAGGGCGGGCGCGTCGCGCGGATGGCGCCGCCGGAATGGCCGGCCTTTCCAGCAGGGCCCGCGTTCGACGCGCTGTATGAGGTCGCGCCGTCTTCGGCGATCGAGGCGGCGCGGGTGAACGGGCAGGCGCTGGCGCTGATGCTGGCCGAGGTCGGGGTCAATGTGAACTGCGCGCCGTTGCTCGACGTGCGTATGCCGGAGACGACGCCGGCGGTGGGCGGGCGTACGTTTGGCAGCGACCCGATGCGGGTTGCGGCGCTGGGTCGCGCGATGCTCGACGGGATGGCGAAGGGCGGCGTGGTCGGCGTGGTCAAGCATATGCCGGGGCATGGGCGCGGCGTGGTCGACAGCCATTATGAGCTGCCGGTGGTCGATGCCGCTGATGCGGCGCTTGAGCGGGATATCGAGCCGTTCCGCACGCTCAAGGACGCGCCGATGGCGATGACGTGCCATGTCGTATTCAAGGCGTGGGACGCCGAGCATCCCGCGACGCTGTCGCCGACCGTGATCCGCGACGTGATCCGCGGGCGGATCGGGTTCGACGGCCTGCTGATGACCGACGATATCGACATGAAGGCGCTGACCGGCACGGCGGGCGACAAGGCGGCGCAGGCGATTGCGGCGGGGTGCGACGTCGTGCTCGATTGCTGGGCGCGGATGGGTGAGATGGAAGAGATTGTCGGGCGGCTCAGCGATGCGCCGCCGGTGACGCTGGCGCGGCTGGAGCGGGCGATGGCGAGCGTGCGGCCCGAGGCGGGCGAGATCGACGCGTTGGTCGCCAAGCGGGAGGCGTTGCTGGCGCTGGCATGACCGATCCCGCGCCCCTCACCATCGACATCGACGGCTGGGAAGGGCCGCTCGACCTGTTGCTGGCGCTGGCGCGGAGCCAGAAGGTCGATCTGCGCCAGCTGTCGATCCTGCAGCTGGTCGACCAGTATCTGACCTATGTGAACGAGGCGCGCGAGCTGCGGCTGGAGCTTGCGGCCGATTATCTCGTGATGGCGGCGTGGCTGGCCTATCTCAAATCCGCGCTGTTGCTGCCGCGCGATCCTGAGATCGAGCCGAGCCCCGAGGAAATGGCGTTGCGGCTGCAATTGCGGCTGGAGCGGCTGGCGGCGATGCGGGAGGCAGGGGCGCGGCTGGTGGCGCGGGACCGGCTCGGGCGTGACGTGTTCACGCGCGGTGCGCCGGAGGGGCTGAAGACCGTGCGCAAATCGCGCTGGCAGGCCGAAATCTACGATCTGATCGCCGCCTATGGCCAGATTAGCGCGCGCACGCGGCCGGTGATGCACATCGTCGCGGTGCGGCCGGTGATGACGCTGGAGGATGCGATCCACCGCGTGTCCGAGCTGATCGGGCAGCGGATCGAGTGGAGTACGATCGAGAGCTTCCTGCCCGAGGATGCCAGCGGTTCGTATCGCAAGTCGGCGCTGGCCAGCTCGTTCGTCGCGGCGTTGGAGCTGGCCAAGCAGGGACGGGTCGAGATCCGGCAGAAATCCGCCTTTGCCCCGCTGTATCTGCGGGGGATCGAGGCATGACGCCGCCGGATGAGACGATGCGCGCGGTGGAGGCGGTGCTGTTTGCGGCCGAACAGCCGCTGACGCTGGCCGACCTGCGGGCCTATGTCGGGGATGAAGCGGATATCGTGGCTGCGCTGGCGGCACTTTCCGAAACATACACCGGGCGCGGCATTGAATTGGTCGAGCGCGGCGGGCGGTGGCATTTCCAGACCGCGCCGGACCTTGCCAATTTCCTGCGCCGCGATCGCGAGGACAGCCGCAAGCTGAGCCGCGCGGGGATCGAGACGCTGGCGATCATCGCCTATCACGAGCCGGTGACGCGCGCCGAGATCGAAGCGATTCGCGGGGTGCAGATCAGCAAGGGAACACTCGACGTGCTGATGGAGGCGGGGTGGATCCGGCCCGCGGGGCGGCGTGAGGTGCCGGGCCGGCCGCTGATGTATGCGACCACGCCCGAGTTCCTCAGCCATTTCGGGCTAGCGAGCCGCCGCGACCTGCCCGGAATCGACGATCTTCGCGCCGCCGGGCTGCTCGATCCGGTCGATTTGGCGTTTGAAGCCGCACATTCCGAAGCCGGTGGCGGGGAAGCGGTAGAAACCCCGGACGAAGACGACTAGATAGGCGCAGAATCAACGGAGAGTTCCGATGGGTAGCATGAGTCTGGTGCACTGGCTGATCGTCGGTGTCCTCGTAATACTTCTGTTCGGAGGCAGCCGCTTCTCGAACATGATGGGTGACGTCGCCAAGGGCATCAAGCAGTTCAAGAAGGGCATGGCCGAGGACGACGAAACGGCCGCCAAGCCCGCTGAGATCGAGGCGAAGCGCGTCGTCGATCCGCAGCCGCAGGCGCAGACCGAAGCGCGTCCGGCGCAGGAAGAGCGCTGATATTTCCGCTGCGGCGCTTTGCCGCAGCCTTGCGGACCGGCTGATCGATGCTCGATTTCAACGCACCCGAATTTCTGGTGGTGGGCATCGTCGCCCTGCTGGTGATCGGGCCGAAGGACCTGCCAAAGGCGATGCGCTTTGTCGGCCACTGGGTCGGCAAGGCGCGCCGCGTTGCCAGCCAGTTCCGCAGCGGTCTGGACACGATGGTCCGCGAGTCCGAGCTCGCCGAGATGGAAAAGAAGTGGGCGGAGGAGAATGCGCGGATCATGCGCGAGCATCCGCCCGAAAAGATGCTGACCGGGCCGGTCTATGATCCCAATCCGCAAGGGGCGACCCCGGCGAACATGGCCGGGCCGGAAGACGACACTCCGCCGGTGATGGCCGAGCCCCCGGCGCTGAAGGCCGAGCCTGCCGACGCGGCGCTCGATACCCCCGTCGAACCGACGCGCAAGCCGCGCGCACCACGCAAGAAGAAGGCGGAGTCGTGAGCGACACCGACGAACTCGCCAATAGCGAAGCCCCCCTGCTCGACCACCTGATCGAGCTGCGTCGGCGGTTGCTCTACTGCGTCGTGGCGCTGGTGCTGACCTTTGGCATGTGTTTCTATTTCGCCAAGCCGATCTTTGGGTTTCTCGTCCATCCGCTGGCTGCGGCGGGGCAGGACAAGCTGATTTTCACCCAGATTTTCGAAGCCTTCATGGTGCAGATCAAGGTCGGGTTCTTCGGGGCGCTGATGTTCTCCTTCCCGATCATCGCCAACCAGCTGTGGCAGTTTGTTGCACCCGGCCTGTATCGCAAGGAGAAGCGCGCACTGCTGCCCTTCCTGCTGGCGACGCCGGTGCTGTTCGTGTCGGGGGCGGCGCTGGCTTATTATTTCGCGATCCCCGTCGCGCTAAACTTCCTGCTCGGGCTCGAGGGAGATCTCGGCGGCGGGGTAACGCAGGAAGCGCTGCCGGCGGTCGGCAATTATCTCGACTTCGTGATGCAGTTCATCTTTGCGTTCGGCATCTCGTTCCTGCTGCCGGTGCTGCTGATGCTACTCGAGCGCGCGGGGATCGTGACGTACGAGCAGCTGAAGAGCGCGTGGCGCTATGCGGTGGTTGCGGCGTTTGCGATTGCCGCGGTGCTGACGCCGCCCGATATCGGGTCGCAACTGTTGCTCGCCGGGCCGTTGTGCGCGCTGTATTTCCTGTCGCTGGTTGCGATCTGGTTCACGCGCAAGCGCCGTGAAAAAGAAACGGCGGCCGAAGCCGCCGCAGGGGAATAACGCGAAGGGCGCTTACTTGGCGTCTTCGGCGGTCTTGGCGACCGTATCACCCGCCGAGGAAACATCGCGACCCAGCCCTTCGACGGTGTTGCAGGCCGAAAGGGCGAGGCCACCGGCGAGCATCGCCATCGTCAAAATCTTGCGCATGTAGTTCTCCGTTTCGAATTCGTGCGAGGGAGAAATGCCCGGCACGCGACTTCGTTCCGCGTGTGATCTGAATGAGATGGGAACCGCCGCTGGGACGAATAAGGCCCGAAAGCGTCACCGGGGGGGGGGGAGGGGTGGACGCTTCCGGGCCTGTGTCGTGGATAGCGAGAGCGGGGGGGCAAAAGGTCACTATCCGAAGTAAAAAACGTCGAACCCGATCCGGGGTTCCAAAGCGCGTGAATTTTTTTCGCGTTTTTTTTTACGGGCCGTTCGGTGCTGCTGCAGGCGGGTTCAGGTACGGCCCGTGATCGCGATGGTGAGTTCGAACGCGCCGATCAGCGGATCGTGATGCAGTTGCGAGCGCAGCTGGCGCACCAGTCCGCCGATCACGCGTCCGTAGCGATGCTCATAGAGCGAGGCGAATTCGGGAGAATCGCCCAGCGCGGGGGAACTGATGCGCAGCGTGGCGCTGTCGGGCTTTGCAGCGTCGGTCTGGGTCGAGATATTGATCTGGGCACCCGGCGACGCCAGCATCGCCAGCTCGACGATTTCGGTGATCAGAAACGAGACCGCAACCGCCGCGTCCTGCGATACCAGCAGCGGCTCGATATTGAGCATGATGCCGACCGCGTTGCCATCGGGCGCGGTCGCCCGGATATTCGAAGCGAGTTCCCCGATCACCGAGCGGATCTCGATCCCCCTTGTATCTTCGAACCCGGCATAATGGTGCCGGTGGACGACGGCGAGTGCATCGACGCGGCGCTGGATCGAAGCATAGGCGTCGAGTGCGCCGGGCGCGACCGCGACGCGGGCGTGGAAGTTGATCAGGCTGGCGATGACCTGAAGGTTGTTTTTGACACGATGGTGCACTTCACGCGTCAGCTTGGTCTGGCGCGACAAGCCTTCCGCCAGATCGCGTTCGTGGAGCTGCACGGTCTGGCTCAATTCGCGGAAGGTGTCGCCGAGCGCGCGGATCTCCTGCGCCGGGATATCGCTGCCCGCGACCGGGTCGATCAGTTCACCCGGCTGGTACGCGCCGACCGTCGTGCGCAGCTGACGCAGCGGCCGGATCAGTAATCGGTCGACGACAAACCAGGCGATCGTGGCGGCAAGGAACCACATCAGGAAAGGCGAGAGGGCGGCAATAATCGCTGAGGATGTCACTGGCGCGCTCGGCACCGTCATTTGCAGCTGCAAATCTTCGATATTCAGATCGACGATCTGGGTTTCGGTTCGTGTGAACAAACCCGACGCGGTGAGGTCGCGCAGGACGACCGAGCGGTCCGCAGCGATCAGCATTAATCCGAAATCACCCGCCATTCCGGTCGGCGAGGCCGACTCGACGAGGAATCGGGTAGGAAAAAAGGCACGGGCCGTGTGTCCGGTCGGCCCCGTTACCTCGAGCTGTGCGCCCGAGCCGGGGAGCAGGTGTATCGGCGAGGTTCTGACTGCCTCGCCAGTGGGGGCAACGGACGGGAGCGGCTGCCCGCAAACCAGGCGCTTGTTCGGATCCAGAACCGCATAGCGGATTCCCTCAGCCGCCTGTGGTTCGAACAGGCCGGCGAGCCGGCCGCAATTCGGTGCCGCGCCGGGCGTTGTCGGGAGGGCGCTGCGCACCTCGCGCAACTCCCACGCCAATTCGCCGCGCAAGGAGCGGGCGGCTTCGCTGATTGCAATGCGAAGGCGGGCGCGAACCTCTTGATCCGCGATCCGGCTGGTCTGCAGCGAGGCTAGAAAAGCAATGAGTGCGAGCGGAAGAAGCGCGCCGCTCAGAATCAGGAATACCTTGGCCCCGGTCGGCATTCGCGCGATGGCGGCCACGGGGCCGACGCCGTTTCGACGCCTCAGCTCATCCCCGTCCATCGGTGCGGAAATCAGTCGAGCTTGCGAAGCAGGTCGAGCAGGTCGTCGGGAACGTCCTCACCAGCGGCATCCTGATACACGCGACGCAGCGCATCGCCGATATTGCGATCAGCCTGCGGCGCCGCCCCGCTTTTACGCGGCGGTTGATCACCGCTGACTCGCGGTGGTGTTTTACTTTTATCGTCGGCCGAAAACACCTCGTCCCCCTGATTGCCCGGGAAATGGGCGGATGCACAAAAATATACGCGGCTGCAAGTCGCCAACCGCACGACGTTCCGATCGTACAGCGGGGATGAAACCAATCCCAAGCTCGTTTGTTCCACAGGCGATGCGAAATCCGGGGAGGGGCTTCCTTTGGATCAGCATACGTCTTGTAATGCACCGATACCGTGGCCAAACAGCCGGTATCGCCGAAGGAGAATATGTTCCCATGTCGCTTGGACAGCAGCTCGCGCCTCACCTCCCGTTTCTACGTCGCTATGGTCGCGCGCTCACCGGAAGCCAGACCGAAGGCGATCGCTATGTGCGCGCCACGCTCGAGGCGATTGTCGCTGCGCCCGAAGAGTTCCCGCGCTCGGTCGATCCGCGACTGGGGCTTTATCGCACGTTCCAGGCGATCTGGGGCTCGACTCACCCCGATGCCGATCGCGATCCTGGTGATGTCGGGGTTCCGCATGAGAATGAGGCAATCGCTCGCGCGCGGCTCGCTCGCCTTGCGCCGCGCTCGCGCCAGGCACTGCT
Source organism: Sphingomonas sp. R647 (assembly GCF_020177055.1). GTDB lineage: Bacteria > Pseudomonadota > Alphaproteobacteria > Sphingomonadales > Sphingomonadaceae > Sphingomonas. Next base: position 113,184 of record NZ_JAIQXT010000008.1, read on the forward strand.
GCTGACCGCGATGGAAGGGTTCACCAGCGAAGACACCGCTTATCTGCTCGACGAATCTGCGGATTCGGTCGAGGATCTGGTGTCGCAGGCGCTGTCGGAGATTGAGCGTCAGACGCGTGCGCGCGTTCTGATTATCGAGGACGAGCCGCTGATCGCGATGGACCTGGAAACGATCGTCCGCGATCAGGGCCATGACGTGACCGGCGTGGCCGTGACCCGCGACGAGGCTGTGGCTCTCGCGATGGAGGATCGTCCGGGTCTGGTCCTGGCCGATATTCAGCTGGCCGACGACAGCTCGGGCATCGATGCGGTCAAGGATATCCTGGCACAGTTCAACGTGCCGGTGATCTTTATCACCGCGTTCCCAGAGCGTTTGCTGACCGGCGAGCGGCCTGAGCCGACCTTCCTGATCACCAAGCCGTTCCAGCGTTCGACGGTGAAGGCAGCGATCAGCCAGGCGCTGTTTTTCGATCAGGCGACCGTGCCGGCAACCTGAAAGTTCCATTTCTTACGGACCTAAAACGGTTCTGGGGGGTTGTGGGGTCATGGCTGACCCAAACGACCCCCTTCATATCGACACCGATAGCGTACGTGCCGGGGCGACCCCGCACATGACCCGCTACATCCTCGCCATCTCGCTGACGCTGATCGTGATTATCTTTGCGATCTTCCTGCTGATTTGATCGGCCGGGTTGGTAGATTCGGCCGACAGAGCTATCTTTAGAGGTGCAGCAGAACGCCGCGCCAGACGAACGGATTCCAATGAGCGACACCGACGATTACACGCAAGTGGAGCATGTTGCGCTCTCCGACCCTGAGTTCAAAAAGCAACTCGCGGTCGTGATTCCACATCTGCGCGCGTTTGGCCGCTCGCTGTCGGGCAGCCGCGATCTTGCGGACGATCTGGTTCAGGAAACGCTGATGAAGGCATGGGCCGCGCGTCAGCGGTTTCAGGCCGGTACGAACATGCGCGCATGGACGTTTATCATCCTGCGCAACCTGTATCTCAGCCAGATGCGCCGTGCCCGCTTCAAGGGTGAGTGGGACGATCTGGTTGCCGATCGTATCCTCGCCGCGCCGGCGAGCCAGGACCGCCATGTCGAGCTGGCGGATATGCAGCGCGCCTTGCTGCATTTGCCGCAGCCGCAGCGCGAGGCACTGATTCTCGTCGGTGCGGGTGGCTTTGCCTATGAGGAAGCGGCTGAGATTTGCGGCGTTGCCGTCGGCACGATCAAGAGCCGCGTTGCGCGTGGTCGCGTCGCTCTCGAAGCCTTGATGAATGGCGGGACTCTGCCGTCGCGCGCGGACAGCGTGAGCGATGGGCGCAGCGCGCTCGACACGATCATGGATGAAGTGGACGAACTCAGCCGCGACTGATGCGGCTGACCTGGCAACGGTCAGCTGTGGCTGTCGCGCGCCGACTGCACGTCAATTCTGCTCAACTGGCTAAGCAGATCGCGCATATCGTCGGGCAGGTCGCGGTCGTCGGCATAAGTGTCACGCAGCGCGAAACCGATCGCGTCGGTCGTGCGTGGCGCTTCCACCCAATAGCCGCTATCGCGTTGCCCTGAGGGCGATCGAGGTGTTTTTGAACCCATGCGATACAGAACGTCTCCTTTTGCAATTTGTTGCTTGACAGGTCAGAAACTGTCTGATCGCCAGCCGAAACGATAATCGCATGGCTGGATCCGATACCGCGATTGACGACGCGATCGCACGTGCTGCGCGCTATGCGCCGTTCCTCTCCCACCTGATTGAGCGCGAGCAGGCGCTGATCGCCGACATCGCCAATGCGGCGCGCGATCCCCTCGGCGCGGCGCGGATCGATGATCCTACCATGCCGCTGCCCCGCCGTTTGCGCTTCGAGCGGCGGCGGCTGGCGTTGGCGGCGGCGATCGGGGACCTTTCGGGGCGGCTCGATTTCGTCACGGTTACGCGCGCGCTGTCGGATTTTGCCGATTATGCGCTGGATGCCGCGATCGGGGCGGCCATCGTCGAGCGGGTGCCTGGTTCTGAGCCGCGCGGGCTCGCCGCGATCGCGCTGGGCAAACAGGGCAGCCATGAGCTCAACTACTCGTCCGACATCGACCCGATCCTGATCTTCGATCCTGCGACGCTACCCCATCGCGAGCGGGACGCGGTGGAAGAGGCGGCGGTGCGGATCGGGCGGCGCGCGGTGGAAATCCTGCAGGCGCGCGATGGCGATGGCTATGTGCTGCGGATCGACCTGCGGCTGCGACCCTCGCCTGAGGTGACGCCAATCGTGCTGCCGGCCGAGGCGGCGATCAGCTATTATGAATCGCAGGCGCTGCCATGGGAGCGTGCGGCATTCATCCGCGCGCGCGCGGCGGCGGGGGACTGCGTGCTAGGGCAGGGGTTCCTCGACACGATCCGCCCGTTCGTGTGGCGGCGCGCGATCGACTATGGGACGATCCGCGAGATCCGCGGCATTTCGCGCCGCATCCGCGACCATCATGCGCAGGGCCAGGCGTTTGGACCGGGGTTCGACCTCAAGCGCGGGCGCGGCGGCATTCGCGAGGTCGAGTTCTTTGCGCAGATCCACCAGCTGATCCATGGCGGGCGTGACCCCGCGCTGCGGGTGCCGGCGACGCTCGACGCGCTCGCGGCGCTGGCGGCGGCGGGGCGGATCGATGCGGGTACGGCGGCGCAATTGCGCGAGGCGTATATTCTGTTCCGGACCATCGAGCACCGCGTGCAGATGATCGACGATCGTCAGACGCACACCTTGCCGCATGGCGAGGCGTTGGACGCTGTGGCGCGGTTGCACGGGCTCGATGGCGGCGGCGACCTGCTCGAGCTCTTACGCCCGCATGTCGAGGCGGTGGGGCGGTTCTACGACGCGCTTGACGGTGACGAGGGCGGGCATGGTGCGACGGGCGCCGCAGTGGCCGAAGCCGGGCTGGCCGAGGCGGGGTTTGCTGATCCTGCGGGTGCGACTCGGCTGATCGAGGGGTGGCGCAGCGGGCGTTATGCCGCGCTGCGCAGCCCCCCGGCGCAGGCGGCGATGGAGGCGGCGCTGCCTCCGCTGATCGCCGCGATTGGCCAGTCGCCCGATCCCGGTGCGGCGCTGGCGCGGCTCGACACAATCCTCTCGCGGCTGCCGACCGCGCTCAACCTGTTCCATCTGCTTGAGGCGCGACCGACGCTCGCCCGCTTGCTCGGCACGATTCTGAGCCATGCGCCGACGCTGGCCGATGCGCTGGCGCGGCGGGTCGATCTGCTCGACGGGCTGATCGACGCGAGCGCGCTGGCGCCGGTGGGGTCGGTCGCGGAACTGGCCGGTGACATGGCGCGGCGCGAAGCGGGGGACGATTATCAGCGCCTGCTCGACCATGTTCGCCAGATCGTTGGCGAGAAGCGCTTTGCGCTGGGCGCGCAGATCGTCGCGGGGGCGAGCGATCCGCTCGATGTCTCGGCAGGCTATGCGCGGGTGGCTGAGGCGGCGCTGGCGGTTCTGGCCGAGGCGACGGTCGCGGAGTTCGCGGTGCGGCATGGCCGGGTGCGGGACAGCGAGCTGATCATCCTTGCGCTTGGTCGCTTCGGCGGCGGGGCGTTGACCCATGCCAGCGACCTTGACCTCATCTTCCTGTTCACCGGCGATCACCTTGCCGAGTCCGATGGCGAAAAGCCATTGGGTGCGGTGACCTATTATAATCGCTTGGCCCAGCGCGTAATCGCGGCGCTGTCGGTCGCGACGGCGGCGGGGGCGCTGTATGAGGTCGATACAAGGTTGCGCCCTTCCGGCGCGCAGGGGCCGCTGGTGGTCTCGCTCGATGGCTTTGCGCGGTACCAGCGCGAGGAGGCGTGGACCTGGGAGCATATGGCGCTGACCCGAGCGCGCACCGTGTTCGGATCGGCGGCGGGGCGCGAGGCGGTGGCGGTGGTGATCGCTGGCGTGTTGTCGGGCGACCGTCCGCAACGCGATATCCCGGCAGAGGCGGCGAAGATGCGCGCCGATATGGCGGCGCACAAGCCGCCCAACGGGCCGCTCGACGCCAAGCTGTTGCCCGGAGGTCTGGTTGACCTGGAATTTGCGGTCCACACGCTCCAGCTGGTGCACCGCACCGGCTTCTCATCAGGCTTGCGCGCGGCGGTCGATGCGCTGGCGGGGCAGGGGCTGCTGCCCGAGACGATCGGTCCGGCGCATGATTTCCTGACGCGCTTGCTGGTGACGCTGCGGCTGGTGGCGCCCGATGCCCAGCCGCCGGGCGAGGCGACGCGGGCGATGGTCGCGCATGCGGTGGGCGCAGCGGAGTGGAATGATGTGGTTGCGTCGCTCGACCAGCATCGGCAGGAGGTCGCCACGGCCTGGGGCGCGGCGGCGCAGGCGCAAGGGAGCTGACGATGCGGATTGAGGAAGGCGACAAGATTCCTGCGGTCGAGCTGATCGATCTCGACGGCAATGGCTTTCGGCTGGACGGGATGATGGGGGCGCCGCTGGTGCTCTATTTCTACCCCAAGGACGACACCGCCGGTTGTACCCGCGAAGCGCAGGATTTCAGCGCGTTCAAGAGCCAGTTCGATGCGCTGGGCGTGCGGGTGCTGGGCGTGTCGCGCGACGGGACGATCAAGCACCAGAAGTTCGTCACCAAATATGACCTGACCGTCCCGCTCGCTACCGATCCGGACGGCAAGGCGCTGGAGGCGTTCGGATCGTGGGTCGAGAAATCGATGTACGGCAAGAAATATATGGGGATCGACCGGTCGACCTTCCTGTTCGACGCCGATGGCGCACTGGTCCGGGCGTGGCGCAAGGTGCGCGTGCCGGGTCATGTGATCGAAGTGCTGGAGGCCGCGAAGGAGCTGGGTTCGGCGTGACGCAGCGCTCTTTTCAGAGGGCCGGTGCCGGTTCAGCGGAGCTGAACACAAAACAAAGCGTGGCCCGGGCGGCGCGGGCGGTGCTCGCTGCCGCCGATCCAATGGCGAAGGTCGCCGCCGCACGAAAGGCTGCGCGCGACTGGCGACTGGGACGGCTGGAATTCGCGTTCGACGTGGCAATGCCCGACGAACCTGCGCGTCCGGCTATCCCGGAATTGCTGCCCCCCAATCGCATGCCCAGGCGCGGCAAGGGGTCGGAGCATGGGCGGATCGCGCTAATCCATGCGCTCGCGCATATCGAATTCGTCGCGATCGACCTCGCCTTCGACATGGTCGGGCGGTTCGGCGGGCAGTTTCCGCGCGCGTTTACCGATGACTGGATGAAGGTCGGCGCGGACGAAGCGATGCATTTTGCGCTGCTCGACCGGCGGCTCAAACAGCTGGGCAGCCATTATGGCGAAATGCCCGCGCATGCCGGGCTGTGGGAAGCGGCGGTCGCGACCGCGGGCGATGCGGCGGCGCGGCTGGCGGTCGTGCCGATGGTGCTGGAGGCACGCGGGCTGGACGTGACGCCGGCGACGATCGCGCGGTTCAAGTCTGCGGGCGACCTGCCGACTGCGGCGATCCTGGGGCGGATCTTCAACGACGAGATCGTCCATGTCGCGGCGGGAACCCGCTGGTTCGAATCGCTGTGCGTCGCTCGGGGGATTGATTCGCGTCAGGAGTGGCGCGCGCTGCTCGGTCGTTACTTTGCGGGAACGGTTAAGCCTCCGTTCAACGACTCGGCGCGCGAGTCAGCCGGTCTAACGCGCGACTATTACGAAAGCCTTGCCGTGCCCGGCCCGATCAGTCTCTAACCCAATGCGTCGGATGCGGAGGGGCTGCTTCCAGACGTGATTGCTAAACAAGGGCGTGTGCCAGGGTAATGGCGCGTGTCTGTGGTTGCCGGGGACTCATGGTCAGCACTGCACTCAACGCCAATTTCGTCGCGCGGTTCCGCGATCTCTTCACGACCCGTGATTTCATCTTTCACGATGGACGTGACCTCAAGCGCTTCAGCGTCGCAGGCCGGACCCAGGCGATCCTCGCCGGTGTCGCCGCGATCACCGTCACCTTCTCTGCCTATGGCGTGTCGCAAGCCGCGTTCGGCGCGATCATGGCGACCGGCGTTGCCGGTACCGCAGCGACCCCCGAAGCGCGGATGGAAAAGATGCGCGCCGAGATGACCCGGCTCGAAGCCGATGTCGCCGCGATCAAGGAAGCGGCCAAGGTTCACGCCGCGCGCGTCGAACAGCGCCAGAAGATCATCGCCGGCGTGCTGAACGGCAAGGGTTCGCCTGCCGATGTCGGCCTGCCGATCGAAAACGTCTCGTTCGATGCCGACAGCGCGATGGCGCGTGAGGTTCTCGCCCCGCTCCGGCAGGTCGAGGCGCGTCAGGCGCAGCTGGCCGCCAAGGCGCAGCGCACCGCGCAGATCCGCCTGCATCTGACCCAGCAGCAACTGCGCAAGATGGGCATCCAGCCCGAGCGCTATGTCGGTGGCGGCATGGGCGGCCCGTTCGAAGCGGCGCCCGAGGGTGCGGCCGCGGCAGGCGAAGCCAGCGGCGACGCGCAGTTCCGCTCGCTGTTCCAGACGTGGCAGAAGCTCGACGTGCTCGAGCAGTCGGTCATCGCCATCCCCTCGCTCCAGCCGGTCGAGAATATGCGCCTGACCAGCAGCTTCGGCGTCCGCTCCGACCCGTTCCACGGCGCCGCAGCGATGCACGCCGGCATCGATATCCCCGGTCCGGTCGGCACGCCGATCTACGCGACCGCCGATGGTGTGACGGGCCGCACCGGTCGCTTTGGCGGTTATGGCAACCTCGTCACCCTCAACCATGGCAAGGGCATCGAGACCCGCTATGGCCATCTGTCGAAGATCCTGGTCGCCCCGAACACCCGCGTGCGTCGCGGCCAGCTGATCGGCCTGATGGGCTCGACCGGCCGCTCGACCGGCAGCCACCTCCACTATGAAGTGCGCGTCGACGGCAAGGCGGTGAACCCGATGCCGTTCATGCAGAATGCCAGCGTGATCGAGCAGGTCGAGCAGAGCGCAGCACGGCTTCAGATGACCGCGGTCGGCGGCAACTGATCCAGGCGAGATAACAGGAGAGGGACGGGGCCGCACCGGGACAACCGGGCGGCCCTTTTCCGTTTTAGTTGCGGTGCAGCCTGCGCGCGCCTATCTGCCCTGTATGGCAACCGCGCTTTCCGAAGAGATCAACCTCACCGCCTCTGCCGCCGCGCGCGTTGCCGCGATTGCGGCGAAGCAGGGCAAGCCTGCAACGCTGCGCCTGTCGGTCGAGGGCGGCGGGTGTTCTGGGTTTCAGTACAAGTTCGAGCTGGCCGATGCGCCGGCAGACGATGATGCGATCGCGCAGACCGATGGCGTGACGCTGCTGGTCGATTCGATCAGCCTCGATCTGGTTCGCGGCGCCAGCGTCGATTACGTCGAGTCGTTGGGCGGCGCGGCGTTCCGCGTGACCAATCCGATTGCCGCGTCGGGCTGCGGCTGCGGCACCAGTTTCGCCGTCTGATCGCGCCTTGAAGATCGTCAGCTACAATGTGAACGGGATCAAGGCGCGCCTGCCGCGCCTGATCGAATATCTGACCGAGCAGCAGCCGGATGTGGTGTGCCTGCAGGAGCTTAAGTCCGCAGATGAGGGCTTTCCCGAGGCCGATATCCGCGCCGCCGGCTATGGTGCGGTGTGGCACGGGCAAAAGGGCTTCAACGGCGTCGCGATCCTAGCCAAGGGCGTGGACCCGGTCGAGCGCCAGCGCGGGCTGGCGGGTGAGCCCGAGGACGAGCATAGCCGCTATATCGAGGCCGAGGTGAACGGCGTGGTGATCGCGTCGATCTACCTCCCCAATGGCAACCCGGTTCCGGGGCCGAAGTTCGACTACAAGCTGCGTTGGATCGAGCGGCTGTCGGCGCATGCGCGCGACTTGCTCGCCGAGGAGCGGCCGGTGGTGCTGGCGGGCGATTACAACGTCATCCCCAATGACGACGATGTCTATTCGGTGCGGGCGATGGCCGACGATGCGCTGATGCAGCCGGAATCGCGGCAGGGCTATCGCGCGCTGCTCGCGCAGGGGTGGACCGATGCGCTGCGCACCCGCTTTCCGGCGGGGCGCGTGTGGACCTTCTGGGACTATCAGGCGGGCGCGTGGCAGCGCGATGCGGGGTTCCGGATCGACCATTTGCTGCTCAGCCCGATTGCCGCTGATCGCTTTGCCGATGCGGGCGTCGACAAGGACTATCGCGGTCGGGAAAAGGCCAGCGATCATGCGCCGACCTGGGTGAAGTTGCGCGCCTGAAACGAATGCGCACTATTGGCGCAATTCCCCAATCTTCAGTGAAATATTTCCGCATCGTCGCAACTGCGACAAGCTAAGTTATTGAAATATATGAGTCCGAGTGTTTGGCATGACTAATGCACTAACACAGGCACGGGTAGAGCAGAGCAGCCAGCCGGCCCGCAGCCCCCAAGCCAAAGAGGACCAAGTCATGCGTCAGATCATCGCCACCGCCGCCGCAGCCCTGGTAGCAGTCACCGCCGTCCCCGCGATGGCCCGCGATACGGCACCGGCGCCGTCGAACCCCGCTTCCTCGGCCGAAGCACCTGCGCCCAAGGCCAATACCCGCTACTGCGTCTCGGAAACGACGACCGGATCGCGCCTGCCTAGGAAGACCTGCAAGACCCGTGCGGACTGGATCGCGGACGATAATTTCGATCCCCTCGCGCAGCAGCGCTGACGAGGGCGCGGCCCGCGGCGTCCCCTATCGCCGCGGGCCGCATTCTCGCACCGTCAGCTTATCCGAGTTCTTTCGCGTAGATTTGATAGACGCGGTTGACCTTGCTCTCGATCGTTTCGGCGATGGCGTTCATCCCCTGATTGTCGTCGAGCACCCAGCCAATTTCACCCCGGGTCGCGCCGAAATCGGTTAGTGCGTCGCGGCGGATATATTCGATCATCATGAAAGCGAGTTGGCTCGCCATGCGCGACCCCTGCAGCTTTTTGAGCACGCCCATCAGCGGCACGCGCATCGTCCGGGTCTTGCTGCGATGGAGCCACCACAGCAATTTGGCCCAGCCGAACGGGAACAGGTTGCCATTGAGCGGCCCGATCGCCTCGTTGAGGTCGGGCAGGGTGATCATGAACGCGACCGGTTCGCCATCGAGTTCGGCGATGCGGATCAGCTTTTCGAACACGATCGGCTTGAGCTTCTTGCCGACGTCGGCGATTTCGGGCGGGGTCAGCGGCACGAAGCCCCAATTGTCCGACCATGCATCGTTGAGGATGCTGAGGATGAGCGCGGCTTCCTCTGAGAAGCGCGACTTGTCGACGGTGCGGATGCGGATGCGGTCGCTCTTCTCGCCCATTGCGATGATGCGCTGGACCAGCGGCGGAAACTCGCGGGTGATGTCGAGATCGTAGGTCTTGAGCTGCTTCACCGGCGCGAAGCCGGCATCTTCGATGTAATTGCGATAGGCGGGCTTGTGGTGACCCATCATCACGGTCGGCGTATGGTCATGCCCCTGAATCAACAGGCCCGGCTCTTCCCAGATCGACAGCGAGATCGGGCCGACAACACGGGTCATCCCCTTTTTGCGCAGCCAGTCCTGCGCGGTGTTGATCAGCGCGCGCGCGACCGTGTCGTCCTCAGCCTCGAACAGGCCGAAAAATCCGGTGCCGGGGCCAAAGCCCTGCTCGGCAGGCATTTCGAGCGCGAGCCGGTCGATATGCGCGGCGATGCGGCCGACCGGGCGGCCATCGCGTTCGGCAAGGAACAGCTGCGCTTCGGCATGGCTGAACCAGCCATTCTTCTTCGGATCGATCGCGCCGGCGACCTCACTGCGCAGCGGCGGCACCCAGTTCGGATCGCCGCGATTGAGGCGGTAAGCGAGTTCGATGAAATCGCGCTTGTCCGCCTTGCTGGTGACCGGGCGGATGGCGAGCGGGGCAATGGCCACGAAATGGCACCTTTCGTTGATTTGCGTCAATTCAGTCACGCCTTGGAGCGTGCAAGTCAACCGGATGCACGCGCGCCATGGGGAGACTGTTGAAATGCCACGCAATGGCCACGATCTGTTGGCAATGCCTGTACCCATGAACAGCCTTGCCCTTGATGCGGCCGCGCAGGATCGCGCGACCGGCGCGCCGGTCCCGGCGGCGAAGATCCGTCTGTCCGGCATGGCCGATGACAAGGCGATGCTGCGCGCGGCGGCAGAGCTGACGCGCGATTTGCAGACGCCGAGCCCGCGCATCTACTGGACCGATTTCCTCGGCTCGGCCGCGGTCGGCTATGCCGCGCTCGCGGGCGCGATCTTTGCGCCGTCGCTGGGCTGGGCATTGGCCAGCGGTGTGCTCGCGGTACTCGCACTGTATCGCGCGAGCCTGTTCATCCATGAGATCACGCACCTCAAGCATTCGCTGCTGCCGGGATTCCGCGTGGGCTGGAACGTGCTGCTCGGCATCCCGATGATGCTGCCGAGCTTCATGTATGAGGGCATTCATACCATTCACCACACCCGCACCCGCTATGGCACGGTGGAGGATCCCGAATATTTGCCGCTGGCGCTGATGAAGCCGTGGACGCTCCCGGTGTTCCTGCTGGTGTCGACGCTGATGCCGGTTGGCTTGCTGCTACGCTTCGGCGTGCTGGGGCCATTGTCGCTGCTGTCGAAGAAGCTGCGCCGTGTCGTTGTCGGGCGCTATTCGGGGCTGCAGATCAACCCGAAGTTCGAGCGCAAATCGCCCGAGGGCGAGTTTGCCAAACAGTGGCGCTGGCAGGAGATTGGCGCGAGCGTGGTTGCGGTGACGCTGATCGCGACAGTCGCGACCGGCGTGCTGCCGCTCAAGGCGTTCCTGACCTATATGGTCGTGATCTCGGGCGTCGCTGTGCTCAATCAGGTCCGCACGCTGGTGGCGCATCTGTGGGAGAATGAGGGCGAGCCGCTGACGGTGACCGCGCAGTATCTCGACAGCGTCAACGTGCCGGGCGGGTTTCTGCCGTATCTGTGGGCTCCGGTGGGCCTGCGCTTCCACGCGCTCCACCATCTGCTGCCGAGTCTGCCTTATCATTCGCTGGGCGAGGCGCATCGGCGACTGTCGGAGTCGCTGGGGGCGGAGTCGACCTATCAAGGCGCGAATTACCCGACGCTGCGCGGCCTGATGGCGCGGCTGGCGGCGAGCACGATGAAGGTGCGGGCGGGCTGACAGCCACTTGTAGTGTGAGATAAGATTGGGGCGGCGGGCGAATGCCTTGCCGCCCTTTTCGTTTGCCCGGGCTTGACCCGGGCCGGGGCTTCTTCCCCTCAGCGAGACGGGCAGCCGAGCCCCGGGTCAAGCCCGGGGGGACGGAGGGAGGTCTATTCCTCGCTCTTGAGCAGCACCGCTTCACCGATCATCGCGAACAGCAGGAACGGCGCCCAGGCGGCTAGGAAGGGCGGGTAGGCGCCGAGATTGCCCATCGCCAGCGCGAAATTGTCGGCGACGAAGTAGAGGAAGCCAAGACCCATCCCCATCACCGCGCGGACGAACAGCTTGCCCGAGCGCGCGATGCCAAATGCGGCGACGGCGGCGAGCAGCGGCATCAGCACCGCCGACAGCGGGCCGGACAGCTTGTGCCACAATGCCCCTTCCAGCGCCTTGGTCGGGCGGCCGGCGGCGCGCAGGTCGTCGATCGCTTCGGACAGTGCGCCGAACGACATGCTTTCTGCATCGACGCTGGACAGCGTGAACTGGTCGGGGCGGACGCCCTGCGCGACGACGACGCTGCCGAGCGGGGTGAGCTTGCCCGTCGCGACGTCGAACCGGTCGGCGCCTTCGACGCGCCAGCCATTGCCTTCACGGCGCCCGATCTTGGCGCGCACCAGCGACTTCAGCACCGCGCCGTCGCGTTCATAGACGGTGACGCCGCCCAGGATCGCAGCATCGCCGCGGCCCTTGATCTGCTGGGCGTGGACGAGGTGGCTGCCGTCGCGCACCCAGACGTTGGAGCGGTCGCCGCGGTCGATCGGCAAGGCGCCGTAATCGACCTTCTTCCACGCGGCGAGCGTGGTGCTGGCGCGCGAGACGATCCGGTCGTTGAAGGTGAAGGAGATGATCGCCACGCCGAGACCCGCGATCATCAGCGGCGCGAGCACCTGATGCGCCGACAGGCCCGATGCCTTGAGCGCGATGATCTCGCTATTCTGGTTCATCGTCGTGAAGGTGATGATCGTGCCGAGCAGCACCGAAAAGGGCAGGAAGGTCGCGACGATCTGCGGCACGCGCAGGCTGACATATTGCCACACCTGTGCATCGCCATTGCCCGGATAGGCGAGAATACGCCCGGATTCGCTGAGCAGGTCGAGCGTCTGGAGGATCAGCACCAACCCGAACAGGAAGGCGAAGGTGTTGATGAGGAACGACCGCGCCATGTAGAGCGACACGGTCTTCGACGGGAAGAAATCGGTGAGTGCGTGGATCATGCCGCGACCTTCCGCTTGCGCCGGCCGGGCAGATATTTCGCGATTCCCTTCCAGACCTTCGCAAAGAACTTCTCGAGCGCGCCGATCGGCTGTCCGCCCGGCACATAGGCGATGGTGTAGTACATCCAAAGCACCAGCCCCGCGAAGATCAGGAATGGCCCCCACAGCGCGATCAGCGGGTCGATCCGCCCGAGGCTGCCGATCGACTGCGCGTATTCGTTGACCTTGTGATAGGTGACGATCATCACGATCGACAGGAACACGCCGAGCGCGGAGGTTGACCGCTTGGGCGGCACGCCGAGTGCGAGCGCCAGCAATGGCAGCAGGAACATCGTCGCGACCTCGACCACGCGGAAGTGGAAGGCGGAGCGGCTGGTGTCGCGTTCCTCCTCCGACTTGCTGTCGTCGCCGCCGATCCGCGCGAGTTCGGGCAGGGTCAACTCGAGGTTGCGCTCGCCGCGCTGACGGAATTGTTCGAACTTGGGCAGGTCGATCGGCAGGTCATGCGCGTCGAAGGTGAGCACGCGCGGCACGTCGAACTTCGGGCTTTGGTGGATCAGCGTGCCCTTGGTCAACCGGAAGATGATGACATCGGGATCGTCGGTGCGCAGGAACTGGCCCTTTTCCGCGGTCGCGGAAACGATGTCGCCGCCGGGCGCACGGGCGTTGACGAAGATGCCGGACAGGTCGCGACCTTCGTTTTTGCTTTCCTCGATCCGCAGCGTCATGCGGTCGCCCAGATTGGTGAACTCGCCGACCTTGATCGATGCCCCGAGCGCGCCGGTGCGCAACTCGAACCGCAGCCCTTCATAATTGTAGCGGGCATAGGGCTGGATATAGCCGACGATCGCGAGGTTCAGCGCGGCGAGCGCGAGCGCGTACATGAAGGGGACGCGGAGCATCCGCCCATAGCTCATCCCCACCGCGCGCAGCACGTCGAGTTCGGACGTGGTGGCGAGGCGGCGGAAGGCGAGGAGGATGCCGAGCATCAACCCGATCGGAATGCCAAGGCCGAGATATTCGGGGAGCAGATTGGCGAGCATCTGCCACACCACGCTGACCGGCCCGCCCTCGCTTGCCACGAAGTCGAACAGCCGCAGCATGCGGTCGAGCACCAGCAGCATCGCGGAGATCAACAGCGTGGAGATCAACGGAACCGCGATCAGGCGCGCCATGTACCGGTCGAGTGCGGTCATCGGGTTCGGTTCGCGCCTTCAAACAGATTAAGTGCCGGCCGGCCCGGCATGAACACCTCCGCTATATCGAAGGTTGCGCGTAAATCTAGGGTGTCACCGTATCGGCGGGAGCCTGCGACGCGATTGCGTCCGCCAGCGCCTGTTCCAGCGCCACCAATGTGAACGGCTTGCGCAGCACCGGGCGCCCGGCGAACCGATCCTGCTCCGCCTCCCCGGCATAGCCGGTGACGTAAAGCACCGCGACCCGGTCCAGCTGGGGTTCGAGGCCGGCGATCATCTCTGGCCCGGTCTGGCCGGGCATCAGCACGTCGGTCATGATCAGGTCGAGCGCGCGCAGCCCCGCGACGATGCGTGGCGCGGCGAGGGGGTCGGGGCAGGCAATCGGGCGGTGGCCAAGTTCCTCGAGCGCCGCGAGGGTCGCGGACAGGACGCGCGGATCATCTTCGACGAGCAGGATGTCGAGCCCGCGATCAAGCTGAGCGCGGGGTGCGACCCGTTCCGGTGCTGTTGCCGCGACCGCATCCGCCGCGTGGCAGGGCAGGAGCATCGTCACCGTGGTGCCCGCGCCGAGCGTCGATTCGATCCGCACCGCTCCACCGGACTGGCGGACGAAGCCGAAGATCTGGCTGAGGCCGAGGCCTGTGCCTTTGCCGACCGGCTTGGTGGTGAAGAAAGGTTCGAACACCCGGTTCATCACCTCTGGCGTCATGCCGGTGCCGGTATCGCTGACCGCGATGCTGACATAATCGCCCGGAGCGCAGTCGCCGTCGGTTTCGCCGTCAAGCGCGACATGGCCCGACGCGATCACCATCGTTCCGCGGCCGTCCATCGCGTCGCGGGCGTTGACGGCGAGGTTGAGGAGCGCGTTCTCAAGCTGGACCCGGTCGGCCCAGACATGCCAGCGTGTGCCCTCGCTGCGCGTTTCGATCGTGATGCCGTCGCCCAGCGTGCGGTCGAGCAGCACCGACATCCCCGCGACCAGCTCGGTCGGCTCGATCGCCTCCGGCGTCAGCGCCTCCGACCGGGCGAAGCCGAGCAGCTGGCGGGTCAGCGCGGCGGCGCGGTTGGCGCCTTCGCCGGCATTGTCCAAGTGGCGCAGCGCGTCGGTCGCGCCATCGGGCAGGTTGCGCCGGGCGAGTTCCAGCCCGCCCAGAACGACCGCGAGCATATTGTTGAAATCATGGGCGATGCCGCCGGTTAGCTGGCCGACCGCCTCCATCTTTTGGACCTGGCGCAGCTTTTCTTCGGCGGCGATGCGTTCGCGCGCTTCGGCCTGCAGTCCGGCAGTAGCAGCGGCGACGGCGGCCTCCAGCTCGACCGATCGTGCGCGCTGGGCATCGGCTTCAGCGGCGGCGGCGGCGCGGTCGCGGATTGCGCGCAGGTTCAGCCAGCCGAGCGCGATTGCGCCAAAGGCGAGCAGCACACCGAAGATGGCGAGGTTGCGCGTTTCCGCCGCTGCGTCGATCGCAGTGATCCGCGTCTGGTCGGTATGGCGGCGCAGCAGGGCGCGTTCATTGTCGAAGATTGCGCCGGTCTCACGCGACAAGGCGGCGAGATGGGGCGAGCGGCGCGCTTCGTTGAAATAGGCGTAGGCCGCTTCGTTTCGGCCGAAATTGGTGTTTTGTGCGACTTCGGCGAGTTCGAGCCCGCGGGCGTCGTAGGCCTGCCTTAGCCGGGCGGAACGTGCCGCCTGATCGCGATTGCCCTGAACGCGGCGCTGGAGGACGCCGAGCTGGCGACCGGCGCGGTTCCATTCCTCGACATAATCGCGCCCCACCGCGCGCTCGCCGGCGACGACGTAGCGGCCGAGGGTGGCTTCGGCGCGGGCTGCGGTGGCGGCGAAGCCCTGTGCCAGTACCATGATTTCGTAGCTGTCGGACTGGCGGGCGAGGGCGGCCTGGCGCTGGACGTCGGCGGTGCGCAGGTTGGCCAGAAGCAGGACCAGCACCCCGACGCCGAGCAGCGCGACGACGATCATCAGCGCAGTGCGCCAATCCATCGCCGTCACGCGGCGCGTCAGTCGGGAGATGCTGCTCTCGCTCATCATCCGGTGTCTAGATGGCCATGGCCGGTGCCAGTGGTCAGGCGATCACTCCGACCGCCTGGCCCGCCGCCTTGAACATGCCCAGCACGCGCTGAATCTGCTCGGGCGTGTGTTCGGCGGAGAGCGAACAACGCAGCAGGAAGGTGCCGGCCGGGGTTGCTGGCGGACGGGCGAGGTTCACGTACAGCCCGTTTTCCAGCAGCGTCTGCCACATCGCCGCGCCCTGAACCTGATCGGTCAGGATGATGGCGATGATCGCACTGTCGGCCTGCTCGGTGCCGAGCTTGAAGCCCATGTCCTTGAGCCCCGCGTGGAGCGTGCGGGCATTGTCCCACAACCGCGCGCGCTTTTCATGCGCGGTCATCAGCTTGCGGATCGAGGTCGCGGCGGTGGCGACGACGCTCGGCGGAAGCGACGCTGTGAAGATGTACGGGCGGCAGGTGAGGCGGATCGCTTCGAACTTCGGGTGGTTCGATACGCAGAAGCCGCCGACGGTGCCGACCGACTTGCTGAACGTGCCGACGATGAAGTCGACATCGTCTTCGCAGCCGAGCGCTTCGTACACGCCGCGGCCATTGGGGCCGTAAAAGCCCATCGAATGCGCCTCGTCGGACAGGACCATCGCGCCATGCTTTTTGGCGACGGCGACCATTTCCTTGAGCGGGGCGATGTCGCCGAGCATCGAATAGACGCCCTCAAGCACCACGAGCTTGCCAGCCTCAGGCGGCAGGCGGCCGAGGCGCTTGTCGAGATCCTCGACGCTGTTGTGGCGGAAGCGGACGATTTCGGCGACGCCCTGCTTGCACCCATCATAGATCGATGCGTGGCTGTCGGCGTCGAGGATGATGTAGTCACCCTTGCCGGCGAGCGTCGAGATCATCCCGAGATTGGCCATGTAGCCGGTCGAAAACACGATCGCGCCGGTCGTGCCGTAGAACTCACGCAGCGCCTGTTCGACGTCCATATGGTCGCGGAACGTGCCGTTGAGCATGCGGCTGCCGTTGGTGCCGCTGCCGAACTTGTCGAGCGCTTCCTTGCCCGCCGCGATCACGTCGGGGTCGAAGGTCATGCCCATATAATTGTAGGTGCCGAGCAGGATCGTGTCCTTGCCCTTGATCACCGCCTCGGTCGGCGATTTCACCTGTTCCATCACGACCGCATAGGGATCGATGAAGCCGGCATCGAGCAGCGCCTTGCGCTCGGCGATGATGGCGTCGAACTTGCTCATCAGATCGGGCTTGTCACCCGTCAGCGGAGCCGGAGCGTCGGAAGTGGCAAGTGCTTCGGTCACGTGGGTTCAGCCCTTCAGCTTCTGGACCGCATCGACCAGCTGGCCGACGGTTTCGATCTCCGCCTGCATGTTCATGGTGATGATGATGTCGAACTCGTCCTCGATCGCCGCGACGAAATCCATCACCGTCAGGCTGTCCCATTCGAGATCGCCGGCAAAGGTGGTGGAATCGCTCAGCGCGACGCCCTTCTTGTTGAAGGGCTCGATCTGGGCCGAGATGGTGGCAAAGGTGTCGTTACGGTCGCTCATGCGCGGTCCTTAGATGGGTGGTGCCGCAGTGCCAAGCGATTGCGGCGGAATTGCGGGGAGAGCGGGGCGGTGCCTGACACCCCGTGGAGGGGAAGCTGACAATTTTGAGCGGTTGTCATGCGAAGTGTCAGGCGGCCTGCGCGGCGCGATAGCGGGATGAGGCGTGCCGGAACCATCGCCTGACCCAAGCAGCGAAAATCCAACATTTCAAGGGCGCGTGAGGTGCCTAGAGCATCGCGCGTCAGACCCGACTCACACTTCCGTTTGTGCTGAGCTTGTCGAAGCACCGCGTACCACGCTTGGTGGGCGTGGCCCTTCGACAGGCTCAGGGCAAACGGCTGTAGAACGATCCAGATCGAACGCGCGATGATCTAAAGCAATCCCTGCGACCGATACCAGTCGGCGGTCTGGACCATCCCGTCGAGGGTCGCGATCTGCGGTGCCCAGAGCGCCGCCGGGGGGCGGTGGTGCGGGGTCGCGGTCCAGTCGGGGTGGCTCAGATAGGCGGCGCGATCGGGGGTCAGCTTGGCGTTCGCCTCGCGCAGGAAGCGGTCGGCATGGCCGACAAGATGGAGCAAGGCGCGGGGAACGTGGATCGGGATCGGGCGCTTGCCGACCGCGCCGCCGACCAGCCGGGCGAATTCGGCATGGCTGTAGCCGCCGTCGACCCCGTCATCGCATTCATAGATGTGCCGTCCGCTGTCCGTCTCCGCCATCGCGACCAGCAGCCGGGCGAGGTCGTGGACATGGATCAGCGACACGCGGCCTGCGGGTGGCAGCACCACGAAGCCGAACTTGGCCATGCGGAAGACGTCGCGCATCTCCATGTCGCCGGGGCCATAGACGCCCGGCGGGCGGATCATCGTCCAGTCGAGGCCGGATTTGCGCACTTCGTCCTCGGCGCGCTCCTTCGATCGGCCATATTCGGACAACAGCGGCTCGCGCGCCGAGAGCGAGGAGACGTGGACGAAGCGGCGCACACCCATTGATGCGGCAGCGGCGGCCATGCGCGCGGTGCCGTGGACATTGCCGTTGATGAAGCCCGCGGGGCTGAGCGCGTTTACGACCCCGGCGATGTGGATCACCGCATCGGCACCGCTGGCGAGCCGGGCGAGCGCGTCTTCGCTGTCGAGATTGCCGGCGATCCAAGTGACGCCGTCGCGTGGCGGCTGGTCGCGCCGGGTGAGTGCGCGGACGCGGTGGCCACGGGCGAGCGCGTGGTCGACGGTGGCCTTGCCGACGAAGCCGGTGGCGCCGGTAAGGGCGAGGGTCAGGGTCACAGCAGCACCATGTGGTTGCGGTGGACCAGCGCCGCGCGGGGCGCGTAGCCGAGGATGTCGCCCTGATCGTCGCTGCGGGTGCCGAGAATCGCCTGCGCTTCGCCCGCGTCATATTCGGCGAGGCCGCGCGCGATCGGGCCGTTGGGGCCTTCGATGGTCACGAGATCGCCGCGGAAGAACATGCCACGCACCGCGGTCGCGCCGATCGCGAGCAGGCTGCGGCCTTCGGTCAGCGCGGCGGCGGCGCCGGCGTCGATTGCGATGCTGCCCTTGGCGGTGAGGCGCCCCGCCAGCCATGCCTTGCGGGCGCGCGTCCGTTTTTCGGGGAGGAAGATGGTGTGGCGTGCGTCAGCGGACAGCGGGCGGTCGATGCGGCCGCTGGCGATGGCGAGGCTGACCCCGGCGCTGGCGGCGATCCGCGCCGCTTCGATCTTCGACACCATCCCGCCCGATCCCATGCCGGAAGCGGAACCGCGATCGGCCATCCCCTCAATCCGCGCGTCGATCTGGGTGACCTGCGCGATATGCTCGGCACCGGGGAGGGCGGGGTTGCGGTCGTAGAGGCCGTCGATATCGCTGAGCAGGACCACGCCGTTCGCGTCGGCGGCTTGCGCGACGCGGGCGGCGAGGCGGTCATTGTCGCCGAAACGGATTTCGGCGGTGGCGACGCTGTCATTTTCGTTGATGATCGGCACGACGCCGAGGCTGAGCAAGCGGCCCAGCGTCGCAGCGGCGTTGAGGTAGCGGCGGCGATCCTCAAGATCGTCGAGCGTGACCAGCATCTGTGCGGCGGTGAGGCCGTTGGCCGCGAGGACTTCGGCCCAGACCTGGCTGAGCGCGATCTGGCCGGTGGCGGCGGCGGCCTGCGCATCCTCAAGGCTGGCGCGGCCGCCCTTGGGCAGGTTGAGGCGACGTGCGCCGAGCGCGATCGCGCCGGAGGAGACGACCGCAACCTGCTGCCCCGCCTGCACCCGCTCGGCGATGTCGGCGGCGATCCCCTCCAGCCAGTCGCGCCGCACGCCGCCATCGGGATCGACGAGCAGCGCCGATCCGATCTTGACGACGAGGCGCGGGCAGGAGGCGGGCGGGAAGAGGTTCATCGCGCGCGGCATACAGGCGAGGCGGGCGATGTGGGAAGTGGGGAAGTGTGTGTGGGGCCTCACGCCGTTCGTGCTGAGCTTGTCGAAGCACCGCTCCTGCGCTCAGTGAGGGCGGGCTGTGGCCCTTCGACAAGCTCAGGGCGAACGGGCAAGCGGACAGGCCGCTAACGACCCCGTTGGGGACATCGCTGACGGCAGGGACTCGAACCCGCAACCTCCGGTTGTGACCGTTGCTCCAGCCGATTGAGCTACGTCAGCAGTGTCAGTGTAGCGAACAGCGGCCTGAGGTAAACGACCCAGTTGCCGCCCTTCGCGAAGAGCGCATAAAGAAGGGCAATGAACGCCCTCAAATATGTCCTGCTTTGGCGAAATCTGCGAATAATTCTGACCAACGCGCTTGAACTGGAGCGCGGTAGACTCGGGTCCGAGCAAGTGGAGATTGTGACCGATTTTCTCAGCAATAACGAGTTCGGCTTGGCGCACGATCACTTGCTCGATGCTCTGTCTGATTTGGATCTTACGCCGCTGGAAGAGACGCAAGGACTTCTCAGGAAGGCGGCATCCCTTATGTGGCCATCGGAATAGCTGCCGGTCCGCTTACCACCCAATTTCAGCCGTTCAGCCCTCGCGCCAAAAGCGGTCGTCATGGGTTCACGGCCTAAAACTGCGTCTTCAGCCACGCATCGACGATCGGCGTTGCCGGATAGTCGGCTTGCCCGAGCTTTCGATTGATCTCCGCATGGCCGACGAGGCCACGCCCCTCGATCCGCGTGACCTGGGCCGGGGTGCCGGCTTTGCGCAGCGCGGCGCCGAGGGCTTCGGACTGGCGCTTGCCGTCGTCGCGGTCGACATGGAGGATCAGGAAGGCGGGGGCGTTTGGCCCGGCGGTGTGGAGGGTCGGGGACAGCGATTTTTGCCGTGCGGGGTCGGTGCCGAAGGCTTGGGCGTAGGTATCCTGCATGAACCGCCCGCCGTCGGCGATCTGGGCGGGAACGTCATAGGCCGCGCCGTCGAGCGGGATCACGCCGCGAATGTCGCTGAGCGCGAAGCCGGCGGCGCGGGCATAGCCGGGGTCGGTGCCGACCAGAGCGACGAGATGCGCGCCCGCGCTGTGGCCCATCAGCACCATCCTGGCCGGGTCGAGGTTGAGGCGGGCGGCGTTGCTGCGCAGCCAGGCGAAGGCGGCGGCGACATCGGCGGCCTGATCCTCGACCTTTGCGGCGGGGACGAGGCGGTAGTTGACCGAGGCGACGGCATAGCCCTGTTCAAGGAAATGCGTCACCTTGTCCGCGCCGGTCGCGTTGCGCTTGTCGCCGCGCTTCCATCCGCCGCCATGGACGAAGATCACGATCGGTGCGGGTTTCGCCTTGTCCTTCGCCGCCCAGAAATCGAGCTTTTGTAGCGGGTCGGTGCCGAAGCTGTGTTCGACCATGCCGGCGGCGGGAGCCTCGGCACCGCGCGCGCCGGCGCGTTCGGCCATGTGCTCGGCCAGCCGCTCGCGCAGGCGCTGCGCCTCGGCGACGGGCGTGGTGACGATGGCAACTCCGGCAAGAAGAACCAACACCCTGACCATGTTTACCCTCCGGCGATCGTGATGCCGTGGTTTTGGCAGGTCATTGCTGAACCGAAACTGTCCGGTGCTGGTTACTCGCCGCCAAAGGTGTAGCTGAACGCGAGGCCGACCGAAGGCTGGCTGCGCGACCCGGCGGTGCGCACATAGGGCGAGCTTCCGGCGTCGCCGACGAGATGGTCGTAGCGGGCATAGGCGCTGATGCCGATGCGCTTGTTGAGCTGGCGCAGATAGCCGGCGGCGATGCCGACCCCCTCGACGCCGCCATCGGGGCGGAACTGGGTGAGACCCGATGCGGCGCTGTCCGCTGCGGTGATGCCGTACCAGGCGCGGTGATATTTTGCGTCGGCAAGCGTCACGCGCGGGCCGACCGAGAACAGCCAGTTGTCGCCGTCGCGGGCGATGTAGTCGGCGCTCAGTTCGCCGACCAGACCATCATGGCCGCTGACCGCTTGTCGCGCTTCGGCCCGCACGCGCAGGTTCTTGGCGACATAGGTCTGGGCGAAGCCGCCGATTTCGAAGCTGAAGCCTACTTCGTGCAGCGGAACGCCGATGTCGGCGGCCTTGCGCTTGCCCTTGAAGCCGAGCGCGGGGCCGAATTCGACGCCGCCGGCATTGACGACCGGGAAGCCGAAGCTCTCATCGGGCGCCTCGAAATCGAACAGGTCATCGCCGCGCGCGCGGGAGACTTCGAAGAACGGGCCGAACGAGAGGTCCTTGGCGCCGGGCGTCTTGGGCGACAGCTGCGGCCCGACATAGATGCGGGTGCGCAGCGGTTCGCGCTCCTTTTCCTGCTCCTGCGCGGCGGCGGGCAGGGCGATGGCGACAAGGGCGAGCGGCGTGAAGCGAAGCAACATACGGCGCAACCTAGGGCATCGCTGGCCGAGCGCCAATCAGTCGCGCGCGAAAATCTCGTCGTGCGGGATGGTCGCGATTCAGATCGGCGACCACTCCACCTCCTCCGCGCCGTCATCGTCGTCGCTGACGCGGGCGTGGTCGGGGCCGATGGCTTCGAGCAGCTTGTCCAGCGCCCAGTCGACGCCGATGCCTGCCGCGCCTGAGATCGCGATGACTTCGGCGCCGCTAGCTTCTTCGAGTTCGGCGGAGAGGGCGGCGATCAGTTCGTCGTCGAGCATGTCGATCTTGTTCAGAGCGACGATGATCTTCTTGTCGAGCAGGCCCGCGCCATAGGCGTCGAGTTCGTCGCGCACGATTCGGTAGCTGGTCGCCACATCCTCGTCATTGGCGTCGACCAGATGCAACAGCACCTTGCACCGTTCGATATGGCCGAGGAACCGGTCGCCGATTCCGGCGCCTTCGGCCGCACCCTCGATCAGGCCGGGGATGTCGGCGATCACGAACTCGTTGCTCTTGTGGCGAACCACGCCGAGCTGGGGCCGGGTCGTGGTGAAAGCGTAGGCGCCCACCTTCGCCTGGGCGTTGGTGACGGCGTTGATGAAGGTGGACTTGCCGGCGTTGGGCAGGCCCACGAGCCCTGCATCGGCGAGCAGCTTGAGCCGCAGCCACACGAACATTTCCTCGCCCGGCCAGCCGGTGCCGTGCTGACGCGGGGTGCGGTTGGTGCTGGTCTTGTAGCTGGCATTGCCGCGCCCGCCATCGCCGCCGCGCAGGAAGACGATGCGCTGGCCTTCCTCGGTCAGGTCGGCGAGCAGCGTGCGCTCCTCGTCATCGGCGAGGATCTGGGTGCCGATCGGCACCTTGATGACGAGATCGTCGCCGCCGGCGCCGGTCTTGTTGCTGCCCGATCCGCCATGGCCGCGCGGGGCGCGGAAATGCTGGGTGTAGCGAAAGTCGATCAGCGTGTTGAGGCCGGGCACGGCTTCAAAGATGATGTCGCCGCCCTTGCCGCCGTCGCCGCCATCGGGACCGCCATATTCGATATACTTTTCACGCCGGAAGCCGACGGCGCCGCCGCCGCCCCAGCCGGATTTGATGAAGATCTTTGCCTGGTCGAGAAAATGCATGATTAAATGTCCTGTCCCCACATCTTCAGAAAGCGCGGGGAGCCGATAAGTTGACGCAACGCGATTTCGCGCGCGGCGCCACGGGGAAGGTCGAGCGAGCGCGCCAGCTGTTCGCCGAGCAGTGCGTCGCCCATCGCCATGAGGACGAGCGCCAGCGTATCCTCGCGCAGCGCGACGCCCGATTCCTCGCCCTCGACCGCAGCGATCTGATCGACGAGGCCGTGGATGACTTCGAGGATCGGGTCCAGCGCATCTTCATTGCCCGACAGGATCATCCAGCTGGCGAGTGCGCCGGCGCCGGATTTGTCGAAGGCGTCGAAGGCGAGATCGACGACCTGGCGGGGCTTGTCCTCGGTCGGGGCCTGGCCGTCGGCGCGCGCCTCCTGAATCAGGCGGACGATGCGGGCGCAGACCGTCTCGGCGAGGCTGCGGGCGAGGGCGCGCTGAAGTCCCGCCGCCGAACCGAAATGGTGGAGGAGGTTGGCATGCGTGCGCCCGATCCGCGCGGCGACGGCCTTGAGCGTAACCGCTTGCGGCCCCGCCTCGATCAGGATCGCGCGCGCCGCTTCCAGCGCGGCGTCGCGTGATTCTTCGGGGCTGAGCCGACGGCGTTCGGAGATGGGTGTTATTGACATTTGTGTAAGTAAGCGATAAATCTCTTCGCGACTGCCTTGGAGCAAAACCATGTCGAACGCAAAGACTCCCGCTGACCTCACCATCACCCCACGCGACCGCCGGTTTGGGCGCGGACAGCGGCAGGACCGCCTGTGGCTGAATGGCGATGTCGCCGCGACCGCATTCTATAATGCACTGTCGGTGACGTTTCCGAAGGGCGAAGCCTATTTCATCGAGAGCGTGAAGGCGTTCCGCGACGGCGTGGACGAGAAGCTGGCGCGCGAGATCAAGGCGTTCACCGTTCAGGAGGTCGTTCACAGCCGCGAGCATGTCGCGTTCAACAAGCGCGTGCTGGATCATGGCTATGACATCACCCGGCTGGAATCGCGCGTCGATCAGGTGCTGGCGATCGCGCGGTCGCGGCCCAAGATCGTCCAGCTCGCAGCGACGATGGCGCTGGAGCACTATACCGCGATCCTCGCTGCCGAACTGATCAAGAACCCGAAGCATCTGGAAGGGGCCGATCAGGCGAATGGCGACCTGTGGCGCTGGCACGCGCTGGAGGAGATCGAGCACAAGGGCGTCGCGTATGACACCTATCTCCACGCGACGCGCGGCATGAGCCGGTGGAAGCGGTGGAAGATCAAGTCGCTGACGATGCTGCTGATCACCTTCACCTTCTGGAAGCACCGGATCGAGGGGACGCTGGACCTGATGGCGCAGGATGGCGTCAGCGGCTGGCGCGCCAAGGCGATGGTGGCGAAGTATCTGCTGGTTTCGCCGGGCATTGTCACGCGGATGATTCCGGCCTGGATCAGCTACTTCCTGCCCGGTTTCCACCCGTGGAATCACGACGATCGCGCGCTGATCCAGAAGGCGGAAAGCGACTATGAAGCGGCGATTCTCCCGCAGGGAACCGCCGCCGCCTGAGATTTTGGTTTGGAATTGGCAGAAGAGCCAATTCTATGCGGCACCGGCCCGCTCCCCACCCAGCCACCCATAGAATACACTGGCGTTGGGTGGCCGGGTGGGGGAGCGGGCCGGTGCCGCCGAAATGTGCATTCGGCGCATTTCCAAACCGTCTCTGACCGCGGTTTGAATTACTGAACGGAAAATATCAGAAATTATCCGTTGCGGGGTTGAAACCTCTTTTCCCGCTCCCCAATTGCTGCGGTGCAATAAGGGGAAATACGACTATGCGTGTCCTGGCAGGCTTTGTGGCACTGGCGGCTTTGAGTGCTTGTGGTGGCGGACAGCCGCCTGCTGCGCCGCCGCCGCCCGAAGTGATGGTCGCAACGCCGCTTCAGCGTGAAGTGGTCGACTGGGACGATTACACCGGTCGCTTCGTCGCGCCGGAGGACGTCGAGCTGCGTGCGCGCGTCAACGGTGTCATCACCGCCGTGCATTTCCGCGACGGCCAGGATGTCCGCAAGGGGCAGGCGCTGTTCACCATCGACCCGCGCCCCTACCGCGCCCAGCTGATGCAGGCGCAGGCGCAGATTGCGCGGGCGCAGGCAGCGCTCAATAACGCCCGTCAGGTTACCGCACGCAGCCGAGCGCTGGCGAGCGCGCAGGCGGTCAGCGCCGAGGAGCTGGAGGCGAATGTCGCCGCCGAGCGCAGTGCCGCCGCCGATCTGGCCGCCGGCCGCGCATCGGCGTCGCAGGCGATGCTCAACCTTGGCTTCACCACCGTCCGCGCCCCGTTCAGCGGACGCATTTCCGATCGCAAGGTCAGCATCGGCGATTTCGTGGCCGAAGGGCAGACGGTGCTGACGCGCGTCGTGTCGCTGAACCCTATCTGGTTCGAGTTCGAGGGCGCCGAAGCCTTTTACCTCAAGAATCTGCGTCAGGATCAACGCGGCGAGCGCGGGTCGTCGCGGACCACCGCCAATCCGGTGCAGATCCAGCTTGCCGACGAGAATGAGTATCGCTGGAACGGCCAGATGGCGTTCCTCGACAATGCGGTGGACCCCAATTCGGGCACGATCCGTGCGCATGCCGTGGTCGCCAATCCGACCGGATTCCTGACGCCGGGCATGTTCGGTCGCGCGCGCCTGCTCGGCTCGGGCAGCTATCGCGCGATGCTGGTGCCGGACGAAGCGATCGTCACCGACCAGACCCGCCGCCTCGTCTATGTGCTGAGCAAGGACAACAAGGCGACCCCGCGCGTGGTCGAGGTCGGCGCGAGGGCGGAAGGGTTGCGCATCGTGCGCGACGGCCTTGCGCCGACCGACCGGGTGATCCTGACCGGCATCGGCCGGCTTCAGCCCGGGGCGACGGTCACGCCCAAGGCGGGCAAGATCACGCCCGACGCGACCAAGCAGGCCGCACCCACGCGTCCCATCGATCCGCCGGCTTCGGGCCAGGCGACCGTCCAGTAAGGGGCGCACGCCATGAAATTCCCGCATTTCTTCATCGAGCGGCCGATCTTTGCGGCGGTGCTCTCGATCCTGATCGTGATCGTGGGTGCCATCGCGTACCCCTCGCTCCCGATCGCGCAATATCCCAATATCGCGCCGCCCACCGTAGTCGTGACCGCCACCTATCCCGGCGCGAACGCGGAGACGGTGGCGGAAACCGTCGCCGCGCCGATCGAACAGGCGATCAACGGCGTCGACAACATGTTGTACATGACGTCGTCCTCGACCGGTAACGGCCAGACGCAGATCACCATCGCGTTCAAGCAGGGCACCAATGTCGATCAGGCGCAGGTGCTGGTCCAGAACAAGGTCGCGACCGCCGAGCCGCGCCTGCCCGAGGATGTCCGCCGCATCGGCGTGACGGTGAACAAGAGTTCTCCCGACTTCCTGATGGTCGCGTTCTTCACTTCGCCGGACGAGAGCCTGGATATCCAGTATATCTCCAACTACGTCACGCTGCAGGTTCAGGATCGCATCGCGCGCATCCCGGGCGTGGGTCAGGCGCAGGCGTTTGGCGGGCGCGACTATAACATGCGCGTGTGGATCGATCCCGGCCTTGCCGCCGCACGCGATATGACCGTGGACGAAGTGGTCAACGCGATCCGTGGGCAGAACGTCCAGGTCGCCGCCGGCACGGTCGGCGCACCGCCCTATGGCAATGCCAGCCCCGCATTCGAGCTGGGCGTGCAGACCAAGGGCCGTCTGACCACCCCCGACGAGTTCGGCGCGATCGTCGTCAAGCGCGATACCACCGGCCGCCTGACCCATCTGCGCGAAGTCGCACGGGTCGAGCTGGGCGCGCAGGACTACAATTTCAACGGCTATCTCAACGACAAGCGCGCGGTCGGCATGGGCATTTTCCAGCTGCCCGGCTCCAACGCGCTGGCGACCGCCGATGCGGTGAAGGCCGAGCTGGACAGCCTGGCCAAGGACTTCCCGCCGGGGATGACCTATTCGATCGACTATAATCCGACCGAATATATCGCCGAGTCGATCACTGCGGTCGAGCATACGCTGATCGAAGCGCTGGTGCTGGTCGTGCTCGTCGTCCTGATCTTCCTGCAGAGCTGGCGGGCGGCGGTGATTCCGATCGTCGCGATCCCGATCTCGCTGGTCGGCGCGTTCGCGGTGCTGCTGGCATTCGGCTATTCGCTCAACACGCTGTCGCTGTTCGGTCTGGTCCTTGCCATCGGTATCGTCGTCGATGACGCGATCGTGGTGGTCGAGAATGTCGAGCGCCTGATGGAAGAGGAGGGGCTGTCCCCGAAGGACGCCGCGCACAAGACGATGGACGAAGTGTCGGGCGCGATCATTGCGATCAGCCTGGTGCTGGTCGGCGTGTTCGTGCCGACGATGTTCATTCCTGGCATTTCGGGTGCGTTCTACCAGCAGTTCGCGATCACCATCGCATCGGCCACGCTGATCTCCGCATTCGTGTCGCTGACGCTGTCACCGGCGCTGTGCGCGCTGGTGCTCAAGCATAAGGGGCATCATAGCGAGCCGGCACCGGGCTGGCGCGGGCTGCCGGCACGGGCCGGGGCGTCGTTCAACCGCGGCTTCAACCGGCTGTCGGAGAATTACGGCAAGCTGACCGCGAAGCTGGTGCGGATGCTGATGGTCGTCGGCGTTGTCTATGTCGCGCTGATCCTGGTGGCCGGGTGGCGGTTCACCGCGACCCCGTCGGGCTTCATCCCGCCGCAGGATCAGGGTTATCTGATCGGCGCGGTGCAGCTGCCGCCGGGCTCGTCGCTCAACCGCACCGACGCAGTGGTGCAGGAGGCGATCGCCGCTGCCCGCAAGCAGCCGGGGATGCAATATGTCGTCGGCTTTGCCGGTCTGGACGGTGCGAGCTTCTCGACCGCGCCCAACACCGGCGTGCTGTTCTTCGGCCTCGCCCCGCATGCCGATCGCGACAAGACTGCGGATGAGCTGCAGCAGGCGCTGTACGGCGCGCTCGCCCCGATCAAGGGTGGCGACATCCTCGTCATCGCGCCGCCCCCGGTTCCGGGCATCGGTACTGGCGGCGGGTTCAAGATGATGATCCAGGACCGTGAGGGGCTGGGTTATAACGCGCTGGCGCAGTCGGCATTCGGCATGATGATGGGCGCGAACCAGCAGGAAAGCGTCACGAACGCCTTCACCCTGTTCAACACCGGCACGCCGCGGCTGACCGCGGATGTCGATCGCGAGCGGGCGGAGCGGATGGGTGTGCCGGTGTCGAACGTCTTCTCGACGCTGGGTGCCTATCTCGGCTCGTCCTATGTCAACGACTTCAACTATCTGGGCCGCACCTTCCGCGTGACGGCACAGGCCGATGCGCCCTATCGCGACGATGCCACCGATATTCAGGGTCTCAAGACCCGCTCGGCGTCGGGCGAGATGGTGCCGATGAGTTCGGTGATGACGTTGAAGAACGACAGCGGGCCGTACCGCGTGGTGCGCCACAACCTCTATCCGGCGGCGGAATTGCAGGGCGATTCCAAGCCCGGCTATTCGACCGGCCAGACGCTCGATTCGATGGAGGCACTCGCGGCACAGACGCTGCCGCAGGGCATGAGTTTCGAATGGACCGAACTGGCGCTGGAGCAGAAATCGGCGGGCAATACCGGCGTGATCGCCTTTGGCCTCGCGGTGGTGTTCGTCTTCCTGCTGCTCGCTGCGCTCTATGAGAGCCTGGTGCTGCCGCTGGCGGTGATCCTGATCGTGCCGATGTGTCTGCTTGCCGCGATCCTTGGGGTCAACGTGATGGGGATGGACAACAACATCCTGACGCAGATCGGTCTGGTGGTGCTGATCGGGCTGGCGGCGAAGAACGCGATCCTGATCGTCGAATTCGCCCGGCAGAACGAGGATCAGGGCATGGACATGTTCGAAGCCGCCAAACATGCCGCGGCCCAGCGCATGCGGCCGATCGTGATGACGTCGATCGCCTTCATCCTCGGCGTGTTGCCGCTGGTGATCGCGAGCGGGGCGGCGGCCGAGCTGCGCCAGGCGCTGGGTGTCGCGGTGTTCTTTGGCATGATCGGTGTGACGATCTTCGGCCTGATCTTCACCCCGGCATTCTATGTCATCAGCCGCAAGTTCGGCATCTGGGCAAGCGCACAGCGCGCACGCCTGGGCCGCAAACCCCATGACCCCGTGACGGAGCCCGCAGCATGAAGCGCCTTTTCATCGTAAGCGCGAGCGCGGCGTTGCTGGCGGGCTGTTCGGTTGGCCCGACCTACCAGCGGCCTGAAACCCCTCCCGCAGCGGCGGCGGCGTTCGTCGATCCCGGCATGACCAAGGTGTCGCCGGGCGCGGTCGAGGGCGAATGGTGGCGGCTGTTCAAGGATCCGGCGCTCGACCGGCTGGTGGTTGAGGCGCTGACCTACAACACCGATATCCGTCAGGCGTCGGCGAACCTGAAGCGCGCGCGGGCGATCCTGTCGGAATCGCGTGGCGCGCGACTGCCGGGGACCAGCGTGAGCTCGGGCTATACCCGCTCGCGCACCGGCGCGGAGAGTGCGCAGGGCGCGCTGCCCGCTGGCGTGGACGGGGTCGAGGGCGACTTCTTCCGGGTCGGGCTGGACGCATCCTATGAGGTCGACCTGTTCGGGCGGGTGAGCCGCTCGGTCGAGGCGTCGCGCGCGGATGTCGATGCGGCGCAGGCGGCACTCGACGGTGCGCGCGTGGCGATCGCGGCGGAGACGGCGCGGACCTATGCCGCGGCGTGCGGCTTTGCCGCGCAGGCGGCGGTGGCGCGCGAGACGGTGCAGCTGCAGAGCCGCACGCTCGACCTGACCCAGCGGCTGGTCGACGCCGGGCGCGGCACCATTCGCGATGTCGATCAGGCACGCGTGCTGGCCGAGAATGCCCGCGCGCAGGTGCCGGCGTTTGAGGCGGAGCGGCGCGCGGCGCTGTATGCGCTGGCGACGTTGACCGGCAAGCCGCCGGCGGAGCTGGACGGGCAGGCCGATGCCTGCGCGACGCCGCCGGGCGTGTCGGCGCTGATCCCGGTCGGCGACGGCCAGGCTTTGCTCGCGCGTCGCCCCGATGTGCGTCAGGCCGAGCGGCAGCTGGCGGCGGATACTGCACGGGTCGGGGTGGCCACCGCCGCGCTCTATCCGTCGATCACGCTGGGCGGATCGGTGTCGCTGGGCGCGCAGAATATCGAGGATCTGGGCAAGAGCTCGTCGTTCAACTTCTCGCTCGGGCCGCTGCTCAGCTGGAATTTCCCCAATCTGACTGCGGCGCGTTCGCGCGTGCGTCAGGCCGAGGCGGGGGCGGAGGGTTCGCTCGCGGCGTTCGACGGCACGGTGCTGACCGCTTTGCGCGAAGTCGAACAGGCGCTGGCGCGCTATTCGGGCGAGATCGAGCGCAACGTCGCGCTGCGCCGCGCCGATGCGTCGGCGACCAACGCCGCGCGGATCGCGATCCTGCGCTTCGAAGCGGGGCGCGACAGCCTGCTCCAGCGGATCGACGCCGAGCGTGAGCGGGCAGGGGCGCGTGCGTCACTCGCCCAGTCGAATGCGGCGCTGGCGGAGGCGCAGGTTGCGCTGTTCAAGGCGCTGGGCGGCGGCTGGGAAACGGCGCCGGATACGGTGCGGCGCGAGGCTGCGGCTGTTAACTGAGGTTCAGAGTTTCGGGCGGAGCCGTGTTGCGTAACTGGCTCCGTCCGATCATCCCGCGTGCCGAACCTGTCGACGGGCAGTGTCGTTGGCGATAGCCTCGCCATCGGCAGTATCGCGGAGGCCGGCTCGTGAGCGCATTCGAATTTCTGATCAGCTTTTACGGCATCTTGCTCGGCTTGAGCATCGCCGAACTCGCAAGCGGATTTTCGCGCACTTGGGACAAGCGCGCTAGCCAGAAGATCGGCTGGCTCACGCCGCTACTCGGCATGATTATGCTGGCTGATTTGATCAGCTTCTGGACCAACACATGGCTGCTCAAAGACGTCATTGAGGTTGACTATTTCACCGCCCTGGGTGCGGCGATCGTGACGTTGCTATATTATTTCGCTGCAACGCAGATATTCCCGCGCGAGGGCGCAATGCTCGGGCCGGACGACCACGCGATGGCGCATCGCAAGGTCGTCGTCGTCGCGATGATCGCGAGCAATCTGCTGTTGATGGTCGCGCTGAAGATCATCCTGTCACTGAGCGCGCTACGGCTTGCCACGGTTGTTTTAACCTATGTGCCGCTTCTGGTGACCTTGCTGTGTGTGGGATGGCTTCGCAACCGCAGATCGGTCCTGCTGGCGATGTCGGTGTGCCTCCCACTGACGATCGTCTACAAGCCGTTTGCGGACGGCGTTTGGTCCGCTCTGCTCGAACGGGCCGGTTGAGCCAGGCGGCCCCAGCCCAACCCAGTGGCGGGTCGCTCAGTCCCCGGACTGAGCATGGACTGCCCGGGGGCAGCCCAACCCGCCACTCCTGAAGGGGGGGGCTTTTTAGAGAATCACGCCGCCATTCGGTCGCACGGGTCGGTGCAGTCCGAGTCCGACAGGCGCTGTTCGAACTCCACCGTGACATCCTCGCCGCCGCGCCCGAGCGAGTGGCGGGGGATCGTGCGACCGGTGGGGCGGAAGCCGAGCTTGCGCAGCACGCGGCCCGATGCCGGATTGTCGGCAAAGTGGCTGGCGGTGAGCGTGGGGACGCGCAGCGTGCGGGCGATGTCGATCACCGCGCGGCCGGCCTCGGTCGCATAGCCGCGACCCCATGCCTGCGGCGCGATCCAGTAGCCGAGTTCGACGCCGCCGGTTTCGACGCGGTCGAGCCCGATGCAGCCGACGATGGGGCTGGTCGCGTCCTCACGCGCGCAGATCAGGAAGACGGGCAGGGCGCTCGCCTTGCGCTCGGTCAGCAGGAACGTCTGGGCGTCGCCCAGACTATAGGGCCAGGGCGCGCGGCTGAGGTTGCGGACCACCTCGTGATGGCCGATCGCGCGCGCGAGTTCGGGCGCATCCTCGATCCAGCCGGGCCGCAGCATCAGTCTTTGCGTTCTTGCGAACATCGACACTCTCCTCGCATCGCGCCGTGGCCCGTTTCGATGACGGGACCGCGACGATTTCGGGTGGAGGGAGCAAAGAAAAAGGGAGACCGGGGTGACCCGTCTCCCTTTTGCGGTCTCCTGTTGGAGACCCGGGTCACCCTGGCGGGCAACCCGAACGGTGCCCAGCTTATTCGGCCGCAGCCGCAATCATTTCTACCGAGCAGAATTTGCGACCGAGCTTGCCGTCGTGGAATCGCACGCGGCCGTCGGTAAGCGCAAACAGGGTGTGGTCCTTGCCGATGCCGACATTGACGCCCGGGTAGAACTTCGTGCCGCGCTGACGGACGAGAATGTTGCCGGCAATGGCGGTTTCGCCACCGAACTTCTTCACGCCGAGACGCTTGGACTGCGAATCGCGACCGTTGCGCGAAGAGCCGCCTGCTTTCTTATGTGCCATCTCGCGTTACTCCTTACGCTTCAGCGGCCGCCGGGGCATCGCCCTCGGTCGCCTTGGCCTTCGCGGCCTTCTTCTTGGTCTCCTGCGCACCGATAGCGGTGATCTTCAGGATCGTGTGGTTCTGGCGATGGCCGTTCTTGCGGCGATAGTTATGCCGACGGCGCTTCTTGAAGATCACGATCTTCTCGCCCTTTTGCTGGGCGACGATCTCGGCCGAAACGGTCAGCCCGTCGGTCGACTTCAGATCCGAACCTTCGCCAGCGAGCAGCACGTCACCAAGGGTGATCGTCGAGCCGGCTTCACCGTCGAGCTTCTCGACGACGATCTTGTCTCCTGCGGCAACGCGATACTGCTTGCCGCCCGTGCGCACGATAGCGAACATGGGCCTCTTCTCAATTTCAAAAGCATGTGCCCGCGCAGGACAAGCCCGGCGGGAGGAACGGCGCGGTTATGGGATTCGCCGGGGGAAGTCAACCGTTGTTGGGCTTTTGTCCGGGCTTTCGCCCGGATTGCGGCACCGGCCCGCTCCCCCACCCGGCCACCCATAGAATACACTGTCGTTGGGTGGCCGGGTGGGGGAGCGGGC
>NZ_JAIQXT010000009.1 GCF_020177055.1 Sphingomonas sp. R647
TCGGACGTCGGCAGCTGGGACGCGCTGCATGCGATCAGCGACAGCGATGCGAACAACAATGCCTGCCGTGGCGATGTGGTGGCGATCGACACGGCCAATTGTCTGGTACGTGCGGGGGCGGGCAAGAAGGTGGCACTGGTCGGCGTGTCGGACCTGATCGTCGTGGTCGATGGCGACGATGTGCTGATCCTGCCGCGCGGGCGCAGCCAGGAGGTCAAGCGCGTGCTGGCAGCGATGAAGGACGACGGCGCCTAGCGCTTGGGCACGAAGACGATCGCGACGCCGTCGAGCGGGCGGGCCTGAAAGATCAGCGGCGACGGTACGCGCTCGCCGCCGATCAGAATGTAGAGGCGGCCCGGAACGACCTCGCCGGCACGGAAGCGGTTGGTTTCGGCCTCCTGCCGCGTGGCGCTGCTGTGCGAGATACGGGCGACATAGACGCTGCGCACCGGCACCCCGGCCTTGGCGGCGCGCCAGGCGATCTCCTGAAAATGGCCGAGCCCCATGGTGACATCTCCGGGGACGAAGGCGATGTCGTCGGCCTGCGCGATCAGTTGGTCCCATTCGGGCGAGGTCGTGCGGACGTAAAGTGGGGCGTGGCGTGCTTCGACGGATTGCGCGCGGATCGCGACGGACATCGGCACCAAGTCGGCGGCCTGAACGACGACCGCAGCGATCAGCGCGAGCCGGGCGGCGCGCGCAGGCAGACGGTAGAGGATGCGCAGCGCGACGAACACCATCACATAGGCGACCGGCCAGAACAGCCGCCCTGATGCGCGCACGGCATCGAGCGCATTGGCGAGATCGGTCGGCAGGTGCAGGCGCGGGAGCATGTACCCGGCGATGTCGGGATAAGTGCTGACCGCGAGCAGGGTGAGGACGACCAAAGCCGGGACCAGCCAGCGATAGCGCGACAGGCTGTCGGGCGCGTCAGGGGTAGGGCGCGGCAGGCGGCGGGCAAGGATCGCGGCGGCGGGCAGCAGCAGGAGCAGGCCGAGGCCGAGATATTGAAACCCCTCGAACGCGCGGCCCGGACGTTGCTCGATTGCGGGCAAGAAGGTCGAATAGGTGTCGACCCCGGGGTTCCACAACGCGTCGAGCGACATGGCGAAGGCGCCGTAATTGCCCGAGGACTGGAAGTCGCCAAACACGCCGAGGCTCCAGGCGATGGTGAGGACCATCGCCACCATCGCCGCGCCTTCGGCAAGCAGGCGCGGCAGGGCGCTGCGGTCCTTGCCCAGCCGCTCCAGCATCGCGCTGGCCCAGATCGCGCCGACCATCACCAGCAAATAGCTGTGCACCAATGTCGTGAGCGCGATCAGCACTGCCCAGCCGCGGTTGGAGGCCGAGCGCTGCGGATCGTCGAACCGCCACAGCGCCCACAGGATCAGCCAGTGCGCCATCAGGTTCACATGGACGACGCGGTTGAACAGGGTCGGCAGCGCGGCGAGCAGCAGCACTCCGCACCACAAGGCGACCGGGCCGGGCGCGTAGCGGCGCAGCAGCAGCCATGCGAACAAGACTTGCAGGAACAGGCAGGCGAGCAGCCACCAGCCGATCAGCTGCGCATCGGCGGGCAGCGCCCATTGCAGCAGGAAGCCGATCGCGGAGAGCAGGGGGTTGCTGTCGGTGAACAGCAACGGCGTCCCCTCCGGCGCGCCGAGCAGGGTGGTGCGCAGGAAACCGGGGGCGGGATCGTGCAACCAGGCGTGCAGGCCCAGTGCATTCTCGCCATTGTCGGTGCCGCGCAGCAGCCAGCCGACATTGCCGATGTCGAGGATCTGCCAGTGGAAGAAGATGCCGAACAGCGCGAGCGGCAACAGGATCAGGGGCAGGCGGTGATCGGCGGCGCGCATGGGCAGGCTATAGGTCGCGCGGGTCCGCCGGGCCAGTGTCAGCGGGCGACGCGACGCAGCAGCGCCTGTGCGGCGGTCGCGGCCCCGGCGGTCAGCCCGCTCAGGCTATACGGGTTGAACAGCCGCAGCCGATGGCGGGCGCGGCGTTCGTCCATCCACTCGGCCTTATAGCCCTCATCACCATTGCCATAGTCGATCAGGTTGGGGCGATCCTGGTCGAGGACATGGCGGAACATCGCATAGGACAGCAATGTCCCCGGCGAGTTGGCGCGTTCGCTTTCGAGGTGCGCGAGCTTGTGGATCGTCGCGACTCGGTTCTCAACGGTCCAGAATTGCGCGGCGACCGGGCGGCCATCGCGCAGTGCGACGCCGAGCCGCAGCGTGCCGGCTGCGCCCTCCTGCTCGGCAAAGGCGCGGACAAAAGCGGGCGAGCCCTCGTTCGGCTTCCAGCTGCCGGCATAGACCGCTTCGTATGCCGACCAGGCGTCGGCATCGAAGCGGTCGAAGATCTGCGTTTCGACCGGACTGCTCTTGGCGCGGCGGCGCACGGTGTTGCGCAGTTTTGACCCGCGCTGTGCCCAATAGGCGTCGAAATCGAGCCCGGCGGTGTGCGCGACCCAATGCGCCGCCTCGACCCGCTCGATCGCGATCCAGCCCTTTGCGCGAAATGCAGCCTGTAACTCGGCGGAGACTTCGGGCTCCAGCGGCCACAGCGCCAGCGCGCCGAAGCGCCTGCCGACCTGTCCCGCGATGGCGGCGAGCAAAGTCGCGCGCACGTCGGCTGGACAACCCGGCGTCGCGATCGGCGCGAAGGCGAGCGTGTACCAGCTGGCAAAGCTGCGCGCCCGGCCCGCGCCCCCATCGCGCAACGGCAACCACAGCGCGTGCGGCCCGACCCGCGCCGATGCAATCGCGACCGGCGCGTCGGGCCACAAATGGCGGGCGGTCAGCGCGAGCCAGTCGATCCGGTCATATTGTCCGCGCTGAAACGGGCGGTCGAGCATGCCCGCCGCGTCGCGGGCGAGCGAGTCGATCGACTCGATCATCCGCGCGCCGGGCGTTGCCGCAGCCTGGATCAGCGGGAAATGCGCGGTCATTCGGCGTGGCCGGTCATGCGCCGCGCCTTTTGGATCCCGCGCCAGGCGAATGACTTGAGGTGGTTCTGGCTGGGGAAGCGCGCCGGCATGGCGGGGTCGAGCCCAGCCTTGCGCAGCAGCCGGTTGAGCGCATGCGCGTCCGCCTCGCGATAGCTCCATTCCGAGCGCCAGGTGACCGACAGCGAGATCGACATCGCATCGCCATTCTGCACCCAGTGCGGCGCCTTGACCGGGACATAGAGCGCGTCACCGGGCGTCAGACGCAGCGGCGTGCCCTTGGCTGCGAAATGGTCGTGGAAGGGCAGGTTGCGGTGGCTGCCATCGTGGAACGCCTCCTGCAATGCGCCGGGGACCAGTTCGGGATCGGCGGCGGGGAAGACGGTCATCACCTTCTCGCCGCGCAGCTGCATCAGGATGTTGTGTTCGGGGTCGATATGGAAGGGCGTGACCGCACCCGGCGAGGAGACGAAGATGAACGCCTCCCGCTTGAGCATCGCGCCGGTACTGCGCGCGACCAGCGGCTCGATCTCATCCAGCACGGTGTCGAGCAGGGCGCGGTAGAGCGGGTCCTGATCGACGAATTTGAGCACCATCCACGACCCGTTTTCCTCGATCGAGCGGATCGAGTCTTCGACTGACAGGCCATTGTGGCGGATCTCGCCCGGGTCGATCCCGACCGGGATGTTGGCGAGATTCTGTTCGACATCGACTGGGCGGATGCGCTGCGATAGCGCGACCAGTGCGTCGAGTTCGAACAGCGTGTGGCCGCACAGCTGGTGGCCAAACACGCCGGGGCGCTCAGGGTAGAGCGCGGAAAACGCGGTGCGCGCGTCGGCGGTGAAGATCTGGGTCATGCGTCGCTCTCCACAATCGGGGCGGGGCGGGTGCGCCGCGCGCGGATCGCGGCGGCGGCGCGTTCGAGGGCGCGGGCTGCCGCGAACTGCGTGCGGCGCAGCGTTCCGGCGAGCGGGACCGAGACGCGTATAATCGCGCGGCGTTCGCCCCACAGGCTGTTGATCATCGGGTGATTCTCGACCGCGCAACTGTCCATCCAGCCGATATCGCCGCGCGCGAGCAGCTGGAGATTGTCGATCTGCAGCAGCACGCCCGGCGAAAAGCGCGACAACCGTTCATCGAATGCGGTCTTGAACGAGAAGGCGCCGGGCTGGGCGAGCAGATTGACCAGCATCGCTACCGCGACGCCGTCGAGGTCGACGCGGATGATGTCGAGCTTGCCGACCGCGTGCGCGCTTAGGACGACGTCGCGGAAGAAGGCGGCGGTTTGCGGGGTGCAGGCGAGTGCGGAGCCCGCCGCGCCCTTCCACCCAGCGCGTTCGAGCGCGAGGAAGGCGTCGATCCAGTCCTCGACGGAATCTTCCGTGGTGAGGCGGCGGGTCTCGACGACACCCTGCTCAAGCAGGCGCGTGCGCAGGCGGCCGAGTTCCTTGCGCTTCTTCTTGCGCACGGTGGCGGCGTAATAATCGTCGGGCGCCAGGGTGGTCGCCAGCATCGCCCGCTCGATTCGGTGGACGGTATCGCACGGGCGACCGAGCGCGTGTGCCGCCTCGACCAGCGCGCGATGCACCGGGCCATGCTCGACCAGCCCGCTGACATGGAGCAGCGCCCCAGCGTCGCGATCGGCGTCGAGTGCGGTCAGGATTGCGGTCCACGCCGTGACCTCATGCCCACGACGGAGCAGCGGCGCGCCGAGAAAGCGATGGTAATGTGCCCAATTCTCGCTGTGGCGCAGCGGGATACGGCCGTAGCGGGCGGCACGGACGATCGGCATCAGGCCGATCAGGCGGCCATCGCGGCGGACGGCTAGCTGACACACGCCGGGCGGCGCGAGATGGCGACTCGCCTCGGCGAACCAGCGTTCGGCAAAGACATCGGGTTCGGCGGCGTCGGCGGCGAGTGCGTCCCACTCGCGCGCCAGCGCGGCGTCGGGCGCGGTTAGCGCTTCGACCTCGACCTGCGTCCCGGTCGCCGCAAGGCGCAGCGCATCGGGCGCAAGGGCATGTGCGCCGCTCGTGTCGATGGCCGTCACCGCGTTCATCGCTGCTCCTGATGAGTCTGGATCACGCGCTTGGCCTAGCCGCGAAGCGTTAAATTTCCCCAAGCCTGCGCAGGTCTTGCCCAGATTGAACAATGATGCGGTGCGGTCGGGGGAGCGGTGTCATTGAGCCGCGTTGATTACTTTGTGTTTTCGATATCGCTACCACACGGGGATTCCGTGCCGGTGACCCGTAGTTTTCCGGGGTCGATGCCCCGCGACTCGCGGAATCACGGCAATCGTCACACATGCTCCGGCACAAGTTGAGATTGATTCGCGAATACGCGCGCCGTGTTGCTAAGCTTGAAGATGTGCAGCGGTTTCGCATTTAAGATGTAATCGAAAAGAAACCGGAAATAATAATCTGTAGTAAATCGTGGCCTGGAACGCGAGATTATCGTAAAATGGCTGAGTATCCGATTATCAATACATAGCATCGTGCGAATAGGGCTGTGGTTTTGCGAGTTGTAGATTCTCGGATCGTAGAATCCCGATATCGCTGATTAACCACGAATCGAGAGAAAAGGTGCTTGTTGAGACGGCGAGTCGGGTTCGGAGAATGGTCATGCGTAGCGTAGCTTCGGAAAGCGTCCAGACGGCCTCAGTCGGGGGGCGTGCGGCACCCTGGCCCACCACAGGCGGCGCAAGTGCCCGCAGCCTGTTTGCGCCCAGCGATGGGCGGTTTGCACCCGCCCCGTCGGCGCGCCCGTCGCGGGCGCGGCCGGTCGGCGGGTTTGTCCCCTATGCCGGACATTGCATCGTGCCGGTCAAGACAAACGGGTTGGTGCGGCTGCCGTCCTTCGTCCGCCGCAACGTGAACAGCGAAGGGCCGAGCATTTTCCTGGGTCTGCACGGCGCGCAGAACTGCCTGGTCGGATCGAGCGTGCAGTGGTGGCAGCAACTGACCATGCGCTGTGACAACCACGCTTCGCAGGGTGCCGATGCTGCGCCGCGCCGTGACATTCCGCCGCCACCGGCGCCGTCGCGCCGCCTGTTCGGATTTTGCGAGGAATTCTGGCGCCCCAACGAGTTCGTGAAGCTGCCCAGCTGGGCGCGCGCGGTCGCGGGCATCGCCAATGCGGCGCTGTTTGTCGGGACCGGCGAGACGTTCGAGATCTGGTCGATCGAGGATGCGATGAAGTCGGACGATCCGCACCTCGTCGCGTTGGTCCACTCGGCGACCAAGCTCCAGTGAGCGGGGGCGGGACATGGGGCGTTGTCACCTGACCGGCCATCAGCCGGGCGACGAGATCTGGAACGAGGGGTATTTTTTCACCCGCTGCACCCGGTGCGGTCGCGACATGATGCGCGCCGACGGGCCGTGGCGGACGGTGCCGGCCAAGTACCGGGTGGTGTGGCGCAGCGGCTATCACCGCCACGCGCTGCCCAGCGATTTCGGGCGGCGGCTGCCGGTTGCGGCGAACATGCCGCGCGACAAACGGGCCAAGCTGCCGCGTGAAAGCGTCGGGAGCATCATGGTCAGCCAGACGCCGCGTGCCGACGAGATCCCGGGCGAGCGCGAGGCGATGGATCAGGCGATTGCCGCATTCCGGTTGATCGGGATGCGGTGAGTGTAGGTGTAAGCGTGGCGTATGGAAAAAGGGCCGGGGAGGTGACTCCCCGGCCCTTTTTTTGGTCCGGTTTGGTGGCCGGGTGGTTCGGATCCGGTCCCCGGCAAAGCCGGGGACTCGTCGGACGGGTTCGGCGATGCCGACCCGCCGTCCGGACCTGAGGAGTCCTGAGTTAGCGTGGCTAACTCAGGCACCTCTAGGTCAGAAATCCATGCCGCCCATGCCGCCCATGCCGCCGCCGCCCATGGGCATGGCGGGCTTGTCTTCCGGCATTTCGCTGATCGCCGCTTCGGTGGTGATCAGCAGGCCGGCGACCGAAGCCGCGTTCTGCAGCGCGGTGCGAACGACCTTGGTCGGGTCGATCACGCCGGCAGCGACGAGGTTCTCATAGACGTCGGTCGAAGCATTGAAGCCGAACGAGGTGTCGTCTTGGTCGAGCAGCTTGCCCGAGACAACCGCGCCGTCCTGACCTGCGTTGGTAGCGATCTGGCGAACCAGTGCCGTCAGCGACTTGCGGACGATGTCGATACCGCGGGTCTGGTCTTCGTTGACGCCCTTGAGGCCGTCGAGCGCCTTGGTCGCGTACAGCAGCGCCGTGCCGCCACCGGGGACGATGCCTTCT
Source organism: Sphingomonas sp. R647 (assembly GCF_020177055.1). GTDB lineage: Bacteria > Pseudomonadota > Alphaproteobacteria > Sphingomonadales > Sphingomonadaceae > Sphingomonas. The sequence goes on from NZ_JAIQXT010000009.1 coordinate 7,200, forward strand.
TCAACGGCTGCGCGGGTTGCGTGCAGCGCGTCGTCGACGCGGTCCTTGCGCTCCTTGACTTCGACTTCCGAAGCGCCGCCGACCTTGATCACCGCCACGCCGCCAGCGAGCTTCGCCAGACGCTCCTGGAGCTTCTCGCGGTCATAGTCGCTGGTCGTGATCTCGATCTGCTGACGGATCGCATCGGTGCGGCCCTTGATCGCATCGGCTTCACCAGCACCGTCGACGATGACGGTGTTGTCCTTGTCGATGGTCACGCGCTTGGCGGTGCCGAGCATGCCCAGCGTTACCGACTCGAGCTTGATGCCGAGGTCTTCGCTGATCACTTCGCCCTTGGTCAGGACGGCGATGTCTTCCAGCATCGCCTTGCGACGATCGCCGAAGCCCGGTGCCTTGACCGCTGCGACCTTGAGGCCGCCGCGCAGCTTGTTGACGACGAGCGTGGCCAGAGCCTCACCCTCGATGTCTTCCGCGATGATCAGCAGCGGACGGCCCGACTGAACGACGGCTTCCAGGATCGGGAGCATCGCCTGCAGGTTCGACAGCTTCTTCTCATGGATCAGGATGTACGGATCGTTCAGCTCGACCGCCATCTTCTCCGGGTTGGTGATGAAGTAGGGCGAGAGGTAGCCGCGGTCGAACTGCATGCCTTCGACGACATCGAGTTCGAACTCGAGGCCCTTGGCTTCCTCGACGGTAATCACGCCTTCCTTGCCGACCTTTTCCATGGCTTCGGCAATCTTTTCGCCGACTTCACGGTCGCCATTGGCCGAGATGATCCCGACCTGAGCGATTTCGGCCGAACCCGACACGGGCTTCGAGCGCGACTTCACGTCCTCGACGACCTTGATCACGGCGAGATCGATGCCGCGCTTGAGGTCCATCGGGTTCATGCCGGCCGCAACCGACTTCATGCCCTCACGCACGATCGCCTGAGCGAGAACGGTCGCGGTGGTGGTGCCGTCGCCGGCGATGTCGTTGGTCTTCGAGGCCACTTCGCGCACCATCTGTGCGCCCATGTTCTCGAACTTGTCCTTCAGCTCGATCTCCTTGGCGACGGTGACGCCGTCCTTGGTGATGCGCGGTGCGCCGAAGCTCTTGTCGATCACGACGTTACGGCCCTTCGGCCCCAGCGTGACCTTGACTGCATCGGCGAGGATGTCGACGCCGCGCAGGATGCGCTCACGCGCGTCGCGGCTGAATTTTACGTCCTTGGCTGCCATGATGGAAACCCTTTCAGAAAGTGTGGAAGTTGAGGAAGTTGACGGTTTCGTGGGTGGTGGCGGTTAGCCAACGATCCCGAGAATGTCCGATTCCTTCATGATCAGCAGGTCTTCGCCGTTCACCTTGACCTCGGTGCCCGACCACTTGCCGAACAGGATGCGGTCGCCGGCCTTGACGTCGAGCGGGGTGACTTCACCCTTTTCGTTCTTGGCGCCCGAACCGGCGGCGACGACTTCGCCTTCCTGCGGCTTTTCCTGGGCGGTGTCGGGAATGATGATGCCACCGGCGGTCTTGGCCTCGGCCTCAACGCGGCGGACCAGCACGCGGTCGTGCAGCGGACGAAAGTTCATGGAGCTCTCCTGAACGTGGTTGAATAGCATTGTTGGCACTCACCCCCGGTGAGTGCCAGCAGCGGTCATATGGGCGCGGTACCAGGGAGCGTCAACGGGTCCGCGACGGGTTAACCCAATTTGTCGGTCGAGCTGCAGCGCCCCCGAGCGGCTGGCCTGTATCACCTCGTTAACACAGCGGCTTTACTCGCTTGCGTGCACGCCGTACCTGTGCGTCAATTGCGTGGGGCATTTCGGAGAATACAGACGTGAAACTGGTACGCGGCGCATGGAAGCTGCTCGTCGGCATCAAGGACGCGCTCGTCCTGCTGTTCATGCTGTTCTTCTTCGGGGCGCTGTTCGCATTGCTGTCGGCGCGGCCCAATCCGGGTGCGGTCAAGGATGGCGCGCTACTGCTGGCGATCGACGGCACCATCGTCGAACAGCCGGCCGAGGCCGATCCGTTCGGTGGCCTTGGCGGCGGGCAGGCTCCGCGCGAGCATCGCATGCGCGATCTGGTCCGCGCGCTTGATGCGGCCAAGGATGATGCGCGGGTCAAGGTGGTCGTGCTCGACCTAGACCGGTTCGGCGGCGGCTATCCCGCTGCGGTCGCAGAAGTGGGCGAGGCGATCCGCCGCGTGCGCGAGGCGAAGAAGCCGGTGCTGGCTTATGCCACCGGCTATAGCGACGCGAGCTATCTGCTCGCCGCCAATGCCAGCGAAATCTGGGTCGACCCGATGGGTGGCACGATCTTCAGCGGTCCGGGCGGTTCGCGGCTCTATTACAAGGGCCTGATCGACAAGCTGGGCGTCACCACGCACGTCTATAAGGTCGGCAAGTTCAAGTCGGCGGTCGAACCCTATCTTTTGACCGCGCAGTCGCCCGAGGCGAAGCAGGCCAATGAGGCGCTGTACGGCGCGATTTTTGGCCAGTGGCGCGAAGCGGTGAAGAAGGCGCGGCCCAAGGCGCGGATCGAGCCGCTGCTGACCAATCCGGCCGACGCGGTCGCCGCTGCGAATGGCGACTTTGCCAAGATGAACCAGCAGCTCGGCATGGTCGACAAGCTGGGCGACCGGCTGGCGTTCGGCAAGCGTGTGGCGGAGATCGCCGGCGTCGATGCGAACAAGCCCGCGGGCAGCTACAAGACGATCAAGCTCGCCAACTGGCTGGAGGCCAATCCGGTCGAGAAGACCGGCGATGCGATCGGCGTGATCACGGTTGCGGGCGAGATCGTCGACGGCAAGGCCGGGCCGGGCGTTGCGGCGGGCGACACGATCGCCAATCTGCTGCTGAAGGGCCTGGCCGACAAGAAGCTGAAGGCGCTGGTCGTGCGCGTCGATTCGCCGGGCGGATCGGCGTTGGCGTCCGAGCGCATCCGGCAGGCGATCCTGGTCGCCAAGGAACAGAAACTCCCGGTCGTCGTCTCGATGGGCAGCCTCGCGGCGAGCGGCGGTTACTGGGTCGCGACGCCGGGCGACGTGATCTTTGCCGAACCCAACACGATCACCGGCTCGATCGGCATTTTCGGTATCCTGCCGACGTTTGAGAATACGCTCGCCAAGATCGGCGTGACGTCGGACGGGGTGAAGACCACGCCGCTGACCGGCCAGCCCGACGTCTATGCCGGCACCAATGCCGAAGTGGACCGGGTGCTGCAGTCGGGGATCGAACAGGGCTATCGCCGCTTCATCGGTCTCGTCGCCGGGTCGCGCAAGATGACCCCGGCGCGGGTGGACGAGATCGGTCAGGGCCGCGTGTGGGACGGCGGCACCGCGCGTCAGCTGGGGCTGGTCGACCGGTTCGGCAATCTCGACGCCGCGATTGCCGAGGCGGCAAAGCGCGCCAAGCTCGATCCGGCCAAGACCCATGCAGTGTTCCTTGAGAAGGAGCCCGACTGGTTCAGCGCGCTGATCGGCGGGCTGATGTCGGGCGGCGACAGCGATGAGGAAGAGGCTGCGCCCGAAAGCGGCGGCGACCTGTATGCCCGCATTGCCGGGGATCGTCGCGCGGTGCTGGCGCAGGCGCTGGGCGATGCGAAGCGGCTGGCGGGTGCGTCGTCGATGCAGGCACGCTGCCTGGAGTGCGCGTCTTATGGCCCGATGACGGGGCCACAGGCGCAGGCGGACGCGCGGCTGATCGATCTGGTGATGGCGAAGCTCGGCCTTTGAGAAAGTTGATCGCTTGATCCAGATCCAGTTGCGGGCGGCGGAGCCCGGCGATGCCGCAGCGATCGCCGCCATCTATGCGCCCTATGTGCTGACCGGTACGGTGAGCTTCGAGTTCGATCCGCCCGACGCGCGCGCGATGCGCGGGCGGATGGAGGCATCGGACGGGCTGTTCCCGTGGATCGTCGCGACCAATGGCGAGGGGCGAGGGGTGCTTGGCTACGCCTATGCCACCAAGTTCCGTGAGCGTGCGGCGTACCGCTATGTCGTCGAAACCTCGGTCTATGTCGCGGGCGCGGTGCAGGGGCAGGGCGTCGGGCGGCTGCTGTACGAGGCGTTGATCGACACGCTGCGCGCGCAGGGCTTCACTCAGGCAGTCGGGGTAATCTCATTGCCCAACGACCAGTCGATCAAGACGCATGAGCAGGTCGGCTTTCGCCGCGCCGGGCAGTTGCGCGAGATCGGGTTCAAGGAAGGCCGCTGGGTCGATATCGGCATCTGGCAATGCGTGCTGAACGACAGCGCGATCCCGCCGGTCGAGCCGAAGCCGTTCAGCGAGGTCGGCGTGGTCCGGGGCTGAACCACCGTATAATTTTTAGTCGGCGGCGAATGACTTGGCCGCCATTCTTTCCTAAAATGTGCTTATGCAAGTTGCGCCCACCCATCGCGTCGAGATCGACCGTGAGCGCAAGCTGGCGATCCTGACCATGCTCGCGATGCTCGGGCCGGAAGATGCGTCCTGGGCGGGCGAGGAGCTGCGCGCCGCGATTCAGACGTTCGGGCCGGACATCGGCCAGCATGTCACGCTGTATGATCTGAGCGCGGTGCCGAGCATGCCGACCGCGACGATCGATCAGACGCTGCAAACGCTGGACCATCCAGCGGTGCGGGAAATCTGGGCGCGCAAGATTGCCTTCGTCGTCACCACCGCGACCGCGCGGATGCAGGCGCGGCGTTTGCAGCAGGTGCGGAAGGACATCGGCGTGTTCGATTCGCGCGAGGCGGCGATTGCCTGGCTGATGGAGCCTTGAACTACCGCCCGCCGCGATAGGCGGGGAGGGCCAGTTTCCACCGGATCGCGGCGGCACGCAGCGCGAACCCGGCGCTCGCGGCGATGAGACTGGCGGCGTAGAGCGGCAGTCCCAGAAGCGTCAGGCCGACATGAAGCCCGGAGGCGAGCGCGGCGGCGGTGACGTAGAGTTCGGGGCGCATCAGAATCGACGGCTCCCCCGCGAGCACGTCGCGGATAATGCCGCCGGCGCAGGCCGTCAGCACGCCCATCAGCATTGCCGGGACCGGGGGGATGCCAAAGCTTAACGCCTTGGCCGCGCCGAACACGGCATAGGCGGCGAGGCCGGCGGCATCGAGCCAGTCGAATCCCTGTCCCTGCCACCAGCGTTGCGGCGTCACCCAGATCAGCCCGGCGACGCCGAGGCACAGGGCCGCGACGAACGGATGGTGGACCCACCACACCGGCGCGTCGATCAGCAGATCGCGGATCGTCCCGCCGCCGACGCCCGTCACCAGCGCGAAAAAGGCGGCGGTGACGAAGGTCTGGCTGCGGCCCGTCGCCGCCAGCGCGCCGGTTGCGGCGAACACGGCGATGCCGAACAGGTCGAGCCAGGGCAGCACGGTGCCGAGCGGGAGCGGGGTGGGGGACATGGCGCTGCTGTCTCACCCCGTGCGCGCGCGGTCAACGTGGCGAGCCGACCCCAAGCCGGGCGAGCGCGCGCAACACACGCTGGATATGCAGCACGGGCAGCATCGCCGCCTTGAAGATCGTTGCGACGATGATCAGCGTCATTGCGGGGAAGCCCCAGCGCAGTGCGTCGAGCACCTCGGTCGCGCCGAAGAAACGCCAGGCGGCATAGGCTCCGGCGAAAAAGATCAGCGTCTGGGCGACGAGCACCACTGCGCTGGTCCAGCCAAGGCTGCCGCCGAACAGCGATCCGACCTGGGTCAGATAGCCGGGTTCCTCGCCGATCTGGCGGAGCAATTCGCGTTCTTCCGCCGCGATGGCGGCGTCGATGTCCTGGTCACGCATGGGACTCTCCTTCCAATTGGGTCCTGAGCCTGGCGCGGGCGTGCATCAGGCGGGTCTTGACGGTTCCGGCGGGGATGCCGAGCGCCACCGCGGTTTCGGCAATGCTCAGCCCCTCGAAATAATGCAGCGCGACCGCGGCGCGATGGCCGGGCGGCAGTGCGGCGACGGCGCGGCGCAGGGTGATGCCATCGGCGGCATCCTCCGGGGTCGGCGGTGCGGGGACGGGGGCGTCCTCCAATGCGGTGGCAAGGGCGCGGCCCGCGACCCGGTCGCCGATCGCGGCGGCGGTCTTGCGGGTGACGATGCGATAGGCCCAGGCGGGGAAGGCGCGCTCGTCGCGCAAAGCGCCGATGCCGCGCATGATGTCGATCCACGCGGCCTGCACCGCTTCCTCCGCCAGCGCGCGGTCGCCGGTCAGCCGCCAGCCATGCGCAACCAGCCGGCGGTGCCAGCGTGCGACCAACCGCTCGATCGCGCGCCGGTCCCCCGTCTGCGCCGCAACGACCAGCCAGGCATCGGCGGCGCGTTCGGCTTGCTGTGCTTCCCCGTTCATGCGGACAAGGTGCGCCCGGAATGACGTTCGGTTCAATCGCCGATGCGATTTCCCGCTTGGCGTGACGGTGTCGCTGTGGAGAATGCGGGGCATGAAGGATTATGCCCCCCGCTTCATCGCGCTCGCCGTCGCGCTGGCCGCGCTCGCCGGGTTTGTCGATGCGATCGCCTTTACCCGGCTGGGGGGCTATTTCGTGTCGTTCATGAGTGGCAATTCGACGCGGCTGGGTGTCGGGATCGGGCTGGCGGACGGGACGGCGTTGCTGGCGGCGGCGCTGATCCTGGCGTTCGTGGCAGGCGTGATGGTCGCGACGATCGTCGCGCGGCATTTTGCGGCGCGGCGCAAGGTTGCGGTGCTGAGCGCGGTGACGGTCACGCTGGCGCTGGCGGCGGCGCTGTGGATGGTCCTGCCGGGGCCGCTCCCGCTTCTGCTGGTCGCGGCGGCGATGGGGATGGAGAATGGCGTGTTCGCGCGCGATGGCGAGGTGGCGATCGGCGTCTCCTACATGACCGGGTCGCTGGTGCGGATGGCGCAGCGGCTGGCCGGTGCGCTGATGGGCGATCCCGAGCGCTGGGCGTTCGTGCCGCATCTGATGCTCTGGCTGGGCTTTGCGGTCGGCGTGGTGCTGGGGGCGAAGGTGGGCTTGGCGGCGGCGGATGCGGCGCTATGGATCGCCGCACTGGCGGCAGGCGGGCTGACGCTGGTCGCGGCAGGACTGACCCGAGGAGCGACCCGATGACCTATGTTCCCGCCGCCGACCGTTATGCCGGTGGCATGCCCTATCGCCGGTGCGGGCGCAGCGGGATTGTGCTGCCTGCCATCTCGCTCGGCCTGTGGCAGAATTTCGGTGGGGTCGATGTCTATGAGACCGGCCGCGCGATGCTGTTGCGCGCGTTCGATCGCGGCGTCACCCATTTCGACCTCGCGAACAATTACGGGCCGCCCTACGGCTCGGCCGAGGAGACGTTCGGGCGGGTACTGGCAAGTGATCTGAAGCCGCATCGCGACGAGCTGATCATCTCGACCAAGGCGGGGTGGGACATGTGGCCCGGCCCCTATGGCGATGGCGGGAGCCGGAAGTATCTGATCGCCAGCCTTGACCAGTCGCTGCGCCGCATGGGGCTCGACTATGTCGACATCTTCTATTCGCACCGCATGGACCCCGACACGCCGATCGAGGAGACGATGGGCGCGCTGGTGCAGCTGCACCGGCAGGGCAAGGCGCTTTATGTCGGCATTTCGAGCTACACGCCCGAAGCGACGCGGCGCGCGGCTGAGATTTTGAAGGCGGAGGGCGTCCCGCTGCTGATCCACCAGCCCGATTATTCGATGCTGAGCCGCTGGATCGAGGATGGGCTGCTCGACGCGCTGGACGAAGCGGGAGCGGGGTGCATCGCCTTTTCGCCGCTGGCGCAGGGGCTGCTGGGCGGGCGCTATCTCAACGGCGTGCCGGAGGATGGGCGCGCGGCGAAGGACTTCTCGCTGCGGCGTGAGCGGGTGGATGAGGCGATGGTCGCGCGGCTGCGTGGGCTGAACGACATCGCCGCGGCGCGCGGGCAGAGCCTGGCGCAGATGGCGATCGCCTGGGTGCTGCGTGACCCGCGCATGACATCCGCACTGATCGGTGCGCGGACAGTGGAGCAGCTCGACAATTCGCTGGACGCGGTGAAGGCGCTGGAGTTCAGCACGGAGGAACTGGCGGCGATCGACCGGTTCGCGGCGAAGCCGGGGGAGCGGGTGTAGCGGCCTTGTCCTCCCCCAGAAGGGGGAGGATCGCCGCGGGGGTCCCGACGCTACTTCTTCGGGGCCGGAGTCGCGCGGCCGCCCTGGTGGAGGATGATGCCGGTCACCTTGCCGCTGGCGTCGCGGGTGAATTCGACCTGGGCGTCGACGACCTTGAGGAAGAAGCGGTCCTTGCTTTCGGCGAACAGCTCGAACTCCTGCTGCCCGGTCGCCTGGGTCATCAGCTTGTCGTCCTTGACCCGCATCGTGATCGCAAAGGTCGGGGCGAGTTCGTACACGCCCTCATATTGCGCGAGCTGATCGGGCGCGACGGTCGCGGTCTGGCGTTCGCCGGGCAGCACTACCGCGCCGCCGCGCGCGAGTGTCATCAGTGACGTGGACAATTTGCCCGGCGAGGGGCCGTTGAGGTTGCCGAGCACGACCACGGTGATCTTGCGGTCGGGGTCATAGGCGAGCGAGGTGTTGAACCCTTCGATCCCGCCGCCATGCTCGATCGTGGTGACGCCGCCCGCGCTCAGGACGCCGATGCCGAGCGCGTAACCGTCCTTGTACGGCGTGCGGAAGGCGGCGAGAGTGGCGGGCTTGAGCAGCTTGCCGCCGTACAGGCCGCGCTGCCATTTCAGCAGGTCGCGGGTAGTCGAATAGAGCGCGCCAGCGCCTTGCGGGATGGTCATGCTGACATAATCGGCATTGACCGGACCGTCCTTGGAGGGGGAATAGCCCGATGCGCGGCGCGGCAGGATCGTCGCGTGGGTGTCGTAGCCGGTGTCGGACATGCCGAGCGGCTTGAAGAGGTTTTCCGCGACAAACGTCGCGTAGCTCTGGCCGCTCAATTTCTCGACGATCGCGCTGAGCAGCACATAGCCCGAGTTGGAGTAGGAGAATTTCTCTCCCGGCGCGAAGTCGAGCGGCTTGTCGCGGAAGCGCGCGATCAGGCTCGCATGGGTGGCGGGCAGCGTCTTGGTTGCGCCATAATCCGGGAAGCCGGTGAAATTGGGGATGCCCGAGCTGTGGGTGAGCAGATGGCGCACAGTCACCTTGTCCCACGCCGCTGGCGCATCGGTCAGGTACGTCTTGACCGGCGCGTCGAGAGTGAGCTTGCCGCGGTCCTGCAGCAGCAGGATCGCGACGCCGGTGAACTGCTTGGTGACCGAGCCGAGGCGGAACTTGGTGTCGCCGTCATTGGCGATCTTCCATTCGAGGTTCGCCGATCCATAGCCCTTGTCGAACAGCACCACGTCATCGCGCGCGACGAGAACCGCGCCCATGAACGCGCCCTTGTCGGCATCGTCGCGGACCACGGCGTCCATGCGCGCGGGGTCCTGCGCCAGCGCGGGGAGGGGCGTAAGAGCGATCGCGGCAAGTGCGATAGCGGCGTAGCGGCGCATGAAATTGTCTCCCCCTGTGTGTTGCCTGACTATAACGGTTGGGTGGGGGAAGGCAAGCGGGCCCGGGCGATCAGGCGGAGTGCATTGTCGGGTTCTGCCGCCGCCCGGCGGGGCGGTGCCAGACGGCGCGGTCACGGCCGCCGCGCTTGGCCTGCTCCAGTGCCGCGTCGGCGCGGAGCAGCAGCGAGTCGAAGCGGTCACCGATTGATGCGCCTGTGACACCAGCGCTGACCGTGACCCGGATCATCTCGCCATAGCGGCCCGGGGTTTCGAGGCCGTAGAGGCCGGTGCGGACGCGCTCGGCGACGTTCATCGCCTCGGCCTGACTGTCCGCGCGGACGAATGCGGCAAACTCTGCGCCGCCGATCCGCCCGCAAAGATCGCCTTCGCGCAGCAATGCGGCGATGCCGTTGGCGATGTTGATCAGCGCGCGGTCGCCGGTTTCCTCGCCATGGACCTCATTGATCCGCTTCAGGTGATCGACGTCGAAGGCGAGCAGATAATGGCCCTCTCCGCCCAGCACCGCGAGCCGGGCATCGATCTCGCTCGCCAGATGGCGGCGGCTGGGGATGCCAGTCAGCGGGTCGCGCGTCGCGATCAGCTTGAGCTCGAGGTTGGCGCGCCGTAGCGCCTTGGTCCGATCGGAGACCTTGCGTTCGAGTTCGCTCTGCGCCGATCCCAGCCGTTCGGCCATGATGTCGAAATCATGCGTCAGCTGGGCCACTTCGTCGCGGGTCGCGACGCGGTCGACATCGACGAAACGCGCGCTGGGAACGCGGTTGGTGAGTGCTCGGGTGCGCTCGATCAGGCGGGCGAGCGGTGCGCCCACCCGGCGGCGGAGCAACAGGGCGATGGCCAGCGCCTGAAGGATGAGGCAAATCGCGGCGGTCAGCGCGATGCGCAGGATCAGGCGGTTCGATTCCGCCTGCATTACCGCGGCGTCCTGAACGACCAGCGCGTACCAGCCCGGCGTTTCGATCCGGCGCATCGCGACAAAGCTGCCCAGTGCCTCGGATTCCCCGAGGAAGTTGCCGTCGCGATGCTGCTGCACAAACGACCACAGCGCCGCCAGCTGCGGGTCGCGCGTGGCGGTAAGGTCGAGCATCGATTCGGGGCCGGATTTCTTCTGATGGGTATAGTCGGGATGGTGGATCAGCCGCCCCTCACGCGAGATCAGGATGACGCCGGTGCCGGGCACATCATCAAATTCGTTCGCCGGGATCAGGCTGTCGAGCAGCACGCTGGTGCCCCAGCTGCCGACATGCCGCCCGCCAAGGTCGATCGGGGTCATGCAGCCGGTGGTCCAGGTGCCGCCGGTGCGGTCATACATGATGTGACGCAGCGCGGTGCAGCGCATCGCGCGCGCGGGATTGGCCGCACGGGTCGTGACCGTCGCAAATTCCTGGCGCTGGAAATCCAGCGTGCTCGGCGCGTCCTTGCGGTAGAAGCGCAGCTGATCGGCACGATCGGCGGCAAACATCACCAGCGCATTGTCGGGGGTGAAGTAGTACAGGCTTTCCAGCTCCGGCCGGACGCCTTCGCCCAATTGGCTTACGACGCCGGTCGCGGCGAGCAGCCGACGCCGCGCTGCTGGATCGGGCTCGCGCGGGATGAAGGCGCCGACTCCGCGAACATAGCCAAACACCGTGTTTCCGCCGCTGAACAACGCATCGGCACTGCGTCGGCCACCGCGCGGATCGGCTGGAAACAGCGTGTCGAACACCGCCGCATTGTCGAGCGCGGGGTTTCCGGCAAGCTCGGCCCGCAGCAATTCGCTCGCCCGGGCATGGGTCGATCGGATGCGGGCGAACCTCGCTTCCTGTTGCTGCGCGAGCTGGCGCGCATAATGATCGAGCGTCGCCAGCCCGCTTTCACGCGACCGGCGGCTGCTGTCGTCGTAGGATACGACGCCCGATATGATGAAGATCAGCCCGATCAGGGCGGACAGCGTGATCGCCGTCCGCGTCGCAATCGACATATCCCGAAGGAGTGCAGGAAAGCGTGCGCGCATCGTCCCGTGCTAAGGGAGACGGGTTAAGCCGCAGCTAATGCGGGGCGCGCTGCACCCCGCATCATCGTCGAAATGATGGTCTCAGACGTGGATCGGCTTGCCGGTCACCGCCATCGCCGCTTCCTTGATCGCCTCGCTGTGCGTGGGATGGGCATGGCAGGTGTAGGCGATGTCCTCGCTGGTCGCGCCGAATTCCATCGCCTGCGTCGCTTGGGCGATCATCGTGCCGGCAAGGCTGGTGATGATCCACACGCCGAGCACGCGATCGGTCTTGGCGTCGGCGATGACCTTCACGAAACCGTCGGGCTCGTGGTTGGTCTTGGCGCGGCTGTTGCCGGCCATCGGGAACTTGCCGACCTTGATGTCACCGCCCGATTCTTTGGCCTTTTCCTTGGCCGCTTCTTCGGTCAGGCCGATGCCGGCGATTTCGGGCATGGTGTAGACGACCGACGGGATCAGGTCGTGATTCACGATGCCGGTCAGGCCAGCGATATTCTCCGCGACCGCGATCCCCTCATCCTCGGCCTTGTGCGCGAGCATCGGGCCGGGGACGACGTCGCCGATCGCCCAGATGCCGTCGACTGCGGTCTCGAACTCGTGGCCGATCTCGATCTGGCCGCGCGCGTTGACGGTCAGGCCGGCGGCTTCGAGGTTGAGGCCGCTCGTGTTCGGGCGGCGGCCGATCGCGACGAGGACATTGTCCGCCTCGATCGTTTCCGCCGCGCCACCCTTGGCGGGTTCGATGGTGATGGTGGCCTTGTCGCCATTGACGGCGACGCCAGTGACCTTGGTCCCGGTCTTGAACTCGATGCCCTGCTTCTTGAACAGCTTCTGCGCTTCCTTGCGCACGTCGCCGTCAAAGCCGGGGAGGATCTGGTCGAGATATTCGACCACGGTCACCTTTGCGCCGACGCGGCGCCACACGCTGCCCAGCTCCAGGCCGATCACGCCACCGCCGATGACGACGAGATGCTCGGGCACCTTGGGCAGTTCGAGCGCGCCGGTCGAGTCGATGACGATCTTCTGGTCGACCTCGACGCCGGGCAGCGGGGTGACGCTGGAGCCGGTGGCGATGACGATGTTCTTCGCGCGGACGGTGCGGTCGCCGACCTGGACTGAGTCCTTGCCGGTGAAGGACGCATAGCCCTTGAGCCATTCGACCTTGTTCTTCTTGAACAGATATTCGATGCCGCCGGTCAGGCCCTTGACCGCGTCGAGCCGCTGCGCGTGCATCGCGTCGAGATCGAGCTCGACGCTGCCGAGCTTGACGCCGAGCTTGGCGAGCGCGCCGCTGGCGGCTTCGTTGTACAGCTCGGACGCGTGCAGCAGCGCCTTGGACGGGATGCACCCGACATTGAGGCAGGTGCCGCCCAGCGTCTCACGCCCCTCGGCGCAGGCCACTTTCAGGCCCAGCTGTGCCGCGCGGATTGCCGCGACATAACCGCCGGGCCCGGCACCGATCACGAGGACGTCGAAGTCGTATTCAGCCATTTTCTACTCCGTTCGCCGTGTCTCGGCGTTTGTCCGGCCTCATGCACCGGAGCAATATGAGCCGCTGCGCTCCCATCGGCCGCCAGCATCAAGGCAAGCGTCGATGAGATTCTCCTTCTGTAGCAGCCATCCACCGGCCAACCCAACCAACAGGGTCGCGACAGTGATGGCCACGTACAGAACGCGCCGCACGGCTTAGTATCTCACCAACTTACAGGTCGATCAGCAGGCGGGTCGGGTCTTCGATCGCGTTCTTGAGCGCGGCGAGGAACGTCACGGCCTCACGCCCGTCGATCAGGCGGTGGTCATACGACAGCGCGAGATACATCATCGGGCGGATGACGATCTGGCCGTCGCGGACGACCGGGCGGTCCTCGATGCGGTGGAGGCCGAGCACGGCGCTCTGCGGCGGGTTGATGATCGGGGTCGACATCAGCGATCCGAACACGCCGCCGTTGGAGATGGTGAAGGTGCCGCCCTTCATCTCTTCCATCTTGAGCGTGCCGTCCTTGGCGCGCTTGCCGAAGTCGCCGATGGTCTTTTCGACCTGCGCGACGCTCATCTGGTCGGCGTCGCGGATGACGGGGACGACCAGGCCCTGCGGTGCGCTGACCGCGACCGAGATGTCGGCATAGTCGTGATAGACGATCTCATCGCCGTCGATCTGGCCGTTGACGGCGGGGATGTCCTTAAGCGCCATGCACGCGGCCTTCACGAAGAAGCCCATGAAGCCGAGGCGGACGCCGTGCTTCTTTTCGAACAGGTCCTTGTACTTGGTGCGCGCTTCGATGACGGCGGTCATGTCGACGTCGTTGAAGGTGGTCAGCAGCGCGGCGGTGTTCTGCGCGTCCTTGAGGCGGCGGGCGACGGTCTGACGCAGGCGGGTCATCCGCACGCGCTCTTCCTTGCGGCCGCCGGTCGATGCGGCCGGGGCAGTGGTCGGAGCCGGTGCAGGAGCCGCAGCGGGCGCGGTTGCTGGCTTGGACGACGCGGCGGCGACCACATCTTCCTTGGTGATGCGGCCATCGCGGCCGGTGCCGGTGATCGTCGCGGGATCGACGCCATGCTCCAGCACCGCGCGGCGCACGGCAGGCGACAACGCGGCTGCGGCTTCGCCAGCGGGCTCGGCGGCGGGGGCGGCAGGAGCCTGCTGCGCGGCAGCAGCGGGCGCTTCGGCCTTGGCGGCGGGGGCAGGGGCGGCGGCGGCGCCATCGCCAGCCTCGATCGTGCCGATCAGCGCGCCGACATTGACGGTATCGCCGACGGCGACCGCGTGTGCGCCCATCACGCCTGCGACGGGCGCGGGGACTTCGACCGAGACCTTGTCGGTCTCAAGGCTGGCGATCGGTTCGTCGGCGGAAACCGCCTCGCCCGGCTGCTTGAGCCATTCGCCCAGTGTCGCTTCAGTGATCGATTCGCCCAGCACGGGGACGAGGATTTCGGTGGCCATCTCGCTGTGTCCTTCCTGGGGAATTCTTACGCGCCGGGCTTGCCGGCGGTCTTGGAGTCTTCGGTCGTGCGTGCGCGGCGGATTTCCTCGCGCACATTATGGCCGAGCGCGTCGGCAACGAGCGCGCCCTGTTCGGCCTGGTGACGCTTCATCAGGCCGGTGGCGGGCGATGCCGCCGGGGCGCGACCGGCATAGCGCGGACGCTGCGGCTTGATCCCCGCTTCGACCATGCATGCCTCGATATAGGGCTCAACGAAGAACCAGTAGCCATTGTTGCGTGGTTCTTCCTGCGCCCACACCACTTCCTCGACATTCGGCATGCGCGCGAGGCGCGCAACCAACGGTTCGCCGGGGAAGGGGTAGAGCTGTTCGATGCGGATGATCGCGGTGTTCTTGTCCCCAGCCGCATCGCGTGCCTCGATCAGGTCATAGGCGACCTTGCCGGTGCACAGCACGACGCGCTTTACGTCGCGATCCGCCGGCGCCGAGGGATCCGAAAGGATGCGCATGAAGTGCGTATCGCCCTGGAACTGGTCGGCGGTCGATACTGCCATCTTGTGGCGCAGCAGCGACTTGGGGGTCATCACCACCAGCGGCTTGCGGAAGCTGCGGTGCATCTGCCGGCGCAGCAGGTGGAAATAGTTCGCCGGCGTGGTGACGTTCGCGACCTGCATATTGTCGCCCGCGCACAGCTGAAGGAAGCGCTCGGGACGCGCCGAGCTATGCTCGGGGCCCTGACCTTCATACCCGTGCGGGAGCAGCATGACGAGACCGTTGGCGCGCAGCCATTTGGACTCGCCCGACGCGATGAACTGGTCGATCATGATCTGCGCGCCGTTGACGAAGTCGCCGAACTGCGCCTCCCACAGCACCAGGCTCTTCGGGTCGGCGAGCGCATAGCCGTACTCGAAACCGAGCACGCCATATTCGGAGAGCGGGCTGTCCAGCACCTCGAACCGACCGTGCGGGATTTCGTTGAGCGGCACGTATTTGCGCTCGTCGGTCTGGTCGACCCAGACGGCATGACGCTGGCTGAACGTGCCGCGGCCCGAATCCTGACCCGAGAGGCGGACGCCATAGCCTTCCGACAGCAGCGAGCCGAAGGCCAAAGCCTCGCCGGTCGCCCAGTCGAAATTCTCGCCCGACTTGAACATGTTCGCCTTGGCATCGAGCACGCGCAGCAGCGTCTTGTGCGGGGTCAGCCCGTCGGGAACGCTGGTCAGCGTGCGACCGAGACTGTCGAACAGCTTCTTGTCGATGCCGGTTTCGACATTGCGACGCGCACTTTCGGTTTCCACCGGCGCGCTGAGCCCCGACCAGCGACCGCCGAACCAGTCGGCCTTGTTCGCCTTGTAGGTCGCGCCCGCGCTAAACTCGTCTTCGAGATGCGCGGTGAAGTCGGCGATGTGCTTGGCCGCAAAGCCGCCATCGATCACGCCCTCGCCCTCAAGCCGCTTGGCATAGAGGTCGGCGACGCCGGGATGGCCCTTGATCTTGGCGTACATCAGCGGCTGGGTGAACGAGGGCTCATCGCCTTCGTTGTGGCCGAAGCGGCGATAGCACCACATGTCGATGACGACGTCGCGCTTGAACTTCTGGCGATATTCGATCGCCATCTTGCACGCGAAGGTCACCGCTTCGGGATCGTCGCCGTTGACGTGGAAGATCGGCGCCATCACGCCCTTTGCCACGTCCGAGGGATAGGGCGAGGAGCGCGCGAATTGCGGGCTGGTGGTGAAGCCGATCTGGTTGTTGATGATGAAGTGGATGCAGCCACCGGTATTGTAGCCGCGGATGCCCGAGAAGCCGAGGCACTCCCACACGATCCCCTGACCCGCGAAGGCCGCGTCGCCGTGCAGCAGCACAGGCAGCACCTGCTCGTGGTTCTCAAGGTCGTTGCGGTTGGTCTGCTGCGCGCGGACCTTGCCGAGCACGACCGGGTCGACCGCCTCAAGGTGGCTGGGGTTGGCGACCAGCGACATATGCACGCTGATCCCGTCGAACTCGCGGTCGGTGCTGGTGCCGAGGTGGTACTTCACGTCGCCCGACCCGCCAATGTCGTCGGGGTTGGCCGAGCCGCCGGCAAATTCGTGGAAGATCACGCGATAGGGCTTGGCCATCACGTTGGCGAGCATGTTGAGGCGGCCGCGATGCGCCATGCCGTACACGATCTCGCGCACGCCATATTGGCCGCCATATTTGATGATCGCTTCCATCGCGGGGATCATCGATTCACCGCCATCGAGGCCGAAGCGCTTGGTCCCGACATACTTCTTGCCGAGGAATTTCTCCCACTGCTCGGCTTCGATCACCTTGGACAGGATCGCCTTCTTGCCATTGGGCGAGAATTCGATCGCCTTGTCCTGGCCCTCGAGCCGCTCCTGCAGGAAGCGGCGCTCCTCGACATCGGCGATGTGCATGTATTCGAGGCCGACATTGCCGCAATAATTGCGGCGCAGGATCGCGATCAGCTCGCGGATCGTCGCCTTTTCGAGGCCCAGCGTGCCGCCCAGGAAGATCGGACGGTCCATGTCGGCTTCGATAAAACCGTGATATTCCGGCGTCAGATCGGCCGGCAGCTCCTGCTTGGCGAGGCCGAGCGGGTCGAGATTGGCGGCGAGATGGCCGCGCACGCGATAGGTGCGGATCAGCAGCATCGCGCGGATCGAATCATTCGCCGCACGGGCGATGTCGGCGCTCGATGCGGCGGGGGCAGGAGCAGCTGCGGGGGCGGGCGCGCCGCCGCGCGCGGGCTTGGGCGCTGGCTCCATCTGGGTCGGGTCGAGCGCTGCGGTCAGCGCGTCGGTGTCCTTGAGCGGCCAGCGCGGATTGGCCCAGCTCGGGCCGCTCGCGGTGCTTTCCAGCCCTTCGAACCACACGCGCCAGCCGGCTTCCACCGCCGACGGATCGGCCTTGAACTTCGCGTACATCGTCTCGACGAAGGCGGGGCTCACGCCACCAGCGATCTCCGCGAAATCCAACCCATCAACGCCCATCATCAAATTCCTTCTACCCCCGGGGAATGGCCGGGCCGCGCGCCGCGCGCACCCGGCCGGGAGTGGTGTGTCAGCCCTTCAGCGCTTCAAGCAGCGTTTCGCCGAGCAGGCTGGGCGACTGCGACACGCGGATGCCCGCTGCCTCCATCGCCGCGATCTTGCTCTCGGCATCGCCCTTGCCGCCCGACACGATCGCGCCGGCATGGCCCATGCGACGGCCCGGAGGGGCGGTGCGGCCCGCGATGAAGCCGGCCATCGGCTTTTTGCGGCCGCGCTTGGCCTCGTCGATCAGGAACTGCGCGGCCTGCTCCTCGGCGTCGCCGCCGATTTCGCCGATCATGATGATGCTCTCGGTCGCGTCGTCGGCCAGGAACAGCTCGAGCACGTCGATGAAGTTGGTGCCGTTGACCGGATCGCCGCCGATGCCGACAGCGGTGGTCTGACCAAGACCCGCATTGGTCGTCTGGAACACCGCCTCATAGGTCAGCGTGCCCGAGCGCGAGACGACGCCGACGCTGCCCTTCGAGAAGATGTTGCCGGGCATGATGCCGATCTTGCACTCGCCCGGCGTCAGCAGGCCGGGGCAGTTCGGGCCGATCAGGCGCGACTTGCTGCCCGACAGCGAGCGCTTCACCTTGACCATGTCGAGCACCGGAATGCCTTCGGTGATGCACACGATCAGCGGGATTTCGGCGTCGATCGCCTCAAGGATCGAGTCCGCAGCGAAGGGCGGCGGAACGTAGATCACCGACGCGTCGGCGCCGGTCTTGCTCTTGGCTTCGGCAACCGTGTCGAACACCGGCAGGCCGATATGCGTGGTGCCGCCCTTGCCCGGGGTCACGCCGCCGACCATCTGGGTGCCGTATGCCAGCGCCTGCTGGGTGTGGAAGGTGCCGGTCTCACCGGTCATACCCTGCGTGATGACCTTGGTATTCCGGTCGATGAGAATGGACATTCAGAACCCTCCGATAGATTGCGAGACCAGGACCAGGCCCTGGATGCCGTAAGATGTGCCGAGCGGATGACCGCGCGGGACATAGGTAATTTCAAGTGCGACGCCAGTCTGCCACGGTTCCCACAGACGCTTGGTAGCGGTGCCGTTGGCCTGAACGCCGGTCGGTGCCTTGCCGACCCAGCCGTCGATCGCTTCGCGCGGCGGTGCAGCGGGCGCGTCGAGGTCATAGGCGCGGCAGCCATCGCCCCAATAGCCTTCCTTGGCGACGAAGCGACTGGTGACGAGCCAGACGGTGCGGCCGTCAAAGCTGTGGCGGAAGATCTGGCCGGCATAGGTGTCGTCGGGCTCCTCGGCCTGCACGGCCTTGCGCCCCATTGCCGTGATGCGGGCGATGCGCGGGTCGGCGTCGGCTTCCGCAACTTCGGTCCAGCCCGCAGCCTTGGCGGCGGGGGCGATCTTGTCGAACGCGGAGTTGCCGTCCGCGCCCTTCAGATCGAAGCACGCCGCCTTGAACGCCGCAAACAGCGGCGATGGCGCAGGGGCGGGTGCCGCCTGCGCCAAGCCGAATGCTGCGATGAGGGCGGCTGCCGACATCAGGCGAGCGAGCTGTCGATGCCCTTGCAGGCGACGAGCAGTTCCTTGACCGCATCGACCGAGACCTGAAGATTGGCCTTGGCCTCATCGTTCAGGTCGATCTCGATCACCTGCTCGACGCCATTCGCGCCGATGATCACGGGCACGCCGACATAGAGGTCATCGACGCCGTACTGGCCGGTCAGGTGCGCGGCGCAGGGGAGCAGGCGCTTCTGGTCGTACAGATAGGCTTCCGCCATCGCGATGCCGCTGGTGGCGGGGGCGTAGAAGGCCGAACCGGTCTTGAGCAGGCCGACGATCTCGCCGCCGCCCGAACGGGTGCGCTGAACGATTGCGTCGATCCGCTCCTTGGTCGAGCGGCCCATCTTGATCAGGTCGGGGATCGGGATGCCCGCGACGGTCGAATATTCGACCACCGGGACCATCGTGTCGCCATGGCCTCCGAGCACGAAGCTGGTGACTTCCTTGACCGACACCTTGAACTCGTCGGCGAGGAAGTGGCTGAAGCGTGCGCTGTCGAGCACGCCGGCCATGCCGACGACCTTGCTGTGCGGCAGGCCGGAGAATTCGCGCAGCGCCCACACCATCGCGTCGAGCGGGTTGGTGATGCAGATGACGAAGGCGTCAGGCGCGTTGGCGGCGATGCCTTCACCCACGGCCTTCATGACCTTGAGGTTGATGCCGAGCAGGTCGTCGCGGCTCATGCCCGGCTTGCGGGCGACGCCGGCGGTGACGATGATGACGTCCGCGCCTGCAATGTCGGCATAGTCGTTGGTGCCGGTGATCGTCGCGTCAAAGCCCTCGACCGGGCCGCACTGCGACAGATCCAGTGCCTTGCCCTGCGGAACGCCCTCGACCACGTCGAACAGGACGATGTCGCCGAGACCCTTCAGGGCGGCGAGGTGGGCAAGCGTGCCGCCGATATTGCCGGCGCCGATAAGGGCGATTTTCTTGCGGGCCAAATGAGCCTCCCTGAACATGCGTTGGGCGGCCGGTCCTACTATTGGCCGCAGGGACGGGGGCGCCTTAGGCGCATTATAGAGGCTGGGCAACCGACGAATTGCCCGCCGTCAAGAAATCTTTGCATCTGCGAATTAGTTGCAATAGACGGCGTTCAGGGTGTGCCAGTCAACCGCGCCGCCACTGCCTCCGCCACCTTGATGCCATCGATCGCGGCGGAGAGGATGCCGCCGGCATAGCCTGCGCCTTCGCCAGCGGGGAACAGGCCGGGGGTGTTCAGGCTCTGCAGGTCGCCGTTGCGGGTGATGCGGATCGGGCTGGAGGTGCGCGTTTCGACCCCGGTCATGATCGCGTCCGGGTGATCGTAATTGGCGATGCGGCGGCCGAAGATCGGCAGCGCCTCGCGAAACGCTTCGATCGCGAACGATGGCAGGCAGTCGGACAGGTCGGTCGGGGTCACGCCGGGCTTGTAGCTCGGCACCACTTCGCCGATCGCGGTCGAGGCGCGGCCGGCGACGAGGTCGCCGACGCGCTGGACCGGCGCGTTGTAGTTGGAGCCGCCAGCGATGTACGCCAGATCCTCGAAGTGGCGCTGGAGCGCGAGGCCGGCGAGCGGACCGTCGGGATAGTCGCGCGCGGGGTCGATCGCGACGACCAGGCCGGAATTGGCGTTGAATTCGGCGCGCGAATATTGGCTCATGCCGTTGGTGACGACGCGCCCCTCTTCGCTGGTCGCGGCGACGACCCGGCCGCCGGGACACATGCAGAAGCTGTAGACGCTGCGCCCGTTCGAGGCGTGATGCACCACCGAATAGGCGGCGGGGCCGAGATCGGGGTGCTTGGCGCAGTTGCCGAAGCGGGCGGTGTCGATCCACGCCTGGGGATGTTCGATCCGCACGCCGATCGCAAACGGCTTGGCCTCGACATGCACGCCGCGGCGGTGGAGCATCTCGAAGGTCGGACGCGCGCTGTGGCCGACCGCGAGCACGACCTGATCGGTTTCGATGAAGCCGCCGTCGTGCAAATGCAGGCCGCGAATGTTGCGGTTCGCGTCGAGTTCGATGTCGTCGACGCGCGTCTGCCAGCGATATTCGCCGCCCAGTTCCTCGATCGCCGCGCGCATGCTTTCGACCATGGTGACGAGGCGGAAGGTGCCGATATGCGGGTGCGCCTCCCAGAGAATGTCGTCGGGTGCGCCGGCCTTGACGAACTCCTCCAGCACCTTGCGGCCGAGGAAGCGGGGATCCTTGACCCGGCAATAGAGCTTGCCGTCGGAAAAGGTGCCCGCGCCGCCCTCTCCGAACTGGACATTGCTGTCGGGGTTGAGCTCGCTGCGCCGCCACAGACCCCAGGTGTCCTTGGTCCGCTGGCGCACCACCTTGCCGCGATCGAGGATGATCGGGCGGAATCCCATTTGTGCGAGGATCAGGCCCGCGAAGATGCCGCACGGACCCGCGCCGATGACGACCGGGCGCTTGCCGGACCAGCCGGGAGGGGCAGTGACCGGGGGGCGATAGCCCATGTCGGGGGTGGGGCGGACGTCCTTGTCGTCGGGGAAGCGGGCCAGCACCGCGGCCTCGTCGGCGAGGTCGAGGTCGAAAGTATAGACGAGCTGAATCGCGTTGCGGCGGCGCGCGTCGTTGCCGCGCTTGAACAGGGTCCAGCCGATCAGGTCGGCCCGTGCGATGCCGAGCCGGTCGCAGATCGCGGCGGGGATGGCTTCGGGTGCGTGGTTCAGCGGGAGGTTGAGGCCGGAGAGACGGAGCATGAGGGGGCTTTAGAGGGGAATGGTGCGGTTTCCAATTCCTCCCCTGCGGGGCAGGGGAGCAACGGCTTGCCCCTTGCCGACCCCTACCAACCCGTTAAACCTCTCATCCAAGGGAAGTGGGGGATTGCGAATGGCGAGCGTAGCGGACGAACCGGGGCAGGTGCGCGAGCCGAGCAAGGCCGAGATGCGGCAGGTGGTGACCGCGTCGTCGCTGGGCACCGTGTTCGAATGGTATGATTTCTTCATCTACGGCACGCTTGCCGCGTCGGGGATCATCGGGCGGACGTTCTTCGCGACCGGTAATCCGGTGCTGGAGGCGCTCTATGCCTGGGCGGGGTTTGCGGTCGGGTTCGGTTTCCGGCCGCTGGGTGCGGTGCTGTTCGGCTATCTGGGCGACAAGCTCGGGCGCAAATACACCTTCCTCGTCACCATCACGCTGATGGGCATCGCGACCGCGGGCGTGGGCCTCGTCCCGTCCTATGCCAGTATCGGCGTGGCCGCGCCGATGATCGTCATTGGCCTGCGCATCCTTCAGGGACTGGCGCTGGGCGGCGAATATGGTGGGGCGGCGATCTATGTTGCAGAGCATTCGCCGCCGGGCCGCGCCGGCTATCACACCAGTTTCATCCAGGCGAGCGTGTCGGCCGGGTTTATCCTGAGCCTGGCCGTCGTGCTGACGACGCGCTTTACGATGCCCGCTGGCAGTTTCGAGGAGTGGGGCTGGCGGCTGCCCTTCATCTTCTCGATCGCCTTGCTCGCAATCTCACTGTGGATGCGGGTCAAGCTCAACGAAAGCCCGGTGTTCAAGGCGATGAAGGCGTCGGGCGAGATTGCGCGCAATCCGCTCAAGGAGAGCTTTACCTATCCCGGCAACTGGCGGCGGTTGCTGGTCGCATTGTTCGGGATCGCGGCGGGGCTGACCGTGATCTGGTACACCGCGACCTTCTCGGTCCTGTCGTTCCTGCAGGGGCCGATGCGGGTCGAGCCGGTAGTGGCGCAGCTGCTCGCAGCTGGCGGCGCGGCGGCTGGGCTGTTCTGGTTCATCCTGTTCGGCAAGCTCTCCGACAAGATCGGCCGGAAAAAGCCGATCATCATCGGCTATGGCTTCACCCTGTTGCTGTTGTTCCCGCTGTTTTGGGCGATGGGGCATGCCGCCAATCCGGGGCTGGCCGAGGCGGCGAAGCGTTCGCCGGTGGTCGTGTCGGGACCCGACTGCGCCTATGATCCCTTTGCCGCGCAGCAATCGACGACGTGCGGCCAGCTGATGGATTATCTGTCGAAAAAGGGCATTCCCTATACCCAGGCAGTGACGCCATCGGCATCGGTGGCGATCGGCAGCATCCCGGTGGTGTCCAACACCTCGGTCGATATCGACAAGGCGCTGTCGGAGTCGGGCTATTCGCTCGAGCGGGTGACGCCGGGGACGGTCGATCTGGTCCTGATCCTGATCGCGATCGTCGCGCTGGCGGCATTGTCGGGGGCGACCTATGGCCCGGTCGCCGCGTTGCTGACCGAACTGTTCCCGCCGCGCATCCGCTACAGCTCGATGTCGATTCCCTATCATATCGGCACCGGCTATTTCGGCGGATTCCTGCCGCTGATCAGCCAATATATGGTGGCCAAGAGCGGCAATCCCTATTCGGGGCTGTGGTACACCTGGATTGTGGTTGCGATGGCGCTGGTGGTGACGTTGTTCTTCCTCAAGGAACGCGATCTGGTTCACGAGTGATTGCGGCGGCTTGCACTCCGGCTTAGTCGGGCGCGATGATCGCTTCTCCGCTCCGCCTGCGTCTCGACCGGGACGCGCTGGTCGCCAATTGGCGGACGCTCGCCGCGATGAGCGGGGCGGCGGCGTGTGGCGCGGCGGTGAAGGCCAATGGCTATGGGCTGGGTGCGCGCGAGGTGGTGCGGCATCTGGCGGGGGCGGGGTGCCGCGATTTCTTTGTCGCGACCTGGAGCGAGGCGCTGGCGCTGGCCGACGCCGGGGTTGCGGTGTCGGTGCTGCATGGCGTGCGCGACGCGGACATGGCCGTGGCGCTGGCGGCGTCCCATGCCCGTCCGGTGCTGAACAGCGTGCAGCAGGTGCGGCGCTGGCGTGAGGCCGGGGGCGGCGCGTGCGACGTGATGGTCGATACGGGGATGAACCGCCTGGGCATCGCGCCTGAGGATGTCGCGGCGGGGCTGCTCCATGGGCTGCAGGTCGAGACGCTGATGAGCCATCTGGCCAGCGCGGACGAAGATGTGCCGTTGAATGGTCGCCAGCGCGACGCCTTCGCGGCGTTGCGCGGTCGGACGGGGGCGCGGCGGATGAGCCTGGCCAATTCGGCGGGCATTGCGCTGGGCGCGGACTACGCGTTCGACCTGACCCGGCCGGGGATCGCGCTCTATGGCGCGGCACCGGCGCCTGTGTTCACGGGGCGTATGCGGCAGGTGGTGACGCCTGAGGCGCAGATTCTACAGCGGCGGCTGGTGCCGGCAGGCGAGGGCGTGGGTTATAACCTCACCTGGACCGCGCCTGCGGATACCGAGGTGGCGATCGTCAATCTGGGCTATGCGGACGGCTATTTGCGCTGTTTCTCGGGCAAGGGCACTGCGATGCTTGGCGACCGCGTGCTGCCGGTGATCGGGCGGGTGTCGATGGATCTGACCGCAGTAGATGTCAGTGCCGTGCCGGATCTGGGCGAGGGCGACTGGCTGGCACTGGCCTATGACCTGCCTGCGACTGCTGCGCTGTCGGGGCTGTCGCAATATGAGCTGCTGACCGGGCTAGGCGCGCGGTTCGACCGGCTTTGGGGATAAGCCCGATTTCGGTTCAGCGTTGCGAAAGGCGCTGGCGCGTACCATCTTGGGTAACAGAGGAGTGGAAAGCCATGCGTATTGCTTTTGCCGCCGCCGCCCTTGCCGCCCTGGCCCTGCCGGGCGCCGCAATGGCCGATGAGAAACCATACCCCAAGGGTGAGGCCGAACTCGCCAAGATGCTCGAGGGCCGGGTGGCCGGTAAGCCGGTGCGCTGTCTGTCGAGCTCGACGCTCGGCCAGAGCACGGTGATCAACAAGACCGCGATCGTCTATCGCAGTGGATCGAAGCTGTACGTCAACCGCCCCCGCGGCGGCGCGGACCAGTTGAGCGACGATGAGATTCTGGTCACCAAAATCTATGGCAGCCAGCTGTGTAACATCGACAAGATCGACCTGGTCGATCGCGGGTCGCGGATGTGGAGCGGGTTCGTCGTGCTGGGCGATTTCGTGCCATACACGAAGGTGAAGGACGCGCGCTGAACTCATCGAGCGCGGTTGAATAGCGGGTCGGCGGAGGGTTTCCGTCGGCCCTTTTTTTGATCTTTGGGCAAGAAAAAAGGGCCGCTCCGAAAGGAGCGGCCCTCATTCTTTCGACGTTCGTCAGGATTACATCCGGACGCGGAAACCGGCGTAGAGATACCGGCCAGTGACCGGCCAGATTCCGCTGCCAGCGCCAGTGCCGGTGGCACCCAGCGGCGGCAGTTCGTCCGTGACGTTGTCGACGCCAATGTAGAAGCGATACTTCTCGCCAACCTTATACCCGACCTGAAGGTCGTGGTAGAAGATCGCCGGGTACCACGGATCCGCAATCACGTCGCCGTTGGTCGGTGCACGGCCCTGGTGCGAGAACTGGGTCTCCCAGCCGAACACCGTCTGCTTGCCGACATAACGCAGGTCATAGCCGAAGTCCCACTTCGGGTAGTTCAGGTTTACGCTGAACTGGCCCTGCCATTCCGGATCGCCGAGCGTGCCGTTGATCCGGTCCGAACGTGCCGGATCCGTGATGTAGGTGAACTGCTCACGCTCCTTCAGCCAGCTGACGATCGCGCGGGTGCGGAGCGAGCCCTCACCGATGCGAGTCGTGTAGCTTGCGTCAACGTCGATGCCCGAGGTGGCGAGCTTTGCGAAGTTGAAGGGCGCCGCAGTGAAGCCTGCGGTGAGCGGCTGGTTGAACGGGTCGCCGGTCAGGTTGAAGTCGGGGAAACCGTCGAAACGGCGGCCGGCCTGTCCGGTGAACGTGCCGTTGACCAGCGGGTCGGTCGACGTACGACGGTTGACAACAGCGCAGAACGGGTTGTCGAGGCCGACGGGGTCGTCATAGCAGCGATTGATGATCGCCTGACCGGTCAAGCTGTTGATCGCCTGCTCAACCTCGATGTCGTAATAGTCGACCGTCAGCGTGAAGCCACGCAGGAAGGTCGGCTGGAACACGGCACCAACGGTGAAGCTGTAGCCGATTTCAGGCTTCAGGTTGATGTTGCCCGAGGTCGTACCCTGGATACCCGACGACGGTGCGTTCACCCACGGACGGGTCGAACCATCCGGCAGGGTGATCGTGGTCGGGATGCCGGCCGCAGCACAGTTGCGGGCGCGGTTCGGGTTCGAATTGATCGGGTTGCCCTGCGAGCAGGGGTCGACCAGATTGTTGGCGAACGTCGTGCCGGCAGTTGCGTAAACGTCGGTAAGGTCAGGTGCGCGCACCGACTTCGCGTAGCTTACCCGCAGGCGCAGATCACGCACAGGCGCCCAGACAGCGCCGACGTTATAGGCCCAAACCGGATCAGCCGAGTTGCTGTAATCCGAAACGCGGCCCGAACCCTCGATCGTCAGTTCATGGAAGAACGGCATGTCGCCAAGGATCGGGATCCGAAGCTCAGCGAAAGCTTCCTTCACGCTGATCGCAGGCGGATTGAACTCCGCGAAGCCGTTGAGGAAGGTCAGGCTGGCCTGCGTGACGTCATCATAGTCCGAAAAGGCGTCTTCACGACGATATTCGGCACCAAGCACCGCACCGATTGCGCCGCCGGGCAGTTCGAACAGACCGCTCGTGTCGCCGGAGATGTAGCCGACGAAATTGAGCTGCTCCGCCCACTGCTTGCGCCAAGACGTGTGCAGGACGTAGGCCAGACCGTCCGGCGTGGTCGACGGCGCGCCCTCACCGAACAGGTTCAGCGGACGGCACGCAGGGTCGTCATTGGTGGTGATCGAATCGGCATTGACGCGGCAGACGATCTGACCCGCCGAGTTGCGCACCGCATTTGCCGCACGGTTGAAGTTGGCGAGATTTACGTTGCCGCCAGTCTCATAATAGGTGTCGGTACGACCGAAGTTACCGGCGACTTCGTAGCGAAGGTTGCCAGTATCCGACAGGTCGCCACGGAAACCACCGACGATGCGGAACGTCTCGCGCTCATGATCCTCGGCGCGGGTGCCGATGTCGTTGTTGAAGCGGAACATCGTGAACGCGCCGGTGTCGAAGTTTGCCGTGCCCTGCGCATAGCCCTGGATCAGGCGGATCGAGTCACGTGCCTGAGCCGTCAGGAAGGGGTTGTCGAGGAAGAAGGTCGGCGACAGGTTCGAGTTGATGAAGGTCGGCTGCGTCGACGTCTGGTTATTGGTGATCTTGACGTACTTCGCCTCGATGAACGCGGTCAGCGCTGGCGAGAACTCGTAGCGCGCCAGGATGTTGGCCGAATAGCGCTCAAGGCCCGGAAGCAGCATCGCACCTTCAACGCCAGTGGCGCTCAGGCCGCCGAAGCGACCGCCGCCAATGCGACGCAGATCAAGCGTCGGATCGTCGCGGACGAGACGACCGTCGGTCGTGAACACATAGCCGTCAGACAGCAGGCCGCCGGTGCCGGGACCATTAACCGTTGCGCCGCGCTCACCCGTGCAGTTCATCGAAATGCGGCCGAGAACGGTCGGATCGGTCGAGGTCAGCGTCGGGCAGGTCGTCTGGACCATGCCGCCCAGCGAGATGATGCCGAAGCGGTTGCCCGGCGAATTGATGCCGAAGAAGGTCTGATCGGGAATGCCGTCGCCCATGCCGGTTTCGTCAGCGCTGAACTCCGACCCGAAATAGCCCGGAATGCCGCTGTACGCGCCGGTCAGATCGTCACGGTCGGTGAACAGCAAGGTTTCCGAACGCGCATATTCCGCAGCGACGGCGATGTTGCCGCGACCTTCTGCGAAGTTCTTGCCGAACACGACCGACAGGCGCTGCGATCCGCGATCGCCGCGATCGGAAACGCCGCCCTGGCCGGAGATGTCGAGGCCGTCAAAGTCCTGCTTCAGCACGAAGTTGACCACGCCGGCGACAGCGTCCGAACCGTAGATGGCCGAATTGCCGCCGGTCACCACGTCGACGCGCTCAAGCAGCGCGGTCGGGATGGTGTTGACGTCGACGGCATAGCTGCCCGGGGTCGAGGTGACGTGACGACGGCCATTGACGACGACGAGCGTACGCGCCGTGCCGAGACCGCGAAGGTCGAGCAGGTTGAGACCGGCGGTACCGATCGCGCGGGTCGAGTTCGCCTGGCTGAACGTCGAACGAAGCGTCGGCAGCTGGTTGAGCGCGTCACCCAGCGAGAGGTTGCCGGTGTCGAGCAGGTCCTCAACGTTCACGCTGGTCACGGGAACGACCGTGTCCACACCCGGACGTGCGATGCGCGAGCCCGTGACGACGACGACATCACTGCTGGCAGCAGTGGTGTCTTCGCTCTCGGGCGCGTCCTGCGCCATCGCGGTGTTCGGCAGGACGAGTGCGGCGCTCGCCAGCATCGTCGCCGACAAGAAGCGGCTGATTCTCATGTTTATCCCCTTCACCGGCTGAATGCCGGTTCGTTTCAGAGGAAACCGTGTTGTTCAGCTTAGGGCAAGCAAAAGCGACCGGGGAAAGGTGAATTCAGCGTCATGCTGTTGCAACATTGCCACAATTTTGCAGTGCAACAACGGCGTCGCGACATAAAATATCACGACGCCGCGCTGGCCTTGTTCGAATCAAACTCTGCGGAATCAGCCATTCCGCTCGATACACATCGCGATCCCCATCCCGCCGCCGATGCACAGCGTCGCGAGTCCCTTTTTTGCGTCGCGGCGTGCCATTTCGTAGATCAGGGTCGTGAGCACACGCGCGCCGCTTGCGCCGATCGGGTGGCCGATCGCGATCGCGCCGCCATTGACGTTGACCTTGGCCGGATCGAAGCCGAGTTCCTTGCCGACGCACAAAGCCTGCGCCGCGAACGCCTCATTCGCCTCGATCAGATCGAGGTCGGCGACGGTCCAACCGGCTTTTTCAAGTGCCTTTTTCGACGCCGGGACCGGGCCGATGCCCATCACCGACGGATCGACGCCGGCGGTGGCCCAGCTCTTGATCGTGGCGAGGATCGGTGCGCCGCGCTTTTCGGCCTCTTCGCGGCTCATCACCACCAGCGCGGCCGCGCCGTCGTTGAGGCCCGATGCGTTGGCGGCGGTGACGGTGCCGTCCTTCTTGAACGCCGGGCGCAGGCCCGAAATGCCGTCCAGCGTGGCGCCGGCGCGGATATATTCGTCCTGATCGACGATCGTGTCGCCCTTGCGGCCCTTGATCGTCACCGGCGCGATTTCGTCCTTGAAGCGGCCCTCGGCGCGCGCGGCTTCGGCGAGGTTCTGCGAGCGGACGGCGAATTCATCCTGCTCGGCGCGGCCGACCTGATATTGCTCGGCGAGATTTTCCGCGGTGATCCCCATGTGATAGCCGTTGAAGACGTCGGTCAGGCCGTCCTTGATCATCGTATCGACCAGCGCGACGTCACCCATCTTCGCACCCGCACGCAGCGTCTGGGCGTGCGCGGCGAGCGACATCGATTCCTGCCCGCCCGCGACGACGATGGTCGCATCGCCGGTCTGCACCGCCTGTGCCGCGAGCGCGACCGCGCGCAGGCCCGATCCGCAGACCTGGTTGAGGCCCCATGCCGGCACTTCCTTGGGGACGCCGGCGGCCATCGATGCCTGACGCGCGGGGTTCTGGCCCTGTGCGGCGGTGAGCACCTGACCCAGGATCACCTCCGACACCTCTTCGCCCTTGACGCCAGCCTGGGCCAGCGCCGCTTCGATCGCGATGCGGCCGAGTTCATGCGCGGGGGTGGCGGCGAACGCGCCGAGGAAGCTGCCGACGGGGGTGCGCTTGGCGGCGGTGATCACGACTTCGGTCATCGAGAGGCTCCTGAATTGGTTGCGCGCTATCTAGGGGTGGGGAGCGCGGTTAGCCAGTCTGCGAGTGGTTGCCACAGAAACTGTCGCGAGGATGAGCCGACGACCATGCCGACATGGCCAAGGCGCAGCTTGCGCTGATCGGCAAACCCGACGGCACTCGCGGCGGGGACGATGCGGTCGGTGAGTGACACGAACTCGACCGTCGGGCAGGGCAGGGTCAGAGGGTCTACGGCTTGCCCCGCTACGCGCCATTGCCCGCGCCCGGGCAGGTCGGCGGTGAAGAAATCGTCGAACATCTGGCGCCCGGCGGCGAAGGTCAGGGGCGCGCCGGCATTGGCCCAGTCCTCCAGCACCACGAAATTCTTCGCCGCCGTGCTGGTGGGGTCGAGGCGGGCGAACTTCTCGAACTTGGCGATCGTGCGCGCCGGGTCGAGCTGCCAGAAGCCGGCCTGAAGCACCTCCATGGGCACGAGGCCGAGCGTGTCGCAGGTTGGGTGCGCCGCCTGCCAGATCGAGTCGATCTGTCCCAGCGCGTCCGGCCCGAAGCGTTCGAACCGCCACGGCGCGGCGATCAGCGCGAGGCCGCGCACCGGCACCGCCTGCGCCGCCGCCGCCGCGATCGTGCCGCCGAGGCAATAGCCCGCCAGCGCCACCGGCTCACCGATGCTGCGCAGCAGCGGGATCAGCATCTCCTCGACATGCTGCGCCACGTCCTGACCGCACTCCTCAGGCGTCGGCGTGCCCCAGTCGACCAGCAGTGGACGGACCCCTTGCCGCGACAGCCAGCGCAGCAGCGAGCGGCGATAGCGCATGTCGAGAATCATCGGCGGATTGATCAGCGACGGCACGAACACCACCGGAATCCCCGTTCCGCCATAATCGCGTAGCGTCGCGCGGCCGGCCTGCGCGACCACCGGCATTGGGCGACGCGGGCGGGGCCTGCGCGCCGCCTGATAGGCCGCCAGCCCCGCCAGCGCCCCCGCGCGCCGGTCGGGCGATGCTGCGGTCTGTTCGCGCAGCAACTCGAGAAAGAGTGGCAGGGGGCGCGGCCCGTGTTGCGATGCGGCAATGAAAGATGTTAGGGCCATGTCAAATACCCTTGGGGGCGAGCATGAAAAAGACAGCGCAGACGGACGGCCCGGTCATCATCAAGAAATACGCGAACCGGCGACTCTACAATACCGAAAGCTCGTCCTACATCACGCTCGACCATCTCGCCGCGATGACGCGCGAAGGGCGTGATTTCAAGGTCGTCGATGCCAAGACCGACGAAGACATCACGCACAATGTGCTGACCCAGATCATCATGGAAGAGGAAGCGCGCGGCCAGACGCTGCTCCCCGTCAACTTCCTGCGCCAGCTGATCGCGCTGTACGGCGACTCGATGCAGGCGATGGTGCCGGGCTATCTCGAAGCGTCGATGGACAGCTTCCGCCGCAATCAGGAACAGTTCAAGTCGGCGGTCGAGGGCGCGTTCGCCAACTCGCCCTTTGCCGAGATTGCCAAGCGCAACCTGCAGATGTTTGAAGCGGCGGCCGAGGCGTTCAAGCCCGGCGCTGCGGGTGCCACAGGCACGGCCAAGCCCGCTGCGGCCACCCCGGAAAAGAGCAAGGACGAGGAAATTGCGGCGCTCAAGGCGCAGCTGTCCGCGCTCAAGGATCAGGTCGACAAGCTCGGCTGAGCGCAATAGCCTCACCCCCTTCGCGTATCTGAAGGGGGAAAAGCCGTGAAATCCTGGATCGTCATCACCGTTGCGGGGCTGCTCGCGGGGTCTGCGCTGGCGCAATCGCCGGAGCGGGTCGATCGCTATATCCACGCCGGGTCGCTGCTCGACCGGCCGGGACAGGCGCCGCGCGGGGCGAGCACGATTGCGGTGCGCGGCGGGGTGATCGTCGGCGTCTATGACGGCCATGTCATGCCGCTGGGCGATGCGCCGGTCATTGACCTCAAGGACAAGACGGTGCTGCCCGGGCTGATCGACAGCCATGTGCATCTCGGCTCCGACCGCGCCGGACAGGAAGGGCTGCTGGCGGGCTTTACCGAGAGCAAGGAACTGGGCGCGTTCGAGGCGCAGTGGAATGCGCGCAAGACGCTGATGGCCGGCTTCACCACCGTCCGCAATCTGGGCGACGATGGCGCGACGCTGGCGCTGCGTGAAGCGATTGCGCGCGGCTGGGCCGATGGGCCACGGATTGTCGATGCCGGGCGGTCGATCTCGACCACATCGGGGCATATGGACCGGCGATTGGGGGTGGTCGAAGACCTGCACCCGGCGATGAACATTGAAAATCTGTGCGACGGCGCGGACGAATGCCGCAAGGCGGTGCGCAACCAGGTCGCGCGCGGGGTGGATGTCATCAAGATCGCCACGACTGGCGGGGTCAACAGCCGCATCGGCGCTGGCCTTGGCAAGCAGATGTTCGATGATGAGGCCCGCGCGATCGTCGAGACCGCCCGCCTCTATGGCAAGAAGGTCGCGGTCCATGCGCATGGCGCGGATGGCATTACGCTGGCGCTGAAGATGGGTGCGGATTCGGTCGAGCACGGCACGCTGATGGATGACGAGGCGATCGCGCTGTTCCGCAAGAGCGGTGCCTATTACGTGCCGACGCTGTCGACCGTGAATGGCTATCTCGAGCGCATTGCCAAGGACCCGAACGCCTATCCGCCTGCGGTGCGCGCGAAGATCGACTGGCGCATCGGCATTACCGGAAAGGCGCTGGAAAAAGCGGTTCCGGCTGGCGTCAAGATCGCGTTCGGCACCGATGCCGGCGTGTCCAAGCACGGCCGCAATGCCGATGAGTTCGAGCTGTTGGTCAAGCACGGCATGACGCCGATGCAGGCGATCGTCGCGGCAACCACCAACGCCGCGGACCTGCTGGGGCTGGCTAAGGAAGTGGGCAGCATCGAGCCGGGCAAGAGCGCGGACATCATCGCGGTCACCGGCGATCCGCTGAAGGATGTGCGCGTGCTCAAATCGGTCGGCTTTGTGATGCGCGCCGGGGTGGTGCACAAGCAGTGAGGGTTCTGGGGGCGGCCGCTGTCCGATTTTGTCGGTTCGGGAGTGAGCGACGATAGGATTGGATGAAAGGATGCTTCGCACACCCCTTTCTCTGACCGCTTGCGCCGCCGCCCTGTTGGCCGCGCCATGCGCAGCGACTGAGCGCTGGCCGCTCGGCGAGGCGGCGAACGCGGCCTATGGCAAGGGCGACTATTCGAGTGCGTTTGATGCCCTGCGGACCGAACTGGCCAAGTGCGAAGCGTCAAAACCTTTGGCCGATGAATGCCTGGATGTCCTCACGGTCCTGGCGCGCATTGGAGCAAAGGCCGGGGAACTCGACGCCGCTGAAGCTTATGGCCGCAGGGCACTGAAGATCGCGGAAGGGCTTCCCTCCGCGAAGCATCTCGATCTTGCGGATGTATTACGCGATCTGGCCGGCGTGCTCGACCAGCGTGGGGCCTATGGCGAGGCTGAGCGACTCTATCGGCGGACGCTGTTTATCCTTCAACCGCCGCTGCCTGCCGAGCACGATTTCGTCATCAGCATCAATGTAGCACTCGCCACAAACCTGACCGAGCAGGCGCGCTATGCCGAGGCAGAACAGATTTTTCGCTCGGCGCTGAAGCTACGGGAGGTGGCGCCCAAGAGCTTCATCGATACCGCAACGATCCAGGCCAGCCTTGGCTTCAACCTGACGCATCAGGCCCGTTTCGCCGAGGCGGAGTCGTTGTTCCGCATGGCATTGGGGCTGCTCCAGCTCAGCCTGACGGCGGATCACCCTGTGATCGGTCGCGCCTACATCAATCTGGCGCAGGTCGTGAACGATCAGGGGCGATATGTCGAAGCGGAGCAGTATTTCCGCAAAACGCTGGAGCTGTGGACGGCGGCGCTGCCGCCACGGCACCCCGACCTTGCCACCGCTTACAACAATCTCGCGCAGAACCTGGCAAATCAGGGCCGCGTTGCCGAGGCAGAGCCATTGCTCCGCAGCGCGCTGGCCGTCCGTGAGGCCAGCCTGCCGGTCAATCACCCGGACATTTCCGTAAGCTGCTCGAACCTGGCGCTCAACCTGGATGCGCAACGCCGGTACACTGAGGCGCAGGCATTGCACGCGCGCGCGATCAGGTCTTTGTCTGCCGCGTTCCCGAAAGGGCACCCGCTGCTCGCGATTGCGATCAATAATTTTGCGGTTCACATGGCGACACGCGGCGCCCGCACCGAAGCCGACAGCCTCTATCGGCTTGTCCTCCAATATCGCGAAGCCACATTGCGACCGGATCATCCGGACGTTGCGACGGTCCTCTCAAGCCTCGCAACCAACGCGATGGAACAGCGGCGTCTCGAGGAAAGCGAAGCGCTGGCGCGCCGTGCGTTCAGAATCCGGCTAGCCAACCCGCGCACGCACCCCCGGCGGATCGGTGCGATGTGGGATCTCGCTTCGATCATTCAGCTGCGCGGCAACAAACCGCAAGAGGCGCGTGTCTTGTTTCGTCAGGCTGAAGGGGAAGTGCTCGACCGCATGGCCGGGTTCAGCGATTTCACGCCGGGTGCTCAGCGAGAAATCAGGCGCTATCGCCCGATATTCACCGGATCGGTACGTGCCGCCTGGACCGTAGCCCAGGCGGCACGCTGACCGTCAGCCGCCCCGCACGCTTGGGTTGGGCTTGCGGAATTTGAGCGTCATGCGGTCGCTCTCGCCGATCGCTTCGTACTTGGCGCGATCGACGTCCTTGAGGCGGTAGTTGGGCGCGAGCGTCCACACGCCCTGCGGCCAGTCGGCGGTGTCCTTGGGGTTGGCGTTCACTTCGGACGCGCCGACATATTTGAAGCCCGCTTCCTCGGCGAGCTTGCGGACGGTCGAGACCTTCACATAGCCGCTGGTCTTCTCACGCGCCGCATCCGCCGATTCGGGCAGGCGATGCTCGACGATACCGAGCGTGCCGCCGGGCTTCAGCATCGCGAAGATCTGTTTGAATGCTTCGGCACTGCGGTCGGTGGTGCCCATCTTCCAGTTGTGGATGTTGCGGAAGGTGAGGACGACGTCGGCGCTGCCGGCCGGGACGGTCGGCTGATCGTCAGTGGCGGGGAAGGCGGCGAGCTTGATCGCGCCATAGGTGGCGGCATCCTTTGCCTGCAGCGTCTGGGTGCCCTTGACGCCATTGGGCCAGGGTGCGGCGGCGTAGAGCGTGCCGCCGCCCTTCTTGACATAGGGCGCGAGGATTTCGGTGTACCAGCCGCCGCCCGGCCAGAGTTCGACCACCGTGTGCGACGGCTTCACCCCGAAAAAGGCGAGCGTCTGGGCGGGGTTGCGGTATTTGTCGCGGGCGACATTGGCAGGCGTGCGCGTGGACGCGGCGACTGCGGCCTTCAAATCGGCACTCGGCTTGCCCATCTGGGGCGCGCCGATGGCGGCGGCTGCGGTCAGGGCGACGGCGGATAGGGCGATGGCGGGCAGGGTGTAGCGCATGGAAGGCTCCTCTCTGTTCTGGGGCGTGGTTTGGAGTGGGGCGCGGGGCGATGCAAGGGCCGTTATGGATCGGAGTAGGCGCGATGGTCGCGCTGGTCGGCGTCAGCGGCGTGGCCGAATGGCGGCGCGGCAAGCGGGACGACCTCGACAAGGTTGGCTGGGTGCCGTGGACCTTCATTCAGATCATGGCGCTGCTGCTCGCCATCGTGGGGGCGGCGCTGGCGCTGAAGGGCGCGTGACTCAGTAGAAGCTGGCGAGCGTGAGGGTGCGTTCGGCGCCGTCGCACAGGGTTAGGCGGATGCGGCGGCCGGGGGTGCCGGTGGCCCAGTCGCGCGCGGCAGTGGCGACCGCTGCGCCATCTACGGCGCAGATCAGCGTGCCTGCGCGCCATCCGCTCGTGGCGGCGGGGCTGCCGCGCATGACGTGCAGGACGCGCAGCCGATTCGCTTCCTGCGCGACCATCAGCCCGCTGGTCGATCGCGTCACAGGCCAGTCGGCGCGCGTGCCGCTCGCCAGCACCATGCGGCCCGCGCGCGGGTCGAGCAGCACGCGGTGGCGGCGCAGCAATCCGCCGCCAATGCGTCCCGCCGCACCCTTGCGGGCCGAAAAGCCGGTATCCGGCTCGACGCGCAATTCGACCTCGGCCGCAACACCACCGATGCGCAGCGCGGGAAGGACCGCGACCTCACTCTCCACCACCCCGCCCAGGCCCCAGGCGATGGCAGTGGTCGTGCGAACGGCGCCGGGCGCGCTTGCCCGCCATACGCTGCGTGTCAGGCTGACCATGCCGCCATCGCCGGTATCGACGATCACCGGGCGCAGGTTGCGGCCGCCAAGATCGAGTTCGCTTACATACAGGCCCGAACGGTCGGCGAGGCGAAGCGGCAGGGTGACGCCGCGGAAGGGCAAGCGACCGCTGGGCAGCAGGCGAAAGCGCTGGGCGTCGTAATCGATCTCGAGCGCATGGCCGGCGAGCAGGTCTGAGCCGACAAACAGGTCGACCGGCGCGCTGCCGGTCACACGCGGATCGGCATCGATAATCGCGACCCGTCCGCCGGTGCGGACCAGCCCGCCGACCTCGACCCGGTCGATGCCGGTCCAGGACAGCGCGACGCTGCCCCCGATCGCATCGGCGCGACCCGCGACCAGCGGCTTGAGCCCGGCGGCGCGGGCGAAGCGGGTGGTGACTGCGGTGTCGGTGACGCCGGTATCGAGCAGGGCATCGACCCAGCGACCGTTGAGCTGGGTACGGAAGCGGATCTGGTTGCCCGCCGTCAGTTCGAAGCTGACCCAGCGCGCCTCGCTGTCGGCGGAAAGGTGCCTCACCGCTGGCGCCGCGACGACGCGCTCGGCCGGTGCGGCGAGGCCGATCAGGGCGGCGAGCAGGATCATCGGCGCGCGGAACTCCATGCACGCCATGCTAGGCGCGGCGCGCGTGCGCGCCAGCAGTTGCGGTCGTGGTTAATGTCCCGTTGAGGGAGTAAGCGGTGCGCCGTGCTTACAGGCACGCTTCCAGCAGCGCATGGTCGAAGCCGAACGAGCGCGCCTTTTCCAGCGTGTAGGGACGCAGGCCCATCGAGCGATATTCGCCGATGATCTTTCCGTCGGCGCTCTCGTCGAGATATTCGAACTTGAACAGCTCCTGCGTCACGATGACGGGGCCTTCCATGCCGATCACCTCGGTGATGTTAGTGACGCGGCGGCTACCGTCGCGCAGGCGCTTGACCTGTACGATCAGGTCGACCGAATCCGCGATCTGGCGGCTGATCGCCTCCTTCGGGATCTTGATGTCGCCCATCAGCACCATGTTCTCCATACGCCCCAGGCATTCGCGCGGGGAGTTGGAGTGGAGCGTACACATCGACCCGTCATGGCCGGTGTTCATCGCCGACAAGAGGTCGAAACATTCGGGTCCGCGAATTTCGCCCAAGATGATGCGATCCGGGCGCATACGCAGCGCGTTCTTGACCAGATCGCGAATCGTGATCTCGCCCTGACCCTCAAGGTTCGGCGGGCGGGTTTCGAGCGGGAGCCAGTGCGGCTGTTGCAGGCGCAGTTCCGCCGCGTCCTCGATCGTCAGCACGCGCTCGCCGGGGTCGATCATCTTGGACAATGCGTTGAGCATCGTCGTTTTACCCGAACCGGTGCCGCCCGAGATGACGATGTTGAAGCGGCAGGCTCCGGCGATCTTCAGCATCGTCGCCATCTTGGTCGACATCGAGCCGAAGCCCGCCATCATGTCGAGCGTGATCGGCTTGTCGGAGAATTTACGGATCGAGATCGCGGTGCCGCGCAACGACAGCGGCGGCACGATCACGTTGACGCGGCTGCCATCCTTGAGGCGGGCGTCGGCGAGCGGGGTGGTCTGATCGACGCGGCGGCCGACCGAGTTGCAGATGCGCTGTGCGATCTGGAACAGATGCTCTTCGTCGCGGAACTGGATATTGGCGAGTTCTAGCTTGCCCTTGCGCTCGACAAAGGTCTGCTCGGGGCCGTTGACCATGATGTCGCTGATCGAGCTGTCGCCCAGCAGCTCTTCGAGCGGGCCGAGGCCGAGCAACTCGTCGACCAGCACTTTTTCCAACGCGAACTGCTCGCGGCGGTTCAGGGTCAGCTTGAGCTCGGCAAGCACCTCACCGATGATCGGGCGGAATTCTTCCGCCAGCTCATCCTTGTTGAGCGTTGCCGCAGCCTCAGGATCGACCCGCTCAAGCAGGCGCGGAAGCACCTGTTCCTTGATGCGGTGGATCGACGCCTCGAACCCTTCGATTCGCGAACTGCTCGGCTCGCCGGTGGCGGCCTGGCGATCGGCCAGGCGCTGCATCGCTTCGCCAGTCGATTGTGCGCCCATCGTGCCGCCAGAGGCGGGCTCGGGCGGCATCTGCGACGCGCCGGGAAGGGGGACGTCGTGGAGGGACGGGAATTGCTCGCCGCCCAATGGCTCGGCCGGGCGCGTGGCGCCACCGCCCTGCATCGGGCGTGCAACGCCGAAGGCAGGGCGTCCCGGCCCTGCTCCCGGTCCGCTACGACGTCCAAATGCGCTCACCTCGGCTCCCCACTATCCGCTGTCTGCACCGGGATAGCCGCCAAGGTTTTACAAGTTCCTAACCATCCATCGTCGGTTCGTCGCGCGCGGGGACGAACGGCCCGGCGGCCCGGCGGCGGGCGGTGCCGGGGGAAAGGCCACCCAGCGCACGGAATTCGCGGGTCATGTGCGCCTGATCGGCATAGCCCGATGCGGCGGCCGTGTCGGCGAGCCCGGGCGCATCACCCTGAACTCCGGCCACTGCATCGCGGAAACGCAGCAGGCGCAGATAGCTGCGCGGTGGCATGCCGGCCTCGCGCGCAAAGATACGCTGGAGCTGGCGGGGTCCTAGGCCGCTTGCCCGCGCCAGTGCGCCGACGCTGTCGACGTGGCGGATCAGGTCGATCGGGCTTTGGGGCTGGTCATCAAAGGCGGCGATCAGGCCGGGAAGCTGCGCGCCGTCGTCCGTCAGCAGCGCGGCCAGCGGGCTGTCCTCGGCCACCGCGCGCCAGTCATCGGCGAAATCGGCGCAGCGATCTCCGTCCAGCGCATGCCAGCCCCATGGCCACAGGCGGATGCCGGTGAAGCGCGCATCGCCGCTGAAGCGCAGCGCGGCCGGGCGCAGCGCAAGCCCGGTGACGAACAGCGGCGGCTGTTCGCTGCGCCATATCGAGCGACCGGCATGGCGGCGGATCAGCTCGATACAGCCATCGGGGACCGCCTGATGCCCGACCCACTCGTCGGGCTTGCCGCGAATGTCCAGCGTCCAGATCGCGGCGACGAAGCCGTCGAGCTTGGGCGGGCGCGGGGTCTCGCGATAGTCCATCGGTGGAACCTCGCATGTCGCATCGGTTCAAGCCAGCCGGTCGCACAGCGGCTAATGCGGTGCCGGGACTATGGGGGGACTGGGATGATCCGGATTTCATTGGCGCTGGTGCTGCTGGCGACGCCGCTGACCGCGAGGGGATCGGGTGGCGGCGCTGGCCTGCCCGAATGGCTGGCCGGACGCTGGTGCAGCGCGGACGGGCCGCGCGGGCAGACCTGTGAGGAGTGGCAGAAGGCGGCGGGCGGGATGATGCTCGGCACGTCGCAGACGGTGAAGGGCGGCAAGACCGTTGCGCTCGAATTCCTGCGGATCACGCTCGACGGCGACGCCGCAGTCTATCTGCCCCAGCCTGGGGGCAAGCCGCCGGTGCCGTTCCGTGCCGTCGCGGGCGGGGAGGGGGTGACCTTCGTCAACGCCGCGCACGATTATCCGCAGCGCGTCCACTATCGCCGATCGGGCGACACGCTGACTGCCGAAATCTCGCTGGCGGATGGCAGCAAGGCGATGCGCTGGACCTTCAACCGGGTGCACTGACCGATCCTGACCGTGGCTGGTGGCGGATGGGGGTGCGACTGGGGCTGTGATGTTCGATCACAGGGATTTCTTGATGCTCACCTTCCTCGTCTCGCTGTTCACGATGCTCGCCGCGCCCACCGGGCTCGCCACGGCCCCCGCGCCGGTTGTCGCCGATTCGGCGGTGACCAACCGCCACCTCGACTGGCTGGGCGGAACCTGGCGCGGCAACGGGCTGGAGATGCGCTGTGACCCGACCAAGCAGGGCGTTTCGTGCAGCGAAGAGGGGACAAGCGAAGCGATGAAGGGCGCGAAGGCGGAGCTGGCGTTCGATGCAATGGGCGAGAAGGCGGTGCTGGACATCACCCTCCCTGGGATCCCGCCGAGCCGCTTCACCGAAGTCGCGCGCGATGCGCAGAGCGTGACCTTCGAAATGCCGACCAAAGCGGGCACCGCACGGCTGCGCTTCACCCGCACCGGCGACGCGCTGAAGGTCGAGCGTGGGACCGCCAAGGGCTGGGCGAGCGCGATGGAGTATCAGCGCGGGTGATGGCAGCGGAATAATCCTCCCCCGCAAGGAGGAGGTGGCGCCGAAGGCGACGGAGGGAGGGGACGGCTGCCCCTCTCGACCTTTGTGCTTCCGCCCCCTCCGTCATGCTTCGCATGCCACCTCCCCCCTGGCGGGGGAGGATTGAGTGCACGGAAAAGGCCGCAGGGTTGCCCCTGCGGCCTGTTCGATTCCGGCAAAGGATGACGGGTCAGTCGGCCTTTTCGGCGAGGACCGTAAGGCCCTTTTCATTGACCTCGGCAAAGCCGCCCTCGACGCGGATCAACTCCGGCGACTGGTTCGCGGCGGTCTTGTAAACCTCGATATTGCCGTCGCGGATCGTCGACATGAAGGGCGCATGGCCCTCCAGCACGCCGAAATCGCCCTCGGTGCCGGGAACGACGACCATATGGACGTCCTCCGAGCGGAGCAGCTTTTCGGGGGTCACGAGTTCGAAGTGCAGCATGTTCTTCTTCCTAGCCCCTCCCCTTCAGGGGAGGGGTTGGGGTGGGGCGTCGAAACGCGTCCAGCCCCTGTGATTACTGCCCCACCCCAAACCCCTCCCTTGAAGGGAAGGGGCTTAAGAGGGCTTACGCCTCGGCGGCCATCTTGGCGGCCTTGGCGACGACGTCGTCGATGCCACCGACCATGTAGAAGGCCGATTCGGGCAGGTGATCATACTCACCGTTGACCACGGCCTTGAACGACTTGATCGTGTCTTCGATCGCGACGAACTTGCCGGGGATGCCGGTGAAGACTTCGGCGACGTGGAACGGCTGGCTGAGGAAACGCTGGATCTTGCGGGCGCGCGTGACGGTCAGCTTATCCTCTTCCGACAGTTCGTCCATGCCGAGGATCGCGATGATGTCCTGCAGCGACTTGTACTTCTGCAGCGTCGACTGGACGGCGCGGGCGGTCTCGTAATGCTCCTGGCCGACCACGCGCGGCTCGAGCACGCGGCTGGTCGAATCGAGCGGATCCACCGCCGGATAGATGCCGAGTTCCGAGATCGCACGGTTGAGAACCGTGGTCGCGTCCAAGTGGGCGAACGAGGTTGCAGGCGCCGGATCGGTCAAATCGTCCGCGGGCACGTACACGGCCTGCACCGAGGTGATCGAGCCCTTGTTGGTCGAGGTGATGCGCTCCTGCAGCGCGCCCATGTCGGTCGACAGGGTCGGCTGATAGCCCACTGCCGACGGGATACGGCCGAGCAGAGCCGACACTTCTGCGCCCGCCTGGGTAAAGCGGAAGATGTTGTCGACGAAGAACAGCACGTCCTGACCTTCGACGTCGCGGAAATATTCGGCGATCGTCAGGCCCGACAGTGCGACGCGCGCGCGTGCGCCGGGAGGCTCGTTCATCTGGCCATAAACCAGCGCAACCTTAGAGCCTTCCGACTGGGCGTTGCCGTCGGCGTCCTTGGCGATCACGCCGGCGTCGAGGAACTCGTGGTAGAGATCGTTACCCTCACGCGTGCGCTCACCGACGCCCGCGAAGACCGAGGTGCCGCCATGGCCCTTGGCGATGTTGTTGATCAGTTCCTGGATAAGAACCGTCTTGCCGACGCCGGCGCCGCCGAACAGGCCGATCTTGCCGCCCTTTGCATAAGGCGCGAGCAGGTCGATGACCTTGATGCCGGTGACGAGGATCGAGCTTTCGGTCGACTGGTCGACGAACAGCGGCGCTTCGGCATGGATCGGCGCGCGCATGTCGGTGGCGACCGGGCCGCGCTCGTCGATCGGCTCACCGATGACGTTGAGGATGCGGCCGAGCGTTGCCGGGCCGACCGGAACCTGGATCTGCGCGCCGGTTGCGGT
Source organism: Sphingomonas sp. R647 (assembly GCF_020177055.1). Taxonomy (GTDB): domain Bacteria; phylum Pseudomonadota; class Alphaproteobacteria; order Sphingomonadales; family Sphingomonadaceae; genus Sphingomonas. The sequence continues at coordinate 49,058 of NZ_JAIQXT010000009.1, forward strand.
GACTTCCTGGCCGCGGGTCAGACCCTCGGTCGCGTCCATCGCGATGGTGCGGACGGTGCCTTCACCCAGATGCTGCGCGACTTCGAGCACGAGGCGCTGGCCGTTGTTGCTCGTTTCAAGCGCCGAGAGAATGGCGGGCAGTTCGCCGTCGAACGCAACGTCGACGACCGCGCCGATCACCTGCGCGATGCGGCCCGTGCCGGACGCGGCGACGGGTGCCGTCGCGGTGGTGCCGGTAGCGGCCTTGGGCGCGCGCGGCTTGCGCGCGGGCTTGTCTGCGGTGGGGGCTGCGGTTGCCATGTTCTTCAAGTCCTTGCTTGGCGAATGCGATCAGGGTTGCTGGGAATTGCCGACCATCGCCTCGGCCGTGGCCGTAGCGGAGGGGCGGCGGAAAGTCACGGTCAGGGTGCGGGCGGCATCGCCCTTGGCGAGTGCAATAGCGACCGGCGCATCGCCGATCTTGCCATCCGCATCGGCTTCCTTGGCGATGGCGTCGAGCGCGCCGTCGTCCTTGATGCCATATTGGAACAGGAAGGCGCGGACGATGTCGGTCAGCCGCTTCTTCGCGGTTTCGGCATTGGCGTCGTCGGTCAGCGACAGGGTGAAGGCGACGCTGTCGATCGCCTCGACCGTCGGACCGGTGACGGCGACGGTGCCGGTGTTCGGCGTCTTCGCGTCGGACTGGGACAGGGTAATGTCCACGCCCTTGGCCGCGAAGCCATCGCCAGCCGCAGCATAGCCGCCGATGCGATAGCCATATTGGTTGAGGCGACCGATCGTTTCGGTCGGGAAGCCGAACATGCGGTCCCAACCCTTGAGATCCGCCGCCGCTTCGCGCGCCGCCGCCTCATTCTGCGCAAGCGTCGGCTGCTCGGCAGGCTGCTGGTTGCAGCCCGCGAGCGCGGCGGTCGCGCAGAGGAGAAGGATTGCGGCGCGCATGACGATTAAAGTGCCTCGGCGCCCGAGATGATCTCGACCAGTTCGGTCGTGATCGCGGCCTGACGCGCGCGGTTATACTGGATCGACAGCCGCTTGATCAGGTCGCCCGCGTTGCGCGTGGCATTGTCCATCGCGGTCATCTTGCTGCCCTGCTCCGACGCGGCATTCTCACGCATCGCGCGATACAGCTGGATCGCGACGTTGCGCGGCAGCAGGTCGGCGAGGATCGATTCCTCGTCAGGCTCATACTCGGTCACGGCAGCGCCGCTTTCCTCAACGACGACGTCGGGAATTTTGACCGGGATCAGCTGCTGCTCGGTCGGCTCCTGCGTCAGGACCGACTTGAAGTTCGAATAGAACAGGTGCGCGACGTCATATTCGCCGGCTTCGAACCGCGCGATCAGGTCGTCGGCATAGCCGCGCGCATCGGCAAAGCCGAGCTTGCCGAGGTCGCCGGGCTCGATCGAGTGGACGAAGCTGTTCGGGTAGAGCCGGTTCAGCACCGCGCGGCCCTTGCGGCCGATGGTGTAGAATTTGACGGTCTTGCCCTGCGCGATCAACTCGCCGGCGCGCTTGCGGGCAAGGCGGGCGATGTTGGTGTTGAACGCACCGGCCAGACCCTTGTCGCTGGTCGCGACGACGAACAGATGCACCTGGTCCTTGCCGGTGCCGGCGAGCAGCGGCGACACGCCGGGGCCACCCGCGACCTTCGACGCGAGGCTGGCGACGACGCTTTCGAGCCGCTGCGCATAGGGACGCCCGGCCTCCGCCGCTTCCTGCGCGCGGCGCAGCTTGGCGGCGGCGACCATCTTCATCGCCTTGGTGATCTTCTGGGTCGACTTGACCGAGTTGATCCGGACTTTGAGTGCCTTGAGAGAGGCCATACTTCTTTCCTATCGGTCGCCCCGGCAATGACCGGGGCCGCTCTCGGTGAGAGCAACATGGCGGCCCCGGCCTTCGCCGGGGCGACGCATGTTACGCGAACGTCTTGCCGAATGCGGCGAGCGCATCCTTGAGCTTCGCCTTGGTGTCTTCGCTGAGATCCTTGCTGTCGCGGATCGCGGCGAGGATGTCGGCGTGCTTGCTGCGCATTTCGGCGAGCATCGCGGCCTCGTAGCGGACGACATCGTTCACTGCGACGCTGTCGATATAGCCATTGGTGCCAGCAAAGATCGACACGGTCTGCTCTTCGAACGGCAGCGGCGAGAACTGCGGCTGCTTGAGCAGCTCGGTCAGGCGCGCGCCGCGGTTGAGCAGCTTCTGGGTCGAGGCATCGAGGTCCGAACCGAACTGCGCGAACGCGGCCATTTCGCGATACTGGGCGAGCTCGAGCTTGATCGAGCCCGACACCTTCTTCATCGCCTTGGTCTGCGCCGACGAACCGACGCGCGACACCGACAGGCCGACGTTGATCGCCGGGCGGATGCCCGCGAAGAACAGGTCGGTTTCAAGGAAGATCTGGCCGTCGGTGATCGAGATCACGTTGGTCGGGATGTAGGCCGACACGTCGCCTGCCTGCGTTTCGATGATCGGGAGCGCGGTCAGCGAGCCCGAACCATTGTCCTCGTTCAGCTTCGCCGCGCGCTCGAGCAGGCGGCTGTGCAGATAGAAGACGTCGCCCGGATAGGCTTCGCGGCCCGGCGGGCGGCGCAGCAGCAGCGACATCTGGCGATAGGCGACGGCCTGCTTCGACAGATCGTCATAGACGATCACGGCGTGCATGCCGTTGTCGCGGAAATATTCGCCCATCGCGCAGCCGGTGTACGGTGCGAGGAACTGGAGCGGGGCGGGGTCCGACGCGGTCGCGGCGACCACGATCGAATATTCCATCGCGCCATTCTCTTCGAGCGTGCGAACGAGCTGTGCGACGGTCGAGCGCTTCTGGCCGACGGCGACGTACACGCAATAGAGCTTCTTGCCCTCGTCCGTGCCGGCGTTGACGGTCTTCTGGTTGATGAAGGTGTCGATCGCGACGGCCGACTTGCCGGTCTGACGGTCGCCGATGATCAGCTCGCGCTGGCCACGGCCAACGGGGACGAGTGCGTCGATCGCTTTGAGGCCGGTCTGAACCGGCTCATGCACCGACTTGCGCGGGATGATGCCGGGAGCCTTCACTTCGACGCGCGAACGCTGGTCGGAGACGATCGGGCCCTTGCCGTCGATCGGGTTGCCAAGGCCATCGACCACGCGGCCGAGCAGACCCTTGCCGACCGGAACGTCGACGATCGTGCCGGTGCGCTTGACGACGTCGCCTTCCTTGATCTCGGAGTCCGAGCCGAAGATCACGATACCGACGTTATCGGCCTCAAGGTTCAGCGCCATGCCCTGAACGCCATTGGCGAATTCGACCATTTCGCCGGCCTGGACATTGTCGAGGCCGTGGACGCGCGCGATGCCGTCACCCACGCTCAACACCTGGCCGGTCTCGCTGACCTCTGCCTCGGTGCCGAAATTGGCGATCTGGTCCTTGATGACCTTCGAGATTTCTGCGGCGCGGATATCCATTGCGTTTGCCTTCAGCCTTTCATCGCGTGCGCGAGGGAATTGAGACGGGTCTTGATCGAGCTGTCGATCATCTGGGAGCCGATCTTTACGACCAGCCCGCCAAGGAGCGAGGGATCGACCGACAGGTCGACCGTGACGTCGCGGCCAACGCGGGCGCGCAGCTGCGTCTTGAGTTCGGCCACCTGTGCGGCGTCGAGCGGATGGGCCGAGGTGACCGCTGCGGTCACTTCACCGCGATGGCGCGCAGCCAGCGTGCTGAAGTCGCGAATCATGCCCGGCAGCGCCGACAGGCGGCGGTTATGCGCCAGCACGCCAAGGAACCGGGTGGTGAGCGGATCGAGCTTCATCGCACCGGCCGCGGCGGTGACGCCACGGGCCGCCTGATCGCGACCGAGCAGCGGGCTCTTGGTCAGCGCCGCAAAGTCGGCCGAATCGGTCAGCGCCTGCTTGACCGTCGCGAGACTCGATTCGACCGTTGCGATCGAACCGCCTTCGCGCGCCAGATCGAACAGCGCGGTCGCATAGCGACCGCTTAAGCTGGCTTGGATACCGCCGGAATTATCCACGGACGCGTGTTTCCTCTTGGACTAGCAGAAATGGCCCCATGGGGATTCGGGGGCATGCCGTCCGGCACCCCCGATGGGTTGGCGCGCGCCTAGCAAAGGGGGGCAAAGGATGCAACCTGTGTGACCATGTGATGACGGCGGCGGTGGCGCAACGGGGTTGCCCAAAGTGGGAACGGGTGCGAAACCGTCGGCCGCAAATGCATTTAGGGGGAATGCCATGCCGTGGACGCCGACCCGTGCCGCTGTGTTGCTTGCAGCCATGACCATGACCGCGCCGACCGCTCTGGCGGAGAGCGCGCGGATGACCGGCCGCTTCGCCGCGCCCTATCGCGACGCCGCGATGCTCGATTCGCTGCGCGTTGGCCGGATCGCGGGTGAGGACGGGATGCAACTGGGCCTGGCGATCGAACGCGCGCTGGCGCGCCCGGATATCGAGGGGCGGACGCATTTCGATCTGGTCGGCGGGCGCGGCGGCGATGCCGACGGCCTGCTCAACGGCAATGTTGTCACCGGGGTCCAGGAAACGCGTTTCAAGCGTAAGGAGAAGGAGTGCGTCGAGCGCGAGGGCGGCAAACGTGACGGCAAATGCCTGCGCGAGGAAGAGGTCGAGAAGGACTGTACCCGCCGCGTGATCAACGTGAACGCCGACCTGCGCCTCGCCGGGCCGGACGGGCGCGTCCTTTATAGTGTGTCACGCCCGCGCCGCGACGAGACCAGCTGGTGCCGCGGACAGAACCCGTCGCGCACCACCGAAGAGGCGATTCGCGGGATGATCATCGACATCGCCGAAAATGTGCGGCGGGACATCGTGCCCTCGGTGGAGGATTATTCGATCCGCTTCCGCGAGAGCACGCGCGGCCTGCCCAAGCCGCTGGAGCGGCCGTTCAAGGATATCGTCAAGCAGACCCAGCGCGACCTGCGCGGTGCGTGTGCAGCATGGGCGGCGATGGACGTGCAGGCGCCGAACCACCCGTCGATCACCTTCGACCTAGGCCTGTGCGCCGAATCGGCGGGGGAGTATGACAAGGCGCTGTCATTCTATCGGCGCGCGGCGCCGCTGATCGGGCGGGGCGGGAATGAGGCGACGGCGGGAGCCGAGCGTGCGCAGCGGCTGATCGACGGGCGCGACGATGAGGCCGCACGGCGGCGTGGGCGCGGGCCGGGTCGGCGGTAATTGACTTATCCCCCTCCCTGCACGCAGGGAGGGGGAGAGTTAATTAGCCCCGGCGCTGGCCCTGGCCGCCATTGCCGCCGCTGCGCTGGCCACCACCGGCGCCAGCAGGACGCGGGGTGAACTTCTTTTTGCGTGGGCCGTAGAAGCGTGGCTTGTCGCCTGCACCTGCACCTTCAGCAGCGCGCGGGGCGGCGGTGCCGAGCGTTTCGCGACGCTCACCGGCAGGATTGCCGCGCGGGCCGCGATCGGCGCGCTGGCCAGCGCGGTGATGGGCGTTGCGGTCGGCCATCGTCCGGCCGTTGCGACCGTTCATCTCGTCACGGCTAACCGGGATCGGACCGCGGCTCGACTTGATGCGGGCCGATTCGGCGAGGAAATCCTCGGGCAGCGGCTGGATCGCGACCTTCTGGCGGATCAGCTTTTCGATGTCGCGCAGGTACGGCCGCTCATCATCGGCGCAATAGCTGATGGCGATGCCGGTCGCGCCGGCGCGCGCGGTGCGGCCGATGCGGTGAACATACTGATCCGGGACATTGGGGAGTTCAAAGTTGAACACGTGGCTGACACCCGACACGTCGATGCCACGTGCCGCGATGTCGGTGGCGATCAGAACCTTGACCTTGCCCGACTTGAACTCGCCCAGCGCACGCTCGCGCTGCGGCTGGCTCTTGTTGCCGTGGATCGCGTTCGACGCGACGCCGCTGGCCGCCAGCAGCTTCACGACGCGGTCGGCGCCGTGCTTGGTGCGGGTGAAGATCAGCGCGCGGTCGATGCTTTCGTCGCGCAGCGCGATGGTCAGCAGCGACTGCTTCTCCGCTTGATTAACGAAGGTCACGAACTGTTCGACGCGCTCGGCGGTGGTGGCGACCGGGGTCACCTTCACTTCGACCGGGTCCTTGATGAACTGGGTCGCGAGGTCGCGGATCGACTTGGGCATGGTGGCCGAGAAGAACAGGGTCTGGCGCTTGCTGGGCAGCTCGCGGACGATGCGCTTCAGCGCGTGGATGAAGCCCAAATCCATCATCTGGTCGGCCTCGTCCAGCACCAGGATTTCGATGCCGAGCAGGATCGCATAGCTCTGTTCGATCAGGTCGACGAGGCGGCCCGGGGTTGCGACGATGATGTCGACGCCGCGCGCCAGATCGGTCTTGTTCTTGTGGATCGACGTGCCGCCGAACACGGTTGCGACCGACAGCTTGGTGCCCTTGCTATAGTCGCGCGCGCTCTGGGCGATCTGGCTGGCCAGTTCGCGGGTGGGGGCGAGGACGAGCATGCGGCAACCGCGCGGCTGCGCCCGCTTGTTCGACGCGACGAGGCGCTCGATCGAGGGGAGCATGAACGCGGCGGTCTTGCCGGTGCCGGTCTGGGCGATGCCGAGCAGGTCGCGCCCTTCGAGCAAAGCCGGGATCGACTGCGCCTGAATCGGCGTCGCGTCGGTATAGCCCTTTGCCGCGAGCGCAGCGAGGGTGATCTCGGACAGGCCGAGGGTATTGAACTTGGTCATGAATTCTCTTTGCAGAACGGCCAGCGCGCATGCGGAATGCGCGCGCGCAGGCGGGGTCAATAAATGACGACCCGCGTGATATGGGAAGCCGAGCAATCAACCGAGGCGGAGCCGGAGCCGCAGGATGAACCCCGGCCCGATCACGCTGCATAACGCCTCGCTACGCCGCGATATGGCAGCAGAGTTGCCATAAGTCAAGATGGGGCGGGTCAGGGGCGAACCAGATCGATCCCCTCGCCCCCGGTGCGCAGCGGCATTCCGCTCCGTTTAACGGTGTAGTTCGTAGCTCTGGCGCATCAGAAATGGCTCCCCCGCCGCCTGCGTCTGCTTGGTGATGCGCAGCCGGTTGCCATCACGGGTCAGGATCTTGCGCGCGCTCACCCGCCGCCCATTCTCTTCGCTCGCGCCATCGAGCACTAGCGTGAACGAGGTGCCATCGGCCGATGCGCGGGATTCGACCACGCGCCACGGCTCGGGCTGGTTGCTGCCGCTGGTAATGGTGAGCGAGCGACCCGCTGCATCGAACACCCAGCGCTCGGTCGAGCGCACGGTCTTGCCGGGGCCGTCGTCGAACGTCCAGGCGAGCGCCTGCCCATCGCTGCGCATCAGCGTCGGCAGGGTGGTGCGGGTATCCTTGCGATAATCGCGATAGTCGAGCGTGCCGGTCCAATCGCCGGTCAGCGCCGTGGCGACCAGCGCCGCGCTGTCGCTGCGGGCGGGCAGGGCGCCTTGGGCGACCGCGATCGCGCGGTCGCGACCGACCTGAAAATCCGCCAGCGTCGGGACCACCAGCTGATCTGCGCCCACGCCCTTGCCCGGCGTAAAGCGGGTGATCGCCGTGCGGTTCCACGCTTCGGGCACGCGCAGCTTGATCCCGCTGGCGGGCAGGTTGAGCAGGAAGATGCGGCCTGCGGTCGGCCCTTCGGCGCTGCCGCCGCTGTCTTCGCCGACGATGGTGGCGCCCGCCTTTTCCTTAAGCTGCGCGATGGCCATGGTGGTGGCGGAGCCGGCGTGCGGGCCGCTGAGGATCGTCAGCCGCCCGGTGAAGCGGTTCTGGCTGACCGGTTGCTGTTCGAAGCGGGTGTCCTGATCGGTGACCGCCGCGCCACGCAGCACCGGCGTGCGCTCATACCAGCCATCAGCGGCGCGGGTGAACGCGTCGAGCGGCGGGTTGAACAGCGCGTCCCGGTCGCCCCAGGCGCTGATATGGTTCGGCAGGTCGCCATAGCGCACCGCCTTGAGCCGCTGCGGTTTCGTCCAGACAAAGGGCTTGTCGATGAGATAGCGGCCCAGCGCCACCGGCACTTCGTCCGACCCGCCGCCATTGCGGCGCAGATCCAGGATCAGATGATCGGTCCCGGCCTCTGCCATCGCGGCGAAGAAGCCGTTCAGGAATGCGGTTGCCTGAACCGGGTTGCGGTAGTTGACGAAGGTATCGATGCCCAGCCGCGCCGTCTTGCCATTCATCCGCCAGCTGACGCTGTTGTAGAAGTCTCCACGATAGCGGGCGCCCGGCCCGGCGAGGCTGGTCCATTGCGCAAAGCGGATCGGGCGAAGATCGGCGGTGGTCGACGCGGTGTCGCCTACAGGCTTCCATTCGATCCGCCATGCATCGGGAAAGCCGAACAGTGCCGGGTAATTCTCGTTGAAGTCATCGCCCATCAGGTCGCTGTCATCGGCGAGCTTGGCCGCGATCGCCTGATCGGTCGTGCCGTCATAGGAGGTCAGCGGTGCCAGTTGGAGCAGCAATCGTGGGACCGGCATGCCGTTGATGCTGAGAATTTCGCTCCCGACCGGCGGCGCGCCGGCCTGCGCATCGGTCGAAAGCACGATCATCCGCCCTTCGATCAGCTGGAACCGCAGTGGCAGATGCGTGGGGTTGGCGGTGCGGAATGCGGTGATCGCGTCGGACATTTCCGCCTTGGTATGATCGCAGTGGATCGTCGCGAGCAGGCGGGCAACTTCGCCATGCAGGGCAAGGTCGGTGATCGGCGCGCTGGCGGCGGACTCCAGCCGCGCAAATGCTGCGTCGATCCCGGCTTTGGTGGTGTAGCGATAGAGTCCGGGATGCACCGTCTCGAGTGCGCGGCGCAGCAACGCGACATCGCGGCGCGCCTCTTCGGCGGAAAGCAGGCGGGGGGTGTAGCGCGGCGTGGCTGGAGTTTCGGCGAGATTGGGATTGGCCGCCGCTGCATTTAGTGGGAGGGGCAGGGCCAACAGGGCAGCGGCAAGATACAGGCGGTTCATCGGGGTCGCTCCAGCGGGTCGGTAACGAAGCCGATGTGGCGCAAACCCCGCGCCGTCGCGCCTCAATGCTCAGGCGGCGCGCGCTTTTTGTGATTTGAGCCGCCACTGGCTCGGGCTCATTCCCGCCATCTCCAGAAAGGCGCGGTTGAAGCTGGCCTTGGAATTGAACCCGACCTCGAACGCCAGGGTCAGCAGGTCGCGGTGTTCGTTCGGCTCCTCGAGAAGCACCTGCAACGCGATCACCCGGCGGCGGTTGATGATCGCGTTGAAATTCTCGCCCGCAGCAGCGCCCAGCCCGCGCGACAGATAGCTGGTGTTGGTGCCGAGCAGCCGCGCCAGCGCGGCCAGCGTCAACGCGGGATCGCGCCACCATTCCGCGCTGTCCAGACGGGCCAGCCAGTCGGCACCCTGCGCCGCCCAGTCGCGCCCGGTGGCGGGCTCCGCTGGGTCTGGCTGGGGCGGCGGGAGTGCGGGCGGGAACGCGGTCTCCGAATGGCGCCAGCCGCCGATGCCGAGATAGAGTACCAGCACGGAGAACGCGACGTAGAGCGGGAACTGGGCGAAATAATCGCGTGCCGGATCGGCCCATTTGGCGATCACGAACCCGGCCCAGATCAGCATGATCACCGCCAGCGCAGCGATGAAGTTGCGGATCCAGTTGGGCTCGTAATCCACCCCGTCGGTGCGGTTGCTGTCGAGCCATAGGCGGTAGGCGCGGTAGCCGCGATACGCGATCGCGGCATAGGCCGCGATGCTGATCGGCGCGGCGATGTCGAACAGCGGGTCGATGACCGGCGCATGGACATGGGTGTTCCACCAGTCCTTGGTCGCCAACGGCAACGGGAATAGCGCCGCGTAGCTGACGAACTGCACCGCCACCGGCACGAAATGCACCCACAGCCGCGCCGGGCGCTGGCCGATCAGCGCGGTGGTGTAGAGGAACAGCAGCGGGCCGAAGGCGAGGGTGTAGGACAGCGGCGCAAAGCTGAGCCAGGGCCATTTGTCGTAAAAGCCGGCATAGCCGATGATGTACGGCGTCATCAGTGCGGCGACCGCCACGATCAGCAGCGCCAGCCAGCGGTTCGCCGCCCGGTTACGGCGGGCGCGCAGCAACAGTGCGGCGAGCAACAGACCCTGTACCGCGCAGATCAGCAGCGTGATGCTCATCGGCCCGAACCGGATCATCGCCGCAGCTAGGCCCCGGAGTCCGCCAATGGCATCAGGATCAGCGTGATCCGGTCGTGGCCGACGGCGATGTCGAGCGTTTCGCCGGCCACCACATCGATCGGCGCGGGGAAGCTGTGGAGCAGTTGCAGCCAGCCGCCGTCGGTGGTGCTGGCGGGGTGGTTTTCGAAGGCGATGCCGTCCCACAGGTCGATGTGCATCCACTGGACGATGCCGATCGCGCGGCCGCTGGCGGTGACCGGGATGCGCAGTCGGGCGAGCGTCGCGTCATGCTTGTGCTGGGTCAGGTCGAGGCGGACCAGTTCGACATCGTCGGACAGGCGGTTCCAGGCGGTCATCGTGCCGTGCACCGGCAACCGCTGTGGCGCAAAGCTGGTGAAGGGCGAGAGGTCGAAGCCCGAGACCTGTCCGACAAAGGCATAGTCGGCGAGGGAATCGCTGGCGACGAGGCAGCCCATTGCGGTGGCGGCGCGGGGGATCACCAATGCGTCGGGGGCGAGGAGGCGGCGGTGGGCGTCCTCGAACGTGTCCAGCACCTTTTCGGTGAGCAGGTCGCTCGACAGGATTTCGGAGACGAGGATGTCGGCCGGGGCATCGAGTTCGGCGCCGACGGCAAGGTCGGTCGACGGCTTGGCATGCACGGTGATGCGGTCGGCATAGCCGTTATGGGCGACGATCAGTTGCGCCATTTCGGCGATCATCGGCTCCATCTCGCACGCCACCACGTTGCGCGCCCCGGCCCGCGCGGCCATCAGCGAGAGCAGGCCGCTGCCGGCGCCGATGTCGAGGACGCGGGCTTGCGGGCCGGCCATCGCCAGTGCGGCCTTGAGCGCGGCTTCGAACGCGTCGTTGCGCGGCGCGTCGTTCATCATCGGGATGTGCCAGAAGGGCACCGCGGCCGAGCCGAGCCGCCGCAACTGATGCTGAAGATGCAGATTGCCGGGCTGAAGCGTCAGCGCCCGGCGGAACTGGCGGATCGCGTCGAGCGTGCGGCCCGCATCGGCCAGCGCGACGGCGAGGTTGCCGACGGCGATCGGATTGTCGGGGTCGAGCGCGCAGGCACGTTCGAGCGCGACGATCGCCGCTTCGGTGCGGCCGAGCCAGTGGAGCGTCAGGCCCTGTTCGTGCAGCGCGATGGCGTGATCGGGTTCGATCGCCAGCAATTCACCCCAGGCGGCGAGCGCGTCTTCGGCGCGGGAGAGGCGACCGAGCAGGCCGGCGAGCAGCGGCAGCACGTCGGTCGCGCGATAGTCGAGCGCCAGCACGTTGCGATAGCCGGCCTCCGCGCCCTCAAGATCGCCGCGTTCGTGCAACGCCATCGCCGCGGCAAGCGCCGCGCGCGCCTCGGCCAGGCGATCAGGGGATGCGGTGTCGGTCACGCGGTCGTCCTTACCATATCGATCGTCCGACGCACCCGCCGATGCGCCGATCATCGCCACTAGCCGATCTTGCGGCGATTGCGATTCGCGATTGGCATTGGGTGGGGGCGGGGACGCGGTGGCCGGGCGGCGGATCGGCGAACCTGACGAAATTACGCTGAACGCGATTCATCCTGTCAGCTTCGGACGGTTTTTGCGCGGTGACGGCGGGGCGGGACTGACGAAGCTGACAAAAATACGGGTGTGTAAGGCGGGGTGTCAGGTTCGGGCCGGGGGCAGCCGAGGTCCTGCGGCGGGGCGATCGACGGGGTCAAAGAGCGGTCGGGGTTCGACCGAGGGATGAGAACATATCGGGTCCAACATTGCAAGGGGTTACTCCGCACGTTGGCAGCGCCAATCGACTTAGACGGATCATCTTAGCGAGATGAAAGCTATGATGATCAAAGTCGATCTCACGCGCACGCATCCCCTGCAAACTCCTCAAGTTGGTCCTGATAGTGTGGGGTGCTGGCTGCAAAGTAGCTCATCACTCCGGTCTTGGATTTGATGCGTTCGATGTATCGATCGTAGTCGGCGTCCGTCCCACCGACATAGGCGATATCAATTAGAGCGGGAACGCTGCCTGTCCATACGATCATTTCTCCCTCGATCTTCGCTGCAAGTGTTAATTCGGTTGCATAAGCTATATTCACAAGTCCAAGAGGAAAGCGCTTGAAGTATATCGCTTGAATCGTATCGCCTTCAACAGGCCCCGGCATGCGCACCGTGGTCGTTGATAGGCGGGATAGTGTACTCGGGTCATTGATAACTGCATCAAGAACTGCGAGATCTTGATCCACTGCGCCGATATCGGCAATCGAGAGTTCGGTGTCCTCCCGGCCGATCAGCTTGAGAGCATGGTTGGCGATAGCGCAAAGCTGCGCCGGCCTACTCCACTTTGTGTTTGCATCGGCCTTGTCGCTGGTCATTGTGCCGACGATAGGCTGCGCGATCTTATTAAAGTTGATCTCAAACGTTAAAGGTCGCTCTCTAAAAGCTGCGAGAAATCCGTACAGCGCCGACCATTTTTCCGCTGTTGCGGTCGCTGTTTCGAGGCGCGCACTGTTAGTCCGTAAATTGAGTGAGAGAGAGGCCCTTGCTTCATTTGAAAATTCTGCACTTAGCAGGAAATCAAGTAGTGGAGTACGCAAAAGTAATCGCATTTGATCGCATGGAAGCAAATTCGATGGGAGTCTAATTACGTTTGCGTGGAACTTGAATGGCGGGCGACTCGGTTCATCATATACGATGATAGTTGCAGTGTCAGTCGGTATCGGTTCGAATTTAACACTGCTCCACTCTTCCGATAAGCTGGGGATCGGGACATCCATGCCAAACCGACGTTCGTAGGCGGTCGTTCTGATATTATCGAGGGGCTGCATGCCGAAGAACGCTTCGACTATATGATCGATAGTGCCGGTAAACGTTGTTGTGATGAAGTGGCCGCCACCATTCTCGTATCCCACTTCCCGGAGTTCGCGTTGTTTCTTCAAGTTGTATTCATACAACGAAGGCCCAACCGCCCCTTCCATCGCGGCGCGTAGTGCTTCCCCTGTCGCTGGTAACGTCTCGAACCAAGGATCTAGCCGAACTCGGATAGTTACTGAATTGGGGGCTGAATCGGAGAGGCGTGCCTTTCGCAACTCGGCCAAAATGAGAGCGAGAAAATCGCCATTGATGTGTATAATTCGCGCGTCGACAAACGTCAGATCGTCGTTGGCGCGAAGCACATAAATAAATGTGGGCCTAGAATCTTTTGCAAGATACTCAATAGACGAAAGCCGAAGCTTGATTGTCTTAGAACTTGTCCAGATCGTCTTTAACTGAACTAGGCAGGAGAGCGGAGCGGGGCGGGCGTCGAGCGCTGATGATCCGTAGGGGTGATGCCAGTCAACGATAAAGTCCCAGCCGCGTCGATCGTACGTTGAAGCATTGGGAACCAAGCCGGCGTCTATACAAAGATCCGGAAAGCGACTCTCGCCCTTTTTTCCTAGCTGGTCAGAGTTCAGCGTTCTCTTCGTCATGCAGTCGATAAATGCATAGCATCGTTGAGCTAAGGGGAACACCCCCTCACCCCGCCGCCTTAGCCAACCCCCGCGAAATCTGCACCGCTGCGTTCAGCCGGGCCCGTGGCGTCGCGAACGCGCGGGAGACCACCAGCTTCATGTCCGGGCGCAGTTTGGCGGTTCCGTCCAGCCGCTCGACATAGGCCAGCAGCCCGTCGACGCTGGGGAATTTGTCTTCGTGGAAGGTGACGAGCGCGCCCTTTGGGCCGACGTCGATCTTGGCGATGCACGCCTTTTTGGCGTTCAGCTTGGCCTCGATCAGCAGCAGGAGGTTTTCGGTTTCTTGCGGAAGTTTGCCGAAGCGGTCGATCATTTCGGCGGCGAATTCCTCGATCCCCGCGCGGTCCTCGACATCGTTGAGGCGGCGGTAGAGGCCCATGCGCAGGTCGAGGTCGGGGACGAAGCCCTCCGGGATGAGGATCGGGGCGTCGACGGTGATCTGGGGCGAGAGGTCGCGGGGGCGGTCGCTGGCCATGCCGCCGGCCTTGGCGTCCATGATCGCTTCCTCCAGCATCGATTGGTAGAGTTCGTAGCCGACTTCCTTGATGTGCCCGGACTGTTCGTCGCCGAGCAGATTGCCGGCGCCGCGAATGTCGAGGTCATGGCTGGCGAGCTGGAACCCTGCGCCCAGCGATTCGAGGTCGGAGAGGACCTTGAGGCGCTTTTCGGCGGCTTCGGTCATCTGCCGCTGGGGGGCGGTGGTCATGTAGGCATAGGCGCGGGTCTTGGCCCGGCCGACGCGGCCGCGCAGCTGGTAGAGTTGGGCGAGGCCGAACTTGTCGGCGCGGTTGACGATCATCGTGTTGGCGCTGGGGATGTCGATCCCGGATTCGATGATCGAGGTGGAGACGAGCACCTCGTACTTCTTGTCGTAGAAGGCGGACATGCGCTCTTCGACCTCGGTCGGGGCCATCTGGCCGTGCGCGACGACGTAGCGGATTTCGGGCACGTCCTCGCGCAGGAACTTCTCGACATCGGGCAGGTCGGCGATGCGCGGGGTGACGAAGAAGGACTGTCCGCCGCGATAATGTTCGCGCAGCAGGGCTTCGCGCAGGACGACGGGATCCCACGGCATGACATAGGTGCGGACCGCGAGGCGATCGACCGGCGGGGTCTGGATCACCGACAGCTCACGCAGGCCCGACATCGCCATTTGCAGCGTGCGCGGGATCGGGGTGGCGGTGAGGGTGAGGACGTGGACGTCGGCCTTGAGGCCCTTTAGCCGTTCCTTGTGGGTGACGCCGAAGCGCTGTTCCTCATCCACCACGACCAGGCCGAGGCGCTTGAATTCGATCCCCTTGGCGAGAACGGCGTGGGTGCCGACGACGACGTCGAGCGTGCCGTTCTCGAGCCCCTCTTTGGTCGCCTTGGCCTCGGCAGCGGGGACGAGGCGGGAGAGGCGGCCGATGCGCAGCGGGAACCCTTCAAACCGGGCGACGAAGTTGGTGTAATGCTGGCGCGCGAGCAGCGTGGTGGGGCAGACGATCGCGACCTGATAGCCGGCCATCGCCGCGACGAAGGCGGCGCGGAGAGCCACCTCGGTCTTGCCGAAGCCGACATCGCCGACGACGAGCCGGTCCATCGGGCGGCCGGCGGCGAGATCGTCGAGCGTTTCGCCGATGGCGCGTTCCTGATCGTCGGTCTCGCTGAACGGGAAGCGGTCGACAAAGGCGGGGTAGGCGCCGGGATCGGGGTCGATCACCTCGCCCGGGCGGACGGCGCGGGCGGCGGCAGTGGCGATGAGTTCACCCGCGATTTCGCGGATGCGCTCCTTCATCTTCGACTTGCGGCGCTGCCATGCTTCGCCGCCGAGGCGGTCGAGGGTCGCGCTCTCTTCGGACGAGCCGTAGCGGGTGAGGACTTCGAGGTTTTCGACCGGAACGTAGAGCTTGTCGCCGCCGGCATAGGAGAGCGCCACGCAATCGTGCGGTGCCTTTTGCACCGGGATTTGCGTGAGCCCTTCGTAGCGGCCGATGCCGTGTTCGGCGTGCACGACGAGGTCGCCGGGGGAGAGGGTGGCGAGTTCGGCGAGGAAGGCGTCGGTCGACTTCTTGCGCTTGTTGCGGCGGATCAGCCGGTCGCCGAGCATGTCCTGTTCGGTCAGCAGCGCGATGTCGGGCGCGGTGAAGCCGTGGTCGAGGGGTAGGACGATAAGCGCGACATTGGCGGAATCGCGCCCGCCCGCTGCGGCGCCCAGCGCCTCCTGCCAGCCGTCCGCCAGCACGGTGCTGGTCAGGCCGTGATCGGCGAGCAGGCCCTTCAACCGCTCGCGTGAGCCGGTGGAGTAGCTGGCGAGGATCGGCTTCTTGCCGGCCTTGCGCAGCCTGGCGAGGTGGTCGGTGACGGCTTCGTAAATGTTCGATTGCGCCGCGCGTTCGGGGGCGAAGTCGCGCGGGCCATCGACGTTGAAGTCGAGGACGGTGGCGCTTTCGGGCTCGTGGAACGGGGTGGCGAGGTGCGCGCGGGCGGATTTGAGGCGCGTCTCCCACTCGGCAGGGAGGAGGTAGAGCTGGTCGGTGCCGAGCGGGCGGTAGCTGCCGGCGTCGGTCGACTGGGCGCGGACGCGGTTGGCCTGATAGTCGGCGATGGCTTCGAAGCGGGCTTCGGCGGCGCCGGCGTCACCCGCGTCGCGGACGACGACCGCGCCGGCGGGGAGGTGGTCGAACAGGGTTTCCATCCGCTCTTCGAACAGCGGGAGCCAATGTTCCATGCCGGCGAGGCGGCGGCCGTCGCTGATCGCCTGATACAGCGGGTCGCCGGTGGCGGTGGCGCCGAACTTCTCGCGGTAACGGGTGCGGAAGCGCTTGATCGTGTCCTCGTCGAGCAGCGCTTCGGACGCGGGGAGGAGGGTGAAGCCGTCGACGCGGCCGGTGGTGCGCTGGTCGGCGGGGTCAAAGGTGCGGACGCTTTCGATCTCGTCGCCGAAGAAATCGAGCCGCAGCGCCTGTGGCGCACCCGAGGGGTAGAGGTCGACCAGGCCGCCGCGCACCGCGAACTCGCCGCTGTCGTGGACGGTGTCCGTGCGGACATAGCCGTTGGAGGACAGCAGGGTGGCGAGCTTGTCGAGCGAGATGCGCTCGCCCGGGGCGAGGCGCGCGGTCATCTGGCGGATGCGGAACGGGGTCAGCGTGCGCTGGCTGGCGGCGTTGACGGTGGTGAGGATCAGGCGCGGTTTGGTGGTGGTCGTCTGGAGCGCGGACAGCGCGGCCATACGCTCGGCCATGACGCGGAGCGTGGGGCTGGCGCGGTCATAGGGGAGACAGTCCCAGGCGGGGAACTGGATAACCTCAAGCTCGGGCGCGAAGAAGGTCGCGGTGGAGGCGACCGCGCGCATCGCGGATTCGTCGGGGGCGATATAGACCGCGCCGCTGGTCGAGGCGCGCGCGAGGTCGGCGAGCAGCCAGGGGAGGAAGCCCGTGGGGACGCCGGACAGGGTCAGCGGGGTCTTGGCAGTGAGGATGCGGTTGAGGTCGGGCAATTTTGATCTCTTTCGTCACCCCGGCCCTGTGCCGGGGTCCACTGTGCCGCTCGCGCATCGGCAAGAGGCTCTATCGTCGCGCTGGCCGCCCGGTGGACCCCGGCACAAGGCCGGGGTGACGGCTTGGAGTTAGCGGGCGATCGGCACGTAGTTCAGCGTCTTGAGCGCGGCCATGATCGTGCCTTGATATTCGGCGGGAACCGGCTGCATCCCCATCGCCCAGGCCATGATGTCGACATCCTGTTCCTCAAGCAGCGCTTCGAACGTCTCGATTTCGGCATCGGTCCAGCCGGCGTGATGCGCGTCGAAGAATCCGCCGATCATCAGGTCGGCTTCTTTGACGCCACGGTGCCAGGCGCGGAAGCGGAGGCGTTTGATGCGGGTTTCGCGGTCCATGGGTTCCAACACAGATTAGCCGACGGCGCGAAATTGCGCTGTCGGCTGGGGTGGGTTTGATCCCATTTAGGCCCGGGGTGGGCGAATTGCCAGCGGGCGGCATCTTCCCCTTCGGACAGGGCGTCGCGGCGCATGGCGCGACGCGGGGGAGGGTGATAGTCAGGCCGCGATGCGTCCCGAAGTGCTCAATCCCCTCTTTGCCGAAGTCACCGTCCTCAAGGGCGTGGGGCCGCAACTGGCCAAGCCGTTGGAGCGGCTGGGGCTGGCGCGGGTGGTGGATGTCGCGTTTCATCTGCCGAGCGGGTGGATCGACCGGCTGCCGCGTGAAGAGCTGGATCAGGCCGATGTCGGGCGGACGATCGCGATTCAGCTGACCCCGGTGAATTACCGCATGAGCGGGAGTGCGCGGGCGCCGGCGCGGGTCGAGGCAACCGATGCGCGCGGCAATTATGTGACGTTGGTGTTCTTTGGCGGGAACAGCGGCTGGGCGAAGAAGCAGCTGCCGCTGAATGAGGCCAAATGGGTGTCGGGGCGGCTCGACCAGTACGGGCAGGAACTGCAGATCGTGCATCCCGAGATCGTCGCGCTGAGCGAGCCGCGGCCGGGCGGGCGTGAGGCGATCTATCCGCTGTCGGAGGGGATGACGTCGAAGCGGCTGGCGGATTTTGCGGCGCAGGCGGTGGCGCGCGCGCCGGAGCTCCCCGAATGGATCGAGCCGAGTTTGAAGGACCGCCATGGCTGGCCCGAGTGGCGCGAGGCGCTGGCGCGGATTCATGCCGATCCCGCGGACACCAAGGCGCGCGACCGGCTGGCCTATGACGAGGTGTTCGCCAATCAGCTGGCGCTGATGCTGGTGCGCGGCGCGGCGCGGGCGAAGAAGGGGCGGGCGCTGGCCGGGGACGGGCGGCTGCGCGATGCGCTGAGCCTGCCCTATACGCCGACCGGGGCGCAGGCGCGGACGATCCGCGAGATCGAGGGCGACATGGCGCAGCCGCGCCCGATGCTGCGCCTGCTGCAGGGCGATGTCGGCGCGGGCAAGACGCTGGTGGCGGCGATGGCGCTGCTGATCGCGGTTGAGGCGGGGGCGCAGGGGGCGATGCTGGCCCCGACCGAAATCCTCGCGCGCCAGCATTATGAGACGCTGCGCAAGCTGTTCGCGGGCCTTGGCGTCGAAATTGCGATCCTGACCGGGCGCGACAAGGGGCGGGTGCGCGAGGCGACGTTGATGGGGGTCGCGGATGGATCGATCGACATCCTGATCGGCACGCATGCGATCTTTCAGCAGGGGGTCGAGTATCGCGATCTCGGCCTCGTTGTGGTGGACGAGCAGCACCGCTTTGGCGTCGCCGAACGCATGATGCTGCAGGCCAAGGCAAAGACTGCGCCGCATCTGCTGGTGATGACCGCGACGCCGATCCCGCGCACGCTGCAACTCGCGACGCATGGCGAGATGGATGTCAGCAAGCTCGACGAGATGCCGCCGGGGCGGATGCCGATCGAGACGAGCGTGATCAGCGAGGAGCGGCTGGAGGAGATCGTCAACGGCCTCGCCCGGCATCTGTCGGGCGGGGGGCAGGCCTATTGGGTGTGCCCGCTGGTCGAGGAGAGCGAGAAGACCGACCTTGCCGCTGCCGAGGCGCGGGCCGAATCGCTGCGCGCGCGGTTCGGCGAGCGCGTCGGCCTCGTCCATGGCCGGATGAAGGGGCCGGAAAAGGACGCGGTGATGGCGCGCTTTTCCGCCGGCGAGCTGGGCGTGCTGGTCGCGACGACGGTGATCGAGGTGGGGGTCGATGTCCCCAACGCGACGCTGATCGTGATCGAGGCAGCGGACCGGTTCGGGCTCGCCCAGCTGCACCAGCTGCGCGGCCGGGTCGGGCGCGGCGGGGGGCGGTCGGTGTGCGTGCTGCTGCGCGGGGGCACGTTGAGCGAAACATCGCGCGCGCGGCTGGCGCTGATGCGTGAGACCAATGACGGGTTCCGCATTGCTGAAGAGGATCTGCGCCTGCGCGGCGCGGGCGAGATGCTGGGGACGCGGCAATCGGGGGAACAGACGTTCCGGCTGGCCCCGCCGGAGAAGTTCGCCGAGCTGATCGCGGCGGCGACCGCCGATGCGCGGCTGCTGGTCGATCGCGACGGCGGGCTGGACGGCGCGCGCGGGCAGGCGGCGCGGGTGGCGTTGTATTTGTTTGAGCGGGATGCTGCGGTGGGGTTGTTGCGGGCGGGGTAGGGGGCGGTGCTGCATAATCGCCGATTGGCCGGTTTCCGCACCCTTGCGGACATCAGCTGACGCCAACCTTCAACAGGCGCATCGATTTAATTCATACGTAAATCCAGAGCGAAGCATTGGAAACCATGGAAAACGATCGGTCGCCAATCCTACTGAAAGAGGAGCTTCTCAGTCTTTGGGAAAGCTACAGCACAGCGCTTGAGGGCGACGAACCCGAAGCCGTTGTGGACGCTTGGATTGGCAAGATGGACCAGCAGGTGCCG
The DNA here is from genome assembly GCF_020177055.1 of Sphingomonas sp. R647. Classification (GTDB taxonomy): domain Bacteria; phylum Pseudomonadota; class Alphaproteobacteria; order Sphingomonadales; family Sphingomonadaceae; genus Sphingomonas. Next base: position 69,026 of record NZ_JAIQXT010000009.1, read on the forward strand.
CACGGGACACTAAGTGATTTGCTTTTTTGGGGGGAGCGCGAACGGACGCCCGAGGAAGCGATCCAGGAGGCCATTTGTAGAGAAATGATTTGGCGCAACGAGGGGGAGTTGGCTCTGCTAATATATAGAGAGCGATCCCTCGAGGAAGCCTTGTCCAGCGGTGACGATCTGCCGCCGTGGGCCAAACATTACTCGGAAAGTGAGTTGCCACGCGTGCGCGCATTGATAGCCTCGCTAACGCCTAAAACTGTCCAATAGTTGAGTCTTGGCGAGGCTCGCTACTCAGCGTTTACGACCCAATTTCAGCCGTCACCCCGGCCTTGTGCCGGGGTCCACCGGGAGGCGGGCGTCGGGCTTGAGGCTGGAGCGCTGCGCCTGGGGAGGGGTGGACCCCGGCACGAGGCCGGGGTGACGATGGGGTTTTGGCGGGGCGGGTGAGGCAATCTCGCCCCTCCCCTTCAGGGGAGGGGCTAAGAAGATCACCCCGCCTTCAGCATCTGCGCCAACAGCTCGTAGTAGCTCGCCAGATCGACCGCGCTATCGAAGCTGACCCCGATCCGGCCGCCGAGCGCCCAGCGGATTTCTGCAGGAGCCACGCCGACCACCGGGAGCATCACGCGCAGGCGGTCGCCCTCGGCGAAGGGGTGTTCGCACCGCGCCATCAGGCCGTGGGGGGAGATGTTGACGATCAGCAGGGTGCGCGGCTGGGCGTCGGGGCCGAAGGCGCGGGCGCGGAAATGGACTTCGTCGCGGTCGGTGTTCCGACGATCGCTGTCGGCGGCGGTGGCCCGCACAATGGACGAGAACTGAAAACTCATACTGGCCCCCACCGACTCGTGGCTCGATGTCAATCTGGGTAGGCCGCCGGGCGTAAACAGCTCCGCAAGGGGATTGGTTACCAGTCGTTACTTACGTAGTCCTACGGGTGCCTATCACTCCGGGCGCAGCAGGCCGTGATGCTTCTTGCCCGCCGAGACGCGCACTTCCGCCGCACCGACCGTGACGGTTGCCGCCTCGTCGCTGACCTTTTCGCCATCGATGCGTGCGCCGCCGCCCTTGATCAGGCGGCGGGCTTCGCCCTTGGACGCGGCAAAGCCGAGGCCGACGAGCGCGTCAACGACGCTGATTTCGCCGCTGACCGACAGGGTCGGGAGCGCGTCGCCCGAAGTGCCTTCCTCGAACGTCTTGCGGGCGGTTTCCTCCGCAGCGAGCGCGGCGTCGCGGCCGCGGCACATGGCGGTGGCTTCGGTGGCGAGGATCTTCTTTGCCTCGTTGATCTCGGCGCCCGGCAGCGCTTCCAATCGGGCGATCTCGTCCAATGGCAGATCAGTGAACAAGCGCAGGAAACGGCCGACATCGCGGTCGTCGGTGTTGCGCCAGAATTGCCAGTAATCGAAGGCGGGGAGCGCGTCCTCGTTGAGCCACACCGCGCCCGACATGGTCTTGCCCATCTTGCCGCCGTCCGCCGTGGTGATCAGCGGGGTGGTGACGCCATAGACTTCGGTCCCGTCGACGCGGCGCGACAGTTCGATGCCATTGACGATGTTGCCCCACTGGTCCGACCCGCCCATCTGCAGGCGGCATCCGGCACGGCGCGAGAGCTCGAGGAAGTCGTAGCCCTGGAGGATCATGTAGTTGAATTCGAGGAAGCTGAGCGACTGTTCGCGGTCGAGGCGCAGCTTGACCGAATCAAAGCTGAGCATCCGGTTGATCGAGAAATGCTTGCCGATGTCGCGCAGGAACGGGATGTATTCGAGCTTGTCGAGCCAGTCGGCATTGTCGACCATCACCGCGTCGGTGGGGCCGTCGCCGAACGTCAGGAACTTCTCGAACACCGTCTTGATCGACGCGACGTTGCTGGCGATGACCTCGTCCGTCATCAGCTTGCGTGCTTCGTCCTTGAAGCTGGGGTCGCCGATCTTGCCGGTGCCGCCGCCCATCAGCACGATCGGCTTGTGCCCGCTCTGCTGCATCCGGCGCAGCAGCATGATCTGGACGAGGCTGCCGACATGCAGCGAGGGCGCGGTGGGGTCGAATCCGATATAACCGGGCACGATCTGCTTGGCGGCCAGCGCGTCGAGCGCAGTGGCGTCGGTGACCTGGTGGATGTAGCCACGGTCGGACAAGGTGCGGAGCAGATCGGATGCGTATTCGGTCATGGTGCGCGGGCGGTTAGCATGGAGGCATTGGTCTTGGAAACGTTCTTGAGCGTGGTGCCGCTTATCCCCCATCCGGACACGCCGCCGAGCGCGATCGGGTCGGTGGTGTGCTCGATCAGCTGGCAGGGGCCGGGAAACTGGAGTTTCGATTACATCGTGGGTGAGCCGCCGGAAGCATTGCGCCTGCCGCCGGCCGTGGTTCCGGCGCGCGCGGACGGGCTTTGGCAGCGGACCTGCTTTGAGCTGTTCCTGCGACGTCCCGGCGAAGCGGGGTATTGCGAGTTCAACTTTTCACCCTCGGGCGAGTGGGCGGCCTATCGATTCGACGGTTATCGCGAAGGGATGGAGCAACTGGTGGTGAAGCCGCCGCGCATCACCTCCACCGATCCGGCGCAGTTCGCGGCCGGGATGACCGCGCACCTGACGGCCCTGGGTATCGATGCCGAGACTGCGAAGATGATGGCGGAGCTCAATGTCGGCGATGTCGGTGACGGGCCGTCGTCGCAATATGCGTTGAGCGCGCTGCTGGAAGATGCGGAGTTCGGTTGGGCGGGGGGTGCGCTGGCATCGATCACCGCCGTGATCGAAGAAGCCGATGGCACCAAATCCTATTGGGCGCTGGCGCATCCGGGGGAGAAGCCGGACTTTCATCACCCGGACGGGTTCGTCCTGGAGCTCCCCGCCGCACCGTAATCGCGACGACAGTAGATCGTTGTAATTGCAAACCATCTGCGCTCCGCACGAATAGTTTCACCGCATAACTGTTATTGACAAGAACAATTCCGGATGTGAGTAATATCGCACCGCCGATCGCCAAGAATCGCGGGTGACAGGGGAGTGTGACGATGGGTCGAGGGACTTCGCGCGCGCAGGGACGCGCAGCATCCAGCATCGCCGCGATTGCGGCTTTTTTGAGCTTTACCGCAGCCGCGCCGGCACTGGCGCAGGATGCAGCGGAAGAGGCGACTCCGGCGGCGGAGGGCGAGATTCTCGTCACCGCGCGGCGCCGTGAGGAAAGCCTTCAGGATACGCCGGTCGCCATCTCCGCGTTCAGCGCGGAGATGCTGCAGGAACGGCAGATCACCCAGACGCAGGATCTCGAGCGGATCACGCCGAGCCTGCAGTTCAAGCCCGCCGGCCAGTTGTCGGGCAACAGCGCATCGTCGGTGGTGTTCATCCGCGGCGTCGGGCAGGTCGATCCGACCGCGGCGGTCGATCCGGGTGTCGGCGTCTATCTCGACGAAGTGTATCTGGGCCGCGCCGTGGGTGGCGCGATCGATTTCGGGGATATCGCGGGCGTCGAAGTGCTGCGCGGGCCGCAGGGGACGTTGTTCGGTCGCAACACGATTGGCGGCGCGATCCTCGTCCGCACGCAGCAGCCCAAGCTCGGCGAATTCAGCGGCCGGGCGCGGGTGCGTGGCGGCAGCGAAAACCTGATCGAGGGCTTTGGCGTCGTCAACGTGCCGCTAGGCACGACCGCAGCGGCGCGCGTGTCGGGCGGGTTCCGCAAGCGCGATGGCTATGTGATCCGTGCGGTCGATGGTCTCGATCTGGGTAACGAAAACCGCTTCTCGCTCGCCGCATCGTTGCTGTGGGAGCCGTCGAGCGACTTCGACCTGTTCCTGCGCGCCGATTACAGCAAGCAGGACGAGAATGGCGCGCCGTTTACCTTTGCCGGGATCAACGAGCAGGCGCCGGTCGCGGCGATCGCCAGCGTCGCGGCGGGCTGCCCCGGCGCGACGATCCCGTTCGCGCCGCTGGTGCCGGGTGACCCGCGTTTTGGTGCGCCGAACGTGCCGATGGTCAACGATATCCGCTGCGCCAATGACCTGCAGGATCGCGGGCCCTATGTGAATGGTGGCACTGCGCCGGTTGAGAGCAATTCGGAAGTGTGGGGCCTCGCCGCGACCGCCAACATCCGGCTGACCGATGTCGCGTCGGTGAAGCTGATCACCGCGTATCGCGAGACGCAATCGCGCGGCATCCGCGATGGCGACAACACGCCGTTGCTGCTGATCACCACCGATGTCGCCGCGCAATCGGCGCAGTTCAGCCAGGAGGTCCAGCTTCAGCTCGACTTCGGATCGGTCAATGCGATCGTCGGCGGCTATTATTTCAACGAAGTCACCGACGAGCGCGCGACCGTGCCGCTCGCCTTCCCGCCATCGCCGCCGGTGATCGGATCGCTGCTGGCAGGCGGGCCGGGATCGCGCGACCTTCAGGTCTCGCGGCTCAAGACCGACTCCGTCGCGGTGTTCGGCGAACTGGCGTGGAACATCACCGACGCGCTCGAGATCAGCGGCGGTCTGCGCTACACCAGCGATCGCAAGAATTATCGCGGGACGGTGCTGAACCTGTTCCCCGCGACGCTGCCGGACCCCAGCCCGCTGCCGACGCTGGCGACGTCACAAGGCGGGCCGCTGTTCATCTTCAACCGCCCGTTCCAGCAGGATTTCTCGGCGCTGACGGGTTCGGCGAGCATCCAGTATCGCTGGAACGACGCGATCAGCACCTATGCGTCCTACGCGAAGAGCTTCAAGTCGGGCGGCTACAACACCCGCTACAATGCGGCGCCAGCGGGCAATCTGCCGGTGCCGTTCGCCGAGGAAAGCGTCACCAGCTACGAGATTGGTGCCAAGACCAATATCGGGCGGTTGCGCCTGAACCTCGCCGCGTTCCAGGCCGAGTATCAGGACATTCAGCTGATCTTCCGCCAGGGCGTGGTGCCGCTGCTGTTCAACGCGGGAGAGGCGCGGATTCGCGGACTGGAGGCCGAGGCGAGCCTGCGGACCCCGTGGGGTCTGGTGTTTGACGCCGGCATCAGCATCCTCGACGACAAGATCAAGACCATCACGCCGATCCCCGGTGCGACCGCGACGGTAACGCCCAACGATGATCTGCCCTTCACGCCCGATATGCAGGCCAATTTCGGGGTGGGCTATGCGATCCCGTTGGGTGGCGGCACGACGCTGACGCCGCGCGTCGATGGCAGCTACCAGTCTAAGATCACCTTCATCACCGGCAGCATCCCGCTGATCGAGGAGAATGGCTATTTCGTCGGCAATGCCTCGCTGACGCTCAAGCTCGATAACGGGATCGAGGTCAGCGGTGGCGTCAACAACCTGTTCGACGAGCAGTATCTGATCCAGGGCAACGCATCGCTGGCGACGCTGGGCTATGCCGAGCGCATCTTCGCCCGCCCGCGCAGCTGGTATGTGCAGGTGGCGGCTTCGTTCTGATGGTCCGAACCTGAGGGAAAGGGGGCGACACGGGAAACCGGGTCGCCTCTTTCCGTTAGCGCGCGGTGGCAGCCGCGATGGCGGCGGGGACGACCAGTGCGTCCTCGATAAAGCCGGTCGCTTCCTGGCTGTTGCGCTCCATCGATTTCATGCGAATTCGCCAACTGATATAGGATGCGACCGCCGCCGTGGCTCCGGCTGCGGCGGCTCCGGCCCAGCGATGCCGGCGCGGCGCGACCATCGCCCCGGCGAACGCGGCGTTGAGCGTGCGGATCACGACGGCGGGGGTGATGATGCGGTCCGGCGCGCTGTGCTGCTTGTCGCCGATCAATTCATAGACGGCGAGTGCAGTGGTCCCGGCCGAGACCAGCGGATGCGCGAGCAGGTCGGGGGCGTCGCTATCCCGGGGTAGCGTGCCGGTGCGGGCAGCGTTGGCGACGGCCGCAAGAGGGGTCATGGCGCGGGAGCCGGCGGCGACGCCAAGCAGGATCGATCGAAGCATCTGGAAATTCCTCGTGATTTAACCGCTCAACGGCCAGACCGACGCTTGGGTCCGGCGCGGCGACGACAAAGCCGATTGCGTTGCACGGCGAACCCCGGCACCTGAAGCGCCATGAACTTCGGTATCGACCGGCTGATCGCCGACCCCGCGCTGCTTGGACAACTCAAGGGCCGTCGCGTTGCGCTGCTCGCGCATCCGGCGTCGGTGACGGCGGACCTGACGCACAGCCTCGACGCGCTGGTCGCGGCGGGGCTGGACGTGTCGGCGGTGTTCGGGCCGCAGCATGGCGTGCGCGGCGACCTGCAAGACAATATGATGGAATCGCCGGACTATACCGATCCCACTTACGGGATGCCGGTGTTCAGCCTGTATGGCGAAGTGCGGCGGCCGACGGGGCAGTCGATGCACACGTTCGACGTGGTGCTGATCGACCTGCAGGATCTGGGCTGTCGCATCTACACCTATGTCACGACCCTGCTCTACATGCTCGAAGCGGCGGCGGCGCATGGTAAGGAAGTGTGGGTGCTCGACCGCCCCAACCCGGCGGGTCGCCCGGTCGAGGGGCTGACGCTGCTGCCCGGGTGGGAGAGTTTCGTCGGGGCGGGGCCGATGCCGATGCGGCATGGCATGACGCTGGGCGAGATGGGCGCGTGGTTCATCGATCACTTCAAGCTGAACGTCGAATATCGCGTGATCGCGATGGAGGGATGGGTGCCCGATGCGGCACCGGGGTTCGGCTGGCCGCCCGAGCGGGTGTGGATCAACCCCAGCCCCAATGCCGCCAACGTCAACATGGCGCGCGCCTATGCCGGCACGGTGATGCTGGAGGGGACGACGCTGTCCGAGGGGCGCGGGACGACGCGCGCGCTGGAGCTGTTCGGTGCGCCCGACATCGACGGCAAGGCGGTGATTGCGGAGATGCGGCGGATCGCGCCGGAATGGACCGCGGGCTGCACGCTGCGCGACTTCTGGTTCCAGCCGACCTTTCACAAGCATGTCGGGCAATTGTGCAGCGGCGTGTTCATCCATGCCGAGGGGGCTGGGTACGACCATGACGCGTTCCAGCCGTGGCGGCTGCAGGCGCTGGGGTTCAAGGCGATCCGGGCGCTCTACCCGGATTACGATCTGTGGCGGGACTTCCCGTATGAATATGAGTTCGAGAAGCTGGCGATCGATGTGATCAATGGCGGGCCGGGGCTGCGGGCATGGGTTGATGATGCTGCGGCGGCGCCGGGGGATCTGGATGCGGCTGCCGGGGCCGATGAGGCGGCGTGGGTGGAGCTGCGGGCGCGGTTCTTGCTCTACTAAAGCTATTCCTCCCCTGCGCAGCAGGGGAGGGGGACCGCTCGCGCAGCGAGTGGTGGAGGGGCGGCCGCGCAGACGGCCGGGAGCAGCCCGGCAAAACTCCGCCCTCTGCGAGGGAGGCCCCTCCGTCAGCGCTGCGCGCTGCCACCTCCCCCAGCAAGCTGGGGGAGGATTTCTGCCCCTTCCCCCGCCGAATCAATTCGCCTAACCGGATCAACATGCTGGCGGGGCTGATCTTTGCGACGGAGGATGCGGGCGATCGCGCGGGAGTGCTCGCCGCGACGCTTCCGTTCGGGGGGATGACCCTGCTCGAATATCAGGCGCGGCTGCTCATTGGCGCGGGCGCGGGGCATATTCTGGTGGCGGTCAGCCGGGTTACGCCGGCCTTGCTCGGCGCGGTCAGCCGCGCGGCCAAGCGCGGGGTGCCGGTCGATATCGTGCGATCGGCGGCGGAGGCGGCGGCGCGGGTCCATCCGCTCGCGCATGTCGTGGTGGTCGCCGATGGTCTGGTCACCACCGACGATGTGATCGACAAGATGGCGGGCGAGGGCAAGGACGCGATCCTGGTGACGCAGGATCCCGCCGCGTCGCTCGAGCGGATCGACGCGCGCAATTGCTGGGCGGGGGTTGCGCACACCCCGGCGCGGCGGATCAAGGACATTGCCGACTTCCCGCCCGATTATGATTTCCAATCGACGCTGCTGCGCGCGATCGTGCAGGCGGGGGCGGAGCAGGTGCCGCTGTCGGCAGGCGCGGTGCGCGCCGGCCATGGTGTCGAGCGCGAAGGCGCGGCGCTGGCGAGCCGCAGCAACGCGGTGCTGGCGGCGCTGACCGAGCGGCGGACAAGCTGGGCCGACCGTCATGTGTTCACCCGCGTCGCGCGACTGGTGCTGCCCAAGGTGGTCGAGCGGGGCATTCCCGCCTGGCTGTTGATGGCCGGCGGCGCGCTGACCGGGGCGGCGGCGACCGCGCTGATCGCGTTCGGCTATGGCTGGGGCGCGGCAATCGCGATTCCGGGGGTCGCGGCGCTGGCGACCGGGGCGGCGCTGTCGGCGCTGCGGGGCGAAGAAAAAAGCGCGCTGATGCAGGAGGCGCTGATCGGCGCGATCGTCGGTGCGGTGGTCGGCGCGCTGGGGTTGCTCGAAATGCGCCTCGATCAGACGCTCGACGGCGTCATCCTCGCGCTCGTGACGATCGCTGCGACCGCGATTGCCGAGCGCAGCCAGGCGGTGATCCGTCGCTGGTGGGGCAGCCCAGCGGCGTATCTGCTGCTCGTCACCCCCTTTGCGATGGCGGGCCGGGTGAGCTGGGGACTGGCGGCGATTGCGATCTACGCATTCGTTACGCTGGCGGCGGCGGTTGAGAGCAAGCGGGAAAAGCCTTAGGGCGACCTTAACCGCATTCCGTTATCCGGAGACCATGTCCGACCCGAATGTCGACATGAGTGACGGCGCCACCAATCGGGGCGCCCGCACGTTACTCGCGCACGCCGCGAGTGCGGACGCTGCCGCTTACCGGGGGCTGGCGACCGCGATCGACGACTTTTTCCTCCCCGAATCGCACCGGCTGGACGAGCGGACGCGAGTCGGGCTGGGTCGCCTGCTGCGTGCACTGGTCGATACCGTCGAGGGCGAGATTCGCGACCATGGCGTGCGCCAGTTGCATGTGCAGGGCGAGACCGGGCTGGCCGATGCGCTGGCGGGGGCCGATGGCGTGTTCGCTGCCTTGTCCGAGTCGGGCCTGTTGCGTGACCGCGAGCTGATGGCCGAACTGATCGCGCAGGTGCGGCAGGAGATGCTGGCGAGCAGCATGCCGGTGCAGGCGCATGACGATCCCGAACGGCCGAGCCTGATCAACCGATTCGTCCAGCATCCGGACCGAGTTTTGGCGCAGAGTGCGATGGGTGTGCTGATTGCTGAAAGCCGTCGCCGCAGCCTGCCGGAGACGGGGCCGTTGCCGCAGACCGACCTGCCCGCCGAATTGCATCACAAGCTTGTCTGGTGGGTCGCCGCCGCGTTGCGTGCGCGGGTGGCTGCTGAGGACACTGTAACGCTCGACCGCGTGCTGGCGGAGGCGGCGCAACGCAGCCTGACCGCGCATGACGAAGGTGACCGGGTCGAGGCCGCGGTGATGCGCCTTGCTGCCGCAATTGATGCGCAGCCGGACGAGCTGCCCGAATTACTGAACGAAGCGCTGGGCGACCGGCGCGTGACGTTGTTTGCTGGCCTGCTGGCGCATGCGCTGGGGGTGGAATATCCCGTGGCGCGCAGCCTGGCGCTCGATGCGGGCAGCGGGCGGCTCTGGGTTGCATTGCGCGCGCTGGACCTGGATCGGGAGGCGATTGCACGGCTCGGCCTTGCGCTGACCGAGGCCGATCCGCGCCGCGATATCGAGGCGTTTGCCGAGACGCTCGACACGATCATGGCGGTCGATGTGGAGGAAGCGCGCGCGGCGCTGGCCGGGCTGCGGTTGCCCGCCGACTATCGCGCTGCGGTGCAGGCATTGGGGCGCGCGGCATGAACGCGATGGATCCGCATATTCCGATCGCGATCGGCCGGGTCGGTCGCGACGGGCGGCTGCTCGATGCCGAGCCGCGCCTGTCCGACCTCAACGCCCGCGCCGGCGGCAAGCAGGGCGAGCCGCTGGCGGTCCCTCAGATCGCGTCGATCGCGCGGCTGGCGCTGCGGCTGGGCATCGCGATTTCGCGCAACATCGTCGCGGCGGATGGCGAGGATGATATCGACCTGTGGGTCCGCGCCGAGCCCGATAGTGATGGCGTGCGGCTGGAGGTCAGCGGATGGCGTCCGCGCGCGGCGTGGCGCGCGGCGGAGGATGAAGGGCGCGAGGATGATTTCCTGCGCTCCGATGCCGATTGGGTGTGGGAATGCGATTCGGCGATGCGGTTGACGCACCTCTCACTCGAGGCGGGCGCGCGTTACGGGTTCGATGCGGGCAAGATGCTGGGCCAGCCGCTCACGCTGTTGTTCGCGCTGGAGGCGGATGATGAGGGCGCGTTGCCGATCCTGACCGCTGCGGCGGAACAGGGGCGGTTCGAGGGACAGGTTGCGGAATTGCGCGGCACCGGTCGCCGCGTGCGGCTGTCGGCGAGCCCGCGCGTCGATGCGCAGACGCGCTTCGCTGGCTTTACTGGCGCGGCCGAGATGATCGATCCGGCGGAGGATGCGCCAACGCATCCGCCCGCAGCGCCGGCGGTGTTCACCAGCGAGTTCGGCCAGCGGCTCGACCGCGCGCTGCGCAAGCCGTTGAGCCGGATCATCGCCAATGCCGATAGCATCAGCGCGCAGCTGGATGGACCGCTGCGCGCCGATTATGCCGATTATGCTGGCGACATCGCCAATGCCGGGCGGCATCTGCTGTCGCTGGTCGATGACCTCGCCGATCTGACTGCGGTCGAGGGCGATGATTTCGAGGTTGAGGCCGAGCCGATCGACCTCGCCGATATCGCGCGCCGCGCCGCCGGACTGCTCGCGGTGCGCGCGAGCGAGGCGGATGTGCGGATCGACAAGCCCAAGGCGGACGAGCGCCTGCCCGCGACCGGCGAATTCCGCCGCGTGCTGCAGATCATGGTCAATCTGATCGGCAATGCGGTGCGCTATTCGCCGCCGGGCGGATCGGTGTGGGTGCGGCTGGAGCGCGAGGGCGCATTGGGCTGCGTCATCATCGCCGATCAGGGCAAGGGGATTGCGGCGGAGGATCATGGCCGCATCTTCGAGAAATTCGGACGGGTCGATCCGAGCGAGCCGGGCGGCAGCGGCCTTGGCCTGTACATCGCGCGGCGGCTTGCACGCGCGATGGGCGGTGATATCACCGTCGACAGCGCGCCGGGACAGGGTGCGCGCTTCGTCCTGACCCTTCCTGCCCGCGAGTAGTCCGCATGATCACCCGCCGCGCGACGATGGCTGGCCTTACCGCCGGCCTGACGCTCCCTGCCTTCGCCAAAGAGCCGATGCGCGACATTGCGATGGCGCAGGACTTCGACGAGATGTGGGAGACGCTGCGGGACCGCTACTGCTTCTTCGGCGAGAAGGCGACCGATTGGGCGGCGGTGCGGCGCGTCTATCGCCCGCTGGCGCTGGCCGCGCCGGACTGGGATGCGTTCGCGCTGGTGCTGCGCGGGGCGCTGGGTGAGCTGTACGATGCGCACACCAATGTGCGGACCGCGCCAGACGGCACGCCGCGCATGCCGCCGTTCGACCTGATCGTGGAGCGCGCGTCCGATGGGCTGCGCGTGACGGCGGTGCAGGAGGAGTCGGCGGCGGCAAAGGCGGGCATCGCGATCGGCGATGTGGTGAGTGCGGTGAACGGCCTGCCGGTTGAGGCGGCGATCCAGGCGGCCGCGCTGCGCTGTCAGCGGCGCGCCGACCCGGAAGCCGACGCGTTCGTAATCAACACCGTGGTCGCTGGCGGGCGCGGGATGCCGCGCACGATCCAGCTGCGCGCGCCGGGCGGCTCGCGCGAGGTTGCACTGCCGCTCAACCAGCGTGGCCCTGTGCCGGATGTCAGCCACCGGCGGCTCGATGGCGGCATCGGCCTGATCGCGATCCGCAGCTTCTCCGACGACGCGGCGATTGCAGCGTTCGATGCGGGACTGGCCGAGTTTCGCGACGCCCCCGCGCTGATCATCGATGTGCGCAACAATGGCGGCGGCGACACCGCAGTCGCCCGCCCGATCATGGGGCGCTTCATTAGCGAAACCCGCCCCTATGCGCGGATGCGCCGCCGGGCGGGGGCGGGGCTGGGACCGGCCTGGACCGAAGTCGTCGCGCCACGTGGCCCGTTCACCTATGATCGGCCCGTCGTCGTGCTGTGCCACCATTGGAGCGCGAGCATGGCCGAAGGGTTCCCGATGGGGATGCGCGGGATCGGGCGCGCGCGGATCGTCGGCACGCGCATGATGCGGCTGGGCGCGGCGGTATTCCCGCTGCGCCTCGACCGCAGCGGGTTGGAGCTGCAATATTCGGCTGAGCCGGTTTATGACGTGCAGGACCGCCCGCGCTGGTTGCTCGAACCCGACGTGCTGGTGCCGGATGGCGCGGACATCCTCGCCGCCGGCCTCGCCGAGGCGCGGCGGATGATTGTCGCGGGCTGAACGCTTCAGCGGCGACGCAATGCCGCGATCAGGATCGCGCCCACTCCGGCGAGAAGCGCACCGCGCAACGCCCATTGTCGGTCGGCGACCATAAAGCTCTGCGGCGGCCAGTTGAGCAGGTCGAGCCCTTGCGCGACCCAGAGCAGGCCAATCAGAATCGCGAGAACGCCGGCGAAAACGAGGATCGTGTGGCGCATTGGAGTCTCCGGTCGTTTCGACCACTCAAACAAAAAGGGGACCGCCGCGTTGCGACGATCCCCGTTTCAATTTCACCGTGCGCGTGGCTCAGCGCTGGCTGACCGGCACGTAATCGCGCTGGGTCGGGCCGGTGTAGAGCTGGCGCGGGCGGCCGATCTTCTGGTCCGGATCGCTGATCATTTCGTTCCACTGCGCGACCCAGCCGACGGTGCGGGCGAGGGCGAAGAGGACGGTGAACATCGTGGTCGGGAAGCCGATCGCGGACAGGATCACGCCCGAGTAGAAATCGACGTTCGGGTAGAGCTTCTTGTCGATGAAATACTGGTCGCTGAGCGCGATCCGCTCCAGCTCGCGCGCGGTGTCGAGCACCGGATCGCTGATGCCGAGCTTGTCGAGCACTTCGGTCGCCGCCTTCGACAGCACCTTCGCGCGCGGGTCGAAATTCTTGTACACGCGGTGACCGAAGCCCATCAGGCGGAACGGATCGTCCTTGTTCTTGGCGCGGGCGATATATTCCGGGATGCGGTCGGGATGGCCGATCTCACGCAGCATGTTGAGCGCGGCTTCGTTGGCGCCGCCATGCGCCGGACCCCACAGGCAGGCGATGCCCGCCGCGATGCACGCGAACGGATTGGCGCCCGACGAGCCGGCGAGACGGACGGTCGAGGTCGACGCGTTCTGCTCGTGGTCGGCGTGGAGGATGAAGATCTTGTCCATCGCCGATTCGATGATCGGATCGACGACATACTCTTCCGCCGGAACGCCGAACGTCATGCGCAGGAAATTGCCGGTGTAGGACAGCGAATTGTCCGGATACAGGAACGGCTGACCCACGCTGTACTTGTACGCCATCGCCGCGATCGTCGGCATCTTGGCGATCAGCCGGTGGCTGGCGATCATCCGCTGGGTCGGATCGGTGATGTCGGTCGAGTCGTGGTAGAAGGCCGACAGCGCGCCGACCACGCCGCACATGATCGCCATCGGGTGTGCGTCGCGACGGAAGCCGCGATAGAAGGTCGCGAGCTGTTCGTGCAGCATCGTGTGGCGGCTGATCGTGTGGGTGAACTTGCCCAGCTCGTCGCCGTTCGGCAACTCGCCGTTCAGCAGCAGATAGGCGACCTCCATGAAGCTCGACTGTTCGGCAAGCTGGTCGATCGGATAGCCGCGATGCAGCAGCACGCCGGCGTCACCGTCGATATAGGTGAGGCCACTCTCGCACGATGCGGTCGAGGTGAAGCCCGGATCATAGGTGAACATGCCCGATTGGGCATAGAATTTGCGGATATCGACGACCTCGGGGCCGACGCTGCCCTGTCGCACAGGATAGCCCTTGTCGCCCAGATTGAGGGTGGAGTCGGTCATCGTAACTTCCTTTCCTTCAGCCGTCCGTTTCATGCGCCCGGGGAGGCCGTCATCTGATCCGCAATCCGGCCGAGGCTTTCGTCGCGCCCCAGCAGGAAGAGCACGTCGTAAATCCCCGGCGAGGTGCGCTTTCCGGTGAGCGCCGCGCGCAGCGGCTGTGCCACCGCGCCCAGTTTGACGCCCGCCGACTCCGCAACTTCGCGTACCGCGGTTTCGAGTGCTTCCGTATTCCAGTCCGCGACCGCGTCAAGCGCGCTGTGCACTTGCGAAATAAGTTCGCGTGCCTGACCTTCAAGCAGCGGGGCCGCATCCGCGTCGATTTGCAGCGGCCGGGTGGCGAACAGGAAGGCGGCACCGGCCGCAATTTCGATCAGGCTGGCGGCGCGTGGCTTCAGCGCGTGCATGCTGCGTTGCAGAAGATTGAGCTGCTCGGGCGTGGGGACGAACGGCAGGAAAGGCGCGGCCAGCTGCGCCAGCCGGGCATCGTCCGCCGCGCGGATATAATGGCCGTTGATGTTATCGAGCTTCTTGAGGTCGAAGCGCGACGGGCTCTTGCCCACGCCCTCCAGCCCGAACCATGCGATCGCCTGTTCGCGGCTGATGAACTCGTCATCGCCATGGCCCCAGCCGAGGCGGAGCAGGTGGTTGAACAGCGCTTCGGGCAGCACGCCCAGGTCGTCACGGTAATCATTAACACCAAGCGCGCCGTGCCGCTTGGACAGCTTCGCCCCGTCCGCGCCGTGGATCAGCGGGATGTGCGCGTAGATCGGCTCGGGCCAGCTCATCGCGCGCAGGATCGTGAGCTGGCGGAAGGCGTTGTTGAGGTGGTCGTCGCCGCGGATCACATGGGTCACGCCCATGTCGTGATCATCGACCACCACCGCGAGCATATAGGTCGGCGTGCCGTCCGAGCGCAGCAGGACCATGTCGTCCAGCTCGGCATTCTGCACCGTCACCTCGCCCTGCACCAGATCGCGGATCGTCGTCGCGCCCTCGCGCTCCGCACGGATGCGGACGACGTGCGGCTGGTCGAGCGGGCCGTCGGTGCGGTCGCGCCATGGGCTGCGGATGCGATAGGGGGTCTTGGCTGCCTGTGCCGCCTCACGCTGCGCGGCGATCTCCTCCTGCGTCATCCAGCAGCGATAGGCGTGGCCGCTCTCCAGCATCGCGTGCGCGACTTCAGCGTGGCGATCGGCGCGGGCGAACTGATAGACTTCCTCGCCATCCCAATCGAGGCCGAGCCAGCGCATTCCGTCGAGAATCGCGGCGATGGCCGGATCGGTCGAGCGGGCGCGATCGGTATCCTCGATGCGCAGCAGGAACTTGCCGCCGTGATGGCGCGCGAACAGCCAGTTGAACAGCGCGGTGCGTGCGCCGCCGATGTGCAGGAAGCCGGTCGGCGAGGGCGCAAAGCGCGTGACGATGTTCGTGCCCGAAGGCTCAACTACTGCGCTCAACCGCGCGATCTCCAGCTTGCAAAGGGTGGCCGGGATGGCCGGCTGCGCCCCTAGCACGCGGTTTCGCAGGCTTCAAACCGCAGTGATACGTAGGGTATTGGAGTGGGTTGCGTAGGGACTATGGCTGGCCCAAGCTGTGGCCCCGATGGGGACCGACGCCGCGCGCGCATGGGGGCCGATGCGGGTCCCGCACCTGGCATGGCCGGGCGGCGTCGGCGCGCGGGTCGAGCGCTGGCTGGAGGCCGAGCGCGGGCAGTTGTTCCTGTGGGTTCCGGTGATGATCGGCGGTGGCATCGCGGCGTGGTTTGCGCTGCCCGATGCGGCGCGGTGGGGCGCGGTGATCCTGATCGGGTTGGCGGTCGCGGCGGCGGCGCTGGCGGTGGGGCGTAGCGGGCGCGCGGCGCGGGCGTTGGTGTGGGCGGGGCTGCTGGTCGCGCTGGGCTGTGCGCTGGTGTGGTGGCGAGCGGAGCGGGTTGCCGCGCCGGTGCTGGCGCGTCCGGCGGTGGTGCAGGTGACGGGGACGGTCGCGCGGATCGAGCCGATGCCGGCGCGGGAACTGGTGCGGCTGCGTATTGCCACCGATGCCGGGATTGGCTTGCCCGCGCTGGTGCGGGTCAATCTGGCGGTGAAAGATATGCCCAACGGGCTGACGCCGGGCGCGCGGGTGCGGGTACGGGCGCGGCTGATGCCACCAGCGCCGCCGGCGGTGCCGGGGGCGTATGATTTTGAGCGAGTCGCATGGTTCGACGGGCTGGGCGCGACGGGGCGCGGGTTTGCACCGGTCGAGGTGCTGGCACCGGGGCGGCCCGATAGCGGGCTGCGCGCGCGGCTGACCGCGCATGTTCAGTCGCGGGTTGAGGGCAGCGCGGGCGGGATTGCCGCGGCGTTGGTCACCGGTGATCGCGGGGCGATTTCCGAGGAGGATGCCGAGGCGCTGCGGCGATCGGGGCTGGCGCATCTGTTGTCGGTCAGCGGGCTGCATGTGACGGCGGTGGTCGGGGCGACGATGCTGCTGGTGTTGCGGCTGCTCGCGCTCAGCCCGACGCTGGCGCTGCGCTGGCCGTTGCCGGTGATCGCGGCGGGCGTCGCGGGGGTGACGGCGGTGGGCTATACCTTGCTGACCGGGGCGGAGGTGCCGACGGTGCGGTCGTGTATCGCGGCGCTGATGGTGCTGGCGGCGATGATGCTGGGGCGACAGGCGATCACGCTGCGCCTCGTCGCGTTCGGCGCGCTGGTGGTGCTGTTGCTGTGGCCCGAGGCGCTGGTCGGGCCGAGCTTTCAGATGAGCTTTGCCGCGGTCACCGCGATTGTCGCGCTGTATGAAAATCAGCGCGTGCGCGGCTGGTTCGAGCGGCGCGAGGAGGGCTGGGGTCGGCGGCTGGCGCGCGGGATTGCTTCGCTGTTGCTGACCGGGTTGGTGGTCGAAATCGCGCTGACGCCGATCGCGCTCTACCATTTCCACAAGTCCGGCATTTACGGCTCGCTCGCCAACATCGTGGCGATTCCGCTCACCACCTTTGTCGTGATGCCGTTCGAGGCGGCGGGGCTGTTTCTGGACGTGGTGGGGCTGGGCGCGCCGTTCTGGTGGGTGGCGGAGCGGGGGCTGCACCTGTTGTTGTGGATCGCACATAGCGCCGCGAACGCGCCCGGGGCGCTGGCGATGCTGCCGGCGATGCCGGGGGGTGCCTATGCACTGATGGTCGCAGGCGGCGTGTGGATCGCGTTGTGGCGGACGCGGGTGCGGCTGGCCGGAGTGGTGCCGGTGGTGGCAGGCGCGATCTGGGCGTTGGCGACGCCGATGCCGGACCTGCTGGTCACCGGCGACGGGCGGCATCTGGCGCTGCGGATGCCCGGCGGCGAGCTGGCACTGCTGCGCGACCGGGCGGGCGACTATGTCCGCGACACGCTGGCCGAGAATGGCGGGGTGGATGCCGAGCTCCCCGCGCTGGCCGAGCAGCGCGATGCGCGGTGCAGTGCGGATCTGTGCATGGTGACGGTGGAGCGGGGCGGGCGCGAATGGCGGATCGCCGCGACGCGCAGCGGCTACCGCGTGCCGTGGCTCGAGATGGTGGCGTTTTGTGCATCGGCAGACATCATCGTCGCGGATCGCTGGCTGCCGCGTGGATGCGTGCCGAAATGGCTGAAGCTGGATCGGGCGAAGCTGGAGGAGACCGGCGGGGTTGCGATCACCTTTGGGGAGCAACCGACGGTGGTGGCGGTGCGGCGCGCGGGGGCGCGGCATCCGTGGCTGGAGGCAGAGACGGTGATGCCGCCGCGTTGAGCGGGCGGGTCAACAGGGGCCGTGCCAGAACACGCCAGCGGCAGGCTCTGAATAACATTCCCGCGGCATCGGAAGGGCGGGCTCATCGTGCGGGATATGATAGCCCCAGCCGCCGTCGAAATAGGATTTGGTGGTGATGTCCACGCCCCAGCCCTTAACCTGCACGTGTTCCGGGTGCAGGCCGGCAATCGTGGGGGGCCAGTCGCGCTTCGGCACTTCAACCCATTTGCCGGACGCTGTCACTGGATGCGTTCGTGTCAGCACGCGCGCCTCTGCCTTCATCGTCGCCAGCTTTGCGCGATCGAAAATCGGGCCGTTCCAGACCTGCACGACGAGGATCGTCGACAGGAGGCATAGTGCACTCGCGATGATCAACCAGCGCTTCATTCCGCCAGATCAGCGCAATTTCCCCGGAGCGGCAAGGCCAACCGCTTCAAGCCTAGCCAACCAAGGCTTGCGCTGGGGGACACCGCTTCCCGCATTCGGTCGATAGGCCTCACGCTCCGCGCCTGCCTCCCGGTGGACCCCGGCACAAGGCCGGGGTGACGAGTAAGGGGTGTCACCCGCGATCAGCCCACAGCAGCTGCGAGGCTGCTACGCCCCGCCTGGAAACCGCTCAAACTCAGGCAAGCCATGCGCATCCTTCATCCAGCCGATGCGGTCGGCGGTCTGGATGTGGGCGGCGGCGGGGACGGCGTCGGGGTTGTCGAGGGTCGATGCCTGGACGTCGACAAGGCCCGGCAGGTTGGTCGCGTTGCGGTAGAGCAGGCCGGTGCCGCAGGTTTCGCAGAACCAGCGGCGGCCGGTGTCTGACGAGGCGTATTCGCGTGGGGACCCCTGCGTCACCGTCACCGCGTCCTCAGGGTACATCGCCCAGCCGACCATCGGTGCGCCAGCGCAGCGGCGGCAATCGCTGCAGTGGCACAGCGCCTGACCGCCGTGCAGCGGTTCGCCGTCGATCTGATAACGTACCGCGCCGCAATGGCATCCGCCGGTCAGGGTCATGCTGGCTCTCCTTGCGGCTCGCAATGCCCTTCGACAGGCTCAGGGCGAACGGGGAGAGTGTGCCGCAACTGCCCTCCCCAAACCCCTCCCATGAATGGGAGGGGTTTTAAGTGTGTCAGTAGCGGCGCAGCAGGCCGGCGAGGCGGCCCTGTACGCGCACCTGATCGGGGCGGTAGCGCTGCGGGTCGTAGCTGCGGTTCGCCGGGTCGAGGCGGACCATGCTGCCTTCGTTCCGGAAATACTTCAGCGTCGCTTCCATCTCATCGATCAGCGCGACCACGATCTCGCCATCGCGCGCCGTTTCCTGGCGGCGGATCAGCGCATAATCGCCGTCGAAGATCCCGGCCTCGACCATCGAGTCACCGGCGACTTCCAGCGCATAATGATCGCCTGACCCCAGCAACGCGGCGGGGACGGGGAGCATCGTCGATCCCTCCATCGCCTCGATCGGTACGCCTGCAGCGATGCGGCCGTGGAGCGGGATTTCGATCACGTCATTGGCCGGTTGCGGCGCGGGGCGCGGCATCGCGACGACGGTCGACTTGGACGTTGCCGCCTTCTTGGTCTCGCCGCGCTCGGGCATCTTGACCACTTCGAGCGCACGCGCACGATTGGGCAGGCGACGCAGGAAGCCGCGTTCCTCCAGTGCCGAGATCAGGCGGTGGACGCCCGACTTCGACTTGAGGTCGAGCGCATCCTTCATCTCCTCGAACGAGGGCGAAACCCCGGTCTCGGCCAGACGGTCGGCGATGAAGCAGATCAGCTCATGCTGCTTCTTCGTAAGCATTGGACGTCCCCTATCAAGAACAGACGTGGAACGTTTACGCCTTGTTCCACGGCGCGTCAAGCGGGTGCGACTCAGCTGATGTCGAGGATTTCCACCGAGTCGCCCGGTGCGGCCGCCGGAACATGTGGAGCACGTATGATCAGGCAGTCCGACGCGGCCAAAATGCGCAGCATCGAGCTGTCCTGACGGTCGGCGGGGACCACGCCCCGGTCGCTATGGACCGCGCGGATATGGTCGGCGCGCGGGCCATTGGCGGGCAGCGCTGCGCCGAGAATGGCGGTGCGGCGGCGGGGCAGGGGATCGCTCGCGCCGCAGAGATAGGCGACCATCGGCAGGACGAAGAGCAATGCGGTGACATGCGCAGACACCGGGTTGCCGGGCAGGCCGAGCACGACGGTATCGCGCATTCGCCCGGCCATCATCGGCTTGCCGGGACGCATCGCGATCCGCCAGAAATCGATCTCGGTGCCGGCAGCCGCGAGCGCGGGGCGGACGAGGTCATGGTCGCCGACCGACGCGCCGCCGGTGGTGACGAGTAGGTCGGCGTCGACTGCGGCAAAGGCAGCGGTGAGCGCATCGATCCGGTCGGGGAGGATGCCGAGGTCGATCAATTCGACCGGCAGCGCGCCGAGCAGCGCGGTGAGCATCGCGCCGTTGCTCTCGGGAAGCTCGCCGGGGCTGACTGGCTCCCCCGCTGCGCGCAACTCGTCGCCTGTGGCGGCGATGGCGATGCGGATGCGGCGGCGGACGGGCAGGGTGGCGTGGCCCGCGATGGCGGCGAGCGCGATCCGTGCGGGAGTCAGCGGCAGGCCGGGTGCGATCAGCGTCTCGCCTTGGGTGAAGTCGAGCCCTGCGACGCGGACATGCGCGCCATGGGCGGGCGGGCCTTCGCCATCGAGCGACAGCGTGTCCCCCTGACGCGCCGCCTCTTCCTGCACCAGGATCGTGTCCGCGCCGTCGGGCATCGCCGCGCCGGTGAAGATGCGCACGGCTTCACCCGGCGCGACCGATCCCGCGAACGGGCGCCCCGCCGCGCTTTCGCCAATGACACGCCACGGGCCGGGCGGCTCAGCAAAGCGGATCGCATAGCCATCCATCGCCGATAGCGGGAGCTCGGGTTGGGTGCGCAGCGCAACCACCGGCGCGGCGGCCCAGCGCCCGGCGGCGTCGCGCAGCGGCACATGCTCGACCGACACCGGGTCGGCCAATGCGAACAGGCGTTCTTGCGCTTCGGCTAAAGAGATCATGTCGGCCATGGCCCCGATTAGCCGGGGCGAGGCCTATGGTCGAGGCGTCACCGGGGCCGCGCGGACTCGCTCAGCCGTGCCATTTCGTGCGGGCGCAGCGGCAGGCGGAATTCGGCGACGTGGCGCGCGCCGTGGCATTCGATCACGCGGATCGGCCAGCCGCCGATCTGCGGCAGCGACAGCCACAGGCCGCACAGCGGCGCGAATTCGGTATCGCTCTCGAACTCGACCAGCGCGTTGCTGAGCGAAGTGATTTGCGCGTTCCACCAGCTGCTGCCCGAGCGGACATGCGTCGCCGCGTCGAGCCGGATCGCGTTCTTGACCGCACCCAGCGGCGACACGCTCCCGACCATCGGCTCGTGCGCGACCGGCGGGCGGCGATCGGCGACCTGACGCAGCCACGGCATCAGGATCTGCCAGCCAATCTCCTCGGCAAAGGCGATCCCCGCCTGGCCATGTTCGATCCAGCGGATCTCGCCCGCGATCGGGCGTAGCCCGTCGAGCGTGATCTCCACGACCTCACCGACCTTCAGCGATGCGCGGATCTCGATGCCGAGGCCAGCGGGGGAGAGGTTGCGGGTCCAAGCGAAATCGACCTGATCGCCGTGACGCAGGCACAGCCGCTGGCGCAGCTCGATCCGCGGCATCTGGCGACGTTCGGCGGGCAGTGCGGCGAGGCATCGGGCGAGCGCCGCGACCACATCCAGCGGCGCGTCGAAGCGGAAGGCGAGCGAATCGGGATCGTCGCCGACCACCGACCCCTCCGCGCTGACGCCGAAGGGCAACTCCATCGTGGCGCGTTCGCCATGGGTGATCGGCCCGGTGACGGTCAGGGTCGCGCCGGCGGAGGTAATGCGGTGGATGAAACAGTCGCGCGTGCCATGCGCGCCAACCAACCGGCCATGCGCGGCGTTCTCGCCGTTACCCGGCTGAACCGGATCGAGCCCGCCCGATAATGAAAATATGGCCGACCGCCCCAAACTCGACATAACGCCCCACAACTGAACGAAAAATATGTGGGGCCTGCGGCATCAAGATTCGCTGAGCGAGCGCGGTAAGGGGCGGGTTAACCCTGCTTGGCGTGCCAGTTTCGATATCCTCCCCCGCCAGGGGGAGGTGGCGCCGCCTCCCCCTGGCGGGGGAGGATTATGTCCTAGTCGGCGTGCCAGTCGCCGGACTTGCCGCCGCGCTTTTCGATCAGCCGCACTGCGCCGATCTCCATCGTGCGGTCGAGCGCCTTGGCCATGTCGTACACGGTCAGCAGCGCGACGGTGACGGCGGTCAGCGCCTCCATCTCCACGCCCGTCCGCCCGGTCAGGCCGACGGTCGCGGTGGCGGTGACGCCGCTGTCGTCGGGGACCAGGTCGAGCGTGACCTTGCTCAGCGCGAGCGGGTGGCAGAGTGGGATCAGGTCGCTGGTCTTCTTCGCCGCCATGATCCCGGCGATGCGCGCGACGGCGATGACATCGCCTTTTTTGAGCAGTCCGTTGCGGATCGCCGCAGCGGCCTCCGCCGACATCGTGATCCGCCCGGTCGCGATCGCGACGCGCTCCGTCTCGGCCTTCCCGCCGACATCGACCATGCGCGCCGCGCCGGTGTCGTCGAGATGGGTGAGGTCGCTCACCCGATCATCGCCCGCGTCGCCGCCTCGACATCGTCCTGCCGCATCAGCGACTCGCCGATCAGGAAACAGCGCACGCCCCGCTCAGCCATCGCGTCGAGGTCGGCGCGGGCGGTCAGTCCGCTTTCGGCGACGAAGGTGCAGCCGTCGGGCGCGCGGCCGACCAGTTCATAGGTGCGGTCGAACGAGACGGTGAAGTCCTTGAGATTGCGATTGTTCACCCCGATCAGCCGCGAGCGGAGCGCCAGCGCGCGGTCGAGCTCTTCGGCGTCATGCACTTCGACCAGCACATCCATGCCCAGGCCGATCGCCGCATCCTCGATCTCCGCCATCTGCGCGTCTTCGAGCGCGGCGACGATGATGAGGATCGCGTCGGCGCCGATGCTGCGCGCCTCCAGCACCTGCCACGGATCGACCATGAAATCCTTGCGGATCACCGGCAGCGGACAGGCGGCGCGCGCGGCGATCAGATAGTCTTCATGCCCCTGAAAGAACGGCGCATCGGTCAGCACCGACAGACACGCCGCGCCGCCGGCGGCATAGGCGCGGGCGTGCGCGGGAGGATCGAAATCGGCGCGGATCAGCCCCTTGGAGGGCGAGGCCTTCTTGATCTCCGCGATCAGGCCGTATCCGTTCGCCGCCTTGGCATCCAAAGCGGCGCGAAAGCCGCGCGGTGGGGTTTGCGCCATCGCCAGCGCCTGAAGGTCCGCCAGCGACGTCGTCGCCCTGCGGTCCGCCACTTCGCCGCGCTTCACCGCGATGATTTCATCCAGCATCGTGCTCATGCGGCGGCGATCCAGCAGTCGAGCAGCGCTTTGGCAAGCCCCTTGTCGATTGTCTCGGCCGCTTCCTCCGCGCCTTCGCGCAGATCGATCGCTTCACCTGCGACGACCAGCGCCGCAGCTGCGTTGAACAGCACGGCGTCGCGATAGGCCCCGCGCTCGCCGTCGAGCAGGCGGCGGAGCGCTGCGGCATTTTCCTGCGCATCGCCACCGCGCAGTGCGGACAGCGGGTGGGCGGACAGGCCGGCATCGGCGGGCGTCACGCGCGCGGGCAGGCTGACATCGCCGATGCTGACCACCAGCGAGCCGCCTTCCGGCGACAGCTCGTCCAGCCCCTCTTCACCCGCGACGATTGCCGCGCCCTTGACGCCCAGCTGCGCCAAAGCCTCGGCATAGATCGGCGCATAATCGGGGCGGGCGATGCCGATCAGCTGGCGCTGCACCCCCGCCGGATTGGCGAGCGGCCCCATCAGGTTGAAGATCGTGCGCCGCCCGATGCGCTTGCGGATCGGGGCGACGCGCGCCATCGCCGGGTGGTGCTTCGCCGCGAACAGGAACGCGATGCCGAGGTCGTTGAGATGCGCTTCGGCATTGGCGGCAGCGCGGTCGAGGTCGAGGCCGAGTGCCTCCAGCGTGTCCGCCGCACCCGATTTGGAGCTCGCCGCGCGGTTGCCATGCTTGGCGACCGGCACGCCCGCTGCCGCGACAACGATCGCGACGGCAGTCGATACGTTGAGCGTGTGATGCCCGTCGCCGCCGGTGCCGCATACGTCAATCGCGTTGGCGGGGGCGCTGACCGGGATCACCCGCGCGCGCATCGCCCGCGCGGCTTCGGCGATCTCGATGCTGGTTTCGCCGCGATCGGATAGGGCGATCAGGAACGCCTCGATCTCGTCCTCGGCGGCGCGGCCATCGAGGATATCGGCGAACGCCTGCGCGGCGCTTTCGCGTGCGAGCGGGCTGGTTGGATCGGGGAGGAGGCTGAAGTTGGTCACGCCGTCTCTATTCCGGCGCGCGCGGCTCAAGTCGAGCAATTCCTGTTATGCGTCGGGCAAGCGCGGGCGCATGGGGTCAGCGCCGATACGGGCTGCTGAGGTCGCGTACCCAGCCTGCGGTCGCGCCCTGATTGGTCACCTGGGTCGGGCGCGGCGTGGGCGGAGCGATGATCGCCTTTGACCGCGCTGCGTCGGGGTCGATCTTTTCGGCAAAGCGCAGCCCCGCCAGATCGTCCTTCACCCACACGACGGTTGCGCCGACCGCCTTGAGCACGCCGACCGAGACCAGTACGGTCGCGCCGGGCCGTAACGTACCCGCGCGGTCGATTCGCGCACCGCCAGCCGACAGGTCCTTGATCCGGTGCTTGGTGGGCGCACCGCCACCAAAGCCGCAAATCTCAGCACCCAACAGCACCTGCTGGCGCGGCATTCGAGGGGGGAGAGATTCGTGGATCGCTGGTTCGCCCATGGTTTGACCTTCCGGCTCCGCGCGAACGCGGACCCGCAATTACGACTTAGGCGAAGATGGTAGCGCCAATGGGTTAAGCCGGTGTTGACTGCGGCCCGGGGATTTCACGCCAGTGTTTTTGCGTCGAGCCCGGCGATCTTCATGAAATTCGCCAGCATCGCATGGCCATGTTCCGTCGCGATACTCTCCGGGTGGAACTGGACCGAGTGGATCGGAAGATCTCGGTGGCGGAACGCCATGACGCTGCCGTCCGATGCGGTCGCGTTGACCACCAGTGCATCGGGAATCTCGGTGACGATCAGCGAGTGGTAGCGCGTGGCGGTGAAGGGGCTGGGCAGTCCTTCGAACAGGCCGGTGCCGTCATGGCTGACCGGGGACGTCTTGCCGTGCATCAGACCGCCGCGCACCACCTTGCCCCCGAAATGCTGGCCGATCGACTGGTGGCCAAGGCACACGCCGAGCAGCGGCTTGCCCGCCTCGGCACACGCGGCGACGAGGTCGAGGCTGATCCCCGCTTCGTTCGGGGTGCGCGGGCCGGGGGAGAGCAGGAATGCCTGCGCGTTGCTGGCGATCGCCTCCTGCGCGGTCAGCGCGTCGTTGCGCACTACCTTCACTTCCGCGCCCAACTCCATCAGGTAGTGGACGAGGTTCCAGGTGAAGCTGTCGTAATTGTCGATGACGAGGATCATGGATTCACCGCTAGTGCGTTCCGTGCCGAAATGCCATAACATACCCGAAACTCGAAAGGTGAAATGAGGAGCGGATATGCGGCTGGACGAGGCACGGATCGCGCCGACGCGCGACGAGGAATGGGACGACGAGCAGCGCCGGGTACTGGCATCGCATATCGAACGCGGATCGGTCCTCAACATCTTTCGCACGATGGCGGTCAAGCCGAAGGCGCTGGAACGCTTTCTGACGTGGGGCAGCTATATTCTCGGTCGATCGAACAGCCTTCCGGCCCGCGAGCGCGAACTGGCGATCCTGCGCACCGGTTGGAATTGCCGTTCGGGTTATGAATGGACCCAGCATGTACCGATCGGGATTCGCGCCGGGCTGTCGGACGCAGAGATTGAGGGGATCAAGCATGGCGCGGACGCGGGCGGCTGGGCGCAGGGGGACGTAGCGATCCTGAACGCGGTCGACGATCTTACCGGCGATTTCCATATTTCCGACGCCAGCTGGACTGCACTGTCCACCCATTTCAGCCGTGAGCAGTGCATGGACCTTGTCTATACCGTCGGTCAGTACACGCAGGTGTCGATGGCGCTGAACAGCTTTGGGGTTCAGCTTGATCCGGGCCAGACGCTCGATAAGGACTTTCCGCGATGAGGCTGGCGGGCAAGGTCGCGCTTGTTGCCGGGGCGGGGCAGATGCCAGGCGAGACGCGCGGCAATGGTCGCGCGATCGCCGAACGCTTCGCGGCGGAGGGCGCGCAGGTGCTGTGCATGGACCGGTTGCTCGACCGCGCCGAGGCGACAGCGACTGCGATCGGCGAGGCGGCGGTCGCGATGTCGGGAGACGTGACTCAGGCTGAAGACTGCGCCGCGGCGGTCGCGCTGGCGGTCGAGCGGTTCGGGCGGATCGACATCCTGGTCAACAATGTCGGCATCGGCGGTGGCGACGGTCCGGCCCATGCGCTCGAAGAAGCCGCATTCGACCGCATCATGGCGGTGAATTTGAAGGGTGGGTGGCTGATGACCCGCGCCGCGCTGGCGCCAATGCGCGCGCAGCGCGGCGGGGCGATCGTCAACATCTCGTCGCTCGCCAGCCTCGCCGGCGGATTTCAGATGGCCTATGAAGTGTCGAAGGCGGCGATGAACCGGATGACGCTCTCGGTCGCCAACGCCAATGCCGGGCGGGGCATCCGCTGCAACGCGATCCTGCCGGGGTTTCTGGATACGCCGATGGCCGTCGCCGGAATTGCCGGGGCGACCGGGCGGAGCACCGACGCGGTGCGCGCTGAGCGGAATGCGCGCGTTCCGCTCGGCGGGCGGATGGGCGATGCGTCCGACACCGCCAATGCGGCGCTGTTCCTCGCGTCGGACGAGGCGCGCTTCATCACCGGCGTGCTGCTCCCGGTGGATGGCGGCATGGCGACGCGGGTCGGGTGACGCAGCGTCAATAACCCGCGTCGTGGCGTCAGCTATCGGCGATCCAGTTGCCGTGGAAGCCGGGCGGCACGCGATGCGGGATGCGGATGCTGGCGACAGGTTTGCGGTCGAACCGTTGCGCGTCGAGGATCACGAGGTCGGTGGACTCACTGTTGCGGTCGATGACCAGCCCGATCAGCCAGCCTTCGTCCTCACCCTTGTCGCCGGGGACGAACACGAATTCGCCGGGCACCTTGGTCTTCCCGAAATCATGGGTGAGGCGCCCGCCCGTTTTGAGGTCGTGGCGGAAGATCTTGCCGTCGCCGAGTTGATCGGGCGAGGCCACGCCGGTCAGGCCGAGCGTATAGGTGTAGCGGTGTTGGCGCGTGGTCAGCCGCTCGTCGATCCGGGGGAACTCCTGCGGCGTCTTGTCGATCACCGCGCGGTCGATTCGCCGCGCCTTCGGATCGATCGTCCAGCGTTCGAGCGCGCGCGGATTGACGTCCGGCCCCATCGTGCTGGTCGCGAACATGCTGTCATAGACGATTGCGTCGAGCAGGATCTTGCCGTCCGCCGTCTCCTGCGCATTGGCGGCGTGGAAGATGTAGAGCGGATCGACGTCGATCCAGACCATCTCCGCTGCGGTGCCGCGGCGCGGCATCAGGCCGATCCGCGCCTTATGCTTCGGGTTCCAGATATAGGGGAAGGCATAGCCCGATATCGCCCGCTTCATCGAGAAGATGACAGGCAGGTCGAACACCAGCACGTAATTCGGCGTTACCGCACAGTCATGGACCGACGGTCCGTCCTGCACCGGGATCGGCTCGCTGCGGATCACCTTGGCATCGGTGTTCAGCGCGACGTGCCACAGCTGCTTCTGATTCATCCCGAAATAGCAGACGGCGTGCAACTCGCCGGCATAGGGGTCGAGATGCGGGTGCGCCGAGATCGGCCCCTTCAGCGTGCCGCCGAACCGGTCATAGGCTTCGGAGTCGAGCGTTTCGGACAGTCGCACCGGCGCCTCGCCCGCTTCGACCAGCGCCCATGCCTTGCCGCCGATGCCCAGCACATTGGTGTTGACCGATCCGCCCGCGCCGGGCGCGGCGGGCAGGCCGGTCATCTTCGCAACGCGGTTCGAGCGGATCCAGCGGTTACGATACCAGGCCGCCTTGCCACCCTCGATCCGGATGCCGTGGACCATGCCGTCGCCGGTAAACCAATGGGTCTTGGCCGCGTCGATATCTCCTGCCGGATTGGGGCCGATGCGCAGATAGCGGCCGCTCAGCGCGGGCGGGATCGTGCCGGTCACCTTGAGATTGGCGAGCGTCTTTTCCTCGGTCATCGGCTTGTGGATGCCGTTGAGGAATGGGTTGGCCATCGGTTCGGCAAAGGCGGCGCCGGGGATCGCCGCGCCGGCGGAGGTGAGCACGGCGGCGCGCAGCAGGGCGCGGCGGTCGAGTGCGATGTCGTCGATTGGCGGCATGTCGTTCCCCCCTTTTGCCGAGTGTAACCGGCTTCAATAGCCCGCGTCGAGATCGACGATATTCGTCATCGGCGTGCCGCCCATGAAGGCGCGCGCATTCTCCAGAAACAGCGCGGCGGAGCGCATGAACATCTTGGTCTGCGAGCGCCCTGAGAGGTGCATCGAGTGGATCGTGTTGGGCGCGGTCCAGAGCGGGTGGTCGGCGGGCAGCGGCTCGGGCGTCACCACGTCGAGGAACGCGCCGCCGATCCGCCGCTTGTGCAGCGCCGCGATCAGTGCGTCCTGATCGACCATATCGCCGCGCGCGATGTTGATCAGCCACGCGCCCGGCTTCATCGCCGCCAGCTCCGCCGCACCGAACATCGCGCCGGTCTGCGCGGTCGAGGGCGCTGCGAGGACGATCCAGTCATACGCGCCGATCCGCTCGCGCCATGTGTCGGGGGTCAGGGTGCCGTCGCTGCCTGAGCGGGTCACGCCGGTGACGGCGACGCCGAACGCCTTGAGCCGATCGCCGATCATCCGCCCGATCGTGCCATAGCCTATGACCAGCGCGCGCGTTTCGAACAGTTCGGTCTTGCCCGGCGCATCGCCCGGCCATTCGCGGCGGTCGGCGATCCGCACCACTTCGTCGAAGCGCTTGGCGGCGGCGAGGATGCCGAGCACCGCATATTCGGCGACCGCGATCGCATTGATGCCGACGCCATTGGTCAGGACCGTCCCACGCGCCTTGAGCAGGTCGATGTCGAACGCGTCGATCCCGGCATAGATGGTCGAGAGCCATTTGAGCCGCGCGCCCGCCGCCGCGATCTCGCCGGTCCAGCCTGGCCGGTTCATGTCGACCCAGCCGATATCGGCGTCGCCGATCATCGCCAGCGCGTCCTCGCGGCTGGTGAACCAATGCGCATCGATCCCGGCGGGCAGGCCGGGTTCGATCAGCGGGCGGGTGAGCGCGGGCAGCACGGCTTTCATGCGTTGCAGGATGGCGCGATCCGCGCGCCGGGGCAATCGCGGCGCGGGGATATGGTTTGCGACAGATTGATACTCTTTTGGACTGGCGCACGCTGCTGGAAAGGAGAATGCTGGTGGTTGGGCGACATGGCGCGGGAGGTGCCGTGCGTCCGGGGTGGGACCGATGGACAAACTGGAAACACCGCTGATCGCGGTGGATGAACCGCTCGCGCCGCAACCGGCGGTCGCGGGCGATGTGGCACGCGCGGGTGGCAGCTTCACGGCAGTCGGCGTCAGCGGCCTCGCGCTCGCGCTGGCGGCATGCGATTCGGGCGGCAGCGGGGGCGGGGTGGTCTCCACCCCCGGCCCGACGACGCCGACGCCCACCCCCGCCCCGCCGCCTACTGCTGCACAGGCCAGCCGCTTCCTGTCGCAGGCGACGATGGGCGCGACTGCCGCCGATATCGCGGACGTCCAGGCGCGCGGCTATGATGGCTGGATCACCGCCGAATTCGCCAAGCCGCGCCCGACGAGCCTGTGGGACTGGCTGGTGAGCAAGGGTTATAACGCCAGCACCAACGTCAACAACGAAAACGGCTTCGACAATGCGATGTGGAGCCAGCTGACGGGGGCGGGCGATCAGCTGCGCCAGCGCGTCGGCATGGCGTTGCTCGAAATCCTTGTCGTCGGGATCGACGGGGTCAACCTCAGCTGGCGGCAATTTGCGATGGCCGCCTATGTCGATGTGCTGATGGACAATGCGTTCGGCAATTTCCGCACGCTGATCGAGCGCGTGACCTATACCCCGGCGATGGGGTCGTTCCTGACCTTCCTTGGCAACCGCAAGGCGGACAGCCGCACCGGGTCGGTCCCCGACGAGAATTATGCGCGCGAACTGATGCAGCTGTTCACGATCGGCCTGACCCGGCTGAACATGGACGGCAGCGTGGTGACATCGAGTGGTCAGCCGGTCGAAACCTACACGCCGGCGGATGTGTCGGGGCTGGCGCGGGTGTTTACGGGCCTTGTGCTCGACGGGTCGGACAACACCACTCCCGATCGGTATCGCCGGGCGATGATCTTCAACACCGGCCTGCATGAAACCGGTGTTTCGAACTTCCTTGGCGCCACCGTCTCTGCCGGAGCGTCGGGCGCAGACGCGGTGCGGCAGGCGCTCGACACCATCTTCGCGCACCCCAATGTGCCGCCGTTCGTGTCGAAACAGCTGATCCAGCGGCTGGTCACCAGCAATCCCTCGGCGGCCTATATCGGGCGCGTTGCTGCGAAGTTCACCGACAACGGATCGGGCGTGCGCGGCGACATGCAGGCGGTGATCCGCGCGATCCTGATGGACAGCGAGGCGCGGACCGAGCCGACCGCGACCAGCGCGGGCAAGCTGCGCGAACCGGTCATGCGCCTGACCGGCTGGGCGCGCGCGTTCGGGGCGACCAGCGTGTCGGGCAACTGGACCACCGGCAATACCAGCAATTCCACCAACCGGCTGGCGCAGTCGATGGGCCGCAGCCCGTCGGTCTTCAACTTCTTCCGCCCCGGCTACACCCCGCCCAATACGCCGATCGCGACGGCGGGGCTGGTCGCGCCGGAATTGCAGATCACCAATGAAATCAGCGTCGTCGGCTATGTGAACTACATGCAGGCAGTGGTGAATAATACGACCGATCTGCGCACCGATTACGGGGCGATCAGCGGTATCGCCGGGGACAGCGCGGCGCTGGTGGACCGGATCAATCTGTGGCTCGCCGCCGGACAGGTGTCGAGCGGCACCATCACCGCGATCCGCACTGCGGTGGACAGTTCGACCAACACCAACAACCGCATCGCGATCGCCGTCCTGCTGACGATGGCATCGCCCGAATTTCTGACGTTGAAGTGAGGGGCCGGGACATGGACCAGAACCAATCGCGCCGCGCCTTCCTCAAACGCACTGCCGCGCTCGGCGCCGCCGGCGCCGCCGCGCCCTTCGTCACCCAGCTTGCCGCGATTGGCGAAGCATCGGCGGCGGTCGCCAGCGATTACAAGGCGTTGGTGTGCATCTTCCTGTATGGCGGCAATGATTACGCCAACACGCTGCCGCCCTATGACAGCGCGACCCACGCCGCCTATCTCGCGCAGCGCCCGACACTGGGCCATACGCGCGACGCCTGACCGCGACGCTGCTCAACCCGGGCAATTCGCTGGGCGGGCGGCAATTCGCGCTCGCGCCGACGATGGCGTCGCTGCTGCCGTTGTTCAACGCGGGCAAGCTCGCCCCGGTGCTCAATGTCGGCACTTTGGTGCGCCCGACGACCAAGGCCGAATACAACGCCCGTTCGGTCGCGCTGCCGCCCAAGCTGTTCAGCCATAACGACCAGCAAAGCTATTGGCAGGCATCGAGCGCGGAGGGCGCGACGTCGGGCTGGGGCGGGCGCATCGGCGATCTGCTGCAAAGCGGCAACGGCACGTCCGCGCTGACCTGTATCAGCGCGTCGGGCAATGCGACCTATCTGTCGGGGCGCAGCGCGATCCAATATGTCACCGGCACCAACGGCCCGACCGCGCTGATCAACGGGGCGTCCAGCCTCTATGGTTCAGCGGCCGCGGCGAGCGCGTTGCGTTCGATCATGGGCGGGGCGCAGGCGAACCTGATCGCCAACGAGCACGCCACCGTGTCGAAACGCGCGCTCGACCTCTATGCGCAGGTCAATGGCGCGCTGGGCAGCGCACCGGCCGCGAACTTCCCGCTGTTCCCGACCGGCAATTCGCTGGCCGACCAGTTGAAGATCGTCGCGCGGCTGATTTCGGTGTCGCAGGAACTGGGCGCGAAGCGGCAGGTGTTTTTCGTGTCGATCGGCGGGTGGGACATGCACGACTTCCTCGTCCGCGATCACCCGACTTTGGTCGGCCGCGTCGCCGACGCGATGCGCGCTTTTTACGACACGACCAACGCGCTGGGCATCGCGGACAAGGTGACCAGCTTTACCGCATCCGATTTCGGCCGCACGCTGGTCCAGAATGACGACGGGTCGGACCATGGCTGGGGCAGCATGCATTTCGTGCTGGGCGGCGCGGTGCAGGGCGGCCGCATCTACGGCACAGCCCCCGATTTCGGGCACAATACGCCAAGCGATGTCGGGCAGGGGCGGCTGCTGCCGACGACCTCGGTCGATCAATATGCCGCGACGCTGGCGAGCTGGTTCGGGGTGTCGGCGGGGAATATGTCGACGGTGCTGCCGAATATCGGGAATTACTCGACGACAAATTTGGGGTTTGTTTGAGGGTCCCGAGTGGGGGAGCCGCCCATTGGTGTTTGTACCCCCATCGATGCCATCATTCAGTTTGGACTCCACACATCCCGATGTGGCTTTGGAGGGACGGCATAGTCGGCGGGCTGGAGGTCATTGCACCCACCCGTATGATCCGTCGTAAGTTTGGTGCCGTTGGCGGCGGATAGTCGCTGCTCGACTTGTTTGAGCATAGCGCGCTCCTCGTCGGTATCCGCAGCGTAACGAGCTTCCCTGGCGAGCTTCAAATATTCGGCAATCTCCGACGATGGAACGGT
This sequence comes from Sphingomonas sp. R647, assembly GCF_020177055.1. GTDB lineage: Bacteria > Pseudomonadota > Alphaproteobacteria > Sphingomonadales > Sphingomonadaceae > Sphingomonas. The sequence continues at coordinate 101,628 of NZ_JAIQXT010000009.1, forward strand.
AAATGGACAGGGTCTGCCGCCGATCCAAGCGTCGCCACCGCGATCAAAGACTACATGCGCGTCAAATGATGCGTAATGGAGGGATCTGCCCTTGCCGTCGCAGTGCTCTTGGCCGCGAGCAAGTGTGACGGTTGCCCACAGGTCCATTGCCATCCAGTTTGCGCAGCCATGCGACATGGCCCGCCGCCATCTCCAGAATATCCCGTCTTTAAAGCTGTAAGCTGCCGCGGCTTGTTTTGGCACCCCGTCCGGCCGGGGTACTACAGGTCCGAGCACCGGCACCAATTTATCGGCAAATAGCAGGCCGACCACGGGCATCAACAAGCCCGTCGTCACGATTAGCACAACGACGATCCGCTTTGATTTCTTCACATGCAGTTCCGTCTTTCAGGTGCCAATTCCAGTTGCCCGACCTACAGCTCCACCCGCCAGTCCCACCCGATCGGGTCGCCGTCCATCACCTCGACGCCCGCACCGATCAGCTCATCGCGGAGCGCGTCCGAGCGGGCGAAGTCCTTCGCGGCGCGGGCTTCCTTGCGCTGCGCCAGCCGCGTTTCGATCTCCGCTTCGGTGACCAGTGCATCTGCAGGGCGGACGCGCAGGTCGGCGCGGGACAGGTCGAGCAGGTTGAGGCCGAGCGCAGTGTCGAACTGCGTCAGCGTCATCAGCCGCGCTTCCTGTCCCAATTGCTTGTCGGCGAGCAGTTCCTCCAGCACCGGTAGCGCCTTGGGGGTGTTGAGATCGTCGGACATCGCCGCGTCGAGCCGCTCGAGATAGCGCGCGGCATTGCCACCGCCCTTGCCCTCGGTCGCGCGGAATTTCTCCGCCGCCAGCACCAGCCGCCGCAGCCGTACCAAAGCGGCCATCAGATTCTCGCCGCTGAACTCCAGCTCGCTGCGATAATGCGCCGACAGGCACATCAGGCGATAGGCGAGCGGATGCACTCCCTTTGCCACCAGCGCGTCGAGCGTCGCGATGCCGCCCTTGGACTTTGACATTTTCCCGCCGCGATCGACCAGGAAGTTGTTGTGCATCCAGACCTTGGCGCCGCTGTCGCCGCAGCCGCAATGCGCCTGATTCTGCGCGATTTCGTTGACGTGGTGGATCTCGCGATGGTCGATCCCGCCGGTGTGAATGTCGAACGGCAGGCCGAGCAGCTCGGCGCTCATCACCGAGCATTCAAGGTGCCAGCCCGGCGCGCCGCGGCCCCAGGGTGAATCCCACTCCATCTGTCGCGTCTCACCCGGCGGGGTGGTGCGCCAGATCGCGAAGTCCTGCGGATGGCGCTTGCCCTCGACGCTCTCGATGCGGCCTTCGCCGGCGTCGTCCTGCCCGCCCGACAATTTGCCGTAATCGGGCACCGTGCTGCTGTCGAAATACAGGCCGCTGTCGAGTTGGTAGCAATTCGCCTCGGCAAAGCCCTTGGCGAAGTCGATCATCTTGGCGACGTAATCGGTCGCCAGCGGCATATGATCGGGGGTGCGGATGTTGAGGTCACGCAGATTGCGGCGGAACACATCGGCATAGTGGCGCGAAATGTCCCACGCGCTCATGCCGCGCTTCTTCGCCGCCGCCTCCATCTTGTCCTCGCCCGCATCGGCGTCGGAGGTCAGATGGCCGACATCGGTGATGTTGAGGACATGGGTGAGGCGATGCCCCTTCCACCGCAGCACGCGGCTGAGCGTATCGGTGAACACATAGGCCCGCAGATTGCCGAGATGCGGGTCGCTATAGACCGTCGGCCCGCATGAATAGACGCGCACGCCCTTGGCGTGATCGATCGGCGCGAACGGTTCGAGCGCGCGCGTGAGGCTGTTGTAGAGGGTGAGGGGTGCGCCAGTCATGGCGCGCGCCATAGCGCGGGGGAGGCGGCTTACCAACCTCCCCCCGTGTAATTACGCCGCGATCGTCCTGGCGCCCTGACGGGTGTGGAGGCTGCTGCCGCCGATGCTGCCGCCATTGTTGATCGGCAACGCGGTGGCACAGAAGGCGCATTCGGCGGTCATGCGCCCAATCATCCAGTGCGACTGGCCGCATCCGGGGCAGATATTCTGCTCCCCCGGGCGAAAGGCAACGCGGTAGCCGCTCTGGGCGGCGGTAAAGGGTGTCGTGTCGTAAAACATCGGTTCGTCTCCAGACATGCCCGGTTCGACGCACGGAATCGCGATATTGTTCCAAGCGCGTATCGACGGAGCGGCGGGAGTGTCGCCGTTCGGCAACAGTCCGGCTCAGCTGGCGGGACGGATCCGGTCGAGCACGGTATAGGCCGTCACTGCAGTGGCGACGGCCGCATTGAGGCTGTCGGCCTTGCCCAGCATCGGGATTTTGACCCGCACATCGCACGCGGCGGCGTAGTCTGCGGGCAGGCCCTGCGCCTCATTCCCGGTCAGCAGGAACACCGGCGCGGCGAAGTCCGGCGCGCGGTAATCGACCGCGCCCTCCAGCGCGAGGCCGACCAGCTGGCCCGGCCCGGCACGCAGCCAGTCGTGGAACTCCGCCCATGGCGCACGCGCGATCGGAATCGTGAACAGCGCGCCCATGCTCGCCCGCACCGCCTCGACACTGAACGGATCGACGCACTCGTCCACCAGGATCAGCCCGCCGGCGCCGACCGCGTCGGCGGTGCGCAGGATCGTGCCGAGATTGCCCGGATCGCGCAGCCGCTCGGCGACCAGCCAAAGCGGCGCGGTGGTGCGGTCGATACGGGCAAGGTCGGTGGGCAGTTCGGCATAGACGCCGACGACGGCGCCCGGATTGTCCTTGCCCGACAGCTTGGACAGGATGTCGTTATCGGTCTGGATGACCTCACCGCCCGCGGCCTCGGTCGCGGCGATCAGCTCCTGCGCCAGCGGGTGGGTGTCATGCCCCTTGGCGAAAAACAGATAGGCCGGCAGATGCCCGGCCTCCCGCGCTTCGGTCAGGATGCGCAGCCCCTCGGCGAGGAACAGCCCCTCGTCGCGACGATGCTTCTTGTCGCGCAAGCTGCGGACCCGCTTGACCAGCGGGTTGGAAAAGGCGGTTATTTCGCGGGGCATCAATCCTCGCCGAAGCGATCCTCGACCAGTTCGACCAGCTTGAACACCGCGTCCTCGGCGCCGTTGCCGGCGGCACTGATCGTGATCGTGTCGCCCATGGCCGCGCCCAGCATCATCAGGCCCATGATCGACGTGCCGGTGACCGCGTTGCCATCCTTCTCGACGGTCAGCTCGCACGGCTGGGACGAGGCGAGCGTGACGAATTTTGCGCTCGCCCGCGCGTGCAGACCGCGGCGGTTGCCGATCAGGACGGTGCGGCTGACCCGGCTCAAGCGGCGGCCTCGCCCAGAACCTCGGATGCGACGGTGATGTATTTGCGTCCGGCTTCACGCGCGGCGGCGACCGCTTCGGTCACCTTCATCGTCTTGCGCGCACCGCCAAGGCGAATCAGCATGGGCAGGTTGATGCCCGCAATCACCTCGACCTTGCCGGCATCCATCAGCGAAATGGCGAGGTTCGACGGAGTGCCGCCGAACAGGTCGGTCAGCAGGATCACGCCGCGCCCGCCATCGACTTCACCGATCGCGGTCGCGATATCGGCGCGTCGGCCCTCCATATCGTCGTCCGGCCCGATCGCGATCGTCGCGATGCGTTCCTGTTTGCCCACGACATGCTCCATCGCGACGACGAACTCCTCCGCGAGCCGCCCGTGCGTCACGAGTACCAGTCCAATCATGTCTTTACGCTTGTCCCATGCGGTTCATCTTGCAGCCGGCGGGCCTTCTAGCGAGTCCTGCGGCGCGGTTTGCAAGTCACGATGCGTTACCGTGGGCGAAAAACCCGCTTCGCGCAACCGGCCAGCGACGCGTTCGGCGACATGGACCGACCGGTGTCTCCCGCCGGTACAACCAAAGGCGATGGTAACATAGGATTTTCCCTCCGCCTGATAGCGGGGGAGGAGCAGCAGCATCAGCTCCTCGATTCGGGTAACCGCCTCGGCATAGGCCGGGTCGTCGGCGACATAAGCGGAGACATCGGCGTCCTTGCCGGTGCCCGGACGCAGCGATTCGACCCAGTGCGGATTGCGCAGGAAGCGCATGTCGAACACCAGGTCCGCGCCCGCCGGAACGCCGCGGGCAAAGCCGAACGACATCACCGACACCACCGTCTCGCCCAGGCCGGGGCCGGAGAAACTCTTGCGAATCTGCTGCGCCAGTTCGTTCGACGACAGGGTGGTGGTGTCGATCACCCGGTTGGCCCAGCGCCGCAGCGGCTGAAGCAACTCGCGCTCGCGATGGATGCCGTCGCTGGCCGGGCGGTCGAGCGCCAGTGGGTGGCGGCGGCGCGTCTCCGAATAGCGGCGCTCAAGCTCGGCGCCCGAACAGTCGAGGAACAGCGTCCCCATGTCATACCCGCGTTCATCGCGCAGCTTCTTGATCCGGCGCACGATGCTGTCGGCGTCGAACGCGCGGGTGCGGGTGCCGATGCCGATCGCCAGCGGCCGCTCGTCACCGTCGCTGCCCTCGGGCGGGTCGGTATCGAGCAGGCGGTTGAGCAGCAGCAGGGGCAGGTTGTCGACGACTTCCCACCCCAGATCCTCCAGCGTGCGCAACACGGTCGACTTGCCCGCGCCCGACATGCCGGTGACCAGCAGGATTTGCTTGGGCCGCCGCTTGCTCATCGTTTCAGCTCCGTCAGATGGCGCAGCGCCAGTTCGACCTTGATCGGCGCGGAGGGTTCGAGGGCGGGTAGCGCCACCACGGGCACATCGACTCCGGCGATCTTCCGCGTCTGTGGCCCCTCCGGCATGCGGGGCGGCGCGTCGAGAATGGTGACGAGCAGCGCGATCGGCGCGCTATCGGCATGGGGCAGGGTGACGAGGCCGATCCCGCGCACCTCGATCTTGCCCGCAATCGTCGCCGGGGCCGCAGCGTGCAGCACGCCATCGCGCCGCGTGCAGATCGTATAGTCGTCGGACACCAGCAGCGCGCCCCGGTCGATCAGCCGCAGTGCCAGGTCGGACTTGCCCTCACCCGACCGCCCCTCGATCAGCACCGCGCGACCATCGATCGCGACGCACGACGCATGCAGCGTTTCGGAAGACAGGATCGCCAAGCTCTACACTCCCCGCTCTCTCACCCCGGCTGCACGAACGGCAGGCGGACGACGAAGCGCGCGCCCTGCATCCGGTCCTCGCGCGTCTCCACGTCGATGCTGCCCTGATGGCCTTCGACGATGGTCCGCGCGATCGCAAGCCCTAGCCCGGAATGCTTGCCGAATTCCTCGCCTGCGGGCCGGTCGGTGTGAAAGCGGCGGAAGATCGCCTCGCGCGCATCTTCCGGCACCCCCGGCCCTTCGTCCTCGACCCGCGCCTCGAGCATGTCGCCCGATGCCGCCAGCGACAGCGCGACCGTGCCGCCATCGGGTGAGAAAGACACGGCATTGTCGATCAGGTTCGCGAACACCCGCTCCAGCCGCGCGCCTTCGCCCATCACGCGCGGCATCGGCCCCATCGGCGCGTCGAAACGCAGGCGGATGTCCCGCTCGACCCCGCGGCTGCTGCGCTCCTCGACCATCGCGGCGAGCATCGCGGACAGATCGACCGGATCGAACTTGGCGCGGGACAGCTGCGCGTCTAGCCGCGACGCCTCCGAAATATCGCTGATCAGCCGGTCGAGCCGCAGCACATCGTCGCGCACCACCGCCAGCAACTGTTCCTGCAACGCCGGATCGCGCACCGCCATCAGGCCGTCGACGGCGGAGCGCAGCGAGGCGAGCGGGTTCTTGATCTCATGCGCCAGATCGGCGGCGAACGCCTCGGTCGCGTCGATCCGCGCACGCAAGGCGAGGCTCATGTCCGACAGCGATCGGGCGAGGTGCCCGATCTCGTCGCGCCGCTCGGGCAGGCGCGGCACCACCACTTCGCGCGCACGCCCCAGCCGTACCCGCACCGCCGCGCGGGCGAGGCGGCGCAGCGGGCGGACGATGGTGCGGGCGAGGAACAGCGACAGGAACACCGACAGCCCCGCAGTGAACGCCAGCACCAGCCCCAGCCGGAACCGCTCGATCCGCACCCGCTGGGTAATGTCGCGCGCGTTGGAGCTGGTGAACACCGCCCCCTCCGGGCCGTATGGCGCGGCGGCGGTGATCACCGGCGTGCGATCGGGCGCGCGCCACACGGTCGCGCTGGATTCGCCGGAGCGGAGCGCGGCGGCGAGGTCGGGCCAGTCGAGCCCCTTGGCGGGCGCGCGTTCGCGAAACTGCTGCGCCCGGTCCGCGCCCGCGACGGTGTCAAACACCGCGTCGAGGAAACGCGCCGCGCTCTGGTTCCACGGATCCTTGTCGGGATCGCGCAGCACAAAATTGTTGAGGCCCAGCGCGCGCGTATCCAGCGTCATCCGCCCGGCGCGATCATACAGCCGGATGCGGATATCGGCCTCGCTCGCCACGCGTTCGATCAGCGCGGTGCGGTCGCTCGGCGGGGTCATCGCGACGGCCTGCGCGATCAGCCGCGCCTCACGGCTCGCCTGCTCGACCCGGCTGTCGACGATCCGCGCGCGATAGCTGTCGAGGTAAAAGAACCCGCCTGCCAGCATCACCAGCGCAAAGATATTCACCGCCAGAATGCGCGGCGTCAGGCTGACCCGGCCGGACCAGCGCAGCGACAGGTCGCGCTCTTCCCGCGTCGTGGCGGGTCTATTCGTCGGAGAAGCGATATCCGGCGCCATAGAGGGTCTCGATGGCGTCGAATGTGGGATCGACCTGCCGGAACTTGCGGCGCACGCGCTTGATATGGCTGTCGATGGTGCGGTCATCGACGTAAATGTCGTCCTGATATGCCGCATCCATCAGCTGGTTGCGCGTCTTGACGATGCCGGGCCGCTGGGCGAGCGTTTCGAGGATCATGAACTCGGTGACGGTCAGCGTGACGTTGTCGCCCTTCCACGTCACCTTGTGTCGCGCCGGGTCCATCGCCAGCGGGCCACGCTCGATCACCGGCTGTGCCTCGGCGGCCGGCGCCTCTTCGCCTTGCGCCGTCGCAGCGACCAGCTCGGTCCGGCGCAGGATCGCGCGGATGCGCGCGATCAGCAGCCGCTGGCTGAACGGCTTGGCGATGTAATCGTCCGCGCCCATGGCGAGGCCCAGCGCCTCGTCCAGCTCGTCATCCTTGCTGGTCAGGAAGATCACCGGGATCTGGCTCTTCTCACGCAGCCGCCGCAACAGCTCCAGCCCGTCCATGCGCGGCATCTTGATGTCGAGCACCGCCAGCTCGGGCGGATTATCAACCAGCGCCTTCAGCGCCGCCTCTCCGTCCGAATAGACCCGCGTCACAAACCCTTCGGCCTGCAACGCGATCGACACGGACGTCAGGATGTTGCGGTCGTCATCGACCAGCGCAATCGTTGCGGTCATGCGGAGGGGGTAGCGGAATGTGGGGCGGGGCTCAACGGGGGAGGGGGCTGTGAGCTTGGTGGAATTCGGAAGCCGCGGCCTTAAGCTGAAAAAGGCGCGGCGAGTCGCGAGAGCCTAGATGACAACTAGAGTCAGTTTATGAAATTGGAGGATCTGTATCTTATCGTTCGGTCTAAATGGCCCCAGTCCGTGTCGCTCGATGGGGCGACGGTGCTAGCTGGTGGAGGCTTCCTCTGCTGGGAACTCAACGGTGTAGCCGACCGTGTGATGGAAGCATGCGACCCAAATGACATAGAGTATGTTGCAGCATGGTCGTTTCACCAGGCGATCGCTGAGATTGCGCAAAATAACGTAAAAATGGGTGTGGGGAACGTTGATTCAGGAGAGGTCGATCTGCCGCTATTTGCGAGGCAGCTGCGGTTTAATTTGGAAGATTCCAGTTGGGCCAAGGTCCTGATTGAGTTTGAGTCAGAAAACCCTGGTTTCTAAGATGCTTGTGGAGCTGTATCGGTCACGCCGCCCGCAACGTGTCGCGCTTCATGCTCTTCTTGAGTCCCCACATACTGACTCAGGCCTGCCTAAGCCGAATTGTCGGTAACGGCGAACATCGGCAGCCCGTTTGTCCGATTAGTCGCAATCCCTGCAGGTCGCCTTGCTCGACTTGCTCTCCCAAATTGCAACTCACCCAACCCCTTTGCAACAGGTCAGCGTTGTCACCAAAAATAAGCGCGTTCGGTCACAATTGACACCGGTTACTGTTGTTGACCCCCCTTTTTTCCGCCGCCTATGCGCGACTCAACGCATACGAATGCAATGCCGTGCGGAGAGGTGCGGCGTGAGGAGAGAGACGTGACCGATCGTACCCCGAAGATCGGCCTCGACGCGCTGGGCGTCGCGGCGGATAAACCTGTCCATTGGAACCTGCTGACCGCGCCGTTGGTCGAACATGCGATCCAGCGCGGTGAGGGCCGCATGGCCAAGGATGGGCCGCTGGTCGTCGAAACCGGCAAGCACACCGGGCGCAGCGCGAAGGACAAGTTCATCGTCCGCGATGCCGAAACCGAGAACAGCGTCTGGTGGGGCAACACAAATGTCGGGATGACGCCCGAGCATTTCGCTGCGCTCAAGGCCGATTTCCTCGCCGCTCTCGGCACCAAGGACACGCTGTTCGTCCAGGACCTGTATGGTGGGTCGCAGCCCGAGCATCGCGTCCGCGTCCGCGTCGTCAACGAATTCGCGTGGCACAGCCTGTTCATCCGCACCCTGCTGTGCCGGCCGGAAGCGGACGAGCTGCCCGGATTTGACCCCGAATATACGATCGTCGACCTGCCGAGCTTCCAGGCCGACCCGGCCAAGCATGGCTGCCGCAGCGAGACGGTGATCGCGGTCAATCTGACCGAAAAGCTGATCCTGATCGGCGGCACCGCCTATGCGGGTGAGATGAAGAAGAGCGTGTTCGGGCTGCTCAACTATCTGCTGCCGGTGAAGGGCATAATGCCGATGCATTGTTCGGCCAATATCGGCCCGGATGGCGACACCGCGGTGTTCTTCGGCCTGTCGGGCACCGGCAAGACGACGCTGTCGGCCGATGCCAGCCGCACGCTGATCGGCGATGACGAGCATGGCTGGTCGGACACCGCGGTCTTCAATTTCGAGGGCGGCTGCTACGCCAAGATGATCAACTTGTCGGCCGAGGCCGAGCCGGAGATTTTCGCGACCACCAAGCGCTTCGGCACAGTGCTCGAAAATGTCGTGATGGACGCCGAGACGCGTGAGATCGACCTGTTCGACAACAGCCTCGCGGAGAACAGCCGCGGGTCCTATCCGCTCGACTTCATCCCGAATACGAGCGCGGACAATCTCGGCCCGGTGCCGAAGAACATCATCTTCCTCACCGCCGACGCCTATGGCGTGCTGCCCCCGATCGCGAAGCTGACGCCGGAACAGGCGATGTACCACTTCCTCTCGGGGTACACCGCGCGCGTCGCGGGGACCGAGATCGGCGTGACCGAGCCGTCGGCGACCTTCTCGACCTGTTTCGGTGCGCCGTTCATGCCGCGCCACCCGTCGGTCTATGGCAATCTGCTGAAAGAGCGGATCGCCAAGGGTGGGGTCGATTGCTGGCTGGTCAACACCGGCTGGAGCGGCGGCAAGGCGACGATGCCGGGGATCAAGCGGATGCCGATCCGCGTCACCCGCGCGCTGCTCAACGCCGCGCTCGACGGCAGCTTGAAGGATGCCGAGTTCCGTCAGGACCCCAATTTCGGCTTCATGGTCCCGGTCGCGGTCGGCGACATCGACCCCAACATGCTCGACCCGCGCGCCGCCTGGGCCGACAAGGGTGAATATGACGCGACCGCCGCCAAGCTGGTGGACGAATTCGTCGCCAATTTCGCCCAATTCGCGGACCATGTCGACGAAGGCGTGCGCCAGGCCGCGCCGCAGAGCCGCAGCAAGGCGACCGAGCCCGTCTGATCCCTTCACCATCCTCCGCCGACACGTTTCGGCGGGGGATGGCGCTGGCTATTTTCCGGTCGCTCACCTATATAGCAATCATCGTTGGCACATTGCTCCGTAGGCGCCGACGACTGAGAGATTCTTCGCGCTCCCGCTTACATGACGGGAGCCGCCTTATGGACCTCAACTACCTCCTCTATCGACATCAGGTCTCGCTGATGCGCGCCAAGGCATCGGATTGCCTGTGCGCCACGCGGTCGCATCGCGACCTCGCGCGCGGCTATGCCGACCGCATCCGCGTGCTGCGCAGCGCACTTGGCGAGGAAGGGTCGCTGACGCGCGCGCCATGCTGACCCCGACCCCTGCCGAAACCGATAAGCCGCGCACGCGCCAGTTCCGCCGTCACAGCGACAAGCCGCGCCTCGCCCCCGATGCGGTGGCACGTCAGGGCCGTGTGGCGACGCTCGTCTGGGAACGCCTGCGCGACAATGCGGCCGTGCTCGAGTTCCTCAATGCGCATGACGATGGATTGGACGGGCGTCCGATCGACCTCGCCATCGCGAGCGATGACGGCGTCCGCGCGGTGATCGCGCGCCTCGACGTCCTCCATCCGGCGGGGTAGGATCGCGTGGGGCATTTCCCCACGCAAGGAGCGACGCAGATGAGCATCCTCGACACCATTCTCGGTCAGGTCGGCGGCACCGACGGCCTCACCAATCTCGCGGCCAAGGTCGGCCTGTCGCCCGAACATGTCGAGTCTGCGGTGCAGGCGCTGGCCAAGCATCAGCAGATGGCCGGCGACACGGCCGAGGGGGCCGCCGCCGCGACCGGCCTGCCGCTCGACAAGATGCAGGACCTGATCGCGCAGATCGGCGGCGAAGGCGCGCTCGGCAAGTTCGCGACGATGCTGCAGACCGACGGCGCTGCCGGCATCCTCGGCGCGCTCGACCGTGACGGTGACGGCAATCCGCTCAACGACCTGACCGGCTTGGCCTCGGGTTTCTTCGGCAAGAAATGACCGCGACGGGAACCGGCCCGTTCGCGGCCGGTTCCTGTTGCAATGCAGCACGTTTTTCCCGCGCACTGGGCAATGCCCCCAATCCTCATTGACGCGCTGACCGTGACGGTCGCGGTCGTGGCGGCGCTTGTGCTGCACTGGATCGCGATCCGGGTCGCGCGCAGGCTCGCCGCGCGCACCCCGGATTCGATCGACGACGTGTTCGTCGACCGGGCGGAGCGCCCGTTGCGCTGGATCTTCGTCGCGCTGGCGCTCGCATCGGTCCGGCGGCTGCTGCATCTGGGCGACGGGGCGAGCGCCTTCTGGGGGCAGGCGGCCGGGATGATCGTGCCGCTGCTGCTCGGCTGGCTGGCAGTCAACATGATCCGCGCAGGCGGCCGGGCGGTCGAACTCAGCGCCGATATCAGCGTCGCCGACAATCTGCTCGCCCGTCGCCGCCGCACGCGCAGCGCGATCCTCACCCGCGTCGCAGTGTTCCTCGTCGGCTTCGTCACCATTTGCCTGATGTTGTTGTCGATCCCCGGCGTGCGATCGGTCGGGGTGACGCTGATGGCCTCGGCGGGCCTTGCCGGCCTCGCGGTCGGTGCCGCTGCGCAACCGGCGCTCAAGAACATCATCGCCGGCATCCAGATGGCGTTCACCGAACCGATCCGGATCGACGATGTCGTGATCATCGACGGCGAATGGGGCCGGATCGAGGAAATCCGGCTGACCTATGTCGTCGTCGCGATCTGGGACGAGCGCCGGCTGGTGGTGCCGGTGTCGAAATTCCTCGAGGACAGTTTTCAGAACTGGACGCGCAATTCCAGCCAGCTGCACGGCACCGCCTTTTTCTGGCTCGACCCCACCACCGACATTTCGCGGCTGCGCGCGCGGCTTGAGGAGCTGGTGCGCGCCAATGAACGATGGGACGGGCGCGGCTTTGTACTGCAGGTCACCGACACCCGCCCGGATGCGATCGAGGTGAGGGCGCTCGTCACCGCACGGGATGCCGCCAACGCCTTCGACCTGCGCTGCGACATTCGTGAAGGGATGCTGGCGTTCATCCGCGATGAAATGCCCGAGGCATTGCCGCGTGGCCGCATGGAGTTGGGTCGTCCGGGCTGGAGCGAGCCGGTCGCACTGCCGCTGCCGCCCGCGCCGGGGGAGCAGGGCTCCAGCGGCGGGGCGGGGGCGATTCCCGAAGACGCGCGGCCCTAGCTTTTCCGGCTGGCGATATGCCGGTCGATCACGCTCTCCAGCACCGTCAGCGGCACGCCGCCGCCCAGCACCAGCGCATCGTTGAACCCCCGAAAATCATAGCGCGACCCCAGTTCGCGCTGCGTCTTGGTGCGCAGCCGGTTGATCGCAGTGTGGCCGAGCTTGTAGCCGCACGCCTGACCCGGCCAGCTGCAATAGCGGTCGACCTCGCCGCTGACTTCCTCGACCGAGGAGCCATTGGCGGTGGCGAACCACTCGATCGCCTGTTGCCGCGTCCAGCGTTTGGCGTGCAACCCGGTGTCGACCACCAGACGACAGGCGCGGAAGGCGAGGCTCTGGAGATACCCCAGCCGCCCGACCGGATCGCTGTCATACGCCCCCAGCTCCGCGCCCAATTGCTCGGCGTACAGCGCCCAGCCCTCGCTATAGGCGTTGAAGCCGAGCAGCGAGCGGACCAGCGGCAGCTTGAAGGTATACTCGCCCTGCCAGGCATGGCCCGGGATGCCTTCATGATAGGCGAGCGTGGCAAGGCTGTATTTGGTATGGAGGTGCGTGGTGCGCAGGTTGAGCCACACCCGCCCCGGCACGGTGCCGTCGATCGATCCCGCGCCGCCATAGGCACCCGGCGCGCCCGGCTCCTCGGCCAGCGGCAGCCGCTTCACCTCGACATTGCCGCGTACCAGCGTGTGGAACGCCTGCGGCATCTTCGCCTTCATGTCCTCGATCGTCCTGGTCATATAGGCGAGGATCTGCTGCCGCCCGCCATCGGTGTCGGGGTAGAGGAACGTGTCATCCTTGCCGAGAGCGGTCATCCGCGCACCGACCGTCCCCTTGGAGTAGCCGAGCTTTTTGAGGATGGTATTCATCTCGGACTGGAGCGCCTTCAACTCCTCCTGCCCCGCGCGATGCACCTCGTCCGGGGTCATCGTCGTGGTGGTGGCGGCGCGCAATGCCCAGGCATAATAGGCCTCGCCGTCGGGGAATTTCCACACGCCCGCATCGCTCGTCGCCTTGGCGCGGTGGCGTTTCAGTTCTGCGATCTGGCGGTCGAGCGCCGGGGCGATCTTGCCCGCCGCCAGCTTCGCCGCGGCCACCGCCTGATCGCCGGTCACGACCTTCTTGCCCGTGAAATTCTCGACCAGCTCCCATTTCCCCGCATCGGTTCCGCGGGTCAGCGCGATCTGCTTGAGGCATTTGTCGAGCAGGAAGTCCGGCGCGATGACGCCCTTGTCGTACGCGATCTTGAGCCGCTCGGTCTCGCCGTCGATCTGTCCGGCCCAGCCCTCGAACCGCGCCAGCCACGATGCCGCATCCGCCGCGCTTTCGACCTTATGCTCGCTGTCGAGGAAGCGGGGCATGTCGAGATAGGCGCCGACATTCTGCACCGCGACATAGGGGGCGTTGCGCCACCCGCCGACCGCGACATCGCCATAGCCGAACGCCATGCCGTCCACCCCGACCTGAAACGCGGTGCGCACGACATCGACATTGGTCTGCATCACCGGCGACAGCGCCTTGCGGTCGAGTGCGTCGAGCTGGGCGATCCGCGCGCGCAGCCCCTCGGCGACCTTCTGGCGGCCAGCGACGCTGCGATCCTCGACCATCGACCGCAGATGCGTGCGCTCGCCCTTGTCGATGCCGAGCGAGGTCGCGCTCTCGGGCGAATTGGTCAGCAACTGCTCGGCCGTCGCGCTCAACAGCGCGTCAGCCGCAGCATCCGCCGATGGCGCGCTCTGGCTGGCGCAGGCGGGGAGGGCGGGGAGCGCGGCGAAGCTGGCGGTCGAGGCAAAAAACTGGCGGCGGGTGGGGGTCATGCGGGCTCCGGATACGCGGGAGGGGGTGGTTGCAGCGGTTACCTTAGCGCAGCGCGCCGCGCATGCCACCCCGACCGGACGGTTGCGCGATGATCGCCAAGTTGTATGACATTAAGCATCACGGAGAGGATGGGCCGATGGGGATCGAACGGCGTGCGATACTGGCTGGCGGCATGGCGCTGGCCGCGTGGGGCTCCATCCCCGCGAAAGCGCGGACCGCGCCGCTCGATATCGCGGTGATCGACCGTCGTCGCATCCTGCTCGCCGCCAAGCGCTACCTCGCCGAACAGCCGGTAACGATCACCGCCTTCCGCGCCGCGCGCAGCCCCGGAACGGCCCATGATTATTATTCGGAGGGCGATTATTGGTGGCCGAACCCAGCCGATCCCGGCGGCCCCTATGTCCGCCGCGACGGCTTTTCCAACCCGGCGCGGTTCGATGCGCACCGACAGGCGCTGATCCGCTTGAGCGTGCAGGTGCCCGCGCTGGTCGCGGCGTGGCGGCTGACCGGCGACCTGCGCTATGCCCGCCACGCCCAGTGTCACCTCAATGCGTGGTTCGTCGACCCGCAGACGCGTATGGCGCCGCACCTCGATTTCGCGCAGGCGCTCATCGGCATCAACACCGGGCGCGGGATCGGGGTGATCGACACGCTGCATCTGGTGGAGGTCGCGCGCGCGGTCGCGGTGCTCGACAGTGGTTCGCCGCAGCGCTTCCGCCTCGCCCACGGCGATGCGATCCGCGCCTGGTTCCGTGCCTATCTGCGCTGGCTCACCACGTCGAAGAACGGCACCGACGAGCGCGATGAGCGGAATAATCACGGCAGCTGCTGGGCGCTGCAGGCGGCGGAGTTTGCCCGGCTTGTTGGCGATGGACCGGTGCGCAGCTTCGTCCGCGATCGCTTCCGCACGCGCCTGATCCCCGATCAGATCGCGCCGGACGGGAGTCAGCCGCGCGAAATCGCCCGGACCAAGCCGTATAGCTACAGCCTGTTCAACCTCGACGTGCTCGCCGCGCTGGCGCATGTCGCATCGGACGATGGCGATCTGTGGCGCTTTGCTACTTCGGATGGCCGCTCGCTGGCGCGCGCGCTGGCGTTCATGGCGCCCTATATCGCCGACAAGGCGCGCTGGCCGTTCAAGCCCGATGTCGAATATTTCGATGCGCTGCCGGTGCGTCAGGTCGCATTGCTGTTTGGCGGGCAGGCGCTCGGGCGCACCGCTGATCTCGACCTGTGGAAGCGGCTGAATCCCGACCCGCAGCTGCCAGAGATTATCCGCAACTTCCCGCTGCGTCAGCCCGTGCTCTGGGTCTGATCGTCGCGTGGTTGGTCACGCAGGTCAGCCTCGATCGCCTTCACCGCCTCGACCACCACCACACCGCCGCGTACGGTGACGATCCGTGCCTTCTCCCCGGCGGCAAGGTCCGGCCCTTCCGCCGGCCATTCGCCATCACCGACGCGCACGCGGCCGGCGCCGCCGCTGATCGGCTCGACCACCGTTACGCTCTGTCCGATCATCCGCGCGGCGCGGTTGTTGAGGTCGGGGTCCGCGCTCGGCACCGGGTTCGCGCCGTACCAGCGCTTGCCGACCAGCACCGCGACCGTCGACCACGCGGCAAAGCTGATGAACTGCCCGATCGCGCCCAGTTCGGGGAACACCAGCGCGAGGATACCGGTCGCCGCCGCGCCAAGTGCGATGAAGGTCAGATACACGCCGGGAATCAGCAGCTCGCACATCGCGAGCAGCGCCGCGATGATCAGCCAGACATAGCCGGCCTGATCGGACAACCAGTCGCTCATTCCTGCGGCGTCCCGAACGGCGACTGGCGCACCCGCGCTGGCGGGGTGGGGGGCGGCGCGGGGGTTTCGACCTTGCCGAACGCTTCCTTCGCCAGCTCACCGATCCCGCCCAGCGTGCCCATCAGCTGCGTTGCCTCGACCGGGAACAGGATCGTCTTGGCATTCGGGCTGGTCGCGAACTTGCCGATCGCTTCGACATATTTCTGCGCGATGAAGTAGTTGAGCGACTGGGTGCCGCCGCTCTCGATCGCCTGGCTGACGACCTGCGTCGCCTTGGCCTCAGCCTCGGCGGCGCGTTCGCGCGCTTCGGAGTCGCGGAAGGCCGATTCCTTGCGCCCTTCGGCCTCAAGGATGCGGGCCTGTTTCTGGCCCTCGGCGCGCAGGATCTCCGACTGGCGGCTGCCCTCGGCTTCGAGGATGTTGGCGCGCTTCTCACGCTCGGCCTTCATCTGGCGGCCCATCGCGTTGACGATGTCGGCGGGCGGGCGGATGTCCTTGATCTCGACGCGGGTGATCTTGACCCCCCATGGCGTCGTCGCATGATCGACCACCGACAACAGCCGCGCGTTGATCTCGTCGCGCTTGGACAGCGTCTCGTCGAGGTCCATCGACCCCATCACCGTGCGCAGGTTGGTCGTCGTCAGCTGGAGCAGCGCGACATACAGGTCCGACACCTCATAAGCCGCCTTGGCCGCGTCGAGCACCTGAAAGAACACCACGCCGTCGGTGGAGATCATCGCATTGTCCTTGGTGATGATTTCCTGACCCGGAATATCGATCACCTGCTCCATCATGTTCACGCGGCGACCCACGCGATAGAAGAACGCAGGGTAGAGGTTGAACCCCGGCTGCGCGACGGTGGTGAAGCGGCCGAAATGCTCGATCGTGTAGTGATAGCCCTGGCGGACGATCTTGATGCTGGCGAACAGGTACATCAGCACCAGCACCATCAGGATGAAAAATGCGCCGACCGTCAGTTCCATCACGCGTCCCCTGGGTTTCCTAGTCCATTCGATCCTAGCATAGAGGGCCCATGAGCAAAGCGATTTACGCCCCGCCGCGCACTGCGCTGTTCCTGCCCGCGTCGAACCCGCGCGCGATCGAGAAGGCCAGGGGCCTCGCCGCCGACATGGTGATCCTCGACCTTGAGGATGCCGTGAAGGCGGAGGACAAGGAAGCGGCGCGAGAGGCGGTGCGCGCGGTCGAAGGCTTTGGCGACCGCCCGTTCGGCGTCCGCGTCAATGCCAAGGACAGCGATCACTGGAAGGCGGACCTCAAGGCGGTGAAGAAATCCGCCGCGACCCATGTCATTGTGCCCAAGGTCGAGACGGCGGAGGCAATCACCTATGCCGCGCTCTATGCCGACCGCCCCGTGCTGGCGATGATCGAGACCGCGGCGGGCGTGATGAATGTCGGCCCGATCGCCAGCACCACCGGCTGGGGCGTCGAGCTGGCTGGCCTGATCGTCGGCACCAATGATCTTGCCGCATCGCTGAAGCTGCCCCCGGCGGCGGGCCGCGCACAGATGGCGCTGTCGCTCCAGCTGGTCGTGCTGGCGGCGCGGGCGCGCGAACTCTGGGTGCTCGACGGCGTGTTCAATCGCCTCGACGATCCCGAGGGCTTGGCGGCGGAATGCGCCGAAGGCCGCCTGCTCGGCTTTGACGGCAAGAGCCTGATCCACCCCAACCAGATCGACATCGCCCGCGCGGCGTTCGATCCGACCGAAGCGGAACTCGAAGAGGCACGCGCGCTGGTCGCGGCGTTCACCGGCGGGGCCGAACGCTACAAGGACGCGATGATCGAGGAGATGCATGTCGACCGCGCCAAGGCACTGCTGGCGCGCGCGGGCGGGCACAACTGATGGCAAAGGCGGATCGCCTGGCGAAGCTCGACGAACACCGGATCGAGCTGGAGGCCGACTATCGCGCCGCGCTGATCAAGGCGCTTGAGGTGACGGCGGCGGGGCGTTGGGGCTTGTTCGGCCATAATGATGATCGCGCCAGCCGGGCTGCCGCTGCGCCGATGGTCGCCGAACTGACCGAATTGGGTGACGACATCAACGTGATGCGCGAGCGCCTGTTGCTGCCGCCGTTCGACCTTCACGCCGAGTTTCTCCGGTCGCGCGGGAAAGTGGGTGCGCACGCCGTGGGGGAACCCAAACAGGCGCAGCAATGGCTGCAAAAACTGAACGGCTGATGCGCTGTCCCGCGCTGCGACGCAGCACCCCCTAGCGCCCGTCACATAGCGCGGTTACATGGGCCGCCAATCTTCGACTCAGGACATTGGCGCACCCCATGGATATCCCCCTCGGCCTCACTTTCGACGACGTCCTGCTGTACCCGGGCGAGAGCGAGGTCCTGCCGAGCATGGCGGACACCAGCACCTTCGTTACGCGCTCGCTCAAGCTGAACATCCCGATCCTGTCCTCGGCGATGGACACGGTGACCGAAGCGGACATGGCGATCGTGATGGCGCAGCTCGGGGGAATTGGGGTGCTCCACCGCAATCTCGAGATTGATGAGCAGGTTGAGGCGGTGCGGCAGGTCAAGCGCTTCGAAAGCGGTATGGTCGTCAACCCGATCACGATCCGCGCCAGCGGCACGCTGGCCGAGGCGCAGGCGCTGATGACGCGGCACAAGATCAGCGGCATTCCGGTGACCGAGGGTGATGGCAAGCTGGTCGGCATCCTCACCAATCGCGACGTGCGCTTTGCCGAAAATCCGGGGCAGCCGGTCAGCGAGCTGATGACCCACGACAACCTCGCCACCGTGTCGATCGGCGTGGGGCAGGAAGAAGCCCGCCGCCTGCTGCACCAGCGCCGCATCGAAAAGCTGCTGGTGGTGGACGAAAACTATCGCTGCGTCGGCCTGATCACCGTCAAGGACATCGAAAAGGCGGTGAACTATCCCAATGCGACCAAGGATGGTGCCGGTCGCCTGTGCGTCGCCGCCGCCACCACGGTGGGTGACAAGGGGTTTGAGCGCACCGCCGCCTTGGTCGATGCCGAAGTCGACCTGATCGTCATCGACACCGCGCACGGCCATAACAAGGACGTCGCGCGCGCGGTCGAGCGGGTGAAGAAGCTGTCGAACCGCGTCCAGGTCGTCGCGGGCAACGTCGCGACCGCCGCCGCCACCCGCGCGCTGATCGACGCGGGCGCGGATGGGGTAAAGGTCGGCATCGGCCCCGGATCGATCTGCACCACCCGCGTCGTTGCGGGCGTGGGCGTGCCGCAGCTGACCGCGGTGATGGATGCCGCCAACGAAGCCGCCAAGTCGGGCGTGCCGGTGATCGCCGATGGCGGCCTGCGCACCTCGGGCGACCTCGCCAAGGCGCTGGCCGCCGGTGCCTCGACCTGCATGGTCGGATCGCTGCTGGCGGGGACCGAGGAAGCGCCGGGCGAGACGTTCCTGTATCAGGGCCGCGCGTACAAATCCTATCGCGGCATGGGCAGCGTCGGCGCGATGGGCCGCGGCTCGGCCGACCGCTATTTCCAGGGCGACATCAAGGATCAGCTCAAGCTCGTCCCCGAGGGGATCGAGGGGCAGGTCGCGTTCAAGGGCCCGGCCAAGGACGTGATCCACCAGCTGATCGGCGGCATCAAGGCGGCGATGGGCTATACCGGCGCAGCGACCATCCCTGAGCTGCAGCAGAAGGGCAAGTTCGTCCGCATCACCAATGCCGGCCTGCGCGAAAGCCATGTCCACGACGTGACGATTACGCGCGAGGCGCCCAACTACCCGACGCGGTAGAGCTAAACCGCCCGATCCCAAAACTTTAGTCCGCCTGGGATCATTCGTTACGCCCGCGCGTTGATGCTGCGGGACGGTGCATGCGCGCCGTCCCGGGGGCATGTATTGGAGCGGGCGTGAGATCAACTGCGGCGCGGGCGGCGAACGTCCCGGCATTCCTGACCAATGATGGAGAGATGGGCGCGCGCATCGCCGCGTTCGACTGGGCCGCGACAAGCGTGGGCGCGATCGAGACCTGGTCGCAAAGCCTGCGCAGTATCGTCGCCTTCCTCGTCAACTCGCCAGTCCCGCTGGTGATGCTGTGGGGCGAGGACGGTTACCTCATCTATAATGACGGCTATTCGCAGTTCGCCGGCGAACGCCATCCCGGCCTGCTCGGCATGAAGGTGCTGGAGGCGTGGCCCGAAGTCGCCGATCTCAACGCACATGTCATGCGCGTCGGCCTTGCTGGCGGCACGCTCGCCTACCGCAACCACCGGCTGAAGCTCAACCGCACCGGGGTGTTCGAGGATTGCTGGCTCGACCTCGATTACTCGCCCGTGTTCGACGATGACGGGCACCCCGCCGGGGTGATGGCGGTGGTGGTCGAGACGACCGAGTCGGTCCTCGCCGAACAGGCGCTGCGCAAGAGCGAGGCGCGGCTGCGCTTCCTCGACGCGCTCGACCGCGACACCGGCCGCGCGACCGATCCGCTGGAAGTCCTTGCGATCACCACGGCCAAGCTTGCCGAACATCTTGGCGCATCCAACTGCGCCTATGCCGATATGGACGCCGATGGCACCGGGTTGACGATCCGCGGCGAATGGCTGCGGTCGGGATTGCCCTCGACCATCGGGCATTACAGCTTTGCCGCATTCGGCGAACAGGCGGTGCGCGAACTCAGCGCCGGGCGCCCGCTAATCCTCGATGACAATGCCGTCGAACTGCCCGGGCATGAGGCGGCGACGTTCCAGTCGATCCGCATCGCCGCCACCTGCTGCATGCCGCTGGTCAAGGACGGGCGGCTGATCGCGCTGATGGCGGCGCACCACGACGAACCGCATGTCTGGACCGCCGATGAGGTCGCGCTGATCCGCGAGGTGACCGACCGCAGCTGGGCGCATGTCGAGCGTGCGGCGGCCGAGGCGGAGCTGCGCAAGACCGCGATCCAGCTGCGCGAACTCAACGCCGAACTCGAAACCCGCGCGACCGAGCGCGCCGCCGCGCTCGAACAAAGCCGCACCCAGTTCCGCCTGCTGGTTCAGGGCGTGACCGACTATGCGATCTACATGCTCGACCCCAGCGGCGTGGTGGCGAGCTGGAATGCCGGGGCGCAGCGGATCAAGGGCTATGCCCCCGACGAGATCATGGGCGCGCATTTCTCGACCTTCTATCCCGACGAGGATCGCGCCGCCGGCGAGCCGCAGCGCGCGCTCGAAACCGCACGCCGTCTCGGCCGCTTTGCCGCAGAAGGGTGGCGGATGCGCAAGGGCGGCGTCCGTTTCCGTGCCAGCGTGGTGCTTGACGCAATTCACGATGATGACGGGCGCCTGATCGGCTTTGCCAAGATCACCCGCGACATCACCGAACGCGAAGAGGCGCAGCGCGAGCTGGAAGTCGCGCGTGAGGCGCTGTTCCAGGCGCAGAAGATCGAGGCGATCGGCCAGCTGACCGGCGGCGTCGCGCACGACTTCAACAATCTGCTGATGGCGATCATCAGCGGCCTCACGCTGCTGCGCAAACGCCTGCCCGAGGATGATGCGCAGATCACCCGCCTGATCGACAATTCGATGCAGGCGGCAGATCGCGGTGCGGCGCTGACGCAGCGGATGCTGGCGTTTGCGCGGCGGCAGGAGCTGAAGACCGAGCGGATCGACGTCCCCGCATTGGTCGCCGACATGCGCGGCCTGCTCGAACGCACGATCGGTCCGTCGTGGCGGATCGAGGTCGATTTCCCCGCTCATCTGCCCGCGGTCTCGGCCGATGCCAACCAGCTCGAAATGGCGCTCGTAAACCTCGTCGTGAACGCTCGCGACGCGATGCCCGACGGCGGACGCATCTGCATCAATGGCGTCGAGCGCGAAGTGATCGGCGAAGTCCGCGGCCTGTCGTCCGGCCATTATGTCCGGATGACGGTGCGCGACGAGGGGATGGGCATGGATGCCGCCACGCTCGCACGCGCCACCGAGCCGTTCTTCACAACGAAGGGCGTCGGCAAGGGCACCGGCCTTGGCCTGTCGATGATCCACGGCTTTGCGCGCCAGAATGGCGGGATGCTGGAGATGGAGAGCGATCCGGGCAGCGGCACCTGCGCCCATATCTGGCTGCCCGTCGCCGGTGACGGCGCGCGCTCCGCCGTGGCCGCGCCGCGCAGTGTCGCGGGTCGGGCAGCGACCCGGTCGCTCGTCGTGCTGGTGGCCGATGACGATCCGCTGGTGCTGATGAACACCGCCGATCTGCTCACCGATCTGGGGCATAAGGCGATTGAGGCAGACTCCGGCACCGCCGCGCTCGAGCAGCTCGAGGCGCGGGAGGATATCGCGCTGCTGGTCACCGATCAGGCGATGCCCGGTATGACCGGCACCGAATTGATCGCACGAGCACGCGCGCTGCGCCCCGAACTGCCGATCATCCTCGCCACCGGCTATGGCGAAACCCCCGCCGACGCGGCGGACCAACTGCTCCGGCTGAATAAGCCCTTCACCCAGGCCGACCTCGAACGCGCGGTTGCAGAGGCGATGCTGCAACGGGTTTAGGACTTTTATCCCCCTCCCTTTCCGGGAGGGGGAAAAGCCCGACATCATTTCGACGCAATGCGCGGGCAACTCGAGCGCGCCTTGTCGAGTATCGCCGTCCCACCCCCAGTCCAAGACTCGCGCCCGCTGCTTCAGCGCGTGCGTGATCGGTTCGGCACGCGCGCGGTGGCGATCGCGCTGGCGCTGCTGATCGAGCTGCTGCTGGCGCTGCTGCTGCTGACCCTCGCGCCCAAGATCCTGACCCCGCCGGAAGAGACCGTGCCGATGGCGACGTTCGGCGTCAGCCCCGAACCCGAATCCGCGCCAGAGCCGCCGTCCGACGCCCGCCCCGCTGACGCCGTGGCCCAGCCGACCGAGCGCGCCCAGCCGCGCGACGCGGAAACGCCGCCGACACCGGACCCGGTGGTCGCCGATCCCGCGCCCGAACCGCCGCTGCTGCTCGACATCCCGCTGAGTCGCCTGCCCGATATCGCCACGCTGCCGCGCCGACCCGCTGCGGGTCCAGCGGCACCCGCGCGCCGCGTCGCCGGCCCCCCTGCGCCCGGTCCCGATCCCGGGGATTCGCGCCGCGTCGAAGGGCGCGGGCCCAATGGCGAGCCGCTCTACGCCGCGTCCTGGTTCCGCAAACCCTATGACAGTGAAACGCGCGGCTATCTGTCGACGGCCCGCGCGCCGGGCTGGGCGACGATCGCCTGCCGGACGGTGGCCGATTATCGCGTCGACAGCTGCGTGCTGATCGACGAGTATCCAGATGGCGCGCAGATCGGGCGCGCATGGCTCGCCGCCGCCTGGCAGTTCCGCGTCCGCCCACCCCGGCTGCGCGGGCAGTATCAGGTTGGCGAATGGGTTCGGATCCGGGTCGACTATGGACTGGACTCGGTGCGTGCCGAGTGAGCGTTAGAAAGGAATGACGATGATGTGGATGGCAGCTTTGGCGCTACTGGCCTCCGGCGTTCAGGACGCCCCGGTGCCGACTCCCGGCACGGTGACGGTCGAGGCGGTGAAGGACGAAGCCACTCCCGCAGCGGTGCGCCAGACCTTCGCCGATGCGGTCGAACAGGCGTTGCTCGACGCACGCTTCACCGCACTCCCGGCGCAGGCACGGGGCCGCTACATCGCCCGGATCAGCCTGACCCGTGCGGCGCGCGGCGCGGTCGCGTCGAACGGGCGCGAACAGGGCGCATCGGGCGGCCTTGGCAATTGGGGCGGGGCGGTTAGTGTCACGCTGCCGTCGGACAAGCGCCAGCTGCGCGGCCTGATCGTCACCACGCTGACGGTCGAGCTGGTCAGCCGTGCGGATGACAAGGTAGTGTGGAGCGGCAGCGCCCTGACCGCGCAGGCGGAAGGGACGCGGAACGACACCCCCTCGGCACTCGCCGCCAAGCTCGCCCCCGCTGTTATCCGCGCGTTCCCGCAAACCCTCGCCGAACCGCTGTCGATACCCTAAGGGGCATTTCAGCTGCGCTGAACGCGGCACCGGCCCGCTCCCCCACCCGGCCACCCAACGACAGTGTATTCTATGGGTGGCCGGGTGGGGGAGCGGGCCG